>NZ_JOIY01000010.1 GCF_000720185.1 Streptomyces sp. NRRL S-340 | reverse complement strand
GAAGGCGTTGTCGGTGGCGGGGAAGGCGGGCAGGGTCATCGATCCGATGACGTATGTCGCCAAGGGCGCCGGCGCGGGCCTGTCGAAGATCGGGGACATCTCCAAGGCCCTGAAGGGCATGGGCAAGATCGACATGCCGACGCTGCCGGACGGTTCGGTCCACCTGCCCGACGGGCGCCTGCTGGACCCGCACGGCAACATCATGACGCCCGACGGCGTCGTCGACACGACACCGATCCCGCACGAGGCCGCCCCGAACCTCCCGAAGGTCCCGGACCTGCCGGACCACTGGACGATCCACGGCCAGCAGCCGGTCTACGCCGGCGTCCACACGGGCGCCGACGGCGTGACCCACACGACCGACGCGGCCGGCCGCTACGACCACACGACACATTCGTCCTCGTACGACCACACGACACATTCGTCCTCGTACGACCACACGGTGCCTCAGTCGTCCTACGACCACACCCCTCCGACCTCGTACCACCACACTCCGACCTCCTACGACCACACGGCGACCCCGTACTCGCACGAGCACACCCCCGCGGGCACGCCCACCCACGACGTCCCCGGCAGCGGTGGCCACGGCAACGGTCACGATCACGGCGGCTCGCACGGCCCCACCCACGACACACCCGGCGGCCACAGCGGCGGCTCCTCCCACGGGCCGGAGCATGACCACCACGAAAGCGGCCACCCGGACCACAGCGGTGACCACTCCGCCGACCACGCGGGTCATGCGGACGAGCCCGTGCATGCGGGCGATTCCACGGACCTCGGTCACCACGCAGTGGACACCGCCGCTCACCACGGCACCGCGGAGCACGCGGGCATCGACGGGCCAGGGCACGGGGCCGCCGGGGAGCCGTTCGAGTACAAGCCGCTCGTGTCCGACGCCGAGTGGGACAGGCTCACGCCCGCCCAGCAGCATCAAGTGGCGTACGCGGAGATTTCCGACGGCACGAGGTCCTTCGCCGCCGACACGGATGCCATCAAATACGGCCAGGCGTACTGGAACCACTACGCCGAGAACATGCCGGAGGTCGAGCGCAAGGCGGTGTGGGACTACACGGACGAGCCCGACTACAACCTTCCGGCTCCGCATCCGGACGGCTGGGGCACGTACAAGGAGATGAACGGGTACCTGCGGGGCGACGCGTCGAAGTGGAGCCCATATGTCCAGCACAACATCGACGAGGTCGACAAGGCGCTCGCCGGCCACCCCGTTCCCGAGGACGTGATGGTCGTCCGTGGCACCGGCATCGGGCACCTCCAGCTCGACGATCCGCTCGAAATGCTGCACAACACCTATGGCGACCCCGGATACCTGTCGACGTCGCTCGGCGACCATCCGGTGAGTGCCTTCGCGCACTCCGAAGCGATCCTGCATCTCAGGGTCCCCAAGGGGACTCCGGCCCTGTGGGTCGAGAAGGTCGGCAAATTCGGCATGGGTGAGCGGGAACTGCTGCTCGGACGAGGCACGGCATACCGGGTGACACGCGTGTTCATGGAAAATGGCCAGGTGCAGGTGTACGGGGAAGTCCTGCCCAGATAGCAAGTACAGGAAGGCAACACCATGAGCCGCGAACGGCACGTCTCTCCTCGGACCACCGAGCCCCTTCGGTTCAACGAGGTCGCCAGCGCGCCGCACTACGCCCGCAGCACTGACAAGCCTGTCCAGTTCGTGACCGTGGCGAACCCGCAGGGGACGGTCCTGGGCTATGTCTGGGCCAACGACGAGGACGACGCCGCAGGCTGGAAGGTACGCCGGGCCGGGGGCGACGAGGCCTTCAACCGGGGGGCCCTGTACGTCTCCAAGCTCCGGGACGCCAAAACGCGGGGCCTGCGCCCGACGGCGGCCCTGGCCGAGATCGTCCGGGACACCGACCCCGCCGGCCCGAGCCATGTCGTTCCCGGCTCCCTGCGGCAGGCGCCGGACCTGGGCACCGTCAAAAACCTGGCCGACCAGGACTGACCACCGCCGGACATGTCGAGCGGTACGCGCCACCCCGTCCACTACACCACTGCCACCACCCCCGACGGTGAAGTCATCGGCTATGCCTGGGGCGACTTCGACGGCGTCGGCTGGATCGATCGGCCGGCGAGCAGTCTCGGTGCCTACCAGGCGGGACGGGAGTGGTACCGGAAACTGGACGAGGCCCAAGGGAAGGGCCTGGCGCCGCACGCCGTGGTCGCCTCGCTCAGCCGGGAACCCGGTGCCGGTCCTGTCACCGGCGCCCACTCCGTCGGTGCGCTGGAGGAACTCTCCCGTACGGTCACGGCCGCCGACGACCAGCGTCTGCTCGCCCAGCTCCACCCGTGCGACAGCCAGGCCTGGCAGGAGCTGTCCGACGCCTTCGACCTGCTCACGGACGAGGACCGCGAGGTCGGATCAGGCGGGGGACAGCTGTTGCGGGAGGGGGTGTACCACGTGTCCTTCCCGGTCTACACGAAACCGCTGTGGCGCGCCGTCCACGCGCTCAGCGGGGTGGGTGCCGTCACCCCGGAGCACCGTTGGGTCGACAACCCCATGGACCCGCACGCGCCCGTCGGCGCCCTGCACCCCGCTGACGCGGTACGCGCCGCCACAGCGATCGTGCGGGGCGAGCGGTTGTGCGAGGGAACACTGGCCACGGCGCTGAAGATCGGTCTGCTGGACGCCGTTGCGCTCTCCTTGCGCACCTGGAATGCCTCCAGGCGGGACGAGAGGGCAGGGGCCGCCGGGCCGCACCCCGGGTGTACGGGCGGCCCGTTCATGCTTTATGTTGCGGAAGCGAAGTAGGGGGATCCGCGATGCCGCAGGAAAGGTCGCCCCGCGCGGAGCGGGCGCAGGCGCCGGTGCGGGCCGGGGCGCAGATGAGTCCGGCCGAGGCCGAAGCCGTCGCCCGTGCCGCGCACGCCGGGCAGACGGACAAGGCCGGACGGCCGTACGCCGAGCACCTGTCGGCCGTCGCCGAGGGGGTTCGCGCACGGGGTGGAGGTGACGACCTCGTCGCCGCCGCCTGGCTGCACGACGCCCTGGAGGACGGTGCGCTCGGTGAGGAGTGGCTCGACGCGGCCCCGCTGCCGCAGCGGGCCAAGGACGTCGTACGGGCCGTGACCAAGCGGCCGGGAGAGGAACCGGAGGCGTACGCGCGCCGGATCCTGGCCACTCCCGGCGCCCGGCTGGTCAAGGCGGCCGATCTCGCGCACAACGCCGACCCGCGCCGCCTCGCCGTCCTGGACGAGCCCACCGCCCGGCGGCTCGCGCACAAGTACGCCACGATGCGCGGCCACCTCGGCCTCGGCCCGGACGACTGACCGCACGACCGCCCCGCCACTGACCGCACGACCGACCGTTCGCACCTGGCACGGGGCGCGCACACGCCACGAGTACGCACACGCCAACGAGCACTCAGACAGCACCAGCACCTACGACAGCACCAGCACGTACACAGCACGAGCACGCACCTACAGCTACGCACAGGACGACGGGATGGCACGGGACTACGACAGCCAGCTGCTCGAGTCGGTGGCGGTGCGCCGGCGCCGGATGCGCGACGCGCTGCTGTTCGGCGCGCAGCGCGGACGGCGCACGGTGGACGAACGGCTCGGCAAGGTCTTCGCGGGCATCGCCATCGCCGCCGTCCTGTGCGCGGGATGCGTCGGCTGGTCGTTCCTCCAGTCCACCCTGGCCAAGCAGAAGGCCGAGCAGAAGAAGCAGCAGCAACAGCAGGAGCAGTTGTACAACCCGTCCCCCTCCGCGTCGGGCGGACCGTCCGCCTCCGGTACGCCCTCCGGGTCGAAGGCGCCCGGCGGGCGGGGGGAGAAGCGGTGAGGAAGCTGTGCGCGACCGACATGATCACGTCACGCAGGGCCGGTGACGGAGAAATCGCGATGATAGGTTCCGGTGAGTGGTGAGCACAGCAACGACGTCACGGACCCAGCTGAGCCGGGTCACCCTGGTCGGTGAACGCCGACGCGCCGACATCGTCCTGCCCTCGGACACCCCGATCGGCCAACTGCTCCCCGACATCCTGCGGCTGCTGGACGACCGCGCGTCCACGCGGCCGGCCACCCGGCAGTTGATCACCTCCGACGGCTCGGTCCTGCCGCACGACGCGACCCTGTCCTCGGCCGAGGTCCCCGACGGCGCGGTCCTCCAGCTCGTCCGTGCCCACGCCGCACCCCCCGCGCCGGTCGTGCACGACGTCACCGACCAGGTCGCCGACGACCTCGACCTGCGCGCCTGGCGCTGGCGCCCGGCCGCGCGCCGGGCCAGCGCCGGGGTGGCCACCGTGGCCTTCGCGGTGGCCGCGGGCCTGCTCGCCCGGCGGGAGTTCGCGCTGGAGAACGTCACCGCCGCGCTCGCCGCCGTCACCGCCGTGTGCCTGGTCGCCGGTGCCCTGGTGGCCCGGATCGGCCAGGGCAACCGGGGACTGGCCACCGCGCTGCTGCTCGCCACCGGCGGGCTCGGCCTGCTCACCGCGTGGACCGCCGCCGACGCCTACGGCTGGTCGGGCACCGCCCGGCTGGCCGGTGTGGTCGGCGCCCTGGTGGTCACCCTCGTACTGCTGGCCTACTTCTCACCGCTGGGCCGCGGCGGCCTCGTCGGCGCGGGCGCGGCAGCCGTGATCGCGCTCGTGTGGGAGGCCGCAGCCGCCCTCCAGGACCGGCCGGACCGGCTCGGCGCGGTGATGGCCGTGATCTCCGTGGTCCTGCTCGGACTGCTGCCGCGGCTGGCCCTGATGGCCTCCGGGCTCACCGGACTCGACGACCGGCGCAGCTCGGGCGTCTCGGTCAGCCGCCACCAGGTCGCCAACGCCCTCGCCGCCACCCACCGCGGACTGGCGCTGGCCACGGTGGTCACCGCCGTCTCCGCCGCCGCCGGCGGCTGGCTGCTGACCACCGCCCAGCGGCCGACCGCGTGGACGGTGACGCTGGCCTCGCTGACCGCGGTCGTACTGCTCTCCCGGGCGCGGGCCTTCCCGCTGGTCGCCGAGGTCGTGGCCCTGTTCGCGGCGGCGGCCGTGCTCGTCGTGCGGCTCGCGGTGCTGTGGATGCACCACGCGGGCGGCGCGGGCGCGCTGGTCCTGCTCGGCGTGGCCGCGCTGCTCCCGCTGCTCGTCCTCGCGGTGGAGCCGCCCGAGCACGTGCGGGTGCGGCTGCGGCGGTTCGCCGACCTGATCGAGTCCCTCGGCGTGATCGGGCTGTTCCCGCTCGCCGTCGGGGTGTTCGGCATCTACGGGCAACTGCTCGACAAGTTCTGAGACTGACGGACGACGCGCCGGCGCTCCGGGCGGGATGACGAGGCAGGGAAGAAGGCGACATGCCGAACGGGGACAACTGGCAGAGCGACGTGCTGCGCGATCTGAGGAGCGGCACGTCCCGGCGGGAACCGCAGGAACAGGAACCGGCGCAGGTGCGGCGGGCGCAGCAGGATCTGCCGCAGCAACAGCCGCAGCAACGGGGGCAGGCCCAGCCGCAGGTGCGGCAGGCGCCGCCCGCGGGCGCACCCGGGCAACAGCAGCAGACACCGGCCCCGGCCCCGGCGCCCGCCACGGCGGCGAGCCCGGCGTACGGCTACCCGCCCCAGCAGGCCCCCGCCCAGACCCAGGCCCCGGCCCAGTACCCCGCGCCCCAGCACCCCGTGCCCCAGGCCCAGCCCGCCCCGCAGGGCGCCGCCGCGCGGCCCGCGCCCCACGCCCACCGCACCGCCGCCCCCGACTCCCGTCCCGTGGTCGACAAGCGGCTGGCCGCCGCGGGCGGCAAGCCGCGCCGCGGTGAGCCGTTCACGGCGCGGGCGCTGCGCGCGGTGCGCCGTACCGTCTCCTCCTCGGCCGCGCGCGAGGTCGCCGAGACCACCGCCACCGCCGAGGTGCTCCAGCAGGCCGTCACCACCGGCCGGCAGATCGCCGTGACCTCCATCCGCGGCGGTTCCGGCAAGACCACCGTCGCCGCGCTGCTCGGCACCACCTACGCGCACTACCGGCAGGACCCGGTGCTGGTCGTCGAGGCCGACCCGGCGCTCGGCTCGCTGCCGCTGCGGCTCGGCGCGGAGAGCCTGCGCTGGACCACCGGCGACCTGGCCGGCCTGGTCGAACCGCAGATGTCCCTGCTCGACGTCACCGGCTACCTCGTCCAGCTCCCCGACAACGCCTGGCTGCTGCCCGGCAGCCAGGGGCAGGTCGGGGCGATGCTCGACACCAGGGGCTACGAACGGGTCATGGTCTCGCTGCGCCGCTACTTCGGCGTGACCGTCGTGGACTGCGAGACCCTGCCCGCCGAGGTCGCCCGTACCGCGCTGTCCGCCGCGCAGGCCCGGGTGCTCACCGTGCCCGCCACGCTGGAGGGCCTCGCCAGCACGCACGCCGTCCTGGAGTGGATGCGCGGACTGCCCCGCTCCATCACCACCTCCACCGTCGTCGTGCTCACCGAGACCGTGCCGCACACCGGGGTCGACCTGGGCAAGGCGGCCGAGCAGCTGAAGGCGACCGGCGCGGCCGTCCGCGTGCTGCCCTACGACCGGCACCTGGCGGCCGGCGGCGCCATCCGCACCGACCTGCTCGCCCGCGCCACCCGGCAGGCTGCGACCGCCCTGGCCGCCGAGGTCTTCCGGCTGTCCCAGACGCGCCGCTGAACCCCGCGGACGCGCCGCCGAACCCCGTAGACGAGCCGCTGGACCCCGTAGACGAGGGGAACACGAGGACGAGGCACCCACGATGAGCACCCGACTGATCCACCGCCCGGCCCGGACCACCCGGCCCCCGGCCGCCCCCGAGCCGCGCACCATAGAGGCACCGCCCAACCTGCCCGAGGGCAAGGCCGGTTCCATCGCCACCTCGCTGCTGCCCGTGGCCGGCGTCATGTCGTCCGTCGTGATGATGACGGTCGTGCGCAACAGCCAGTTCGCCGGCCTCGGCGCGATCATCCTCGTCGTCACCCTGGCCGGCTCCCTGACGCTGGTCTTCTCCCAGCGCGGCAAGGCGCAGCGCACCCGCCGCACCCAGCGCGAGGCCTACCTCGCCTACCTGGAGGACCTGCGCGAGGAACTGTCCAGGGAGGAACGCGAGCGGCGCGAGCGGGCGCAGGTGCTCAACCCGCCGCCGGACGCCCTCTACGACATCGTGCGCGACCCCGCCCGGCTGTGGGAGCGGCGACGGACGGACGGGGACTTCCTGCGGGTGCGGGTCGGCACCGGCGAGATGCCCGTACGGGACCTGAAGGTGGCCCAGCAGGGCTCCTCCGTGCTCACCCCGCCCGACCAGTTCATGCTGAACGAGGCGTCCGCGCTGATGTCCCGTTTCAGCACCGGCACCGAACTGCCGCTCACCGTCCCGCTCGACCGGGTCGGCAACATCAGTGTCATCGGCCGCCGCGAGGACACCCTCCGCGTCGCCCGAGCCCTGATGGTGCAGACCGCCGCCACCCACGCCCCCGACGACGTCGCCATGGCCCTGGCCGCCCCCGGCGACCGGATCGGCGACTGGGAATGGGCCAAGTGGCTGCCGCACCTGCTCGACACCGAGCAGTTCGACGGCCCCGTCGCCGCCCGCCGCATCGCCCCCTCCCTGCCCCGGCTCGCCCGGCAGACCGGCGCCGAACTGCGCCGCCGCGCCTCCTACGCCGCCGAGGTGCGGCGCGGCCTGTCCGGCCCCGACGCCCTCGCCATGACCTCCCGGCTCCTCGTCGTCGCCGACGGACACGGCGCCGACGCCGTCGAACTGCCGCGCCCCGACGACGCGGTGGGCCTGCGCGAGATGAGCGTCACCGTGCTCCACCTGCTCGACGAACGCGTCCAGGAACCCGGCAGCGTCGGCGTGCGCATCACCGTCGAGGAGGACCGCATCCTCATCGAGGACCTGCGGGAGGCCGAACCGGTCAGCGCGCACGGCACCGTCGACGAGGTCGGCGTGCCCTTCGCCGAGGGCCTGGCCCGCATGCTCGCCCCGCTCAGGCTGTCCGCCGAGTCCATGGTCGACGCCCCGCTGACCGGGCCCGTCGACTTCGCCGACCTCCTCGGCATCGACGACGTCGCCCGTCTCGACCTGGACCGGCTGTGGGCGCCCCGCGGCGAACGCGCCTTCCTGCGCGTCCCGATCGGCGTCAGCGACGCCCACGAACCGGTCCTGCTCGACCTGAAGGAGTCCTCCGAACTGGGCATGGGCCCGCACGGCCTGTGCGTGGGCGCCACCGGCTCCGGCAAGTCCGAGCTGCTGCGCACCCTCGTCCTCGCCCTGGTCGCCACCCACCCGCCGGAGGACCTCGCCCTCGTCCTCGTCGACTACAAGGGCGGCGCCACCTTCGCCCCGTTCGCCGACCTCCCGCACGTCGCCGGCGTCATCACCAACCTGGAGAACCAGGCCGGCCTCGTCGAACGCGTCCACGCCTCCCTCGCCGGAGAGGTCAAGCGCCGCCAGCAGGTCCTCAAGGACGCGGGCAACGTCGCCGACATCGGCCACTACGCCGCCCTGCGCGCCGAGAAGCGCCCCGACCTCGAACCGCTGCCGCACCTGTTCGTCGTCATCGACGAGTTCGGTGAACTCCTCACCGCCAAACCCGACTTCATCGACCTGTTCCTGTCCATCGGCCGCATCGGCCGCTCCATCGGCGTGCACCTGCTGCTGTCCAGCCAGCGCATCGAGGGCGGCAAGCTCAAGGGCCTGGACACCTACCTGTCCTACCGGCTCGGCCTGCGCACCTTCTCCGCCGACGAGTCCCGCACGGTCCTGGACACCACCGACGCCTTCCACCTGCCCCCACTGCCCGGCTTCGGCTACCTCAAGGTCGACACCAGCCACTACGAGCGGTTCAAGGCCAGCTACGTCTCCGGCGCCTACCGGGGCCCCGTGCAGCGCGAGACCGAGGACACCGGGCCGCTCGCCCTGGAGTACGCGGCGTACAACACCCTCGGCCAGGACGAGTCCGCGGGGGCCGAGGAACCGCAGATGCGGCGCCGCGAGACCGGCCCCACCGAGATGGGCGTCCTCGTCCGGCAGATCGAGAACGCGGGCGCCCGCACCGTACGCCGCATCTGGCTGCCCCCGCTGCCCGACGCAGTCGCCCTCGACAAGGTCGCCGGGCCCGTCGAGGTGGGCGCGCGCGGCATGCAGCTCGCCAGGCGGCGCGGCCCGCTCCAGGTGCCGCTGGGCGTCCTGGACGACCCGACCAAGCAGTGGCAGGGCCAGTGGTACCTGGACCTCACCGTCGCGGGCGGCCACGCCGCCGTCATCGGCGGCCCCCAGTCCGGCAAGACCACCCTGCTGCGCACCCTCGCCCTGTCCCTGGCGCTCACCCACACCCCGCAGGAGGTCGGCGTCTACGGCCTCGACCTGGTCGGCGGCGGCCTCCAGGCACTGTCCGGGCTGCCGCACGTCGGCGGCGTCGCAGGCCGCGCCGACCGCGAGCGCGCCGCCCGCACCATCGACTCGGTGCGCGGCATGCTCGACCAGCGCGAGGAACTGTTCCGCATCCACAGCATCGACTCCCTGGAGCAGTTGCGCACCCTGCGCGCCGCGGGCCGGCTGCCCGAACTGGCGTCCACGGAGATCGTGCTGCTCATCGACGGCTTCGGCGCGCTGCGCGACGACTTCGAGGAACTGGACGACGCGGTCGTCGACATCCTCAAGCGCGGCAGCGGCTACGGCATCCACGTCGTCGCGGGCATGCTGCGCTGGAACGACGTGCGCATCGCCACCCAGTCCCAGTTCGGCACCCGCGTCGAACTGCGGCTGAACGACCCCAGCGAGTCCAGCATCGACCGCAAGCTCGCCGAGACCCTCTCCCCGGAGGAGAAGGGCCGCGTCCTCACCGACCGCAAACTCTTCGCCCAGGTCGCGCTGCCCCGCACCGACGGCCTCGGCGACACCGCCGAACTCGGCACCGTACTGGAACGCACGGCCCGTACCGTCCGCGCCACCTGGACCGGCGACGTCGCCCAGCCGGTGCGCGTCCTCCCGCACCTGCTGGAACCGGGCCTGCTGCCCGGCCCGGCCGCCGAGCCGCGCCGCGTCCCCGTCGGCCTGGACCAGACGAAACTCGCGCCCGTCCTGCTCGACCTGTTCGAGCACGACCAGCACCTGATGATCATGGGCGACAGCGAGTGCGGCAAGACCAACCTGCTCAAGGTGATCGCCGAGGGCCTGATCGAACGGTACGGCGACGACGAGCTGGTCTTCGGCGTCTTCGACCCCCGCCGCGGCCTGCGCGGCGCCGTCCCGGAGGAGTACCGCGGCGGCTACGCCTACAACGCCAAGCTGGCCGGCGCGCTGGCCACCGGCATCGCGGGCGAACTGGAGAAACGGCTGCCCGACGAGAGCGCCGACCCCGCCGACCTGGAACCCGGCAGCTGGGGCTCCGGACCGCGCATCGTCATCCTCGTCGACGACTACGACGTCCTGACCACCGCCGGACAGCAGCCCCTCGCCCCCTTCGTCCCGTACATCCCCTCCGCCGTCGACATCGGCCTGCACTTCGTCCTCACCCGCCGGGTCGCGGGCGCCTCCCGCGGCCTGTACGAGCCGCTGCTCCAGGGCCTGCGCGAGTCCGGCTCCGCGGCGCTCGTGATGTCCGGCGACCGCGGCGAGGGCCAGCTCTTCCCCGGCGTCTACGCGAGCCAGCAGCCGCCCGGCCGCGGCGTGCTGGTCCGCCGGGGCGAGCCGAACCGGCTGATCCAGACCGTCTACGCCGGGAACAGGTGAAAGAAGTCATGACCAAGGACGTCGTCGCCCTGACCAAGAAGATGCCCGACCCGCTGAGCGTGATCGCGGGCCTGCTCTCCGGCGGCCCCGACAAACTGGTCGGCGCCGAGGACGGCGGGGCCGTGGTGCGGCTCTGCGACGAAGAGGGCAGGCCCCTCGTCTCCGTGGAGGCACCGCTGCTCGTCCAGGTCAGGGGAGAAGCGCAGCGGCTGCTCGGCGCGAGCGAGCCCGAGGTGCCGTACTGGTGGACCGAGGCCCGCGCCACCACCGGCGTCAAGGAGGGCGAGGACCTCGCCGGGACCTTCGCGGCCCGGCTCGCCGCCCTCGTCGGCGGCACCGCCTGGCCCCCCGAGGCCGCGCGGTCGCTGGCCGTGGTGAAGACCGACGGGGTGAGCGTGGCCCCCGTGCCCGCCGCCGCCCAGCCCGCCGTGGACGTCCTCACCGACAAGGTCGCCGTCGTCATCCAGGACCGGCCCGTGGTCGCCATGACCGCCTGGCTCGCCGACGCCTTCCGGGCGGCCGCCGACGCCGGCCTCGGCCTGCAGATCGTCACCCCCGCGGGTACCCGCCTGTCCCCGGCGGTCCGCACCGCCCTGCCCGGCTGGCCCTCGCGCTGGGTCGTCCAGGACGAGCAGGACGGCTACTACGACGGCCTGTCCGGCGCCGTCCTGGAGTGGAACAACGGCCTGTTCGTCACCGTCGAGTCACCGCAGGCCACCCCCGACGACCCGCGCACCCCGGTCGCCGCCGCCTTCACCCGGGACGTCGCCGACACCGGCGAACGCCAGCTCGCCATCTCCTACCGGGCCGTCCACCCCGCCGACGACCGCCTCGTCCTCGGCGGCGCCCTGGAGGCCGTGTGGCGCGAGATCACCGGCGAGCCGCCGGCCGGCTGGGGCACCGAGGAGCCCGCCAACCTGCCCTGGTCCCTGCGCCAGTTCACCGACGTCGCCCACGAACGGGCGCCCGAGCCGACCTGGTTCGTGGTCGTCGGCACCCCGGAGCGCCCCGGCCTCGCCACCGTCCGCGTCTCGCGCACCACCGGCGGCGTCGAGGAGGACGTCACCCTGGCGTTCGGCTACGGCCCAGGCCAGGAGGTGCCGGCACACGCGGTGCCGAGCGCGGCGGAGATCCTCGCCACCCGGCACGACCTGCAGTCCATGCTGGTGCAGATCCGCCGGGCCCGCCGCGACCTGTCGGTGCCGCCGCGGTTCGAGGGTCCGGGCGTCCCGTACGCCTTCGTCCTCGGCGCCGAGGAGGTACGCGCCATGCCCGGCGACCGCGCCCGCAACACCCCGCTCGGCCGGCGCCCGCGCGAACTGGGCCCGAAGACCCGCCCGGCGCTGTACTACGACTTCCCGGGCGACCCGTCCGACCTGTCGGGCTGGCAGCACTTCGAGCGGCTGATGCGGCACCTGAAGGGCGAGCCGCCCGCCTGACCGGGTGCCGGACGGCCCCGGCCGTCCGGCGTGGACCTGCGGCCACAGCCGTCCGGCGGAGGCGAGCGGAGGAACAGGCGGCCGGCCGGTTTCGAGAGGCGGCATACGCCCGGGGCGCGGAGGAGGGCGGTCGGCCGGGGCGTGCGCCCGCTCAGCGCGGCGGCGCCGTCGGCGGCCACCCACCAGCCAGCCGCGTCACCAACCTGTCCGAACAGCACACCTAGGCGGCCCCGGCACCAGCGGCCGCGGTCCCGGCACCCGCGCCGGCCAAGGCCTCGTGCCCCGCCCCAGCGGCGTGGCCGCCGCCCTTCCCACCGGAGTGACCGCCGTCCACCCCACCGGCGCGACCGCTGTCCGGGCGCGCGGGCTCCCGCCGGAAGGCCCACTCCATCCTCGGCTCCACGGCGAACCGGAAGACCTCGCGCACGGGCCGGGTGCACAGCAGGGTGACGCAGGCCGACGCGAGCACGGTGACGAGGAGCGCGCCGAGCGGGCTGTGCAGCCAGGGCGTCTCGAACCAGCCCGCGTACAGCACGCCCTTGACCACGAAGCCGTGCAGCAGATAGCCGTACAGCGTGCCCGTGCCGAGCGCCGTGCACCACATCCGGCGCCCGGGCACCAGGGCGAGGAAGCACCCGGTCAGCAGCACCGCGCCCGCGAACGTCACCAGCACCATGACGGGCCCCGCCCACCAGGGCGCGCCCAGGTCCTGAGCGGCGCCGTTGCGGTAGAGCCAGCCGGTGTTCACGCTCGGCGCGGTCCACCAGCCGAGGACCGGCGCCGCCGCGAACACGGCGGCCGCCGGCAGCCGCACCGAGCGGCGGCGCACCAGCCGGAAGTGCTCCGGCTTCAGGCACAGCCCCAGCACGAAGCAGGGCAGGAACTGCAGGACGCGCGGCAGGTCCAGCGTGCCGCCCATGGCCGGGGACACCGAGCCCAGCATCGCGATCCCGAGGGCGACCGGCAGGGGGTGGCGCACCAGCTTCCACACGGGAGCCGTCAGCCGCCAGATGAACAGGGCGCACAGGAACCAGGTCAGGTACCAGGGTGAGAGAAGGCTGACGGACCGGTCACCGGAACCGCCGGCGATGACACGGAAGAGTGAATACGCCGTCTCGAACAGGACGTACGGCACGACGACACCGGTGATCAGCCGCTTCACCCGGCTCGGCCGCAGATCGAAATCACGGGAGAAGAAACCGGAGATGATGACGAACGCCGGCATGTGGAAGAGGTACACGACGTTGTACGCGCCTTCCAGGAACCGGTTGCCGCTCATCACGGGGGCCCAGGAATGTCCCCACGCCACCAGCACGATCGCGAGGTACTTCGCATTGTCGAAGAAGGGATCGCGCTGTTTTCCGGACCGGCCCGCGCCGCTGCGGGGTCCGTCCGGGACCGGCCCTTCCGGAACCGGTGCCTGGGCTGGGGGGAGAGGTGTTCTGTTCTGGCCGGGGGAGGAGGCAGCGTGGAACATCTGAGGCACCTTAGCGTCGTCCGTGCGGTTTTCGCGGAACCTCCGACGGCGATCCCGGCTATGCGCGGCGGCTGCCCAGAATTCTGCGAGGAATACGTGACCGGGTGGTGGCGCGCACCACACCGGCCGCACGGGCCGGAACCCTCAATGTCCGGATTGGTCATGACCAGTTGACCGGTGCGGACGGATGGCGGCCGCCCGGCGACGGGAATTCGAATTACCGGCGAACGACCTGTGCAGACATCGAAACGAAATCACCGAATTACCCGGCGAGTCGCCGGAGCCCGCCGGGGACGCCACCGCACCGGCCCACCGCCGCGACTTCGTGCGCGGGAACGCCCGGTGGGGCCTGATGGGGCCTGGTGGACGGGGCGCGTCACCCCCTGTGGTGCGCGGGCCGCGTGTCACGGACCTGACCGATGATGCGTCAGGCGCGGCATAGGCGGGCCGTGTTGGTGGCACGATGGTTCCAGCGGGGGCGTGGGGTGGGAGCCCCGGGCCGGGAGAGCGGACCGACCGAAGGTGTGATCAGTTGTGGCCATTTCACTGTCAGTGGTGCTGCTGTTGGCGATCATCCTGGTGGTGTTGCTCCGAGGGGGCTCCATCAAGGCGGGACCGGCCATCGTCGCCGTCCTCTTCGGCTTCTTCCTCGCCTCCACCGGCATGGCCCCGTCGATCAACCGCTTCATGAACTCGATAGCGGACACGATCAACTCGATCAACTTCTGAGGCGGACGGGACCCCGGCCCGACCCGGCCCGGGGCAGGCTCGGCCCGCCTCGCCTCGCGAACGCCGAGGGGCCAGGTCCGGGAATCACTCCCCTGACCTGGCCCCTGGCCACATGGAGCGGGCGACGGGAATCGAACCCGCGTAGCCAGTTTGGAAGACTGGGGCTCTACCATTGAGCTACGCCCGCACACAACGCGCGCCGCTGATCGACCGACCGCGGCACACAGGCATCGTAGCGGGTCCGGCCCCTTCCCCGCACACCCCTTCCGGGCCCGGCGCCCGCAGCGACCGCCCGCACCGCGCCGGTGCGCCCGCACGAGCGGCGGCCCCGCCGCCCCCCTCCCGACGGTCGCAAGGCCTCCCGCCCCCATCGCGGCCCCCTGCCCGTCCCCCGCTCATCGCTCGCGCACAGCGCGATCTCATGGGCCCGGCCCACACCCAGCCCGTACCGGCCGCACGGGCCCGGCCCGGCGCAGTGCCGGAGTCCGACGGGGCCTGCGGAGACAGAGGCGGATCCAGAGCCCTGGCGGGGCATAGGGACAGACTGCCTGGCGGGGCACAGGGACAGAGGTCGGAGCCCTGGCGGGACGTAGGGCGGGTCCGATGCTCTGGCGGGGTGCGAGGGCAGAGCCGGAACCCTGGTGGGGTGCAGCGGCTGGGGCCGGCCCCCTGGCCGGGTGCCGGGGCGGAGCCCCGCTGAGGGGTGCGGGGGGCGAAGCCCTGATGGGGTTGCGGGAGCGGGGCCCTGGTGGGGGTGCAGGGGGCGGAGCCCCCGCACGGGGTCCGGGGCGGAGCCCCGGGAGGGCACCTTGCTCCTTACCGAGCCGGGTGGGTGGGTGGGAAAGGCGGTCCGGGGCGGCGCCCCGGGCGGCGTCTTGTCGCCCACCGGCGAGAGGGGGCCGGGGCGAGCCCCGGTGCGGCGCCCTGTCTCACCGAGCCGCACCACCCCGCAAGGAACCACCCCCGCACCCCCCGGGAGGCAATTACGAGGCCGCACAGCCTGCGGCCATGTACCCTACGTGTCGCACCAGACGGGGTGTGGCGCAGCTTGGTAGCGCGTCCGCTTTGGGAGCGGAAGGCCGTGGGTTCAAATCCCGCCACCCCGACCATCCGCCGGCCACCGGGCCGGCGTCACCGCACGCGGCCCGCACGGGCCGGGCGCCCCGGCCGGCCCGCACGCGGCCCGGACCCAGGCACCCCGGTCCCAGGCACCCCGGACAGCCCAGGGCCCCCATACGGCCCGGGCACGGCGGGTGCCAGGTGCCCCGAGGCCGGGCGCTCCCGGACCGCCAGGCGGCAGACGCCCCAGAACGACCGCCGCCACCCGCCGCCCCCCGTCGAACACGCCGTACTCCCCCCGTCGCCCCCGGACACGCCGTGCACACAGCGGATTCCCGTGATTCCCGTGATCGCCTTTTGGGGCGCTGACCGGCTGCGGTTACTATGCAGACTGCGCGCCCGTGTGTCCGGCCTTCTGGCCTACGAACTCCTCCGGGCGGCTAATCCGCCGGACAACCCTCTGGCTCCGGCGAAATCCAAGAAGTCAGCCACAAGGAGACCGAACCGTGAAGAGCGCCGTGGAGACCCTGAACCCGACTCGGGTTCGGCTCACTGTCGAGGTGCCCTTCGAGGAGCTCAAGGACAGCCTCGACGCGGCGTACAAGAAGATCAACCAGCAGGTCACGGTGAAGGGCTTCCGCAAGGGCAAGATCCCGGCCCGGGTCATCGACCAGCGGTTCGGCCGCGGTGCGGTTCTGGAGGAGGCCGTCAACGACGCGCTTCCGAAGTTCTACACCGACGCGGTCAACGAGGCCGAGCTGAACCCGCTGGGCCAGCCCGAGGTCGACATCACCGAGCTGAAGGACGGCGAGACGCTGAACTTCACCGCCGAGGTCGACGTCCGCCCGACCGTCGAGATCCCGGACTACTCCGGCATCGAGGTCGAGGTCGACGCCATCGAGGTGACCGAAGAGGACGTCGACAAGGCGGTCGAGCAGCTGCGCGAGCGCTTCGCCTCGACCAGCCCGGTCGAGCGCGCCGCCGAGGACGGCGACGTCGTCACCATCGACCTGGAGGCCAAGGTCGACGGCGAGGTGCTGGAGGACGGCATCGCCAACGGCGTCTCCTACACCATCGGCTCCGGTGAGCTGCTGGACGGCATCGACGACGCCGTGAAGGGCGTGGAGGCCGGTGGCGAGGCCACCTTCACCTCCGAGCTGAAGGGCGGCTCGGCGGCCGGCAAGGAGGCTGAGGTCACCGTCAAGGTCACCCAGGTCGCCGCCCGCGAACTGCCCGAGCTGGACGACGACTTCGCGCAGCTCGCCTCCGAGTTCGACACCCTCGAGGAGCTGCGCGCGGACAGCCGCAAGCGCCTGGAGAACATGAAGCAGTACGACCAGGCCACGCAGGCCCAGGAGCGCGTCCTGGACAAGCTGCTCGAGCTGGTCGAGGTCCCCGTCCCCGAGAAGCTGCTCGAGGACGAGATCAACACCCGCAAGCACAACCTCGAGCACCACCAGCTCGGCCAGATGGGCCTGACCCTCGACAAGTACCTGGAGATCCAGGGCAAGACCGCCGAGGAGTTCGAGACCGAGACCCGCGACGCCGCGGTCAAGGGCATCAAGACGCAGTTCGTCCTGGACGAGCTGGTCAACAAGGAGAAGCTCAACGTGAGCCAGGAGGAGCTGACCGAGCACCTCATGCGCCGCGCGGCCTCCTCCGGCATGTCCCCCGACCAGTTCGCGCAGGCGGTCGTCCAGAACAACCAGGTTCCGCTGCTGGTCGGCGAGGTCGCCCGCGGCAAGGCCCTGGCCGTCGTGGTCGAGGCCGCGACCGTGAAGGACACCAACGGCGAGATCGTCGACCTGGAGGACGAGGAGGACGAGGCCGCCGAGGGCGAGACCGCCGAGGCCGCCTCCGCCGAGGGTGACGGCGAGGGCGAGGAGAAGGCCGAGGCCTGATCCGGCACGGCGTCCGCGACGTACGTACGATGGGCCCTGGGGCATGTTCCCCAGGGCCCGTCGTCACACCTGGCCACCCCGCCCCGAGGGCCCCGGCGCTACGCCCCCGGCGAACACTCCCCTTCGCGGGATTCCCCGAAGGGGCCCGCGCGTTAGGGTCCATGAATACGAGGGCAGGGGAGTCCCCGGAACCGGCCGGACGGCCCCACGCCCCGGCAGAACACGTGAGACGGCCCGGCGCCGTCGTAAGACGAGCAGGTGGATACGTGACGAATCTGATGCCCTCCGCCGCCGGCGAGCCCTCCATCGGTGGTGGCCTCGGCGACCAGGTCTACAACCGGCTGCTCGGCGAGCGGATCATCTTCCTCGGGCAGCCCGTGGACGACGACATCGCGAACAAGATCACCGCACAGCTGCTGCTCCTTGCCGCCGACCCGGACAAGGACATCTTCCTGTACATCAACAGCCCCGGCGGTTCCATCACGGCCGGTATGGCGATCTACGACACCATGCAGTACATCAAGAACGACGTGGTGACCATCGCCATGGGCCTGGCGGCCTCGATGGGCCAGTTCCTGCTGAGCGCGGGCACGCCCGGCAAGCGCTTCGCGCTGCCCAACGCCGAGATCCTGATCCACCAGCCCTCCGCGGGCCTGGCCGGTTCGGCCTCCGACATCAAGATCCACGCCGAGCGGCTGCTGCACACCAAGAAGCGCATGGCCGAGCTGACCGCCCACCACACGGGCCAGTCGGTGGAGCAGATCACCCGCGACTCGGACCGCGACCGCTGGTTCGACGCCCACGAGGCCAAGGAGTACGGCCTCATCGACGACGTCATCACCCACGCCGCCGGCATGCCGGGCGGCGGCGGCACCGGAGCCTGAGCCGACTCAGCCCGTCCAGCTCCCGGCCGACCGCCCAGCCCCTTTCCAGGAGACATCGTGAACGACTTCCCCGGCAGCGGCATCTACGACCGTACGCGCGCCGAGTACACCGGCCCCACGGCCGAGTCCCGCTACGTCATTCCGCGCTTCGTGGAGCGCACCTCCCAGGGCGTGCGCGAGTACGACCCGTACGCGAAGCTCTTCGAGGAGCGCGTGATCTTCCTCGGCGTCCAGATCGACGACGCCTCCGCCAACGACGTCATGGCGCAGCTGCTGTGCCTGGAGTCGATGGACCCCGACCGTGACATCTCGGTCTACATCAACAGCCCCGGCGGTTCCTTCACCGCGCTGACGGCCATCTACGACACGATGCAGTTCGTCAAGCCCGACATCCAGACGGTCTGCATGGGCCAGGCGGCCTCCGCCGCCGCGATCCTGCTGGCGGCCGGCACGCCGGGCAAGCGCATGGCCCTGCCGAACGCGCGCGTGCTGATCCACCAGCCCTACAGCGAGACCGGCCGCGGCCAGGTCTCCGACCTGGAGATCGCCGCCAACGAGATCCTGCGGATGCGCGCGCAGCTGGAGGAGATGCTGGCCAAGCACTCCACCACGCCGATCGAGAAGATCCGCGAGGACATCGAGCGCGACAAGATCCTCACGGCCGAGGAGGCCCTGTCCTACGGGCTCGTCGACCAGATCATTTCCACCCGCAAGATGAACAACGCCGCCGTCCGCTGACGCGGACACCGCACCCGCCCGTCGCCCCTTGGCGCGGTCACGTCGAAGTGAACCGTGCCAAGGGGGGCCCGAACGGGGGGCCCGGCAAGGTACCGTCGACATAAGGCAGCACCAGGAAACGCTGGACTCAACGCGTCCAGGCGTCTCCCAGGCGAAGGGGAAGCACACCGTGGCACGCATCGGTGACGGCGGCGATCTGCTCAAGTGCTCGTTCTGCGGCAAGAGCCAGAAGCAGGTCAAGAAGCTCATCGCAGGGCCCGGTGTGTACATCTGCGACGAGTGCATCGATCTCTGCAACGAGATCATCGAGGAGGAACTCGCGGAGACCAGCGAGGTGCGCTGGGAGGAGCTTCCCAAGCCCCGCGAGATCTACGAGTTCCTGGACGGCTACGTGGTGGGCCAGGAGGCCGCCAAGAAGGCGCTGTCCGTCGCGGTGTACAACCACTACAAGCGGGTCCAGGCCGGGGAGAACGGCGGCGGCCAGGGCCGCGAGGACGCCATCGAGCTGGCCAAGTCCAACATCCTCCTGCTCGGCCCGACCGGGTCCGGCAAGACCCTGCTGGCCCAGACCCTGGCCCGCATGCTGAACGTGCCGTTCGCCATCGCCGACGCCACGGCGCTGACCGAGGCGGGGTACGTGGGCGAGGACGTCGAGAACATCCTCCTGAAGCTGAT
This sequence comes from Streptomyces sp. NRRL S-340, assembly GCF_000720185.1. Lineage (GTDB taxonomy): Bacteria > Actinomycetota > Actinomycetes > Streptomycetales > Streptomycetaceae > Streptomyces. Next base: position 317,681 of record NZ_JOIY01000010.1, on the reverse strand, counting down.
CCAGGCGGCCGACTACGACGTCAAGAAGGCCGAGACCGGGATCATCTACATCGACGAGATCGACAAGGTCGCCCGTAAGAGCGAAAACCCGTCGATCACCCGGGACGTGAGCGGCGAGGGCGTCCAGCAGGCACTCCTGAAGATCCTCGAGGGCACCACGGCCTCGGTCCCGCCGCAGGGCGGCCGCAAGCACCCGCACCAGGAGTTCATCCAGATCGACACGACGAACGTCCTGTTCATCGTGGGCGGTGCCTTCGCCGGCCTGGAGAAGATCATCGAGGGCCGCGCGGGTGCCAAGGGCATCGGCTTCGGCGCCACGATCCGCTCCAAGCGGGAGCTGGAGGCCAAGGACCAGTTCGAGGACGTCATGCCCGAGGACCTGGTCAAGTTCGGCATGATCCCCGAGTTCATCGGCCGCCTCCCCGTCATCACCTCGGTCCACAACCTGGACCGCGAGGCCCTGCTGAAGATCCTGGTCGAGCCGCGCAACGCCCTGGTCAAGCAGTACCAGCGCCTGTTCGAACTCGACGGTGTGGAGCTGGACTTCGAGCGCGAGGCGCTGGAGGCCATCGCCGACCAGGCGATCCTGCGCCAGACCGGCGCGCGCGGCCTGCGCGCCATCATGGAGGAGGTCCTCCAGGGCGTGATGTACGAGGTCCCGTCCCGCAAGGACGTCGCCCGCGTCGTCATCACCGCCGACGTGGTCCTCTCCAACGTCAACCCGACCCTGATCCCGCGCGACGCCCGCGGCCGGGGAGCGGGGGAGCAGAAGACGGCGTAGCCGCCCGCACGCACAGGGAAGGGGCCCCGGTCGCTCGACCGGGGCCCCTTCCCTGTGCGGTGCCGGTGTCAGAGCTTGACCCGGACCTCCTTGCGGAGCTTGGCGGTGGTGTCGGCCGCTGCCGACGGTTCGGTGCTCTTGCCCGACAGCATGTCGGCCATGTCCATCGGGATGACGAAGCCGAGGGTGCTGTGGTCGCCCCAGATGCAGACCGTCATGTTCACGGCCTTCGGCGCACCGGTGCTCGCCTCGGAGTTCGCGAACTTCGCCTGCTGGCACTTGAGGACCGCGCCGTCGAGCGCGTCGGGCGTGTACGCCTTGGGCTCGCCGATCAGGGTGACGTCCTCGTCCTCGCTGCCCTTCTTGGTCTGGTCCTTCATGTGGGCGAACATCGCGTCCACCGTCTTGGCGGGGTCGTCGATGGTTCCGTAGACGCCGCTGAACTGGAGCTGCTTCATGGCCAGCGGGGCGTTCTTGTCCCCGGACTTGTAGGAAGCGCTGACGTCCTTGGGGTTGTGCACGCCCCACTTCTCGGCGTCCTTCATGTCGTCCTTCGACATGGTGCCGCTCTCACCGTCGGACTTCTGGTAGTCACCCAGCACCGTCGCCGGCGTCACCAGCTTGTGCGGGCCGTCGTCCGCGACGGAGCTGCCGCCACCGCCGCCGATCACCATGTACGCCCCGACCGCGATCGCCGCCACGACCGCGACCGCGCCGATGATCAGCGCCGTCTTCTTGGCGCGGCCGCCGCCGCTGTCGGCGGCCGGCGGCTGGGGCATGCCGCCGTACGGGGGCTGCTGGCCGTACGGGGGCTGGGGCTGCTGGCCGTAGGGAGCCTGCGCCGGGATGCCCTGCGGCGCCTGCTGGCCGTACGGACCGGGCTGCGGCTGCGGAGGCTGCTGGCCGTACGGGCCGGGCTGGGGCTGCTGCGGGTAGCCGTACCCCGGCTGGGGCTGGGGCGGCGGGGCCTGCTGGGGGTAGCCGTAGCCGGGCTGCGCGGGCGGCGCCTGCGGCGGCTGCTGGCCGTAGGGGCCCGGCTGACCGTACGGCCCGGGCTGCTGGGGCTGCCCGCCGTACGGGCCCGGCTGGTTGTAGCTCATTACTGGGTTCCCCTCCAGATACTTATGCGTACCTGACATCCTGGCGCAGGCCCGCCGGGCGCAGGCCATCGGGGTGCGCACCGTTACAGAAGAATGCGGTTCGGGACAGCGCCGTGACGCCTCTAAACTGACCCCGTGACCGAGAACGCTCAGCAGCAGCCACCAGCGCCCGACACCGAACTGCCGACCCAGTACGCGCCGGCCGACGTAGAGGGGCCGCTGTACGAGCGCTGGGTGGAGCGGGGTTACTTCGAGGCGGACGAGAAGAGCGACAAGCCGCCGTTCACCGTCGTCATCCCGCCGCCGAACGTCACGGGCAGCCTGCACCTGGGCCACGCCTTCGAGCACACGCTCATCGACGCCCTCACCCGCCGCAAGCGCATGCAGGGCTTCGAGACGCTGTGGCAGCCGGGCATGGACCACGCCGGCATCGCCACGCAGAACGTCGTCGAGCGCGAGCTGGCCAAGGAGGGCAAGTCCCGCCACGATCTGGGCCGCGAGGCGTTCGTCGAGCGCGTCTGGCAGTGGAAGGGCGAGTCCGGCGGGCAGATCTCCGGCCAGATGCGCCGCCTCGGTGACGGCGTCGCCTGGTCGCGGGAGCGCTTCACCATGGACGAGGGCCTGTCCCAGGCCGTCCAGACCATCTTCAAGCGGCTCTACGACGACGAGCTGATCTACCGTGCCGAGCGCATCATCAACTGGTGCCCGCGCTGCCTGACCGCGATCTCCGACATCGAGGTCGAGTACCAGGACGACGACGGCGAGCTGGTCTCGATGAAGTACGGCGAGGGGGACGACACCATCGTCGTCGCCACCACCCGTGCCGAGACGATGCTCGGTGACACGGCCGTCGCCGTCCACCCCGACGACGAGCGCTACAAGCACCTGGTCGGCAAGCTCGTCAAGCTGCCGCTGACCGGCCGCTCCATCCCCGTCGTCGCCGACGAGCACGTCGACCCGGAGTTCGGCACCGGTGCCGTCAAGGTCACCCCGGCCCACGACCCGAACGACTTCGAGATCGGCCGCCGCCACGACCTGCCCGCCATCACGGTCCTCGACGAGCACGCCGTCATCACCGCGCACGGCCCCTTCCAGGGCCTGGACCGGTTCGAGGCCCGCTCGGCCATCGTCGCCGCACTGCGCGCCGACGGCCGGATCGTCGCCGAGAAGCGCCCCTACGTCCACTCCGTGGGCCACTGCTCGCGCTGCAAGACCACCGTCGAGCCGCGCCTGTCCATGCAGTGGTGGGTCAAGGTCGGCCCGCTGGCCAAGGCCGCCGGTGACGCGGTCCGCGAGGGCAAGGTCAAGATCCATCCGCAGGAGATGGAGAAGCGGTACTTCGACTGGGTCGACAACCTCCACGACTGGTGCATCTCGCGCCAGCTGTGGTGGGGCCACCGCATCCCGGTCTGGTACGGCCCGGACGGCGAGGTCGTCTGCGTCGGCCCCGACGACGAGGCCCCGGCCGGCGAGGGCTGGCACCAGGACACCGACGTCCTGGACACCTGGTTCTCCTCCGGCCTGTGGCCCTTCTCCACCCTGGGCTGGCCCGAGCAGACCGAGTCGCTCGCGAAGTTCTACCCGAACTCCGTCCTGGTCACCGGCTACGACATCCTCTTCTTCTGGGTCGCCCGGATGATGATGTTCGGCCTGTACGCGATGGACGGCACCCCGCCGTTCCACACCATCGCCCTGCACGGCATGGTCCGCGACCAGTTCGGCAAGAAGATGTCGAAGTCCTTCGGCAACGCGGTCAACCCGCTGGACTGGATGGACAAGTACGGCTCCGACGCGCTGCGCTTCACCCTCGCGCGCGGCGCCAACCCCGGCGTCGACGTGCCGATCGGCGAGGACTGGGTCCAGGGCTCGCGCAACTTCGCCAACAAGATCTGGAACGCCACCCGCTTCGCGCTGATGAACGGCGCGACGGTGGACGGCCCGCTGCCGGACCCGTCGGCGATGTCCGCCACGGACCGCTGGATCCTCTCCCGGCTCAACTCCGTCGTCGCCGAAGTCGACGCGTTCTACGAGGACTTCCAGTTCGCCAAGCTGTCCGACGCGCTGTTCCACTTCGCGTGGGACGAGGTCTTCGACTGGTACGTCGAGCTGTCCAAGACCACCTTCCAGGCGGGCGGCGAGTCCGCCGAGGCCAGCAAGCGGGTCCTCGGCGAGGTCCTGGACGTCACGCTGCGCCTGCTGCACCCGGTCGTCCCGTTCGTCACGGAGACGCTGTGGACCACCCTCACCGGCGGTGAGTCGGTCGTCGTCGCCCAGTGGCCGGCCGACAGCGGCTTCCGGGACGCGGACGCCGAGCGGGAGATCGAGACGCTCCAGTCGGTCATCACCGAGGTCCGCCGTTTCCGCGCCGACCAGGGCCTCCAGCCGGGCCAGCGCGTCCCGGCCCGGCTGACCCTGGACGGCACGGCGCTCGCCCCGCACGAGGCCGCCATCCGCCAGCTCCTGCGGCTCCAGCCGGAGGGCGAGGCGTTCACCGCCACGGCCACCCTCCCGGTCGCCGGGGCGGAGGTCGCGCTGGACCTGTCCGGCACGATCGACGTGGCCGCCGAGCGCAAGCGGCTCGCCAAGGACCTGACGGCGGCCGAGAAGGAGAAGGCCCAGGCGAACGGCAAGCTCGGCAACGAGGCGTTCCTGGCGAAGGCACCCGACCACGTGGTCGACAAGATCCGTACGCGGCTGGCCAAGGCCGAGGAGGACATCGCCCGCATCACCGCCCAGCTGGAGCGGCTGCCGCAGGCGTGACGTCCGTACGCCGCTGAAGGCCCCGGGGACCGAGAAGGCTTCCGGGGCCTTCAGCGTTCCCCGGGGCGCGCGGGAATGCGCGCCGCCGACCACCGCGCGCCCGACGCCGCGCACCGGCCCCCCGGCCCCGCCCCCCCCGGCACCGGCACCGCTCCCCGCCCCGCTGCCCCGCACCGACGCCGGCTGAGGCCGCCACCCCCCGCACCGGCGCCGCGTCCGGCCCGCCCGCTCCGTACACTGGGCCCCGTGAGCGACCTCCCCCCGTACGACGACAGCGAGCAGCCCGATCCCGTGGACTCCTTCGAGGAGATCATCGAGGCCGAGACGACCCGCGACCCCGATCTCGCGGTGATCGAGGCCGGCAGCCGCACCCTGCGCACCCAGGGCGGGCCGCCGAGCACCGACGTGCCCGCGCGGCCCGAGGACCCGGAGGTCGACAAGGCGCTGCGCGAGGTCGAGGCGGAGCTGGCGAGCCGCTGGGGCGAGACCAAGCTGGAGCCGTCGGTCAGCAGGATCGCCGCGCTGATGGACGTCCTGGGCGAGCCGCAGCGGTCGTACCCCTCGATCCACATCACCGGGACCAACGGCAAGACCTCCACCGCCCGCATGATCGAGGCGCTGCTCGGCGCCTTCGAGCTGCGCACCGGCCGGTACACCTCCCCGCACGTGCAGTCGGTCACCGAACGGATCAGCCTGGACGGCGCGCCGGTCTCCGCCGAGCGGTTCATCGAGACGTACCAGGACGTCAAGCCGTACGTGGAGATGGTCGACGCCGCGCAGGAGTATCGGCTCTCCTTCTTCGAGGTGCTGACCGGCATGGCGTACGCGGCCTTCGCGGACGCGCCGGTGGACGTCGCCGTCGTCGAGGTGGGCATGGGCGGCAGCTGGGACGCCACGAACGTCATCGACGGTGACGTCGCGGTGATCACCCCGATCGGCCTCGACCACACCGACCGGCTCGGCGGCACCACGGGCGAGATCGCCGGGGAGAAGGCCGGGATCATCAAGCAGGACGCCACCGTGATCATGGCGCAGCAGCCGGTGGACGCGGCGCAGGTGCTGCTGAAGAAGTCCGTGGAGGTCAACGCCACGGTGGCCCGTGAGGGGCTGGAGTTCGGTGTCGTGGCGCGGCAGGTGGCCGTGGGCGGGCAGCTGATGACGCTGCGCGGTCTGGGCGGCGAGTACCCGGAGGTGTACCTGCCGCTGCACGGTGCGCACCAGGCGCACAACGCGGCCGTGGCGCTCGCCGCCGTGGAGGCCTTCTTCGGGGTGGGCGCGCAGCGCGCGGAGCCGCTGGACGCGGAGACGGTCCGCAAGGCGTTCGCGTCGGTCAGCTCGCCGGGCCGGATGGAGGTCGTGCGCCGGTCGCCGACCGTGGTGCTGGACGCCGCGCACAATCCGGCGGGCGCGCAGGTCACGGCCGAGGCGGTGCGGGAGGCGTTCGACTTCAGCCGGCTGATCGGTGTGGTCGGGGCGAGCGGCGACAAGAACGTGCGCGGTCTGCTGGAGGCGTTCGAGCCGATCTTCGCGGAGGTCGTGGTCACGCAGAACTCCAGCCACCGCGCGATGGACGCCGACGAGCTGGCCGCGGTCGCCGTGGAGGTGTTCGGCGAGGAGCGGGTCCAGGTGGAGCCGCGGCTGCCGGACGCGCTGGAGGCGGCGATCACGCTCGCCGAGGAGGAGGGCGAGTTCTCCGGCGGCGGTGTGCTCGTCACCGGTTCCGTCATCACCGTCGGTGAGGCCCGACTGCTCCTCGGGAGGGGCTGACTTTCCGTGCGTACGCTGTGTTCCTCGACTCTGATCGGTGAGTTCTTCGTCATCGGCTTCGCCGCGCTGGTCGCGATGAAGGACCCGGACCTGTCCATGTCGACCGTGTGGACGGTCAGCGGCATCGCGATGGTGCTGTGCGTGCTGCTGTGCGGGATGCTGAACCGGCCCGGCGGGGTGGCGCTCGGCTGGGCGCTGCAGATCGCGCTGATCGCCTCCGGGTTCGTCGTGCCGGTGATGTACTTCCTGGGCGCGGTGTTCGCCGGGCTGTGGTGGGCGTCGGTGCACTTCGGCCGGAAGATCGACGCGGCGAAGGCGAGATTCGCCGCCCAGGCCGCCGAGGCCGAGGGCGCCGAGCCGGCCGGGGCCGCGCGGGCCACGCCGGCCGCCGGGGCCGGCTCCGCCTCGGCTGACGCTGTGTGACGGAGACCTTGTAGGGTCGTGCCACCGCACATCTGTACAGCAGAAGGAGTCCATCGTGACCCAGCGCACCCTCGTCCTCCTCAAGCCCGACGCGGTCCGTCGTGGCCTGACCGGCGAGATCATCAGCCGTATCGAGCGCAAGGCCGGCTGGCAGATCACCGCGCTGGAGCTGCGCACCCTGGACCAGGACACGCTGGAGCAGCACTACGGCGAGCACAAGGGCAAGCCGTTCTACGAGCCGCTGGTGGCGTTCATGGCCTCCGGTCCGGTCGTGGCCATGATCGTCGAGGGTGAGCGGGTCATCGAGGGCGTGCGTGCCCTGGCCGGTCCGACCGACCCGATCGCCGCCGCGCCCGGTTCGATCCGCGGTGACTACGGCGTGATCGTGCGGGAGAACCTGATCCACGCCTCGGACTCCGAGGAGTCCGCCGAGCGCGAGGTGAAGATCTTCTTCCCCGGCCGCGGCTGAGCCGGGGGCGCCGGCCCGGGGGAGACCCCGGCACCGGCTCCCCGCTCACCCTTTCTGACGTACCGTCAGTTCATCTGACCGCCTGACCTGGGCGGCCGTCCGCATCCGGCCGCCCATCGGCATACCCGGTGCCGATCGGGGGAACGCGTGCCCCCGATGGGCCGTCTCCACAAGCGAGGCGGTACGCCATCTGCTGACAATGGCGAAGACCCTCGCGCAGTGTTCGTGCAGGCGCGTTTACGATGGAAGCCTTCACGTCACAGCACCCACCTCGCCGTACCTGAAATGCCCTCAAAAGCTCTCAGGGAAGGCCAGACGAATCCTGATGGGGAACTCAATGTCGTTCATCGGCCGTGACATGGCTGTCGACCTCGGGACCGCCAACACGCTGGTGTACGTCAGGGGTCGCGGGATCGTACTCAACGAGCCGTCCGTCGTCGCGATCAACACGAACACCGGTGGCATCCTCGCGGTCGGCGCCGAGGCGAAGAAGATGATCGGGCGCACGCCCGGCAACATCGTCGCCGTGCGCCCGCTCAAGGACGGCGTCATCGCGGACTTCGAGATCACCGAGCGCATGCTCCGCTACTTCATCCTGAAGATCCACAAGCGGCGGTATCTGGCTCGTCCGCGGGTCGTGGTCTGCGTGCCCTCCGGCATCACCGGCGTCGAGCGCCGCGCGGTCATCGAGGCCTCCTCGCAGGCCGGCGCCCGCCAGGTGCACATCATCGAGGAGCCCATGGCCGCGGCCATCGGCTCCGGCCTGCCGGTCCACGAGGCCACGGGCAACATGGTGGTGGACATCGGCGGCGGCACCACGGAGGTCGCGGTCATCTCGCTCGGCGGCATCGTCACCGCCCAGTCCATCCGCGTCGCGGGCGACGAACTGGACAACGCGATCATCCAGCACGTCAAGAAGGAGTACAGCCTTCTGCTGGGCGAGCGCACGGCCGAGCAGATCAAGATCACGATCGGTTCCGCGTACGAACTCGACGCCGACGAGCACACCGAGATCCGCGGCCGGGACCTCGTCTCCGGCCTGCCCAAGACCGTCGTCATCTCGGCCGCCGAGGTCCGCAAGGCGATCGAGGAACCGGTCAACGCGATCGTCGACGCCGTCAAGACGACCCTCGACAAGTGCCCGCCGGAGCTGTCCGGCGACATCATGGACCGGGGCATCGTGCTGACCGGCGGCGGCGCGCTGCTGCGCGGCCTGGACGAGCGGCTGCGCCGGGAGACCGGCATGCCGATCCACATCGCCGAGGACCCGCTGGACAGCGTGGCGCTCGGCTCCGGAAAGTGCGTCGAGGAGTTCGAGGCGCTGCAGCAGGTCCTGGACGCCCAGCCGCGCCGATGACGCAGCTTTTCGATTCCGCCGTACGAGATGATCTCCTCTCGTACGGCGGATCGTTGATATAGAGGCATAAGCTCCCACGAACGGGCCCCTCGGGTTTGCGCTTCGCCACCGGCGTTCTCCAGGGGCCACCCGAATTCCTACGAGGAAGGGCACGGCCGCCGCACGTGAGGGACACGAAAGAGAGCCGGCTGCTCCTGGTGCTGCTGATCGCCGTAGCGTTCGCGCTGATCACGGTGGACATCCGCGGCGGGGAGAACTCCCCGGTGGACGGCGCCCGGCGCGCCGCCGCCACCGTCTTCGGCCCGATCGAGAACGGCGTGTCGGGGGCGGTGGACCCGGTCGGCAACGCGGTCTCCGCGGTCCGCGACTCCGGCGACCGCCACGACCGGCTCGCCGCGCTGGAGAAGGAGAACGCGGCGCTCAAGGCCAAGCTCGGCAGCGACGACCGCACCCGCAGCCGCCTGGGCCAGCTGGACAGGATGCTGAAGCTGGCCGGCCAGGGCCAGTACGGCATCAAGGGCGCCCAGGTCATCGCCATAGGAGCCGCGCAGGGCTTCTCCTGGACCATCACCATCGACGCCGGCTCGAACGACGGCATCCGCCGCGACATGACCGTCCTCAACGGCGACGGACTCGTCGGCCGCGTCACCACCGTCGGCCCCGACTCGGCGACCGTCCTGCTCGCCAACGACCCCGACTTCACCGTCGGCACCCGCATGGAGGGCAGCGACGAACTCGGCTTCGCCTCCGGCCAGGGCGACCGCCCGATGCGCGTCCAGCTCCTCAACGGCAAGGCGGAGGTGAAGAAGGGCGACCGGCTCATCACCTTCGGCTCGCAGTCCGACAAGCCGTTCGTGCCCGGCGTCCCGGTCGGTGTGGTCTCCCGCGTCGACCCCTCCGGCGGCGACCTGACCCGCACCGTCTACGTCACCCCGTACGTCGGCTTCAGCAAGCTGGACGTCGTCGGCGTCGTCGTCCAGGCCCCGAAGAAGGATCCGCGCGACACGGTCCTGCCGCCCAAGCCCAAGCCGACCCCGACGCCCACCGTCACCGTGACCGTCACCCCCTCCGCCGACGCGAACACCGCCGGCCGCTCCGGGGACGGCACCACGGGCCTGCCCGACACCGGCACCACCGGCGGGCCCGACGCGCAGTCCACCGACGGCCAGCAGCAGTAGGAGCGAGAAAAGTCCCCATGCGTCTCAACCGGATCCTGCTCTCCACCGTGCTGGTCGTCGTCGCCCTGGTGATCCAGGTGAGCGTCCTGGCCCGGCTGCACCTGCCCGGCGCCGTCCCCGACCTGCTGCTGCTCACCGTGCTCGGCCTGGCCATGGTCTACGGCCACGTCGGCGGCTGCCTCGTCGGCTTCGGCGCCGGCCTCCTCGCCGACCTCGCCCCGCCCGCCGACCACGCCGCCGGGCGCTACGCCCTCGTGCTGTGCGTCATCGGCTACCTCGCCGGACTCATCAAGCCCGAGACCGGCCAGGTCAGGTCGGCCACCGGCCCGATGGCCGTGGTGGTCGCCGCCGCCATCGGCTCCACCCTGCTGTACGCCGGGGTCGGCGCCCTCGTCGGCGACACCGCCGCCCGCCACGTCGGCCTGCCCGGCCTGCTGATCAGCGCCGCCGTCTACGACCTGCTGCTCGCGCCGTTCGTGGTCCCCGGCATCATGGCGCTGGCCCGGCGCGCCGAGAACGACCCGCTCGCCGAGGCCGGTTCGGCCAAGAAGTCCGACATCTCCTCGGGCTGGCTCTCCTCCGGCACCGGACTGCGCATCGGCGGCCAGCGCGGCGCGCTCGGCGGTCTGAAGACGAAGGCCCGCACCCGCACCACCCGGGTGGGCCGCATCAAGGGGGTCAAGCGCCTGTGACAGCACGGCGGTTGAACGGCGGTGGGTCCCACGGCTGCGCCGGACACGACGCGTCCGCACACTGAGAGGGGGAGGCAGCACCAGTGACCAACATTCCCGAGACCGGCCGGACCCCACGGGTCCAGACCCGGCTCGTCGTCATCCAGATCCTCGTCCTCTCCCTGCTCGGCACCCTCGGCGGCCGGCTGTGGTACCTCCAGATCCGAGAGGGCGCCCACTACCAGAAGGAGGCGTCCGGCAACCACGTCCAGCAGGTCGTCCAGCCCGCCACGCGCGGCTCCATCCTGGACGCCCGCGGCGTGCCGCTGGCCGACAACGAGACCCGCCTGGTGGTCTCCGCCTCCCGCACCGACCTGCTCAAGCAGAAGGACGACGGCAAGGCGGTCCTCACCAAGCTCGCCGGCGTCCTCGGCATGGACCCGCAGGAGATCCAGCAGAAGGTCCGGCTGTGCGACGCCAAGACCCCGCAGCCCTGCTGGAACGGTTCGCCCTACCAGCCCATCCCGCTCACCGACGAGGCCACGCCCAAGCAGGCCCTGCAGATCCGCGAGCGCGCCGAGGACTTCCCCGGCATCACCGCCGAGCCCGAGGCCGTGCGCCGCTACGCGGGCCCCGGCAAGTCCAACACCGCGCAGGTCCTCGGCTACCTCTCGCCCGTCACCGACGACGAGATCCAGCGGGCCAAGGACACCTCCTCGCCCTACCTGCGCTCCGACATGGTCGGCCGCTCCGGGCTCGAGCGGCAGTACGACAAGGAACTGCGCGGCAAGGCCGGCGTCACCCGCTACGAGGTCGACAACCTCGGCCGGGTCATCGGCAAGGCCAAGTCGGACGCGGCCGAGCCCGGTTCGAACCTGGTCACCAGCATCGACGCGCGCGTCCAGCGGGTCTCCGAGTACGAGCTGGACAAGGCCATGAAGGCCGCACGCCGGCAGTACGACAGCATCACCGGCACCAACTACAAGGCCGACTCCGGCGCCGTCGTCGTCATGGAGGCCAAGACCGGCCGGGTCGTCGCCATGGCGTCCGCGCCGACGTACGACCCCAACGTCTGGGTCGGCGGCATCTCCGCCAAGGACTACGCCAAGCTCACCGGGAAGAACTCCGACTACCCGCTGCTGAACCGCGCCATACAGGGTCAGTCCGCGCCCGGCTCGACCTTCAAGGTGGTCTCCACGGCCGCCGCGGTCCAGGCCGGCTACGACTTCAACGGCGCCTACCCGTGCACCAGCTCCTACTCGGTCGGCGGCCAGACCTTCAAGAACTTCGAGGGCGAGAACTTCGGCGACATCACCCTCGGCCGCGCCCTGGAGGTCTCCTGCGACACCGTCTTCTACGGTCTCGCGGACAGCGAGTGGAAGAAGGACGGCGGGATCAACCCGAAGAAGGGCCGGCCCAAGGACTGGTTCTTCAAGACCGCCCACCAGTTCGGCCTCGGCAAGGAGACCGGCATCGACCTGCCCAACGAGGTCACCGGCCGCGTCCCCGACCGCCAGTGGAAGCAGCGCTACTGGGAGGCCAACAAGGACGCCTGGTGCAAGTCCGGCAAGAAGAACGGCACCTACGTCGAGAAGATCGCATACGAGAACTGCCTCGAAGGCAACAAGATGCGCGAGGGTGACGAGATCAACTACTCCATCGGCCAGGGCGACACCCTGCTCACCCCGATCCAGGAGGCCGTGATCTACGGCGCGATCTCCAACGGCGGCACCATGTACACCCCGACCATCGGCAAGGCCGTCATCAGCCCCGACGGCAAGCACGTCACCGAGATCAAGCCCCAGGCGCACGGCAGGCTGCCCATCACCAAGGCCACCCGCGACATGATGGACCAGGCGCTCGCGGGCGTCGCCACGCGCGGTACCGCCGCCTGGAAGTTCAACGGCTGGCCGCAGGACAAGATCCCGCTGCACGCCAAGACCGGTACCGCCGAGGTCTACGGCAAGCAGACCACGTCCTGGCTCGCCACCTACACCAAGGACTACACGGTCATCATGACCATCGCCCAGGCCGGTACCGGCTCCGGCGCCTCCGGTGAGGCCGTGCGCAACATCTACAGCGCCCTGTACGGCGTGCAGGCCGACGGCTCCGTCGACAACCGCAAGGCCCTGCTGCCCACGCCGCAGACGAGCCTGCCGAAGATCCAGCCCGACGGCACCATCCCCGCCCCGAAGATCCCCGGCGACCCGGCCAAGGACCAGGAGAAGATCGCCAAGCAGGTCGCCGAGCAGGGCACCACCACCGCCCCCGACGGCCAGCAGACACCCGCGACCACCAACACCTCCACGGGCAACCGTGACACCCGCAGGCGCCCGCGCCGCCGGGGAAGCAGGGGAAGCCGGAGGAGCGGCGCATGACCGGCGCGAACAACTTCTCCGTCCCCGGCTACGGGCCCCAGCGGGCCGGCTGGACCCGGCTCCTCGCCCGTGACTCGGTGGTCCGCCGCCTGGACTGGCCGATACTGCTGTCGGCGCTCGCGCTCTCCGGCATCGGCACCGCCCTGGTCTTCTCGGCCACCCGCAACCGCACCGAGATCAACCAGGGCGACCCGTACTACTTCCTGATCCGCAACCTGCTCAACACCGGCATCGGGTTCGCCCTGATGATCGGCACCGTCTGGCTGGGCCACCGCACGCTGCGCAGCGCGGTCCCGATCCTCTACGGCGCCTCGCTCTTCGGCATCCTGCTGGTGCTCACCCCGCTCGGCGCCACCATCAACGGCAGCCGCAACTGGATCGTGCTCGGCGGCGGCTTCTCCATCCAGCCCTCGGAGTTCGTGAAGATCACGATCATCCTCGGGATGGCGATGATGCTCGCCGCGCGGGTGGACGCCGGCGACAAGGAGTACCCCGACCACCGCACCGTCCTGCAGTCCCTGGGCCTGGCCGCCGTACCGATCCTGGTCGTGCTGCTCATGCCCGACCTGGGAACGGTCCTGGTCCTGGTGGCCATCATCCTGGGCGTGCTGCTCGCCTCCGGCGCCTCCAACCGCTGGGTGTTCGGCCTGCTCGCCACGGGCGCGGTCGGCTGCATCGCCATCTGGCAGCTGCACATCCTCGACGAGTACCAGATCAACCGGTTCGCGGCCTTCGCCAACCCGAGCCTGGACCCGTCCGGCGTCGGCTACAACACCAACCAGGCCCGTATCGCCATCGGCTCCGGCGGTCTCACCGGCGCGGGCCTCTTCCACGGCTCCCAGACCACCGGCCAGTTCGTCCCCGAACAGCAGACCGACTTCGTCTTCACGGTCGCGGGGGAGGAGCTGGGCTTCGCCGGCGCGGGCCTGATCATCGTGCTGCTCGGCGTCGTCCTGTGGCGTGCCTGCCGCATCGCCCGCGAGACCACCGAGCTGTACGGCACCGTCGTCGCCGCCGGGATCGTCGCCTGGTTCGCCTTCCAGGCCTTCGAGAACATCGGCATGACGCTCGGCATCATGCCGGTCACCGGCCTGCCCCTGCCGTTCGTCTCCTACGGCGGCTCGTCCATGTTCGCGGTATGGGTGGCGGTGGGCCTGCTGCAGTCGATCAGGGTGCAGCGGCCCATGTCGGCGTAGCGCACCGGACCCGGCCGGCGCCGGCCCGTCGGGGGCCGCCGCCGGCCGGTACCGCGGCCGTTCGGGGCAGCCCTCCGGCCGGGTTAGGCTTGAGGGTCCCCCCTGTCAGCTCACGAAAGTTCCCCGCGATGACCGTCGAGTCGGTTTTCCCGCAGCTCGAAGCCTTGCTCCCGCATGTGCAGAAGCCGATCCAGTACGTGGGCGGCGAACTCAACTCCACCGTCAAGAGCTGGGACGAGTGCGACGTCCGGTGGGCGCTCATGTACCCGGACGCCTACGAGGTCGGCCTGCCCAACCAGGGCGTCATGATCCTCTACGAGGTGCTCAACGAGCGGGAGGGCGTCCTCGCCGAGCGCACCTACAGCGTGTGGCCCGACCTGGAGGCGCTGATGCGGGAGCACGGCGTCCCGCAGTTCACGGTGGACAGCCACCGCCCGGTGAAGGCCTTCGACGTGTTCGGCCTGTCCTTCTCCACGGAGCTGGGCTACACCAACATGCTCACGGCCCTGGACCTGGCCGGCATCCCCCTGGAGGCCAAGGACCGCACGGTCGACGACCCGATCGTCATGGCCGGCGGCCACGCCGCCTTCAACCCCGAGCCGATCGCCGACTTCATCGACTGCGCGGTCATCGGCGACGGTGAGCAGGCGGTCCTGGAGGTCACCGAGATCGTCCGCGCCTGGAAGGCCGAGGGCCGCCCCGGCGGCCGCGAGGAAGTGCTCTTCCGCCTGGCGAAGACCGGCGGGGTGTACGTCCCCGGCTTCTACGACGTCGAGTACCTCCCCGACGGCCGTATCGCCCGCGTCGTCCCCAACCGGTCCGGCGTGCCGTGGCGCGTGTCCAAGCACACCGTGATGGACCTGGACGAGTGGCCCTACCCCAAGCAGCCCCTCGTCCCGCTCGCGGAGACCGTCCACGAGCGGATGTCGGTGGAGATCTTCCGCGGCTGCACGCGCGGCTGCCGCTTCTGCCAGGCCGGCATGATCACCCGTCCGGTGCGCGAGCGCTCCATCACCGGCATCGGCGAGATGGTCGAGCAGGGCCTGAAGGCGACCGGCTTCGAGGAGGTCGGCCTGCTGTCGCTCTCCTCCGCGGACCACAGCGAGATCGGCGACATCGCCAAGGGCCTCGCCGACCGCTACGAGGACGACAAGATCGGCCTCTCGCTGCCCTCCACCCGCGTCGACGCCTTCAACGTGGACCTGGCCAACGAGCTGACCCGCAACGGCCGCCGCTCGGGCCTGACCTTCGCCCCCGAGGGCGGCTCCGAGCGCATGCGCAAGGTCATCAACAAGATGGTCTCCGAGGACGACCTGATCCGCACCGTCGCCACCGCCTACGGCAACGGCTGGCGCCAGGTCAAGCTGTACTTCATGTGCGGCCTGCCCACCGAGACCGACGACGACGTCCTGCAGATCGCCGACATGGCGACCCGCGTCATCGCCAAGGGCCGCGAGGTCTCCGGCGCCAACGACATCCGCTGCACGGTCTCCATCGGCGGGTTCGTTCCCAAGCCGCACACCCCCTTCCAGTGGGCCCCGCAGCTGTCGGCCGAGGAGACCGACGCCCGCCTGGCCAAGCTGCGCGACAAGATCCGCGGTGACAAGAAGTACGGCCGCTCCATCGGCTTCCGCTACCACGACGGCAAGCCCGGCATCGTCGAGGGCCTGCTTTCCCGGGGCGACCGCCGCATCGGCGCGGTGATCCGCGCGGTCTACGAGGACGGCGGCCGCTTCGACGGCTGGCGCGAGCACTTCTCCTACGACCGCTGGATGGCCTGCGCGGACAAGGCGCTCGCCCCCTTCGGCGTCGACGTCGACTGGTACACCACCCGCGAGCGCTCCTACGAGGAGGTCGGACGCCCTCGACGAGACGGAGGTCGAGGACTGCCGCTGGACGCCGTGCTTCGACTGCGGGGTGTGCCCGGCGATGGACACGTCCATCCAGATCGGCCCGACGGGCCGGAAGCTGCTGCCGCTGAGTGTGAAGAAGCCGGCGGGGAGCGGGCACACGCACTGATAGCGGGCACACGCACTGATCAGGGGCGGCCGGGAGCGGGCCGGGCGGGCTGCGGGGGGTCGCGGCCCGCTGCCGGGCTGAAACCGGGGAGTGGGGATGGACCGAGCCCCGGCGGCGCACCGCTGAGGTTGGGGCGGGACGTCCGCAGAGGACGAGACGGCCGCGGTGCTCGGTTCGCTCGACGGCTGTCGACGGAGGCCACCGAGGAACCCGGAACTCCGGGCGTTTCTCGAGCGCGCTGCGGCCGGGCTGCACCACGGCGATGACGAGCTGACCTGGCTGACCGGTGCTGAGAACGGCGGGTGCGACGAGAACGACTGCCGGGACGTCTACCGCACCGCAGACGCCCCGCTCTCCAGGTGCAGGGGGCGGCCGCCGAGCCCCACCGGGCATCCTCGGCCGCTGGGGGACGGCTTCGTGCCAGTTGTCGCACGGGGGAGAGGTTTGAGTACGCGTACTCAAGTGCTCTGTAGCAGGACGCCACTATTGTCACTGGAGTCGGCCGGTGCGCTACGGAGCGTGTTTGGAGGGTACGTGTCCACGGGGGGCGGCAGTTCATGGATGTCGGGCGTCTTCGACATGGCGGCGGGTGCCGCTGCGGGCGTGATGACGGAGCCGACGTCGTTCACCGCGTTCCAGAAGCGCATCGACGCCCTCATCCATGACCTCAAGCAGTCGCCGGCCGGTGCCCACCAGGTGGGGAAGGACCAGCCTGGCCGTGTGCACTTCGGCGGAGGCGACGGCACGTGGGGTTCGGCCGACACGCTCGGCACCGCGCACACCAAGGTGATCAGCGAGCTGGAGAAGCTGTCCGAGATGCTCTCGGATTCGATCGAGGGCATGAGCGTCGCGGTCCTCGCCTCACACAGGGGTTACGAGAACGTGGACGCCGACGTCCGCGACCGGCTGCACGCCATCACGGCGGAGGCCGAGAAGAACTTCGGCGGCAAGTACGTGCCCGGCCTGGCCAAGCAGCGGACGGGAGACCAGCACGGCGACCGGACCAGCACGCCGACGCCGGACACGGCGGGCGGCGAGACCGCCGGAGGGATCTGATGGGTGACGATCCGTTCGCCGACATGTCGCACGCGGAGATGCTGGCGTGGCTCGACAGAGCCGATCCGGCCATCGTCCAGGCCGGTGCGGACAGGCTGCTCGCGGCGGCCGAGGAGATCGAGAAGATCGCCACCGAGCTCAAGATCCGCCCACAGTACGTGGAGTGGAAGGGCCTGGGCGCCGATGCCTTCCGCGCCTGGGGCGGGGATCTGGCCAACGCCACCTTGCGGATCGCTGACTACAGCTACGGCTCCGGCACCTTCCTCTCTCACGCTGCCGATGCCATCGCTCGTACCAAGGCGTCGATCCCGCGCGAAGACGGTGACGCGCAGGCCGGCATCGACGCCGCGAAGGCCGTTCCCAAAGACCCGGACACGGCGAAGATCCTTGCGAAGGCGACCGCGCACAAGGAGTAGTTGCGTCAGCAGGCAGCCGACGAGATGACCAAGCTCGGACAGGCTTACGACCAGCCCCACGCTCGGCATATCCCGGACACAAGGGCGACATCATCCCGCAAGCCATCCATGACTCGTACGCGGAAAAGGCCGGGCCGACTCTGCGGGAATTCATGGACGGAACCCGCGTCGCCCACCAGACCGAGTCGGGCCCCAATAATCTTGGGCACACGACACTGATCGGGCACAGCTACGGCTCGACAGTGATCGGGGACGCAGCTAAAGCGGGATCGTTCCTGGACGGCCCGCTCGCCGCCGACGACGTGGTCGTGGCAGGGAGCCCCGGCATGCAGGCGGCCCGTTCCGGTGACCTCGGTATCGATCCGCACCACATGTGGGCAATGCAAGGAACCGGCGACGATGATTTCGTTACCGGCGGCGGTAGGCTCGTCGGGCTCGGAGGTGACTTCACGATTCCCACCGATGACAGTTTCGGGTCGACTGTCATGAAGACGGACGGCGGGGGACATGGAGCGTACTGGGATGTCGCCAAGAACGGAAACCCGTCAGAAGCGTTGAAGAATCAGGCTCGTGTCATCGTGGGCGACTATGAAGGTGTAACTGTTGAGGATTAACTGGGTGAATGTGGCGTGGAGGAGCGGGTCGCTGGCGAAATTGTCCGCCCTTGCGGCCGCCTCCCTCGTATTGACAGGGTGTGCATCTGTGGATTCCAAGAGTGACGAAGAAAAGCTCGGTTACAAGCCGCAGGAGCAGGCGATTCAGGCCTCGAAGGACGAGGTCAACGACGTCTCCGGCGGACTCCTGGACTGGATGGGTGTAAAGGGAAAAGTTACGGAGCCCAGCGCCGCAGTGAATAATTGCGACGCCGTCGACCCCGACATGGAGAAATACTACTCGATTCATCACCCGTGGTCCGTCTACGACCTGAAATCGGGAACCTTCCAGCAGGCCATGGACAACCTTCGCAAAGAACTTCCCGCGCACGGCTGGAGAATCACCAAGGACGGCGAGACGAAGTCGATGGCCCGCAACCCGGAAATCATCGCAGTCAACGAGAAGACGCATCACGCTGTCGCGATCGAGTGGGCGAAGAAACGCTCGGGAAACCTGAAGCAGATCATCACTGTGGATGTGAATTCACGTTGCTATCGGGCGCCGGCGGGCACGAACATCTCTGACGAGAGGTGACGCGGCTCCTCGTACCCCGTCATTCTAAAGACCGGGCAGCAGTGCTGACGGACGTCGCCGCGGCCGGTCTCGCCGTATCTTTCCTGCCACAGGATGCGCCAGGGGCCCGGGCTGGACGCCCTCGACGAGACGGAGGTCGAGGACTGCCGCTGGACGCCGTGCTTCGACTGCGGGGTGTGCCCGGCGATGGACACGTCCATCCAGATCGGCCCTACGGGGCGGAAGCTGCTGCCGCTGAGTGTGAAGAAGCCGGCTTGAGCAGCGGCGATGCAGTCTAGGTGACGAGAGGCGTTCGGGTGAGGGCTCAGGACGCCTCTCGGACGTTGAAGACGCCTCTTTTGGCTACAAGGTGACGTGGGACAGGGGGTGCACCGCCGTGGCTCGTGAGGAAGCTCGTGGTGCTGACCGCGTGATCGGCGATGTCTCCGTAGCGGTGCGGATAGCCGCGCCCTGATGCCTCTGGGCATGTTCCTCCGCGCTTCAGGTCGTGGAGGATCGGCCTGCCCTTGTGGGGCATGCGCGGGCGGCGCGGGGCGGGCCACCGGGCTTGGTCGGCCGCCACGGGTTGGCTTCGCGCCAATTCCTGCCTGGTGAGGCGCCTGAGTACCGGTACTCAGGCGCTTTGGTCAGGACGCCAATACAGTCACGGTAGTTGGCTTGCAGGCCACGGGATGTGTCTGAGGAGGTCATGTGCCCATGGGGGACAACAGCTCATGGGCGTCGGGGGCTTTCGACGCGGTGAAGGACGCCGCAGGTGCCGCCCAGGACCTGATGACGGAGCTGACGTCGTTCACGAGGTTCCAAAAGCGCATCGACCAGCTCGTCCAAGACCTCAAGCAGTCGCCGGCCAGCGCGCATCACGTGGGCATGGACCAGCCGACCCGCGCCAGCTACGGCGGCGGGGCAGGGGTGTGGCATCCGGCTGACAGGCTGTACACCGCGCACGCCACGATGGTCGAGTCGCTGGAGGAGCTGTCCAAGCTGGTCTCGGACTCGATCGAGGGCATGGGGCTCGCGGTGCTCGCTTCGCACCAGGGATACGAGAACGTGGATGCGGATGTCCGTGACCGGCTCAACGCCATCCACGCGGAGGCGAAGAAGAACTTCGGCGCCGAGTACACGCCCGATCTGCCCCACCAGGCGGGCGAGCACAGTGGCGGGCCGGGCGGTCGGAAGTCCTCGGCCGAGGCGCCGGACGCCGAGACTGCGGGTGGCATCTGATGGGCGCCGATCCGTTCGCGGACATGTCCCATGAGGAGATGCTGGCGTGGCTCGATGAGGCGAACGCCAATGACCTGCAGGCTGGGGCGGAAAAGTTCCTCGCGGCTGCCAAGGAGATCGAGAAGATCGCCGGTGAACTCAAGACCCGTCCGCAGTATGTGGAGTGGAAGGGACAGGGCGCCGACTCCTTCCGCACGTGGAGTGGAGACTTCGCCAACGCCACGCTGCGGGTCGTGGACTACGCCAACGATTCGGGCATGTACCTGTCACACGCCGCGGACGCGATCGCCCGTGCGAAGGCGTCGGTACCCCGTGACGACGGTGGGGCCCAGGCGAACATCGATGCGGCGAAGGCGGCGCCACACGACCCTGATTCGGCGGGCATCCTGGCGAAGGCGACCGCGCAGAAGGAGCAGGTGCGCCAGCAGACCGCGGACGAGATGACGAAGCTGGGGCAGGCGTACCAGCTGTCAGCGGAACAGATCACGGCACTGAAGAAGCCGACGATCCCGCCGCCACCGGCCGCGATCGTACCGAAGGGCTCCAAGAGCGTCGGATCTGGCAAGGACACGGCCTTCCCGGGGACCGCTACTGGGTCGGCTCCGTCTGGCGCGGTGTCCAGCGCAGGAGTCACAGGCCATGCCGGCATTGCGTCCGAGGGGACGCCGGGCCATGCGCCGCAGGGCACAGTGACGGGTCATGCCGGTGGGGTGTCTGCAGGCGGCACTCTGCACGCGGATCCCGCCAGTGTTCCGCACACCGGGATCGATTCGACAGCGATTCTCCCCACCACGCACACGCCGACCGCGACAAGTGTTACGCCGCTGCCCACGCACAGTCCGGCCACGTCCGGCCCGAGCACGCCAAGCGTGCCGGTGCCGCCGATGACCGGCCCGGCGACGGGACGCACCGGTACGATCTCGGGGGCGAAGCTGCCTTCCCGTCCGTCGCAGGCCCCTGGACAAGGCCGCACCATCGGTGCCACCCGTCCGCCCACACCGGATCAGGGAACCGCCCGCCCCCGGACGGGCATGCCCGGCTTTGAGGACGGACGTACCGCTCCCGGTGCCGGTCACGCGACCGCATCGGCGCAGTACGGACGCACTCCGGGCAGTGCTCGGGGGATCGTGGGCGGCCGTCCCTCGCAGCCGCCCACGGGCAGGGCGATGCCGTACCGGGGCATCGTTGTCGGTGGCGAACCCGAGGGACAGGTCACCATGGGGCGCAGCATGCCCGGCGGGCGAGCGGGAGGCCGCAGCATGACCGGCTCGATGCCAGGGGGACGTCCCGGATCTGTGCCCCGTCCTGGCACCGGAAGAGGCGTCGTGGGCAACGAAGGCTTCGCAGGGACAGCAGCGCCCCGGGGACAGACGCCTGCGGGCAGCACTGCCGCTCCCGAGCGGGGTGTCATGGGCGCTCCTCCCGCCCAGCGCACGGCCCGTACAGCCTCCGGTGAGCGTGCCGTCCCGGGCACGGCGGCATCGCGTGACGGGATCGCGGGCGGCCTCCGCACTCCGCAGCGTGACGGCAAGAAGCGCCGCAACAAGGACCGCCGCGATCAGCGTCCCGAATTCGTCGCCGAGGACGAGGAGACCTGGCTGCCCGACAGGCGCCGTATCGTGCCTCCCACTGTCGACTGACCGTCTCGCAGGGAACGGACCGCTTCACATGCCGAGCTTCACCGCCCGCCGCGGGGCACTCACCACCGCTGCAGGAATGCTGCTCGTGGGCGCGGCAGTCCTGCCCGCCCATGCCGATTCGGTGCGCGGCCAGCAGTGGTTCCTGGACGCGATGAAGGCCGAGCAGATGTGGAAGACCAGCACCGGCAAGGGCATCACCGTCGCGGTCCTCGACACCGGGGTGAACGCGGACCATCCCGACCTGGCGGGCCGGATCCTGCCGGGCAAGGACATGGCCAGCACCGAACGTGGTGACGAGCACACCGACTATGAAGGCCACGGCACCAGCATGGCCGGCTTCATCGCTGCTACCGGAGCACGTGCCGGCGGGCACGGGGCGTTCGGCCTCGCACCCGGGACCAGGATCCTCCCCGTCCGCCTGCCACGTGTCGAGAAGCTCGATCCGGCCGTGGCGGACAAGGAGTTCGCCACGGCGATGGCCACGGGAATCCGGTACGCCAGCGACCACGGTGCGAAGGTCATCAACATCTCCCAGGCGTCCACCGTCGGCGGAACGGAGCTGACCAGTGCGGTGAAGCATGCACTGGACAAGGGAGCCTTGGTCTTCGCCGGTGTCGGCAACGACGGAGACAAGGGCAACCCGGTGATGTACCCGGCGGCGACTCCGGGCGCTGTCGGTGTTGCGGCCATCGGGAAGAACCTCAAGAAGACGGCCGAGTCCGAGTTCGGGCCGCAGGTCGACATGGCCGCCCCGGGCGAGGACATGGTCGAGGCCTGCGGAGGCAGAACCGGTCTGTGCACGTCACACGGCACCAGTGATGCCACGGCGTTGGCGTCGGCGAGTGCCGCTCTGATCTGGTCCGCTCACCCGACCTGGACGAACAACCAGGTCTTGCGGGTCATGCTGAACACCATCGGCGCCCCGGTGGACGGCTCGAAGCGTACGGACGCGATCGGCTACGGCATTGTTCGCCCCCGCCTCGCTCTGACCAACCCGGGAGATCCGGGCCCTGCCAACACGTATCCGTTGCCCGACTTCCCGGCCAAGGCGAGTGCGCCTCCTTCCCTGTCGGCATCGGCTGCCGGGCATGGTCGCGGCGGCGCCGCGGCGGCTAAGGAGGGCAGCGGGACCACCACGCTCGGCGTGGCCATCGGTACAGGCGTGGTCGTGTTGCTCGGTGGAACCGCGGCCGTGGTCGGCGCGCGGCGTCGACGTCGGCCCGGCACTGCGGGGGACCCGATCAGCCAGTACGGCCAAGGTCCCGCCGACGGTCGGCGATCGTTTTAGGCCGTGACAGAAGCAGGTGGGCGCGTTCCACGCACGGTGCAGGAGGTAGGTACGGATACTCAGCGCCGGTTTGAGTGATCCGGCAGACGTCACGCAGCGCACCTGACCCGTAAAGTCTGACGCGGCAACCGCACAGCGCACGAGCGACGTTGAACGCGGCTCTCCTGAGCATAGCTCGGGATATGGGGAGGACGATCGCCGGTGGCATGGGACGAGTGGGAGCAGCTCAAGGCGCACGCCGCCGAGCGGAACTCCGCCCATATGAACCTCAACGGCCTTACCAGGGCGGGCGGCCACGCGAAGCAGTCCGACGGGGCCGGCGGCAACGGCACGCTCAAGCACAAGGGCGGCCCATGGACGACGGCGGCTGGCACCTCGGAGGACCTGCAGACCCGTACGAGCACGGCACGCGATGACCTGACAAGCACCCACGAAGGCATCGGTGGCGGGCTCGCGGGTTTGGCCAGCCTCGGCTCGCTCAAGGCCGTGCACAAGTCATGGCACGACCGTCTCGGCCGGGTACGTGACGAGTGCAGCTCGCTTGAACCCAAACTGCGACAGGTAGCAGTAGATCTCGGCGAAGTCGACGCCGAAGTGAGCCACAAAGCGGAGGCGGTCAGGGTGCCGGGCATTCGGAGGGGCGAGTAGACGATGGGCACCAGCTCCGGAATGACCTGGCAGCAGCTTCGCGACCTCAAGCTGTCGGAGCTAACCGACGCCGCCGACGGCTGGGCCGGGACCTCCAACTTCGCCGACCACGCCCGCGAAAGCGTTGAGGGTGACATGACCGGCAAGCTCACCAAGACCCAGGACAGCGAGTCCGCACGCTCGGCCGTCAAGCGACTGAAGCGCCTCAGCGAGAACTACCGCTACATCCACACCGAGACCGGCCTCATCCGGGGCACACTCGACGGCCTGGCCGCCGAACTCGGCTCCCCGCAAAGGCGGTTGCGCGACGCCCTCGATGACGCCGCCAATCTCGGGTACACCGTCAACGACAACGGCAGCATCGAATATCCGGCCGACGGCGCGGTCCCCGGCGGTTCGGTTATGGGCGACAACGGGCTCATCGGCGTGGGAAACCCCGGCCTGTACCGGGACGGGAATGGTATGTACGACCCTGCTCTCGGACCGGATGCGCCCGTTCTGAAGAGCCCAAATCCGCAGCGTGCCAAGGCTCAAGACATCGCTGACCGCATAGCCACAGCTCTGCGGGAAGCCTGTGACATCGACGAGCGGTACAGCTCGGCGCTCGACAAGCTCAAGGCGGCACCTGGTCTCACAGTCGACATCAAGACGTGGGCGAATGTGGGGTCGGACGTCGACGCAGTCAGCGGCGCAGCGGAGAAGTACTTGGGTAAGGAGATCCCCTTCGACAAGTCGCCCGCTGAGCGCAAGGAGTGGTGGGATCACCTCAGCAAAGAGCAGCGCGAGGAGTACGTTGCTGCGTTTCCCGAGGTGGTGGGAAGCCTGGACGGCGTCCCCGCCCTGGCCCGCGATGAGGCTAACCGCGAGAACATCCAGCTGTTGATCGCCCAGCTGGAAGGACGGGATGACGCGAAGTCCCGGTCGCAACTGGAGGGCATGAAAGAGATTCAGCGCAAGCTCCTGGAGCACGATCCAAAAATGCCTCCCATGTACCTGTTGGGGATCGGCACAGAAGGCAACGGTCGGGCGATCGTGGCCTACGGGAATCCGGACACCGCCAAGAACGTCTCCACCTACGTCCCCGGTCTCAACACATCGTTGGACGCAGGCTTCGCTGGAGGCGACCTCAAACGGGCCAGCGATATCGCCATTGACGCCCAGTCGTTTGATGCATCAAGCGCCTCGATCGCATGGCTCGGCTACGATGCCCCGCAGGCAGGATTTGATAGCAACTTGCCGCAGAATGTTAGCAATTTCGACGTCATGGGGGCAGATAAGGCCGAATCCGGAGCCACCAACTATAATCAGTTCATGGCCGGAATCTCCGCCACAAACGACCACGCAGACCCACACATCACAGCAGTTGGCCACTCTTACGGGTCATTCACCGTCGGTCAGGCCGCTCAACGCCACGGCGGCATCCCGGGTGTCGACGACATCGTCCTCGTGGGCAGCCCCGGCACAGGTGCGGATCACGCACAGGACCTGAACGTCGGCAAGAATCACGTGTTCGTCGGTGCGGCAGACAATGATCTCGTGACCAAACTGCCCTCAAAGGCAGAGGCCGTCGCCCTGCTGGGAGGGCCCATCCCCTCCTACCTTGCTGATCCGTCAGGCGATCAGTTGTGGTTCGGGACGGATCCTGCGAGCCACGAGTTCGGAGCAAACCGCTTTGCGGTTGACGACGGGCCTGCTCCGATCATCGCGGGCCAAGGTGTCACCCCGGCCCACTCCGACTACTTTAACGTCAATGACGACGGCGGGTCTCGACGACCATCCGAGTCGGAGCGTAATATCGCATTGGTCGTGTCCGGAAATTCGGGGGAAATTAGCCGGGAGCAACCACGGTGAAAAAAGTACGTATCATTCATTTGATCGCTATCGCCACCTGCTTCGTAGCCTCGGCGTGTGGCGCAAGCGGAGACTCTTCGGGGGGAACCGTGAAAGAACACCAGAACACCTCTGCGAAGATCACCATGCAGGAGGCGGCCGAGCAGCAGGACGGTATGCTCGACGCGACACTGGACGCCATCAAGCCCGAGGTTCACTGGACGCACGGCGCGACCACAACGGGAACCTGCGATGTGACACGGCGCCGGGTGGTCATGACGATCGTCTCCGAGGAGCGCCGTGGAAATCTCCTCGGCGTGGTGCAGCGTTCGTGGGAGCAGCGCGGATACACGATCAAGTCGGTCAACAAGAGTCGCAAGTTTCCAGCGATCTTCGCCGAGACGAAGGACGGCTTCGGGATCTCCGTGAGCGTGGGAGGGGACGGACAGTTCACCTTCTCCGCCGATTCTCCCTGCGTAAAACATTCAGACGTCGCCGAACCGACCACCTCACCGAACGGCCCTGATTACAAATATCCGATCCCTCGGCCCAACGTCCGCTCCGACTTCTGGTCATCGGACAAGCCGATTGCTGCGAGTTCTCCCAGCGCGAGCTGAGATTCCCGAGGGGCCGTGACCGGCGCCGAGGTTTACGATTTGCGCGAGGTGATGAGTAACCTGAAGCAGATCATCACCGTGGATGTAAATTCACGCTGCTATCGGGCGCCGAAGGGTACGGACATCTCTGCTGAGAGGTAGCGCTGCTCCTCACAGGTCGCCGGATCTTAAGATCGGACGAAGGCCTTGACAGGCGTGGCCGCGGCTGGCCTCGCCGTGTCCCTTCTTACCGCAGGACGCGCCGACGACCTCGGCCGCAGGCCGACCACTCGCGCGGTCGGGGAGGCCCGCTGAACTTCTTCGTCACTGCCAGGCAGTCACGTGAACCGCCGGCGGCGGCGCGTGGTGAGTCCTCGTCGGGTGGTACTTCGCCGGGTTGCGGATGACGTCGGTGATCCGTTCCACGCGGGTGTCGCGAGCCTCTACAACTACGGTCAGCACACGGACAGCCGCTGACGTGGTCGACTGCTCCACCCCTCGGCTCTCCGGCCACCACCCGCTGCGGGGGCGCGGACGCCTGTTCCTGACCTCCTGACCTCGCGACCCGCCGCTTCGCGCTGCCCCCCGCCCGAGGGGAACCTCAAGGGTTCGGTGCACGTACTCTTGATAAGTAAGGACCACTCTCACGAAGGACTGAACGACACTGGGCAAGCGACAGCCCGAAGGCCCGCCGCCCGCACCCGCGGTGCAGCGCATCCGACTGCGCTACACCAAGCGCGGCCGCCTCCGGTTCACCAGCCACCGTGACTTCCAGCGCGCCTTCGAGCGTGCGCTGCGCCGCGCCGAGGTGCCGATGGCGTACTCGGCGGGGTTCACCCCGCACCCCAAGGTGTCCTACGCCAATGCCGCACCCACCGGCACGGGCAG
The DNA here is from genome assembly GCF_000720185.1 of Streptomyces sp. NRRL S-340. Taxonomy (GTDB): domain Bacteria; phylum Actinomycetota; class Actinomycetes; order Streptomycetales; family Streptomycetaceae; genus Streptomyces. The sequence continues at coordinate 290,811 of NZ_JOIY01000010.1, read as the reverse complement.
TGAGGCGGAGTACCTGGAGATCGCGCTCACCGCGTCCCGCGACCCGGAGCGGCTGCGCGGCCTCCTCGACGAGTCGATGCCCGCCGGGCTGGACATCGTCGAGGCGGTCGAGGCCCGCACGCCGGGGCTCGCCGACCGGCTGACGGCTTCCGTGTGGGAGCTGCGGCTGGACGGCGTCGACCCGGCCGAGGCGGACCGTGCGGTCGCCGCCTTCAACGGCGCCGGGAGCGTCGAGGTACAGCGCATGACCAAGAACGGCACGCGCACCTTCGACGCCCGTCCCGCGGTCGTGAGTCTGGAGAGCGTCGAAACGCACGGTTCGGCGGCTGATAGGCCGACCGACCAGCCCTGTGCGATACTGCGGCTGGTTGTTCGGCACGTGACGCCTGCCGTACGACCCGACGACGTCCTGTCCGGTCTCCGCGCCGTGGCCGACCTGGCGCCGCCGGTCCCCGCAGCGGTGACCAGGCTGGCGCAGGGGCTGCTCGATGAAGAGACCGGCACGGTGACCGACCCGCTCGCGCCCGACCGCGAGGCAGACCCGGCCGCCCCGGCCGCTTCATCAGGGGCCGCCGACGCTGCCGCCGCGAAGGCGCCCGCTTAGGGAAGGTTCCGTAGGGACGGACGTCGAAGCGCCGCCCTCGTACTCGGGAGCCACCTGGGTCGGGCAGCGCACCGACCAGAAGACTTTCGCCAGGCCGTACGCGACAAGAGCGTACGGAACCGGCGAGACAGGACACAGAGAGCTCCCGTGCGGCGCCCGCGCCCCGGACGGCGGCCATCGCGCAACCGCGAGGCCGCGGACGTCAACGGTGTCCGATCGATGCGATCGGACACCGGACCAGGCGCGGCGCCCGGGAGCCTGACGGGAGATTCGCCCGCATGCTCGAACCGACCGAACCCACCCAGGGTTCCGAAGAACTGAACACCCCCAGCGACACCCTGCCGCCGCGTCGTCGGCGCCGTGCCGCATCCCGCCCGGCGGGCCCGCCGGCCGCCGGCTCCGAGGCCCCGGCCGAGATCACCGCCTCCGCCGCGGCGCCGGCCGAGGCCGCCGCGCTCGCGGAGCAGGCGGAGGATGCCGCCGCAGGGACCGGCGTCGTGGACGCGGAGCCCGAGGCGCCGGCCGCGCCCGCGCGCCGTACCCGCCGCCGGGCCTCCGCGCCCACCGGGGCGCCCAAGGCCGCCCGGGCAGCCGCGGAGGCCGAGACGGTCGTACCGGTGGCCGCCGAGGCGTCGGCCGAGGCCATTGCCCCGGCCGTCGACGAGACGTCCGCCGGGACCGTGGAGAGCGGCGAGGCCGCCGCCCCGCGCCGTACCCGCCGCCGTGCCACGCGCGGCGCATCCGCGCCCGCCGGTGCCCCGGAGGCAGCGGAGACCACGGAGGCCGTGCAGGCCGCCGAGGAGACCGCCCCCGCCGCCGCGGAGGCGGTCGCCGAGACGCCCGCACCCGCCCGGCGCACCCGGCGCCGCGCGTCCGCCGCCGGTGCGCCGCAGGCCGCCGCGTCCGAGGCCCCTGCCGCTGCCGCGGAGCCCGCGGCCGACGCCGCGGGTGCGGCGCCCGTCGAGGCCGTCGAGGAGGCCGCCCCGCAGCGGACCCGCCGCCGCGCCACTCGCCGTGTGTCGGCCCCGGCCGGTACGCCCGAGGGCGGTACGGACGAGACCGTGTCCGAGGCGCAGGCCCAGGCCCCGGCCGCCGAGGCCGCCGCCGAGGAGGACGCCGTTCCGCAGCGCACCCGCCGCCGCGCCACTCGCCGTGCGGCGACAGCCGCCGCCGAGACGCCCGCCGCCGAGACGCCCGTGACCGAAGAGCCGGCGGCCGAGCCCGCGCCCGTCGCCGTCCCCGCCGAGGAGGACGCCGCCCCGCAGCGGACCCGCCGCCGCGCCACCCGCCGTGTGTCGGCGCCCGCCGCCGAGGTGAGCGAGCCGGTCGCCGAGGCCCCCGCCGCCGAGCCCGCACAGGCTCCCGCCGCCGAGCCCGAGCCCGCGGAGGAGGCCGCGCCGCGCCGTGGCCGTCGCCGGGTCGTGCGGCGTGCCGCGACCGGGTTCGCCGAGCCCGCCGCGCAGGCCGCCGCCGGGGACGCGGAGGAGGCGCCGCGCAAGCCCGCCCGCCCCGCCGTCGCCGTCTTCCAGCAGCCCGTCTTCGCCGAGCCGAAGTTCCAGACCCCGCAGCGGGCCGCCGCCGAGGCCGCCGCGGAGGCCGTCCCCGACGAGGAGCCCGACGAGTCCGCGGTGGCCGAGGCGCCGCCGGCGGAGAAGGCCGCGCAGCCCGAGCCGGCCGAGCAGGCCGGATCGCGGCGCCGCCGCCGTCGCCGGGGCGCCGGGGACGACGAGGAGCCCGAGCCCCAGGCAGTGCGGACCCCGCAGGCCGTCACCGCCGCCGAGGACGAGGCGGAGGAGGCCGAGGAGCCGGCCGAGGACGCCGCTGACGGCGACGACGGCGAGGAGTCCGGTTCCCGCCGCCGCCGTCGCCGGGGCGGCCGCCGCCGCCGCCGTGGCGAGTCCGCGGAGGCCGGTGGTGACGAGGAGCCGGAGGAGAGCGGGGACCTCGCCGCCGCGCAGGCCGCGCAGGACGCCGAGGACACCGCAGAGCAGGTCGAGGAGGACGCCGAGGAGGGCGACGAGGGCGACGAGGACGAGGAGCACGCGGGGACCGCGGGTTCCGGCGGCAACAGCAGCAGCCGTCGCCGCCGCCGCAGGCGCCGTCGGGCCGGGGACGGCGGCCCGGAGGCCGAGTCGTCCGCCGACGACCCCGAGCGCACCGTCGTCAAGGTCCGCGAGCCGCGCGGCAAGAAGGACGAGCGGCCCGGTGACGGCACGGACGAGGTGCAGTCCATCAAGGGCTCGACCCGCCTGGAGGCGAAGAAGCAGCGCCGCAGGGAAGGCCGTGAGCAGGGCCGCCGCCGCGTCCCGATCATCACCGAGGCCGAGTTCCTGGCCCGCCGCGAGGCCGTCGAGCGCGTGATGGTCGTGCGGCAGAACGGCGACCGTACGCAGATCGGCGTCCTGGAGGACGGCGTGCTCGTCGAGCACTACGTCAACAAGGAGCAGTCGACCTCGTACGTCGGCAACGTCTACCTCGGCAAGGTGCAGAACGTCCTGCCGTCGATGGAGGCCGCCTTCATCGACATCGGCAAGGGCCGCAACGCCGTGCTGTACGCGGGCGAGGTCAACTTCGAGGCGCTCGGCATGTCGGGCGGCCCGCGCCGCATCGAGTCCGCGCTGAAGTCCGGGCAGTCCGTGCTGGTGCAGGTCACCAAGGACCCGATCGGACACAAGGGCGCCCGTCTGACCAGCCAGGTCTCCCTGCCGGGCCGCTACCTCGTGTACGTCCCCGAGGGCTCGATGACCGGCATCAGCCGCAAGCTGCCCGACACCGAGCGGGCCCGGCTGAAGACCATCCTCAAGAAGATCGTCCCCGAGGACGCGGGCGTCATCGTGCGCACCGCCGCCGAGGGCGCCAGCGAGGACGAGCTGCGCCGCGACGTCGAGCGGCTGCAGGCGCAGTGGGAGGAGATCCAGAAGAAGGCCAGGAACGGCGGCGGCAGCGCGCCGACGCTGCTGTACGGCGAGCCGGACATGACCGTCCGCGTCGTGCGCGACATCTTCAACGAGGACTTCACCAAGGTCGTCGTCAGCGGTGACGAGGCCTGGGAGACCGTCCACGGCTACGTCTCGCACGTCGCGCCCGACCTCGCCCCGCGCCTGTCGCGCTGGACGAGCGAGGTGGACGTCTTCGCCACGTACCGGATCGACGAGCAGCTCGCCAAGGCGCTGGACCGCAAGGTCTGGCTGCCCAGCGGCGGCTCCCTGGTGATCGACCGGACCGAGGCGATGGTCGTCATCGACGTCAACACCGGCAAGTTCACCGGCCAGGGCGGCAACCTGGAGGAGACGGTCACCAGGAACAACCTGGAGGCGGCCGAGGAGATCGTGCGCCAGCTCAGGCTGCGCGACCTCGGCGGCATCATCGTGATCGACTTCATCGACATGGTCCTGGAGTCCAACCGCGACCTGGTGCTGCGCCGCCTGCTGGAGTGCCTGGGCCGGGACCGCACGAAGCACCAGGTGGCCGAGGTGACCTCGCTGGGCCTGGTGCAGATGACCCGCAAGCGGGTCGGCCAGGGTCTGCTGGAGTCCTTCTCCGAGACCTGCGTCCACTGCAACGGGCGCGGTGTCATCGTCCACCTGGAGCAGCCGTCGGCGGGCGGCGCGGGCGGCGGCAAGCGCCGCAAGCGCGCCCGTGCCGGTGCCGAGCAGCCGCACGAGCACGAGCACGAGGCCGTGGCGGCCCAGGTCGCCGTGCCGACCGCCGAGGAGGAGGCGGAGGCCGAGTCCGAGGCCGTCGCCGAGGCCGTGGAGGCCCCCGCGGTCTCCGAGCCGGTCGCACTGCCCGCGTTCGAGATGTCTCCGGACGAGGAGCTGTACAGCTCCGTCGCCGAGGCGGAGGCCGCGGCCTCCCGGGGCCGTGGCAGGCGCCGGGCGAGCCGGCGGGCGTCCGCTCCGGCGGGCGCACCGAAGGCCTCGGCCGACGGGGCGGCCCCGGCCGCGCCCGCCGCCGCGACGGCGCAGGACGTGACCGCCGCGCAGGAGGCCGTGCGTCCGGTGCGGCCGGAGCCCGCCGAGCAGGCGCAGGCCGAGCCCGTGGCCGCCGAGGACCCGGTGGTCCCGGCCGCACCGGCGGCCGAGGCCTCGGTCGCCGACGAGGCCGCGCCGAAGGGCCGTACCCGCCGCCGCGCGACCCGCAGGGCGTCGGCACCGGCCGGTTCCCCGCAGGGCGCCGAGGCGGCCGTGGTGACGGTCCCGGAGACCGCGCCCGAGGCGCAGCAGGCCTCGGCCGGGACGCCGGTGGCCGAGCCGGTGGAGCAGGCGGAGCAGGCGGAGCCCGAGGCTCCGGCCGAGGTGCCGGCCGAGGCGGCGGCTCCGGCCCGTCCGCGCCGTCGCGCCGTGCGCAAGGCCACCGCGCCGACCGCGTCCGAGGAGGCGGCCGTCGTGGTCGTCCCGTCGGGCCAGGCCGGTACGGACACGCCTGCCGAGGAGGCCGCCGCCCCCGAGGCGGAGGACGTTGCCGAGGAGGCCGCTCCGGCCAAGAAGACGGCCCGCAAGGTCGCCAAGAAGGCCACGGCGAAGAAGGCCGCGACCAAGAAGACGGCGGCCAAGAAGACCGCCGCGAAGAAGGCGACGGCCAAGAAGGCGGCGAAGACCGCCAAGACGGCCACCGCCGCGAAGAAGACGGCCGCGAAGAAGACGGCGTCCGCGCCGGCCTCCACGGCGGCCGACGAGAGCTGAGCCGCACCCGCGGTCCGGGCCGGTCCACGGACCTGCCCGGACCGCGGGCCGCTCGGACCCGCGCACGGGAGCCGCACCGCGACCACCGGGGTCGCGCGTGACCCCGGGGCGGGGAAGCGTCTCCTGCCGCCACCCCCGGCCCGGGGGCGGCGGTACGCGGCCCGCGGGGCTGGTTCCGCTTCCCGGACGCACGCGGTTCGGCTCCCACGGCCGGCCCGTCCCTGCGACCGGACCCGGACGAGGGGGACCCCATGCCGGGTGGGACGGCCGCGGCCGTGCGGCCCGGTCCCTCGGCCGTGGACAGTCGCGCATCCGTGGGGCCGGGCCCGGTTTGACCCCTTCGGGGGTGGGACCGTAATCTTGACCGTCGGCGTGCCGACTGAGCACGTCACATCCCCGTAAACCTCTTCCTCCCGGGCACTGGGCTGGCCGGGAGAGGTCGTCCGCAGTGCGGGCGGCTGGCCTGCGGGGGTGCCGTTTCCCGAGCGAGAGAGTGAGATCCGCGTGTACGCCATCGTGCGCAGCGGTGGTCGCCAGCACAAGGTTGCTGTCGGCGACATCGTTGAGGTTGACAAGATTTCCACTGCCAAGGTTGGCGACACGGTCGAGCTCTCGACCCTGCTCGTTGTCGACGGCGACGCTGTGACCAGCGACCCGTGGGTGCTGGCCGGCATCAAGGTCCAGGCTGAGGTCGTGGACCACCACAAGGGGCAGAAGATCGACATTCTGCGCTACAAGAACAAGACCGGCTACCGCCGTCGTCAGGGCCACCGCCAGCAGTACACGGCGATCAAGGTCACTGAGATCCCCGCGGCTGCGAAGTAAGGGACTGAGGAGACATGGCACACAAGAAGGGCGCATCGTCCACCCGGAACGGTCGCGACTCGAATGCCCAGCGGCTCGGCGTGAAGCGCTTCGGCGGTCAGGTCGTGAACGCCGGTGAGATCATCGTCCGCCAGCGCGGCACCCACTTCCACCCCGGTGCGGGCGTCGGCCGCGGCGGCGACGACACGCTGTTCGCGCTGCAGCCCGGTGCGGTGGAGTTCGGTACCCACCGTGGCCGCAAGGTCGTGAACATCGTTCCGGTCGCCTGACCGGAGACTTTCGCGAGGCGGACCTCACTTCCCGGTCGGGAAGGCGGGTCCGCCTTTCGCGTGTTACGTAAGAGACATTCCCGTAAGTTCTGGAGGCACGAACCATGACCACCTTCGTGGACCGCGTCGAGCTGCACGTCGCCGCGGGTAACGGGGGCCACGGCTGTGCCTCCGTGCACCGTGAGAAGTTCAAGCCGCTGGGCGGCCCCGACGGCGGCAACGGAGGCCGCGGCGGCGACGTGATCCTCACCGTCGACCAGTCCGTGACCACGCTGCTCGAGTACCACCACTCCCCGCACCGCAAGGCCACCAACGGCAAGCCCGGCGAGGGCGGCAACCGTTCCGGCAAGGACGGCGAGGACCTGGTCCTGCCGGTGCCGGACGGCACGGTCGTCCTCGACAAGGCGGGCAACGTACTGGCCGACCTGGTCGGTCACGGCACCTCGTACGTCGCAGCGCAAGGCGGCCGGGGCGGCCTCGGCAACGCGGCGCTGGCGAGCGCCCGCCGCAAGGCGCCCGGGTTCGCGCTGCTCGGCGAGCCGGGGGACCTCCAGGACATCGTCCTGGAGCTGAAGACCGTCGCCGACGTGGCGCTGGTCGGCTACCCGAGCGCCGGCAAGTCGTCGCTGATCTCGGTGCTCAGCGCGGCCAAGCCGAAGATCGCGGACTACCCGTTCACGACCCTGGTGCCCAACCTCGGCGTGGTGACGGCCGGATCCACCGTCTACACCGTCGCCGACGTGCCCGGTCTGATCCCCGGCGCCAGCCAGGGCAAGGGCCTCGGCCTGGAGTTCCTGCGGCACGTGGAGCGGTGCAGCGTGCTGGTGCACGTGCTGGACACCGCGACCCTGGAGTCGGACCGCGACCCGGTCTCCGACCTCGACATCATCGAGGAGGAGCTGCGGCAGTACGGCGGCCTGGGCGACCGGCCGCGCATCGTCGTCCTGAACAAGATCGACGTGCCCGACGGCAAGGATCTCGCCGACATGGTCCGGCCGGACCTGGAGGCGCGCGGCTACCGCGTCTTCGAGGTGTCGGCGGTGGCGCACATGGGCCTGAAGGAGCTGTCGTACGCGCTGGCCGAGCTGGTCGCCAGGGCGCGTGTGGCGCGGCCCAAGGAGGAGGCGACGCGGATCGTCATCCGGCCGAAGGCCGTCGACGAGGCCGGGTTCACGGTCACCCGCGAGGACGAGGGCCTGTTCCGCGTGCGCGGCGAGAAGCCCGAACGCTGGGTGCGCCAGACCGACTTCAACAACGACGAGGCCGTGGGCTACCTGGCCGACCGGCTCAACCGCCTCGGCGTCGAGGAGCAGTTGCTCAAGGCGGGCGCCCGCAACGGTGACGGCGTGGCGATCGGCCCCGAGGACAACGCGGTCGTCTTCGACTGGGAGCCCTCGGTGATGGCGGGCGCGGAGATGCTCGGCCGCCGTGGCGAGGACCACCGTTTCGAGGCACCCCGCCCGGCCGCGCAGCGCCGCCGCGACCGGCAGGCCGAGCGCGACGACTCCGAGCGCGAGTACGACGACTTCGAGCCGTTCTGACCTGCATGTCCCCGCTGGGTCCGGGAGCCGCGAGCGCTCCCGGACGCGGCGGGGGCATGCCCGGTTCCCGGCTGTGATTTATGTCAACACTCGTAGCCGATTGGCCCGGTATGCCGCATTTGCTGGCGGTTGCGGTTGTGGCACGGCCATGCGGACGTGGGGTAAACACACTGCATACTTGTCTCGCCGTGTTTTTACCGGATCACCTAGTGGGGGCGCGCCGTTCACCCAGCCGTTCCCGTCGGAGGAGCTCCCGCAGTGCGAAACCCTGAAGCCTCCCGGTTGGTTGGCGTGTACCGCCGCGCGGTGCCGGTCGGCGCGCGGCGAGTGATCGCCGAGCACGTGGGGACCGACTTCCGCGAGCAGCTCAAGTCGGGGATCGCCGCCGCGGCCGAGGTGCGCAACCAGGTCAAGCGGGTGCGGGTGGTCCGGCGCCACCGGTCGCTGCTGGCACGGCACGACAGGACCGTCGTCAGCGTCGACGGGACACCGCGCATCGCCCACGTCGTCCCCGGTATCACGCCGCTCGAGGCCCGCCGGGCCAACCTCGACGAGGTGGCCGCCGCGCTGCGCGGCGCGGGCGTCGAGTACTTCTGCGTGCGCTCGGACTCCGAGACCTCCGCCGCGCTCGCCGTGCGGCGCGAGGACCGCGAGCGGGTGCTCACCGCACTGCGCCAGGCCTGCCGGGTCCGTCCCGGGTACGTGGTCCCGGTCCGCGGCCGCCAGGTCCAGGAGGAGTCGGCGCTGCCCGGCTACGGCGCGGGTCCCTGGAAGCGGGTCGCCGGCGCCGACGTCTTCCGGTGCACCTGGTATCTCACCGACCAGACGGGCCGCCTGGTGCTGGGCCTGCGCTACGGCTGCGACATCGAGTTCTGGCGGGAGGAGGGCGGCGAACTGGTCTCCCCCCGGCGCAACGTCGTCGCCGAGGCCGTCCCGGTCCACGAGGCGTCCGTCGAGGCCGACGAGAGCCTGTTCACCGAACTCGCCCCGCTGCCCGCCGAGCAGGAGCAGCGGGAGCAGGAGCCGGTGCGCGTGCCGACCCGCCCGGCCTTCGCCGCGGCCGCCGTCGGACGGCGTACGTTCCCCATCGACGTGGTGTACACGTGGGTGGACGGCTCCGACCCGGACTGGGTGCGCCGGCGGGCCGCCTTCTCCGACCGGCCCTACCACGAGGAGGCGGCCAACGCGGCCCGCTACCTCAGCCGCGACGAGCTGCGCTACTCGCTGCGCTCGCTCCACCTGTACGCGCCCTGGGTGCGCAACATCTACCTGGTGACCGCCGACCAGACGCCTCAGTGGCTGAACACCGACCACCCGCGGATCAAGGTCGTCAGCCACAAGGAGATCTTCAAGGACCCCGACGCGCTGCCGACCTTCAACTCGCACGCGATCGAGAGCCAGCTGCACCACATCGAGGGTCTCTCCGAGCACTTCCTGTACTTCAACGACGACGTGATGCTCGGCCAGGAGGTGCTCCCGCAGCACTTCTTCCTGCCCAACGGGCTCGGCAAGTTCTACCTCTCGCCCGCCCTCGTCCCCTTCGGCGAGCCCTCCCCGGACGACCCGCCGGTGGCGGCGGCCGGGAAGAACAACCGCAGGCTCATCGCCGAGCGCTTCGGCGACAACATCTTCCGCAAGATGAAGCACGTGCCGCACGCGCTGCACCGCGGGGTGCTGGACGAGATCGAGCGGGAGTTCCCCGAGGAGCACCGGCGCACCGCCGCCAGCCGGTTCCGCAGCGTCGACGACATCTCGGTCGCCTCGTCCCTGCACCACTACTACGCCTTCCACACCCAGCGTTCCTTCTCCGGTGAAGGACTCGTGTACCGCTACTGCGACGTGGGCAAACCCGGTGTCGAGCGCGTGCTCGGGCGGCTGCTCGCGCAGCGTGACGCGCACGTGTTCTGCCTGAACGACACGACGTCCACGGAGGCCGAACTGGGCCGCCAGCAGGCCCTGATGGGCCGCTTCCTCGACGAGTACTTCCCGTACCCCAGCCCCTACGAGCGTGGTGCAGACAACCGATGAGACAACTCCCTACCCCGCACAAGGTGATGCGCAAGGGGTACGACGTGGTGCGCTCGGCACGGTCGCGACTGGACAGTCTCGTCCTGGTCCCGCCGAGCGCCGACGACTGGCCGCGGGTCACCGCCGAGCACCTCTCCCTGCTCGACGGCCGGACGCTGAACTTCTGCGTCCGCGTGCCCGGCGAGGTGACCGCCTCGTCCGCCTCCCTGCTGCTGGGCGGATCCTCCACCCCCGTGGTGATCCCGCTGACGCTCGTCCAGCGCAGTGACGGACAGGTCGAGGCACAGGGCACCGCCGTCCTCGACCTGCTGGAGGCGGACGCCGACGCCCACCCGCCGGTGCCCGCCGGGGTACGCAGGTTCCTGCTGGGGTCCGGCCAGTGGCGGCTGTCAGTCGTCTTCACCGACGCCGCCGGCACCGAACGCCGCTTCGCGGTGGCCAAGGCGCCCCGGCTGATGCCGGACGGCCCCACCGTCCCCGAGCCGGTGCGCCCGGACGGCACCTACTGCCGTCTGATCGCCTCCGGCACCGGACGCGCGTACGTCTCCGTGGGCAGGGACGACGCCGAGGCGGAGATCCTGGCCGTGAAGATCGGCTGGTCCGAGGTGACGCTGGAGGGCCGGCTCGTCAACGCGCCGGCCGAGGAGTGCAGCGGCGACGTCGAACTCGTCCGCCGCAGCGGCAAGGCGGCCCGGGTCGTCCCGGCCACCTGGCACGGCGACGTCTTCGTCTGCTCGCTCACCGTGGCCGACTTCGGCGACCTCGGCACCAAGGAGCAGATCTTCGACGTACGGCTCCAGCGCCCGCGCCGCCGGGCGCTGAAGATCTCCCGGCAGCGCACCGACGTACGCAGCCCCGGGGACGTCTTCCGGATGCCGCACCGGCTGCTGACCGCCGACGACGACTCCGTGCTCAGGATCAACCCGTATTACACGCCCATCGGCAGCCTCGCCTTCCGAGCGGCCCACCTCCCCTCTGGATGTTGACACCAATGAAGATCACGTTTCTGCTCACCTGGGGCGACGAGATGGGCGGCACGGAGCAGGCCGTCTACACCCAGGCGACGCACCTGGCGCCCCGGCACACCGTCGAGGTGCTCAGCGTCTTCAAGACCCGTGAGCGCCCCTTCTTCTCCGTGGACGAGCGGGTCCCCGTGCGCTACCTGGTGGACCGCACGGGCAAGACCGAGCGCCCGGTGCGCGACAGCGACATCGGCGCCGAGGAGTGCCGCCGGCTGGCCGGGCTGCCCAGCGACCTGATCAGCCCCAAGTGGGAGGCGACCTTCGACGCCCTCTCCGACGTCGAGATGAACCGCGCCCTGCGCACCCTCGACACCGACATCCTCATCACCACCTCCCCGGCGCTGATGTCCGCCGTCGCCGACCTGGTGCCCTCCCGGGTGATCACCATCCACCAGGAGCACCGGCCCTCGCAGCTGCGCGGCGGCACCGGTGAACCGCTGCTGCTGCGGGCCCCGGAGATCGACGCGCTGGTCGTGCTGACCGAGCGCACCAAGCAGTGGCTGGAGGAGTCGCTCGGCAAGGCCGCCCCGCGCCTGGCGGCCATCCCGAACGCCATCCCCGAGGGCTTCCGCCCCCGCTCCAGCCTCACCGGCAAGAGCATCGTCATGCCCCGCCGGCTCGTGCCCGACAAGCAGGTCGACCACGCCATCCAGGCGTTCGCCAAGGCGCTGCCCGAGCACCCCGGCTGGCGGCTGCGCATCTTCGGCGACGGCCCGCAGATGTCCCGGCTGCGCAACATGGTCCAGGGCCTCGGTCTGCACGACTCCGTGGAGATCCTCGGCCCCAGCCAGCACATGACCGAGGAATGGGCCAAGGCCAGCCTCACCATGCTCCCCTCGCAGGACGGCGAGGCGTTCCCGCTGGTGCTCCTGGAGGCCTTCGCCGCGGGCGTCCCGGCGGTGGCGTACGACATCGTCACCGGTCCCGCCGAGATCATCCGGCACGGGGTGGACGGGCTGCTCGTGGCGCCCAACGACATAGAGGGCCTCTCCGAGGCGATCTCCCGTCTGATGGGCGACGAGGAACTGCTGCGTTCCTACGGCGAGAAGGCCCACGAGGGCTCCGCGCGCTTCGCCGCCGACGTGATCGTCAAGCAGTGGGAGGAGCTGTTCACCGAGCTGCTCTACCGCCGCGACGACCCGCAGCGCATGGCGCAGCGCGCCGACCGCATGGCCCATCGCGTCGCGCACGGCGGGGCCGGCCGCTTCCACGCCGCGGTCGCCGCCGACCGCACCGCGCCCTCGTCGGGCGACCAGCGCGCCCGTGAGCTGGTGATCGGCGCGTCCAACCGCTCCCTGGTACGGGCCAGCGGCCGGCTCTCCGAGGTCCACGACGACCTCCAGGGCACCGACATAGTGCAGCGGAACTTCGAGACCGTCGTCGCCGCGCTGGAGAAGCACGGCATCCCCTACGTGCTGGTGCGCGACCGGGAGGACAGCCCGCGCCGGCGCCTGGCGGTGGACACCGTCCACCAGGCGGCCGTCCGCAAGGCCCTGGCCACCGACTACGAGGGCAAGGCGGTCTACGCCGAACTCCTCAAGCCCCGCACGCACGCGCCCGGCGTCCTGCTCGCCGAGCGCCTGGAGGCCGCCGGAGAGGTGGCCGGGCTGCGGGTCTTCCGTCCCGTGGTGACCTCCAGCCGCACGCTGCGCTTCGGCCCCGCCTACGGCTGCGACGTGGAGTTCTGGCGCCAGGTCCCGGAGGAGGAGGGCGGCGACGGCCAGTTCGTCGCGCCGCTGCGCGCCAGCGCCGTCGGCCCGAAGCTGCCGTCGCTGACCGCGGACGCCCGCCTGCGCGTGCGCGACCGGGAGTACCCGACGCTGGAGCCGTTCACCAAGCAGCTGGTCAGCGACATCACCTTCCCGGTGGACGTCGTCTACACCTGGGTCGACGACTCGGACCCCAGCTGGCAGGAGCGGCGGGCGCGGCGGCGCGCGGAACTCGGCTTCGCCGCCGAGGCCTCCGGCTCCGGTGACGAGGCCGCGCGCTTCCGCAACCGGGACGAACTGCGGTACTCGCTGCGCTCCCTGGCGATGTTCGCGCCCTGGGTGCGCAAGATCTACCTGGTCACCGACGACCAGACCCCGCAGTGGCTGAACACCGAGCACCCGGACATCGAGGTGGTGTCGCACCGCGACATCTTCACCGACCCGTCCTGCCTGCCGACGTTCAACTCGCACGCCATCGAGAGCCAGTTGCACCACATCGACGGGCTGTCCGAGCACTTCCTGTACATGAACGACGACGTGTTCATCGGCAGGCCGCTCAACCCGCAGAAGTTCTTCCAGGCCAACGGCACCAGCCGTTTCTACTGGACGCCCACCACCGTGCCGATCGGGGATCCGGCCGAGACGGACGAGGGCTACTTCGCCGCGGCGAAGAACAACCGCAAGCTGCTCGAGGAGCGCTTCGGGGTGACCGTGGCGAACAGCTTCGCGCACGCCCCGCACCCGCTGCGCAGGAGTGTCCTGGAGAGCATCGAGGCGGACTTCCCCGAGAGCGTGGCCCGCACCGCCGCCAACCCGATGCGCGGCTGGCAGGACATCTCGATGGTCTCCTCGCTGCACCACCACTACGGCTTCCTGACGGGCAGCGCGGTGCCGAGCAGCATCCGCTGCGCCTACATCGACGTGGGCACCTACTCCCGTCACCCGGAGCTGACGCGTCTGCTCGCCATCCGCGGCCACGACGCGTTCTGCCTGGGCGAGTCGCAGGACGCGGAGGTCCCCGACCAGGAGCAGGCCCGCATCATCAGCTCGTTCCTGCGCGCCTACTTCCCGGTGAAGAGCCCGTACGAGCTCTGATCCGGCAGGACACGGAAAGGGGGGCTTCCCCGGCACCGAGTGCCGGGGAAGCCCCCCTTCCGCTGTGTCGCGCGGTGCTAGCGGACCACGTAGCCGAAGCGGCCGCCGGCCGCCGGCAGACCGCCCTTGCCGGGCTGGTACGTGGTGATGGCCGCGTTGGAACCGCCCGCGGTCACGTTGGACAGCGGCAGGGCGTAGACCGTGCCGTAGCTGCCCGGGCCGTAGGGCATGCCCAGGTACAGCTGGGTGCCGCTGTAGTGGATGCTCTGGCCGAGGTGCTGGTCGGCACCGGCCGGACCCGGGATGCCGGAGGTGCCGGCCTCGATCCAGCGGTTGTTCGCGCCGGGCGAGCCGAGCAGCGAGAAGGTGGTGATGGCACCGGCCTTCGCGGTGGTGCCGATGGCCTCGTCGGTGATGCCGACGGCCAGCTTCATCGTCGCCGTGGTGCTCACCGCGCGCGGCGCGGTGTTCACGGCGGCCACGGCGGTGCCGAAGTGGTCACCGGCCTCGGCGGTGCCCGGCACGGTGTCCGTGCTGGTGCCGGACGAGTACGAGTTCAGCTGGCTGTAGGTACCGGCCGCGGTGACGCGGAAGGTCTGCACCATGCCGGCGTCGGTCTTGTTGACGCCGTCGATGTCCAGGTCCTCGCCCGGCACGCCGACCGCGATGATCGACTCGTTGGCGGTGGCCGCGCCCGAGGGGCGGTAGGCGACCATGGCCAGCGACTTGCCGAACTGGTCGCCCGGCTCGGCGCCGCCGGAGACGGTGTCCAGGTCCTGGTCGAGGCCGAACAGCGGGGTGGGCCGCTTCTCGGAGTTCAGCTGGTGCGAGAAGACCGCCACGTTGCCGGCGCCGGCGTCGGTGCCGATCGTCTCGTTCGAGGCGGAGACGGCGATGTGGTTGGCGTCGGCCGCGACCGCGCCGCCGAAGCCGTCGTTCGCCTCCACGGCGCCGGGCACGCCGGTGCTGTCCTGGCTGATGGCGATGTTGGTGTCGCCGTGCACGTAGAAGATCATGCCCGCCTTGGCGACGCTGCCGATGGCCTCGCCCGGGGAGCCGATCACGACGAACGGCTCGCCCGCGGCGGTGACGCCGGCCGCGACGGACTGGCCGGTGCGGTCACCGGCCTCCGCGGTGGACGACTTGAAGGAGCCGGTGCCCGAGCCCTGCTCGAAGTGGGTGTCCTTCAGGGAGCCGGTGCCGATGCCGGCCGGGGCGCCGTAGAGGATGTCGACCATGCCTGCGTCGGCGGCGGTGCCGAGGTCCTCGGAGGGGGTGCCGACGACCAGGTCGGTGCAGCCGTCCTCGTTGTAGTCGACGGTGTCCATGGCCTCGCCGAACCAGTCGCCGGCCTCGGAGCCGCCGGGCACCCAGTCGAGGTCCTGGTTGATCTCGGCGGTGCCCTTGCCGCCGCCGTAGACGATGCGGACGACACCCGCGCCGTCCTTGCCGGCCACGGCCGCCTTCGGGTCGGCGATGGCGACGTCCTCGACGCCGTCGCAGTTGAAGTCGGTGATGCGCGCGGCACCGGTCTTGGAGCTCACCCAGGAGGCGAGGTCGTCGACGCGGGTGGTGACACCGCCGGTACGGGTCTCGGTCGCGTCGATGCCGAAGCAACCGCCCTGGTAGGAGCGGCTGTTGAGGGCCACGAGCTGGGTGGTGCCGCTGCTCGTGCGCACCACGGGACCGCCGCTGTCGCCCATGCAGGCGGCGGCGCCGTCCTTGCCGGTGACCGCGGCCGTGGTGGCGTCGGCGGAGTCCACGGTCAGCGCGCCGCTGTGCAGCTTCAGGGGCGCCCACTCGGTCTTGCTGCGCCCGTAGCCGGCGAACTTCAGCTCCTCACCGGCGGCGGGCGCGGTGGTGGCCAGGGCGATGGGGGCGACGTTGGTGACCGGGCGGTTCAGCCGGGCCAGGACCACGTCGCGGTCGGTGCGGGGCACCAGTTCGACGATCTCGCGCACGGCACCGTCGGTGCCGCTCAGGTCGGCACGGCCGATGGTCGCGGTCGTCTTCACCTTCGGCTTGCCGGCGGGCACGGTGAGGTCCGTGGCGGGGTTGTCGGCGAAGCAGCTGGCCGCGGTGAGCAGCCATTCGGTGTCGACCAGGACGCCGGAGCAGCCGTGGTCGTGGTCGCCGACGATGACCTGCGCGGTGGGGGCGAAGGAGGCGTCGGTGACCGGGTTGCCGGTGACGGCGGACGCGGGCGCGGCGCACACGGCCAGGGGGCCCGCGAGGACCGCGGTGGCGAGTGCGGCGAGACGCACGTGTCTGGAATGTGGCATGAAGAAAGTCCTTGAGCTTGTGATCCGTGAGGCCGGTGCGGCCGCGCGGAGGAGGGGGGCGGACGGCGGAGGGCCCGGGGTTACTTGGAGGTGCGGATCTCCACGAGCATGTGCTCCCGGCCCTGCGGGTCAGCGCTCTCGCCGACCGCGGTCCAGGTGTTCTTGGCGACGTCGAAGCTCTTCTGCTCCGAGTCGACGGTCATGTCCACCTGGGCCGCGTAGTCGTTGCCCCGGACGGCGTAGACGGAGGGGATCTCCATCGTCAGCCAGCCGGTGTTCCCGGTGACCTGGAAGCAGATCTTGTCCTTGCTGCGGGCCCAGACCTCGAGGAAGCCGGTGCCGCTCGCGCAGTCGGCGAGCGTGATGTGCCCGTCGCCCCGCTTGAGGACGATGTTCTTCTCCGCGAGGATCTTGTCCGCGCCCGGGTAGTTGAAGTCCTCCACGGCGTAGCCGGGGGCCTCGCCGGCGACGGAGGTGACCGAGTCGGCCGTGACGTCCTTGGCGGCGGAGGTACCGCCCGTCAGTGCCGTGAACGCCAGGGCGCCCGCGGCCGCGGCGGCCAGAACGGTGCCGGCGATCCTTCTCTGGTACGGCTTCGCCATTACGGCACGTGCCTTCATCACAGTCCTCACTCGTCGGCCTCCGGATCGGATGGTCCGGAGCGCGTTTCATGCAGTCGTGTGAAGGCAGCCGGAAGTGACGCGCAGTGCCCCCACTCCCGGCAATCGAACGAATGGCGGCGTGCCCGCCCTGCCATTCATTTGGCATACGGCCCTGACCGGGCTTCTGTCCGACTGTCGGGAAACTGCTCGAACTTGGCTATAAAACCCTCTGCGATGAACCCTTGTCCACTTCGCAAAGTACCTAAATGGGGCGTAAAGTGGGGGCCCTGTTGTGAGGTGAATCACAGTGGGGGGATGTTTCTCAGACGGCCAGCAGAAACGCCAGAAATCCCATCACGATAACCGAAACGTAGACGGCCGCCTGATATCGCGCAGGGTACTCGTACTTGTCCCTGCGTACGCCCCTTCGCCATTCTTCGCACCATTCGGTGAAGAGTTTCCCGGAAGGGAGCAGACCGAGGGCGAGACCCGTCCAGGTGAAGGAGTAAAGAACCAGCATCTGCCGCGCGTTCCAGTGCTGCTGCTGGAGATTTCCCACCGCCACCATGCCGAGGCAGCAGGCCGCGGAAACGACGGCCACCCACAGGGTCAGCCTGCGGACTTTCATCCAGCGGTGCATCTCGGCGGTGAGCAGGAAAGCGGCGAGAGCCGCCATGAGCAGCAGCCAGCCGAGGGGAAGCCGCGCGAGCATGGCCGCTCCTTTCCGAAAACCCGCCAGGGCCGGCGGCGGATGCGCCGCCGGCCCTGGCGGGGACCTTACACCGGACCGGTCAGAAGAGGGATCCGAGCAGACCCGTCACCGGCGAGATGAGATCGTGTCCCGCCTGCGTGAGCTTGGTCGCCACCTTGGCCCCGCCGAGCGCGCCGATCCACTTGGACTGCCCGAACGTGATCAGGCTGAGGGCGGCGCTCCCGAGAGAGGACTGGAACTCGCTGCTCGTCCAGCCGTAGCCGATTCCGGTGAACAGGACGTTCAGTCCGGTGAATGCGAGCGAGGCATATCCGAAGCCGGCCGCGATGCCTTCGAGCGCCAGTCCGGCCGGCGGGAAGAAGACACCCACCCCGAGCCCGACCAGGCCGATGCCCACCGAGGCGAACCCGGTGCCGATGCTCGCCCAGTTGGTGGCGTTCGCCAGCCACCGGGCGTCCTTCTTCCACCAGGGCAGGCCGCCCTTGACATCGTCGTTGTCGGACGTGTCGGCCGGGTTCTGGCCGGCCTCCTTGGCCTTGCGGGCCTGCTCGGCCGCCGCCTTGGCCGCCGCCGCGATCTCCGCCTTCCGCTTGGCCGCGGCGATCTGGTGGGCCTGGCTCGCCGCCGCGGCGGCGGTCTGCGCGTCCTTGCCCGCCTGGACGGCCGAGGCACGCGCCGAGGCCGCCGACGCCTGCGCCGAGTTCGCCGAGGCCACCGCGCGCTGCGCGGCGTCCACCGCGCGGTTGGCGGAGTAGTTCGCCGAGCGCGCGGCCGTACGGGCGGTGGCCGCCGCGGCCTTCGCGCGGTCGGCGGAGGCCTGCGCGTCCTTGGCCGACTGCTCGGCGGCGTCCGCGTTCGCGTCCGCCTGCTGCGCGGACGCGGCGGCCTGGTCGGCGGCCTTCTTCGCCTTGTCCGCCCACTGCAGCGCCTCGGTGGCGGCGTTGCGGGCCTTGGCCGCCGCCTCCTGCGCCCGGGCGGCGTCCTCCTGCGCCTTGTTCGCGATCTTCGCGGCGGCGGCGATCGCGCCCTGCACGGCGGCGATGTGGGCGGCCGAGTCGTAGTCGAGCTGCGCGGTCTTGTACTGCACCGAGGCGATGAAGTTGCGACGCATCCACGTCGGGCCCTCCATCGCGGCCTGGGCGTGCGCCTTGGTGTACGGGCCGCCCTTGTCGATGAGGGCGGCGGTGGCGACCGCGTCGTCCTCGCGCTGCGCCGCCTCGTAGGTGACGCTGAGGAACTCGTGCAGGGCCTCGGCGGTCCCCGCGTTCAGGGCGTCGTTCGCCGCCTTCGTCACCGCGCTGCCCGGACCGGCCGCCAGGACGCGGGAGACCGCGACCCGGTTGTCGGTCGCGGCGGCCTCGACCACACCGGTGGCGAGGAAGGAGGTGCCGGCGTCCGGGTCGTCGCTCTCCAGCGCCCTGGTCGCGGCGTCGGCCACGTCCGGGGTGGTGATCTGCGCCAGGTACAGGACGGTCTCCCGGTCGTCCTGCTTCTGGGCGAGCGCCCGGTCGGTGTCGATCCAGCCGTGCACGTCGGCGTCCGCGCCGGACAGCGCGAACCGGGCCGCCTCGCGCGACCAGGAACCGCGGGAGTCCAGGTGGGCGAGGGCCGCCTTGCGCCCGAGGGTGGCGGCGAGCCCCAGGTCGCCGCTCTTCAGGGCCGCCTCGGCCTGCGCGACGAGGTCCTTGGTGGCCTGCTCGGCCTGCGAGACCTGGGTGCGCTTCTCGGCGTACTCCGCCCGCTCCCGCTCCTCGATCTGCGCGAGGTCGCGGGCCTCCTCCAGCGCCTGCTTCAGGTCCTCGTCCAGCCGCTGCCACTCGGCGTCGCGGGCCTGCTTCTCCACCGCGACCGCCTGGTTGACGGCGTCGGTCGCGGTGTTGGCCGCCGCGGTGGCCGCGTTGGCGAACTCGGTGGACTTCTTCGCGTACTCGACGGCCTGGCCCGCGTACTTGACGGCCCACTCGGCGGCGTCCGCGGCCTTGTCGGCGTGGTCGGCCGCGCTGTTGGCGGCGTCGCGTGCGGTGCGCGCGGCACTGGCCGCGGTGTTCGCCAGCGCCTGCGCCGTGCCGGCCGCGTTGGTGGCGATCTGCGCGTTGCTGCTGGCGATCTGCGCCTGCCGCTTGGCCTCGGCGGCCTCGGCCTGCGCCTTGCCGGCGGCGGACGCGGCGGCGGCGGAGGCGTTCGCGGCGGCGGCCGCGTTGCGGGCGGCCGAGGCGGCGGCCGAACCGGCGCTCGCGGCCTGGGCGGAGGAGGTGGCGGCGTAGTCGGCGGCCTTCGCGGCGCTGCGCGCCTTGGCGGCGGCGTTGCGCGCGGCGACGGCGGCGTCCTTGGCGGCGGACGCCTTGGAGGCGTCCTTGGAGGCGGCGATGGCCGCGTTGTAGGCGCGGGCGGCGGCGGAACCGGCGGTGGCCGCCGCCTGGCTCGCGGCGGTGGCGGCGTAGGCGGCCCGGCGGGAGGCCTGCACGGCGGCGTGCGAGGCGCGGATGGCGACCCGGGAGGAGTCGGCGGCGCCCTGCGCGGCCTGCGCCGCCTTGCGGGCCGCCTTGCCCGACTTGACCACGTCCTCCTGGGCGGCCTGGGCCTCGGCCGCGGCCTTCTCGGCGGCCTCCTTGGCCTTCGCGGCGGCCTCGACGGCGCGGGCGGCGGCCTCCTCGGCCTCCTTCGTCTTCGCGTCGGCGATCTTGCCCTCGCGCTCGACGACCGCGACCAGTTCCTCGATCTTGGCGGACTCCTGGTCCCGGGCCCGGGCGATGTGCTGGCCGGTGTCGAGGAACCACTCGACGTCGTCGGCGGTGCCGTCCAGCGCCCGGGTGGCGTACTTCTGCACCTCGGGGCCCGCGTTCACGGTGAGCGCGGACACCTGGAAGCGCATGTCCTCCAGGCGGGCGCTGTACTGGCCCTCGGTGAGGAAGTCCTCCAGGGCCTCCTGCGTGCCCGCGCTCAGGGCGGCGTCGCCGTCCCGGCGCACGGCCTTGTCCCCGGTCGCCATCACGGTGCTGGTGGCGACGCGCAGGTCCTCCACGATCGCGGTCTTGAAGCCGGTGCCGAGGTAGTCGGTGACGGCCGCGTCGCCGCCGTCGAGCGCGGCGGAGGCGGCCCGCCGGGTGCCCGTGCCGCCCGCCGCCAGCGAGGTCAGGACGGCCACCCGGTTGTCCTCGGCCGTGGCCGCGGGCAGCTCGGTGGCCAGGAAGGTCTGGATGTCGGCGTCGGTGCCGCTCAGCGCCAGTTCCGCGGCGGCGCGCACGGCCGGACCGCCCAGCAGCCACGCCTTCACGGCCTTCGCCCGGTCGGTGTCGGGCAGGTTGAGCGGGTCGCCGTCGTCGTCCGCCGGGGGCGTGTCGGCGGCCCGGGCGGCGACGGGGTTGAGGACGAGACTCGACGTGGCGGTGACGGCCGCGGTGGCGGCGAGGGCGCCGAGAACGCGTCGTCTGCTCCAGTAGGTGGTGTCCAAAGCGGTCCTTCGTTGTCGGTGCCCGACGGCTGCGCGAAGGCGGCGGAACGCCGCCGGACAGACTGGTGCCGGCCGCGCGCATGTCCCCCCGTTGGTGCAGAAGTTGAGCAGGGACACGACAGAGCGCCACGCGAAGATACGCACTTCGGAGAGTTTGTTGAACACCTGTGAAGGAGTCGTTGGCCAAATACGGACCCTCACCGATGGTTTTGCGCCATCTTCCGGTCAACCGGGCGCTGGCTCACCGGGCTTGAGCGGCAGTTGAGAGACACCTCACGTTTCAGGCGCGCCCCGGGGTGCGATCCGGTCATTCGTCCGCGTACTGGACGAACGAGCGGTCGCCGGCCGGCTCGCGTAGATTGCGAGGCGGATCACCGCAGGGACGGGATCACCGGAACACGGAGGGGACGGGCGGCAAGGTGGCAGGGGCAAGGCAGGCCGTGCGGGAGGCCCGCAGGATCGTCGTCAAGGTGGGCTCCTCGTCGCTGACCACCGCCGCCGGCGGCCTGGACGCCGACCGGGTGGACGCCCTCGTCGACGCCCTCGCCAAGCACGGCGGCCCCGGCCGCAAGGAGGTCGTCCTCGTCTCCTCCGGCGCCATCGCCGCCGGTCTCGCGCCGCTCGGCCTGCGCCGCCGCCCCAAGGACCTCGCCCGCCAGCAGGCCGCCGCCAGCGTCGGCCAGGGCCTGCTCGTGGCCCGCTACACCGCCTCCTTCGCCCGCTACGGCATCCGCGTCGGCCAGGTCCTGCTGACCGGCGACGACACCAGCCGCCGCGCCCACCACCGCAACGCCTCCCGCACCCTCGACAAGCTGCTGGCCATGGGCGCCCTGCCGATCGTCAACGAGAACGACACCGTCGCCACCGACGAGATCCGCTTCGGCGACAACGACCGTCTCGCCGCCCTCGTCGCCCACCTGGTCCGCGCCGACCTGCTCGTCCTGCTCTCCGACGTCGACGGCGTCTACGACGGCGACCCGAGCCGGCCGGGCACCTCCCGGATCACCGAGGTGCGCGGCCCCGCCGACCTCGCGGGCGTGGAGATCGGCAGCGCCGGCAAGGCGGGAGTCGGCACCGGCGGCATGGTCACCAAGGTCGAGGCCGCCAGGATCGCCGCCGCCGCGGGCATCCCCGTCGTCCTCACCAGCGCCGTGCACGCCGCCGACGCCCTGGCCGGCAACGACACCGGCACCTACTTCCACCCCACCGGCAGGCGTTCCGCCGACCGGCTGCTGTGGCTCCAGCACGCCTCCACCCCGCAGGGCGCCCTCACCCTCGACGACGGCGCGGTGCACGCCGTCGTCGAGGGCCGCAAGTCGCTGCTCCCGGCGGGCATCGCCGGCGTCGAGGGCGACTTCGCCGCCGGCGACCCGGTCGAACTGCGCGACGGCCGCGGCCACCCCGTCGCCCGCGGCCTCGTCAACTTCGACGCGAAGGAGATCCCCCGGCTGATCGGCCGCTCCACCCGGGAACTCGCCCGCGAGCTGGGACCGGCGTACGAACGCGAGGTCGTACACAGGGACGACCTGGTGCTCCTGGAGCCGTAATGGGCCGAAACGTCCGGCCGTCCGGTCCCTGAAGGTGGGGGACCTTCCGCAAAACCGCCCCACGGAGCCGTAGGGCCTGCTGCACTTTGTCCCGGGGACACATTCCGCACGAGCACTGGGTGAAGGAGGCCGTCGTGAGACGAGTGCGCCCTGGGGCGGCGGCGTCCCGCGGTGGTGCCGGCGGGTCCCCCTCCCGCGCACCCGGTGAGGAGCGGGCCCTGACCAGCGTCGCCGCCGGCGACCGGTACGCGCGGGAGCAGCAGGCCCACGAGCGCGAGGGGGAGCGCGGGACGCGCCGGGCGCACGACGGGCGCGAGGAACCGGCGGACCTGCCCCGGCTGTGGCACATCACCCTGCGGGTCTCCGGTGCCGGGACCCCGTTGCAGGAGGTCCGGCGCGGCCTGGAACAGCTCGCCCACGACCACCCCTTCCTGCTGACCAGCCGCTACGCCGACGACCACGCCGAGATCCGCTACTGGGAAGAGGCCCGCGACCTGCACGACGCGGCCGCCGTCGCCCTGCGCCTGTGGGGCGAGCACCGGCAGAGCGCCCGGCTGCCGCCCTGGGAGATCGTCGGCCTGGAGGTCATCGACCGCGAGACCTACCACCAGCGCCTGGCCGAGGGCTACGGGCCGCCCCCGGCCACCCCGGTCGGCGTCCACCCCTTCTGACCGTCCCTTCCGCCCTCTCCGGGCTCTTCCGTCCGGCCGTCCCACGGCCGGCCGTAGCCGTCTCGCGGTGTGGAACAGCGCGTGAACGCCCCAGCTCGGCGCACTACGCTTCCCCCATGACCACGCTCTCGCCGTACGACTCGATGTCCCCGGTGGCCCAGGCCGCCTACCGGGCCAAGGCCGCCGCAGCCGACCTCGCGCCGCTGCCGCGCGCGGAGAAGGACGACGCGCTGCTCGCCATCGCGGACGCCCTGGAGGTCCGTACCAGCGAGATCGTCGAGGCCAACGCGAAGGACGTGGCCAAGGCCCGCGCGGCCGGCACCGCCGAGGCCGTCGTCGACCGGCTCACGCTCACCCCCGAGCGGGTGCGGGCCATCGCCGCCGACGTGCGCGACGTGGTGGCGCTGCCCGACCCGGTCGGCGAGGTCGTCCGCGGCTCCACCCTGCCCAACGGGCTGGACCTGCGCCAGGTCCGTGTCCCGCTCGGCGTGGTCGGCATCATCTACGAGGCCCGCCCCAACGTCACCGTGGACGCGGCCGTCCTGTGCCTGAAGTCGGGCAACGCGGTGCTGCTGCGCGGCTCGGCCTCCGCCTACGAGTCGAACACCGCCCTGGTCCGGGTGATCCGCGACGCGGTCGGCGGCGCCGGGCTGCCCGCCGACGCCGTCCAGCTCGTCCCCGGCGAGAGCCGTGAGAGCGTGCGCGAGCTGATGCGCGCCCGCGGCCTGGTCGACGTGCTGATCCCGCGCGGCGGCGCCTCCCTCATCCGCACCGTGGTCAACGAGTCCACCGTCCCCGTGATCGAGACCGGCACCGGCAACTGCCACGTCTACGTCGACGCCCAGGCCGACCTCGACATGGCCGTCGACATCCTGATCAACTCCAAGGCGCAGCGTCCCAGCGTCTGCAACGCCGCCGAGACGCTCCTCGTCCACCAGGACATCGCCGCCGAGTTCCTGCCGCGCGCCCTGGACGCCCTCGCCGACGCCGGGGTCACCGTGCACGCCGACGAACGGGTCATGGCCTACGCCAAGGACTCCCGGGCCACGGTCGTCGAGGCGACCCCGGAGGACTGGGACACCGAGTACCTGTCCTACGACATCGCCGCCGCCGTCGTCGACTCCCTGGACCGGGCCGTCAGCCACATCCGGCTGTGGAGCTCGGGCCACACCGAGGCCATCGTCACCACCTCGCAGCAGGCCGCCCGCCGCTTCACCCGGCTGGTCGACTCCACCACCGTCGCCGTGAACGCCTCGACCCGGTTCACCGACGGCGGCCAGTTCGGCTTCGGCGCGGAGATCGGCATCTCCACGCAGAAGCTGCACGCCCGCGGCCCCATGGGCCTGCCGGAGCTGACCAGCACCAAGTACATCGTCACCGGCGACGGGCACATCCGGCGCTGAGCCGCCGCCCCGCGGCCGTCGCCGGCCGTCTCACCTGGCGGATGAATTTCCGCACCGTCTGCCCAAATTGACCCCCCAGGTCTACTCTGGATCCGTGCCGGAGGACGTGGGGGGCACGCCGTTCCCGGACGGCTGGGAGCCCGACGACGACCACGACCGCGGGGTGTCGGACGAAGAGTTCGCCTCCGTGGTCTTCGACGAGGCCTTCGTACGGGCGGCCGTGATCCACGAGCCGACCGCCGTCGAACGCCTCCTGGCCGCGGCGCAGGCCAGAGCCGAGGCCACCGAGGCCGAGGCCCGCCGAGCCCGCGCGAGAGGCGAGCGCTACGACGACGGTTTCGGGGCCGGTCCGCGCGCGCTCGGCGCCGGCCACGGCCTCGACGACCTGGACGATCCCGACGTGCTCGAACGCCGCTTCGGCGGCCCCGGCGCGTTCGGCAGACAGGTCCGCTGGCACCGGCCCGTCGCCTGGGTGCTCGCGCTCGTCATGGGCATCGGCATGGTCGCCCTGGCCTTCGCGGCGGTCTACCGGGGCGGCTCGTCCGGCAGCCGCGAGCAGGCACCGCCGCCCGCCTCGACCGGCCTGGAGCAGGGCAGCGCCGCCGCGCCCCCGGCGTCCGCCGCCCCCTCCCGTCCGCCCGTGCCGGCGGTCCCGCGCAGCCACTGAGCGCCCGCCGGCCACGCCGGTGAGCGGTTGTCAGAACTTGGCGCACAGCAGCGCGTTTACCGGCGCTCGCCGGGACCTACCCTGAAAGTATGGGAGGGCCTGGCGACCCGCCTGAAGGGGTTCCCGACGGCACCCCCTCGGGCGCGGAGGACGAATACCGATCCGTCGTCTTCGACGAGTCGTTCGTCCGCGCTGCCCGCCTCCAGGAGTACTCCGCCCAGGAGCGGATGACCGACCACACGCCCGCCGTCCGCCGCCGCCCGCGTCCGCACCGCGCCCTGCCGCGGCAGGCGCTGTTCCTCGTCCTGCTGATCGCCGTCGCCTTCGCCACCGCGATCTACATGGGCGTACGCACGCCGTACCGGTCCCTGCTGCCGCCGCGCGCCGTCGAACAGCTGCGGGCGACCGTCGTCCCGCTCGCCCCCGCCGGCGAGGTGCCCGGCAGCAGCGACCTCGCGGGCCTGTACGCGCGCAGTCCCGCCGCCCGGTACGCCACCGGCGCCGAGGGCCTGCCGCTGCCCGCCCACCGCGGCACGGCGCACTTCTCGGACAGCCAGGTCGTCGCCGCCCTGACCGGCGCGCGGGACTACATCGTGGCCTCCTCCCTCGACCCCGGGGTGCTCGTCGGCGACCGGACGGACGCCGTGCGGGCCCTGCTCGACCCGGGCCAGCTCGCCCAGTTCGACCGGAGCGTCACAGGCACGGACGCCGGCGGGAGCGGCGGCGCGAGCACCGGCCGGGGCGGGGCCGGGAGCGTCGGCGGGGGTGCGGGCGAGGCCGCCGCCACCGCATGGCTGGTCCGCTTCGACCCCCGCCGCGTCCAGCTCGCCGACCCCCTCGTCCGGGTGCGGGGATCCCTCCGCGTCGCCGAGGCGGACTCCGCCACCCTGGAGGTCACCGCCGACCCCGTCCTCGTCTACGCGCTCAAGCCCGCGGGCGCCGGCGCCACGGCCCCGGCCTCGCTGTTCACCGTCCGGCGGGAACTGCGGTTCCGCTTCGACCCGGACGACCTGCGGCTGCACCAGGTCCAACTGGTCCTCGCCACCGTCGAGGCGGGCCCGCTGTCCTGCGGCGACGACGCGGCCGACCGCTTCCAGCCGCTGCTGGCCGGCCGGAGCGCGCGGGCGGGCGGCCCGGCCGCGACCGACCCGTACGCGCCCGACGGCGTGAGCGCCGTGTGCGGCGCGCTGGCGCCGGGCGCCCAGCCGAAGGCGTGAGGCTCAGTCCTCGTCCCGCTCCCGCCGCTCCCGCCGCTCGCGCGAGGAGCCTTCGCCGGGCGGCTCGTCCCTGGCGTCCCGGCCCTCCCCGGGCGCGGCGCCCCCGGCACCGGAGTCCTCGGCGCCCCGGGTGTCCTTGGGCGGCGCCGAGCCGGTGAATCCGCTGAAGCCGCGCCGGAACCGGTCGCCCAGGTCGCCCGCCCCGCCCGCGAGGTCGGTCACCAGCTTCATCAGCGGGTCCTTGGAGTTCTTCACATGGCCGGCGTAGTGCGCGGCCGACTCCCGGAAGGAGTCGCTGACCGAGGTGTCCTTGTCCTCGCTGCGGCGCGGGTAGTGGCCGTCCACGATCCGCTGGTAGTCGCGGGACTCGGCCCACTTCTTCAGCTCGGCGGCGCGCACGGTGGTGAAGGGGTGGGTGCGCGGCAGCACGTTGAGGATCTTCAGGACGGAGTCGCGCAGGTCGCCCGCCGACTCGTACTCCTCGGCCTGCCGCAGGAAGGCGTCGACGTTCATCTCGTGCAGGTGGTTGCCGCCCGCGATCTTCATCAGGCCGCGCATGGACGCCCGCAGGTCCTGCCCGACCAGCAGCCCGGCCCGGTCCGCCGACAGCT
The DNA here is from genome assembly GCF_000720185.1 of Streptomyces sp. NRRL S-340. GTDB lineage: Bacteria > Actinomycetota > Actinomycetes > Streptomycetales > Streptomycetaceae > Streptomyces. Next base: position 263,870 of record NZ_JOIY01000010.1, on the reverse strand, counting down.
CCGACTTGCGGAACCACTCGCGCAGCGCCGTCACGATCGCCATGATCGCGATGTTGCCCAGCGGGATCCAGGCCACCCGCACCGCCAGACTGGTCAGGAACAGCAGGATCGTGCGGTACACCGCGTGGCCCGAGAGGGCGTGGCCCACCTCGTGGCCGACGACCGCGCGCATCTCCTCCTCGTCGAGCAGCTCGACCAGCCCCGTGGTCACGACGATGACCGGCTCGTCCAGGCCGATGCACATGGCGTTGGGCTGCGGGTCCTGGTTCACGTACATCGGCGGGACCTTCTCCAGGTCCAGGATGTAACAGGCGTCCCGCAGCATGTCGTGCAGGTGTGCGAACTGCTCGTCCGAGACGCGCACCGAGTCGGACAGGAAGAGCAGCCGGAGACTGCGCTCGGGCAGCAGGCCGCTGAGGGCCTTGAACACGGTGTCGAATCCGCTCAGCTTGCGCAGCGCGACCAGCGCGGAGCGGTCGGCCGGGTGCTCGTACGCACGCGAGGAGATCCCCGGGAAGCGCGTGCGCCGCCGGCCGGGCGCCCGCTCGGGGCCGTGGTGTTCGCGGCGGTCGTCGGACATGTGATCCCCCATGTGCGTCTGTGTCGCCCAATGTGCCCCCGAAGCAGGGGCCAGCCTAGGCGGAGATACCGTGGACGGGCAGTACAGCGAAGGAGTCACGCCATGGAGCACTACCCCGCAGCCGCCCGGCTGGCCGAGGCCGCGAACACCACAGCGCAGCATCAGGGGTCGGGCGACCTGCTCCGCATCGTCCTGGTCGTGATGGTCCTGGGCTGCGTGCTCACCGGCTGGTTCCTGCTGCGCGGCTACAAACGGAACGACGACTGACCCTCCCGCAAGGTTCCCGCACCCCCGCACGGTCCCCGCACCCGGTGCCGGGGGCCGCGCAACCGTGGAGTCGGGGTGAGCGCCGTGAAGGCGGGCGCTTACGATGGGCGGGCATCTTTATCCCGCCCACACCCGGATAGGTCTGCCGAAGATGAGCATCCCCAGCACCGCTGCCCAGTTGGTCAACCTCGCCGAGGCCGAGGGCGGCAACCACGAGAGCCTCAACCCCGCGGTGACGGGCGGCGCCGCCCTCATCATCCTGCTGCTCCTGCTCTGGATCACCACCCGCTTCAACCGCGACCGCTGAGCCCGGCGGGAGCCTTCGGGCCGGGCCGGTAGGGTCTGCACGCATGGGAGAGCAGGACATGCCTACCGGTCCGGTGAGTGACACGGTGAAGCACCTCGGCGACGGACCCGGCAGCGGCCCCTCGTCCTCGGGCAAGCGCCGCCTGGGCGTCATGGGCGGAACGTTTGACCCGATCCACCACGGTCACCTCGTGGCGGCCAGCGAAGTGGCCGCGCAGTTCCAGCTGGACGAGGTGGTGTTCGTCCCCACCGGCCAGCCCTGGCAGAAGTCCCACCGCAAGGTCTCCGCCGCCGAGGACCGCTACCTGATGACGGTCATCGCGACCGCCGAGAACCCGCAGTTCTCCGTCAGCCGCATCGACATCGACCGCGGCGGTGCCACGTACACCGTGGACACCCTGCGCGACCTGCGCGCCCTCAATCCGGACACGGACCTGTTCTTCATCACGGGTGCCGACGCCCTCGGCCAGATCCTCACCTGGCGCGACTCGGAGGAGCTGTTCTCCCTCGCGCACTTCATCGGGGTGACCCGGCCGGGTCACCACCTCACCGACCCCGGTCTCCCCGAGGGCGGTGTCTCGCTCGTCGAGGTCCCCGCCCTCGCCATCTCGTCCACGGACTGCCGGGCGAGAGTCGCCAAGGGGGACCCCATCTGGTACATGGTGCCGGACGGAGTCGTGCGCTACATCGCCAAACGCGAGCTGTACCGCGGCGAGTGAGCCGAGAGGGGCACCGGTGAACGACCGATACGACGCTGCGTACGGGGACGACGGTTACGAACTGGTCGGCTACGACGACTACGGCCGGCCTGTGTACCGGCAGGTCCCCGCGCAGCAGACCCCGCAGCAGACGTACGACGCGTACGGCCCGCAGGGCTACGGCTACGACCCGTACGCCGCGGGCGGCGGGCAGCAGGCCGCCCCGGCCGCCGACGACCCCTACGGGACCTACCCGACGTCGCAGGAGCCGTACCCGGCGCACCAGCCCCAGGGGGCTCCCGGAGCCGCTGGTGCCTACGACCCCTACGACCCCTACGGCCAGGGCACCCCTACGGCTCCGGCGGCCCCGTACGACCCCTACGACCCCTACGGTCAGGCGGCCGGCGGCGGGCAGCAGCACCGGGTCGCCGAGCAGACCGCCGCCCGCATCCCGCAGCAGGCCGGCCCGCCGGCGGACCAGGCCGCCGGCCCTGCCGCGCACCCCGCGGCGAACCCGGCGGGGGAGGAGACCGCGGAGCGGTCCGACCGGCCGGAGGCGGGAGCGGGGGAGTACCACACCGAGCAGTTCGCGTTCGTCGAGGAGCCGACCGACGACTCCGAGGACGTCATCGACTGGCTGAAGTTCACCGAGAACCGCACCGAGCGCCGCGAGGAGGCCCGCCGCCGCGCGCGCAGCCGCGTGATCGCCCTGGCGGTGGTCCTCGCCCTGGTCGCGGTCGGCGGCGTCGGCTGGCTCTGGTACGCGGGCAAGCTCCCCGGGGTGTCGTCGTCGGGCGACGGCGGTGGCGCGGCGACCGCCGCGGGCGCCCAGAAGCGCGACGTCATCGTCGTCCACCTGCACGACACCGCCAAGGGCGGCACCTCGACGGCGCTGCTCGTCGACAACACCACCACCAAGCAGGGCACCACCGTGCTGCTGCCCAACTCCCTGGCGGTGGCGGCCGACGACGGCACGGCCACGACCCTCGCCAAGTCGGTCAAGGACGACGGCTCCTCCGGGACCCGTGAGCAGCTCGACACCGTGCTCGGCACCAGCATCCAGGGCACCTGGCGCCTGGACACCCCCTACCTGCAGAACCTCGTCGACCTGGTCGGCGGCATCGAGGCCGACACCGACGCCGACGTGCCCGACCCGGACGTGAAGAAGAAGGGCACGACGGTGCTCGTCCACAAGGGCCGGGCCCAGACCCTCAGCGGCCGGATGGCCGTCGCCTACGCCACCTACCGCGCCCCGGGCGAGGACGAGAACGCCCAGCTGAAGCGGTTCGGACAGGTGATGCAGGGCGTGCTGCGCAAGATCTCCTCCGACCCGCAGGCCGCCACCACCACGGTGCAGACGCTGGCGCAGATCCTCGACCCCTCACTCACCGACAAGGACCTCGGCACGTTCCTCGCCAAGCTCTCGGAGCTGGCCAAGGGCGGTGACTGGAAGACCGCGCTGCTGCCCGTGCAGAGCGACGGCACGCTGTCCGCGCAGACCAGTGACAGTGTGGTCAAGGCCGTCCTGGGCGGCACCGCGAAGAGCCCCGCCCAGGGCTCGGCCGTCCGCGTCGCCGTCCAGAACGCCTCCGGCGCCAAGGCCGACACCGACAAGGCGCGCGTCGCCCTCCTCAACGGCGGTTTCACCTTCGTCGAGGGCGGTACGGCGGCCGCGGTCCGCTCCGCGTCCGAGGTCGTCTACGCCGACGCCGCCCACAAGGACGACGCCACCGAGGCGGCCAAGACGCTGGGCCTGCCCGCGGGCGCCGTGACGAAGGGCAAGGTCACCGCGAACGCCGACGTCTCCGTCGTCCTCGGCCAGGACTACAAGCCCGCCTCCGCCCGGTGATCCCGTAATCGCGTGGGGCTCCGTCGGCGGTCCGTGAGACCCTTGGTCTCAAGTGACCGCCGACGGAAAGCCCTGTAGTGACCGCGACCGACCGTTCCCTAGAGCTGATCAACACCGCCGCCCAGGCGGCCGCCGACAAGCTCGCGCACGACATCATCGCCTACGACGTCAGTGACGTCCTGTCGATCACCGACGCCTTCCTGCTGGCGTCCGCACCCAACGACCGCCAGGTCAAGTCCATCGTCGACGAGATCGAGGAGCGTCTGCTCAAGGAGCTGGGCGCCAAGCCGGTGCGCCGTGAGGGCGACCGCGAGGCCCGCTGGGTCCTCCTCGACTACGTCGACATCGTCGTCCACGTCCAGCACAGCGAGGAGCGTGTCTTCTACGCCCTGGAGCGGCTGTGGAAGGACTGCCCCGAGCTGGAACTGCCCGAGGACGCCAGGGCGACCCGGGGCAAGGCCGAGGAGCACGCCAGGCTCCAGACCGCCGAGGAGCCGGCGCAGCCGGACGGTGAGTGGCGGTGAGCGGCGCCGGTGAGGCAGCCGGCCGGCCGCAGGGCCGGGGCCGCCGCGTCATCCTGTGGCGGCACGGCCAGACGTCCTGGAACGTGGAGCGCCGCTTCCAGGGGTCCACGGACGTCGAGCTGACCGAGACCGGCATCGGCCAGGCCCGCCGCGCCGCCCGCCTGCTGGCCTCCCTCGGTCCCGACGCGATCGTCTCCTCCGACCTGAAGCGGGCCGCCCGCACGGCCGCGGAGCTGGCCGCCCTCACCGGCCTGGACGTCGCCCGCGACGAGGGCCTGCGCGAGACCTACGCGGGTGCCTGGCAGGGGCTGACGCACGAGGAGATCATCTCCCGGTACGGCGAGGAGTACGCCGCCTGGAAGCGCGGCGAGCCGGTACGCCGGGGCGGGGGCGAACTGGAGAGCGAGGTCGCCGACCGCGCCGCCCCCGTGGTGCTGCGGCACGTGGACAAGCTGCCGGAGGACGGCACGCTCGTCGTCGTCAGCCACGGCGGCACCATCCGCACCACCATCGGGCGCCTCCTCGGCCTGGAGGCCCGTCACTGGGAGAGCCTGGGCGGCCTCTCCAACTGCTGCTGGTCCGTACTCGGCGAGGGCGCCCGCGGCTGGCGCCTGCTGGAACACAACGCCGGCACCCTCCCGGAACCGGTCCTGGGCGACGACACCTGACCCCGGCCCCCACCCGCGTCGCCGCGGGGGCCCGCCTGGCCGTCTGGCCGCCCGGGCCCGCCCGTGCGAGCGCGCCGGCCTCGCCGCTGGCGGGCGGCGCCCCACCGCGCACCGGCCGCCCCCGGCGCCCATGGCGGACCGGACGGCCCGGCTGTCCCCTGCGCCGACCGGCGGGCGGCGTGGCCGTTCGTACCGCCAGGTACCGCCACGCCCGGCCGCCCCCGACCGGCCCGTCGGTCCCCCACGGCGCCGCCCGGCCGGCGCCCGTCGCGACGTCTGGCCGGTGCGACGGACCGGCCGCCCGTCTCCGCCGGGTCGGCCCGGCCGGGGCCCCGAAGCCCGGATTTCACTTTCCGGCAGGTCGCAGGCTAAAGTTCTTCTTGTTCGCCCCGCCGAGCGGGGAGCGAACGAGGGGCTATAGCTCAGTTGGTAGAGCGCCTGCATGGCATGCAGGAGGTCAGGAGTTCAATTCTCCTTAGCTCCACAGATCGGCACTCTTCACGAGTGCCAGTGATCGGTGATGAGAATCCCGTCCCTGAAGGGGCGGGATTCTCTGCGTTCCGCCCCAGCCGGCTCGAGCCACCCGAGGCCCAGGGGCGTATACCTCCGCAAGGACACCCCGGCGTGCGCCTGCCCCGCCGGCCCGGTCGCCGCGCCGGCCGCCGTGGCCGGACCGGTACCGAGGCGTCGCTGACCGTATTGGCCCGGCCGTGGCAGAATCAAACGGCCGGAAGGGGGCGCGGCCCGACTGGGAGGGAGTGACGATGCCTGCGAGCATCCTCGAGGAGGGCGGTCACCTCCTCGGCGCGGCGTTGATACGGGACACCATCACCCGCCTCGTCTGCCCCTCCTGCGGCTCGCTCCACGTTGCCCAGGTCCTCGGTGACAACGGCGGGGTGTCGTACGTGTGCACGGCCTGCGGCCACAGCTGGAGCTGATCGATGGGTGCACACAGGCGAAAGTGCGACTGGTGCGGCAGCGGTACGCCGATCGTCCGTGACATGGAGCCGATCAACCCCGACTACCAGTACTGGTGCGAGGAGTGCGCGCGGGCGCTGATCATAAAAGGCGACCCGATCGAGACGTACCGCGAGCTGGAGGGCGAACCGATCTACGGGCGGCTGCTGGAGGAGCACTGCACGCTGAAGCGGTTCTACTCGTTCGTCACGGCGTGAGCACCGCAGGTCAGACCCTGCGTGTCCCCCGCCCGAGTGGTGAATACCGGTCATAACGGGCGTAGCGGAAACCGATTTGGTGAAGCACCCCCTGGACCGTGTAATGTTGGCGTCGCCGCCGGGGAAACCGGGCGGAACGCAGCAAGGGGCTATAGCTCAGTTGGTAGAGCGCCTGCATGGCATGCAGGAGGTCAGGAGTTCAATTCTCCTTAGCTCCACAGAAGTCGAAGGCGGGTCACCCACCAGGGTGGCCCGCCTTCGGCGTACCGGTCGGTGTGACGGTCTGAGGCCCGGCCGTGCACCGGCCCTCCCCGGCGCACCGGCCTGCCTGCGGACCGCCGCCCCGCCCGCTCGCTCAACGGCCCGGCGCACGCCGCCCGCGCCCGGCGGGAGGATCGGCAGGTTCGGCCGGCAGGTCCCGTGCGGCCGCCCGCATCCACGGCCGCGCCCCGAGGAACGCGCCGACCAGCCCGGCCGTCCCCCGTCGGCGGTCGTCACGCCGGGTGATCGCCAGGCTGTCGCGGGGCGCTCGACGGCTGCGGTACCCTGACGCCATGCGTGCCGTACGCCTTCTGCTTAGCGAGCCGCGCTGATCAGTCCCGACCGCCGGGCGAATCGGTTGGTCGGAATCGGCGCGGCGTCCCCTCCTGTGCGAGGGGATTTTTCATTTCCGGAAAGTCGCAGCCGCGGGCAGAGACGATCGATGGAGCTTTGAGGATCATGAGCGAGACGAACCCCGCCGCCCCCGCCGCCATGTCGGCGGAGGCTGCGCCGCACCGCTACACGGCCGCCGTGGCGGCCGACATCGAGGCACGCTGGCAGGACTTCTGGGACGCGGACGGGACGTACGCCGCGCCCAACCCCAAGGGTGACCTGGCGGGCGACCCGGAGCTGGTCGCCCGCCCCAAGAAGTTCATCATGGACATGTTCCCGTACCCCTCCGGTGCGGGCCTGCACGTCGGCCACCCCCTGGGCTACATCGCCACCGACGTGTACGCCAGGTTCCAGCGGATGACCGGCCACAACGTGCTGCACACCCTCGGCTTCGACGCCTTCGGCCTGCCCGCCGAGCAGTACGCCGTGCAGACCGGCACGCACCCGCGCGTGTCCACCGAGGCCAACATCGAGAACATGAAGGCCCAGCTGCGCCGGCTGGGCCTGGGTCACGACAAGCGCCGGTCCTTCGCCACGATCGACCCGGACTACTACAAGTGGACCCAGTGGATCTTCCTGCAGATCTTCAACTCCTGGTACGACGACGAGGCCCGGCAGGCCCGCCCGATCAGTGAGCTGATCGCGCGGTTCGAGTCCGGTGAGCGGCCCGTACCGGGGCACAAGCGCGCGTGGGGCGAGCTGACCGCCGCCGAGCGTGCCGACGTCCTGGGCGAGTTCCGCCTGGCCTACGCCTCCGACGCGCCCGTCAACTGGTGCCCCGGCCTGGGCACCGTGCTGGCCAACGAGGAGGTCACCGCCGAAGGCCGCTCCGAACGCGGCAACTTCCCGGTCTTCAAGGCCAAGCTGCGCCAGTGGAACATGCGCATCACCGCCTACGCCGACCGGCTGCTGGAGGACCTGGAGGAGCTGGACTGGCCGGAGGCCATCAAGCTCCAGCAGCGCAACTGGATCGGCCGCTCCGAGGGCGCCCGCGTCGACTTCCCGATCGACGGCGAGCGGATCACCGTCTTCACCACCCGCCCGGACACCCTGTTCGGCGCGACGTACATGGTGCTGGCCCCCGAGCACCCGCTGGTCGAGAAGTTCACCCCGGCCGCCTGGCCGGAGGGCACCCACGAGGTGTGGACCGGCGGCCACGCCACCCCCGCCGAGGCCGTCGCCGCCTACCGCGCGCAGGCCGCCGCCAAGTCCGACGTGGAACGCCAGGCCGAGGCCAAGGACAAGACGGGCGTCTTCATCGGCGCGTTCGCGACCAATCCGGTCAACGGCGAGCAGGTCCCCGTCTTCATCGCCGACTACGTGCTGATGGGCTACGGCACCGGCGCGATCATGGCCGTCCCGGCGGGCGACCAGCGCGACTTCGAGTTCGCGCGCGCCTTCGAGCTGCCGATCCGCTGCGTCGTCGAGCCGACCGACGGCCGCGGCACGGACACCTCCACGTGGGAGGACGCCTTCGGGTCCTACGACGCGAAGATCATCAACTCCTCCAACGACGAGATCTCCCTGGACGGCCTGGGCGTCGTCGACGCCAAGGCGCGCATCACCGAGTGGCTGGAGCGGTCCGGCACCGGCGAGGGCACCGTCAACTTCCGCCTGCGCGACTGGCTGTTCAGCCGCCAGCGCTACTGGGGCGAGCCCTTCCCGATCGTCTACGACGAGGACGGCATCGCCCACCCGCTGCCCGAGTCGATGCTGCCCCTGGAACTGCCCGAGGTCGAGGACTACTCGCCGCGCACCTTCGACCCCGACGACGCCGACACCCAGCCCGAGACGCCCCTGTCGCGCAACGAGGACTGGGTCAACGTCACCCTGGACCTGGGCGACGGTCCCAGGAAGTACCGCCGCGAGACCAACACCATGCCCAACTGGGCCGGTTCCTGCTGGTACGAGTTCCGCTACCTGGACCCGCACAACGAGCGGCAGCTGGTCGACCCGGAGATCGAGCGGTACTGGATGGGCCCCCGCGAGGGCCAGCCGCACGGCGGTGTCGACCTGTACGTCGGCGGCGCCGAGCACGCCGTGCTCCACCTGCTGTACGCGCGCTTCTGGTCCAAGGTCCTGTACGACCTGGGACACGTCTCCTCCGCCGAGCCGTTCCACAAGCTGTTCAACCAGGGCATGATCCAGGCCTTCGTCTACCGCGACAGCCGTGGCATCGCGGTGCCCGCCGCCGAGGTGGAGGAGCGCGACGGCGCCTACTACTACCAGGGCGAGAAGGTCTCCCGGCTGCTGGGCAAGATGGGCAAGTCCCTGAAGAACGCCGTCACCCCGGACGAGATCTGCGCCGAGTACGGCGCCGACACGCTGCGCCTGTACGAGATGGCGATGGGCCCGCTGGACGTCTCCCGGCCGTGGGACACGCGCGCGGTGGTCGGCCAGTTCCGGCTGCTGCAGCGGCTGTGGCGCAACATCGTCGACGAGACCACCGGCGAGGTCACCGTCACCGACGCCGAGCCCGACGAGCAGACGCTGCGCGCCCTGCACAAGGCGATCGACGGCGTGCGCCAGGACCTGGAGGGCCTGCGCTTCAACACCGCCATCGCCAAGGTCACCGAGCTGAACAACCACCTGACCAAGACGGGCGGCCCGGTACCGCGCGCGGTCGCCGAACCGCTGGTGCTGATGGTGGCCCCGCTGGCCCCGCACATCGCCGAGGAGCTGTGGCACAAGCTGGGCCACACCGACTCCGTCGTCCACCGCGACTTCCCGGTCGCCGACCCGGCGTACGCGGTCGACGAGGCCGTGACCTGCGTCGTCCAGATCAAGGGCAAGGTCAAGGCGCGCCTGGAGGTCTCCCCGTCCATCTCCGAGGACGAACTGGAGAAGGTCGCGCTGGCCGACGAGAAGGTCGTCGCGGCACTGGGCGGCGCGGCCGTCCGCAAGGTGATCGTGCGGGCGCCGAAGCTGGTGAACATCGTGCCCGCGTGACGTGAGACGCGCTCGCCTCGGGGTAGTCCCCTACGGGCAGGTTCGGGGTTCGGACGGAACCCTGGACCTGCCCTGTGCGTTTACCGTGGAAGAGCGGCGCGGCCTGCGCCGCCGAGCCGAGGAGGAGCTTCGTGGAAGCAGTCGTCGCGGTCGTCGCCGTGCTCTTCGTGCTCTGTCTGGCCCTCGGCGCCTACGCCGCGGTCAAGGCGGTCGGCGCCGCCAAGCGCGGCGTGGACCGCACGATCAGCCAGGCCCGCCGCGCTGTGGAGGACCAGACCCTGCGGGCCAAGTCCTTCGCCCAGCCGGGCCCGGCGGGCGAACTGGCCCAGCTCCGGCTCACGCTGCGCACCTCGATGCGCGCCACCCAGGACGCCCTCCACGCGGGCGCGGCCGAGGACGAGTCGCTCAAGGAATCCGTCGCCCTGTTCGACCGCCTCAGCGCCCACGGGCACGAGCTGGACCACGAACTCAAGCGCCTGGAGAGCGAGCCGGACCGGGCGACGCTCGCCGAGCGGCTGCCGCACCTGACCGAGCGGACCCGCCGCATCACGCAGTCGGCCGACGCCCTGCGCTGGGCGGCCCGCGACCGGGCCCGCCGCTTCGCCGACGACGACCTGGACACCCTGAGCGCTCAGATCGGCGTCGAGGCCGACGCCCTGCGGCACTGGACCAGCGCGCAGCCCGCGGCCGACACCCCCGCATGGGGCGAGCCCTCCGCCGCGCCGCCGCGCGCCGGGGCACCGGCCGCCGGGACCACCGGCTCCGACGGGCGCACCCCGCCGGCCGAAGCCCCCCGGCCGGAGTCCGCCCAGGACCGGCCCCGCGCCGCCCTGACCCCGCCGGGACGCCGCCCCCCGTACTCCTGGCAGAAGAAGCCCCGCCCGGAGAGCACCACCTGATCCGGCCACGCGTCCACCCGGTCAGAGGGGCTGGGCTGCCGCCCCGGCGCTACGGCAGGTAACCTCCAGCTCATGTCCCGCCATGTCGCGATCGTCACCGATTCAACGGCCTACCTGCCGCCCCGGACGATGGAGCGCCACGGCATCACCACGGTCCCGCTGACCGTGGTCCTCGGCGACCAGGCGCTCGAAGAGGGCACCGAGATCTCGACCCGCTCCCTGGCCCAGGCGCTGCAGAAGCGGCGGTCCGTCACCACCTCGCGTCCCAGCCCCGCGCTGTTCGCCGAGACCTACCGCAAGGTCGCCGCGTCCGGGGCGACCGAGATCGTCTCGCTGCACCTGTCCGCCGAGCTGTCGGGCACCTACGACGCCGCCGTGCTCGCGGCGCGCGAGGCACCGGTGCCGGTCCGGGTCGTGGACACCGGGACGGTCGCGATGGCACTCGGCTTCTGCGCCCTGGCCGCCGCCGAGACGGCCGGCGGCGGAGGCACGGTGGACGACGCGGTCACGGCCGCGGAGAAACGGGCCGCGGGCACCTCCGCCTACTTCTACGTCGACACCCTCGACTATCTGCGCCGCGGCGGCCGTATCGGCACCGCCCAGGCCCTGCTCGGTTCCGCCCTCGCCGTCAAGCCCCTGCTGCAACTCCAGGACGGCCGGATCGAACTGCTGGAGAAGGTGCGGACGGCCTCCAAGGCGATCGGCCGCCTGGAGGAGATCGTGGCCGAGCGGGCGAGCGGAGCGGGCATCGACCTCGCCGTCCACCACCTCGCCGCCCCCGAGCGGGCGGCGGCTCTCGCCGACCGGCTGCGGGCCCGTGTACCGGGACTCGCCGACCTGCACGTGAGCGAGGTCGGTGCGGTCATCGGCGCGCACACCGGCCCGGGGCTGCTCGGGGTCGTGGTCTCTCCGCGCTGAGACGCCGACGGCTCGGACGCGACGGGGCTGCCGGGGCGGCTCGGCCGCCGGCGGAGCCGGTCGGGGGCGGCCCAGTCGTCGACGGAGCGGGGAGGACAGCTCAAGGGATCACTCACGCGGGTGACGGAGTTGTCCACAACCGGTGGGTAGTCCCCGGGAAACGAGCAAGATCATCGCGGGGCGGCCGGGCTGCCCGATGCTGACGGCATGGCACTTCGACCACGCTCACACTCACGTTCCGGTACGGCGACCGCCACCAGCGGACCCGGCCGCGTTCCCGGCTCGGACGGCAGGACCCGCGACCGCCGTCACCCGCACCGTGGCCACGCTCCCGCACGTCACGCCCTGCGTCAGCGGCAGGCCCCGGCCGAGGATCTGCGCCGGCGCGCGGAAGTCCTCTTCGCCGGCTCCACCGCGCCGGCCGGGGAGTCGGGCAGCGGACCGCCCCGGACCCCTGGGCCGGGCACGTCCGACGCGGTGCGCACCGGGGAGGCGGGCGGCGAGGCCGGTGCGGGCGCTGTGGCCGGCGCGTCCGACGCGGCCGACGCGTTCTGCGCGCCTGGCGCAGCCGACGCGCCCGATGCCCCCGACACGGCCGGCACCCCCGACGTGGCCGGCGCGGTGCGGACCTGGCAGGACCGGACGCCGCGGCAGCGGACGTGGCGGGACCGGACGTCGCACGACCGGACCCCAGAGGAGCGGACGCTGCACGACCGGACGCTGCACGACCGGACCCCAGGGGAGTGGACGCCGGGGGAGCGGGCGTGGCGGGAGCGGGCCGGTCTCGCGCTGCGGGAGCGGATGCCCCTGTGGTTGCAGACGCGGTGCGCGCTCGAGCGCAGGAACGTGATCGCCCTGACGGTGGTGCTCGTGGCCGTCGCGGCCCTGGCCGTACAGCACTTCTGGACCGGCCGCCCCCAGTCCGTCGCGGCCCCCCAAGTGGTGCGTGCGGCGGCACCGCGCCCCGGCCCGGACGAGGGCAGGAGCGCCTGGGACGGCGTCTCGGTCTCCGTGCCGGCCACCGCACCCTCGTCCGGGGCGCCGCAGATCGTGGTGGACGTCAGCGGCAAGGTCCGCCACCCCGGGGTCCACCGCCTCCCGGCGGGTGCGCGGGTGGCCGACGCGATCCGGGCGGCGGGCGGCGCACGGCCGGGCACCGACCTCGGCGGTCTCAACCGGGCCAGGTTCCTCGTGGACGGCGAACAGGTGGTCGTCGGCGGACCGGCACCCGCGACAGGACCGGCCGGGACAGGTCCGGCCGCGCCGGGAGGGGCGGCCGGCGGCGGGTCCGGCCCGGGCGCGGCAGGGGCACCGGCGGCCCCCGTCTCCCTCAACACCGCCACCGCCGACCAGTTGGAGACTCTGCCCGGCGTCGGCCCGGTACTGGCCCGGCACATCATCGACTACCGCACGCAGCACGGAGGTTTCCGTTCGGTGCGGGAACTGCGGCAGGTCAGCGGTATCGGCGACCGCCGCTTCGCCGACCTGCGCAACCTGGTGCGGGAATGAGCGCGGACAGGAAGGCGCCGACCGGAGCCCCGCCCGGGCCTTTGCCGGCCGCGCCCGCCGGCCGCGCTCGCCCGCCGGTGCACGCCGACTCCGGCAACCGGCTCGGAGCCGCTCACCCACGGCAGGAGGGACCGGCCGACCTCCGGCTCGTGCCACCCGCGCTCGCAGCCTGGGCGACGGCGGCCCTGACGCTCGACGTCTCCGCGAGGTGGGTGACGGTTTTCGTGATCGTCTCTCTCGCGACGACCGCCGTCCTCGCCCTCAGCCGGCGGCGCGGCCACCGGCACCCGCCGGACCGGGCACGGACCGGACAGCAGCCCAGCGCTCGGACGGGCCGCCTCCGCGGCGCCGCGCCGGCCTGGGTGCGCACCTCCGTCTCGGCCGCGCTGCTCGCCGCCGCGGCAGCCGCCGCCTCGGCGGGACTGCACGGCGCGGACCTGCGGCGCGGCCCGGTCCCGGGGCTGGCACGGCAGTACGCGACGGTCACCGCGGAGGTCGAGCTGACCTCCGACCCGCGGCTCACCCGGCCCCGGGTCAGCGGCGACCACATGGCACCGGTCTCCGTGCTGGTCGACGCCGAGGTGCGACGTGTGCGGGGACCGGACGGTACGGCGGTGAGTACCCGTGCCCCGGTGCTGGTCCTCGTGGGCGCCGGCGCGCGGGGAGGCGACGGGCCGGGGGCGTCCGCCGCCGGGGGCCGGGGCTCGCCCTGGCTGGGGCTGCTGCCGTCCACGCGGCTGCGGGTGACGGCACGGCTGGCGCCCCCGCTCACGGGCGGCGACCGGATCGCCGCGGTGCTGAGGGTCCGGGACGGCGCGGCGCCCGAGGTGACCGGGGGCCCGTCCGGGCCGCAGCGCCTGGCGGGACGGCTGCGGGCCGGGCTGCGTGCGGCGACCGACGGACTCCCGGCGGACGCGCGGGCCCTGCTGCCGGGACTGGTCGTCGGGGACACCTCGCGGATCGGCCCCGAACTGGACGAGGCGTTCAAGGAGACCGACCTCGCCCACGTCCTGGCCGTCTCGGGAAGCAACCTCACGATCCTCCTCGCCCTGCTCATCGGGCCGCCCGGCCTGGCCCAGCAGGCCGAGCGCCGGGGCCTCGCGCCCGGACTCGGCCTGCCGCTGCGGGTCACCGCACTGCTGGGTGCGGCGCTCACCCTCGGGTTCGTCGTCGTGTGCAGGCCCGACCCGAGCGTGCTGCGGGCCGCGGCCTGCGGGGCGGTGGTGCTGCTCGCCCTGGCCACCGGTCGGCGCAGATCGCTGATCCCCGCCCTGGCCACGGCCGTTCTGCTGCTGGTGCTCTACGACCCGTGGCTGGCCCGCAGTTACGGTTTCCTGCTCTCGGTCCTGGCGACCGGCGCCCTGCTCACGCTGGCGCCCCGCTGGAGCACGGCGCTGCGCCGGCGCGGGGTGCCCGCCCGCCTGGCCGAGGCGCTCGCCGCGGCGGCCGCGGCGCAAGCGCTGTGCGCGCCGGTCGTCGCCGTGCTGTCCGCCCGGGTGAGCCTGGTGGCGGTGCCGTGCAACCTGCTGGCGGAGGTCGCGGTCGCCCCCGCCACGGTGCTGGGCTTCGCGGCACTGGCGTGCGCCCCGCTGGCGATGGCGCCGGCCAAGGCGCTCGCCTGGTGCGCGAGCTGGCCCACCCGGTGGATCGCGGGCGTCGCCCGCACCGGCGCGGGACTGCCCGGCGGGGCAGTGGACTGGCCGGGCGACTGGACCGGAGCGCTGCTGCTGGGGCTGGTCACGGCGGGGGCCGTGCTGCTGGGCCGGCGGCTGCTGGGGCGTCCGTGGCTGTGCGGCGTCTGCGGGGTGCTGCTCCTGCTGGCGGTGGTGCGGCCGCCGTCGCTGACCCGGGTGTTCACCGGCTGGCCGCCGCCGGGGTGGCGGTTCGCGATGTGCGACGTGGGGCAGGGCGACGCGACGGTACTGGCGGCGGGGCCGGGAGCCGGTGTGGTGGTGGACGCCGGACCCGATCCCCGGCGCGTCGACCGCTGCCTGCGCGCCCTCGGGATCACCCGGATCCCGCTGGTCGTCCTGACCCACTTCCACGCCGACCACGTGACCGGCCTGCCCGGTGTCCTGCGGGGGCGCTCGGTGGGCGCTATCGAGACCACCGGGTACGAAGAGCCCGCCGAACAGGCCGGGTTCGTACGGAAGGAGGCGGCGCGGCGGGGCGTCCCCCTCAGCCGTGCCGTCGCGGGGGAGGAGCGGCGCACGGGCGCCCTGTCCTGGCGGGTCCTGTGGCCGCCGGACCGCCCCTCAGCCCGGCCCGACGGCCCCAACGACGCCAGCGTCACCCTGCTCGTCCGCTCCGGCGGCCTGCGGCTGCTGCTGCTGGGCGACCTGGAACCCCTCGCCCAGCAGGAGTTGGCGCGTTCCCCGCAGGCGACAGGGCTGACCCGGGTGGACGTCCTCAAAGTCGCCCACCACGGATCGGCGTATCAGGACCCCGGCCTGATACGGCTGGTGTCCCCGAGGCTGGCCCTGATCTCGTGTGGCGCGGACAACATGTACGGCCACCCGGCCCCGCGCACGGTGGCGGCACTGCGGGCGGAGGGAGCGACGGTCCTGCGAACGGACCACGACGGCACACTGGCCGTCACCGGGGAGGGCACGGCGCTGCGCGTGGCCCGGGAGTGAGGACACGGCTGCCGAGCGGGCTGAGGCGTACCACTGCGAGCGCGGCGTCCGGGTGAGCATCCTCCGGCTCACTCCGGCCGGTGGACGCCGCGGCTCCGAGTGGCGCATCGCCCGACGCGGCCGGCGCCGGGCTGATGCGCGCTGTCGCTGCCGAACGCGGCCGACGGCGGTGGGGCGTCGTCAGTTCGGAGGCTACGGGGGGCTGTGCGAAATCACGCGAGAGTGATGAATTCGGGCCACACGGTGCCACTCGTGCGAGCCACGGCACATGTGACGGTTTCCCATGATGTGATCCCGTGTTGCCTCGAAAGCCCCATCGGTGATCGAATGCTTCTTTGGTAACAGCTGTTTTCACATCGTGCAGAAGGTGTCGTAGATGATCGGCCGGTTGCTGGGAAGCCGAACGAAGCGGGCGCAACGGACGAGTCCCCTGGCGGCGGTGTGGACCCCACCGAGCGCGGGGGCGTTGAGCTGCCGGGTGCTCGATCCCGTCAACCAGCCGGTGCCGCAGGCGGAGTTCACGGTGACCGACACCGCGGGGCGCAAGGTGGTCAGCGGCGGGACGGACCCGTTCGGGTCGTTCGTGGCGGCGGTGCCCGCGGGGGAGTACCGGCTCGCGGTGTCCGCCGAGGGGTACGCGCCCTACCGGGCCGCGGCGACGGTCGCCGAGAACTCGCTCACCTCGCTCGGCGATGTGACGCTCCAGGTCGCGCAGCCGCCCGAGCTGCCCGCGCCCGGCGACTGGGAGATCGAGCCCACGCATTCCGCGATCGGTTTCACCGCCCGGCACATCGGGCTGGCCCGCATCCGCGGCCGGTTCAACTCGTTCGCCGGAGTGGTGCGGGTCGCCGAGGACGCCGAGCGCTCGGCGATGCACGTGGTGATCGACGCGGCGTCCATCGACACCAACGTCAAGATGCGCGACGACCACCTGCGCTCGGGGGACTTCCTGGACGTGGCGCGGTTTCCGACCCTGGAGTTCTACAGCGACCGGTTCGCGCACCGCGGCGGCAACAAATGGGCCGTCACCGGAGCACTGTCGCTGCACGGCGTGACCCGTACGGTCACCCTGGACACGGAGTACCTCGGCCTCGGCAACGGCATGGAGGGCGAGGTCCGGGCCGCCTGCCGCGCCACCACCGAACTGCACCGTGACGACTTCACGGTGAGCTGGCAGACGATGCTGGCGCGCGGCATCGCCGTGGTGGGCCCGACCATCAAGGTCGAACTCGACATACAGGTCGTGCCCAAGGGCTGAGCGGCCGGCCCGCCGTCGCTGACGGGACGCACAGGCGGTGACCGACAATGGCGTGCGTGAGTGACGTGAGACATGTTCTGGTGCTGCCCGACCGCGATGCGGCCGAGGAGGCCGCGGAGGCGCTGGGAGAGCGGTTCGGGCTGCGGGAGGAGCCGCAGCTGGTACGGGACGCGCTGGCGGGCGAGGACGACGCCGAGGACGCCCAGTGGCTCGTCGTCCTGCGCGACGAGGAGGACCGGCTCGACCCGGCGGAGCTGGACGCGTTCGCGGGGGAGTGGGACGGCTGGCGCGAGGAGCCGTAGCGATGGACAGCGGTAGCGGTGAGCCGTCGCAGTGACGAGGCGCGCAGCGGCGAGGCGGCAAGGCGGCATGGCGCCGTCGCGGCGGGCAGTCGTCGCAGCCGGGGACGGGCCGTGAGTCCTGATCCGTCCCGATGCCACTGATGCGCCCCGGTGCCGGAGCACGGGCGGTCGCGGGGCGGGGGCGTTGTCAGTGGGTCGTGCGATGCTTGTCGCGATGGCCAGGAAGACTGCGAACGACGACCCTCTCGCCCCGGTGACACTCGCCGTGGGCCAGGAGGACCTGCTGCTCGACCGTGCCGTGCGGGAGGTGGTGGCCGCCGCGCGGGCCGCCGACGCCGACACGGACGTGCGGGACCTGACCCCGGACCAGTTGCAGCCCGGCACGCTCGCCGAGCTGACCAGCCCCTCGCTCTTCGCGGAGCGCAAGGTCGTGGTCGTCCGCAGCGCGCAGGACCTGTCGGCCGACACGGTCAAGGACGTGAAGGCGTACCTGGCCTCGCCCGCCGAGGAGATCACCCTCGTGCTGCTGCACGCGGGCGGCGCCAAGGGCAAGGGCCTGCTGGACGCGGCCCGCAAGGCGGGCGCGCGGGAGGTGGCCTGCCCGAAGATGACCAAGCCGGCCGACCGGCTGGCCTTCGTGCGGGGCGAGTTCCGCGGGCTGGGCCGCTCGGCGACGCCCGAGGCGTGCCAGGCGCTGGTCGACGCGATCGGCAGTGATCTGCGGGAACTGGCGTCGGCGGTGTCCCAGCTCGTCGCGGACGTGGAGGGCACGATCGACGAGGCCGTCGTCGCCCGCTACTACACGGGCCGGGCGGAGGCCTCCAGCTTCACCGTCGCCGACCGGGCCGTCGAGGGCCGTGCGGCGGAGGCCCTGGAGGCGCTGCGGTGGTCGCTCGCGACCGGCGTGGCTCCGGTGCTGATCACCAGCGCGCTGGCGCAGGGCGTGCGGGCCATCGGCAAGCTGTCGTCGGCGCGCGGCGGGCGCCCCGCCGACCTGGCGCGGGAGCTGGGCATGCCGCCGTGGAAGATCGACCGCGTCCGCCAGCAGATGCGCGGCTGGACCCCGGACGGGGTGGCGGTCGCCCTGCGCGCGGTGGCCGAGGCGGACGCCGG
Organism: Streptomyces sp. NRRL S-340; assembly: GCF_000720185.1. Classification (GTDB taxonomy): domain Bacteria; phylum Actinomycetota; class Actinomycetes; order Streptomycetales; family Streptomycetaceae; genus Streptomyces. The sequence goes on along the minus strand of NZ_JOIY01000010.1, from coordinate 245,565 downwards.
CGTGAAGGGCGGCGGCGACGACCCGGAGTACGCCCTGGAGAAAGCGGTGGTCACCATCGCCCGCGCGGCCCGCTCACGAGGTCGCGGCTGACCCCCCCTTCCGTCCGAACGGCACGGATCCTCCGTCGCAGGCGGTGCGGGTGCCGGCCCGCTCCGGGTGCCGGCCTGCTCATGAGGACGCGGCTGATCCCCTTTCCGTCCGAACGGCACGGATCCTCCGTCGCAGGCGGTGCGGGTGCCGGCCCGGACGACCTCGGGGCCCATCCCCTCGCGGAACGCCGTCACTCGCTCCCCCGGACGGCCCAGGCACCGAACCTCCCTCACGGAAAGCGCCGTCGCTCGCCTTCCCTCGGACGTCCTCGGCGCCCACCCGTCCTTCACGGACAGTTCCGACCCCCTCCCGCGGACGGCCCAGGCACCGACCCCCCTCGCGGAAAGCACCGGCCCTCCCTAGGCACCGCCCTCCCCTCGCGGAAGCACCGGCCCTCCCTAGGCACCGCCCTCCCCTGCGGAAAGCACCGGGCCCTCCCCCCAGCCCCGGCACCAGATCCCCGCCCGACGGGTCCGCCCCCGCCCGAACCGCCCGGTCCGTCCCGACGCGCTCACTCCCAGCAGAATGCCGAAAGGCCCCGTCGGCCGTCCCTGGGGAAGGGAGGGCCGTCGGGGCCTTCGGATGACGCTCGTGGACCCATGCCCGCGTGGCGAACGCAGGCCGCGCACGGGTCCGGGGGGCCGGGCGGGAGCGGATGAGAGAGGGCCCGCTCGGGTCCGTCCGGCGTCAAGTCAGGGACTCAGCCCTTGAGGGACGCGACCTTCGAAGCAAGCGCCGACTTCTTGTTGGCGGCCTGGTTCTTGTGGATGACGCCCTTGGAGACGGCCTTGTCGAGCTGACGCGCGGCAGCGCGCTGGTACTCGGTGGCCTTCTCGACGTCACCCGCGGCAGCGGCCTCGCGGGCCTTGCGGATCGCCGTCTTCAGGGAGGACTTGACCGCCTTGTTGCGCAGCCGAGCCTTCTCGTTGGTCTTGATCCGCTTGATCTGGGACTTGATGTTCGCCACGAATGAGCCTTCTCTTTCGAAAATTTTCCGATGTGCCTCGCGCTAGAGGGCATGAGACACAGCCCCCCACGTTACCAGCGGCCCGTTCCAGCGCCCAAACCGGTCGCGGCGCACCGGTCCCGGCCGGACATGGGACCATGGAAAGACTACGTATCGATCCGACCCGAGACCGCAGACGGACAAGCACACGTATGCGGACGCCTCAAGAATCAGGACCCTGCGTGCCCGCGACCCCCAGCCATGTGCCCGAGCCGAGCCGTACCGACCCGGCGCTGATCCGCAATTTCTGCATCATCGCGCACATCGACCACGGCAAGTCCACTCTCGCCGACCGGATGCTGCAGCTGACCGGTGTGGTCGAGCAGCGGCAGATGCGTGCCCAGTACCTCGACCGCATGGACATCGAGCGCGAGCGCGGCATCACGATCAAGTCCCAGGCGGTGCGGCTGCCGTGGGCCCCGACTCACGAGCCCGGCAACACGCACATCCTCAACATGATCGACACGCCGGGGCACGTCGACTTCACCTACGAGGTGTCCCGCTCGCTCGCCGCCTGCGAGGGGACGATCCTCCTGGTGGACGCGGCCCAGGGCATCGAGGCACAGACTCTCGCCAACCTCTACCTGGCGATGGAGAACGACCTCACGATCATCCCGGTCCTCAACAAGATCGACCTGCCGGCCGCGCAGCCGGAGAAGTTCGCCGAGGAGCTGGCGAACCTGGTCGGCTGCGACCCCGACGACGTGCTGAAGGTCTCCGCCAAGACCGGTCTCGGCGTCGAGGCGCTGCTGGACAAGGTGGTCGACCAGATCCCGGCCCCGGTCGGCGTCAAGGACGCCCCCGCTCGCGCGATGATCTTCGACTCGGTCTACGACTCCTACCGCGGCGTGGTGACGTACGTCCGTGTCATCGACGGCCAGCTCAACAGGCGCGAGCGGATCCGGATGATGTCCACCGGCGCCACGCACGAGCTGCTGGAGATCGGCACCAACTCCCCGGAGATGCTGCCGGCCGACGGTCTGGGCGTCGGCGAGGTCGGCTACCTGATCACCGGTGTGAAGGACGTCCGCCAGTCCAAGGTCGGTGACACCGTCACCAGCCAGCACAAGGGCGCCACCGAGGCGCTCGGCGGGTACAAGGACCCCAAGCCCATGGTCTTCTCCGGGCTGTACCCGCTGGACGGCTCCGACTACCCGGAGCTGCGCGAGGCGCTGGACAAGCTCCAGCTCAACGACGCCGCGCTCGTCTACGAGCCGGAGACCTCCGCAGCGCTCGGCTTCGGTTTCCGCGTCGGCTTCCTCGGCCTGCTCCACCTGGACGTGATCCGGGAGCGGCTGGAGCGCGAGTTCGGCCTCGACCTGATCGCCACCGCGCCCAACGTGGTCTACCGCGTGATCATGGAGGACGGCACGGAGATCACCGTCACCAACCCGAGCGAGTTCCCCGAGGGGAAGATCGCGGAGGTGTACGAGCCGGTCGTGCGGGCCACGATCCTCGCGCCCACCGAGTTCATCGGCGCGATCATGGAGCTGTGCCAGACCCGGCGCGGCACCCTGCTCGGCATGGACTACCTGTCCGAGGACCGCGTCGAGATCCGCTACACCCTCCCGCTGGCTGAGATCGTCTTCGACTTCTTCGACCAGCTGAAGTCCAAGACCCGCGGGTACGCCTCCCTGGACTACGAGCCCACGGGCGAGCAGTCCTCGAGCCTCGTCAAGGTCGACATCCTGCTGCACGGCGACAAGGTGGACGCCTTCTCGGCGATCACCCACCGGGACCAGGCGTACGCGTACGGCGTGCGGCTCGTCGCCAAGCTCAAGGAGCTGATCCCGCGGCAGAACTTCGAGGTCCCCGTGCAGGCGGCCGTCGGCTCGCGCGTGATCGCCCGCGAGACCATCCGCGCCATCCGCAAGGACGTCCTCGCCAAGTGCTACGGCGGTGACATCTCGCGCAAGCGGAAGCTGCTGGAGAAGCAGAAGGAGGGCAAGAAGCGCATGAAGATGGTGGGTTCCGTGGAGGTTCCGCAGGAGGCCTTCATCGCGGTGCTCTCCAGCGATGACAGCGCGGCGCCGGCCAAGGGCAAGAAGTAACCGGCGGCAACAGGGGGCGGGCGTCCGCCGCGCCGGTGAACCGGGTGAAAAGGGGCCCGTCGCACGAAAGTGCGGCGGGCCCCTGCGCACGCGCGTGGTAGCGCTCTGTGGGAAGTCTCAGGCCACAGCCCCTTACGCGGTGGCCGGTCGCCCTTTACCCTGATGCCTGCTCGCTAGTTACTCGCGAGTTAAACAACGCCGAACCACCACCCGTGAGTCAACCCAGCCGCACCTGAGCCAGCCGCCGCACTGCCGCGGGCCCCGGAGGATGTCGTGAGCGACGCACAGACCCTGATCGAGAACCGTCCGCCGTCCGTGGCGGCCCTCTTCCTGGAGCGTGTGGCGGCCACACCGGACGCCGAGGCCTACCGCTACCCCGTACCGCCGTCCTCCGGCGAGGGCCCGGACGAGTGGCGTTCGCTGAGCTGGGAGCAGGCCGCCGAGCGGGTGTACGCCATCGCCGCCGGACTCATCGACCTGGGGGTGCGCCCCGAGGAGCGCGTCGCGCTCGCCTCCTCCACGCGCGTGGAGTGGGTGCTGGCCGACCTCGGCATCATGTGCGCCGGCGCGGCCACCACCACGGTCTATCCGCAGACCAACGCCGACGAGTCCGCGTTCATCCTGTCCGACTCCGAGAGCAGAGTGCTCGTCGCGGAGAACGCCGCGCAGCTGGCCAAGGCCGTCGAACGGCGCGCCGAACTGCCCGAGCTGCACCACGTCGTCGTGATCGACCCGGCGGGCGTGGAGAGGGGCGAGGACGACTGGGTCCTCACCCTCGCCGAACTGGAGCAGCGCGGCGCCGCCTACCTGGAGGAGCACCCGGAGCTGATCAAGGAACGGGTCGGCGCGATCACCAAGGACCAGCTCGCCACCCTCATCTACACCTCCGGCACCACCGGCCGCCCCAAGGGCGTCCGGCTCCCGCACGACAACTGGTCGTACATGGCGAAGGCGATCGCCTCCACCGGCCTGCTCGGCCCCGACGACGTCCAGTACCTGTGGCTGCCGCTCGCCCACGTCTTCGGCAAGGTGCTCACCTCGGGGCAGATCGAACTGGGGCACGTCACCGCCGTCGACGGCCGCGTCGACAAGATCATCGAGAACCTGCCGGTCGTGCAGCCCACCTACATGGCCGCCGTGCCGCGCATCTTCGAGAAGGTCTACAACGGGGTCGCGGCCAAGGCTCGCGCAGGCGGCAACGCCAAGTACAAGATCTTCCAGTGGGCGGCCGAGGTCGGACGCGAGTACGCCAAGGTCACGCAGGACAACTTCCAGCGCACCGGCGTCCACTCCGCGCCCTTCGGGCTCGCCGCCCGGCACAAGGTCGCCGACACCCTCGTCTTCGCCAAGATCCGCGAAGCCTTCGGCGGCCGGCTGCGCGCCTGCGTCTCGGGCAGCGCCGCCCTCGCCCCCGAGATCGGCTACTTCTTCGCGGGGGCCGGCATCCACATCCTGGAGGGCTACGGGCTCACCGAGTCCTCCGCGGCCTCCTTCGTCAACCCCGGCGAGGCCTACCGCACCGGCACGGTCGGCAAGCCGCTGCCCGGCACGGAGGTCCGCATCGCGGAGGACGGCGAGATCCTGCTGCGCGGCCCCGGCATCATGCAGGGCTACCACAAGCTGCCCGAGAAGACCGGCGAGGTGCTGGAGTCCGACGGCTGGTTCCACACCGGCGACATCGGCGAGCTGTCCCCGGACGGCTACCTGCGCATCACCGACCGCAAGAAGGACCTGATCAAGACCTCCGGCGGCAAGTACATCGCGCCCGCCGAGGTCGAGGGCCAGTTCAAGGCGGTGTGCCCGTACGTCTCGAACATCCTGGTCCACGGCGCCGACCGCAACTTCTGCACCGCCCTCATCGCGCTCGACGAGGCCGCGATCCTGGAATGGGCCGGGGAGAACGGTCTGGGGGGCAGGCCCTACGCCGAGGTCGTCGCCGCCCCGCAGACCGTCGAGCTGATCGACGGCTACGTCAAGCAGCTCAACGAGGGACTGCAGCGCTGGCAGACCATCAAGAAGTTCCGCCTCCTGCCGCGCGACCTCGACGTCGAGCACGGCGAGATCACCCCGTCCCTGAAGCTGAAGCGGCCGGTGGTGGAGCGCGCGTACAAGCACCTGATCGACGACATGTACGCGGGGGCACGGGAGGCGTGAGGGTCTGGCTCACGCGTAGCACAGTTCTCGCCCCCGGCGGTCGAGTTCGGTAACTCCGTGCTTACGGGCGCGGCCGGTCTGTCACCCTGTCGGCAACGAACGACCTATCGTCCGATTGCTCGGGGAGCTGTAGATGGGGGCCATTCCGACGCAGCGGGAGACGGGTTCCCGCGCCGGTGAGCCGGCCGCGCGGCAGGGTGCGGAGGCGGATGGCGAGGTGTGCGCCACGCTGCCCGGCAGCCCGCTGGCGCCGGGCACCGCCCGTGCGCTGGTCCGCGCGGGCCTCCAGCAATGGCGCGACCTCGGCCTCGGCATCGCGGACCGGCTCGCCGACGAGGTGCTGGTCGTCGTCAGCGAACTGGTCACCAACGTCGTCGTCCACGCGGGCACGGACACCGAGCTGACCTGCCGGATGGAGGCGGAGACCGGCGCGTGCGTCGTCGAGGTGACCGACCGGCACCCCTCGCGCGCCCCGCGCGACCACGGGCAAGGTCACGGCTCCGGCCGGGAGACGCCCTGCGAGACCGCCGAGTACGGCCGCGGCCTGCGGCTGGTCGCCGCGCTCGCCCAGGAGTGGGGCATCACCTACCGGGCCGGGGTCAAGACCGTGTGGGCGCGGCTGTCCGCCGACGCCGGGAAGGACGCGGGCGAGGAGGGGAGCGCCGGGGCGGCCGGGCAGGACGCCGCGCCCTGGCTCGGCGTCGCCGAGATCCTCGCCCCCGCACCCCAGCGCGCCGAACGCGACCGCGAATGGCTGGGCCGCGGCGCGCTGTCCTTCCTCGCGGAGGCGTCCGACCTGCTCGCCGGGCAGCTCGACGAGGACCTCGTCGCCGCGCTCACCGGCCAGCTCGTCGTCCCCCGGCTGGCCGACTGGTGCGCGGTCTGGCTGGAGGACGAGTCCACGGCACGCGGCCTGTGGAACGACGCCACCGGCGCGCCCGGCCCGCGCCTCGCCCGCGTCTGGCACGTCAGCGAGAACCACCTCGAGGAGCTGCGCCGTGCCCTGGAGAAGGACCCGCCGCGCCCGGCCGACGACGTACTGAGTTCCGGTCCCGTCCCCTACCCGTGGCCCGGCGAGGCGCTGGGCCCGCACGCCGCGGACGGAGCCGCGCTCGCCTACCGGCTGATCGCGGGCGGCCGCCCGCTCGGCACGCTCGTCATCGGCCGGGCCGGGCTGCTCCGCTTCCCCGACGAGATCACCGGCCTGGTGGAGGACCTCAGCAGGCGGGTCGCGCTCGGCATCGGCGCGGCCCGGCAGTACGCCCGCCAGGCCACCATCAGCGCCGTGCTCCAGCGCGGACTGCTGCCCGGCGCGGTCGCCGAGATCCCCGGCGTGCGCAGCGCCCTCGTCTACGAACCGTGCGACCAGGGCGGCCCGAGCGGCGACTTCTACGACCTCTTCCCGGCGGGCGACGGCCGCTGGTGCTTCGCCATCGGCGACGTCCAGGGCAAGGGGCCGGAGGCCGCCGTGGTCATCGGACTCGCCCGACCGTGGCTGCGGCTGCTGGCCCGCGAGGGGTACGGCGTCGCCGACGTCCTCGACCGCCTCAACCAGCTCCTCCTCGACGACGCCACCGAGGCCGCCGACGCCGCGGCCCGCGCCCTGGTGGGCCCCGCCGCGCCCGGCGACGCCCCGCAGACCCGCTTCCTGTCCCTGCTCTACGGCGAGCTGGCCCCCTTCGAGGGCGGTGTGCGCTGCACCCTGGCCTGCGCCGGTCACCCGCTGCCGCTGGTCCTCGCCCGCGACGGCGACGTCCGCACGGTCGCCCGCCCGCAGACCCTGCTCGGCGTCATCGAGGACGAGACGTACCTGTGCGAGAGCTTCGAGCTGGCGCCCGGCGACACCCTCCTGTGCGTCACCGACGGGGTCACCGAGCGGCGCTCCGGCTCCCGCCAGTTCGACGACGGCGACGGGCTCGCCGCCGCCCTCGCCGACTGCTCGGGCCTCGACGCCGGCCTGATCGCCGAACGCATCCGGCAGCTCGTGCACGAGTTCGGCGAGCGCCCGCCCGAGGACGACCTGGCCCTCCTCGTGCTCCAGGCACAGTGACGACCCGGCCCTCCCCGTGCTCCAGGCACGGTACGGGCCGCCGTACTGGACAATGGAAGGCATGCCTTCCGCACTCCCCGACGGCGAGCCCGTCCCCGCCGACGGCGCGCTGCCCGCGTCCGCGCTCGCCGGGGCCGCCGGCCGGCCCCTCGGGTTCTACCTGCACGTGCCCTACTGCGCCACCCGCTGCGGCTACTGCGACTTCAACACCTACACCGCCACCGAGCTGCGCGGCACCGGCGGTGTGCTCGCCTCCCGCGACAACTACGCGGCGGCCCTCGTCGAGGAGGTGCGTCTGGCCCGCAAGGTCCTCGGCGACGACCCGCGCCAGGTGCGTACGGTCTTCGTCGGCGGCGGCACGCCCACGCTGCTCGCCGCCGACGACCTCGTACGGATGCTGGCGGCGGTCCGCGAGGAGTTCGGTCTGGCCCCCGACGCGGAGGTCACCACCGAGGCCAACCCCGAGTCGGTCGGCCCGGCGTACCTGGCGGCCCTGCGGGAGGGCGGCTTCAACCGGATCTCCTTCGGCATGCAGAGCGCCCGGCAGCACGTGCTGAAGATCCTCGACCGCACCCACACCCCCGGCCGCCCCGAGGCCTGCGTCGCCGAGGCCCGCGCGGCCGGTTTCACGCACGTCAACCTGGACCTGATCTACGGCACCCCCGGCGAGTCCGACGACGACTGGCGCGCTTCCCTGGACGCGGCCCTCGGCGCGGGCCCCGACCACGTCTCCGCCTACGCGCTGATCGTCGAGGAGGGCACCCGGCTCGCCCGCCGGATCCGCCGCGGCGAGGTCCCCATGACCGACGACGACGTGCACGCCGACCGGTACCTGATCGCCGAGGAGACGCTGTCCGCGGCGGGCTTCGACTGGTACGAGGTGTCCAACTGGGCCACCTCCGAGGCGGGCCGCTGCCTGCACAACGAGCTGTACTGGCGCGGCGCGGACTGGTGGGGCGCGGGCCCCGGCGCGCACAGCCACGTCGGCGGCGTGCGCTGGTGGAACGTCAAGCACCCCGGCGCGTACGCCGCCGCCCTGGCCCAGGGCCGCTCCCCGGGCGCCGGGCGCGAACTCCTCACCGAGGAGGACCGCCGGGTGGAGCGGATCCTGCTGGAGCTGCGGCTCAAGGAGGGCGTGCCGCTCTCCCTGCTGCGTCCGGAGGGCCTGGCCGCCTCCCGGCGCGCGCTGTCCGACGGGCTCCTGGAACAGGGCCCGTACGACGCCGGACGCGCCGTGCTCACCCTGCGCGGGCGGCTCCTGGCGGACGCGGTGGTGCGGGACCTGGTGGACTGAGGCGCGCCCGGCCGCGGGAGCTACGCGGGTTCCGTCACGAAATCGATCAGCTGCTCGACCCGGCCCAGCAGCTCCGGCTCCAGATCCTTGTACGACCGCACCCGCGCGAGGATCTGCTGCCAGGCGGCGCCCGTGTTCTCCGGCCAGCCCAGCGCGCGGCAGACGCCCTTCTTCCAGTCCTGGCCGTGCGGGATCCGGGGCCAGGACCCGATGCCGAGACAGGCCGGCTTCACGGCCTCCCAGACGTCGATGTACGGATGGCCGACGACCAGGGCGTGCTCGCTGGTCACCGACTCGGCGATGCGCCACTCCTTGCTGCCCGGGACGAGGTGGTCGACGAGGACGCCGAGGCGGGCGTCCGGGCCGGGCGCGAACTCGGCGACGACCGAGGGGAGGTCGTCGACGCCCTCCAGGTACTCCACGACGACGCCCTCGACGCGCAGGTCGTCGCCCCACACCTTCTCGACCAGTTCGGCGTCGTGCCGGCCCTCCACGTAGATGCGCCCGGCGCGGGCCACACGCGCGCGTGCGCCGGGCACGGCGACCGAACCGGAGGCCGTGCGGGTGGGCCGTACCGGACCAGTGGCGGGCCTCACCAGCGTCACCGGCCGCCCCTCCAGCAGGAAGCCCCGCGGCTGGAGCGGGAAGGCGCGGTGCTTGCCGAAACGGTCCTCCAGGGTCACCGTGCCCGCCTCGCAGCGGATCACCGCCCCGCAGAAGCCGGTCACCGGTTCCTCGACGACCAGGCCGGGCTCGGCCGCGACCTCCGGCACCGGCTGGGACTTCTTCTTCCAGGGCGGGGTCAGGTCGGCGGAGTACTGGCGCATTCGAGTGACGATAGGGAGATCCGGGGCGTTGATCAGCGCGACACGCCGAAGCGTTCGGCCAGCGCGTCCCGCTGGGCCCGGACGAAGGCCGCGTCGACCGTGGCGCCGTGCCCGGGGACGTACAGCGCGTCCTCGCCGCCCAGCTCCAGCAGCCGGTCCAGCGCGGCCGGCCACCGCTCGGCCACGGCGTCCGGGCCCGCCTGCGGTTCGCCGGACTCCTCGACCAGGTCACCGCAGAAGACCACCGGCCCCCGGGCCGGCCGCTCACCGGGCACCACCACGGCGAGGTCGTGCGCGGTGTGCCCCGGGCCCACGTTCGCCAGCAGCACCTCCCGGCCGCCGCCCAGCGGGACGGTCAGCCGGTCGCGGACCTCGCGGCCGGGCCGTACCAGGGCCGCGGCGGCCTCCTCGGCCGCCCGCGCGTCCAGCCCCTGGCGCACCGCGTCCGCGCGCAGCTCCGCGCGCTCGCGCGCGTCGCCGAGCACCGCGCCCGCCCCCTCGGCGGCGAAGACCTCGGCCGCCCCCTCGAAGGCCGCAGCCCCGAAGACGTGGTCGAAGTGCAGGTGCGTGAGCGCGAGAAGAGTCACACGGCCGCGCGTGATCTCGCGCGCCCGCGCACGCAACATCGCGCCCTGCGCGACGGACGCCCCCGGGTCCACCCACAGTGCCGCACCGTCCCCGACGACCAGTCCGGCCGTGCAGTCCCACACCGGCAGCCGCACCCGGCCCACGCCCTCGGCCAGCCGCTCCCACCCCAGGTCTTCCCAAGTCACCGTCATACCTGGACGCTAGCGTTGCGCGGACCAGTCTTGCCCCCGGCGTACCCGACGGCCGTACACTGGGCCGGGGGATGCTGGCACTCGTATGCGCCGAGTGCCAGGCGGGAACCGAGTGACGACTCTGGAGGTGTGCGCGATGCTCAGCGAGCGAAGGCTGCAGGTGCTGCGTGCCATCGTCCAGGACTACGTCGGCACCGAGGAGCCGGTGGGGTCCAAGGCCCTCACCGAGCGGCACAACCTCGGCGTCTCACCGGCCACCGTCCGCAACGACATGGCCGCCCTGGAGGACGAGGGCTTCATCGCCCAGCCGCACACCAGCGCCGGCCGCATCCCCACCGACAAGGGGTACCGCCTCTTCGTCGACAAGCTCGCCGGGGTCAAGCCGATGACCGCGCCCGAGCGGCGCGCCATCCAGAACTTCCTCGACGGCGCGGTCGACCTCGACGACGTGGTGGCCCGCACGGTGCGGCTGCTGGCGCAGCTGACCCGGCAGGTGGCCGTGGTGCAGTACCCCTCGCTGACCCGTTCGACCGTCCGGCACGTGGAACTGCTCTCGCTCGCGCCCGCGCGGGTGATGCTCGTGCTGATCACGGACACCGGGCGGGTCGAGCAGCGGATGATCGACTGCCCGGCGCCGTTCGGCGAGACGTCCCTGGCGGACCTGCGGGCGCGGCTGAACAGCCGGGTCGCGGGCCGCCGCTTCACGGACGTGCCGCACCTGGTGGAGGACCTCGCCGACGGCTTCGACGTGGAGGACCGGGGGACGGTCGCCACCGTGCTCTCCGCCCTCCTGGAGACCCTCGTCGAGGAGAACGAGGAGCGGCTGATGATCGGCGGCACCGCCAATCTGACCCGCTTCCCCCACGACTTCCCCCTCACCATCCGGCCCGTTCTGGAGGCGCTGGAGGAGCAGGTCGTCCTGCTGAAGCTGCTCGGTGAGACACAGGATCCGGGCATGACCGTGCGCATCGGTCACGAGAACGCCTACGAAGGACTCAACTCCACGTCCATCGTGTCGGTGGGCTACGGTTCGGGCGGCGAGGCAGTCGCCAAGCTCGGCGTGGTCGGACCGACCCGCATGGACTACCCGGGAACGATGGGAGCGGTACGCGCAGTGGCACGGTACGTCGGACAGATCCTGGCGGAGTCGTAAGTGGCCACGGACTACTACGCCGTTCTCGGCGTGCGCCGCGACGCGTCGCAGGATGAGATCAAGAAGGCGTTCCGGCGGCTCGCGCGCGAGCTCCACCCGGACGTCAACCCGGACCCGAAGACCCAGGAGCGGTTCAAGGAGATCAACGCCGCCTACGAGGTGCTGTCGGACCCGCAGAAGAAGCAGGTCTACGACCTCGGCGGCGACCCGCTCTCGCAGTCCGGCGGGGCCGGCGCGGGCGGCTTCGGTGCCGGTTCCTTCGGCAACTTCTCCGACATCATGGACGCGTTCTTCGGCACGGCGTCGCAGCGCGGGCCGCGCTCGCGCACCCGGCGCGGCCAGGACGCCATGATCCGGCTCGAGGTCGAGCTGGACGAGGCGGCCTTCGGCACGACGAAGGACATCCAGGTCGACACGGCCGTCGTCTGCACCACCTGCAACGGCGAGGGCGCCGCGCCCGGCACCACCGCGCAGACGTGTGACATGTGCCGCGGCCGCGGCGAGGTCTCGCAGGTCACCCGGTCCTTCCTGGGCCAGGTCATGACCTCCCGGCCCTGCCCGCAGTGCCAGGGCTTCGGCACCGTCGTGCCGACCCCGTGCCCGGAGTGCGCCGGCGACGGCCGCATCCGCGCCCGCCGCACCCTGACGGTGAAGATCCCGGCCGGTGTGGACAACGGCACGCGGATCCAGCTCGCGGGCGAGGGCGAGGTCGGTCCCGGCGGCGGCCCGGCCGGTGACCTCTACGTCGAGATCCACGAGCTGCCGCACGCCACGTTCCAGCGGCGCGGCGACGACCTGCACTGCACGGTCACCATCCCGATGACCGCGGCGGCCCTCGGCACCAAGGTGCCGCTGGAGACGCTGGACGGCATGGAGGAGGTCGACATCCGGCCCGGCACGCAGTCCGGCCAGTCGATCCCGCTGCACGGCCGCGGCGTCACGCACCTGCGCGGCGGCGGCCGGGGCGACCTCATCGTCCACGTCGAGGTCCAGACCCCGACCAAGCTCGACCCCGAGCAGGAGCGACTGCTGCGCGAGCTGGCCGAACTGCGCGGCGAGGAGCGGCCCCAGGGGCAGTTCCAGCCCGGCCAGCAGGGCCTTTTCTCCCGGTTGAAGGACGCGTTCAACGGCCGCTGAGGCGGGCTGAACGCCGTGCCGCTGTGCCGGGGGGCGGCCACCGACGCCGGTGGCCGCCCCCCGGCACCTGCCGGCGGGCGCCCGGATTCGGAGCCGTACGCGGGACGTGACACCATGCGGTCATGTCCTCCGCATTGTCCGCGCTGACCGATCTCTTCCCCCGTCCGATCGTGCAGGCTCCGATGGCGGGCGGCCCCGCCGGGCCACAGCTCGCCGCCGCGGTGTCCGAGGCCGGCGGGCTGGGCTTCCTGGCGGCCGGGTACAAGACGGCGGACGGCATGTACCAGGAGATCAAGCAGATGCGCGGGCTGACCGGCCGCCCCTTCGGGGTGAACGTCTTCATGCCCCAGCCGGAGCACTCCGGTGCGGGCACCGGCTCCGCCAAAACGGCCTACGCCGCGCCCCCGTCCGGCGCCGTGGACCTCTACGCGCAGCAGCTGGCCGGTGAGGCCACCTGGTACGAGACGGAGCTGGGCGACCCCGAGTGCGGGCGGGACGACGGTTACGAGGTCAAGCTCGCCGTCCTCCTGGACGACCCGGTCCCCGTGGTCTCCTTCCACTTCGGCGTCCCCACCCGCCAGGTCATCGACTCCCTGCACCGCGTCGGCACGTACGTCCTGGCCACCGCGACCACCGTCGACGAGGCGCTGGCCGTGGCGCGGGCGGGCGCGGACGCGGTGATCGCCCAGGGCGTGGAGGCGGGCGGCCACCAGGGCACCCACCGCGACCGGCCGGAGAACGACGGCGCCGGCATCGGCGTGCTCTCCCTGGTCACGCAGATCCGCGAGGCCGTGGACCTGCCGGTCGTCGCCGCCGGCGGCATCATGCGCGGCAGCCAGATCGCCGCCGTCCTCGCGGCCGGAGCGAGCGCCGCCCAGCTGGGCACGGCGTTCCTCGCCGCCCCCGAGTCCGGGGCGCACGCCCTGCACAAGCAGGCCCTGACCGACCCCGTCTTCCCGCACACCGAGCTGACCCGCGCGTTCTCCGGGCGGCCCGCCCGCGCCCTGGTCAACCGCTTCGTGCGCGAACACGGCCCGTACGCGCCCGCCGCCTACCCGGAGGTCCACCACCTCACCTCGCCGCTGCGCAAGGCCGCCGCGAAGGCCGGCGACCCGCAGGGCATGGCGCTGTGGGCGGGGCAGGGCCACCGCCAGGTCCGCGCGCTGCCCGCGGGCGAGCTGGTCGAGGTGCTGGCGGACGAACTGGACGCCGCCCGGCGTCAGTCGGCGGCCGGTCCGCGCAGGGGAGGCGATGCGCGATGACCGCACCCGTGTTCGTGGCCGACCGGCTGGAGGGCGGCCCGGGCCCGTTCGTGCTGGACGGCGCCGAGGGGCGGCACGCCGTCTCGGTGAAGCGGCTGCAGACCGGCGAGCGGGTCGTGCTCACGGACGGCGCCGGACGGTGGGCCGAGGGCGAGGTGAGCGCCACGGAGGGCAAGGACCGGCTCGTCGTGCGGCTGGGCCCGGTGACCGAGGAACCCCCGCCCTCGCCCCGGATCACCGTCGTCCAGGCACTTCCCAAGGGTGACCGCGGTGAACTGGCCGTGGAGACCATGACGGAGGTCGGCGTCGACGCCATCGTGCCCTGGGCCGCCTCCCGCTGCATCACCCAGTGGAGGGGCGAGCGGGGACTCAAGGCGCTCGGCAAGTGGCGGGCCACCGCCCGCGAGGCCGGCAAGCAGTCGCGCCGCGTGCGCTTCCCCGAGGTCGCGGACGCCGCGACGACCAGGCAGGTCGCCGCACTCCTCGCCGGAGCGGACTTCGCCGCCGTGCTCCACGAGAGCGGCCGGGAGCGGCTGGCCACCGCCGAACTCCCCGCCCGGGGAGAGATCGTGCTGGTCGTGGGGCCCGAAGGCGGCGTCTCCCCCGAGGAGCTGGCGCTGTTCGCCGAGGCCGGCGCCGGGCCCTACGTCCTGGGGCCTACTGTGTTGCGTACATCGACCGCCGGCACCGCCGCCGCGGCCCTGCTCCTGGGCCGCACGGGCCGCTGGTCCTGACCGCGCCAGGGGGGAAACACCGTGGAACTCGCCCAAGTACGGCTCCTCGTCACCGACTTCGCCGCCTCCTACCGCTTCTACGCCGACGTGCTCGGCCTCAAGCCGCAGTCCGGCGCGGCGCAGGGGCCGTACGAGAAGTTCAGCCCCGCCACCGGGTCCGCGGGCATCGCCCTCCAGGACCGGGCGATGATGGCGGAGGTGCTGGGCGAGCTGGGCGGCACCGCCACCGGGCACCGCTCCCTGGTGGTGCTGCGCGTGGACGACCTGGACGCCTACTGCGCCGAGATCACCGGCCGCGGCGCCACGCTGCTGCACGGCCCGGCCCCCCTGACGGACCGGATGCGCGTCGCCCACCTGAAGGACCCGGAGGGCAACCTGGTGGAGCTCCAGGAGTGGCTGCTGCTGCGGTCCTGACCGCGCGCGGGCGCGCACGGCGCACAGGTGGCCGTATGCGCTCTACCGCCCACGGCTCCCCGGTGGCACTCTGCCGGGTATGGGGGTATCGAGACGGTTCCGGCACCTGCCGGGCGGACGGCGGGCGCTGGCCGCGGCCGGGCTCGCGGTGGCCGCCGCGGGCGCGCTCGCCGCGTGCGACCCCGGCGGGCTGAGCACCGCGACGGTGTCGTACACGACCGACCGCACGGCCACCGCCGAACTGAACCGGCGTCACACGTCCGTGAGCCGGCTCAGCTGCACGGCACGCGACGGCGACGGCGGCAGGGCGCACACGCCGGGACGGCAGCAGCCGTCGGCGTCGCGGGTCACCGTCGTCACCGTCGACTGCCGGGGCCGTACCGGGGACGGCCGGGAGATCACCGTCACCGGGAAGGTCACCCGGGCCGTCGACGGCGTCTGCGTGCGCGGCGACCTGACCGCGAAGGCGGGCGGCCGGACGGTCTTCCACGTGGACGGGCTCGGCGACTGCGACGCGGCCACCGGCCCCGGCGGCCGGCCGCCCGCCACCCGCGAGCCCGCCCACCGCCCCTCCCACCGGCAGCCGGCGCCGGTGGTCACCGTCACCGTCACCCGGACCCTCTGGTGCGGCACCGACCCCGCCTGCGGCCCCGTCCGGGGCAAGTAGCGGCAGGACGGCCCCGATCGCAGCGGCACGACGGGCGGCCCGCGGCGGCCCGTGCGGGCCGGGCGGAACGCGAAGTGATCACCGAAGTGATCCGTTCCCCTGTCCGTGACCGCGGGCGCTGCGTAGGGTGATCGGGTGACTCAGTCCGCATCCTCCGCATCGACCGTACCGTCCGCCTATCTCCGTTTTCCGCACCTGCACGGGGAGTTGGTCGCCTTCACCGCCGAGGACGACGTGTGGCTCGCGCCGCTGGACGGCGGGCGGGCCTGGCGGGTCAGCGCCGACAACGTGCCGGTGAACCACCCGCGCATCTCGCCCGACGGCACCACCGTCGCCTGGACCTCCACCCGTGACGGCGCCCCCGAGGTGCACGTCGCGCCGGTCGACGGCGGGCCCGCCGAGCGCCTCACCCACTGGGGCAGCTGGCGCACCCAGGTGCGGGGCTGGACGCCCGGTGGCGAAGTCCTCGCCATCAGCACCCAGGGCCAGGCCAGCCTGCGCCGCACCTGGGCCCGCGCCGTCCCGCTGGACGGCTCGGAGGCCGCCGTCCTGCCCTACGGCCCGGTCGGTGCCGTCGCGTACGGGCCGCACACCGTACTGCTGTCCGCGACCATGGGCCGCGAGGCGGCCTGGTGGAAGCGGTACCGGGGCGGCACGGCCGGGAAGCTGTGGATCGACCCGGAGGACACCGGCGAGTTCGTACGCCTGCACGAAGACCTGGACGGCAACCTCGAGTACCCGCTGTGGGTGGGGGACAGGGTCGCCTTCCTCTCGGACCACGAGGGCACCGGCGCGCTGTACTCCTCCCGCGCCGACGGCTCCGAACTGCGCCGCCACACCCCTCTGGACGGTTTCTACGCCCGGCACGCCGCCACCGACGGCACCCGGGTCGTGTACGCGAGCGCCGGTGAACTCTGGCTCCTGGACGACCTGGACGGCGCCGAACCGCGCCGCCTCGGCATCCGCCTCGGCGGACCGCGCGTCGACCTGCGGCCCCACCCGGTCAACGCCGGCCGCTGGTTCGGGTCCGCCGCACCCGACCACACCGCCCGCGGCAGCGCCGTCGCCGTGCGCGGCGCCGTCCACTGGGTCACCCACCGCTCGGGCCCGGCCCGCGCGCTGGCCGCCGAACCCGGCGTCCGCACCCGGCTGCCGCGCACCTTCCGCGCCGACGGCGAGGAGTGGGTGGCGTGGGTGACCGACGCCGAGGGCGAGGACGCCCTGGAGTTCGCGCCCGCCACCGGCCTCGCCCCCGGCGCCACCCCGCGCCGCCTCGCCGCCGGACAGCTCGGCCGGGTCCTGGAACTGGCCATGGCCCCCGACGGCAGCCGCGCCGCCGTCGCCTCCCACGACGGCCGCCTGCTCCTCGTCGAACGCGAGACCGGCGAGGTCCGCGAGGTGGACCGCAGCGACAACGGCGACGTCACCGGCATCGCCTTCTCGCCCGACTCTGCCTGGATCGCCTGGTCCCACCCGGGCCCGAGCCCGCTCAGCCAGCTCCGCCTGGCCAACACCACCGACCTGTCGGTCACCGAGGCCACCCCGCTGCGCTTCCAGGACTACGCGCCCGCGTTCACCCTGGACGGCAAGCACCTCGCCTTCCTCTCCCACCGCTCCTTCGACCCGGTCTACGACGAGCACGTCTTCGACCTGGCGTTCGTGGAGAGTTCCCGCCCGCACCTGATCACCCTGGCCGCGACCACACCGTCCCCGTTCGGGCCGCAGCGCCACGGCCGCCCCTTCGAGTCCGCCGACAAGGACGAGACCCCCGAGGGCGAGGGCACCCCGGCCACCCGGATCGACCTCGAAGGCCTCGCCGACCGGATCGTGCCCTTCCCGGTCGAGGCCGCCCGCTACTCCAACCTGCGCGCCGCCCGCGACGGCGTGCTGTGGCTGCGGCACCCGGTGACCGGCGTGCTCGGCGCCTCCCGCGCCACCCCCGAGGATCCGGACCCGAAGACCGAGCTGGAACGCTACGACCTCGCCCAGCAGCGCATCGAGCACCTCGCCGCCGACGCCGACCACTTCGAGGTCAGCGGCGACGGCAAGCGCGTCCTGCTGTGGTCCGACGGCAAACTCAGGGTCGTCCCCAGCGACCGGCGCGCCTCCGGCGACGAGGACAGCGACTCCAACATCACCGTCGACCTGGGCCGGGTGCGCCAGACGGTCGACCCGGCCGCCGAGTGGCGGCAGATGTACGAGGAGACCGGCCGCATCATGCGGGACCACTTCTGGCGGTCCGACATGAACGGCGTCGACTGGGACGGCGTCCTCGACCGCTACCGGCCCGTCCTGGACCGCGTCGCCACCCACGACGACCTCGTGGACCTGCTCTGGGAGGTGCACGGCGAACTCGGCACCTCGCACGCCTACGTCACCCCGTTCGGCGCCTTCGGCGACGGCGCCCGCCAGGGCCTGCTCGGCGCGGACGTCTCCCGGCACGAGGACGGGAGCTGGCGCATCGACCGGATCCTGCCCTCGGAGACGTCCGACCCGCACGCGCGCAGCCCGCTCGCCGCGCCCGGCGTCGCGGTCCGCGCCGGGGACGCCGTCACCGCGGTCGCCGGCCGGCCGGTCGACCCGGTGACCGGCCCCGGCCCGCTGCTGGTCGGCACGGCCGGCAAGCCCGTCGAGCTGACGATCTCGCCCGCCGGCGGCGGGGAGGCGCGGCACGCCGTCGTGGTGCCCCTCGCCGACGAGGAACCGCTGCGCTACCACGCCTGGGTCACCGACCGCCGCGCCTACGTCCACGAGAAGTCCGGCGGCCGGCTGGGCTACCTGCACGTCCCCGACATGCAGGCGCCCGGCTGGGCGCAGATCCACCGCGACCTGCGCGTCGAGGTGGCGCGCGAGGGCCTGGTCGTGGACGTGCGGGAGAACCGCGGCGGGCACACCTCCCAGCTCGTCGTGGAGAAACTGGCCCGGCGCATCGTCGGCTGGGACCTGCCGCGCGGCATGCGGCCGGAGAGCTACCCGCGGGACGCGCCGCGCGGTCCGGTCGTCGCCGTGGCCAACGAGTTCTCCGGCTCCGACGGCGACATCGTCAACGCGGCGATCAAGGCGCTGGGCATCGGACCGGTCGTCGGCACCCGCACCTGGGGCGGCGTCATCGGCATCGACAGCCGCTACCGCCTGGTCGACGGCACCCTGATCACCCAGCCCAAGTACGCGTTCTGGCTGGAGGGCTACGGCTGGGGCGTGGAGAACCACGGCGTGGACCCGGACGTCGAGGTCGTCCAGCGGCCCCAGGACCACGCGGCGGGCCGCGACCCGCAACTGGACGAGGCGATCAGGCTGGCCCTGGAGGCACTGGAATCCAGCCCCGCCAAGACGGCGCCGGACCTGCCCGCCTGACGCCCCGTCCGGACCGCGGGCCGGCCGCCCACCGGCCCGCGGCCGACCGACTACGATGCCCCGTACCAGCTCACCGGCCCGAAGGAGCGCACGCGCATGGCAGGGGAACCCCAGGACGACTGCCTGTTCTGCAAGATCGTCGCGGGTCACGTCCCCGCGACCGTCGTCCGCGAGACGGACACGACCGTCGCCTTCCGTGACATCAACCCCCAGGCGCCCACCCACATCCTGGTGATCCCCAAGGCGCACTACAAGGACGCCGCCGCCCTCGCCGCGGGCGCCCCGCAGCTCGCCGCCGACGTGCTGCGCGAGACGCAGGCCGTCGCCGACGACGAGAAGCTGGAGAGCTACCGCACCGTCTTCAACACCGGCTCCGGCGCCGGCCAGACCGTCTGGCACGCCCACGCGCACGTCCTGGGCGGCCGCGGCCTGCAGTGGCCCCCCGGGTAGTGAGCCGTGTCCGTCCGTGAACTCGTCGTCCTCGGCACGGCCAGCCAGGTACCGACCCGGCACCGCAACCACAACGGCTACCTGCTGCGCTGGGACGGCGAGGGCATCCTGTTCGACCCCGGCGAGGGCACCCAGCGGCAGATGCTGCGTGCCGGCGTCGCCGCCCACGACCTGAACCGGATCTGCGTCACCCACTTCCACGGCGACCACAGCCTGGGCCTGGCCGGAGTCATCCAGCGGATCAACCTCGACCGGGTCCCGCACGAGGTCACCGCGCACTACCCGCGCTCGGGCAGGCGTTTCTTCGACCGCCTGCGGTACGCCACCGCCTACCGCGAGACGGTCGCCCTCACCGAGGCCCCGGTCGACGCCGACGGCGTCCTCGCGGCGACACCGGCCTACACCCTGGAAGCCCGCAGGCTCTCCCACCCGGTGGAGTCCTTCGGCTACCGGCTCGTCGAACCCGACGGGCGCCGGATGCTGCCCGGCCGGCTCGCCGCGCACGGGATCAAGGGACCCGACGTGGGCCGGATCCAGCGCGAGGGCTTGCTCGGCGGGGTGCCCCTGGAGGCGGTGAGCGAGGTGCGGCGCGGGCAGCGGTTCGCGTTCGTCATGGACACCCGGCTGTGCGAGGGCGTGCACGCGCTCGCCGAGGGCTGCGACCTGCTGGTCATCGAGTCGACCTTCCTCGACGAGGACGAACCGCTCGCCGTCGAGCACGGCCACCTGACCGCCGCCCAGGCCGCCCGGGTGGCCCGGGACGCGGGCGTACGCCACCTCGTGCTCACCCACTTCAGCCAGCGCTACACCGAACCCGACGCGTTCGAACGGCAGGCACGCGCGGCCGGGTTCGAGGGCGAGCTGACCGTGGCCCACGACCTGCTCCGGGTGCCGGTTCCGAAACGTCGGTGAAAGAGCCGTACGATTCTCTGATGCCCCTGCCCAAAGCTGAACTGCACCTCCATATCGAAGGCACCCTGGAGCCCGAGCTGGCCTTCGAGCTGGCCGCGCGCAACGGCGTGAAGCTGCCGTACGAGGACACCGACGCCCTCCGCGAGGCCTACCGGTTCGCGGACCTCCAGTCCTTCCTGAACCTCTACTACGAGCTGATGGCCGTCCTGCGCACCGAGCAGGACTTCGCGGACCTCGCCGACGCCTACCTCGCGCGCGCCGCCGCGCAGGGCGTGCGGCACGCGGAGATCTTCTTCGACCCGCAGGCCCACCTGGCGCGCGGCGTGGAGATGGGCACCGTCGTCGAGGGGCTGTGGCGGTCGCTCGGCCGCAGCGTGCAGCGGCACGGCGTCTCCACCCAGCTGATCCTGTGCTTCCTGCGCGACGAGTCCGCCGAGTCGGCCCTGGCCACGCTGGACGCGGCCAGGCCGTACCTCGACCGGATCGTCGGCATCGGGCTCGACTCGGCCGAGATCGGGCATCCGCCGGCGAAGTTCCGCGAGGTCTACGAGGCCGCCGCCGCCCTCGGGCTGCGGCGCGTGGCGCACGCGGGGGAGGAGGGGCCGCCGCAGTACATCACCGAGGCCCTGGACGCGCTCGGCGTCGAGCGCGTCGACCACGGCCTGCGCTGCATGGAGGACGCCGCGCTGGTCGAACGCCTCGTGCGCGACCGGATCCCGCTGACGCTGTGCCCGCTGTCCAACGTCCGGCTGCGCACCGTCGACACCCTCGCCGACCACCCGCTGCCCGCCATGCTGGACGCGGGCCTCGTGTGCACGGTGAACTCCGACGACCCGGCCTACTTCGGCGGCTACGCCGGCGACAACTTCGACGCCGTGCACCGCACCCTCGGCCTGAGCGAGGACCGGCTGCGCGAACTGGCCCGCAACTCCTTCCTCGCCTCCTTCCTGGAGCACGACGAGGAGCGCCGGCAGCGCTACCTCGCCGAGGTCGAGGCGTACGAGTTCCCGTAGGTCCCGCCGTCACGTTCCCGTCGCCGCCCGCAGGGCAGGCGGGACTTCGACGACAGGGCCTGGGCGGGCTCGCCGGGCAGGGCGGCCGGACTTCCCATGGTCCCGCCGCGCCCGGCGTGACGGCCCGCGCGCGCTGGTCGCGGTGGTGCACACTGGCCTGATCCGCACCATGCCAGGGGAGCGCACCGTGACCGCGTCCAGCACGCCCGCCGGAGAAGGACCGGAACAGCAGGAGAGCCGGGAGCGCCCGCAGCGCCGGCGGCAGCAGAGGCACCCGGAGCAGCAGGGGTGCCCCGGGGCGCAGGAGTCCCCCGAGGACCGCGAGTACCCGCGGGACCGGGAGTACGTCGTCGGGGCGGCCCACGCCCCCGCCGCGCCCCAGGTCGACCCGCTGGCCGCGCTGCGCACGGTGGACGACCCGCCCTGGGACGTCTACCTCACGGGAACGGTCTTCCTCGACATCATCTTCACCGGCCTCGACTCCGCCCCGGTGCGCGGGACGGAGTCCTGGGCGCGCGGGATGGGGTCGAGCCCGGGCGGTGTGGCCAACATGGCGACCGCCCTGGCCCGGCTCGGCCTGCGCACCTCCCTCGCGGCGGCCTTCGGCGACGACCACTACGGGGAGTACTGCTGGGACGCGCTGGAACAGGGCGAGGGCATCGACCTCTCGCCGTCGCGCACGGTCCCCGGCTGGCACTCCCCGGTCACCGTCTCCATGGCGTACGAGGGCGAGCGCACGATGGTCTCGCACGGCCACGAACCCCCGCCGGAGGACGTGCTGATCCAGGACGGCGGCCCCCTCCGGCTGCCGCCCGCACGGGCCGCGGTCGCCTCCCTGACCCCCGGCAGGCCCGAGCCCTGGATCGCGGAGGCCGCCCGCAACGGCACCCGCGTCTTCGGGGACGTCGGCTGGGACGACACCGGTGCCTGGGACCTGGCAGGCCTCGCCGACCTGGAGCACTGCGAGGCGTTCCTGCCCAACGCCGAGGAGGCGATGCGCTACACGCGCACCGACTGCCCGCGCACCGCCGCGCACGCGCTGACCGCCTTCGTGCCGGTCGCGGTGGTCACCCTCGGGGCGGAGGGCGCCTACGCGGTGGACCGGCGCACGGGGGAGAGCGCCGAGGTGCCCGCCATCGCGGTCGAGGCCCTGGACCCCACGGGAGCGGGTGACGTCTTCGTCGCCGGGTTCGTCACCGGCACCCTGGCGGGCTGGCCGCTGGCCGACCGGCTCGCCTTCGCCGGGCTCACCGCCGCGCTGTCGGTGCAGGAGTTCGGCGGCTCCCTGTCGGCGCCGGGCTGGTCGGAGATCGCGGCCTGGTGGCGCCGGGTCCAGTCGGTGCCCGGCCAGGACCCGGCGGCCCTGCGGCGGTACGCCTTCCTGGAACGGCTGCTGCCCCAGGCGTGCGTCGAGCCGTGGCCCCGGCGCCGGGCCGTGCCCACCATCGGCTTCGGCCGGTCCGCGTGACGTTGCCGGGCGAGGGCAGACGCCATTGACAGACAGATGACGTTTGCTGCTCAATTATCGGCAGGATCAAGCATGATTTTGCACGAGTACCGCACTTCCTGACCCATGGCTCCCTCCTGACCCTCCGTCGAAGGACATGCGTCGTGCGCAGACCAGCAGGCACACCGTCACGCAAACCCTCGCGCCGGCCCAGGGTGCTCCTCGCCGCCCTCGCCCTGAGCCTGGCCCTCCCCGTCGGACTCACCGCGCAGGACCGGGCCCAGGCCGCCCCCGCCGCCCCCGGCACGCCCGCGCCCCGCCTCACCACGTCCCCGGGCGAGGTGGACCTGACCGTCCCGCGCAGCCGCACCGCCCCCGGCTACCGCCTCCAGGTGACGACCGGTCAACTCTCCCTCACCACCCGCCGCTCGGGACAGACCGTCCTGGCCACGGCCCCCGCCGGCACGGGCGCCCTGCGCTTCCGCACCGCCGGCGCCTGGCAGCACGCCACCCGCG
This sequence comes from Streptomyces sp. NRRL S-340, assembly GCF_000720185.1. Taxonomy (GTDB): domain Bacteria; phylum Actinomycetota; class Actinomycetes; order Streptomycetales; family Streptomycetaceae; genus Streptomyces. The sequence continues at coordinate 222,254 of NZ_JOIY01000010.1, read as the reverse complement.
TGACCCACTGGACCTGGCACGGCGGCACCCTCACCCTCACCGCGGCGACGACGGCACCCGGCGCCACGGTCCAGGCCCGGATCACCCCCGCCGCCGACCGCTACCAGCTCGACTGGCAGGTCACCGGCCAGGCCGCACCCGACCGCCTCGGCATCGCCTACGACCTCTCCTCCGCCGGCCACTGGTACGGCCACGGCGAGGCCCAGACCCCGGCGGGCGGCCCCGGCACCGACCAGCCCTGGCCCCTCGACAGCGGCCAGGTGGTCCACTCGGCCTTCGGCCCGGCGTCGTACTACATGGTCGACCCCTTCTGGTACACCTCGCGCGCCACCGGACTGCGCGTGGACACCGGCCACGTCATGGACGTCGCCGTCAACCAGGGCAAGGACGGCCTCGGCCGCTTCGACATCGAGTCCGCCGAACCGTACAAGGCGACCGTCTTCGTCGAGTCCACGCCGCTGGACGTCTACCGCGACTACATCGGCATCGTCGGCAAGCCGGCGAAGAGCGACGCCGGCTACCGGCAGTACGCCGAGCCCGTCTGGAACTCCTGGGCGCAGTTCTACACCCACGTCGACCAGGCGAAACTCCTCGACTACGCGCAGGACCTGCACGACAACGGCGTCAAGGGCCACACGCTCCAGCTCGACGACAAGTGGGAGTCGAACTACGGGAACATGACCTTCGACGCGAAGGCCTACCCGGACCCGAAGGCCATGTCGCAGAAGATCCACGACCTCGGCTTCGACTTCGGCCTCTGGGTCACCCTGTGGATCAACCTCGACTCCGACCAGTACCGGTACGCCGCCGACCACGGCTACCTGCTCAAGTCCGCCGCCGACCCCGGCAAGCCCTGCACGGTCACCTGGTGGAACGGCACGGCGGGCATCGTCGACCTCGCCGATCCGGACGCCAAGGCCTGGTACGAGGGCCGCCTGAAGTCCCTCATGAGCACCTACGGCATCGACGGCCTGAAGTTCGACACCCGCTTCATCGACGAGAAGTGCGCCCCCCACGAGGGCTACAAGCCCACCGACTACCAGCGGCTCGGCGCCCAGCTCGCCGACGAGTACGACCTCCAGGGCGTCGGCATCCGCGTCCACTGGGACAGCACCGCCCACCGGGCCGGATTCGTCACCCGGCAGGAGGACAAGGGCACCGGCTGGAACTCCCTGCGGGCCTCCGTCAGCCAGAACCTGGCCATCTCCACCATCGGCTACCCCTTCGTCACCACCGACATGATCGGCGGCTCCCTCGGCCAGCCGGCCCCCAGCAAGCAGGTCCTGGTCCGCTGGGCGCAGTCGGCGTCCCTCATGCCCCTGATGTACGCGTCCACGTCGCCCGTCGACACGAACGACCCCACCACCGGCAAGAAGGTGGTCTACGACCAGGAGACCATCGACCTCTACCGGGCCGCGATCGCCCGGCACGGCCGCCTCGCCCCCTACATCTGGGACCAGGTCCAGGCCACCCTGCGCACCGGCGACCCGATCATGCGCCCCCTGTTCTTCGACTTCCCGAAGGACAAGGCCGCGTACACGATCACCGACGAGTGGATGCTGGGCCCGGCGGTCCTGGCGGCCCCCCAGCTCACCGACGCCCCCACCCGTACGGTCCACCTGCCCCCGGGCACCTGGTACGACGTGGCCCACGCCAGGACCGTCCACGGCAACCGCACCCTGACGTCCTACGCCACCCCGCTGGGCACGGCCCCGGTCTTCGTGAAACTCGGCGCGAAGGGAGCGGAAAAGGCCCTGCGGGCCCTGCGCTGACCCGCACGCCCGCGAGGGGCCGGCCGCTCCCTGCGGGGACGGCCGGCCCGTTCGCGCGGGGGCGGGGGCGGAGCCCCGGGGCGGGGGTTCTCCAGCCCACGGTGCCGGGCGGGCAGGTGGACGAAGCGGCTCTCAGAACCCCAGTCGCCGCAGCTGCTTCGGGTCCCGCTGCCAGTCCTTCGCCACCTTCACGTGCAGGTCGAGGAAGACCGGCGTCCCCAGCAGCGCCTCGATCTGCTTGCGGGACTTGATCCCGACCTCTTTCAGCCGCTTGCCCTTCGGCCCGATGATGATGCCCTTCTGGCTGGGCCGCTCGATGAACACGTTCGCGTGGATGTCCAGCAGCGGCTTGTCCGCCGGCCGGTCCTCGCGCGGCAGCATCTCCTCGACGACCACGGCGATGGAGTGCGGCAGTTCGTCCCGCACCCCCTCCAGCGCCGCCTCGCGGATCAGCTCGGCCACCATCACCTGCTCGGGCTCGTCGGTCAGATCCCCCTCGGGATACAGCGCGGGCCCCTCCGGCAGCAGCGGGATCAGCAGATCGGCGAGCAGCTCGACCTGATTTCCGCCGGTCGCCGACACCGGCACGATCTCGGCCCACTCGATCCCCAGCTCCTTGCCGAGCTGGTCGATCGCGATCAGCTGCTCGGCGAGCGCCTTGGAGTCCACCAGGTCCGTCTTCGTGACGATCGCGACCTTCGGCGTCCTCTTGATCCCCGCCAGCTCCTTGGCGATGAACCGGTCACCGGGCCCGATCTTCTGGTCGGCCGGCAGGCAGAAGCCGATCACGTCGACCTCGGCCCACGTCGCCCGCACCACGTCGTTCAGCCGCTCGCCCAGCAGCGTCCGCGGCTTGTGCAGACCGGGCGTGTCCACCAGGATCAGCTGCGCGTCCGGCCGGTGCACGATGCCGCGCACGGTGTGCCGGGTCGTCTGCGGCCGGTTGGAGGTGATCGCCACCTTCTGCCCGACCAGAGCGTTCGTGAGGGTGGACTTGCCCGCGTTGGGGCGGCCCACGAAACAGGCGAAGCCGGCCCGGTGTGCAGCCTCGGCGGACTGCTCGGATGACTGGGTACGAACGCTCATGGCGCCCATTGTCCCTGATCCACGACGCCCCGCCGCACGCCCGGCCCCCGGCCGTCCCCGCCCCGCCCCACCGCGGCCCCGGCGCGAGCCGGCCGCAATCCCCGCACCAGCGGCGACGTCATACGAAACGTCACGGAAACACACCCGTACGCGACCGGAAACGCACAGCGGTGACCCTCTGACGAGCCCCCGCCCGCGTTGGAGACGCCGTGACCGCAGTGACCACCGTGAACCTGGCCGCCCCCCGCATCGACACCGGCGACACCGCCTGGCTGCTGGCCGCCACCGCCCTGGTCCTCCTCATGACCCCGGGCCTCGCCCTCTTCTACGGCGGCATGGTGCGCACCAAGAGTGTGCTGAACATGCTGATGATGAGCTTCGTGTCGATCGCCCTGGTCACCGTGGTGTGGCTGGTCTGCGGCTACTCCCTCGCCTTCGGCGGCGACACGGCCGGCGGCCTGATCGGCGGTCTGCGCGAGGCCGGCCTCGCGGACATCGGCCCGGCCGACGTCCGCGGCACCGTCCCCACGCTCCTGTTCGCCACCTTCCAGCTCACCTTCGCGATCATCACGGCCGCGCTGATCAGCGGTGCGGTCGCCGACCGTACGAAGTTCGGTGCCTGGCTGGTCCTGGTGCCGGTGTGGACGCTGCTCGTATACGTTCCGGTCACGCACTGGGTGTGGGGTCCGGGCGGCTGGATCGGGCAGGGTCTCGGCGCGCTCGACTTCGCCGGGGGCCTGCCCGTCGAGATCACCTCCGGCGCCTCCGGTCTGGCGCTCTGCCTCGTCCTCGGCCCGCGCCTGGGCTTCAAGAAGGACGCGATGCGCCCGCACAACCTGCCCATGGTGATGCTGGGCGCCGGTCTGCTCTGGTTCGGCTGGTTCGGGTTCAACGCGGGGTCCGCGATGGGCGCCAACGGCCTGGCGGCGGCCGTCTTCCTCAACACCCTCGCCGCCGGCTGCACCGGCCTGCTCGGCTGGCTGCTGGTGGAGAACAAGCGCGACGGGCACCCCACCACCCTGGGCGCCGCCTCGGGCGCGGTCGCGGGCCTGGTCGCGATCACCCCGTCCTGCGGCACGGTCTCCCTGCCCGGCGCCCTGGCCGTCGGCCTCGCCGCGGGCTGTCTGTGCTCGTACGCGGTGAGCTGGAAGTTCAGGCTGAACTACGACGACTCCCTGGACGTCGTCGGCGTCCACCTGGTCGGCGGCGTCGTCGGCACCCTGCTCATCGGCCTGTTCGCGCGCAGGGCGATGACCGGCGGCACGGACGGGCTCCTGTACGGCGGCGGGCTCGCCCCGCTGGGCAGGCAGGCGCTGGCGGTGGCGGCCGTGGCGGCGTACGCCTTCGCGATGACGTACGGCCTGGGCAAGCTCCTCGACAAGGTCCTCGGCCTGCGGGCGAGCGAGGAGCAGGAGCACACGGGTCTCGACCTCACGGTGCACGCCGAGACGGCCTACGATCACGGGGTCCTCGGGCACGGCGCCCCCGTCGGCGCGTCCCCCGTCCCCTCCTTCGCCCGGAAGGCCGGCCACCAGGCATGAAGCTCATCACCGCGATCGTCAAGCCGTACCGCCTCGACGAGGTCAAGACCGCGCTCCAGGAGATGGGCGTGCACGGGCTGACCGTGACCGAGGCGAGCGGCTACGGCCGTCAGCGCGGCCACACGGAGGTGTACCGGGGCGCCGAGTACCGCGTCGACCTCGTGCCGAAGGTCCGTATCGAGGTGGTCGTCGAGGACGCCGACGCGGAAGCGGTCGTCGACGCCGTGGTCCGCGCCGCGCGGACCGGGAAGATCGGCGACGGCAAGGTGTGGGCCGTCCCCGTAGAGACGGTCGTGCGCGTCCGGACCGGCGAACGCGGCCCGGACGCGCTCTGAGCCTTCGCCGGGCCCGCGCGCGGCCCGCCCGGCAGCTCGGCGGCCTACTCGGCGGGGCCCGCGGGCCGGGTCAGGCGCACGGTGCCGTCGGGGCCCGCCAGCAGCACCGGCGTCCCGGCCCCGCCCAGGTCGCCCACCGCGGACAGGTCCTCGGGTGCCAGCCCCTCCGCCTCGCTGACCACGGCCGCCGCCTCCAGCGACGTCGCCCCGGACGCCACCGCCATCGCCACCGCCGTCTGCAGGGCGCTCAGCTTCAGCGAGGCGAGGTGCACCGAACCGGCGGCGTAGGTCCGGCCCGTCTCGTCCCGTACCGCCGCGCCCTCCGGCACACCGTTGCGGGCCCGTACCGAACGGGCCAGGGTGACGATCTTGCGGTCCTCGGCGTCAAGCGCGTTGCTCTCGGTCATGATCCGAGCATACGGAGCCGCACCGGCGCCCAGGTACCCGGAGCCGCACCGGCGGCCGTACGGCCCAGCCCGCCACGGGGCCCCTGGCGCCCCACCGGACACCTCACCCCGCCACCGGGTACATCGCCCCGCGCCGCCCTTCCGGGGAGGCCAGCCACTCCAGTTTCGACGCCGTGTTCGCCTCCTCCAGCGGGGTGTGCAGCACCACCGTCAGGTCCGGCCGGGCCGGTACCTTCATCGCCGTCGACTCCACGCACAGCAGACCCACCAGCGGATGCTCCAGTTCCTTGCGGACCTGCCCCGGCTCCTCGATGTCCCGTTCCTCCCACAGCGCCGTGAACTCCTCGCTGGCCCGCGAGACCCGGTCCAGGACCGCCTGGTACCCCTCGTCACCGGGACGGGCGGCGCACGCGGCGCGGAACTGGGCGACGACGGTGCGCGCGTTGCGCTCCCAGCTCTGCGAACGGGAGCGGTAGAGCGGGTCGGTGAAGAAGTCGACGAGGCAGTTCTGCGTGATGTCCGGGCGCATCCCCAGCACCACCGCGGCGGCGTCGTTGTACATCACGCAGTTGTAGTACAGGTCCATGATGTGCGCCGGGTACGGCATCCAGGTGTCGATCAGCCGGCGCAGTCCGTCGCACATGTCCCGCTTCCCGGGGGCCACTTCGGGCGCGGGCGGGTTCAGACCGGCGAGCAGGTACAGGTGCCGGCGCTCGGCGTTGCTCAGCCGCAGCACCCGCGCCACCGCGTCCAGGACCTGCGGGGAGACGGAGATGTCCCGGCCCTGCTCCAGCCACTGGTACCAGGAGGCGCCCACCCCGGCGAGCACCGCGACCTCCTCGCGCCGCAGCCCGGGCGTGCGCCGCCGGGCGCCGCCGTCCGGCAGCCCCGCCTCGGCCGGTGTCACCCTCGCCCGCCTGCTCATCAGGAACTCGCGCAGCTCACGCCGCCGCTGACTCTTGAACACGTCCGTGTCGGGCACGTACCGATCCCCCTCGTGCTGTCTGGTGGTGCCACCACCACCATAAGTGGCGACTCCCCACGGGTATTCCGGCCGCACCAAGCTCTTGCCCATGGCGATCGACACCACCACGGACACCTCGTCCGCGGCCCCTTCACCCACGACCACCCCGTCCACCACCGCGTCCCCCGCTCCCGCGTCCCCCGCTCCCGCCGCCCCCGGGCCCGACGGGACGGCGCCCGGCGCCCCCCGGCTGTCGACGCGTGACAAGCTGGTCCTCTTCGTCCTGTGCGCGGCCCAGTTCATGGTCGCCCTGGACTTCTCCGTCCTGAACGTGGCCCTGCCGGACCTGGGCGCCGACCTCGGCATGAGCCGGTCCGCGCTCCAGTGGGCGGTCACCGCGTTCGCGCTCCCCTCGGGCGGCTTCCTGCTGCTGTTCGGCCGGGCCGGCGACCTGTTCGGCCGGCGCAGGCTGTTCCTGACCGGGCTGGCCGTGTTCGGCGCCTCCTCGCTGCTGGCCACCCTCGCCTGGGACCCGGCGTCCTTCCTGGCCGGACGGGCGCTGCAGGGACTGGGGGCGGCGGCGATCGTGCCGACCGGCATGTCCCTGCTGACCACCACCTTCCCCGAGGGGCCGGCCCGCGACCGCGCCCTCGGCATCTCCGGCACCCTGCTGTCGCTGGGCTTCACCGTCGGCATGGTCGCCGGCGGCGTCCTCACCGACGCGTTCGGCTGGCGCTCCACTATGGCGCTGCTCACCGTGTTCGCGCTGATCGTGCTGCCGCTGGCCCCCGGCCTGCTGCCCGAGTCCCGCACCCCCGACCGTCCGCGCCTGGACGTACCCGGAGCGGTCACCGTCACCACCGGCCTGCTCGCGCTGATCTACGCCCTGTCCACCGCCGCCGACCACGGCTTCGGCCGCGCCGACGTCCTGGTGACGCTGATCGCGGGCCTCGCCCTGCTGACCGCGTTCGTGATCGTGGAGTCCCGTTCGGCCGCCCCGCTGGTCTCGCTGCCCATGCTGCGCCGCCGCACGGTGGCCTGGGGCAACGTGGGCGGCCTGGTCACCTTCTCGATGATGTCGACGGTCGTCTTCGTCCTGACTTTGTACCTCCAGGAGATCCTGGGCCTGTCGGCCTTCGAGACCGGCATGGTCTTCGGGGTGCAGGGTGTGCTGTCGGTGGTCGCCGGTTCGTACGCCGCAAAGGTCATCGGCCGCTTCGGCGCCCGCCGCACGCTGGCCGGCTCGCTGGCCGGGCAGGGCGCGCTGATCGCCGCGCTGCTCGGACTGGGCACCGGGTCCTGGTCGGTGTGGCTGGCCACGGCCGCCGTCTCGCTGGCCAGCATGTGCCACCTGGGCGCGATCGTCTCCTACGGCCTGACCGTCACCTCGGGCGTCCCCGACGAGGAGCAGGGCCTGGCCACCGGCCTGGTCACCTCCACCCAGCAGGTCGGCATCACCGTCGGCATCCCCCTGCTGGGCGTGCTGGCCACCACCTCCGGCGACCTGCTCGCCGGTGTCCACACGGTGCTCGCCCTGGACGCGGCGATCGTGCTGGTGGCGGCGGTGCTGGTCGGACTCGGCCTGCGCGGCCGGAAGGCCGCGGGGAGCCCGGCGGCCTGAGCGGCCGCGCGGCTCCGCCTCGACCGCCCCGCAGGTCTCAGGGGCGGTCGAGGCGGAGCCGCTCCGCACGCGGCAGCCCGGCCACCACCAGGTCGTACGAGTCCTCGACCAGCTCCCGGACCAGCCGGTCCGGGAGTTCGCCGTCGGCCGTGACCGTGTTCCAGTGCCGCTTGTTCATGTGCCAGCCGGGGACGATCAGCCCCGGGTGCTCGCCGCGCAGCCGCACCGCGTCCTCGGGGTCGCACTTGAGGTTGACGGTCAGGGGCCGCGCGTCCAGCGCCGTCAGCGCGAACAGCTTGCCCCGAACCTTGAAGACGGAGGTCTCCGGGTTGAAGGGGAAGTCCTCCACGGCCGCGTTGAACGACAGGCACAGGGCGCGCAGCTCCTGGGGCGTCACTCGGGCTTCTCCGCGTCCTCGGGCGGCTCCACCGGCTCCGCCAGCACCGTCACGATCTTGTTCCGGCGGCCCGCGGCGGACTCCGCGGTCAGCCGCAGCGCCCGCCCGTCGGGCAGGTCCACGACCGCCGACGCCCCGGCGATCGGGACCCGGCCGAGCGCCTTGGCGAGCAGCCCGCCGACCGTCTCCACGTCCTCGTCGTCGTACTCCTCCAGGCCGTACAGCTCGCCCAGGTCGGTGATGTCGAGGCGGGCGGTGACCCGGTGGCGGCCCGCGCCCAGGTCCTCCACCGGCGGCAGCTCACGGTCGTACTCGTCGGTGATCTCGCCGACGATCTCCTCCAGGATGTCCTCGATGGTGACGATCCCGGCCGTGCCGCCGTACTCGTCGATGACGACGGCGACGTGGTTGCGCTCCTTCTGCATCTCGCGCAGCAGGTCACCGGCGTTCTTGGTGTCCGGCACGAAGACGGCCGGGCGCATCGCGGTGGACACCAGGTCGTTCTCCGCGTCCCGGCTGATGTGCGTGCGGCGCACCAGGTCCTTCAGGTACACGATGCCGACGACGTCGTCCTCGCTCTCGCCCGTGACCGGGATCCGCGAGAAACCGGAGCGCAGCGCGAGCGTGAGGGCCTGGCGGATGGTCTTGTACCGCTCGATCACGACGAGGTCGGTGCGCGGCACCATGACCTCCCGCACCAGGGTGTCCCCGAGTTCGAAGACAGAGTGCACCATCCGGCGCTCCTCGTCCTCGATCAGCGACTCCTGCTCGGCCAGGTCCACCAGCGCCCGCAGCTCGGCCTCCGAGGCGAACGGGCCGCGCCTGAACCCCTTGCCGGGGGTGAGCGCGTTGCCGATGAGGATCAGCAGCGACGGGATCGGGCCCATGATCCGCGCGAGCGGCACCAGCACGTACGCCGCAACGGTCGCCGTGTTCAGCGGGTGCTGGCGGCCGATGGTGCGCGGGGACACCCCGACGGCGACGTAGGACACGAGGACCATGACCGCCATCGCGACCACCAGCGCCTCGCCGGTGCCGGAGAACGCCTCCAGGCAGGCGTAGGTGACCAGCGAGGCCGCCGCCATCTCGCAGGCGACACGGACCAGCAGGGCCACGTTCAGGTAGCGGGTCGGATCGGCGGCGACCTGGGCCAGCTTGGCGCCGCCCCGGCGGCCGGACTTCACGGCCTCCTCGGCACGGAAGCTGGAGACACGCGCGAGGCCCGCCTCCGCGCAGGCGGCGAGCCAGGCGACGACGACCAGGGCGACCGCGCCGACGACGATCTGTGGACTCATCGGCGGTTACGACACCGTCGGCGCCGGGGACGGGCCCTGAAGGCCCCGCTCGGCACGCCAGCCGTCCACGATCGCCGCCTGGAGACCGAACATCTCGGCCTTCTCGTCCGGCTCCTCGTGGTCGTAGCCGAGCAGGTGCAGCACGCCGTGGACGGTGAGCAGCTGCAGCTCCTCGTCCATGGAGTGCCGCGTCTCGGCCTCGGCGCCCTGCTTGGCGGCGACCTCCGGGCACAGCACGATGTCACCGAGCAGGCCCTGCGGGGGCTCGTCGTCGTCCTTGCCCGGCGGACGCAGTTCGTCCATCGGGAAGGACATGACATCCGTCGGCCCCGGCAGGTCCATCCACTGGATGTGCAGCTGCTCCATGGCGTCGGCGTCCACGACGATCACCGAGAGCTCGGAGAGCGGGTGGATGCGCATCCGCGCGAGCGCGTAGCGGGCGATGTCGAGGATCGCCTGCTCGTCGACCTCGGTTCCGGACTCGTTGTTGACGTCGATCGACATGGTCGTGCTGGTCTACTTCCCCTTGTGCCCGTGCCCGTGACCGGCGGCCCTGGCTCGGCCGCCCTTGGGCACGCCGCCGTTCTCGGTGCCGTGCTGGCTGTCGTACTTCTCGTACGCGTCGACGATACGGCCCACCAGCTTGTGCCGTACGACGTCCTGCGAGGAGAGCCGGGAGAAGTGGACGTCCTCGACGCCCTCCAGGATCTCCTGCACCTGCCGCAGACCGGATTTCGTGCCGCTGGGCAGGTCCACCTGGGTGACGTCACCCGTGATGACGATCTTCGAGTCGAAGCCGAGCCGGGTGAGGAACATCTTCATCTGCTCGGGGCTGGTGTTCTGCGCCTCGTCCAGGATGATGAACGCGTCGTTCAGGGTCCTGCCGCGCATGTACGCCAGCGGCGCCACCTCGATCGTCCCCGCGGCCATCAGCCGGGGGATCGAGTCCGGGTCGAGCATGTCGTGCAGGGCGTCGTACAGCGGGCGCAGGTAGGGGTCGATCTTCTCGTAGAGCGTGCCCGGCAGGAAGCCGAGGCGCTCGCCGGCCTCGACCGCGGGGCGGGTCAGGATGATGCGGTTGACCTGCTTGGACTGCAGGGCCTGCACCGCCTTGGCCATGGCCAGGTACGTCTTGCCGGTACCGGCGGGCCCGATGCCGAAGACGACCGTGTGCTTGTCGATCGCGTCGACGTACCGCTTCTGGTTGAGCGTCTTGGGGCGGATGGTGCGGCCGCGCGAGGACAGGATGTTCTGCGTCAGCACCTCGGCCGGGGTCTCCTGGCCGTCGCTCTCCCCGTTCTCGCTCGCCTTGAGCATGGCGATCGAGCGTTCCACTGCGTCCTCCGTCATCGGCTGCCCGGTGCGGAGCACCAGCATCATCTCGTCGAACACGCGCTGTATCAGGGCGACGTCCGACGTGGCGCCGACCGCGCTGATCTCGTTGCCCCGGACATGGATGTCGGCCCCCGGGAAGGCCTTCTCGATCACGCGCAGAAGGGAGTCGCCGGAACCCAGCACAGTCACCATGGGGTGCTGGGCGGGGACGGTGAACTGTGCTCTCGCCTGCCCCTGCGCGGGGGTGTTGGCTGCGGGTGTCTGAGTCATGGGCCGGCGCTCGACGCCTGCTGTTCCTCCTCGTCACGGCCGCACAGCTGAGGGCGGCCTCGCGCTTCCCAGGGTACGACGGCGCGGTGACAACGCCGTAGGGCTTTTCGGTGCCGCCCCGCCCCGGACGGCCCCGGCGCGGCGGCGGCCCCTCAGTCCACGCCCCGGATCCGGCCCACCAGCACCGCCCCGGCCAGCCCGATCACCGCCGCGGTCAGGTAGAGCACGCGGTAGCCGCCGAGGTACGTCACGATCGGCGCCGCCAGCGCCGGGGCCGCGACCTGGGGGAGGGCGTTGGCGACGTTGATCACGCCGAGGTCCTTGCCGCGGTCCAGGGCCGTGGGCAGGACGTCGGTCATCAGCGCGAAGTCGACCGAGGTGAAGACGCCGAAGCCGACGCCGAGGACGGCCGCCGCGACGATCGCGCCCGGCCAGGTCTGCCAGGCGGACAGGGCGGCCGTGGCCACCGCCATCAGGACGCCGGACCAGAGCACGAAGGGCTTGCGGCGGCCTGCCCGGTCCGACCACACCCCGCCTGCCACCACAGTGGCCAGCAGGGTCAGCCCGTTCACCGCCGTCAGGACGAGCACGCCCCGCTCGGGGTCGGCGTACCGGACCCGGTCGCGCAGGTAGTAGAGGAGGTAGAGCAGGACGAGGGAGTTGCTGAGGTTGATCAGGAAGCGGGTCAGCCAGGCCCAGGCGAGCTCGGGGTGGCGGCGCGGGCTGAGCAGGAAACCGCCCAGGAAACCGCGCCAGGACCAGGGCGGCCGGTCCGCCGGGGCCAGTCGCAGGTCCCGGTGGAGGAGGACGTACGGCAGGACGCCCGCCGACGTGAACACCGCGCACGCCGCGTACCCGGCGCCGGTGCCTCCCGCCACCGTCGCCAGGCCCGTCCCGCCCACCACGCCGAGGATCTGCGCCGCGCCCAGCGAGCCCCCGACCGAGCCGCGCTGCGCGCGCGGCACCCGGTCCGGCACCGCCGCCGTCACCGCGGCGAAGGCCGCGTTCAGCGTCAGCTGCACCAGGCACCAGCCGGCCGTCATGACCGCGACCGAGCCCGCGCCCCCGAGCAGCAGCAGCGACAGCGCGCCGCCCGCGGCCCCGGCCACGATCCAGGGGCTGCGCCGGCCCGTGCGGGCCGTCGTGCGGTCCGACAGGGCGCCGAAGAGCGGGTTCGCCACCAGCGACACCACCGCGCCCGCGCCGGTCACCCAGGCCAGCAGGGTCTCCTTGGACATGCCGGTGCCGGGGGCGAAGTCCTTCGCCTGGGAGGCGAGCCCCCCCGGCCCGCCGCCCGCCCCCGGCCCGGCGGGCGGGCCCGCCCCGGCAGGCACGCCCTGGCCACCGGCGTCCGCGTCCTTCCCGCGGGGCGTGCCCCGTCCGGACGGCCGCCCCTTCCCGCGGAACCCGCCCGTGCGGCCCGGGGCCGCCTTCCCGCCGGCACCGCCCCGCCGGGCGAACGCGTCCGGCCCCCCGTGCCCGCCGGGCCCGCCGGGCCCGCCGGGCCCGGCGGGTGCGTCCGGTTCGCCGGGGCGCCCCGGACCGGCGGGGCGTCCCGGCCCGCCACGTCCGGCCGGACCCCCGGGTGCGGCCGGACCCGGCGACTTCGCGGGGCGCTCGGGCCGGGTCATCTCTGGGCCCGGAGCACGTCCCGGAACCAGGCGTACGACGCCTTGGGGGTGCGCCGCCGGGTCTCGTGGTCGACGTGGACCAGACCGAAGCGGCGGGCGTAGCCCTCGGCCCACTCCCAGTTGTCCAGCAGGGACCAGACGAAGTAGCCGCGCACGTCCACGCCCGCCGTGATCGCGCGGTGCAGGGCGCGCAGGTGGCCGTCGAGGTAGGCGATGCGGTCCTGGTCGTCCAGTCCGTCGTAGGAGCAGCCGTTCTCGGTGATGACGACCGGCGGGAGGCGGTCGCCGTAACGGGAGCGGAAGCCGGTCAGCAGTTCCGTCAGGCCCTCGGGGACGACGGGCCACCCGAAGTCGGTGAGGGGGCGCCCCTCGATCTGCCGCACCGCGAAGGGCAGTTCGGCGGGGAGCGTGATCCCGCCGAACTCCGCGTCGGTGCCCTGCGGTGCGCCCACCCGGGCCGGCGCGTAGTAGTTGATCCCGTACCAGTCCAGCGGCTGGGCGATCACGCCGAGGTCGGCCTCGACGTCCTCCGGGGAGCCCGGCATCAGCTCGCCGACGCCCTCCGGGTAGCGGCCCAGCAGCAGCGGTTCGGCGAACAGGCGGTTGAGCAGCATGTCGTAGAGGCCGGCCGCCTCCACGTCCGCCGCTTCCCCCGAGGCGGGCCAGGTGGGTCCGTGGGAGTTGGCGATGCCGATGTCCGTGGCCCCGGCCGCGCGCAGCGCCTGGACGGCGAGGCCGTGGGCGAGGAGCTGGTGGTGGGCGACGGGCAGCGCGTCGAACAGGAGCCGCCTGCCGGGAGCGTGCACGCCCAGCGCGTGGCCCAGCAGGGTGTGCTCGGCGGGCTCGTTGAGGGTGATCCACTTCGTGACGCGGTCGCCCAGCCGCTCCGCCACCACCGACACGTACTGCGCGAACTCCGCGGCCGTGTCCCGCCGGAGCCAGTCGAGGCGGGCCGGCAGGTCCCAGTGGAAGAGGGTGGGCACCGGGCGCACCCCGGCCGCGCACAGGTCGTCGACGAGCCGGTCGTAGAAGTCGAGGCCGCCGGGGGAGTTCACCCGGGGCCAGGAGACGGAGAAGCGGTAGGCGTCCACGCCGAGCCCGGCCAGCAGGGCGACGTCCTCGGCGTGGCGGTGGACGTGGTCGCAGGCCACCGCCGCCGTGGAGCCGTCCTTGATCCGGCCGGGCTCGGCGGTGAACGTGTCCCACACGGACGCCTCCCGTGCGTCCGCCGCGCCCTCGATCTGGTGCGCCGAGGTGGACACGCCCCACAGGAAGCCGTCCGGGAACCGGGGGAGCGCCCCGGCTGAAGTGCCTGTGGTGCCTGTGTCAGTCGCCATGCGCGGATCATCCGTACCGGCGGTAACGGAAGTCAACGGCCGTGCACGCGAAGGTGGTTGAGGTCAGTGCACGCGCCCCCGGCCGCGCGCCCTTCCTCACGCCCCCTTCGCCGGGGTCCTCGGCCGGTGCTGCGACCGGGAAGGTCCACCGGCACGCGCCCTAGGCGCCCTCCTTGAGCACCCTGGAGATCAGTGCGCGCTCGTCCTCACTCAGCCGGGGGTCGGCGGTGTGGACCGTCCGGCCGTCGACGGTGATCTCGTAGTGGAAGCCGTCGGGAACCCCGGCGGGCGGCGTGTCCCGCCCGGAGGCGAGTGCCTTCTCGGCCAGGGCGTGCCACTCGGGGGCATCGGGCCGCCCCGAGGTGTCCACCTCGGCCCGCCGCTCGATGCCCGCGAACCCGCCCGTGCGCCGTACCTGAATACGCATGGGACGTGTCTAGTACGGAATCAGCGTGTCCGCACCTTCACCTGTTCCCAGGCCTTCTGCACGGCCTGGAGCGCGTCGCCCGCGCCGTACCGCTCCCGGGCGGCCTGGACGGTGAGGGTGGCGAAGTCCGCGAAGTCCGCGTCCTCCTTGAGCTTGCCGCCGGTCAGCACGTCGTACCAGATCTGCCCGGCCTTCTCCCAGGCGTGGCCGCCGATCGCGGTGGCGACCAGGTAGAAGGCGTGGTTGGGGATGCCGGAGTTGATGTGCACGCCGCCGTTGTCGCTGCCGGTGTGCACGTAGCCGTCCATGGTGGCGGGCTGCGGGTCCTTGCCGAGCACGTCGTCGTCGTAGGCGGTGCCGGGAGCCTTCATGGAGCGCAGCGCGGTGCCGGTGACGCGCGGGGCGAGCAGTCCGGCGCCGATCAGCCAGTCGGCCTCGCCCGCGCTCTGGCCGAGCGTGTACTGCTTGATCAGCGAGCCGAAGACGTCGGAGACCGACTCGTTGAGCGCGCCGGACTGGCCGAAGTAGGCGAGGTTGGCGGTGTGCTGGGTGACGCCGTGGGTCAGCTCGTGGCCGATGACGTCGACCGGGATGGTGAAGTCGAGGAAGACCTCGCCGTCCCCGTCGCCGAACACCATCTGCTCGCCGTTCCAGAAGGCGTTGTTGTACTTCTCGTCGTAGTGCACGGACGCGTCCAGCGGGAGGCCGCTGCCGTCGATGGAGTCGCGGCCGTACGCCTTCAGGTACAGCTCGAAGGTGGCGCCGAGGCCGGAGTAGGCGCGGTTGACCGTGGCGTCCTTGCCGGGCTGCTGGCCCTCGCTGCGGACCTTGGTGCCGGGCAGGTCGGTGCCGTGGCGGGCGTCGTAGATCGTGCGGTGCGGCTGCTCGGCCTGCTTGCCGGCGGGCGGGGCGACGGCGGGCGCGCCGACGACGGTGGTCAGCCGCCTGCGGGTGCGCTCCATGGCGTCGCGCTGCAGGCTGCGGCGGGCCGGACCGGACAGGGCGGGGTCCTCGTTCCGCGCGAGGCGGTCCAGGACGTGCGGCGGCACGATGGTGCAGAAGACGGGCTCGGAGCCCCCGTGGGTCGTCATAGGTCGACCATCGCACTGCGTGACGCCAAAGTCACTACCTGCAACCTTGATTGGTGAAATATCGGGGCAAGGGGTTCGTGTCGCGGTCGCGAAGGGTAAGGGTGGCTGCGTGGAGTGACCTGGCGCACTCTTTGCCCCCTTCGCCCCTTTTCCGGCTCCGCGTTTCGCATACTGGACCGGGCCCGCGCGTCCGGCGCGGCTCGGCTAGGCTGCACAGCACCATGCGTTTCGGGCTGCTTCTCCTTAGCTGCCGCGGCGAGGGCCTGTAGTCGTAGGCCGACCCCCTCCCCGCGGAGTCTGGCGTTGCGCCGTCGGCCGTCTTTCCGGCACCCGCGCCACCGCGGAAACCCCGAGGAGCACCCGCCACCATGGTCAACCGCCAGCAGTCCAGTTCCATGCCGGTCCACAAGTACGGCCAGTACGAGCAGGTCGACATCCCCGACCGCACCTGGCCCGAGAAGCGGATCACCGCCGCCCCCCGCTGGCTCTCCACCGACCTGCGTGACGGCAACCAGGCGCTGATCGACCCGATGTCGCCCGCCCGCAAGCGCGCCATGTTCGACCTGCTGGTCAAGATGGGCTACAAGGAGATCGAGGTCGGCTTCCCGGCCTCCGGCCAGACCGACTACGACTTCGTGCGCTCCATCATCGAGGAGGAGGGCGCGATCCCCGACGACGTCACGATCTCCGTACTGACCCAGGCCCGCGAGGACCTGATCGAGCGGACCGTGGAGTCGCTCAAGGGCGCCAGGCGGGCCACCGTCCACCTGTACAACGCCACCGCGCCGGTCTTCCGCCGGGTCGTCTTCCGCGGCTCCAGGGACGACATCAAGCAGATCGCCGTCGACGGCACCCGCCTGGTGATGGAGTACGCCGAGAAGCTGCTGGGCCCGGAGACCGAGTTCGGCTACCAGTACAGCCCCGAGATCTTCACCGACACCGAGCTGGACTTCGCGCTGGAGGTCTGCGAGGCGGTCATGGACGTCTACCAGCCGGGTCCGGGCCGCGAGATCATCCTCAACCTGCCCGCCACGGTGGAGCGTTCGGCGCCGTCCACGCACGCGGACCGCTTCGAGTGGATGCACCGCAACCTCTCCCGCCGCGAGTACGTCTGCCTGTCCGTCCACCCGCACAACGACCGCGGCACGGCGGTGGCGGCGGCCGAGCTGGCGGTCATGGCCGGCGCCGACCGCGTCGAGGGCTGCCTGTTCGGGCAGGGCGAGCGCACCGGCAACGTCGACCTGGTCACCCTGGGCATGAACCTGTTCTCGCAGGGCGTCGACCCGCAGATCGACTTCTCCGACATCGACGAGATCCGCCGCACGTGGGAGTACTGCAACCAGATGGAGGTCCACCCGCGCCACCCGTACGTGGGCGACCTGGTCTACACCTCCTTCTCCGGCTCCCACCAGGACGCCATCAAGAAGGGCTTCGACGCCATGGAGGCCGACGCGAAGGCCAAGGGCGTCACGGTCGACGACATCGAGTGGGCGGTGCCGTACCTGCCGATCGACCCGAAGGACGTCGGCCGCTCCTACGAGGCCGTCATCCGCGTCAACTCGCAGTCCGGCAAGGGCGGCATCGCCTACGTCCTCAAGAACGACCACAAGCTGGACCTGCCGCGCCGGATGCAGATCGAGTTCTCGAAGATCATCCAGGCGAAGACGGACGCCGAGGGCGGCGAGGTCACACCGGGCGAGATCTGGGCGGCCTTCCAGGACGAGTACCTGCCCAACCCGGACAACCCCTGGGGCCGCATCCAGGTCAGGACGGGCCAGTCGACCACCGACACCGACGGCGTGGACACCCTCACCGTCGAGGCCACCGTCGACGGCGAGGACACGGTCCTGACCGGCTCCGGCAACGGCCCGATCTCCGCGTTCTTCGACGCCCTGCAGGCCATCGGCGTCGACGTGCGCCTGCTGGACTACCAGGAGCACACGATGAGCGAGGGCGCCTCCGCGCAGGCCGCCTCCTACATCGAATGCGCGATCGAGGACAAGGTCCTGTGGGGGATCGGGATCGATGCGAACACGACACGTGCGTCGCTGAAGGCGGTCGTCTCGGCCGTCAACCGCGCGGCCCGCTGATCACCCTGACCGGCGCTTTCCGGGCCCCGGCCGCCTGAACAGGCGGCCGGGGCCCGTCGTCGTGGCCGTCGTTTACCGGCCAGGTCACGGAAAGGTCTCGTCCGGGGTACTGACTCAGCCTCACCGATGTGGCTAACATCACGCCCACGCGGCGATGTTGCCGCGTGGTTACGGAGGTGCGACGTGCTGCCAGTACGGGGACGAAACGGCCGTGCCGCCAGGCTTGCCCGCATTCTGGGCACCCGGACCGCCTGGGCACCCGTGGGCGACGGCGAGTTCTTCTGCCCCGGCTGCGGCGGCGACCGCAACTACCAGCGGCTGAGCGGCCGGCGCCGCTTCACCGTCCTCGGGGTGCCGCTGCTGCCCCGCGGCACCGCCGCCCCGGTCGTGGAGTGCGCGGCCTGCACCGGCCGCTTCGGCACCGAGGCCCTGGACCACCCGACCACCTCCCGCTTCTCCGCGATGCTGCGCGACGCCGTGCACACCGTCGCCCTCGCGGTCCTCTCCGCGGGCGGCACCTCCTCCCGTACGGCCCTGGAGACGGCCGCGTCCGGTGTCCGCGCCGCCGGGTTCGCCGACTGCACCGAGGAGCAGCTCGCCGCCCTCGTCGAGGCGCTGGCCGCGGACACCGGCCGGGTGTACGAGGACCAGCCGTGCGCCCCCGGCCTGACCATAGAGCTGCACGAGGCCCTCGACCCGCTGGCCCCGCACCTCGCCCCGGCCGGCCGCGAGGCGATCCTGCTCCAGGCCGCCCGCGTCGCCCTGGCCGACGGCCCCTACATCCCCGCCGAACGCGACGTCCTCACCACCGTCGGCGCGGCCCTGACCATCCCCACGGACGACGTGACCCGCCTGCTGGCGGCGGCCAGGACACCCTCGTGAGCCGGTGAGGGCGGGCGCCCTGCCCGCGGGCGCCCGCCCTCACCGGTCCCGCCCGCGGCCCGCTACAGCAGCCCTGCCGCGGCGAGGTGCTCGCGCACCGCGGCCACCTCCGGCGCCGTCAGCGGGATCTGCGGCTCGGCGGTGACCGGACAGTCGATGACACCGCGCAGGTGCAGGGCCGCCTTGAACGCGCCGAGCGCGGAGGAACCCGGACCCATCCGGGCCGGATCCCCGGCGCGGGTCAGCCCGAACAGCGCGCACAGCCGCTCCTGCTCGGTCCGCGCGCCCTCCCAGTCACCGGCGCGCGCCAGCCGGTAGAGGCGGACGAAGCCGTGCGGGTCGACGTTGGCGAGCCCCGGCACCGCGCCGTCGGCGCCCAGCGCGAGGGCCGCGTCGACCAGTTGCTCGGACCCGGTCAGCACGCTGAACCCGGCCGTGCCGGACCCTTCCCGCACCCCGGTCACCACCTCACGGAAACCGCCCAGCTCCCCGCTGGAGTCCTTCAGCCCGGCGAGCACCCCCTCGGCGGCCAGTTCCAGGACCAGCCCGGCGGGCAGCCGGGCGGGCACGGAGACGGGGATGTCGTAGGCGAGCACCGGGACCGGGCTCGCGGCGGCGATGCGGCGGTAGTGGCGGGCGATCTCCGCCGGGTGGGCGGCGCGGGCGTAGAAGGGCGCGGTGACGACGACGGCCTGCGCGCCCGCCGCGGCGACGGCGGCGACGTGGTCGAGCACCCGGGCGGTGCTCATGTCGATCGCCCCGGCCAGCACCGGCAGCGCCCCGCCCACGTGCCCGACGACGGCCTCCACCACCTGCCGGCGCTGCCGGTCCGTCAGGAACGCCGCCTCGGAGGTCGAGCCGAGCACGAACAGCCCGTGCACCCCGCCCGCCACCAGATGGTCGACCAGCCGCAGCAGCGAGTCCACGTCCACCTCCCGCTGCGGGGTCAGCGGGGTGCACACGGGCGGCACGACACCGGTCAGCGGCGCGGGGAAGGTCATACGGACTCCCGGGAACGGCGGTGGGCGACGACACCTGCCTTGTATAGTCGCCGCGCCGCACCGGGACACGCAGGAAGGGGGCGCCACGCCCATGAGCGAGCAGACCGGGCCCACGCGTGAGCAGTCCGGACCCGGCTGGGACGAAGACGCCCCGGGTGTCCTCCGCCTCCCGTCCGGCCGGCTGGTGCGGGGCAGGGGCCTCAGCCGGCCGCTCGACCCGGCGGCGCCCGCTCCGACGTACGGCGTCTACCTCCTGGGCAAGCCGCCACCGGAGTTCCCCTGGGAGTCGCACTGGCTGCGCTGGCCCGACTTCCGCCTGCCGGCGGACCGCGAAGCGGCCCGCGAACAGTTCGCGCGGGCCCTGCGGCGCACGGCCACCGACCGGGTGGAGTTCGCCTGCGCGGGCGGCCGCGGCCGCACGGGCACGGCCCTGTCCTGCCTGGCCGTTCTGGACGGCGTCCCGCCCGGGGAAGCGGTCGCCTACGTGCGGGAGCACTACGACCGGCACGCGGTGGAGACGCCTTGGCAGGCGCGGTACGTGCGGGGGTTCGCGCCGCAGCCGGGCTGAGCCGCCGGCCCGTCGGCGCTCAGGTGCCGGGGGTGAGCTCCAGGCGCAGCACCTGGCGGTCCATGCCGGGCCCGAAGTAGTCGGGGCGCAGGCCCGCGTCGGGCTCCTCGGGGCGGAAGCCCAGGGAGCGGTAGAGGAGGATCGCGGCGCGGTTGGAGGGCTCGACGGTGAGCCGGACCCGCTGGATGCCGGTGCGGCGCAGCCGGTCCAGGACCGCCTCCATCAGTTCCCGTCCCAGTCCGTGGCGGCGCCGGTCGTGGGTGACGCACAGGCCGAGGATCCAGCTGTCGCGGTCGAGTGCCGTGGTGGCGGCCAGTACGTAGCCGCGCAGCCGGCCGGTGCCGTCGTCGAGGACGAGGAGGTGCTCCGCGTACATGTCGTAGAGCTGCCGCAGCAGGAAACCGGGGTAGGCGACCTCCTGGAAGACCTCCTCGTCCAGCCGCTGCAGTTCGGGCAGGTCCTCCTCGTGCGCGGTGCGCAGGAGGAGGGGGCCCGGGTGGGGCACGGGTGCGGTGAGCTGCTCGTGGCGGTCAAAGAAACGTTCCAGCGGTTCGGCGGTCATGCCACCCCCCAGTCAGGACCTGCGGACGTCAACCCGACGGAGCCGGTCCGCTCACTCGAAGGGCTGAGGCTCCGGTGTGGCGGCCGGCTGCTCGTTCTGACACAGTGGGGTCTCCAAGTTCCTTTCTGCAAGGGCGAGTTAGGGTGTGCGCCCGGCTGTGCTGACGTGCGCCGGGGTGCACCGGGTGCGGCCTGCACGGGGGGACCGACGTGTTTCCGGCCTACCGTGCGGGGAATGACGTCCGCCGCTCATCTGCCGGTGTCCACGAGGCTCGCGCACATGGATCGGCTCGCAAACGAATGGAACGCGGCAGGGTGACTATGGATCGCAACGCTGACGCCCCGTGGTCGTACTTCGATCCAGAGGCGTACGTCGACAACAACTACCGCACCCCGCTCGAAGCCGATCTGCAGATCGTGCGGCTGCTGCGCGACTACTTCGGCCGCTGCTTCGCGGGGTCCGCCCCCGGCTCGGCGCGGGGCGTGGACGTCGGCGCCGGTGCGAACCTGTACCCCGCCCTGTCCATGCTGCCCTGGTGCGAGAAGGTCCTCCTGCTCGAGTACGCCCCGCCGAACATCGAGTACCTGAAGCGGCAGATCGCTCCGGAGGGCTTCGGCAGCGAATGGGACGCCTTCTGGGACGTGCTCCGCGAGGCGCCGGCCTACCGGGACGTCGAACCGCGCGGCCGGGTCAGCGAGATCGTCCGGGTGGAGCGTGCCAACCTGTTCGACCTCGACGGACGGCGGCGCTGGGACATCGGGACGATGTTCTTCGTCGCCGACTCGATGTCCGAGTGCCCCGAGGAGTTCCAGCGGGGCGTGCGGTGCTTCATGAACGCGCTCGGCGACCGGGCCCCGTTCGCCGTGGCGTTCATGAAGGAGTCGGTCGGCTACCAGGTCGGTGACCACCGTTACCCGGCCTACCGGGTCAACGAGGCCCGGGCCCGGGAGAGCCTGGAGCCGTTCGCCGCCGAGCTGGAGATCCACGATCTGCACCACGTGGTGCGGCCGGGACACGAGGGGATGATCCTCGCCCTGGGACGGCGCAAAGGGGAGATTGCCGCTCCATAGGAACGGGGACCATGTCTGAGCACAGAAACGGGCACAGGCGCACGGCAACGGGATCTGTACGAGGGGTGCGGGGATGCAGATCAAGCCACGGCAGCATCTGCTGGACATCTGGCGGGCCACGGCCCGTCATTCGTTCGAGGACGGCAAGCTCGTCCCGGGGGACACCGACGGGCTGAGCAGCGTCGCGGACGCCGAGCGCCTGCTGTGCCTGCTGTACCCCGCCACCGAGGTGCCCGCCTTCCGGCTCGACCAGCCCGACACCACCGAGCGGGACGTCCTGCGCGCCCTGGAGGGGATCGGCAGCCGGCTGGAGATCCCGCTCAACCTGATCACCGCGCTCACCCAGTTCATGCGCACCCACACCGGCCCCGACGACAGCCCCGCCTTCTCCGGCGGCCACTACTTCAAACCGTCCGACCCGGCCGGCGAGATCACCCACGCCCAGGCCCAGTTGGGCGTGGTGGACTCCTACTCCATGTCCGTCACGCTGTGCCTGGCCACCCTCGGCTTCCTCAAGGTCTACGAGGCCACCACGACCCGCCCCGAGGTCCGCCGGGCCGTCGAGGAACTGCGCGAGGCCACGAACGCCCGGCTGACCTCCGCGATGATCAGCCTCCTGCGCTCCTTCACGGTCAACGTCTTCGACGCCGAGTCCGAACAGGGCAAGCGCCTGATCCAGGTCATCGGGCAGAACCGGCAGTCCGACCGGGCCGTCCTCCAGCAGTTCTCCCGCCGCCTGCGCCCGCTGCGCGCCACGATCATCGAAAGCCTCACCCGGGGCATCCAGGTCGACGAGAGCATCCGCGACGAGAGCCAGCTCTTCGAATGCGGCTGGGCGTGGGGCGTGGTGCGGGACGCGCCGCGCGTCACCGACCTGGACGTCCAGGTCCCCGGCCAGCCCGACGGCATCGCCGACCGGCTGCCCTACGTCTACTTCACCGTCGTCGCCCTCGACGGCATCCAGGACCTGTTCTCCGAGCGCACCCTCACCCTCGGTCTGCTCGACGCCGACCAGCAGAAACTCTCCGAGGCACTGCGCCTGCGCTGGGAACTGAGCCAGCAGTACTGGTCCGCCGTCGCCCGGTTCGGCGCCGACCGCTGGCCCCTGGAGGACCTGCCCTGGCAGACCACCGGCCTGCGGCTGGAGTCCGAGTACTTCTCGCTGACCGTCGCCGCCATCCTCGTCCACGACCTGGTCCGCCGGAAGGCCACCGACGACGACCTGACCCGCACGGTCGCCATCATGGAGCGCCTGGCCGACCGCGGCCGGGTCACCAGCCGGATGACCCGGAACGACCCCACCATCGCCCTGCACAACCCCGGCGTCACCATGCCGCTGGCCGGCTCGGAACGCTCCGGCAGCCTCCTGCTGTGGCGGATGACCGACTTCTCGGCGCAGCTCCTCAAACGCATCGTCCAGCTCGCCGAACTCTCCCGGAACATCGACGCGCAGGACCGTCTGCTGCGGCTGGCCGAGCAGACCTTCGAGCACCTGTGGAACCGGCGGATCGAAGAGGGCACCGGCGCCGATCTCTGGGACGACGTACGCAACGTCTACCCCGACGCCCGCGGCGCGGCCCCCCGCCTGTCCTGGAGCATCACCGAACGCCTCACCGAGTGCCTGGTGGCCGCCCGCAACCTCTACGAGCAGGAGCCCATCCGCAGTCCTGAACTGGCCCAGCTGGCCAGGGAACTGCTCAGCGAGGCCACCCACCTGTTCGGCAAGGAGCAACTGGAGGCGTCCGCCGGTTCCGACGGCGGCCGGGGCCGCACGATGCGGAGCATCGAGAGCCGCCTGGAACACGCCCGCAGCCTGCTCGACGACCGGCCCGCCACCGCCTTCGCGCTGGCGCTGCCCGTCCTCCAGGAACTCGACACCCTGGCCCAGGCCAGGGGCGCCGCAGCGCAGGAGGTGTGAGCCGTGCTCGTCTTCGCCGCCTCCGACAAAGGAGGCACGGGCCGCTCGGTCACCAGCGCCAACCTGGCCTACCAGCGGGCCCTCACCGGCGACCACGTGGCCTACGTGGACTTCGACTTCGGCTCGCCGACGGCCGCCGCCGTCTTCGACGTCCCCTCCGCGGTGCGCGGCACCGAGGAACGCGGCCTGCACTCCTACCTGGAGGGCGAGATCACCGAGCCGGCCCGGATCGACGTCTGGCGGCAGACCGAACACCCCCTGCTGCGGGCCCGTCCCAACCAGTCGGGCCGGCTGGTCCTCCTCCCCGGCGACGCGGGCGGCGGCGAGTTCGCCACCGGCGAGGAGGCCCTGGAGCGGTGCATCGACCTGCTGCTGCGGCTGAACACCGAGTTCGACCTGATCGTGGTGGACCTCAGCGCGGGCCGCAGCTACGCCGTCGACATGGTCCTGGCGGCCACCGCCCACCCGCGGATGCGCAACGTCCCCCACCGCTGGCTCGTCTTCCACCGCTGGACCCGGCAGCACGTCATCGCCGCGTCCGGGCTGGTCCACAAGGAACACGGCATCATCAAGGGCGGTGTGGAACGCGGCCACGACGAGCAGACCCTGCGGGCGGCGATCCGGTTCGTACGGGCCGCCGTGCCCGACCCGGAGTCGCCGCTGTGGTCGCACGGCTCGCCCGCCCAGGCCGCGTGGATGCAGGCCTGCGACGAGGCACTGCGCCGGCTCGCCGCCGAGCACCGCATCGGCGACAGTGTCGTCCTCGGCATCGTGCCTCTGGAACCCATCCTCCAGTGGCGCGAACAGCTCATCACCGAAGAGGACGTCCTCTCCACCCAGATCGCGAACAAGGAGACCCTGGAGGCGCTGGAGGAGCTGGCCCGGCGCCTGACGGACGACACGTACTGGGGGCAGCTGTGACGGAGGCCGTGTTCCGTGAGACCGCGGCCCAGCCGCGCACCCAGGCGGTGCCGCTGTCCCACCTGTCACTGGAGCTGGGCCACCTCTACATGGAGGACTTCGAGGCAGGCCCGCAGCGGCTGCGGGAGCACTTCGCCCAGGTGCGGCCCTGGGCAGAGGCGGCCCGCGCCGCCGCCGCGGTCCGCACCGGCGGCCGGCGCCCCCGCATCAGCACCTGCTTCCTGATCGACGACTACTTCACGCGGTTCTCCAGCCCCGCCGAACTGGTCCCCCTGCTGCTGGCCGAGGCCGAGCGGGCCGGACTGGCCGTGGACTACCTGGCCCGCGAGTCCGGCTGCGCCGTCACCGGCAAGGTGCCCGTCGCCGAGGCGGTGACCGGCCGGCTCGTGGAGGAGCCCCCGCCCGGCAGCTACGGCGGCCGGCCGCCGGCCGCGCAGACCGGCTGGCTGGCCAACGGCGAGCGCAGTCCCGTCGCCCGCGCCCCGCAGGCGATGAAGAGCGCCGCCGTCTGGGAGCCGCCCAGGCAGACGGCGGCCCGCCGCCACTCCGTCTTCCTCGACGTGGAGCTGTGGAGCGAGGACGCCGACGGGCGGCGCACCTGGTCCTGCCCGTTCCTCGCCGCGGTGTGGCAGCTCGGCCGCCTCGGACTGCTGCGCACCGAGGGGCAGCCTCTCTTCCTCCCGCACCCGGAGACCCCCGCGCACTTACCCGACGACTGGGACGACCTGCCCCCGCTGCTGCGCCTGAACGCCCGCGCCGACCCGTTCGCCGCGTACCGCACCTGCTCGGTGCTGCCCAGCCGGTTCCTGCCCGTCGAACACGCCGTCCGGGTGATCCTCGACCAGACCGAGGTGGACCGCGGGGCGCTGGAGCAGGTCACCGAGCGGTCCGCCCGCGAGAAGGTGACCGTCCCGGACTCGGTGGCCGACCGTGTCTCCTACGTGTTCTACGCGGGGCCGTGACATGGCCGACGCGTCCGCAGCCAGGGGCCGCGACGGGGCGGCCGCCGGTCCGGCGGGGACCGCGCCGCCCGCCGTGCTGGCCTGCGGCGAGACCCGTACCTGCCTGCTGCCCGCCGGGCAGGCCCTCGACATCCGGTCCGCCGCCCGGCTCCTCGCCCTGCGGGCCGACGAACGCGTCCTGCTCTCCGAGCGCCCCAATCTCTACGCGCGTTCCCCGGAGACCCTCACCGGCGTCGACTGCCCGCTGCCCAGTGTCAACGGCGCACGGGTACGGGCCGTCGGCACGGTCGCGGCGCGGGCCGCGCTCACCGAGGGCCGCGTCCTGCAGACCTCCGCCTATTTCCGCCTCGCCGCCGACGGACCCGATCAGCGGCGCCCCTGGGGGCAGTACCTGGTGCGGCCCGGTCTGCTGGAGCCGTTCGGGAAGCTGCCGCACGAGGCGGTCGCCGAGGGTGTGCTCGACGGCGGACGCCACGGCGACCTCGACGTCGGCCTCGTCGCCGGCGGGCTGCTCACCCGGCTGCTGCGCCACCCCCTGCTCGACCAGTGCCCGCCGCTGCGCTCCCGCCCCACCCGGCTGCGCTGGGCGGCGCTGCCCGCCGACGGGGACGCCGGAGCGTCCATCGAGCGGTTCACCCTCGCGGAGGACGAACTGCGCACCGTACGGCTGCGGGTGCCCGAGGGCACGCCCGCCGCCGACATCGCCGGGCTCTGCGACGACCTGGCCCTGCACGACTGGCTGCTGACCACCCTGGTGCGCCTGCTGGACGGCATCAGCCTGGGAGCACGGACCCCGCCCGCCCGGGCCCGGCCGGGAGCCGGGGACCGTCCCACCGTCGTCAGGGCGCTGCGGCCCGCCGTCGACCATCTGCTGCACCTGTGGATGCCACGGGCCCGGGTGGCGCGGGAGCTGGCCCCGCTGTGGGACGTGCTGGAGGACCGGCCCGGCTTCACCCGCCAGTGGCAGGCGCAGGTGCAGCGCATCCGCGACCAGCTCACCCTGCACGCGATCCCCTCGCTGCACCGGGAGGTGGAGCCGGTTCCCTGACCGGACGCTCCGGCAGGTCCTCCACCGCACATCCCCGCATCCCGATCCGACGCGTATCCCAACGGGGGGAGAAGCGAGATGAGCACGGCACAGTCACCTCAGCCCGAGAGCACGGCGGGCGCACCCGGCGGTACGGCCGCCGCACCGGGACCCGCGATCCCCGCCGCCGCGGCCGGCGGACCGGGCGTGCCCGCCGCGGCCGGCCCGCGCGGCGAGCGGCCCGCGTCCGGCACCGCGGGCAGGATCCGCTCCGCCCTGGCCGCCGGACCGGGGCGGGCGGGGCGTCCGGCCCCGTCCCGGTGGGTACGCCGGATCGCGGCCGGTGTGGTCACCGGCGCCCTCGCCTGGTCCGTCACCGCGCTGCTGGCCCCGCACACCGCGCTGTCCCGGCAGGCCGGGGCCGCCGCCCTGTGCGCCGCCGCCGTGGTCCTCGTCCAGCAGGTCCTCGGCCCGGACCGGCGGACGGAGGAGTACGCCAGGCGCCTGGACACGCACGCCAGGCGGACGGAGACCCTGCTGACGGAGACCGCCGCCGCCGTGCGGGACGGCCTGCGCCGCCATGACGACCGGCTGGACACCGGTCTCACCCGCCACACCGACGACATGAGGCAGCTGGTGGAGAGCCGGTTCACCGAGGTGGAGCGGTCCGTCGGCGAGCCCTATCTCCAGCCGGCCCGGATCCAGGTCGACGGGGTGCCCGAACTGGCCAAGAGCTTCGCCGAGGTGCTGGCCCCCGGTCCGTCGATCCTCTACACGTTCGTCCGCCTGGAGATGAGCCGGGTCGTCGGCCACATGACCGACCTCACCAACCTGAGCGCCGAGTGCCCCGGTGAGAACCACGACTGGATGCTGTCCCTCACCCGCGCCGCCGAGGAGACCATCTGCGCCACCAGCACGTCCGTGGACCGCGAGTTCTGGAACAGCGAGCCCGCCAGCCGCTACCTCCAGGCGCAGAAGGAGGCGGTGCACGAGCGGGGCGTGACCGTTCGCAGGGTGTTCCTGCTGGCGAGCGCCCGCGAACTCGACGACCGGCTGCTGCGGCTGTGCGAGGAACAGGAGGTGCTGGGCATCGAGGTGCGCGTGTCGGTGCTGCCCGAGCTGCCGCCGCACCTCCAGCGCGGCACCACCAACGACTTCATCGTCTACGACGGGGAGGCGTCCTTCGAGATCGACCAGGACCTGCGGGACGTCAACGTCCGCACCCGCCTCATCGCCCGCCACGACCACGTCCAGGACCGTATGAAGCGCTTCACGGAACTGTGGGAGGCGGGCATGGGCGTGCGGGAGCTGGAGGTCCGCGTCGACGACGAGGAGGACGGCACCTGGATGGTCGACGGGACCGAGCAGGGCTGAGCGGGGCGGCCCCGGCGGCCCCGCCCGGCCCCTTCCCTCAGCGGCAGTACACGTCCGCCGCCGGGCGCAGGCCGGTGGTCAGGAAGCGGGAGACCGTCTCGTCGCCGCAGGCGTTGCCGTTGGCCAGGTAGGCGTCGTGGCCCGTGGAGTTCACGGTGACCATGACCGCGCGCCGGCCCAGTGCCGAGCGGAGCTTCAGGGCACCGCTGAGCGGGGTGGCGACATCGCGTTCGTTCTGGACGAGCAGCACGTTGGACGGGCCGTGGCCGGTGATCCGCACCGGGGCCTGCCGGGGCGGGTAGGGCCAGGCGGCGCACAGCATCGCGTTGCGCGGCATGCCCGCCGTGAGCGGGTACGCGGCACGGCTGTCCGCCACGTCCTTCTCGTACGCCGCCGCCGACCGCGGCCAGGCGACGTCGTTGCACAGGGTCCCGGCGCCCACGGCCGCGACGTTCTGGAGCACCGCCTCCGGCGGGCCCTGCGGTGCGGGCGGTACGGTGCCCCGCTGCGCGGCCAGCATCAGCCTGGCCAGGTCCGGGTACCTGGACGGGGAGTAGAAGGTGTCCAGCATGGTCTGGCGCAGCACGTTCCCGTTCAGCTCCTCGGGGTTGGCGCCGGGCCACGGGATCGGGGTGCGGTCCAGGCGGGCGGCGAGCCGCAGGAACAGCGGCCGTACGTCCGCGGCCCGCTCGGCCAGCCGGTCCGGGTTGCCGGGCCTGGAGGCCCAGGCCGCGAAGTCGGGGAAGGTGTCCTCCACGCCCTGCTCGTGCGCGCCCAGCCAGGCGCGGTTGACCAGGGCCGGGTCCGGGTTGTCGTTGCTGTCCAGCACCATGCGGTCGACGCGCCGCGGGAAGAGCTGGTTGTAGACGGCTCCCACGTACGTCCCGTACGACACGCCCCACGCGGACAGCTCGTCCTCGCCGAGCGCCGCCCGGACGCGGTCGATGTCGCGGGCCTCGTTCACCGTGCCGAGGTGCCGGATCAGCTCCCCGCCGTTCTTCGCGCAGGCCTGCGCCATGCGCCGCGCGTCGGTCAGGTTCCCCGCGATCGAGCCGTCGGCGGCCGGCCACGGGCGCAGTCGGGAGGTGGCCAGGTCGCCGTGGTCGAGTCCGCAGTCCACGGCCGTGGAGGGCGCCAGGCCGCGCGGCGCGAAGCCGACCAGGTCGTACTTCTCGCGTACCTCCTCGGGGAGCTTCCGCCCCTTGCCCGAGGGATCGCCGAGGCTGGACCCGCCGGGTCCGCCCGGGATCAGCAGCAGCGTCCCGCGCCGTGCGGACGGCTTCTCGCTCGGGATGCGGGAGAGGGCGATCGAGATGCTCGGGCCGTGCGGGTCGGCGTAGTCCATGGGGACGTCCAGGGCCGCGCACTGCTGGCGCGGGTCGAGACCGGTGCCCGCGCACGTCGTCCAGGCGAGGGGGTCCTGCCGGGGCGGGGCAGCGGCGGCGGCCGACGCCGTCACGGGCGCGGCGGCCCCGAGGAGAACCGCGCAGGCCCCGACGAGGGCGGCTCTGCGGCGGCTGCGGGTGCGGGTGGTGGTGTCCGTGCGCTGTGTCGTCATGAGAGGAGCCTCGCGGACCGGCGCGTCCCGACCCATCCGGCCAACTGGCTTTCCTGCCCGGGGGTTTACCCCCTCAGTGATCCCTGGGGAGCGCCCTCTTCACGGAGTTGGCCGGTGACCTGCTTCCGGCCGGTTGCCGGTGCCGTGCACCATGGGGCGGTGCCGCCACCGCCCCGCGAGACCGCGCCCGCGCTGCTGTCGGTCTCCAGCAGCACGCTGCCCGATCAGACACCGCCCGCGCCGGGGCGCACCACGTCCCCGACGAAGCGGGCCCAGGCCGGCGCCCGCACGACCAGCACGGGGCCGTCCGGGACCTTGCTGTCCCGGACGGGGACGATGCCGGGGACTCCGTCGGCCACTTCGAGGCAGTCGCCGCCTTGGCCGTTGCTGTACGTGCTCGTGCGCCAGCGGGCGGCGCCGGGGAAGTCGTAAGCGACCTCGACACAGTCCTCGCCGCCGCTGCCGCCGCTGTAGGTGCTCTTGCGCCAGAGGGCGTTGGTCAGGTCGTACCCGCGCATCGTCTGTAGTCCTCCGCCGCCGCTTCGATCATGGCCAGGGACGCCTCCGGTGGCAGAGCCGCGGCCCTGAGAAGATCGTAATCCGTGCGAACCCGCTTCACTACTGCCGGTTCGTCCAGCAGATTGCCCGACAGCACGCCCTCTGTATAGACGGTCGGCGGGGCGTCCTCGAACTCCATGAGCTTCATGGCTTTACCCATCTGAGGGTGCGCCCCCGCCGAAAACGGCAGCACCTGCGCCAGTACCGTACGAGCACGCAGTGCCCGCGCCACGGACTCCAGTTGCTGAGCCATCACCGCAGGGGTGCCCACGGGCACGCGGAGCACCGTCTCGTGCAGCAGCACCCAGTACACCGGTCGCGCTGCATCCTTGAGGATCCGTGCGCGGTCCATGCGAAGACTGACCATCTCGTCGATCCATTCATCCGTCGAGAGCGGATTGCTCGACAGGTAGATCGCGCGAGCGTACGCCGGCGTCTGGAGAAGGCCGGGGACAACAGCCGGAGCCCACTCGCTGATACTGGTCGCCAACCGTTCCAGTTCCGCCGCGTGCGCGAAGTACTCGGCGAATCGCTGCTCTTTGATGAGTTTGCGCCAGAGGCGTTCGAAAAAACCGTCGGTTTGCAGTACCTCGTCGATCCGCCGGGCCACGTCCAACTGCGGTTTTCTGATCGCCTGTTCGAACTGACCGATGTAGCCGCCCGAGACGAAGACCTTCGCACCCAGCTCCACCTGCGTCATCCCCGTGTTCTCCCGGCGCCGCTTCAGCTCCGTGCCGAAGAACTCCCAGACCGCCTGGCGTGAACCGTTGGCCATCGCCAACCCCCTTGTGCAGCCCTCTTCTTGTAGGGCCCGAAACCCTTCCGAGTGTAGACGCGGAACGTCACTGTGGAGACACGAAGCGTAAAACTCCGGCATGACGGAAATCCCGGAGAAAGAGAAAGGGAGGAAGCACACAGTGGCACCACGGCAACACTCGGCTCACTCGGCGGTCTGTGTTCAGGAAGCGGAGGAAACAATCGTTGAATTGCGTACCGCTCTCGGAAAAGCCGGAATCACCCTGCCCTCGCTCGGGCTCGACCCGGCCGGGCTCGCCCGCGAGGCGCCCTGCCCGCTGGTGGAGCTGGGCCGCTGCTCCGTGGAGACGGCCGCACGGCTCGCCGCGGTCCTGCGGTGAGCGGCCCGTGTCCGCCGGTCGGGACTTACGCCCTCGACACCGGCACCGGGCGGATCGGCGTGGTCATGGGCCACGAGGGGCCGTACGTCCAGTTACGGCCCCTCGGCGGCGGCCGGGAGTGGGACTGCCCGCCGGAGCTGGTGCGGGCGGCCACCCCGGCCGAGCGGCTCAGCGCGGCGACGGCGTACGCGAACGCCCGCAGCCGGGGGGAGGTGCCCTGAAGGCGGGGCGGGGCCGCTCCCGCCGTGCGCGACAATGGGCGCATGAGTCTGTTCCGCGACGACGGCATCGTGCTGCGCACCCAGAAGCTGGGTGAGGCGGACCGGATCATCACACTGCTCACGCGGGGTCACGGCCGGGTACGTGCCGTGGCCCGCGGGGTGCGGCGGACGAAGTCCAAGTTCGGGGCCCGGCTGGAGCCCTTCTCGCACGTGGACGTGCAGTTCTTCGCGCGGGGCAGCGAGCTGGTCGGGCGCGGGCTGCCGCTGTGCACGCAGAGCGAGACCATCGCTCCGTACGGCGGCGGGATCGTGACCGACTACGCCCGGTACACGGCCGGGACGGCCATGCTGGAGACGGCCGAGCGGTTCACGGACCACGAGGGCGAACCGGCCGTCCAGCAGTACCTGCTGCTGGTCGGCGGGCTGCGCACCCTCGCCCGCGGCGAGCATGCCCCGCACCTCGTCCTCGACGCGTTCCTGCTGCGCTCGCTGGCCGTCAACGGCTACGCGCCCAGCTTCGGCGACTGCGCGAAGTGCGGGATGCCGGGGCCCAACCGGTTCTTCTCGGTGGCCTCCGGCGGCTCGGTCTGCGTCGACTGCCGGGTGCCGGGCAGTGTCGTACCCTCGCCGCAGACGCTCGCGCTGCTGGGCGCGCTGCTGACGGGGGACTGGACGACCGCCGACGCCTGCGAGCCGCGGTACGTGCGCGAGGGCAGCGGGCTGGTGTCCGCCTATCTGCACTGGCACCTGGAGCGCGGCCTGCGCTCGCTCAGGTACGTCGAGAAGTAGAAGCAAGCAAGAGGGACCAGAGGGAGACGAGGAGCACATGGCCGTACGCGGGTTCCTGGGAGGCCGGCGCCGCGAGTACGACGCGCCCGAGCCGCATCCGTCCGGCGCGCGTGCGCCGAAGCTGCCGGGCGAGCTGGTCCCGGAGCACGTGGCGATCGTCATGGACGGCAACGGCCGCTGGGCCAAGCAGCGCGGGCTGCCCCGCACCGAGGGGCACAAGGTCGGCGCCGAGCGCGTCCTCGACGTGCTCCAGGGCGGGATCGAGATCGGCGTGCGCAACATCTCGCTCTACGCCTTCTCCACCGAGAACTGGAAGCGCTCGCCCGACGAGGTGCGCTTCCTGATGAACTTCAACCGGGACTTCATCCGCAAGTCCCGCGACCAGCTCGACGGGCTCGGCGTCCGGGTGCGCTGGGTGGGCCGGATGCCCCGGCTGTGGAAGTCGGTCGCCAAGGAGTTGCAGGTCGCCCAGGAGCAGACCAAGGACAACGACCTGATCACGCTGTACTTCTGCATGAACTACGGCGGCCGGGCGGAGCTGGCGGACGCGGCGAAGGCGATGGCCCAGGACGTGGCGGCCGGCCGCCTCGACCCGGCCAAGGTCACCGAGAAGACCATCCAGAGGTACCTGTACTACCCGGACATGCCGGACGTGGACCTGTTCCTGCGGCCCAGCGGCGAGCAGCGCACCTCCAACTACCTGCTGTGGCAGAGCGCGTACGCCGAGATGGTCTTCCAGGACGTGCTGTGGCCCGACTTCGACCGCCGTGACCTGTGGCGGGCCTGCGTGGAGTTCGCCTCCCGCGACCGCCGCTTCGGCGGGGCCATCCCCAACGAGGAACTGCTCGCCATGGAGGGCAGGCAGGACACGCCGTAGGGCGGACGGATCCCGTAGAGACGGGGGAGCCGCGGGACGGGGGCGCCAGGGGAGCGGGGGTACCCGGCGGCCATGGACACCTGCCGGTCACCGGGGGTTCACGGGGATCACCCACGATGCGCGTCATGAAGCGTGTCACCCCCGTCCTCGTCCTGTGCACCGCCCTCGTCGCCGTCCTGCCCGCGCAGGCCACGGCCGCCGACCGGCCCGCGCACCGCGACGCCCACGGCCGCGCCCTCCACGGCAGCCACGGCCACAGCGGTCACGACCGCGACAGCTACGGCACCAAGGCGCCGTACGCCCCGCGGCAGAACCCCCGCACCTACCAGAAGCCGCCCGCCGGGTTCACGCCCGTCTTCACCGAGGACGTCTCCCGGCACGGCTCGCGCGCGGCCAGCGACAGCGAGGACGGCGACCTCGTCCTCGCCCTGTGGGAGAAGGCCGCCGCCGAGGGGCAGCTCACGGACCGGGGCGCGGAGTTCGGGCCCGTGGTGCGCGCCCTGCTGGCCGCCATGGACAAGGTCGGCTACGGCAACCTCAGCGGGCGCGGCGAGCAGGAGATGCGGGACACGGCGGTGCGGCTCCGGCAGCGGATGCCGGAGCTGTTCGCGAAGATCGCCGGCAAGGGCGAGAAGATCGACCTGGTCAGCTCGGGGCAGGGGCGGGCGGTGGCCAGCGGCGAGCGGTTCGCCGGCGGCCTCGCCGACGCCGACCCGGAGCTGAAGCCGCTGATCGGTCCCGTCCGCACCGACAAGGACCTGCTCTACTTCCACAAGGCGGCCGGTGGCGCCGCGTACCGCGACTACATCGAGAACGACCAGCGGCTCGCGGCCACCCTCAAGAGCCTCACCGACCAGCCCGCCACCCACGCGCACGCCCGCGACGTGCTGCGCCGGCTGTTCCGGGAGCCGTTCGTGCGGCGGATCGAGAACGGCGAGTTCGCCTCGCTGGGCAGCGCCGTCGACGTGGCCACCGCCGTCTACAACCTGTACGCCATCGCCCCCGCCATGCGCGAGGAGAGCCCCCGGGGCGAGGGCTGGCACATGGACCGCTACCTCTCCGCGAAGGACGCCGACTGGTTCGGCTACCTCGGGGACGCGGAGGACTTCTACGAGAAGGGCCCCGGGTTCGCCGGCAGCGACATCACCTACAAGATGGCCGGCGTCCTGCTGGACGACTTCTTCGAGCAGGTCGAGACCAAGCGCGAGGGCACCAACGACAAGGGCGCCGAACTGCGGTTCACGCACGCCGAGGAGATCATCCCGCTGGCCGCGCTGATGGGGCTGCCGGGCAGTACGAAGCCCGTGTCGCCGCAGCGCCCGTACACCTACAAGGACAACCCCTGGCGCGGCGCGGACGTGTCACCGCTGGGCACGAACATCCAGTGGGACGTCTTCGCCAAGGGCGACCGCTACCTGGTGCGCATGCTCTACAACGAGAAGGAGACCGCGTTCAAGGCCGGCTGCCGGCCGATCGGCAAGGGCAGTGCCTTCTACGACCTGGACGAGCTGGAGCGCTGCTTCGGACGGCGCTGAGAGGGGACGCCCGGGCGGACGCGACACGGACTCACCGGGACGGGAGGGGCCCGCGGCCACGGCCGCGGGCCCCTCCCGTCACCATGTCCTCGTCACTGCGGCCGGGACTCGGTCGCCGCGCACTCCGCGCAGGTGCCGAAGATCTCCACCGTGTGGGCGACGTTGACGAAGCCGTGCTCCGCCGCGATGGCCTCCGCCCACTTCTCCACGGCGGGGCCCTCCACCTCGACCGCTTTGCCGCAGACGCGGCAGACGAGGTGGTGGTGGTGCTCGCCGGACGAGCAGCGGCGGTAGACGGACTCACCGTCGGAGGTGCGCAGTACGTCGACCTCGCCGGCGTCGGCGAGGGACTGCAGGGTGCGGTAGACGGTGGTCAGGCCCACCGAGTCGCCCTTGTGCTTGAGCATGTCGTGGAGTTCCTGCGCGCTGCGGAACTCGTCGACCTCGTCGAGGGCTGCCGCGACGGCGGCGCGCTGCCGGGTGGCGCGGCCCTTCACGGGCGGTCCTGCGGTCGTCACCGGATGCCTCCTCACGTCTGCGCCTGCCGGGGCCATTGTGCCAGTCCGGGCGGAGCCCGGTCAGACGCCGACCTCCCCGGCGGCGCCCCGGGCGGCCGGGATCGCGCACTCCGCGGGGCCGGCCGCGGACCGGGCCGCGGCGAGCGCCCGGGCGCGGCGCCGGGCCAGCGGTGCGGCGAGCGCGGTGAGGGCGATGAACGCGGCGATGGTCAGCAGGACGATCGTCGCACCGGGGGGCACGTCCTGGTAGTAGGAGGTGACCGTGCCGCCGATCGTCACGCTCACGCCGATGGCGACGGCGACGGCGAAGGTCGCGGCGAAGCTGCGGGTGAGCTGCTGGGCGGCGGCCACCGGGACCACCATGAGCGCGGAGACGAGCAGCAGTCCGACCACGCGCATCGCGACCGTCACCGTGACCGCCGCCGTGACGGCCGTCAGCAGGTTCAGGGCGCGCACCGGCAGGCCGGTCACCCGGGCGAACTCCTCGTCCTGGCTGACCGCGAACAACTGGCGGCGCAGGCCCAGCGTGACCAGGACGACGAAGGCCGCCAGCAGGCAGATCGCCACGACGTCGGACTGCGAGACGGTGGAGAGCGAGCCGAAGAGGTACGAGGTCAGGTTGGCGTTGGAGCCGCCCGGGGCGAGGTTGATGAACATGACACCGCCCGCCATGCCGCCGTAGAAGAGCATCGCGAGGGCGATGTCGCCGCGGGTGCGGCCGTACCAGCGGATCAGCTCCATGAGGACCGCGCCGAGCACGGAGACGGCCGTCGCCATCCACACCGGGGAGGCGGAGAGCAGGAAGCCGAGGCCGACGCCGGTCATCGCCACGTGCCCGATGCCGTCGCCCATCAGCGCCTGGCGGCGCTGGACCAGGTAGATGCCCACGGCGGGCGCGGTGATGCCGACGAGCACGGCGGCCAGCAGCGCCCGCTGCATGAAGGCGTAGTTCAGGAAGTCCATCAGCTCAGCAGTCCTGTACGGATCGAAGCGGCGCCGGAACCGGCGTCGTGGGGATCGAGGCAGTGGTGCGAAGCACCCCCGGCAAGGGCGGTGGCGGGCGACGGCTGGTCGTGGCCGGGCAGGGCGTGCTCGCCGACCGCCTTCGGGGGCGGGCCGTCGTGCACGACGCAGCCGTCGCGCAGCACGACCGCCCGGTCGATCAGCGGCTCCAGCGGGCCCAGCTCGTGCAGCACCAGCAGCACCGTGGTCCCGGCGGTGACCTGCTCCCGCAGGGTCCGCGCCAGCACCTCCTGGCTGGCCAGGTCGACACCCGCCATCGGCTCGTCCATGATCAGCAGTTCGGGGGCGGCGGCGAGCGCGCGGGCGATCAGCACCCGCTGGTGCTGGCCGCCGGAGAGGGCGTCCACCGGATCCTTGGCGCGGTCCGCCATGCCGACCAGGTCCAGGGCGCGGCGCACGGCCTCGCGGTCGGCGGTGCGGAAGACGCCGAAGCGGGTGCGGGAGAGCCGCCCGGAGGAGACGATCTCGGTGACGGTCGCCGGGACGCCGCCGGCGGCGGTGGTGCGCTGCGGCACGTAGCCGACGCGCGCCCAGTCGCCGAAGCGGCGCCGGGGCGTGCCGAACAGCTCGATCTCGCCGCCGCTGACCGGCACCTGGCCGATGAGGCTGCGTACGGCCGTCGACTTGCCGGAGCCGTTGGCGCCGAGCAGCGCGACCACCTCGCCCCGGTGCACGGTGAGGTCGATGCCGCGCAGCACGGGGCGGGCGCCGAGGTCGGCGCGCACCTGGCGCATGGCTATGACGGGTTCGCCCATGGTCTGCTCCCCGGTGTCGGTCACTTGGCGCCCAGCGCCTGCTGGAGCGCCTTGAGGTTGGCCTCCTGGACCGAGAAGTAGTCGGTGCCCCGGGACTTCTCGGTGATGCCTTCGAGCGGGTCCAGGATGTCGGTCTTCAGGCCCGCGTCCGCGGCGATGGTCCGGGCGGTCTTGTCGCTGACGAGCGTCTCGTAGAAGACCGTGGTGACGCCGTCGGCCTTCGCCGTCTTCTCCAGGTCCCTGACCCGGGCGGCGCTGGGCTCGGACTCCGGGTCGAGGCCGTTGACGGCCTCCTCGGTCAGGCCGTAGCGCTCGGCGAGGTAGCCGAAGGCGGCGTGGGTGGTGAGGAAGACCTTCGAGGTGGTGTGCGCGAGGCCGTTCTCGAAGCGGGTGTTCAGCTCGCCGAGCTGCTTGACCAGGGCCGCGGTGTTCTTGCGGTAGTCGGCCGCGTGGTCCGGGTCGCCCTTCTCCAGGGCCTTGCCGACGCCCTGGGCGACCTGTGCGTAGCGGACCGGGTCGAGCCAGATGTGCGGGTCCTTGCCGCCGGACTCCTCGCCCTCGTGGGTGTCGTGCGCGGCGGCGTGCCCGCCGACCTCGTTGCCGTGCTCCTCCAGGGTGGTCAGGGAGGCGGCGTCGACCTTCGTCTTCACCCCGGACTGGGCGACGGCCTCGTCGACGGAGGGCTGGAGCCCCTTGAGGTAGAGGACGGCGTCGGACTCCCGGAGCTGGGCGGTCTGCTTGGCGCTGATCTCCAGGTCGTGCGGCTCCTGGCCGGGCTGGGTGAGGCTGGTGACGTGGACGTGACCGCCGCCGATGCGCTCGGCGAGGAAGGCCATCGGATAGAAGGACGCGACGACGTCGTACTTCCCGCTGCCGCCGGCCGCGTCGGCGGAGGAGCAGGCGGTCAGGGCGCCGAGGCCGAGGGCGCAGGACGCGGCGAGAGCGGTCCCGGGTATGAGGTGACGTCGTGCGTTCATGACAGTCATTTTCAACAAAAATGGAAACCGTTGTCAACAACCCCTTGTCAGGGGCCCCGGACGGCCCGGACCGGGCCGCTGTCCGGCACCGATTTGATTGAGGGGGAGCCTGCGCCGGTACCCTGAAGCATTCGCTCTGAAGCGTCTCGCTTCGTCGAAGCGCAGCCGTCGCTTCGTCGCCCGTCGTCGTAATGAAGAGAGCACCGTGGCCGCCGACAAGATCGACACCATCGTCAGCCTGAGCAAGCGCCGTGGCTTCGTATTCCCCTGCAGTGAGATCTACGGCGGCCAGCGCGCCGCCTGGGACTACGGGCCGCTGGGCGTCGAGCTGAAGGAGAACCTCAAGCGCCAGTGGTGGCGCTACATGGTGACGTCGCGCGAGGACGTGGTCGGTATCGACTCGTCCGTGATCCTGGCCACCGAGGTGTGGGTCGCCTCCGGCCACGTCGCCACCTTCACGGACCCGCTGACCGAGTGCACCGCCTGTCACAAGCGGTTCCGCGCGGACCACCTGGAGGAGGCCTACGAGGCCAAGCACCACCGCCTCCCGGAGAACGGCCTGGCCGACGTCAACTGCCCCAACTGCGGCAACAAGGGCCAGTTCACCGAGCCCAAGCAGTTCTCCGGCCTGCTCTCCACCCACCTCGGCCCCACCCAGGACACCGGCTCCGTCGCCTACCTGCGCCCGGAGACCGCCCAGGGCATCTTCACCAACTTCGCCCAGGTGCAGACCACCTCGCGCCGCAAGCCGCCGTTCGGCATCGCCCAGATGGGCAAGTCGTTCCGCAACGAGATCACGCCGGGCAACTTCATCTTCCGCACCCGCGAGTTCGAGCAGATGGAGATGGAGTTCTTCGTCAAGCCGGGCGAGGACGAGAAGTGGCACGAGTACTGGATGGAGCAGCGCTGGAACTGGTACACCGGCCTGGGCCTGCGTGAAGAGAACATGCGCTGGTACGAGCACCCCAAGGAGAAGCTCTCCCACTACTCCAAGCGCACCGCCGACATCGAGTACCGCTTCCAGTTCGGCGGCAACGAGTGGGGCGAGCTGGAGGGTGTCGCCAACCGCACCGACTACGACCTCGGCGCCCACGCCAAGGCCTCCGGCCAGGACCTCGCCTACTACGACCAGGAGGCCGGCGAGCGCTGGACGCCGTACGTCATCGAGCCCGCGGCCGGTGTCGGCCGCGCGATGCTGGCGTTCCTGCTCGACGCCTACGTCGAGGACGAGGCGCCCAACGCCAAGGGCAAGATGGAGAAGCGCACGGTGCTGCGCCTGGACCACCGCCTGGCACCGGTGAAGGCCGCGGTGCTGCCGCTGTCCCGCAACCCGGAGCTGTCCCCGAAGGCCAAGGGGCTGGCCCAGGCGCTGCGTCAGCACTGGAACATCGAGTTCGACGACGCCGGTGCCATCGGCCGCCGCTACCGCCGCCAGGACGAGATCGGCACGCCGTACTGCGTCACCGTCGACTTCGACACCCTGGACGACAACGCGGTCACCGTCCGCGAGCGCGACTCCATGAAGCAGGAGCGCGTCTCCCTGGACCAGATCGAGGGCTACCTGGCCGCCCGCCTGATCGGCTGCTGAGCAGGCCCCTCGCGGGAGCGCGCCGAAACGCCGTACGGCCGCCGGATCACCGGCGGCCGTACGGCGTTTCGCGTGCCCGGTGGGCTCAACGGCCCTGGAGTGCCTTGACGTTGTCGCCGAAGGTCCAGTTCTTCGAGCCGTCCCAGTTGAGCGACCAGGTCATCAGCCCCTTGAGGCCGTTGCCGTAGTGCTTCCAGGCCTGGGAGACCAGGGACGGGGACATGTAGCCGCCGCCCGCGCCCGGCTGGGCGGGCAGGCCGGGCACCTGCTTGTCGTAGGGGACCCTGACCGTGGTGCCCTGGACCACCAGGCCCTTGTTCAGGCAGTCGGTCTGGGCGGTGAAGCCCTGCACCGTTCCGGCCGAGTAGGAGTCGCCGGAGCAGCCGTACATGCTGCCGTTGTAGTACTGCATGTTCAGCCACCACAGGCGGCCGTTGTCGGCGTACTTCTTGATGACGGGCAGGTAGGCGCCCCAGATCGAGCCGTAGACGATGCTGCCGCCGGTGACGTAGGCGGTCTCCGGTGCCATGGTCAGCCCGAAGTTCGACGGCATCCGGGCCAGGATGCCGTCGATGATGCGGATGAGGTTGGCCTGCGATGCGGAGAGCCGGCTGATGTTCCCGCTGCCGGTCAGGCCGGTCTCGATGTCGATGTCGATGCCGTCGAAGTTGTACTTCTGCAGGATCGGCACGATCGTCGCGACGAACCGGTCCGCCACCGCCTGCGAGTTCAGGTCGATGCCGGCCGCCGCGCCGCCGATGGAGAGCAGGATGGTCTGCCCGGACGCCTTGGCCGCGCACATCTCCTCGGGCGTGGCGACCTTCACGCCCGAGTCCATGCCGTCCTCCCACAGCGCCGTCCCGTCGGACAGGATCACCGGGAAGGCCGCGTTGAGCACGTTGTAGCCGTGCGCCGCGATCCGGGAGTCGGTGACCGGGGTCCAGCCGAAGGGCGGGTGGACGCCGTTGGAGGAGCCGTCCCAGTTCTCCCAGTAGCCCTGGAGCACCTTGCCCGCGGGCCGGGACTTCACGGCGCAGGTGGCGGCGTCCGCCGTGGCGGGGGCGGCCGAGGCGGCGGAGGACGACAGGGACAGGGCGAGCGGCGCGAGGCAGGCGGTGGCCAGCGCGGCGGTGAGCAGGCGGGGTATCCGGCGGATCCGGCGGATCATGTGCGGCCTCCCGGTGGGGTGCGGTGAGGTGGCGGGCGGGGTGGGTGAGGTGGCGCGGAGGTGGGTGCGGCGGGGTGGTGCGGGTGCGGGTGCGGCGAGACGGCGCGCGGGTGGGGGGTGGCGTGCGGGTGTCGCAGACATGACAGTCCTATGGTCCAGACCTTTCGTCAAGAGGTCTGGACCGATGACGGGTGCGCGCAAGAAATGGCAAGTATGGAATGACAGATATTGAAATCTGTCATCTGTCATGCCAAGGTGGAGCCATGACGATGAACACCCGCTCCCTCGGAACCACCGGCCCCCAGGTCTCCGCCCTCGGTCTCGGCTGCATGGGCATGTCCGCGCTGTACGGCGAGGCGGACCGGGCCGAGTCGATCGCCACCGTGCACGCCGCCCTCGAAGCGGGCGTCACCCTCTTCGACACCGGCGACTTCTACGCCATGGGCCACAACGAGATGCTGCTCGGTGAAGCCCTGCGCACCGCCCCCGCCGCCCT
This sequence comes from Streptomyces sp. NRRL S-340, assembly GCF_000720185.1. GTDB lineage: Bacteria > Actinomycetota > Actinomycetes > Streptomycetales > Streptomycetaceae > Streptomyces. Next base: position 181,171 of record NZ_JOIY01000010.1, on the reverse strand, counting down.
GCGCGAGCAGGCCCTGACCAGCGTGAAGTTCGGCGCCCTGCGCGACCCCGACGGCAACTGGAGCGGCTACGACGGCCGCCCCGCCGCCGTGAAGAACTTCGCCGCCTACTCGCTCCAGCGCCTCGGCGTCGACCACATCGACGTCTACCGGATCGCCCGCGTCGACCCCGACGTGCCGATCGAGGAGACCGTCGGCGCCATCGCGGAGCTGGTCGAGAAGGGCCACGTCCGCCACATCGGCCTCAGCGAGGCGGGTGCCGACACCATCCGCCGCGCCGCCGCGACGGCGCCGATCTGCGACCTCCAGATCGAGTACTCGCTGATCTCGCGCGGCATCGAGGCCGCCATCCTGCCCACCACCCGCGAGCTGGGCATCGCCGTCACCGCCTACGGCGTCCTGTCGCGCGGACTGATCTCCGGGCACTTCACCCGTGACCGGCAGCTCGCCCCGACCGACTTCCGCGCCGTCTCGCCCCGCTTCCAGGGCGACAATCTCCAGCACAACCTGGACCTCGTCGAGGCACTGCGGAAGATCGCCGACGGCAAGGGCGTCACGGTGGCGCAGACCGCCATCGCCTGGGTGCTCTCGCGCGGCGAGGACATCGTGCCGCTGATCGGCGCCCGCAGCCGCGAGCGCCTCACCGAGGCCCTGGGCGCGCTCGACGTCACGCTGGACGCGGCCGACCTGGCGGCGATCGAGGAGGCCGTACCGGCGGACGCGGCGGCCGGCGCGCGCTACCCCGAGGCGCAGATGGCGCACCTGGACAGCGAGCACTGACCGCCGCGCCGGACAGGCGTTTGGGTACGGTCTAGGCATGTCACCCGCTGCTGAGACCCTGACCGCCGAGCGCATCATGGCCGCGACCGAGGAAGTGCTGCGCCGCCACGGACCGGCGAAGGCCACCGTGGTGGACGTGGCCCGCGCGCTCGGGGTCAGCCACGGCAGTGTCTACCGGCACTTCCGCACCAAGGCGGCGCTGCGTGAAGCGGTGACCAAGCGGTGGCTGGACCGGACCCACGACGTCCTGCACGAGGTCGCGGCCGAGGACGGGCGCGATGCGGCGCAGCGGCTGCGTGCCTGGTTCCAGGCGCTGTTCGACGCCAAGCGCAGCAAGGCGGGCGACGACCCCGAGATGTTCGCCACGTACTCGGTGCTGGCCGAGGAGAACGTCGCGGCGGTCGAGCAGCACATCGCCGAGCTGACCGCCCAGTTGACCGGCATCGTCGAGGCGGGAGTGGCCGCGGGGGTCCTCGTGGCCGCCGACCCGGCGGCCACGGCCCGTGCCCTCTTCCACGCCACCGGCCGCTTCCACGACCCGTGTTACGCGGGGGAGTGGAAGCGGCCGGGCGTCCAGGAGGAGTTCGACACGGTCCTGGACCTGCTGCTGCGCGGTCTGCGGCCCTGAACGAGGCCGCTGGGCGCGGCCCGGGGCCGGGCGTCAGTGCACCTTGACGGACACCGTCGAGGAGTGCGTCTTGCCGTCCGACGTCGCCACCCGCAGGTGCTCGGTGCCCTTGGCGGTGAACTTGTGGTTCAGCGAGAAGACGCCGCCCTTCTTGACCGTGGTCGTGGTGTGCAGCGTGGTCCACTTGCCGTTGTGCAGGTGCTGGAGGACCAGCTTGGTGCCGGTCTTCTCGTCCTTGGTGTGACCGGCGAGCGTCACGCTCTGGCCGGCTTTGACCGAGGTGTGGTTGGCCTTGACCGTGATCGACCCCTTGGTCATCGGCATCATGCTGTGGGTCGGGCTCGGCTTGGCGGGCGGCGCGTTGTCCGCGGCCAGGGCGGCGGCCGATCCGGCCGACACGAGGGCGGCGGACAGGGCGCCCGCGGCGAGCGTACGGACCCAGCGACGACTGGTGGTGACAGGCATGGTGGTCTCCCGTTGGTCGACGGATTTCCCCCTGCTGCGCGGTGGCCGCCCCGCGGGGGGCTGCTCGCGCTCCTCCAGGTTTGCCCGAGTTCGTCCGCGCGGCGAGTCGAGGAGGTTCGGAACTCGTCGGGAAAAAAGCAGGTTTGGCGCAAAGTGCCAGGTCAGGCCCGTCGGTCGGTTCACTTGTTTCTTACCTTTGCCCACTCGGTCGCACAGCGTGACGGCTCGGGGTGCCGTCAGCCGATCGTGCGCGGCAGCCACAGGCTCAGCAGGCCCGTCAGGACGATCCCGGCCAGCTGGACGAGCAGGGTGGTCACCAGGGCGTCCCGCATGCCGAGGCCGGGAACCAGGGACAGGAACAGCGTGCCCAGGGTGGCCACGCCCAGCGCCAGCGACGACTGCTGGGCGGTGACCATGACGCCGCTGCCGACGCCCGCCCGTGCGGCCGGCACCTCGGAGAGGATGATCCGGAAGATGACGGGCAGCTGCATCGCCTGTCCCGCACCGGCGACCGCCGCGCCCGGCAGCAGTTCCGTGAAGCCCACCTGCGGCCAGGACTCCCGGACGGTCAGTGCCAGCAGGCCCACACCCGCCAGCTGCACGACCGCGCCCGCCGTCACCACCCGCGTGCCGTACCGGGCGACCAGCCGGGGCCCGGCCAGCGAGACGAGGAAGAAGGCGACGGCCATGGGCGCGAGCGTCAGCCCCGCCGGGACCGGGCCGAGGCCGGCGCCCTGCTGCAGCGCCACCGCGATGACGAACATGAAGCCGCTGAACCCGACGGAGAACGGCACGATGAGCGCGAGGCCGCGGCGCAGGGACAGCAGCCGGAACAGGCTCGGCGGCACCAGCGGCGTCCGGCCCAGCCGGTCCGCGCGCCGCTCGACGGCGTAGAACCCGCCGGCCACCAGCGGGAAGGCGGCCAGCGACAGCCACGTCCACAGCGGCCAGTGGGCCGCGCGGCCCTCGGTGAGCGGTACCAGCAGCGTCAGCAGGGACGCCGCCAGCAGGACCGTGCCGGGGCCGTCGACCGGCTCCGGGTGCTGCGAGCGGGTCTCCGGGACGGCCCTGACGGCCAGCACCAGGCCGACGAGGGCGACGGGCACGTTCACCAGGAACACCGAACGCCAGCCGGTGCCCCACAGGTCGGCCGCGACCAGGACGCCGCCGAGGATCTGCCCGGCCACCATGGACAGGCCGGCCGTCGCGCCGTACAGGCCCATCGCCCTGGCCCGGCGGCGGCCCTCGGTCGCCGCCTGGATGGTGGCGAGCACCTGCGGCAGCATCGCCGCCGCCGCCGCGCCCTGCGCCACCCGCGCCCCGACCAGGGACCAGGCGTCCGGCGCGAGGCCGCAGGCCAGCGAGGTCAGGCCGAAGGCCGCCATGCCGCCCAGGAAGAGCCGGCGCCGGCCGAAGAGGTCGCCGAGCCGGCCGCCGAGGACGAGCAGCACGGCGTAGGCCACCCCGTAACCGGCCACGACGAGTTCGAGGACGGCCTCGCTCGCGTGGAGGTCCTCGCCCATCGTGGGCAGGGCGACGTTGACGATGAAGAAGTCGATGAGGGGGAGTGCCGCGCCCAGCAGCACCGTGAACAGTCCGGGGCCGCCCAGCGCCGGGGGCGCGGCGGCCGTGCGGACGGTGCGGGAGGAGATGGTTCGGGTGGTCACGCATCCGAGCCTGCGACCGGAGCGAGGCAGGTACCAGAGTGTCCTTATCCTGGTAGCCGGAGTACCTGGAAACAGGGTCGGCGCGGCGGCAGGCTGGAGGCATGACCACCATGGCCCAGGAGACGGCGGCACGGACGGCGACGGCGGAGCCCGCGGTGAGTACGGCCCCGGCGAGCACGGCGGCGGCACCGCGGGCTGCGGCCGTACGGGAGGCGGCGCGCGTCCCGGCGGCACCGGGGGCCGGCGCGGCGCCCGGTGGCCCGGCCGGCGCCGGGCAGGAGCAGCCCGGGCGGGTCCGGGAGGCCGCGGCCTCCGAGATCCGGCGGCACGAGCTGGCCGCCTTCCTGCGGCACCGCCGCGAGCACATCGCCCCCGAGCGGGTCGGCCTGCCGCGCGGTGCCCGGCGCCGTACCCCGGGCCTGCGCCGCGAGGAGGTCGCCCACCTCTCGGCGGTCGGCGTCACCTGGTACACCTGGCTCGAACAGGCCCGCGACATCCAGGTCTCCGCGCAGGTCCTGGACGCCCTCGCCCGCACCCTGCTGCTCGACCCCAGCGAGCGCGCCCACCTCTTCCGGCTCGCCGGTGCCGCCGATCCGGCGCCGACGACCACCTGCCCGTCGGTCACCCCGGCCCTGCGCGCCCTCCTGGAACAGATCGAGCCCTATCCGGCCTGCCTGCAGAACAGCAGGTACGACATCCTCGCCCACAACCGCACCTACGGCCTGCTCCTGTGCGACCTGGAAGCGGTGCCGCCCGAGGACCGCAACTGCATGATCCTGGCGTACACGAACCCGCAGTGGCGCTCGTCGATCGTGCACCTGGAGGAGGCCACCCGGATCATGGCGGCCCGCTTCCGGGCGGCGATGGCCGGCCACCTCGCCGACCCGGCCTGGAAGACGCTGCTCAAGCGGCTGCGTGAGTCGCCCGACTTCCGCGAGGCCTGGGACCGGCACGAGGTGGTCGCGCCGGCGGGCAAACGCAAGGAGTTCCGCAACGCCCGCGTCGGCCGCCTCACCGTCGACCAGACCGACCTGTGGCTCAGCCCGGAGGCGGGCCCGCGCATGGTCACCTACGTCCCGGCGGACGAGGAGTCCCGGGAGCGGCTGGAGAAGCTGCACGCCATCGCGGTGGAACGGCAGGCTCAGGGCTCGGACGAAGTGGGAGCCCGCATCTGAGAGCCTCCCGGGACGTCCCGCGCTCCCGTCAGGCGCCGACGCCCGCCGCCTGCCGTACCTCGTGCTCCTGGAGCCGGTCGGCGGTGCGTTCGGCGGTCCGCCGGGCCCACCGGCCGCTGGTGAGGGCGCCCAGCACCAGCACCAGCGCACCGCACACCACCAGCACCCACCACCCGGGCCGGGCGGCCGACACGAACGTGTCCCGGTAGGAGGACGAGCCGGTCCCGGACGCCAGCAGGGCGCCGACCACCGCCACGCCGAGGGTCGAGCCGAGCTGCCGGCTGGTGGAGGCGACGGCCGCGGCGACCCCGGCCTGGGCGCGCGGCATGCCGGACACGGCGGTGTTGGTGATGGGCGCGTTGACGAAGCCGAAGCCGATGCCGAACAGGACGTACCCGGCGAGCAGCGTGGCGTTCGACGTCTCGGCCTCGAAGAGCGCGAACAGCACGGCGCTCGCCGTCATGGCGGTGCCGGCGATCAGCAGCGGCAGCCGCGGCCCCCGGGTGCCGACCAGCCGCCCGGACAGCGGGGCGCACAGGAACGTGGGCGCCGCCATCGGCAGCATCCACAGTCCGGCGTGCAGGGCGTCCAGACCGCGCACGTTCTGCAGGTAGAGCGTGGACAGGAACAGGAAGCCGCCGAGCGCCGCGAAGCCGCTGACCGCGATGACCGTGGCCCCGCTGAACGGGGCGGAGCGGAAGAAGCGCAGGTCGATGAGGGGTTCGGTGCGGCGCGGCTCGTACCACAGCAGGCCGAGCAGCGCGGCGAGCGCGACGGCGGCGAACGGCAGGACCAGGGTGGCGCCGGCGTCCGGGGCCTCGATGATCGCGTACGTCAGCGCGCCGAACAGGGCGATGACGAGCACCTGGCCGACCGGGTCGGGGCGGCGGGCCCTGGGGGCGCGGGACTCGGGGACGAAGCGGAGGGTGAGCAGGATCGCGGCGAGGCCGACGGGCAGGTTGAGCCAGAAGATCGAGCGCCACCCGACGGACTCCACCAGCAGCCCGCCGACCAGCGGCCCGGCGGCCATGGATATGCCGACCACGGCGCCCCACACGCCGATGGCGCGGGCGCGTTCGCGCGGGTCGGTGAAGGTGTTGGTGATGATCGACATGGCGACCGGGTTGAGCATCGAGCCGCCGACGGCCTGCACCATGCGGAAGACGACGAGCAGTTCGAGGTTCGGGGCCAGGGAGCACAGCAGCGAGCCGATGCCGAAGACGACCAGGCCGGTCATGAAGACGCGCTTGCGGCCGATCCGGTCGGCGGTGGAGCCGGCCAGCATCAGCAGGGAGGCCAGCACCAGGGTGTAGGCGTCGATCGTCCATTGCAGACCGGACGTGCCGGCGTGCAGCTCGCGCTGCATGGAGGGCAGGGCGACGTTCAGGACGGTGTTGTCCAGACTCACGATCAGCAGGCTCATGCAGCAGATGGCGAGCACCAGCAGCCGCCGGCGGTGACTCAGCTCGGGCATGTGCACCAGCGTAGTCGATATCGATAGTGCGGTTAACTAATGACTGTTACAAGTTCGCTGCCCGTGCGGGACAATGGGGGAATGTCCACGCCCGAGTCCCCGCTCCAGATCGGCCCACACACCGTCCGGCCCCCCGTGGTCCTCGCCCCCATGGCCGGGATCACCAACGCGCCCTTCCGCACGCTGTGCAGGGAGTTCAGCGGCGGCAAGGGCCTGTTCGTCAGCGAGATGATCACCACTCGGGCCCTGGTCGAGCGCAACGAGAAGACCATGCAGCTGATCCGGTTCGACGCGAGCGAGACGCCGCGCTCGATCCAGCTGTACGGCGTCGATCCGGCGACCGTCGGCAAGGCGGTCCGCATGATCGCCGAGGAGGACCTCGCCGACCACATCGACCTGAACTTCGGCTGCCCGGTCCCGAAGGTGACCCGCAAGGGCGGCGGCTCGGCCCTGCCCTACAAGCGCAACCTGCTGCGCTCCATCCTGCGCGAGGCGGTCAGCGGCGCGGGCGACCTGCCGGTCACCATGAAGATGCGCAAGGGCATCGACGACGACCACCTCACCTACCTCGACGCCGGCCGGATCGCCGTCGAGGAGGGCGTCACCTCCATCGCCCTGCACGGCCGCACCGCCGCCCAGCACTACGGCGGCACCGCCGACTGGGAGGCCATCGCCCGCCTCAAGGAGCACGTCCCGGAGATCCCCGTGCTCGGCAACGGTGACATCTGGTCGGCCCAGGACGCGCTGCGGATGGTCCGCGAGACCGGCTGCGACGGCGTGGTCGTGGGCCGCGGCTGCCTGGGCCGGCCGTGGCTCTTCGCCGACCTGGTCGCCGCCTTCGAGGGCCGTACGGACTTCGCCGCCCGGCCCGCCCTGCGCGAGGTCGCCGACGTGATGGTCCGGCACGCCACCCTGCTCGGCGAGTGGATCGGCGACGAGTCACGCGGCGTCATCGACTTCCGCAAGCACGTCGCCTGGTACCTGAAGGGCTTCGCGGTCGGTTCCGAGATGCGCAAGCGGCTGGCGATCACCTCCTCCCTGGCCGACCTGCGGGCCGGCCTGGACGAACTGGACCTCGACCAGCCCTGGCCCGCCGGCGCCGACGGCCCCCGCGGCCGCACCTCCGGCAACAACCGCGTGGTCCTCCCGGACGGCTGGCTGAAGGACCCGTACGACTGCGCGGGCGTCGGCGAGGACGCGGAACTGGACACGTCGGGCGGCTGAGACGCCCTGAGAGGGGGCGTGTCCGGGTGGCGCGGCCCGGGGTGGTCCTGCGCGCCCAGGTGTCCGCCTGGCGGGGCCCGGGGGAGCCCCACGGCCGGGTGTCCGCCCGGCCGGCGGCGCGCGGGCGCCCGTTCGGCGGCCGGTGTGTGCGTCCGCCCCGGGGCACCCCGGCGTCCTTCCGTGCGCGGGGGCGAGGAGCGGCGGGCTGCCCGGGAGAGGGGAAGCGAGGCCGCCGGGGATCCGTACGGTCCGACGTCCGGTGCCTTTCCGGGCCGGCGGGGCACAAACCCGGCGAACGGGGCGCCGGGAGCCGTGCCGGACCCCTCCTCCGGGACCGCCCGCACGGGTGGTCCGGGAGGTCCGCATGGTGGAATCCGGGCGCGTATGGCAGCGTGATTCTCGCCACCCTTGATAAGGGGTGCGCTCACATGAGCGGATTATCGGCGTCTGCACTTCTCCAAGGAGTGGCACTCAGTGCCACCCTTCGATCGTTCAGCGATCGAAATCACCCGTGCCTGTAGCCGCTCATATGAGCGGCATGACGGGTCCATGGGCAGTGGACCGTTCAAGAAGTGAAAACATCCGGCCCTGACGACTTGCCAAGCCTTGACTTTCGATCCGCTGGCGGACCGCTGGTTACGGGCGCATGACGCACGAGTGGACGTACCCACAAGCCTTCGATCTGGGTATGTTCCTCGCCGTCAGGGCAGCCACCGCGTCCTCGAGGAGTCGAGACCCGTGTCGGAAAACAAAGATCCCCAGGTACCCGCGCCGGGCGGGAGCGTTGAGGGCGTGAAGTTCGTCTACGACTTCACCGAGGGCAACAAGGACCTCAAGGACCTCCTCGGCGGCAAGGGTGCCAACCTCGCCGAGATGACCAACCTGGGCCTCCCCGTCCCGCCGGGCTTCACCATCACCACCGAGGCCTGCAAGGTCTACCTGGACAGCGGCGAGGAACCGGCGGCACTGCGTGACGAGGTGAGTGCGCACCTCGACGCGCTGGAGCAGCGGATGGGCAAGAAGCTCGGCCAGCCCGACAGCCCCCTGCTCGTCTCCGTCCGCTCCGGGGCGAAGTTCTCCATGCCCGGCATGATGGACACCGTCCTGAACATCGGCCTGTCCGACGCCTCCGTGCAGGGTCTCGCCGCGCAGGCCGGCGACGAGCGGTTCGCGTGGGACTCCTACCGCCGGCTCATCCAGATGTTCGGCAAGACCGTCCTCGGCGTCGACGGCGACCTCTTCGAGGAGGCGCTGGAGAAGGCCAAGGAGGCCAAGAAGGTCGCGGTCGACACCGAACTGGACGCGGCCGACCTGAAGAAGCTCGTCACCAAGTTCAAGAAGATCGTCAAGACCGAGGCCGGCCGGGACTTCCCGCAGGACCCGCGCGAGCAGATGGACCTCGCCATCAAGGCGGTCTTCGACTCCTGGAACGGCGAGCGCGCCAAGCTCTACCGCCGCCAGGAGCGCATCCCGCACGACCTCGGCACGGCCGTCAACGTCTGCTCGATGGTCTTCGGCAACCTCGGCCCCGACTCCGGCACCGGCGTCGCCTTCACCCGCGACCCCGCCTCCGGCCACCAGGGCGTCTACGGCGACTACCTGCAGAACGCGCAGGGCGAGGACGTGGTCGCGGGCATCCGCAACACCGTGCCGCTCGCCGAGCTGGAGCAGATCGACAAGAAGTCGTACGACCAGCTCATGCAGATCATGGAGACCCTGGAGAACCACTACAAGGATCTCTGCGACATCGAGTTCACCATCGAGCGCGGCCGGCTGTGGATGCTCCAGACCCGCGTCGGCAAGCGCACCGCCGGTGCCGCCTTCCGCATCGCCACCCAGCTCGTCGACCAGGGCCTCATCGACGAGGCCGAGGCCCTGCAGCGCGTCACCGGCGCCCAGCTCGCCCAGCTGATGTTCCCGCGCTTCGACGACAAGGCGAAGGTCGAGCAGGTCGGCCGGGGCATCGCCGCCTCCCCGGGCGCGGCCGTCGGCAAGGCCGTCTTCGACTCCTACACCGCCGTCAAGTGGTCCCGCTCGGGCGAGAAGGTCATCCTGGTCCGCCGCGAGACCAACCCCGACGACCTGGACGGCATGATCGCCGCCGAGGGCATCCTGACCTCGCGCGGCGGCAAGACCTCCCACGCGGCCGTCGTCGCGCGCGGCATGGGCAAGACCTGCGTCTGCGGCGCCGAGGAGCTGGAGGTCGACACCAAGCGGCGCCGGATGACCGTGCCCGGCGGGCACGTCGTCGAGGAGGGCGACGTCATCTCCATCGACGGCTCCTCCGGCAAGGTCTACCTGGGCGAGGTGCCGGTGGTCCCCTCCCCGGTCGTGGAGTACTTCGAGGGCCGGATGCACGCCGGTGCCGACGACGCCGACGAACTGGTCGAGGCCGTGCACCGCATCATGGCCTTCGCCGACCGCAAGCGCCGGCTGCGGGTGCGCGCCAACGCCGACAACGCCGAGGACGCGCTGCGCGCGCGCCGCTTCGGGGCGCAGGGCATCGGCCTGTGCCGCACCGAGCACATGTTCCTGGGCGACCGCCGCGAGCTGGTCGAGCGGCTGATCCTGGCCGACACCGAGGCCGAGCGCGAGGAGGCCCTCAAACAGCTCCTGCCGCTGCAGAAGAAGGACTTCGTCGAGCTGTTCGAGGCGATGGACGGCCTGCCGGTCACCGTCCGCCTGCTCGACCCGCCGCTGCACGAGTTCCTGCCCGACATCACCGAGCTGTCGGTCCGCGTGGCGCTCGCCGAGTCCCGCCAGGAGCCGCACGAGAACGAGCTGCGCCTGCTCCAGGCCGTGCACCGGCTGCACGAGCAGAACCCGATGCTCGGCCTGCGCGGCGTCCGCCTCGGCCTGGTGATCCCCGGCCTGTTCACCATGCAGGTCCGCGCCATCGCCGAGGCCGCCGCCGAGCGCAAGGCTGCCAAGGGCGACCCGCGCGCCGAGATCATGATCCCGCTGGTCGGCACCGTGCAGGAGCTGGAGATCGTCCGCGAGGAGGCCGACCAGGTCGTCGCGGAGGTCCAGGCGGCCACCGGCACGGAACTGAAGCTGGCGATCGGCACGATGATCGAGCTGCCGCGCGCCGCGCTCACCGCCGCGCAGATCGCCGAGGCCGCCGAGTTCTTCTCCTTCGGCACCAACGACCTGACCCAGACGGTGTGGGGCTTCAGCCGCGACGACGTCGAGGCGAGCTTCTTCACGGCGTACCTGGAGAAGGGCATCTTCGGCGTCAGCCCGTTCGAGACGATCGACAAGGACGGCGTCGGCTCCCTGGTGGCCGCCGCCGCGAAGGCCGGCCGCGCCACCCGCCCCGACCTCAAGCTCGGCGTCTGCGGCGAGCACGGCGGCGACCCGGAGTCCGTCCACTTCTTCCACGAGGTGGGCCTGGACTACGTCTCCTGCTCCCCGTTCCGCATCCCGGTCGCCCGCCTGGAGGCGGGCCGCGCGGCCTCCGCCTCGGAGGGCAGCGACCACCGGTGACGCCGGTGTGAGAAGACCCCGGAGTCCTCGTCGTGGTCCCCGACCCTCACTGCCGATCGCGGCGGGGACTCCGGTTCACGAAGAAAGGGGCGGCATCCTTGTGCGGGGATGCCGCCCCTGTCGTGCGCCTCCCGCGGTGTGCGCGGGTGCCGGGCGCGTTCAGTCGCGGTCGACGTGCTCGCGCACGACGTTGCCATTGGCCACGTCGATGTCGTAGGTCGTCTTGTGCCAGTCCTTGGGCGTGACGACGTCGACGGCCCAGACGAGCTTGTTGTCGTGCTCGTCGAGGTCGACGCCGGTGACCGTGCCCTTGGTCTTGCCGGTGGCCGTCCGCACGGCCTGCGCGGGCGTCCGGGTGACCTTCTTCAGCCGGTCGGCGACCTTGCGCTTGTCGCCGGCGTCCTGGTCCGGCTCGACCGCCTTGCGCGACACCTTGCCGGTGGCGGCGTCGACGTCGACCCGGTGGACCGTGCCGTCGGCGGCGGCGACCTTGGTCTCCCACTCCGCCGCGCCCGCGGAGGGCGACGGGCTCGCGGTGCCGGTGCCCGGGGACGCGGGGCTCGGGGACGCGGGGCTCGGGGAGGCGGGGCTCGGGGACGCGGGGCCGGGGGAGGTGGCCATGCCCGGCGAAGAGGTGTTGCCGTGCGAGGCGTTCTTCAGCTCGATGGAGACCAGCTTGCCGCCGGACACCTCCTTCACGGCGGTGTCGGCGGCCTTGTCCCAGCTCACGTGCGTCTTGGCGAGCAGGTCCCGGCGCTCGGCCTGGTCCTTGGTCAGCGACGCGGTGGGGGAGGGGGAGGACGGTGCCGTGGGCGAGGCCGACGTGGGACTGGCCTCGGCCGCCTCGGCGACACTCGACCCGGTCGAGCCGTTCGAGCAGGCGGTCATCAGCAGAGCGGAGCCGCCCAGAGCACAGATCGCGACGATCGAACGCAGGGGCGGAATACGAAGCGCGGTTGTCATACCACTGTGGGTAACCCCTGCGCGTGAGGCCGACACGGACCCGCCGCCGGAACCACCCCAACGGCCCACGCACCCGGTCACCTGCGGCTTCTCCGCCCCCTGCCCGGCGCCGGACCTCCTGCCCGCCCGCCCCCCGCGCCCGGCCGCCGCGCTCGCGCCCCGCGCCGGCGCCGGGCGTCGCGGGTGGCCGGAAGTGCGCTCTTGACGCGTACACACCGCCGCCACGCTCCTGTCGTAATCACGGTGCATGGTTGATCGTTGGGCCGGGCACGGTGCGGGTACGGCCGTGCGGGCGGGCAGCGAGGACGAGCGTCAGGGGGCGCACATGACCATCAGCCGCAGAGCACTGCTCGGCGCCGGGGCGGTCGCGGGCGGCGGGCTGCTCGCCGCCTGCGGGAGCAACACCGGGCGCGGGGACGGCGGCGGGGGATCGGGGCCGGTACTGACGCAGTGGTACCACCAGTACGGCGAGAGCGGCACCGAGCAGGCGGTGAAGCGGTACGCCGCCGCGTACGGCAAGGCCCGCGTCACCGTCCAGTGGCGGCCGGGCAACTACGACCAGCAGACCGCCGCCGCGCTCCTCACCGACTCCGGCCCGGACGTCTTCGAGGTCAACGGGCCCACCCTGGACCAGATCCAGGGCGGTCAGGTCGCCGATCTCACCGCCCTGCTCGACGGCGTCAAGGACGACTTCAACCCGGCGGTGCTCACCCCGAAGACGTACGGCGGGAAGATCTGGGGCATCCCGCAGGTCATCGACATGCAGATGCTCTACTACCGCAAGAGCCTGCTCCGGGACGCCGGGCTCCGGCCGCCGGACACCCTCGACGCCCTCGTCGACGCCGCCAGGAAGCTCACCACCAGGAAGACCAAGGGACTCTTCCTCGGCAACGACGGCGGCGCGGGCGTCCTCGGCGGAACACCCCTGTACGCGGCCGGACTCCAGCTCGTCACCGAGGACGGCAGGCCCGGCTTCGACGACCCGGCCGCCGCGCGCACCCTCGCCAAGGTCCGCCGGCTGTACGCCGGCAAGTCCCTGCTGCTCGGCGCCCCCGCCGACTGGTCCGACCCGTCCGCGTTCCTCCAGGGCCTGACCGCCATGCAGTGGTCCGGGCTGTGGGCGCTGCCCCAGGTGCAGAAGGAACTCGGCGACGACTTCGGCGTGCTGCCCTTCCCCGCGGACGGCCCCTCCGGCCGTCCGGCCGTGCCCGTCGGCGCGTACGCCGCCGCCGTCAGCGCCCGCAGCCGCCACCAGGACGCGGCCAAGGAGTTCGTGAAGTGGCTGTGGGTGCGGCGCACCGACGACCAGGAGGACTTCGCGCTCTCCTACGGCTTCCACATCCCGGCCCGGATCTCGCTCGCCGAGAAGGCCGCCAAGCTGCGCACCGGCGCCGCCGCCGACGCCGTGCGCCTGACCACCGACCACGGGTACGCCCAGCCCCTGCTGTGGACCCCGGCCGCCCAGACCGCCTACCAGGACGCGCTGAGCCGGATCATCAAGGACGGGGCGAATCCGGACAGTGAGTTGAAGGCGGTGCTGCGGAAGGTGTCGGCCGAACTCGACCGCGTGAAGAAGAAGCCGTGAGCGCGGCACCGACGGGGAACACGCCGGCCGGGAAGGCTCCGACCGGGCAGGCCCCGGCAGGGAGGGCGCGGACCGGTACCGGGTCGGCCGTGAGGGCGCGGGAGGTCGTGGGCGCCAGGGAGGACGCGAGCGCCCGGGCCGTGCGCCGGCGGCGCACCCTCTGGTTCTGGGTCTTCGTCGGGCCCTTCGCCGCGGGCCTCGCCCTGTTCACCTACGTCCCGCTGCTGTGGAGCGTCGCCCTCAGCTTCTTCGACGCGCACAACACCGTCACGCCCACCCGCTTCACCGGGCTGGACAACTACACCGCGATGCTGAAGGACGACGCCTTCCTCGACAGCCTGCGCACCTTCCTCCTCTTCACGGCGTTCATCGTCCCGGCCACCTACGCCCTCTCCCTCTGCCTCGCCCTCATGGTCAACCGGGTCCGCCGCGCGCAGGCGTTCTTCCGCTCGGTGTTCTTCCTGCCGGCCGCGTGCAGTTACGTCGTCGCCGCCCTCGTCTGGAAGATGTCGATCTTCAACGGGGTGCGGTTCGGGCTCGCCAACACCGTCCTGGACTTCTTCGGCGCCGACCCGGTGGCCTGGCTGTCGACCACCGACCCGCCCTGGTACTGGCTGGTCATCGTGACCGTACGGCTGTGGCTCCAGGCCGGTTTCTACATGATCCTGTTCCTGGCCGGGCTCCAGCGGATCGACCCGGTGCTCTACGAGGCCGCCGCCGTGGACGGCGCTCGCCCCGGCCGGCAGGTGCTGCGGCACATCACCCTGCCGCAACTGCGCGCCACCTCCGTCGCGGTGGTCCTGCTCCTCGTCATCAACGCCTTCCAGTCCTTCGACGAGTTCTACAACCTGCTCTCCGACGCCCGCGGCTACCCGCCCTACGCCCGCCCGCCGCTCGTCTACCTCTACTACACCGCCCTCGGCCAGGGGCAGAACCTGGGCCTCGGCAGCGCGGGCGCGGTGATCCTCGCGCTGATCATCGCCCTCGTCACCCTGGGCCAGGCCCGCTGGTTCGGACTGGGAAGGACGGACGCCGATGGATGACGCCCTGGTGCGGGTGGGCCGCGCGCTGCGGCTCGCCCTGCTGATCGCGCTCGCGCTGCTCTTCCTGGTCCCCTTCTACCTGCTCGTGCGCAACGGCCTGGCCAGTGAGCAGGACATCACCTCGCCCGAGTGGACGTTCTTCCCCGCCCACCTGCGCTGGGGCAACGTCCGCGAACTCTTCACGGACACCTCCGTCCCGTTCGCCCGCTCGCTGCTCAACTCCGCCCTGATCGCCGTCGCCACCACCCTCGGCACGGTCCTGCTGGCCTCGCTCGCCGGGTACGGTCTCGCCCGCATCCCCTACCGGCACGCGAACAAGGTCTTCTACGCCGTCCTCGGCACCCTCATGGTCCCGGCCGCCGTGACCTTCGTCCCCAGCTTCGTGCTGGTGTCGTCCCTGGGCTGGATCTCCACCCTGCGCGGCCTGATCGTCCCGACGCTCTTCTCCGCCTTCGCCTGCTTCGTCTTCCGCCAGTACTTCCTCGGCTTCCCGCGCGAGCTGGAGGACGCCGCCCAGGTCGACGGGCTCGGTCCCTGGCGGACGTACTGGCTGGTCGTCGTGCCGAACGCGCGGCCGGTGTTCGCGGCGGTCGGCACGATCGTCTTCATCGGCGCCTGGAACGCCTTCCTGTGGCCGCTGGTGATCGGGCAGGACCAGAGCGCCTGGACGGTCCAGGTCGCCCTGTCCTCCTTCACCACCGCCCAGGTGGTGCGCCTGCACGAGCTGTTCGTGGCGGCGGCCGTGTCGATCCTGCCGCTGCTGGTGGTGTTCCTGTGCTTCCAGCGGTGGATCGTGGCGGGGGTGGAACGGTCCGGGATCGACTAGGCCCGTGCCCAGGGGGTGTCAGAGGGATCCGCCGCTGTCGACCACCAGGTCGGTGCCGACCAGGGAGGCCGCCTCGCCGGAGGCCAGGTACAGGATCGCGGCGGCGACCTCCTCGGTGGCGGAGACCCGGCCGAGCGGGAGGGTGGCCCGGGCGCGTTCGGCGCGGTCCGCTTCCGTCTCGCCGGCGCGCAGCGACATCGTGGTGGCGGTGGCGCCGGGGCTGACCACGTTGATGCGCACGCCGTCGCGGATGTGGTCCAGCGCGGCACCGCGGCTGAGCGCGGTCACGGCCGCCTTGGTCGCGGAGTAGGCGGCGGCGCCGGGGGAGGTGGCGTGGGCGCCGAAGGTGGAGGAGACGTTGACGATCGCGCCGCCGGACGGCTGGGTCCGCATCCGGCGGATCTGCGCCTGCAGGGCCAGGTGGACGCCGGTGACGTTGACGGCGAGCTGGGTGTGCCAGTCCTCCTCCGGCAGGTCGGCCAGCGGCTGCCCGCCCCGGAACACACCGGCGTTGTTCACGGCGACGTCGAGCGAGCCGAAGCGGTCCACGGCGGCCTCCACCAGCGCCGCGGCCGCACCGGGGCGGG
Organism: Streptomyces sp. NRRL S-340; assembly: GCF_000720185.1. Lineage (GTDB taxonomy): Bacteria > Actinomycetota > Actinomycetes > Streptomycetales > Streptomycetaceae > Streptomyces. Next base: position 165,270 of record NZ_JOIY01000010.1, on the reverse strand, counting down.
AGACGTCCGCGGTCACCGCGAGTGCCTTGCCGCCCGCCTCCTCGATCAGCGCGACCGTGTCGGCCGGCGGCCCGGGGCGGCGGCCGGCGACGACGACGTGGGCGCCCTCGGCGGCGAACGCGAGGGCCGTCGCGCGGCCGATGCCGGAACCGGCCCCGGTGACGAGGACGGTGCGGTCCTGGAAGCGGCCCGCGGACCGTGTGCTCACCGTAGTCATGATCTCCCCTTTTATTGACCGATCGGTTCAGTATGAGGGCCGAAAGAAACGCGCCCGGCGACAGGGCGCGTTCCGCGGTTCCGCCGCTCAGTCCAGCAGTGCCAGGGCCTGTTCCGCCGCGTCCCGGACGCGGGCCGGGTCCGCCGACGCCTTGCCGACGACCCGCAGGCCCTGCATCAGCACCAGCAGGGTGCGGGCCAGGGCGAGCGGATCGCGGCCGGCGGGCAGCTCGCCCTGGGCCTGGGCGCGGACCAGGGCCGCGTGCAGGAGGGTCTCCAGGTGGTCCCAGTTGCGCTCCACGCGCCGGGCGGCGGCCGGATCGTGCGCGGCCAGCTCGGACGCCGTGTTGGTGACCATGCAGCCGTGCAGGCGCAGCTCGTCGTGGGCCGCCTCCGCGGCGTAGCGCCGTACGACCGCGCGTACGCCCGGCAGCGCGGGGCCCGGCGGGGACAGCTCGCGCACGATCCGCCCCATGCCCCCCTGCTCGTAGCGTTCCAGCGCCTTCAGGTACAGCTCGTGCTTGCTGCCGAACGTCGCGTACAGGCTGGCGCGGCCGATGCCGAGGTGCGCCACGAGGTCCGCCATCGACGTCGCCTCGTAGCCGCGCCGCCAGAACAGCTCCAGGGCCGACTGCAGCGCGGCGTCCGGATCGAATTCCTTGGTCCTGGCCACGCCGTGAGCCTAAGCCTGTCTGGAACGACCGGTCAAGTAAACAGGTTCGGTCTTCAGGCGCTGCGGACCCCGTACGCCGTCACCCGCACCCGCTCGTCGTCCAGGCACCGGCCGGAGGTGAGGTCGAAGCGCTGCTTCAGCAGCGGCGAGGCGACGAACGGGCGGCCCCCGTGGGTGCCGGTGAGACCGCGGGAGAGCACCGCTGCGCCGGTGAACGGGTCCCGGTTGTCGATCGCGTACAGGCGGCCGGACCGGTCGCGGAACAGGGCCGCCTGCCGGCCGTCCGGCAGCAGGGCCGCTACCCCGCGGCCGGGCAGCAGCGCGCCCAGGTCGCACACGGTGTACCAGTCGTCGTCGAGCCGGAGCTGGACCTTCCCCCCGGTGGTCCGGGCGGCCTCGGTGATCAGGGTGGTCTCGGTGGTCTCGGTGGTCTCGGTGGTCTCGGTGGTCTCGGTGGTCTCGGTGGCGAGGGTCATCGCTGGGCGCTTCCTTCCAGGGCGTCGTGGGCCGGCCGCAGGCCGAGGGACAGCAGCGGCAGGTCGGGCTTCATCTGGTCGCGTTCGGGAACGAACCCGACGACCGGGTCGGGGGTGTCGGGGGCGTTGACGAAGGACACGAACCGGGCGAGCTTGTCCGGGTCGTTGACCGTCTCGGCCCACTCGTCGCGGTAGTGGGAGACGTGCGCGGCCATCTGGGACTCCAGCTCGGCGCAGATGCCGAGCGAGTCGTGGACCACCACGTCCCGTACGTGGTCCAGGCCGCCGGGGATCCGCTCCAGCCACACGCTGGTGCGCTCCAGCCGGTCGGCGGTGCGGATGTAGAACATGAGGAACCGGTCGATCAGCCGGACCAGTTCGGCGTCGGACAGGTCCTGGGCGAGCAGGTCGGCGTGGCGCGGGGTGGCGCCGCCGTTGCCGCCGACGTACAGGTTCCAGCCGTTCGCGGTGGCGATCACCCCGAAGTCCTTCGACTGGGCCTCGGCGCACTCGCGGGCGCACCCGGAGACCGCCGACTTCAGCTTGTGCGGGGAGCGCAGGCCCCGGTAGCGCAGCTCCAGGTCGATCGCCATGCGTACGGAGTCCTGGACGCCGAAGCGGCACCAGGTCTGCCCCACGCAGGACTTCACCGTGCGCAGCGACTTGCCGTACGCGTGCCCCGACTCGAAGCCCGCGTCCACCAGCCGGGCCCAGATCAGCGGCAGCTGCTCGACGCGGGCGCCGAACATGTCGATGCGCTGACCGCCGGTGATCTTCGTGTAGAGGCCGAAGTCCCGGGCGATCTCCCCGATCACGATCAGCTTCTCCGGCGCGATCTCCCCGCCGGGGATGCGCGGGACCACGGAGTACGAGCCGTTCCTCTGGAGGTTGGCCAGGAAGTGGTCGTTGGTGTCCTGGAGGGAGGCCTGCTCGCCGTCGAGGACGTAACCGCCGGCGCCGATCACCGGGGCGAGGGAGGCGAGGACCGAGGCGACGGCCGGCTTGCAGGTCTCGCAGCCGTCGCCGCCCCGGGCCTCCTCGCGGCCGTAGCCGTCCAGCAGCTCCTGGTAGGAGGTGATGCGCAGGGCCCGGACGATCTCGTACAGCTCCTCGCGGGTCTGCGCGAAGCAGCCGCACAGGCCCTTGTCGACCTCGACGCCGCTCGCCTCCAGCTCGGCGTCGACCAGCTGGGTGAGCACCTTGACGCAGGACCCGCACCCGGTGCCGGCCCGGGTGCACTTCTTCACCTCGGGCACGCTCGTGCACGCGTGGCCGGTGACCGCGCCGCGGATCGTACCCTTGGTGACGTTGTGGCAGGAGCAGATCACCGCGTCGTCGGGGAGGGCGGCCGGGCCGAGCTGCGCGGGCGCACCGGCACCGGCCGGCAGCACCAGCGACTCGGGGGAGACCGGGGGCACCGAGCCGGTGAAGGCGCGCAGCGTGCCGTACGCCTCCGCGTCACCGACCAGGATGCCGCCGAGCAGGGTGCCGTCCCGGCCGATGACCAGCTTCTTGTACAGGCCCGCCCGGGAGTCGGAGTAGACGACGTCCAGACAGTCCTCGGCGGTGCCGTGCGCGTCGCCGAAGGAGGCCACGTCCACGCCGAGCAGCTTGAGCTTCGTGGACAGGTCGGCGCCGGTGAACGCCGGGGCTTCCCCCTCGTCGGCGGCGATGGCCGCCGCCGCCGTCTCGGCCTGCTCGTAGCCGGGCGCGACCAGGCCGTAGACCCGGCCGTCGACCGCCTGCGCGCACTCGCCGATCGCGAACACGTGCGGGTCGGTGACCGTTCGGCACTGCGCGTCCACGCTGATCCCGCCGCGCTCGCCGACCGCGAGACCGCTGTCGCGGGCCAGCTGGTCGCGGGGGCGGACACCGGCGCTGAACACCACCATGTCGGTGGCGAGTTCGGAGCCGTCGGACAGCCTCATGCCGGTGACCGCGCCGTCCGGGCCGGCCACGATCTCCTGGGTGCCCGTGCCGGTGTGCACGGTCAGCCCCATCTGCTCGATGGTGCGCAGCAGGGCGGCGCCGCCGCCCTCGTCGACCTGCACCGGCATCAGGCGCGGCGCGAACTCCACGATGTGGGTGGCCAGTCCGAGCCCCTTGAGGGCGCCGGCCGCCTCCAGACCGAGCAGCCCGCCGCCGACCACCGCGCCGGTCCTCGCCCGCCCGGCGGCGTACGCCTCGATGGCGAGCAGGTCCTCGATGGTGCGGTAGACGAAACAGCCCTCGGCGTCCTTGCCGGGCACCGGCGGCACGAAGGGGTAGGAGCCGGTGGCGAGGACGAGCACGTCGTAGCCGACGGTGAGGCCGGAGCGGGCGGTGACCCGGCGCGCCTCGCGGTCGATCGTCTCGGCCGGGTCGCCCAGGTGCAGTTCGATGCCGTGGGCGTCGAGGAAGGCGCTGTCGGTGAGGGAGAGTTCCTCGGCGGTGCGGCCCGAGAAGTACGAGGTGAGCTGGACGCGGTCGTAGGCGGGACGCGGCTCCTCGCACAGCACGACCACGCGGTGCGTGGCGGTCATGCCGCGCTCGGCGAGCGCTTCGAGGAAGCGCTGGCCGACCATGCCGTGGCCGACGAGCACGATCGTGGGCACCGGGCCGGGGGCGGCGCCGGTGGCACTCGTGGCGCCGGTGGCGTTCGTGGCGGGGGTGGCGGTCATTCAGGAGCCTCCGTCAGGGGTGAGCAGGTGGAGCAGGGGGCCGCCGTCCGTGGGGAGCGGCTCTGCTCCCTCCCAGGCGCGGGCGAGCGCGCCGACGGTGCCGAGTTCGCCGACGAGGACCCCGCCGACCAGCCGGTCGCCGCGGACGACGACCCGGCGGTAGGTGCCCCGGGTGGCGTCGGCGAGCTGCACGACGTCGTCGCCGGGGCGGACGTCCGTCTCCCCGAACGCGGCCAGGTCGAAGGGGGAGTCCGGGCCGTGCAGGGTGAGCCGGGTGAGCGAGCGGGTGCCGGTGTAGGGGGAGGCGGCCGTGCCCGTGAGCAGTCCGGCCAGCGCGGCGGCCTGTTCGAGGGCGGGGGCGGCGAGCCCGTAGACCGTGCCGGCGTGCTCGGCGCAGTCGCCGACGGCGCGGATGCGCGGATCGGAGGTGCGCAGTGCGCCGTCGACGACGACGCCCTCGCGGACGGTGAGGCCCGCGTCCTCGGCGAGCCCCGTGCGCGGGCGCACCCCGCAGGCCAGGACGACGAGGTCGGCGTCGAGGGCGTACCCGTCGGCCAGCTCCACCGAGCGGACCGCGCCGCCCACGCAGCGCACGTCCCGGACCCGGCACTCGGTGTGCACCTCCACGCCGAGGCCGCGCAGGTGCCGCAGCACGAGCCGGGACGCGCCCGGGTCGAGCTGCCGCTCCATCAGCCGCTCGGCCTGCTGTGCGAGCACCACCTGCGCGCCCCGCTCGGCCAGCGCCCGCGCGGCGGACACCCCGAGCAGCCCGCCGCCGACCACCACCGCCCGCACCCCGGGCCGCACCGCCGCGGACAGGCGCAGGCAGTCGTCCATCGTGCGGAAGGCGTGGACGCCCGCGGGCAGTTCCTGGCCGGCGGCGAACAGGCCGCGCAGCGGCGGCAGTACGGGATTGGAGCCGGTGGCCAGGACCAGCGTGCCGTAGCCGATGGCCGAGCCGTCCGCGCAGCGCACCTCGCGGGCCGAGCGGTCGATGCCGACGACGCGGGCACGGACCAGCGCGGGCGGCGCGGGCAGCGTGATCACCTCGGGGGCGTACCGGCCGGCCAGCACCTCCGCGAGCAGCACCCGGTTGTACGGCCGGTGCTCCTCCTCGCCGACGACCAGCGCGGGCGTGCCCAGCTCACCGAGCCGCCGGGCGAGCGTCACGCCCGCGAGTCCGGCACCGATCACCACCACACGCGCATCCGAGGTCATGCCCACGAGCGTGCGGCGCGGAGGTTACCCGGTGGCATCGCCTCTGTTTCCCGCCAGGAACGCTGCCCTCAGCGAGGGCGGGCGGGCACTGTGAGGCCGGCCGGGGAGCGGGGATGCCGGCCGGGGAGCGGCTGCTGCCGGCCGGTGGCTCGGAGGGCGGGCCGGGGGCGGGTGCCACCCGTCCCACCTCAGAAGACGCTCATATGCGTGGACCGGGCACGTACCGCCTCCCTAGAGTCGTGATCATGCCCGACATATCCCTGACCGTGGTCCTCCTCCTCTGCCTCGCCGCGCTCGCGGCCGGGTGGATCGACGCCGTGGTCGGCGGGGGCGGACTCCTGCTGCTGCCGGTGCTGCTGCTCGGGCTGCCCACCGGCACCGCGGCGGCGTCCGCGCTCGGGACCAACAAGGCCGTCGCCATCGTCGGGACGTCCGGCGCGGCGGTGACCTACGCGCGCCGGGCACCCGTGGACGTACGCCTGGCCGTGCGGATCGGGCTCGCCGCGCTCGCCGGGTCCTGCGCCGGGGCGCTGTGCGCGGCCGGGATGAGCACCGACGTGCTGAAGCCGGTGATCATGGTGGTGCTGCTCGCCGTGGGGGCGTTCGTGATCCTGCGCCCGGCGTTCGGCACGGCCCCGGCGCCCGGCCCGGCCACCCGCCGCCAGATCCTCGCGGCGATCGGCCTGGCGGGCCTGGGCATCGGCTTCTACGACGGGTTCATCGGCCCGGGCACCGGCACGTTCCTGGTGCTGGCGCTGACCGCCGTGCTCCACCTGGACCTGGTGACCGCCTCCGCCACCGCCAAGATCGTCAACTGCTGCACCAACGCCGGTGCCCTGGCCGCCTTCGCCTGGCAGGGCGCGGTGCTGTGGCAACTGGCGGCCGTCATGGCCGTGTTCAACCTGGCGGGCGGGATGCTGGGCGCCCGCACCGCGCTGAAGAAGGGCAGCGGCTTCGTCCGGGTCGTGCTGCTGAGCGTGGTCTTCGCCCTGGTGGCCAACCTGGCGTACCAGCAGTGGGTGGCGTGAGAGCGCGCGGTGGGGGGGCGGGCGCAGCAGGGGCGTGAGCGCGCACCGGGGGGCGCGGGCGCGCCCCCGCCCTGCCGTCAGCGGCTGCCGGTCAGGTGGGCGAAGACGACGACGTTGCCCTGGTAGCCGGTGGCCCTGGAGTAGCCGCCGCCGCAGGTGATCACCCGCAGCTCCGGGCGCTCCGCGGCGCCGTAGACCTTCTTGTCGGGGAAGTCCTTCGCCGCGTACACCTCGATCGCGTCCACGGTGAACACCGCTACCCCGCCGTCGCGGCGGTCCACCTCGATCACGCTGTCCTTCTTCAGGGCCCCGAGGTCGTAGAAGACGGCGGGGCCCTGCGTGTTGTCGACGTGGCCGGCGACGATCGCGGTGCCGCGCTCGCCGGGAGTGGTGCCGGACTCGTACCAGCCGGCCAGGTTCTTGTCGGCGGCGGGCGGGACGTCCAGGCTGCCGGACGGGGTGAGGCCCAGGCCCGTCAGGGGGGCGTCCACCCGGATCGAGGGGATGCGGATGCGGGTGGGCGGGGACGGCGGCAGCGCGGGCGCGCCCAGGCGCTGCGCGCCGGGGTCCGGCGTGCCCTCGGCGGCGGCGGGCTGGGGCGGGGCGTGCGTCGTGTCCGCACCGTTCAGCAGCCACACGCCGCAGCAGAGGCTGACGACGGTGACGGCGGCTATCGCACAGTCGCCGATCCTGCGCATGGGAACCCCTCTCCCGGACGGGTGCTGCGGTCGTGCCCCCCGCCCCCTCCGGGCCGCGAGGGGCGTCGCACCCGGAGGGGGAGGGGACGTGCGGTCCCGGCGGACGGACAGCGGAGGGTGTCCGTCAGATCCCGTCGCCTCTCGCCCGGCGGTGCAGGAGCCAGGTACCGCCCGCGGCGGCGACGGCGAGAGCCGCCACGCCGGCCGCGGTCTGCACGGGGTCGTGGCCCAGGGCGCCGCCGACCCCCGTCTTCACACTTCCCCGGGGCTCCACCTGCTGCCCCTGCGCCGCGGTCAGCGTGACCACCAGGTCGCCCCTGACCTCCCGGCCGCCCTCGGCGCACTCCGCGACGATCTCGTACGTCCCCGGCTGGGCGCTCTCGGGGACCCGGAACTGCCCGATCGCGTCGCCCTCGTGCGTGCTCGGGGCCAGCGGGAAGGGACCGGCGCCCACCGCGCTGGCGTCGCCCGCCGCGGAGGACTTCTCGCCGCACGCCTTGGTGTTCACCGTGACCTGCCCGCCCGGCACCACCGAGGAGGGGTACACCTCCAGGGCGGTCGCGGCCGAGCCGGCGGGGCGCGCGGCCACGGGAGCGGTGTCCGCGCCGTACGCGGGCCCGGCGAGGGCGCTCACGGCGGCGACGGCGAACGCGGCCCCGGTCACGGCCCCGGCCGGCAGACGTGCGGTACGTCGCATCGGTGCTCCTTAGAGCTGCTCAGCGGTCGGGACACGGCCCGCGGCACCGGCATGTGCCGCCGTCGTCGCGTCCCTGCCCTTCCGAGGTAAGTGGCACATGCGCCCGTCCGCTTCCTGAGAGTCCGTCAGAAATACGATGAACGGGTGCTGCCGCTTCCGGCGCGCCGCGTACCGCCACCTCTCTTTGCCCAGGTCAGCGGGCACGCCCTGACGGGGTGTCGGAATTTTCCCGAAGGGGGCGGCGGGCGGCGGTGAACGGGTGAGCGGGGTGCGCGGAACCCGCACTTGACCTCAAGCAAGGTTGAGCTATCAGGCTGTCCCGCATGAACACCACCACGGCGCCCGGTGCGCCCCTGAACGTCACCCTCGTCCTCGGCAGCAACCGCCACGGCCGCTTCGGCCCCGTGGTCGCGGACTGGCTCCTGACCCGCCTGCGGGAGCGGCCCGGCCTCGCCGTGCAGGTCGTGGACGTGGCCGAGTCGGCCGCCCTCCCGACGACCCTGGAGCCGGGCCCGGAGGCGAGGGCGGCCCTGGCGGAGATCACCCCGAAGCTGGCGTCCGCCGACGCGTTCGTCGTCCTCACCCCGGAGTACAACCACTCCTTCCCGGCCGGCCTCAAGAACCTCATCGACTGGCACTACACCGAATGGCAGGCCAAGCCGGTCGCCCTCGCCTCCTACGGCGGCGTCGCCGGCGGTCTGCGCGCCGTCGAACACCTGCGGCAGGTCTTCGCCGAACTGCACGCGGTCACCGTCCGCGACACGGTCTCCTTCGCCAACGCGGGCGACTCCTTCGACGGCGAAGGCGGCCTGAAGGACCCCACCGCCCCGGACGCGGCGGCGAAGGTGATGCTGGACCGCCTGGAATGGTGGGGACGCTCCCTGCGGGAGGCCAGGGAGCGCAGGCCGTACGGGGGTTGAGGGCGGCGTGGACTCCTCCACCCGCGGCGGTAGGGCTACCGCCGGGGTTTACCGCCGGGTTCCCACGCCGGGTTGACGCCGCGGCGCCGGTGCGCCCCGTACGTTCGGCGGCGACACGGTTCCCGGCGCGCGGCCCCGGCAGGACACGAGCCCGGCGGCCCCCGCGCGGTCGTCGCTGCGGTCGACGCAGCAGAGGAGGAGCACACCCATGTCCCTGCGCGGAACCTTCGCGGCCCTCGCCACGACAGCGGCCCTGGCCGGAGGCGGCCTGGTCCTCACCGCACCCGCCGAAGCGGCCCCGCTGTGCGATCCCTGGGGTGCGACCGGCACCGCGGGCGACATCGGCGGGGCGTACGCGCACGGGGACATGTGCATCTTCAACGTGGACAACCGCCCGAGCGTCGACGTGTACCTGAAGGACACGGTCGCGGACGGCAAGTCGGCGTGCGTCCAGCTCCACGCCACCTACGCCGACGGCGGGATTCGCGACGAGTGGGTCTACAACAGCGGCGGAGCCGGCTCGGAGAAGCACGCCTCCTACACGTTCGCCTCGAACCTGCGCGGCATCTGGGTGCGGGAAGGCCTGGGCAAGGGCGGGGTGTGCACGGTCATGGCCCCCGGGGTGCACACCATCTACAAGTACTGAGCCCACCGGTGCCGGATCCGCCGGTACCGAGCCCGGTACAAGACGAACGGCCGCCTCCGCCGTGCGGGCGGGGGCGGCCGTAGTGTCCGGCGGGCGGGGTCAGTTCACGCTGACCGCGCTCCACGCCGCCGCCACCGCGTTGTACTCCGCGGAACCGGCGCCGTACAGGTCCTTCGCCGCGTTGAGGGTCGCCGTCCGGGCGCCCGCGTAGTTCGTCGAGGACGTCATGTAGACCGTGAGGGCCCGGTACCAGATCTTGCCGAGCTTGTCGTGGCCGATGCCCGTCACCGTGGAGTTGTTGCAGGTGGGGGAGTTGTACGCGACCCCGTTGACGGTCTTGGCGCCGCTGCCCTCGGCGAGCAGGTAGGCGAAGTGGTTGGCGACGCCCGAGGAGTAGTGCACGTCGAGGTTGCCCACCGAACCGCTCCAGCAGTCGGCCGAGCTGCCGTCCCTGGAGGGCTTGTCCATGTAACGCAGGGCGGTGCCGCCGAAGCCGGAGCGGACGATCTCCTCGCCGATCAGGTAGTCACCGGGGTCGGCCGGGTTGGCGGCGTACCACTCCACCATCGTGCCCAGGATGTCGGAGGTGGCCTCGTTCAGGCCGCCGGACTCGCCCGAGTACGTCAGGGCCGCCGTCTTGGACGTCACGCCGTGCGACATCTCGTGCCCGGCGACGTCGAGGGCGACGAGCGGCCCGAAGGTCGTACCGTCACCGTCGCCGTACGTCATGCAGAAGCAACTGTCGTCCCAGAAGGCGTTGTTGTAGTTGGTGCCGTAGTGGACGCGGTTGTACGAGCCCTTGCCGTCGCCCGCTATGCCGTTGCGGCCGTGGACGTTCTTGTAGTAGTCCCACGTCTCGTTGGTGCCGTACTGAGCGTCCACCGCCGCCGAGGCGCGGTCCGCCGTCGTGCCCGTGCCCCAGTGGTTGTCGGCGTCCGTGAAGAGGGTGGCGGGGGCCCGCTGGAAGCAGATGCCGAAGATGCACAGGTCGGTCTTGTTCTCCGCGTCGCCCGTGTACGTGTTGCCGCGTGTCGGGTCCTTGAGCTGGTACGCCGACCCGGACTGCGTCGTCTCCAGCGCGACCGTCCCGCTGTAGAGCGACGTGCCGTCACCCGTCGCCGTCTCGATGCTGTCCCAGGCGTCGATCTGCGCACCGGTGCGCGCGTCGGTCAGGACGGTGCGGGCGACCGGGTTGCCGAGGGAGTCCAGGCCGGCGGCCACCGTGCGCCAGGCCAGGCGGGGCGTACCGTGCAGGGCGTCGACGACCAGGCCCGGCCTGGCCTTGACCTGCTGGAGGCGGGCGGCGGGGTGCGCGGCGCGCAGCGCCTGCTCGGCGAGGCCGGCGGCCCGCGGGGCGGCGAGGCGCGGGGTGGTGGTCGCGAGCGACACCGTGGTGCGCGTGGCGCGGTCCGCGCCCCGGTAGGTTCCGTCCGGGGCCAGGTGGACCACGAAGTCGCCGCCCAGCACGGGCAGCCGGTCGTACGTGCGGTCGTAGCGGACGTGCTGGGTGCCGTCCTTGTCGACGATCACGTCCCGGACGCTGGTGCGCTCACCGGCGGTCAGCCCCAGGGCTCCGGTGTGCTCGGCGAGCGCCGACGCGGCGTTCCGGACGGCGGTCGTGCGGCTGGGTCCGGTCTCCGCGTGGGCGGCGGGGGACAGCGCGGTGGCCAGCAGGGCGGCGGCGGTGGCGGCGACGCCGGCTGCGGCAAGACGGGAACCTCGGGTGTGCCGTGTCCGACTCATCGGTCTCCTTGAGCGCGGGCGCCCTGGGGCGCGCGGGGGTTGCGCTGACGGTGACCAAGATTTAAGTGGGCATGACATGTCATGTCCATAGCATCTGCAGGGGGAATGAGGAGCGGGGGCTCAGCGGGGGACCGGTACCGGCGCGGTGCGGACCGCCGGCGGCAGGCCGGCCCGCCCGCCGGACTCCGGCGGAGGGCGGCCCGCCGCCCGGCGGTCCCGGGGTGGCACCCTGCCGTCTGCCGTCTGCCGTCTGCCGCCTGCCGTCTGCCGCCTGCCGTCTGCCGCCTGCCGTCTGCCGTCTGCCGTCTGCCGTCTGCCGTCTGCCGTCTGCCGTCTGCCGTCTGCTGCCTGCCGCCTGCCGCCTGCCGCCTGCCGTCTGCCCGCCCGCCCGATGGCCGGTGGCCTGCCCGCGTCCTCAGACCAGCAGGTTCAGCCCCTGCGGCACCTCGATGCCGAACTCCTCGTCCGCGACGCGACGCGCCTCCGCCTCGTCCGTGAGGGTGCGTTCGGTGACCGTGCCGTCGGCGCGCGACTCGGTGAACCGGGCGCCGTCCAGCGCGACATGCCGCTCCGCGGTGGCCTTCTGCAGGTAGGCGCGGCGCGTGAAGGGGGAGCGCGGGTGGGTGCTGACGTGCCAGTTGAACACCTCGAAGTCCGCCGCGGTGAACGGCTCCAGCGTGAAGGCGTACTGGGCGACCCAGCGCGCCGATGCGCCGTCGTACGCCTCCAGCGCCCACAGCTCCAGCGGCCCGCCGTGCGGCAGCCGCGCGAACCGGTGCCTGCGCCCGGCGTCCTCGAACTCGGCGCCGAGGACCAGCGGCACCGGCAGGAGCAGCGCCCCCGTCGCCCCGAAGCCGACGTCCGCTAGGTACGGCCGCGGCTCGTCCGGCACGCCGACCCGCAGCATCATGTGCGTGCGCGGCCGGCTCTGCGGCGAGTCGGCGCCCAGCACGACCCGCGCGGCCAGCCCCGACACCTCGAACCCGAGGGCGTCGAGCGCGCACGCCAGCAGTGAGTTGTGCTCGTAGCAGTAGCCACCGCGCCGGCCGCGCACCATCTTGGCCATCAGATCGGCCGGGGCCAGGGAGGGCGCGGTGCCGGAGAGGGCGTCCAGGTTCTCGAAGGGGAGGGAGAAGGAGTGCGCGAGGTGCACTGCGCGCAGGGTCGCGAGACCGGGCTCCCTGCCGCCCTCCCATCCGATGCGGCGCAGGTAGGCGTCGAGGTCGAACGGTTCGGGCGTGCTGCTCTGGACGTCGGACATGCCCCGAACCTACGCCCCACCGCCCCGCCCCGGCCCCGGCCCCCGGCCCGGACCCCTCTCGTCCGGTGGACCTAGGACTGCCCTCCCGCGGCCCCCGGTCCCTCCGCGAGCTCCACCCGCACCGCGCACACCTTGAACTCCGGCATCCGGGAGGCCGGGTCCAGCGCCGGGTTCGTGAGGGTGTTCGCGCGGCCCTCGCCGGGCCAGTGGAAGGGCATGAACACCGTGTCCGGGCGGATGCCGTCCGTGATCCGCGCGGGGGCGACCGCGCGGCCGCGCCGGGACACGACGGCCAGAGGGTCCCCCTCGGCCGCGCCCAGCCGTGCCGCCAGCCGGGGATGCAGTTCGACGAAGGGGCCGGGCGCGGCGGCGTTCAGCTCGTCCACGCGCCGGGTCTGCGCGCCGGACTGGTACTGGGCGACGACCCGTCCGGTGGTCAGCAGCACCGGGTAGGCGTCGTCCGGTTCCTCCGCGCTCGGCCGGTGCGACACGGCGACGAACCGGGCCCGGCCGTCCTCGGTGGCGAAGCGGTCGAGGAAGAGACGGGGGGTGCCGGGGTGCGGCGCGGGAAGGGCACGGCGCGGGGACCGCGCGGCGCGCACGGGCGGCGAGGAGGCGGTGGCGGCCGGGCTCGCGGGATTCGCCGGACCCGCAGGGTCCGGTGTGCCTGCCGTGCCTCCTGTGCCGGCTGTGTCTCGTGTGCCTGCTGCTGTGTCTGTTGCTGTGCCTGTGGCGCCTGCCGGGCCTGTGGTGCCTGCCGTGCCTGCCGTGGCACCCGCGTCTGCCGTGCCTGCCATGTGTGCCACGCCTGCCGTGTCCGCCGTGCCTGCCGCGCCCGCTGTGCCCGTCCCGCCCTCCCGGACATCCGTGTCCCCCGGTCCTTCCGGGGCTGCCGGGCACGGCCAGAACACCCCGTTCTCCGCCGCCAGCCTGCGGTAGGTGACCCCCGAGTAGTCCGCGGGGCCGCCCGCGCTCGCCCGGCGCAGCTCCTCGAAGACCTCCTCCGGGTCCGTCGGGAAACCCTTCTCCACACCCAGCCGGGCGGCCAGGGCGTGCAGAACCTCCAGGTCGCTGCGCACACCGTCGGGCGGGGCGAGGGCACGGCGCCGCAGCAGCACCCTGCCCTCCAGGTTCGTCGTCGTGCCCGTCTCCTCGGCCCACTGCGTCACCGGCAGGACGACGTCCGCGAGCGCCGCCGTCTCCGACAGCACCACGTCGCACACCGCCAGGAAGTCCAGCGAGCGCAGCCGCTCCTCGACGTGTGCGGCGCGCGGCGCGGACACCACCGGGTTGGAGCCCATCAGCAGCAGCGTGCGGATGTCGGTGCCCAGCGCGTCCAGCAGCTCGTACGCGCTGCGTCCGGGCCCCGGCAGACTGTCCGGGTCCACGCCCCAGACCCCGGCCACGTGCCGCCGGGCCGCCGGGTCGGTCAGCTTGCGGTAGCCGGGCAACTGGTCGGCCTTCTGGCCGTGTTCGCGTCCGCCCTGCCCGTTGCCCTGCCCGGTCAGGCAGCCGTACCCGGACAGCGGGCGGCCCGCCCGGCCGGTCGCCAGGCACAGGTTGATCCACGCGCCCACCGTGTCGGTGCCCTTGGCCTGCTGCTCGGGCCCGCGCGCGGTGAGCACCATCGCCGCCTCCGGCTCGCAGAACAGCCGTACGGCCTCCCGCAGGTGCGGGACGGGCACGCCGGTGACCCGCTCCACGTACTCCGGCCAGTGCGCCATGGCGGCCGCCCGCGCCGCGGCCCAGCCGGTCGTGCGCTCGCGGACGTACTCCTCGTCCACCCGCCCCCCGGCGACGACCAGGTGCAGCAGGCCGAGGGCGAGCGCGAGGTCGGTGCCGGGGCGGGGCGCGAGGTGCAGGTCGGCCTGCTCGGCGGTCTTCGTGCGGCGCGGGTCGACCACGATCAGCGTGCCGCCGTTCTCGCGCAGTTCGCTGAAGTACCGCAGCGACGGCGGCATCGTCTCCGCCGGGTTGGAGCCGACGAGGATCACGCACCCCGTCCTCGGGATGTCCTCCAGCGGGAACGGCAGCCCCCGGTCGAGACCGAACGCCAGGGTCGTGGCGGCGGCCGCCGACGACATGCAGAACCGGCCGTTGTAGTCGATCTGCGAGGTGCCGAGCGCCACCCGCGCGAACTTGCCGAGCGCGTACGCCTTCTCGTTGGTCAGCCCGCCCCCGCCGAACACCCCGCACGCGTCCGGACCGTGCTCCCCGCGCGCGCGTGCCAGCGCCCCGGCGATCCGGTCCAGGGCCTCGTCCCAGCCGGCCGGCTCCAGCACGCCCGCGCGCGAGCGCACCAGCGGCGAGGTCAGCCGCACCCGGGAGGAGAGCACCGCCGGGGCCGTACGGCCCTTGCCGCACAGCGCGCCCCGGTTCACCGGGAAGTCCGCGCGCTCACTGACCTCTACGCCTCCGCCGGGGACCGGGGTCAGGTTCATCCCGCACTGCAGGGCGCAGTACGGGCAGTGGGTGGGCGTCGCGGAGGCGGTGCGGGTGTTCGGCATGCCGCTCAGGGTGCGGCGGCCGTGTTACGCGCCCCTACGGCCGCTGTTACGCCGCCGGGACGGTGACCTCCCCGCGCCGGCGCCCGGACGGTGAGGCGGGCGGGCGCCGCTCACCCGGCCCCGGCCAGCGCCCGCGCGACCCCGTGCTCCCGGGGGCCGAGGAACCTCGGGTCCGGCCGGAAGGCCGCCTCCAGGGCCGCCTTCCCCGCGGCGAACACCTCCCGGGTGCCGCCGTAGTACCAGGTGGCGTCGTGCACGGCATCGACCCCGACACCGTAGGAGTCGATGCCCGCCGCCTCGCACAGGGCCACCGCCCGCCGGATGTGGAAGCCCTGGCTGACCAGGACCGCCCGGTCCACGCCGAAGATCTTCTTGGCCCGCACGCAGGAGTCCCAGGTGTCGAAACCGGCGTAGTCGGTCACGATCCGGGCGGCGGGGACGCCGTGCTCCGTCAGGTACGCGCGCATGGCGTCCGGCTCGTCGTAGTCCTCGCGGCTGTTGTCGCCGGTGACCAGGAGCACCTTGATCCGGCCTGCCCGGTAGAGCGCCGCCGCCGCGTCCAGGCGGTGCGCCAGGTACGGCGACGGTTCGCCGTGCCACAGGCCCGCGCCGAACACGACGGCCACGTCGGCGTGCGGCGCGTCCGCCGTGGTGCGCAGCCGGTCCCCGGTGGCGACGTACAGCCAGGTCGCCGGAAGCAGCGCCAGCACGCACACGGCCACCACGGCCTGCACCAGGCGCCGCTGCCCGGTCCGCGTGCGCGGCAGGCGTGGCAGGCGCGGTCGCATCCGCATCGGGCGGTTCCCCCTTCTGCCCCCGCCCGTACCGGTCGTACGGGCCTCGACCAGCTAGGACGTGGCGCGGCGCGGACCGGTTCGCTCCCCGTGTACCGCTCTCGCAACAGCGCACGCGCCGCGCACGCCCGTCCTGCGCCCCCAAGTCTCCCCTCCCGCGTCCCCGAGCCTCCCGCCCCGCGTGCGAGGTCTTCTGTTCCCGAGCCTGCCGCCCCGCGTGCGAGGTGTCCTGTTCCCGAGCCTCCCGCCCCGCGTGCGAGGTCACCCGGGCGAGCAGGTTCGCCACGAGCTGGCCGCGCGCCCTTCCGCCCCCCCCGCGAAGTCTCCCGAGGCCCAGGACGCGCGCGAGGACGAGCGCGGACCCTCCCCCCGCGCG
Organism: Streptomyces sp. NRRL S-340; assembly: GCF_000720185.1. Lineage (GTDB taxonomy): Bacteria > Actinomycetota > Actinomycetes > Streptomycetales > Streptomycetaceae > Streptomyces. The sequence goes on along the minus strand of NZ_JOIY01000010.1, from coordinate 149,357 downwards.
AAGTCTCCCGTCCGCAGTTCTCCGGTCCCGCGCGCCAAGTCTCACGCCCCGCGTCCGGGAACCTCCCGCCCCGCGTCCGGGAACCCCCCGCCCCGCGTCCTCACGCCCTCCGCTCCCGCCCGGCGCACCCCCCACAACACGGCCGACACGGTCACGCAACGGCGGCGCAATCCGCGTCCGCGAGGATCCCCTCATGACGGCCTTGCCCCCGCACGCCCCAGCCGGCCCCGTCCCACCGCCCACGGTCCGACCCGCTCCCGGCCCCTCCACCACCGCCCCACCCGCCCTCGTCCTCGTGGCGCACGGCAGCCGCGACCCGCGCGCGGTGAGCACCGTGCGCGCCCTCATGGAGCGCGTCCGCGCCCTGCGCCCCGCCCTGACCGTGCGCCTCGGGCACATCGAACTGGACGAACCGCCGCTGTCCGACACCCTGGCCCGCCTCGGCCGGTCCGAGGCGGTGCTCGTGCCGCTGCTGTTCGGGCGCGGCCACCACGTCAAGCGGGACATCCCCGAGATGGCGGCGGCGGCAGCGGCACGCACGCGCGTGGCCGCGCCGCTCGGCCCGCAGCCGCTGCTCGCGCAGGCGCTGCACGCCCGGCTGACCGAGGCGGGCTGGCGTCCGCCGGCCGACGCGGCCGCCCGCCGCGCGAGCGCGGTCGTGCTGGCCGCCGCCGGGTCCCGCGACCCCGAGTCAGCGGACGGCACCCGCCGCACCGCGCGGCTCCTGTCCGACCGCCTCGGCGTGCCCGTAGTCCCCGCCTACGCCTCCGCCGCCGCGCCCACCGTCCCGGAGGCGGTACGCGCGCTGGCCGCCCGCGGCCGGCACCGCGTCGCCGTCGCCTCCTGCTTCACCGCCCCAGGCCGCTTCGCCACCGAGTGCGCCGCCGCCGCACCCGGCCCGGCCGCGGCCCCGCTCGGCGCGCACCCGGCGATGGCCCGCCTGGTCCTCCACCGCTACGACCGGACCCTCACGCCCGTCCCGGCCCCGGCGCGCGCCGCGCTCGTCCCCGCCTGACCCCGCCCGGCCCGCCGCCTCGCCCCGGACGAGCCCGCGACCGCCCTCCGGCCACCGGTCGCCACCCGCCGTGAGCGGAACGTGACATCCGGTTGTCAGTGGGTGCGCCTACTGTCGAGGCATGGAAGGGATCGATGGGACCGCAGGGACGGCGGGGCCGGCCCCCGAGGCAGCGCCGCCGTACGAGAACCACGTGCCACCCGTGGGCTACGACCCGGCGTCGGTCGACCGCTGGGCGGCCGAGCCGGACAAGCGGCCGGGGCGGACCGCGTTCCAGCGCGACCGCGCGCGGGTGCTGCACTCCGCGGCGCTCAGACGGCTGGCCGGCAAGACCCAGGTCGTCACGCCGGACGAGGTCCCGCAGACCGCCGGCGCGTGGGACGCCAGCCCCCGCACCCGGCTCACCCACTCCCTGGAGTGCGCCCAGGTGGGCCGCGAGCTGGGCGCCGCCCTGGGCTGCGACCCCGACCTGGTGGAGGCGGCCTGCCTCTCGCACGACCTGGGCCACCCGCCCTTCGGCCACAACGGCGAGCAGGCGCTCAACGAGTTCGCGCACGACTGCGGGGGCTTCGAGGGCAACGCCCAGTCACTGCGCCTGCTCACCCGCATCGAACCCAAACGGTTCGTCACCGGCCCGGCCTCGGGCGAGCCGGTCAGCGTCGGACTCAACCTGACCCGGGCCGCCCTGGACGCCGCCACCAAGTACCCGTGGCCGCGCGGCGCCCACCCCACCGACCCCGCCTCACCCAAGTTCGGGGTCTACGAGGACGACCGGCCGGTCTTCGACTGGCTGCGCCGGGGCGCCCCCGGCACGCGCACCTGCTTCGAGGCCCAGGTCATGGACTGGTCCGACGACGTGGCGTACTCGGTGCACGACGTGGAGGACGGTCTGCACGCCGGCCACATCGACCCCGGCTGCCTGAGAGCCGCCCCCGAACGCCGGGCCGTCTTCGCCGCCGCCGTCGGCCGCTACGTCCCGGCGGACACCGACCACGCCGAGCTGGCCGAGGCCCTGGACCGCCTCCTCGACCAGGAGTGGTGGCCGCACGGGTACGACGGCACCGCCATGGCCCAGGCCCGGCTGAAGGACGCCACCAGCCAGCTCATCGGCCGCTTCTGCCTGGCGGCCGAGGGCGCCACCCGGCAGGCCTACGGCGGCGGCCGGCTCACCCGGTACGGCGCGGAGCTGGTCGTGCCGAGAAGCACCCGAATGGAGTGCGCCGTCCTCAAGGCCGTCGCCGACCGGTTCGTCATGCAGCGCACCGAGCAGGAAAGACTCCGCGCCGACCAGCGGATCGTCGTCGCCGAACTCGCCGCGGCGCTCACCGCGCGCGCCCCCGAGGGCCTCGACCCGCAGTTCCGCGCCCTGTTCGGCCGGGCCGGCGACGACCGCGCCCGCAAGCGGGTGATCGTGGACCAGATCGCCTCCCTCACCGATGTCTCGGCCCGCTCGCTTCACGCACGTCTGACGGGGGCAGGCATGACGGCATGAAACTGACAGCGCGCTTACGGACCCCCGTGATACCGCTGTCACCCGTGGGACGAGGGTGACCGCTGAGCCCGGGCCCGGCGCCCGGAGGTGACCCTGCGTGGCCTGATCGGGCCACTCCCTCTTCCCGCATCACGCTCCGTGCGGGACGCTCGCAGGTGGCGGCACACCCGCAGTTCCCCTGGGGGACACCCCCCAGACCCCCGGCAGGAGGCATCAAGTGGTCGACGCGGATCAGACATTCGTCATCGTCGGAGGAGGTCTGGCCGGCGCCAAGGCGGCCGAGACGCTGCGCGCGGAAGGGTTCAGCGGCCGGGTGATCCTCATCTGCGACGAGCGCGACCACCCCTACGAGCGCCCGCCGCTGTCCAAGGGCTACCTGCTCGGCAAGGAGGAGCGCGACAGCGTCTTCGTGCAGGAACCCGCCTGGTACGCGCGCCACGACATCGAGCTGCACCTCGGCCAGACCGTCGTCGCGATCGACCGCGCCGCCAAGACCGTCCACTACGGCGACGACGGCACCCACGTGCGCTACGACAAGCTGCTGCTGGCCACCGGCGCCGAGCCGCGCCGCCTGGACATCCCCGGCACCGGCCTGGCCGGGGTCCACCACCTGCGCCGCCTCGCCCACGCCGAGCGCCTGAAGAACGTCCTGACCCACCTCGGCCGGGACAACGGCCACCTGGTGATCGCGGGCGGCGGCTGGATCGGCCTGGAGGTCGCCGCGGCGGCCCGCGGGTACGGCGCGGAGGTCACCGTCGTCGAGCCGTCCGCCACCCCGCTGCACGGCGTGCTCGGCCCCGAGCTGGGCCAGCTCTTCGCCGACCTGCACCGCGAGCACGGCGTCCGCTTCCACTTCGGCGCCCGGCTGACCGAGATCGTCGGCCAGGACGGCATGGTGCTGGCCGCCCGCACCGACGACGGCGAGGAACACCCCTGCCACGACGTGCTCGCCGCGATCGGCGCCGCCCCGCGCACCTCGCTCGCCGAGGCTGCCGGCCTGGAGCTGGCCGACCGGGCGCACGGCGGCGGCATCGTCGTCGACGAACGGCTGCGCACCGCCGACCCCGACATCTTCGCCGCCGGCGACGTGGCCGCCTTCCCGCACGCCCTGTTCGGCACCCGGCTGCGCGTCGAGCACTGGGCCAACGCCCTCAACGGCGGCCCGGCCGCCGCCCGCGCGATGCTCGGCCAGGACCTCACCTACGACCGCGTGCCCTACTTCTTCTCCGACCAGTACGACCTCGGGATGGAGTACAGCGGGTGGGCGCCCCCGGGCTCGTACGACCAGGTGGTGATCCGCGGCGACGCCGGCAAGCGCGAGTTCATCGCGTTCTGGGTGAAGGAGGGCCGCGTGCTGGCCGGGATGAACGTCAACGTGTGGGACGTCACGGACCCCATCCAGCACCTGATCCGCACGAAGACGCAGGTGGACACCGAGGCGCTGGCCGACCCGCACGTGCCGCTGGACACCCTCGCCTCCTGAGGCACGGGGATGTCCGAGGGCCCCCGTAGAATTCACCCGTGGCAGGACGGATCAACGACGAGGACGTGAAGGCGGTACGGGACGCGGTCCCGATCGACGCCGTGGTGTCCGAGTACCTCCAGCTGCGCAACGCGGGCGGCGGCAACCTCAAGGGCCTGTGCCCGTTCCACGACGAGAAGTCGCCGTCCTTCCAGGTCAGCCCCAGCAAGGGACTCTTCCACTGCTTCGGCTGCCAGGAGGGCGGCGACACCATCACGTTCGTGATGAAGGTCGACCACCTCACCTTCTCCGAGGCGGTCGAGCGGCTGGCCGCCCAGGCCGGCATCACCCTGCGCTACGAGGAGGGCGGCTACAACCCCGCCCACCAGCGCGGCGAGCGCATCCGCCTGGTCGAGGCGCACAAACTGGCCGCCGACTGGTACGCCGAACAGCTCGCGAGCAGCGCCGAGGCCGAGACCGGCCGCGTCTTCCTCGCCGAGCGCGGCTTCGACCAGGCCGCCGCGCTCCACTTCGGCGTCGGCTACAGCCCGCAGGGCTGGGACCACCTCGTCCGCTTCCTGCGCGGCAAGGGCTTCACCGACAAGGAACTGCTCCTGTCCGGGCTCGCCCAGGAGGGCCGCCGCGGCCCCATCGACCGCTTCCGCGGCCGGCTGATGTGGCCGATCCGCGACATCGGCGGCGAGGTGGTGGGCTTCGGCGCCCGCAAGCTCCACGAGGCGGACACCGGCCCGAAGTACCTCAACACGCCCGATACGCCGATCTACAAGAAGTCCCAGGTCCTGTACGGCATCGACCTGGCGAAGAAGGAGATCGCGAAGGCCTCCCGGGCGGTCGTGGTCGAGGGCTACACCGACGTCATGGCCTGCCACCTCGCCGGTGTCACCACCGCCATCGCGACCTGCGGCACCGCCTTCGGCGGCGACCACATCAAGATCCTCCGCCGCCTGCTGATGGACAACGGCAGCGCACGGGTCATCTTCACCTTCGACGGCGACGCGGCCGGGCAGAAGGCCGCGCTGCGGGCCTTCGAGGACGACCAGAAGTTCGCCGCCGAGACGTACATCGCCGTCGCCCCCGACGGCATGGACCCCTGCGAGCTGCGCCTGGCCAAGGGCGACGACGCCGTCACCGACCTGGTCCAGCCGCGCACCCCGCTCTTCGAGTTCGCGCTGCGCCAGATCGTCGCCCGCTACGACCTGGACACCCCGGCCGGCCGCGCCGCCGCCCTGGACGAGGCCGCGCCGGTCGTCGCCCGGATCAAGAACAGCGGCGCCCAGCACGAGGTCGCCGTCCAGCTCGCCGGGCTCCTCGGCATCCTCGACACCCAGTTCGTGGTCAAGCGGGTCGCGCAGCTGGCCCGCTGGGCCCGCGAGCGCGGCTCCGGCCGCAGCGGCGGACCGGGCCCCGACCGGCAGCAGCGCGGCCCGCAGGAGTACGCCCCCGCACAGTCCGCCGCGCCCCGCGGCCCCGCGCTCACCCTGCGCAACCCCGTCCACGCCACCGAGCGCGAGCTGCTGAAGCTCGCCCTCCAGCGGCCCGAGCTGGTCTCCCCGGCCTTCGACGCCTACGGCGTGGACGAGTTCACCGCCCCGCCCTACGCGGCCGTACGCCAGGCGATCCAGGACGCCGGCGGCGCCGAGTACGGCACGGCCGACCCGCAGGAGTACCTGGTCCGTGTCCGCGACGCCGCCCCCGACGACACGGTCCGCGCCATGGTCACCGAGCTGGCGGTGGAGGCGATCCTGCTCCGCCGCGAGGTCGACGAGGCCTACGCGGGCGCGCAGCTGGTGACGGTCCGCCGCCGCGCCGTCGAACGCCGCATCCGCGACCTGTCGAGCACCGTCGCCCGCCTCGGCACCGGCGGCGACCCCGCCCACCTGGCCGCCGCCCAGAACGAGCTGTGGATCCTCCAGCAGTACGACCAGGCACTGGCGGTGAAGGGCGCGGCGGCGCTGTGAGAGACCCCGGGCCGCTCCTGCGAGGGCTGCCCGGGCGGGGTGATCGCCTCCTCGCCCAGCGGTTCACCGGAAGCCGGACCGGCTGCCGTGCGGCCCGGATATCCGCCTCGTAACGGACCGGACGCAAAAAGTCACCGCACGCCCCTCGTGGCGGCGATGTGTCGTACTCCACACTGGGGGCCGGTGCCCGAGTTCTCGGAGCGCGGCCGGTCCGTCCCCACGGAGCTTCTCCCGGCGGTCGTGCTCCTCGCGTACGGACGGACAGCGGCGAGGCCGTCGTCCCCTGCCCCCGAGCAGCGCTGCGGCACAGGTCAGCAGCGATCACCCTGGAGGTCGCCCGCGTGCAGACCCAGACCCTCACCCCTACCGACAGCGCCACCGACCTCGTCCTCGGGGCGGCCGTGCCCCCGCAGGACCGGGTCGCGCACCACCCGGAGACGGCAGAGCCGGCCGAGGCGGAGGAGCCGCCCACCGCCGGGCCCGGGGAGCCGGCCGCCGGGGAGCCGCCCGCCGGGGAGCCGGAGGCCGGCACCCCCGAGCCCGGCGGACCGGCCGCCGCGCCCGCGCGGACCGAGAGCGGCGGGCCCTCCTCGGACCTGTTCCGCCAGTACCTGCGGGAGATCGGCCGCATCCCGCTGCTCAGCGCGGCCGAGGAGGTGGAACTCGCCCGCCGTGTCGAGGCCGGGCTGTTCGCCGAGGAGAAACTCAGCAGCACGCCCGACCTCGACAGCAGCCTCGCCGTCGACCTGGACCGGCTCGTCGTCCTGGGCCGGATGGCCAAGCGGCGCCTCATCGAGGCCAACCTGCGGCTCGTGGTCTCGGTCGCCAAGCGGTACGTCGGCCGCGGGCTGACCATGCTGGACCTGGTCCAGGAGGGCAACCTGGGGCTGATCCGTGCGGTGGAGAAGTTCGACTACGCCCGCGGCTACAAGTTCTCGACGTACGCGACTTGGTGGATCCGCCAGGCGATGTCCCGGGCGCTGGCCGACCAGGCCCGCACCATCCGCGTGCCCGTCCACGTCGTCGAACTGATCAACCGGGTGGTCCGGGTGCAGCGCCGCATGCTCCAGGAGCGCGGTTACGAGCCCACCCCCGCCGAGGTCGCCGCCCAGCTCGAACTGCCGCCCGAGCGTGTGAGCGAGGTGCTGCGCCTCGCGCAGGAACCCGTCTCCCTGCACGCCCCGGTCGGCGAGGAGGACGACGTCGCCCTCGGTGACCTCATCGAGGACGGCGACGCCGCCTCCCCCGTGGAGTCGGCGGCGTTCCTGCTGCTGCGCGAGCACCTGGAGGCCGTGCTGTCCACGCTGGGGGAGCGCGAGCGCAAGGTCGTCCAGCTCCGCTACGGCCTGGTGGACGGGCGCCCGCGCACCCTGGAGGAGATAGGGCGGCTGTTCGGCGTGACCCGGGAGCGGATCCGCCAGATAGAGTCCAAGACCCTCAACAAGCTGCGCGACCACACCTTCGCCGAGCAGTTGCGCGGCTATCTGGACTGAACGGGGGCCGCGCCCCGGGCGAACCCGGGCAGCGGCCCCCGTGCCGTCTCCTTCGGCCCGCTCAGTCGACCTCGGCGACCGCCTGCGCGAACTGCGCCTTGTACAGGCGCGCGTAGGCCCCGTCGGCGGCCAGCAGCTCGTCGTGGGCGCCCTGTTCGACGATGGCGCCGTTCTCCATGACGAGGATGGTGTCGGCGTCGCGGATGGTGGACAGCCGGTGCGCGATGACGAACGACGTCCTGCCGTGCTGGAGTTTGGCCATCGCCTTCTGGATCAGCACCTCGGTACGGGTGTCGACCGAACTGGTCGCCTCGTCCAGGACGAGGATCACCGGGTCGGACAGGAACGCCCGCGCGATGGTGATGAGCTGCTTCTCACCGGCGCTGACCCCGGTGCCCTCGTCGTCGATCACCGTGTCGTAGCCGTCGGGCAGCGTCCGTACGAACCGGTCCGCGTGCGCGGCCCGCGCCGCCTCCTCTATCTCCCCGCGGGTGACCTCGCGGGAGGCGCCGTAGGCGATGTTCTCCGCGATGGTGCCGCCGAACAGCCAGGTGTCCTGGAGCACCATGCCGATGGCCGAGCGCAGTTCGTCGCGCGACATGCGGGCGATGTCCACACCGTCCAGCGTGATCCGTCCGCCGGTGACGTCGTAGAACCGCATCAGCAGGTTGACCAGCGTCGTCTTGCCCGCGCCGGTCGGGCCGACGATGGCGACCGTGTGGCCCGGCTCGACCTTCAGCGACAGGTCCTCGATGAGCGGCTTGTCCGGTTCGTAGCGGAACGACACGTTCTCCAGCGCGACCCGCCCGCGCAGTTCCTCCGGCCGCACGCCCGGCACCGGGTCCGCCTCCTGCTCCTCGGCGTCCAGGAGTTCGAAGACCCGTTCGGCCGAGGCGACGCCCGACTGCACCAGGTTCGCCATCGAGGCGACCTGCGTCAGCGGCATCGAGAACTGCCGCGAGTACTGGATGAAGGCCTGCACGTCACCGATGGACAGCGTGCCCGAGGCGACCCGCAGGCCGCCGACGACCGCGACGAGCACGTAGTTCAGGTTCGACACGAACATCATCAGCGGCTGCATGATGCCGCTGTTGAACTGCGCCCTGAACCCGGCCTCGTACAGCGCCTCGTTCTGCTCGGCGAACTGCTGCGCCGACTCCTCCTGCCGCCCGAACACCTTCACCAGGGCGTGGCCGGTGTACATCTCCTCGATGTGCGCGTTCAGCTTGCCGGTGGAGCGCCACTGCTGCACGAAGTGCGGCTGGGACCGCTTGCCCACGCGGGTCGCCACGACGAACGACAGCGGCACGGTGACCAGCGCGACCAGCGCCAGCAGCCAGGAGACCCAGAACATCACGATGAGCACGCCGACGATGGTCAGCAGCGAGTTGATGAGCTGGCCCATCGACTGGTTCAGGGTCTGCCCGATGTTGTCGATGTCGTTGGTGGCGCGGGAGAGCACCTCACCGCGCTGGCGCTTGTCGAAGTACGACAGCGGCAGCCGTGCCAGCTTGGTCTGCACGTCCTCGCGCATGCGGAACATGGTCCGGTTGACCGACCGGTTCACCAGCCGGGTCGCCACCGCCATCAGCAGACCGGCGACGAGGAACGTGCCCAGCGCGAACAGCAGGACCTCGCCGACGGCTCCGAAGTCGATGCCCTGGCCAGGGGTGAAGTCCGTGCTCCTGAGCATGTCGGCGACCGAGCCCTGGCCGTGCGCGCGCAGGGAGGCGAGGGTTTCGTCCTTGGTCATGCCGGCCGGGAACTGCCGGCCGATGATGCCGGCGAAGACCAGGTCGGTGGCCTTGCCGAGGATCTTCGGCCCGATGACGCTGAGGGTGACGCTCACCACCACGCACGCCAGCAGGATGCCGATCGTGGCCCGTTCGGGTCTGAACTGGCTGATGAGCCGTTTGCCCGACTTCTTGAAGTCCATCGAGCGGCTGTCGGGGGAGCCCCCGGCCATCATCCGCCCCATCGGCCCTGCCATCAGGCAGCCTCCGCTTCCGTCAGCTGGGAGAGCACGATCTCCCGGTACGTCTCGTTGTCCGCCATCAGCTCGTGGTGGCGGCCGGTGCCGACGACCCGTCCCTCGTCCAGGACGATGATCCGGTCGGCGTCGCGGATGGTCGCCACCCGCTGGGCGACGATGACGACGGTCGCCTCGGCGGTCTCGCGGCCGAGCGCGGCGCGCAGGGCCGCGTCGGTGGCGTAGTCGAGCGCGGAGAAGGAGTCGTCGAAGAGGTAGATCTCCGGGCGCTGCACGAGGGTGCGGGCGATGGCCAGGCGCTGGCGCTGGCCGCCGGACACGTTGGTGCCGCCCTGGGCGATGGGCGCGTCGAGCCCGCCCTCCAGCCTGCCGACGAAGTCCTTGGCCTGCGCCACCTCCAGCGCGTGCCACAGTTCCTCGTCGGTGGCGTCCGGGTTGCCGTAGCGCAGGTTGGTGGCGACCGTGCCGGCGAACAGGTACGGCTTCTGCGGCACCATGCCGACGGTCTTCGCCAGCAGCTTCGCGTCCACCGTCCGCACGTCCACGCCGTCGACCAGGACCTCGCCCTCCGTCGCGTCGAACAGGCGGGCGACCAGGCCCAGCAGGGTGGACTTGCCGCTGCCGGTCGAGCCGATGACGGCGGTCACCTCGCCGGGGCGGGCGGCCAGGTCGACGGCTCGCAGCACGGGCTCCTCGGCACCCGGGTAGCGGAAGCCCGCCCCGCGCAGCTCCAGGTGGCCGTGGCGGCGCAGTTCACGCACCGGCGCGAGCGGCGGCACGACGCTGGACTCGGTGGAGAGGACCTCCTGGACGCGCTCGGCGCAGACCTCCGCGCGCGGCACCATCATGAACATGAAGGTGGCCATCATGACGGACATCACGATCTGCATCAGGTACGCCAGGAACGCGGTGAGGTCACCGATCATCATCCCGCCGCTGTCGATGCGGTGCGCGCCGAACCACACCACCGCGATGGACGACAGGTTGACCACCGTCATCACGATCGGGAACATCAGGGCGAGCATCCGGCCGGTGGCCAGGGACATCTCGGTCAGGTCCCCGTTGGCCGCGCGGAAGCGGTCGTTCTCGTACTCGTCGCGGACGAAGGCCCGGATGACGCGGTTGCCGCTGATCTGCTCGCGCAGCACCCGGTTCACCGTGTCCAGGCGGGTCTGCATGGACCGGAACAGCGGGCGCAGCCGGCGCACGATCAGCGTCACGCAGATGCCCAGCACCGGTACGACGGCGACCAGGACCCCCGACAGCGGCACGTCCAGGCCGAGGGCCAGGACGACACCGCCCACACACATGATGGGCGCCGACACCATCAGGGTGAACGTCATCAGGGCCAGCATCTGTACCTGCTGGACGTCATTGGTCGTACGCGTGATGAGCGAGGGCGCGCCGAACTGGCCGACCTCGCGCGCCGAGAAGGACTGCACGCGGTCGAAGACGGCGGCCCGCACGTCCCGGCCGAGCGAGGAGGCGGTCTTGGCGCCGTAGTACACGGCACCGATGTTGCACCCCACCTGCACCAGCGAGATGGCGATCATCACGGCGCCGAAGGTCAGGATGTAGTCCGTGTCGCCCTTCACCACACCCTTGTCGATGATGTGGGCGTTCAAGGTGGGCAGGTAGAGGGTGGCGCAGGTCTGCAGGAACTGCAGCAGCACCAGGAGGGAGATGGGTTTCTTGTAGGGCCTGAGATAGGTCCGCAGAAGTCGTATGAGCACGCTGGGTCTCTCGGAGTCGGCGGTGGGGGCGGTCGGTGTCCCCTGGCACCTATCGTCGAACACTCCACCCGCGTTACCTCAACTGATTAACCCGATAGAACCGCGGGGCCGCCCCCCGGCCGACGCGCCGTCAGCCGGGAGAGCGCGCGCAAGGTGTCCCGTTTCGTCATACGTATGGTTCTCCGCAGATGCTTCTTACCTTTCGTCCGTTCTGCGGTTCATGCGGTGAACGTACCGGGTTGCGCGGTGAAGGCACCCGGATGGGTCTGCTCCCGCACCGCCACGTACTGCTGACGGACCGCCTGGCCCACCGCCAGGTCCTCGCCGGGCTCCAGGACCTGCGCGGCCGCGCCCTGCCAGGCCGGCGGGGTGCGCGGATCGAGGGTGCCCTGCGAGACGCCCAGCGCCCAGGCCGCCTGCCGGGCGGCACCGATCGCCGCGTAGTCCGCGGGCTGCGGCACGACGACCTGTGCGCCGAACAGCGAAGGCGCCGCCGCCTGCACCGCGGGCAGTTCGGCGGCCTGCCCGAGCAGGAAGACCCGCCGCACCTCCACCCCCCGGCCGCGCAGCACGTCCAGCGCGTCCGCGAGCCCGCACAGCATGCCCTCGAACGCGGCCCGCGCCAGGTGCTCCGGCTTCATCGACTCGCGCCGCAGACCCGCCAGCGTCCCGGCGGTGTGCGGCAGCGCGGGCGTCCGCTCGCCCTCCAGGTACGGCAGGAGGACGAGCCCGTGCGCACCCGGGGTCGACTTCATCGCCAGTTCGGACAGGGCCTCCGGGTCGGGCAGGCCCAGCAGTTCGGCGGTGCCGCGCAGCGCCCGTACGGCGTTCAGCGTGGTGACCACCGGCAGGTGCATGCCGGTCGCGTCGGCCAGCGAGGTGATCATCCCGGTCTGGTCCACCAGCGCCTCGGGATGCACGGCCATCACCGACCCCGAGGCGCCCAGCGACACCACCGCGTCCCCGAGCCCCAGCCCCAGACCGAAGGCGGCGGCCATGGTCTCCCCGGTCCCGGCCGAGATCAGCAGCCCCTCCGGCGTCGTACCGGCCGCCTCGGCCGGGCCGATCACCTCGGGCAGGACCGCCTGGTGGCCGAGCGCCAGCTCGACCAGATCGGGCCGGTAGGCGCCGGTGGCCGCGGACCAGTAGCCGGTGCCGGAGGCGCCGCCGCGGTCGGTGGTGCGCCGCACCGGACGGCCCAGCAGCTGCCACACCAGCCAGTCGTGCGCCTGCATCAGCACGGCGACCCGGCCGGCCGCCTCCGGCTCGTTCTTCGCCAGCCAGCGCAGCTTCGTCACCGGCTGCGCGGCCTGCGGCACGCAGCCGACCGCCTGCGCCCACGCCTCGCGGCCGCCGAGCGAGTCGATCAGATCCGCCGCGGAGACCTGGGCCCGCCGGTCACCGCCGACCAGCGCGGGGCGCACCGTGCCGCCCTGCCCGTCGAGCGGGACCAGCGCGTTCTGCTGGGCGGAGACGCCGATCGCCTGCACGCCCTCCAGCAGTCCGCCGCCCGCGGCCTCCCCGAGCGACAGCAGCCAGGCCTGTGGATCGACGTCGGCGGGGCGCCCCCCTCCTTCGGGGTTCTCCACCGGATGCGGCGCGTAGCCCTGCCGGAGCACGGCGCCCGTGTCCGTGTCACAGACCACGATGCGAGTGAAATCGGGTGAACTGTCCAACCCGGCGACTATCCCCATGCCGAAAATTCTGCCGCATCGCCGCGGCCGCCCGGGCCGGGGGCGGGAAGTCGCCGGGGGAACCGGCGGCGCGTCACGTGTTGCTGGTGCCCCAGTCGTCGGCGCCGTCGCGGCCCGCGCGCTCGCGCAGGGAGCGGACCCGCTGGGCGACCGAGTCCGGGACGCGGTCGCCGACCTTCTCGCTCACCGCGTGGTACGCCTTGCCCGCGAACTGCCTCCCCTGCTGCGCGGCGGTCTCCGCGGTGTTGCGCACGGCCGGGTTCTGCGCCACCTGGCGCGCGGACTTGCGGAGCTGCTCGTAGCGCTCACGTCCCGCCTTCGTGCCCAGTACGTAACCCACGGCCAGCCCTGCGATGAACACGAGCCGGTAGCGCATGGTGCCACCCTTCCTTGCCTCGACGTCGGAGCCCGGGGGAACCGATTGGCGGAGCACCCCCCTGCTTGCGCTAATGTATGTGTCGCAGCGAACGCGCGCTCCCCGGGGACTACCCCGGAAGACGCGTTCGATGCGACGAGGCATTCCTCCGTAGCTCAATTGGCAGAGCAGCCGGCTGTTAACCGGCAGGTTACTGGTTCGAGTCCAGTCGGGGGAGCTCGGTCCTCCGTAGCTCAATTGGCAGAGCAGCCGGCTGTTAACCGGCAGGTTACTGGTTCGAGTCCAGTCGGGGGAGCATGCTGAACGAGGACCCTCCGGGGTCCTTTTTCATGTCCGGCTCCGATACGGGTACCCGCCGGACCTGTGTTCGGGGGAACCGCCGTGACCTCGCAGGAGTCCTCAAGGTCAGGAAGGACCGCAGCGAGCGACCACGGCGAAGCAGGAGATCGTATGAGCGGCTATGCTGCGGCAGACGGCGCGCACACGTGTACGCGACGCGCCGGACGGGGCGGTAGCTCAGCCGGTTAGAGCAGCGGACTCATAATCCGTCGGCCGTGGGTTCGAGTCCCACCCGCCCCACCGGGCGTTACGCGGGCAGAAGCGTTTCTACCCGCGAGGACGCGAACACGAGGGTCGCCGCGCTGATGCGGCGGCCCTCGTTCACTCGCTCGGGTCAGGACGGTACCCGCTCGGGGCAGGGCCGCGGAGAACGGATCCCGCGACGGGCCGGGCCGGCCGCGGGGCGGCCCCTGGACGGCGGGTCAGGAACTCACGGGCGGCGGCCGTCCTCCGCGTCGGCGGCGTCGGCCGTCTCCGGGAGGTCGTCGCGGTCGCCCTCGGCCTGGGAAGGCGTCGGGTAGGGCGTGTCCGGGGCCTCTGCGGTGCGCCGGGCGTCGTTGTCGTCCCGCTCGCCCTCGGCCTGGGAGGGGGTGTGCTCTCGCATGGTGACTCCTGCGGACGAAGGTGGCCACTCGCCCCGCCGGGTACCCGCCCCGGCCCGGAACGGAACGTCCGCGCGCCCCAGGGCCCCTCGTCACCGGGTCACGGGACCGGCCGGACCGGTGCCCGTCGTCCGTACGACCGCCGAACGCAGGGCCGCGCGGATCTCCTCCGGGGGAGCGGGGCCGTCCGGCCGCGCGCCCGCGGTGACCGCGGCGGCCACCGTCCGCAGCTTGGTGTTGGACCGCTGGGAGGCCTCGCGGAGGATGTCCCAGGCCTGCTGCGCGGTGCAGGCGTGGGCGGCCATCAGGATGCCGCGCGCCTGGTCGATCACCGGGCGGGAGACGAGGGCGCGGCGCAGTTGCCGCACCTCCTGCTCCAGCTCCAGCAGCCGTTCCGTGCGCTCGTCGGCGACGGCGGAGGGCACCGGCGCGGGCATGCGGGCGGCGCGCGCGAGGGGCGGATCCGCGGCGGGCGCGTCCGTGGCGGGTGCCTGCGCGCAGGGCTCGGGTCCGCGGGGCGGAGGCAGGGTGCGGCTGAGCGGGTCGGTGGTGTCCAGGCCGGCCAGTTCCAGCACCCGGCGCGGCTGCCCCGTCCAGCCGGTCGCCGTCACCCGCGCGGGCGCCGTGCGGCCGTACGCGTCCAGGACGTCCAGGAACTCCAGTCCGGCCGAGTCCATGAAGGTCACCGCGGCCATGTCCAGGTCGACACGGCCGGTTCTCGCGGGCAGGCGGGCCAGGGCCGTGGTCAGGACGCCCGCGCAGCCGTGGACCAGTTCCCCGCGCGGGGTGAGCGAGGCCCGGCCGTCCGGGTCCGTGCGGACGCCGATGGTCAGTGTGCGGGCCAGTGCGCTGAGCCGTCGAGCGAGAGGTGCTGGTGCCGCTGAGGTCATGTCCCCGCCTTGTTCCGTCCCCGCCTTGTTCCCGTCCCCGGCCGCGCGTGTGCCGCCACGGCCCTGGCGCCGGTGTGCGGGACCGCGCGTGACGGCGCGGGGCCGCTCGGTCACCGGCGGCGCTGACGTCCGCCTGCCCGGTGGGCGGCTCCCTACACATGGCGGCGGTGCCAGGGCGTACTGTTCTCCCGTTCGTCGACGACCGTTCAGGGGCGACAGGGAGACGGCGTGGACCTTCCTTACCGTGAGCCGGCATCGCCGGACCCTGCTCTCGGGGACAACGCCGCACCCGTGCTGGCGGTGTCCCCGCTGGCCGGGCGCGCGGGGGTGAGGGCGGCGGGCGAGGTGAGCCTGGCCACCCGCGGGGTATGGGAGCGCGTGCTGGAACAGGCGCTGAGCGGGGGTGAGGACGTGTACCGCCTGGAGCTTTCGGACGTGACGTTCGTCGACGTGGCCGGCGCCGGCGCGCTCGCGGACGCCGCCCGGCGGCTCGGGCCCGGCCGCCGCATGGTGCTGCACCGTCCGCCGCCCGCGCTGCCCCGGCTGCTGGAGCTGTTCTGGCCGGGACTGCCGGGGATCGAGGTGACGGCCTCATGACCGCGACGGCCCGGCCCTTCGTCCACCCCGCTCTCTTCTACCGCGACGAGCAGGAGTACCTCGCCGGCACCGTGCCCTTCGTACGGGCCGCGCTGGAGGCCGGCGAGCCGGTCGCGGTGGCCGTACCGGGCGAGAACCTGAGACTGCTCGAGGCCGAACTGGGCGCCGCCGCACGGGAGGTGCGGCTGCTGGACATGCGGGAGGCCGGCCGCAACCCCGGGCGGATCATCCCCGGTGTCCTGCGTGCCTTCGCCGACGCCCAGCCCTCCGGCCGCCGGGTGCGCATCGTCGGCGAGCCGGTCTGGGCCGGACGCACCCCGGCCGAGTACCCGGCCTGTGCCCAGCACGAGGCGCTGATCAACGCGGCGTTCGAGGGCCGCGAGGTGAGCATCCTGTGCCCCTACGACGCCGTACGCCTGGACGAGCGGATCCTCGCCGACGCGCACGCCACCCACCCCGTGGTCATCCCGGCCGGTGCCGCGGGGGAGCGGGCCAGCGGCGCGTACGACCCGGCGGACGTCGTCGCCCGGTACAACGAGCCGCTGCCCGCCGCCCCGGACGCGCTGGTCTTCCGGTTCACCGCCGAGACCCTCTCGCAGGCGCGGCACGTCGCCGTCGCCGAGGGCGCGCGGCTCGGGCTGACCGGGACCCGGCTGGAGGACCTCGCGCTGGTGGCGGCCGAACTGACCACCAACAGCGTGGTGCACGGCGGCGGCCGGGGCGAGGTGCGGGTGTGGGCCGCGGACGGCCAGGTGCTGTGCGAGGTGCGGGACGCGGGGCGCCTGGCGGACCCGCTGGCCGGACGCAGGCCCGCCGCCCGCGACCAGCGCGGCGGACGCGGCCTGTTGATGGTCAACCTGCTGGCCGACCTCGTGCGCCTCCACGCCGACGGCGACGGCACCACGGTCCGCGCCTGGCTCACCCCGTGAGCCCGGCGCGCAGGTAGGGCCTACGCCCCCAGCGGGTCCAGCACCAGCGGTTCGATCCGGCCCTCCAGCATGTCGCCCAGGCCCTGCACCGCGCAGACGTCGGGGCGTTCGGCGATGTGCACCGGCATGCCCGTGGCCCGGCGCAGCATCTGGTCGAGGCCGGGCAGCAGCGCGGAGCCGCCGACCATCATGATGCCGCGGTCGGCGAGGTCGGCCACCAGGTCGGGCGGGCACTCCCGCAGCACCTTGTAGATGCCGTCGAGCACGGCGGTCAGCGGTGTCTGGATGGCCTCCCGCACGGCCGCGGTGTCCACGAGGACGGACCGGGCGAGCCCGGTGGCCACGTCCCGGCCGTGGATCTCGGTGGCCGCCGGGCCGTGCGCGGTCAGCCCGTTGTCGTGCAGGGCGAGTTGCAGCGGCCGTACGGACTGGCTGGGCAGCACCAACGCGTGTTCCTGGCGCAGGTGCTGCACGATCGCGTGGTCGACCGCCTCCCCGCCCACGGGCATCCGTACGGCGGCGACGATCGAACCGAGGGAGAGGACGGCCACCTGGGTCGCGGCCGCGCCGCACACCATGATCATGGTGGCCTCGGGCCGTTCCACGGGCAGTCCGCAGCCGACGGCCGCGGCGATGAGGGTGTCGACGAGTTCGACCCGGCGGGCGCCGAGGCCGACCAGCGTCTCCACGGTGGCGCGCCGGGCCAGCGGGTCGGCGTCGTGCGGGGTGCAGGCGGCGGCCCGCAACCGGGCCTTGCGGCGCAGCGATCGGCGCATCTTGTCGCCGAGCAGGTGCCGCAGCATGCGCTGCGCCATCTCGATGTCGATGACCGTGCCGCCGGAGACCGGGCGGACCACGCGGATGTAGTCGGGGGTGCGGCCCGTCATCCGCTCGGCGAACTCACCGACCGCGATCAGCGCACCGGTACGGGTGTTGACGGCGGCGACCGAGGGCTGGTCGACGACGACTCCGGCACCCTTGACGTACACACGGGTCCGGGCCGCCCCCAGATCGACGGCGACATGGCAGCGGCGCAACTGCTCCAGACTGGCGGTCATGGCTGATCCTCCCGAGAGCGCGGACCGTGGTGGTCGCCGGGCGGCGGCCTCTTTCGCATCGTGCGCGGTACGGGGGAGCGGGCGCCTGTTCAAGGGGGCCGGGCGGGGTGCCGCTGGACGAGTGCATTTGGTGGCGGTCCGCCGAATAAACGCCGGATAAGCGTAAAGTGGGCGGCCTTGTCCTGGCGGGAACCTGCCACGGCAGCCATCCGCCAGTCCTCGTCAACTCCCTTGCCGCACAAGTCTCCTGACACTCTTCGCAGCACTCGACGCACCATTCGACGCAGCTTCCGAAACGAAGAGAGGCACGGATGAGCAGAGGACCAGGCAGACGGAGAGCGACCCTCCTGTCGGCCGGGCTCGTGATCGCCCTGCTGCCCGCCGGGCAGGCCGCCGCCCAGCAGGCCGCCGCCCCCCGCCCCGGCGCCGCCGCCCCGGGGGCCGCCGTAGCCGCGAAGCCGGACGCCGCCCGCACCGTCACCCTCGTCACCGGCGACCGGGTCACCCTCACCCCGCTCGGCGGTGGCCGGAGCACGGTCACGGTGCGGCGGCCCGCCGGGGCCGTCGGCGCCGTGCGGACCAGCGTGGCCGACGGCACCGTCACCGTCGTACCGGACGAGGCACGGCCCTATCTGCGGACGGGCCGGCTCGACCCGCGGCTGTTCGACGTCAGCGAGCTGCTGCGCCAGGGGCTCGGTGACCGGAGCACCGGTGAACTGCCGCTGATCGTGACCTACGGCAAGGGGCAGGCGGTGCGCACCCCGCGCGGCACCGAGCGGACCCGGAACCTCGCCAGCGTGCACGGCGCCGCCGTGGAGGCGGACAAGGGGCGGGCGTTCTGGCGGGAGTTCGCCCGGCCGGGCACGGCGCGCGGCCTGTCGGCGGAGGGCGTCGAGAAGGTCTGGCTGGACGGCCGGGTCAGTGCCGGCATGGCCGAGTCCAACGCCCAGATCGGCACACCGAAGGCCTGGGAGTCCGGGCTGACCGGCAAGGGCGTCACCGTCGCCGTCCTCGACACGGGGGTCGACACCACCCACCCCGACCTCGCCGGACGGGTCGCGCAGACCAGGAGTTTCATCCCCGGCGAGGAGGTCGCCGACCGCAACGGCCACGGCACCCACGTGACCTCCACCGTCGGCGGCAGCGGCGCCGCCTCCGGCGGCAAGGAGAAGGGCGTCGCACCCGACGCCACGCTCGCCGTCGGCAAGGTCCTCGACGACCAGGGCACCGGCAGCGAGTCGCAGATCATCGCCGGCATGGAGTGGGCCGCGCGGGACGTGCACGCGCGGATCGTGTCCATGTCGCTGGGCTCCACCGAGGCCAGCGACGGCACCGACCCCATGGCGCAGGCCGTGAACACCCTGACCGCGCAGACCGGCGCGCTCTTCGTGATCGCCGCCGGGAACACCGGAGCCCCCTCCTCCATCGGCTCCCCCGGCGCCGCCGACGCGGCCCTGACCGTCTCCGCGGTCGACTCCGCCGACCGGGCCGCCTACTTCACCAGCGCCGGACCCCGCCTGGGCGACAACGCCCTCAAGCCCGACCTCGCGGCCCCCG
This sequence comes from Streptomyces sp. NRRL S-340, assembly GCF_000720185.1. Classification (GTDB taxonomy): domain Bacteria; phylum Actinomycetota; class Actinomycetes; order Streptomycetales; family Streptomycetaceae; genus Streptomyces. Next base: position 130,151 of record NZ_JOIY01000010.1, on the reverse strand, counting down.
GCGTCGACATCCTCGCCGCCCGCTCCCGGCTCACCGAGGGCAGCGGCGACTACACGACCATGAGCGGTACGTCCATGGCGACGCCGCACGTCGCCGGGGTCGCCGCGCTGCTCGCCCAGGAACACCCCGACTGGAGCGCCGCCCGGCTCAAGGACGCGCTGATGTCGACGTCGCAGCGGGTGGACGCCTCCGCCTACACGCTGGGCGCGGGCCGGGTCAGCGTGCCCGGTGCGGTGGCCGCCGAGGTCACCGCCACCGGCAGTGCCGACCTCGGCTTCTACGGCTGGCCCTACGACGGGAACAAGCCGGTCACCCGCACCCTCACCTACACCAACTCCGCCGACCGGCCCGTGGACCTGACCCTGGCCGTGCAGGGCGCCCCCGAGGGCGTGGCCACCCTCGCCGGCACGAAGCTGACCGTGCCCGCCCACGGCACCGCCTCCACCACCGTCACCGGTGACGGCGCGAAGGCGCCGGTGGGGACGACCAGCGGGCAGATCGTGGCCTCGGCCGCCGGCACCCCCGTAGCGCACACCGCGTTCGGGCTGGTCAAGGAGGACGAGCGCTACACCCTCACCGTGCACGTCAAGGACCGGTCCGGCACCGCCACCGCGGCCGACCTCGCCGTGCAGCAACTCGCCGCGGGAGTCGACCCGTTCAGCGCCCGCGTCGACGACTCCGGCACCCTGCGGCTGCGGCTGCGGCCGGGCACCTACAGCGTCTCCTCCTTCCTCGACGTGCGCGGCAGCCACGGCGCCGACTCCCTCGGGCTCGGCTTCCTCGCCGCCCCCGAGATCACCCTCGACCGGGACCGCGAGATCACCCTGGACGGGCGCCGGCTGCGCGAGGTCCGCGCCGACGCCGGCCGCCGCACCGAACGGCGGCAGCTCCTCATGGAGTACGACCGCAAGGCGGGCGGCTCCGACCTGTTCGGTGCCGTCCAGGTGCCCCTGATGTACGACAGCGTCTTCGCGGCGCCGACCGCGCCGGTGAAGCAGGGCAGCTTCGAGTACCGGACCGTGTGGCGGCTCGGCAAGCCCCTCCTGGAGGTCAAGGGGATCGGCGACGCACTCGTCCAGGCGGGCGGCACCCTGACCGAGGGCCGCAGCAGGCTCCCGCTGGTCGACGTCGGCACCGGGGACTTCACCGGCTCGGACGTGCGCGGCAAGGCGGTCCTGGCCCGGCTCCCGGAAGGCGGCGACCCGGCCGCCCTCGCCCAGGCCGCGCAGGAGGCGGGCGCCCGGGCGCTGTTCGTGACCGACGACGCGCCCGGCCGGCTCAGTCTGTGGTGGGGCACCGACGACAACGCCGACCGCCCGCTCCAGATCGCCTCGGTGAACGCCGCCGACGCCGCCCGGCTGCGCGCCGCCCACCACGTCGACATGACCGGCACCCGCCGCACCCCCTACGTCTACGACCTCTCGGAGGGCCACCCGGGCGCCGTCCCCGACCGTGACCTGACCTACCGGCCGGACCACCGGCAACTGGCCGCCCTCGACGTGAAGTTCCACGCCGGCCGGGCGGCGGGCGGCGGCGAGTTCCGCTACTCGATCACCGACACCTTCCCGGTCGGCATCGGCTTCCAGGAGAGCGCCGGCTTCCCGGCCGAGCGGACCGACTACGTCTCCACCGGCCCCGGCCAGCGCTGGCACGAGTCCGTGACGCTCGGCGAGGGCACCCTGGAGGAGCGCAGCGGCCTGGTCCGCTACACCGGCGGCTCGCACGGGGAACTGGACTGGTTCAAGCCCGTCCTGCACCCGTGGCTCGGCACCGGCCTGGGCTGGGGGCAGCAGCGGTCGGGCGACACCATCCGGTTCAACGCCCCCGGCTGGGGCGACTCCGGGCCCGACCACACCGGCTTCGGCGACGTGTGGAGCCCGGACAGCGGCATGACCCAGACCACCGTCGCCTACCTGGACGGCAAGGAGGTCGACCGGGGCGCCAGTTCGGCCGCGTACGTGTGGGACGCGCCCGCCGACGAGCACACCTACAAGCTCGTCACCGACACCGCGCTCGACCCGGCCCGCTGGAAGCTCGCGAGCCGGGGCCACGCCGAGTGGACGTTCCGCTCGGCGGCCACGCCCGGTGACCGGTGGACCGCGCTGCCGCTGATCAACCTCGGCTTCGCCCTGGACACCGACCTCGCGGGCGAGCTGCGGGCCGGCGGCCGGATCCCGGTGGGCCTGCACGCCGAGTACGTGGCGGGCGCGCCCGGCACCGGCACCATCTCCGGAGGGCGGCTGGACGTCTCGTACGACGAGGGCAGGACGTGGCAGAAGGTGCGGCTCAGCGGCTCCCACGCCTCCTGGAAGGGCACGCTCACCGTGCCGCGCGGCGCGGCCACCGTCTCGCTGCGGGCCTTCGCCGGCGACGACCGGGGCGGGTCCGTGCGGCAGGAGCTCGTCCGGGCCGTGGGGGTGGGGCGGCGCTGAGGCAGCGCGCCCCGGAAGATCCCGCGCGCACGCGGGCGGCGCCGCCTCCCTGGGACGGGGAGGCGGCGCCGCCGTGCTGCCTGCGCTGTCGCTGCCGTCAGACCAGCCAGCCGACGATGTGGATCAGGCCGGCGAGGACGTCGGTGAGGAAGTTCATGATCGTGCATTCTCCTTGTGTTGCCTCAAGTGGGACACGCGCCGACCACGGTCTGCAGCCCGTCGCTTGCGCACCGTCAGTATCTGCCGCCCCGCCGGCCCCGCACCGATCACTTCTGCGACGATCACCTGTTCCAGGGAACAACTGATCCCTTGTTCGGATCGTCATACGACTCCCCGCCGTCGCACGCCGACCATCGCCTCCCCCGAGGGCCACCACCCGGCACCCGGGGTTTCAGGCCGACCCGGCCTCCACCACGTCGGCCACGACGCAGCTGACGTTGTCCGGGCCGCCGGCGGTGTTCGCGGCGTCGACCAGGGAACGTACGGCCGTGTCCGGGTCCGCCGCGCGGGCCAGGAGGGCCTGGATCCGGTCGTCGGGGACGACTCCGGACAGGCCGTCGGAGCACAGCAGGTACCGGTCGCCGGGCAGCGGGTCGTGCAGGCGCAGGTCCGGGAGGGACGGGGTGCCGCCGCCGTCCAGCGCCCGCAGGAGCAGCGCGCGCTGCGGGTGGCTCACCGCCTCCACGGGCGTCAGTCGCCCCTCGTCCAGCATCGCCTGGACCACGGTGTGGTCCTGGGTGACCCGGAACAGCCCGCTCCCGCGCAGCAGGTACGCCCTGCTGTCCCCGACGTGCACCAGGGCGAGCCGGGAGCCGGTCCACAGCAGCGCGGTCAGGGTCGTACCGGCCTCCTCGCCGCCGGTGGCGTCCGCCACCGCGCGGGTCGCGTCCTGGAGGGCGTCCTCCAGCAGGTTCAGCACGCTCCCGGCGGGCGGCCGTGCCGTGTCCAGCGTCCGCAGCGCCGACACGGCCGCACTGCCCGCCCGCGCGCCGCCGGCCCCGTAGCCGTCGGCCACGGCGAGCAGGCGCGGGCCGGCGTAGGCATGTGGACCTCGTCTCCGTTCCCGCCACCGATGCTGAGGCTTCCCCGAAGGTGAAGGTCAAGGAGCGCGTTCCGGTCGCGGCGGCGGCGGTTGTTAGCGTGCACCGCGGACCGTTCGCCCGGACCGTTCACCCGCTGGAGCCGCGACCCGGCCGGCACGCGCCGCCGGCCGGACGCGAGAACCGCCCCGCCCCGCAGAAGGAGCCCGCCGTGCCCCGTGTCGCCCTTGTCACCTACGATCCCGGAGCCGTGCCGAACCGCGACCGAGACCTCGGCCCGCTCCTCGCGGCCCTGCGCGCCGCCGGAGCCGACGCCGACGCCGTGCCCTGGGACGACGCGGACGCCGACTGGGCCTCCTACGACCTCGTCGTCATACGGTCGACCTGGGACTACAGCTGGCGCGCCGCCGAGTTCGCGGCCTGGGCCGAGCGGTGCGCGAAGGTGACGCGGCTGGCCAACCCGGCCGCTGTCGTGCGCTGGAACACAGACAAGCGCTACCTCGGGGACCTCGCCGCGGCCGGGGTGCCCGTCGTGCCGACCCGCTACCTGGCGCCCGGGGACCCGTGCGGGCCGCAGGACCTGCCCGGCGACCACGACTTCGTCGTCAAACCGGTCTTCGGGGCGGGCGCCCGGTACGCCGCCAGGTACGCGCCCGCCGAGCGGGAGACGGCCGCCGCGCAGGTGGCGCGCATGCACGCGGAGGGCATGACCGCGATGGTGCAGCCCTACCTGACCCGCATCGACACCGGCGGGGAGCGGGCGCTGCAGTTCTTCGGCGGCCGGCTGCTGCACGCCAGCCGCAAGCGGGCCGTGCTCTCGCCGGGAACGGCCTTCGACGCCGAGAAGGTGGCCCACCCGGACCTCGAACCGTGGACCCCGACACCCGCCGAACTCGCCGTGGCGCGGCGGGCGCTGGCCGCCGTGCCCGGAGCACCCGAGCTGCTGTACGCCCGCGTCGACCTCGTGGACGGACCGGACGGGCAGACCGGACCGGACGGGCAGGACGGACCGGACGGTCGAGGCGGACCGGCGGGGGCGGGCGAGGCAGGCGGCGAGGGCGGTGCGCCGTGCGTCATGGAACTGGAGCTGGTCGAGCCGAACCTGTTCCTGTGGCTGCATCCCGGATCGCAGGAGCGGGTGGTGCGGGACATCCTGGCCGCCGTCCCGGCCCGCCCCGGGAACCCCGCGCGGGCTGCGCGTCCGGTTCGTCCCTGACCTGTGTGTGCCGGGGCGGTTCCGGGATGGGTTACGCGTCCGGTTCGTCCCCGACCCGTGTCCGCTGGAGCAGCCCCCAGGTGAACTCCGCGACGACCTCGTGCCGTACGCCCTGCGCGTCGGGCGCGGTGAAGGCCAGTCCCCACCGTGTCGGCGCGGTGCCCTCCAGCGGGCGGGCGGGGGCGAAGGCGCGGGCGGCCTCCTCGACCGTGCAGGACCAGGGGGCGAGATCGTCGACCGTCCGCAGGTCAGGGCCTTCGGCCCCGGGGGCGCGGACCAGCCACGCGTTCCAGACCTGGCCGTCGGGGCCGGCCAGCACCTCGAAGCGCAGCCCGGGCCAGAGCGGCAGCGGCCACTGCCGGGCCTCGCAGTCCAGGTCGCCGATGCGGCGGGCGGCCGTGGACTCGGGGGCGCCGAGGACGGATCGGTAGCGGGCGGCGGCCGAACGGGCCCGGGGCGAGCGCACCATCGCCTGCCACCGCTTGTTGGCCTCCCGCATCTGCGCGAGCGACGCCCCCAGCTCCCGCCGGGCGTCCGCGACCAGGTCCGGCTGGTGATCGGCCATGCGCCGCAGCAGCACGAGCTGGAAGTCACGCGCGGTGAAGGGCCCGGACGCGGAGGAGGAGGCAGCCATGCGCACCATCGTCGCGCAGGGGCGCAAGGGCCGCCCCATTGCCCCCGCCCCCCGCCATGGCTAGCCTGTGTTCGTCATGCCGATCGCCTGTTGAAATCTCGAACAGGCCTGGATCCAGGGAGGGGACCGGTCGTGGGACGCCTCGTACCTGCCGTGACCCGGGCTCTCGACATACTCGAGCTGTTCCTCGACGGGGACGGCACGCTCTCCGCCCCCGACATCGTGCGCCGGCTCCAGCTGCCGCGCACCACGGTGCACGAGCTGGTCACCACGCTCGCCGCCCGCCAGTACATCGTCCCGGTGACCGGCCAGCCCGGACGCTACCGGCTGGGCGTGCGCCCCTACCAGCTCGGCAGCCGCTACGCCGAGCAGCTCGACCTCGCCGCCGAGGGCCAGCAGGTGGCCCGCGCCGTCGCGGAGACCTGCGACGAAACGGTGCACGTGGCGATCCTGGAGGGCGCCGACGTCATCTACATCGCCAAGGTCGACTCCACGCACGCGGTCCGCATGGTCTCCGCCGCCGGCCGCCGCCTCCCGGCGCACTGCACCTCCGTCGGCAAGATGCTGCTCGCCTCCCTCCCCGAGTCAGCACTGGCCGAACGCGTCCCGGACGGCGCCGAACTGGTCGCGATGACCCCCAACAGCATCACCGATCCCGCCGCCCTGCGCGAGGCCCTGGCCGAGATCCGGCGGCGCGGCCTGGCCGTGGAGAACCGCGAGTCCAACCCCGACGTCAGCTGCGTGGCCGCCCCGGTGCGCGACCGCACCGGCCGGGTGGTCGCGGCCCTGTCCATCTCCGTGCCGATGATCCGCTGGAGCGAGGAGCGCAGGAGCGAGCTGGAGCAGCTCGCCGTGAAGGGCGCGGCCCAGCTCTCGGAGCGCCTCGGCCACCGGAGCGCGGCATGACGGCGACGGCGTACGACGTGGCGGTGGCGGCCCGGGCCGAGCTGGGCGAGGGACCGACGTGGGACCCGGCGCGGGAGCGGCTGATCTGGGTGGACATCCTCTCCTCCCGGGTGCACACCTACGATCCGGCGACCGGCCGGCGCACGGTCCGCGCCACGGGCCAGCACGTGGGCGCGGCCAAGCCGCGCGCCGGCGGGGGACTGGTGCTGAACCTGCGCGACGGGATCGGCCTGGTCGACCCCGGTCCCGAGGGCGCCTTCCGCTGGCTGCACCGCGACCCGGTGCCCGGCCGCCGCGGCAACGACGCCGCCGTGGCGCCCGACGGCTCCCTGTGGGCCGGCACCATGCGCTACGACGAGGCGCCGGGCGGCGGCACCCTGTCCCGCTTCACCGGTGACGGCGCGGCCGAACCGTTCCTGACCGATGTGACGGTGAGCAACGGCACCGGCTGGAGCCCGGACGGCCGCCGGATGTACTACGTGGACACCCCGACCCGCCGGATCGACGTCTTCGACGTCCTGGACGGCGGCCGGCAGGCCGTGAACAGACGGCCGCTGGCGCAGGTGGAGGAGGGCGCGGGCTACCCGGACGGGCTGACCGTCGACGCCGACGGGTGCGTGTGGGTGGCCCTGTGGGACGGCGGCGCGGTGCGGCGCTACACCCCCGACGGCGTGCTGGACCGCGTCGTCACCCTCCCCGTCCCGCGCGCCACCGCCTGTGCGTTCGGCGGCGCGGGCCTGAGCGACCTGTACGTCACCACGGCCCGCACCGGTCTGACCGCACCGCACCCGCTGGCCGGCTCCCTCCTGGTGGTGCCGGACGCGGGCAGCGGCCTGCCCCAGCCGGCGTTCGCGGGCTGAGGGACCGGGCCCGGCGGGGCGGGCAGGGGCTGAGGGAACGGGTCTGGCGGGGCGGCCCATGGCTGAGCGAAACGGGCCTGGCGGGCGCGCCTCGGCTGAGGGACCGGGTCTGGTGAGGGGAGCCGGGCTGAGGGGACGGCCCTGGCCGCAGGCCGCGGCCGGGGGCTCGGGCCTGACGGGCGGTAGGGGCTGAGGAACCGGGCCTGGCAGGGCGGGCCGTCGCTGAGCGAACGGGCCTGGCTAGGGCGGGCCGTGGCTGAGCGAACGGGCCTGGCTAGGGCGGGCCGTGGCTGAGCGAACGGGCCTGGTGAGGGGAGCCGGGGCTGAGGGGACCGCCCTGGCCCGCAGGCCGCGGTTGCGGACCGGCGGGCCTTACCGCTTCGCCGCCGTCTGCCCCGCCTCCGCCCCCGCCCGGTCCAGTTCCCCGAGGATCTTGCGCTCGGACGCCGTCAGCGGCGGGCCGGACAGCGGGGGCAGCAGGGGGCCGCACGCCACGTCGAGGAGCGTGCGGGGGCGGAAGAGGCGCTCCGGGCCGGTGCGCAGGCTCGTCACGTCCCACAGCGCCGCCGCCGCCCGGTGGGAGCCGGTGGCGGCCCGGGTCAGCCGGCGGCTGTAGGCCGTGGTCAGCCGGTCCGCCGCGGTCGGCCGGGCGCCGCGCGTGTCCGGGTACCAGACGTCCTGGCCTACCGCCGCCGCCCAGGCCGCGTCGACCCACCGGGCGTTCCCGCGCTGCACCCGCCGGGCCAGGCCGGGCGCGTGGGGACCGCCCCGCCGCACCTGTCCGGCCAGCATCCGCGCACCCAGCGCGGCCACCGACATGCCCTGCCCGTAGGCCGGGTTGAAGGTGGCCACCGCGTCGCCCAGGGCGACGAAACCCTCCGGCCAGCGCGCGGTCTTCTCCAGGTAGCGCCGCACGTTGCTGGTGCTGCGGCTGATGTGCACGTCCGTGAGGGGTTCGGCGCCGGAGGCGAGACGGCCCACGAGCGGGCTCGGCAGGGCGAGCGCGTACGCGAGGAAGCCGTCCGGGTCGGCGGGGGGCTCACCGCCGCCGCGGGTTCCGGCGAGGCTGACCATCCAGCGGTCCTGCTCGATCGGCAGGACCATGCCGCTGCGGCCCGGCAGCGAGCGGTACGGGTCGGCCTGCACGATCGTCAGCGGGAACTGTTCGGCGCCCGCCGGCGTACGGTAGACGCGCGTGGCGTTGACCAGGCCGCAGTCGACGCTCCTGGTCCGCACGTCCGTGACGCCGATCTCCTCCAGCCAGGTGACGACGCGTGAGCCGCGCCCGCTCGCGTCGACGACGAAGTCGGCGGCCAGTTCGGTCTCCTCCCGCGGCCCGCCGTCCGCCGCACCGGGGCCCGCCGCCGCGATCCGTACGCCGCGCACCCGCTCCGCGTCGCCCACCAGCCCCACGGCCCCCGCCCTGCGGACCTCGGTGCGGGTGTGCGCGAGGACGGCGTCCCGCACCGTCCAGTCCAGCAGCGCGCGGGTGCAGCTGAGCATGCGCGGGCCGTCGTGCCGCCAGCGCCGCAGCCAGCCCTCGGAGGTGAGGGCCAGCATGCCCGAGCCGAGCGGTATCTCACGGGCGCCCGCCGCCAGCAGCCGCTCGCGCACGCCGCCGCCCGGCACCAGGTCCTCCATGGCGGCCAGGCCGCCGGCCATCAGCAGATGGGCATGGCGCCCCTGGGGCAGCCCCTTGCGGTGCTCGGGGCCGGCCGGCAGGTCGTCCCGGTCGAGCACGACCACCTCGTCCACGACGCCGGACAGCGCCGCCGCGGCCAGCATGCCGGCCAGACCGGCACCGACGATCACGGCCCTGCGCCGGCCCGGACCGCGGCCCGGGGGCAGCGGCGGCAGGGGAGGCAGGGGAGGCAGGGACAGGGACATGGGGCTCCTCGGAGTGGATCACGGGCTCAGCCATGGGAGGTCCTCACCGTTCCTCCCCGTACGGGGGTTCCGGCCGGCGGCCGGACCAGTGCCTGCGCCAGTTCCACCAGCCCGCTCGTCCCGGACACCTCCGTGGCGTGCAGGCGGTAGCCGCTCGGCGTGGGCAGGGGGTCCTCGCGGGCGGCGGCGCGGCGGGCGGCGTCGGCGAGCATCGCCGCCTCCGCCGCGATCCGGGCGTCGTGCGGGGTGCGGCCCGCGCGCCGGGCGGCTGCCAGGGCGCGTTCGCGGACCGTGTCGTCGAAGTACGGCGCGAGGCCCAGCAGCGCGTCGTGGATGGACACCTCGCGCCAGTGCAGCCGGGCCCGCGGCAACTGCCACCAGCCGCTGGGCGGTTTGGGCGCGGTCGACACGAAGCGGATCCGCGCCCACAGCGGGGCGAGGGTGCGGTAGTCGTCCAGGCTGCGCAACTGGGCGAGGGCGGACGGCAGCAGCCTGGGCAGCACGAAACCCGCCGAGCACAGCAGCGCGCCGAGGGAGGCCAGCGGCGGCGCGACCTGCGTGGACAGCACGTCCAGGTCGTGACCCGTCCACCGGGCGGCCACCGCCGTGTACTTGGTCAGCTGGAAGCCGACCACGTCCAGCGCGGAACCGGCGAGGATGAGGCGCAGCCCGGTCCGCAGCAGCCCGGTGACCTCGCGGCTCCACTTCACGCACAGCACGCACGTCGCCAGGGTCGCCGCGCTGTGCCCGACGAGGTAGAGCAGGATCATCTCGCACAGGTACGGGGTGTTGGCGTAGTACGTGTCGAGGTCGGTGAGCCGCTCGGTGCGGGCGTCGCCCAGCGCGAACAGGACGACGATGGCGGCGATCAGCGGGACGTAGGCGGCGATACTGCGCAGCACCATCCGCCGGACCCGCTCGGGGGGCCCGCCACGCCAGTGGATGAGCAGGATCAGCAGCGAGCAGCTGTACGCGCTGAGCATGCCGTACGTCAGCGGGGCGCCGAAGTTGGGGATGCCGGTGAGGTCGTTGACGGCGGCCAGGGTCAGCGGTGCCGAGCAGACGAACACCAGCGAGCCGAGCACGATCGCCACGCAGGTGGACACGGTCAGCGGGTCCCGCACGGCCCGCGGCGGCCGCCGGCACAGCACCACGGCCGACAGCCCGAACAGGCCCGCCGCGAGATAGACGACGAGGCTCACCCGCGCCACCTCCGCCCGGCCGGGCCGGCGGCGCGCGGGCGCAGCGGTTCCCTCGTGCGCGCGGGTGCGGGCGCCCCCGTCACACCGCCTCCGACGGCCGTGGGCCGTGCGCCGGGCGCCGCGCGGCCCCCAGCGTGTCGGCGATCCGTACGAGCAGCGCGGGACCGGGCACCCGCCCGCCCGGCCGCCCGTTCGGCGCTCCGTCCGCAGCGGGCGTGGCCGGGCCGGCGGGGACCGCTGCGGACGGCGCGGTGCGGACCGCTTCCCCGGCGTCCGACGCGAGCCGCTCCGCGCCCGGAGTGACCCGTTCCGCGGCGGGTGTGAGCCGCTCCGCGTCCGGCGCGAGCCGCTCCGCGTCCGGGGCCGGCTGGGGCCGTCCGACCCCGTCGAGCAGCACCGGCCACCGGCCGCCCCCGCCCTCGGGGCCGGTCACCGGCCCGACGCCGTCGAGCACCCGCAGCGGCGGACCGGCCGCCTCCTCGGTCCGCGTGCCGTCCCGCAGCACACCGCGCACCGCGGTCTCCAGCGCCGCATGGCCGGCACCGGCCTCCGGCGCCGTAAGGCCGCCCCGCGCGTCGGACGCCCCGGCCCCGGTGCCCGCCTCGCGGGCCGGGCACCCGCCGTGCTGCCGCAGCGCCCCCGTGATGACCGCCGCCCACGCCGCGGCCTCCGCCTGCTCCGGATCGCCGGTGGCGGCCAGGGTCCTGGTCCGGACGCGCTCGTACAGGGCGCGGTCGAAGAACGCGTCCAGGTAGCTGAGCGCGTTGTGGATGCTGGTCTGGCGCCAGATGAGCCGCGTGGTGGGGGAACACCAGCGCGGGCGGGGCAGCCGGAGGGCGCGGCGGGTGAGGAGGTCGTCCAGTTCCCGCTCCAGCGGTGCCAGCCGGGCGTACGCCCGCCAGGACCGCCACCACTGCGCGAGCCGGGGCCCGGTCAGCGGCACCAGGATCCCGACCGAGGTGACCAGCGCACCGAGACCCGCGGCGGCGGGCGACACGTCGGTGCTCAGCGCCGACCAGTCCCGCCCGGACCAACGGGCCGCCACCGCAACGGACTTGGTCACCCCGTACCCCGCGCTGCACAGCGAACCCAGGCCCAGGAGCACCAGTCCGGCGCGCAGCCAGCCCCGTACCTCACGGGCCCAGCGCAGCGCCGAGACGGTGGTGACGCTCACCGCGGCGAGGTGCGCGGCCAGGTACAGCACGATCATCTCGGCGATGAACGGCGTCGTGGCGTAGTACGTGTCCAGGTCCGTGCGGCGCTCCACCGGCGCCCGGCCGAGCACGAACATGGCGGCGATGCCGACGGCCACGCAGGCGTAGGCGGTCATCCAGCGGCGGGTCACCCGGCGCACCCGCTCCCCGCCCCGCCAGTGCACGACGAGGACCTGGGAGGCGGCGCTGTAGGCGGTGATGGACGCGTAGGTGAGCGGCGCGGCGAGGTTCGGCACGCCGCTGAGCCGGTTGACGGTGCCGACCGTCGGCGCGGCCCCGAGGAAGAAGCAGGCGCCCGCCAGGGCCAGCACCACGCAGATCGCGCGCAGGTAGGGGTCGCGCCGGTGGCGGACCAGGTCGGGGGTCTTGACCGCCAGCCCGAGCCACAGCGCGCCGCAGCTGACGTAGTTGATCAGTCCGTTCATCTCCTGCGCGCTCCACGATAGTTGAGCGCGGATCCGATGCGCCCGGCGATGTCCTCCTCGGTGCCCGGTGGCGGGACGGCGTCCGCCGGGGCCCCCTCCAGCCAGGTGCGCAGCCTGCCGCCCATGAGCATGCCGAACCGGTCCGCCTCCTGCTCGTCGGCGAGGCTGAAATCGGTGCGTGCGGCGACGGGCCGGGGCGGGGCGCTGGGCGGGACCGGGGCCGCCGCGTCGTCCGCGTCCCGCCGGTTCATGTGCCACACCTCGTGGCAGAAGATCACGATCTGGTGCCAGGAGGCGGCCCGCCGGTCGACGACCACCACGTCCTGGGACTCGCCCTCCAGCCACAGCCCGCTGGCGGTGTGCGGCGGGAAGATCTCGCGGCGGACGACGACCCGCCGGCCGCGCCAGGCGCTGACGGAGTCGACGAGCGCGGTGAACAACGCCTCCGGGTCCGCGGGGACGGGCACCCGGATGGGGTCGATGAGAGTGTCGGCGAGGCGCCGCATCTCCCGTTTCCTACGCACGCGTTTCCCCTTGTTCCCCCGTTGTTCCGCCGGGACCGCCCCCCATCATCCCCGTGCCGCCCGCACCGGGGAAAGGTCCTTTCGCGGCGCGCTCGGCCCGGTGGCCGGCCTGCCGCTCCGCCCGCCGTGCGGCACCGCGCCGCGCGCGGGCGCCGCGCACCGCACCGGGCCCCGAGCCTACGCGGCGGCCCGCGACCGCCCCCGCCCCGCACGCCCCCCGCCGTCACCCGGCCGCCGCCACCACCGCCGCCGCACGCGGCACCCCGGCCCGCACACGACCGGCACCTGGCCGATACCCGACTGACGGTCCTCGGTGCCCGACCGGCGTGCCCCCGGTGCCCGACCGGTGCCCGTGCGATCCCCGTTCGGCCCCGAACGGTGTCCGTCCGGTGCCCGTTCGACCCCGGCCGCAACCACGCCGGCGCGGCGCCGCGCCGGCCCGCGGCCGCCCGCCCTCCGTCCGAAAGTCTTGTCCGACCCATTGACGCGCAAGCGCTTCGATTCTACGGTCCCGTTCGAAGTTACGAGCACCTTTCGAAATCTCGAACAGTGAGGGCGGGTAATGGGACGACCTGGCCTGAATCGCAGGCAACTTCTCGCCGCCGCGGGAGGCGTGGCGGTCGCGGGCAGCTTCGGTTTCGCCGCGCTCGGCACGGGCGCCGACGCCCTCGCCGCGAGCGCCCGCACCCGGGTGCGGTACTGGAACCTCTTCCAGGGCGGCGACGGCGCCAACATGGCCACGATGGTGGACGCCTTCCGCGCCTCCCACCCCGACGTGGCCGTCAAGGACTCCACGCTCACCTGGGGCGGCCCCTACTACACCAAGCTCGCCATGGCCGCCGCCGGCAACCGCGCACCGGACCTGGCCGTCATGCACCAGGGCCGCATCCCCGGCTTCGCGCCGGGCCGCCTCCTGGACCCCTTCGACATGGACCTCCTCAGCCGGTACGGCGTCAGGGAGGCGGACTTCAACCCCGTGCTGTGGAAGCGCGGCATCGTCGACGGCAAGCTGTACGCGCTGCCCCTGGACATCCACGTCCAGCTCTGCTTCTACCGCAAGGACGTCTGCGCGAAGGCGGGTCTGCTCGACGAGCACGGCCGGCTGCCGGCCGCCACCAGCACCGACGACTGGTTCGCCGTCCTGCGCGCGGCCCGCAAGCAGCTGAGGAACGGCGTGCAGACCCTCGGCCTGCACGCCAACGACCAGAACTTCTGCTGGTGGTTCTTCGTCGCCTTCTACCAGCAGCTCGCCGGCACCTACTTCACCGACGACCGCACCGACGTCACCTTCGACACCGACAAGGCCACCGAGATCCTGGAGTTCTTCCGCAAGCACGTCACCGACGGCTACACCGTCGCGGGCGAGGCCGACGGCGAGGCCTTCCTGGCCGGATCCCCCTTCACCTGGGAGGGCGACTGGTCCGTCCCGTACTTCGGCGACCAGGTCGAGTACGGGGCTCAGCCGCTGCCGCCCGTGTTCGGCAGGCCCGCCACCCACGCCGAGTCGCACTCCTTCGTCCTGCCCCACCAGTCCGGCCGCGGCGGCGCCGCGAACGAGGGCGCGCACCGGCTCGCCGCCCACCTCGTGCGGCACGCCACCGCGTGGGCGGGCGGCGGCCACGTCCCCGCCTACCTGCCCACCTTCAAGGACCCCGCCTACCTGGAACTGGCCCCGCAGGACGAGTACTCCCGCCCGGCCATGGAGCACCCGGCCACCGAACCGCGCATCTGGTTCGCCGGCTCCACCGGCACCCTCGCCCAGCGCATCGGCCCGGTCATCGCCTCCTCCAACCTCGGCTCGGCGAAGCCGCCCACGGCCGCGCGCCGGATGCGCGACGTCCTGGAGGAGCTGCTCGCCATGAAGAACCCCATGGACGGACGCACCGCCGCCCAGGAGCTGACGGGAGCCGCCGCATGAGCAGCACCACCGTCGCCACCGGCGCCGCCCTGCGCCCGCGGACCACCACCGCCACCGACTCGGCCCGCGTCCGCTGGGGCCGCCGCTTCCAGCACGGAGGCTGGTTCGTCGCCCCCTTCCTCCTGCTGTACGCGCTGTTCGTGATCCTGCCGGTCGTCCGCGGCCTCTACCTCAGCTTCACCGACGCCAACATCTCCGGCGACCACACCCGCTTCGTCGGCCTGGCCAACTACCGCGAGGCGCTGCACGACCCGCTGGTGTGGGACGCGCTGTGGCACAGCGTGCGGTTCACCCTCGAAGTCGTGCCCTGCATCGTCGTCGTCGCCCTGCTGATGGCACTGATCGCCCACCACGTCACCCACCTCAAGTGGCTGTGGCGGCTGTGCTTCTTCGCGCCCTTCCTGCTGCCGTCCGCGGTCGTCGGCAACCTGTGGAAGTGGCTGCTCCAGCCCACCAACGGCATGATCAACCACCTGCTCGGCCTGAACACCCCCTGGCTCACGCAGAAGTCGACGGCCCTGCTCGCCGTCGTCATCGCCACCCTGTGGTGGACCGTCGGCTTCTCGTTCCTGCTCTACCTGGCCGCCCTGCAGAACATCCCGCAGCACCTGTACGAGGCCGCCGAACTCGACGGCGCAGGCCCCTTCCAGCGGATGCGGCACATCACCGTCCCCAACCTGCGCGCCATCACCGGCCTCGTCCTCGCCCTCCAGGTGCTCGCCTCGCTCCAGGTCTTCGACCAGGCCGTCGTCATGTACGACTTCGGGCCCGGACCGGAGGAATCCACCCGCACCTTCGTCCAGTACACCCTCGAACAGGGCTTCACCAGCTACCGCGTGGGCTACGCCTCCGCCATCTCCTTCGTCCTGTTCGTCATCGTCGCCACCGTCGCCCTGGCCCGGATGTGGCTGCTGCGCCACCGTGAGGAGACCGCCCGATGACGACCCCGGCCCCCGCCGTGCGCCGGCCGCGCGGCACCTGGACCCCCGGCCAGATCGCCCTCACCCTCGTGGCCGCCCTCCTCTCCCTGCTGTGGATCTCGCCGCTCGCCTGGGCCCTGTCCACCTCCCTGAAGTCCCCGGCCGAGTCCGTCGCCTCCCCGCACTGGATCCCCGACCACGTCACCCTCGGCTCCTGGAAGGCGGTCTTCACGGCGGGCGACATCCCGAACTGGTTCGTGAACTCCGTCGTCGTCTCCGTCTGCGTCACCTTCATCGTGCTGCTGGTGAGCGCGCTGGCCGGATACGGGTTCGCCCGCACCGAGTTCCGCGGCAAGTCCGCGCTGATGGCGCTCACCATGGCCGGGCTGATGTTCTCCCCGGCGATCCTCGGCGTCCCGCTGTTCACCACCGTGCAGTCGCTCGGCATGGTCGACACCTACTGGGGCATGATCCTGCCGCAGTGCGCCCCGGCCGCGATGGTCCTCATCCTCTACAAGTTCTTCCAGTCCCTGCCCAGGGAGCTGGAGGAGGCCGCGTTCATCGACGGCGCCGGCCGCTGGCGGATCTTCTTCACCATCGTGCTGCCGCTGTCCAAGCCGTCCCTGTCGGCGGTCGGCATCTTCACCTTCATCGCCTCCTGGAACAACTTCCTGTGGCCGTACATGGTGACGAACAACCCCGACCTGATGACCATGCCCAACGGCATCGCCACCGTGCAGAACGCCTGGGGCATCGTCTGGCCCCAGCTCATGGCCGGCGGCCTCATCGCGGGCCTGCCGCTGATCATCGTCTTCGTCTTCTTCCAGAGCCAGATCGTGCGGGGCGTCGCCCACACGGGCCTGGCGGGCCAGTGACCCCCGGCACCGCACCGCTTCCGGCCGACCGAAAGGACCCCATGCGCACCGCCCGCTTCACCCTCGACCCCGCCTTCACCGTCGGCGCCGTCGACCCCCGCCTCTTCGGCTCCTTCGTCGAACACCTCGGCCGGTGCGTCTACACCGGTGTCTTCGAGCCCGGCCACCCGGCCGCCGACGAGGCCGGCCTGCGCACCGACGTCCTCGACCTGGTGCGCGAACTCGGCGTCACCGCGATCCGCTACCCCGGCGGCAACTTCGTCTCCGGCTACCGCTGGGAGGACTCCGTCGGCCCCGTGGAGGACCGCCCGCGCCGCCTGGACCTCGCCTGGCGCTCCACCGAGTCCAACCGCTTCGGCCTGTCCGAGTACATCGCGTTCCTGAAGAAGATCGGCCCGCAGGCCGAACCCATGATGGCCGTCAACCTCGGCACGCGCGGCGTCGCCGAGGCCCTGGAACTCCAGGAGTACGCCAACCACCCCTCGGGCACCGCGCTTTCGGACCTGCGCGTCGCCCACGGCGACAAGGAGCCCTTCGGCATCAGGCTGTGGTGCCTCGGCAACGAGATGGACGGCCCCTGGCAGACCGGCCACAAGACCGCCGAGGAGTACGGCCGCCTCGCCGCCGAGACGGCCCGCGCCATGCGCCAGATCGACCCGGGCGTCGAACTCGTCGCCTGCGGCTCCTCCAGCCAGGCCATGCCCACCTTCGCCGAGTGGGAGGCGACGGTCCTCAAGGAGACGTACGACCTCGTCGACTACGTCTCGCTGCACGCCTACTACGAGCCGCTCGACGGCGACGTCGACTCCTTCCTGGCCTCCGCCGTCGACATGGAGTCCTTCATCGAGAACGTGGTGGCCACCTGCGACCACGTGGGCGCCCGGCTCAAGTCGAAGAAGAAGATCAACCTGTCCTTCGACGAGTGGAACGTCTGGTACCTGTCCCGGACCGAGGCCGAGGTCAGCGCCCTGGACTGGCCCGAGGCCCCCCGCCTGCTCGAGGACAACTACAGCGTCACCGACGCCGTCGTGTTCGGCTCCCTGCTCATCGCCCTGCTCCGGCACGCCGACCGGGTCACCGTCGCCTGCCTCGCCCAGCTCGTCAACGTCATCGCCCCGATCATGACCGAGCCCGGCGGCCCGGCCTGGCGGCAGACGACCTTCTTCCCCTTCGCCCAGGCCTCGAAGTACGGCCGCGGCGAGGTCCTCGACGTCCGCGTGGACTCCCCGGCGTACGAGACGAAGAAGTACGGCGCGGCCGACCTGCTGCACGCCACCGCGGTCCGCGCCGGGGACGGCACCGTCACCGTCTTCGCCGTCAACCGCGACCGGACCGCCGCGCTGCCCCTGGAGGTCACCCTGAACGGCCTCGGCCTGAGCCGGGTCGTCGAGCACAGCGTCCTCGCGGACGCCGACCCCGACGCCCGCAACACCCTCGCCGAACCCGACCGCGTCACCCCGCACCCGGCCGGGGGCACCGCCCTGACCGACGGCACCCTGACCGCGGCCCTGGAACCCCTGTCCTGGAACGTGATCCGCCTGGCGTGAGTCCCGCCGAGGCGGGGGACCGCGAGGCGCCGCGGGCTCAGCGGCCGGGGGAGGACACCGGTGCCACCGGCACCCCTCCGGCCGCGCGGCCCAGCAGCGTCAGCCGTACCTGTCCCGGACCCGCCTCGCCCGTGCCCCCGGACAGAACGGCCAGTGCCAGCGTGTTGGTGCCCCGGGTGCGCAGGACGCCGTTCGGCAGCACGAACGTGTGCTGCGGGCCCACGTCGTTGACGTACTGGCCCAGGTTCCAGCCGTTCAGGAAGATCTGCGCCCGGTAGGAGCGGTGCGGCTCGTCCCGGAGGGTCAGCCCCACCGAGGCGTCCACCCCCGCGTCCACCGACAGCCGGAACGTCGTCCGGTACCAGGTCACGCCCTGGCGCCGCACGGCACGCGGGAAGGACACCCGCTCCCAGTCGCCGTCCGCGAAGCCGGGCAGGTGCCAGCCCTCCCGCTCCCCGTACAGCCCGCCGTTGTTGAGCGGCCCGCGCACCGGGTCGGGCGCGCCCGCGCCCTGGATGCGCCAGCGCACCCGCGGCGCGCCCCCGGTGAAGGACACCGCCGTCAGCCCGCGCGCGGCGCCGAACGCGTCCTGCCCGGCGCCGCCCTGCTCGTGCGCCATCGGCCGCACCAGCACCGACAGCACGTGCCGGCCGCCGGTGCGCAGCCGCTCGGGCACGGCGAGGACGGCCGTGTCCGTCCAGGTCCCCCGGCCCGCCGCGTCCGCGCGCGGCACCGGCATGCGGTGCGTGCCCAGCGGCTCACCGTCCAGCCACGCCATCAGCAGCCCCTGGGTGCCCGTGCTGTGGGCCAGGGACACCGACTCGATGCCGGACGCGTCCGTGAAGGCACCCCGGTACCAGACGTCGCCGTAGTGGAAGCCGTAGTCGTCGGCGGACAGCACCGGCTGCCCCTCGGGGACGGGCGTGGTGCCGTACGAGGACGTCAGATCGGCCTTCCGCCAAGCGGAGTCGTCGAAACCGGGCGCGGACTCGGGGTTCTCCGCGCGCGCCCGCCAGCCGCCCAGCACGGGCAGCTCCACCGCGGGCGCCCCCTCCAGCGGCGCGAGCGAGCGCAGACTGCCGGTGCCGGTGGGCACGGTGCGCACCGGACGCCCGTTCCACGTCAGCGCCGTCACGCCCCGCGGCGCCCAGACCTCCAGTTTCGCGGCCTCCACGGTGTCACCGGTCAGGTGCAGCGTCGCGCCCTCGACGACCGCGGAGCGCAGCAGCCTCGGCCCGCACACCAGCAGCGAGCCCGACGGCGTCTCCCACGGCCACAGCCGCGAGGACGTCCGGTCGTCGGCGAACAGCATCAGCACCGCCCGGTCGACGGTCTCGCCCGCCTCCACCCGCGCCCCGGCCAGCCCCGCGCCGAAGGGGACGGTGATCCGCACCAGCCGGCGTTCGTACACATAGGCGACCTGCTGGCTCAGCCGGGTGACCATCGGCTCCCCGGCCGCCTCCAGGGCCAGCCGGGCCGAGTCCCCGCGCCGCCCGCAGAACACCACGATGTCCTGCCGGCCGACGGTGAGGTAGGCCATCGGCTGGGCGGTGGCGTACCGCAGTCTCAGCAGCCCCAGCCGCATCCGGGACAGCGCGAGCCGGGCGTCCCGGGCCGGTACGGTCACCGGCAGGTGCTCGCCGGCGGCGGGCAGCGTGGTGGTGACGTCCTCGCCGGTGTCGTTGCGCAGGACGTGCACCCGGGCGCCCGTGTCCGGATTGCTCAGGTGGTACGTGGTGAGCCCGCGCGCGGTGCCGCCCTCGACCCGGTCCAGCTTGGCGAGGTCGGGGACGTACCGCAGCATGTGCCCGATCTGGTGCGTCGCCACCGCCTTCCCGGTGACCTGCCGCCCCTCGTCGATCGCGGCACCGTAGTCGTAGGACGTGTACACCTGCGGGGCCGGCAGCCAGCCCCAGGAGGTGCCGCCGAAGGCCATGTACGTGGTGCGCAGGGCGAGTCCGTGGGCGAGGTCGGTCAGCAGCGTGCGCCGCTCGTGGGCCGCGTCGCGGGTGCGCCGCGCCCCGGCGTACCCCTCGCCTCCGAAGACGGCCCCGCCCCACGGGTCGGCACCGCCGCCGGACTCCGGCAGGAACCCCGACGGCCGCGGGAAGGACGCCGGGGCCCACCGGCCGCCGCTCCCGTCGCCGTGGAAGAGGGGCACGTCGATGCCGTCGGCGCGGACCTTCTGGTACAGCCGGGACACGGCGGCGGCCCCGGCGGCCCCGGTGGCCTGGTCCTCCAGCTGGTACAGCAGCACGGTCCCGTCACCCTTGGTGAACAGGTGGCGGGCGGCGATGGCGTTCACGCGCCCGAGCCACTCGTCGGCGTGCGTGAGGTGGTCCGGGCCGTCGGCGCCCGCGGTCCTCGCCGTGGCCGCCAGCCAGCCGGGCAGCCCCCCGCCGTCGACGTCGGCGCCGATGCGCGGACCCGGCCGCAGGACGACGTACAGCCCCGTCTCGGCGGCGGTGCGCAGGAACAGACCCAGGTCCCGCACCCCCGTGAAGTCGTACGCCCCCGGCGCGGGGGAGTGCAGGTTCCACGCCAGGCGCACGCTGACCGCGTTGTGGCCGTGGGCCCGCATCTTCTGGAGCACGTCCCGCCACAGCGAGGGGCTGGGCAGCCGGAACGGGTGCATCTCACCGGCCCACAGCACCAGCCGCCGACCGTCCACCAGCAGCGAGTAGTGGTCGAAGCCCACGGTGTGGCGCCGCCCGTCGGCGGACGGCACGGGCGGCGGGGGCCCGGTCGGCACACCGCGCACCGCGAACGCCGCCGACGCCCCCGGCCCGCCGCTGCCGCCCAGCGCGAGACCGAGCGCGGCGGAGCCCGCGAGGGCGCTGAATGTACGTCTGCTGAGCGCCAAGGTGTGTGCCTCCCGGGCGGATATTACGGGGCGCGGGTCCCGCCATTCTCCACTGTCCCGGACGCCACAATGGACGCCATGAGGATCTCGGCACGGGCGGACTACGCGGTACGGGCGGTTCTGGAACTGGCCGTACGGCAGGAAGCGGACCCGGCGAGCCCGGTGAAGGCCGAGGCGGTCGCCGCGGAACAGGGCATTCCGCACAAGTTCCTGGAGGGCATCCTGGGCGACCTGCGCCGCGCGGGCCTGGTCACCAGCCGGCGCGGCGGGGGCGGCGGCTACGCCCTGGCCCGGGAGGCGGCGCGGATCACGGTGGCGGACGTGATCCGCGCGGTGGACGGCCCGATCGTCTCCGTCCGCGGCGAACGCCCCACCGGCCTCACCTACACGGGCTCGGCCGAGCCCCTGCTGCCCCTGTGGATCGCCCTGCGCGCCAACGTCCGCCGCATCCTGGAGGGCGTCACGATCGCCGACATGGCGTCGGGCACCCTCCCGGCCCCCGTCCGCACCCTGGCGGCGGAACCGTCGGCCTGGGAGAACCCGTGAGGGGGCACTGCGGGCGCGCGGGTCTCAGGGGGTGAGGTGAACGAGGAACGCGGACCGCCGCCGACGCGGAGGGACCTACGAACCTGACATGTCCTGTTGTGCGTGCGGAGTGAAGTGCGGGACGTACCCCTGGGTCAGTCCTGCTGGGCGCGCAGCAAGGCGGCCAACTCCTCCGGAGAGACCGACCCCTGCGTGCCCTCGGACTCGGCCTCGTCGGCGAGCCGGTTGAGCCACACCTCTTCCGCGTTCTCCGCGATCTCGCCCAGGCGCTGGTATTCCTGGATGTCGATCACGACGACTTCCTGCTTGCCGCGCCGGGTGATGATCGTCGGAGTGCCCTCCCGACGAGCACGGTCAATCACGTCCGCGAGGTGGCTGCGCACCTCGGCCATGGATTCGACGACGGGATCGCTCATGCTCTGAATGTAAGAGATGCACATGAAGCGCTCAGTGGTGACGCCGACCGTGTCGAGACCGCCGAAAGCGGCCCGGCGGCGTCTCCCTGTTCAGTACGTCTCGAGGGCTGGAGGGAGGTTCGCGGTGGTGTGGGCTTCCGCGATGTCGAACGCGCTGCCGCAGGCCGGGCACTCCGCCCGGCCGAAGAGGTGTCTGATCCCCTCGGCGAGCCGCTGCTGTCCGTCCCGGCCGGCGGTGGCCTGCATCCACCGGCCCGGGTCGCGAAGTTCCTCGGCCGGGGCGGGGCGCAGTGGCCGCCGCCCGATGTCGCCTCGGTCCCAGGCCCGGATGGCCGAGCAGCGCAGAGACGGTCCCACAACTCGTTCCAGGCCTCCGGGGATTCCCCTCGCTCCACCTGATCCAGGAGCAGCGGCACCCGGCTGGCCGCCCCGTGACTGTCAGCCACCTGCCTCCAGTCCGTCACCTGGGTATTCAACTGTCCCGCGACCCCGCTGCCAACCCGCAGGAGGGCGCGGGCCGGGACTGCCGACGCGGAGACCGAGGAGTCAGCGTGCGGCGTGGGCGAGGAACGCGTTCCAGGCGGCGGGGGAGAGGGCGAGTGCGGCTCGGGGGCGGTCCTTGGTGTCGCGGACGTGGACGGCGACCGGAGTGAGGGCAACTTCGATGCAGTTGTCGCCGGAGCCGCTGCTGTAGCTGCTTTTGAACCAGGCCAGTTCCGCGGTGCTCATAGGTCTCCTCGCATCCGTTGCAACAGGCTCACGGAGTCCTGCATGGTGAGTGCCTGTGAACGCATCCTGGCATACCTGCCCTGGAGCACGCTGATCACCTTCAGGTCGGAGATGAACTGACCACTCTCCTGCCCTTCGCTGTACCCGAACCACTTGTGCGCGGGGGCTTCGAGCAGGGCGATGGGGCCGTGCAGTCCAGCATGGGACGTCTGTACCAGCGGCATGATCTGGATCTCGACGTTCCGCAGTTCGGCCGACTCAAGAAGGTGGTCGACCGCCTCCTTGGTAACTTCCGACCCGCCGGTCCGGCGGAGGAGAACGTGCTCTTCGATGAGAAGTTGAAAGCGGTGTTCGGCCGCTCCCGCAACAAGCGCTGGCGTTCGGCCCGCGCAGCCCAACTGTCCTCGACCTGCTGGTCCGTGAGCGGTGGCAGCTCGTCGGTGAACAACTGCCTTGCGTACGGCTCTGTCTGGAGAAGTCCGGGGATCATCCGGCACTCATAGTTGAAAAGGCTGATAGCGGTCCTCTCCAAGGTCGCCCAGCGCCTGAACCAGGAAGCGAGACCCGGCTGCCGCTCCAAAAAGCCCGCCGCCCGACGCAACGCCCCCGTGTTCCCCAGCACGCCCTCGGCCGCCTCGACGAAGTCCACGTCCGGCATGCGCCTGCCCAGCTCGACCGATGCCACCGTGTGCTTGGAGAAGCCGACGTGCCTGCCGAACTCCTCCCGGCTCAGCCCCGCATGCTCCCGGAGTCCCTGGACCATCGCCCCGAACGTACGCAGACTGTCCGAAGACTCCGGTTCACCGCCCCTGCCCGCCCCAGCATCCGCCACTGTGCGTCACCTCCCGCGAACATGCTCACGGTCGGTCATCGGTACTGTCCAGTCGGTGACCGTGTACGCAGGCGCAGCGTACGCGGCTCAGGGCTGGTGAAGGGGTGGATCCAGGCCGCAGATTGAAGCCATGACCGCACCATCCACTCCCCAAGCAGCCGCCACCGTACGTACGTTCGCGCAGCGGCTCAGTGCCACGCCGCGCGGCGCGCGCCTCGCCCGTCACCTCGCCCTGAACCAACTGGACGCCTGGGGGATCCCGTACGGGTCGGCGCCGGCGGAGGCGGTGGCCGCGATCGTGGCGGAGCTGGCCGCGAACGCCGTGACGCACGGCCGGATCCCGGGCCGTGACTTCGAGCTGCGGCTCTCACTCGTCACCGGGAGCGTGCGGATCGAGGTGAGCGACACCCGGGTGGGCCCGCCGCTGCCGCCCGGCCCGGGCCACGTACCGCAACCGGACGGCCTCGCGGAGAGCGGGCGCGGGCTGGTGCTGGTCGAGGCGTACGCCGACCGGTGGGAGGTGGTGGACCGGGTGCCGCCCCCGGGCA
This sequence comes from Streptomyces sp. NRRL S-340, assembly GCF_000720185.1. Taxonomy (GTDB): domain Bacteria; phylum Actinomycetota; class Actinomycetes; order Streptomycetales; family Streptomycetaceae; genus Streptomyces. The sequence goes on along the minus strand of NZ_JOIY01000010.1, from coordinate 106,617 downwards.
AGACCGTCCGCGCGGAGGTCGACCTGCCACCGGGCCGGCGCCGGGCGCGCGGGCTTCTTGCGCCGGGGTGAGCCGCGGCCCCCAGCATGGTGGCTGGGCCCGGGTCCGGGCCCGAGGGGGAGGGGGGCCCGTATGACGGAGCGGCGGTACAGCGTCGGAGGGGTTGTCGGACTGGTCCTGGTGGTCATCTGGACCTTCCTGGCCGTCCAGTGGCACGAGGTCGAGTGCCCCCTCATCCCGGACTCCTACGTCCTGGTCGTCACGCACGGCACCCCGAGCATCTTCGAGGGCTGCGGTGACGGCTACGCCGTGGACGTGCGGGGGGACTGAGGGGGCGCTTCGGCGGGCCGCCGGGAGTGTTCAGCTCACCGGCGGCGCGGGCGGCTTCACGCGTCGAAGGAGTGGACCGTGGTCGTCCGGTAGGTCCGGCCCGGTCGCAGGACCGTCGACGGGAAGGCCGGGTGGTTCGGGGAGTCCGGGAAGTGCTGGGTCTCCAGGGCCAGGCCGTCGCCCTGGCGGTAGGTGTGGCCGGAGGGGCCGACCAGGGTGCCGTCGAGGAAGTTGCCCGAGTAGAACTGCACGCCGGGCTGGTCCGTGGAGATGCGCAGGGTGCGGCCGGAGTCCGTGTCGCGCAGGGTCACCACGTGGACCGGGCGCGCGGTGACGCCCTTGTCCAGGACGAAGTTGTGGTCGAAGCCCTTTGCGGTGACCAGTTGCGGGTGGCCGGTGCGGATGTCCCGGCCGATCTGCTTGGGGCGGGTGAAGTCGAAGGGGGTGCCCTTGACCCGGGCCAGTTCGCCGGTGGGGATCAGGCCCGCGTCGGTCGGGGTGTAGCGCCCGGCGGCCAGCCACAGCTCGTGGCCGTAGATGCTGCCGCTGCCCTCGCCCGCCAGGTTGTAGTACGTGTGGTTGGTGAGGTTGACGACGGTCGGCCGGTCGGTGACCGCCTCGTAGTCGATGCGCCAGTCCCCGTGCCGGGTGAGGGTGTACGTCACCTTCGTGCGCAGCGTGCCCGGGTAGCCCATCTCGCCGTCCGGGCTGACGTAGCGCAGGCGCAGGCCGACGTCGGTGCCGGAGGTGAAGGGCTCGACGTCCCACACCTTCGTGTTGAAGCCCTGCGCACCGCCGTGCAGGCTGTTCTCGCCGTCGTTGACGGACAGCTGGTAGTCCTTGCCGTCCAGGGTGAAGCGGCCCTTGGCGATGCGGTTGCCGTAGCGGCCGATGGTGGCGCCGAAGAACGTGGTGCCGGCGACGTAGGCGTCCAGGTCGTCGTAGCCGAGGGAGACGTTGGCGTAGCGGCCGTGGCGGTCGGGGATCTCCAGCGACTGGACGATGCCGCCGTAGGAGAGGACCTTCAGCCGGGTGCCGCCGTTCGCCAGCGACCAGCGGTGGACCTCCGTGCCGTCGGCGAGGGTGCCGAAGTGCTCCCTGACCGGTTTCCGGGCCCCGGAGGAGGACTCCCGCCCGGCGGCGTGGGCGGTGCCGCCCAGCGCGCTCGCGGCGACGCCCGCCGCCGCGGCTCCGGCGATGACCGTGCGTCTGTTCAGTTCCATGTACGGCTCCCGTGGAAGGACGTCGAAAGGAAAGGGCCCCGCCGGAGGAGGTCCGGCGGGGCCCGGCTGAGCTACGAACCGGACTTGCGCTTGTTCCACACGTCGAACCCGACCGCGGCCAGCAGGGCGAGGCCCTTGATGACCTGCTGCCAGTCGGTGCCGACGCTGAGGAGGTTCATGCCGTTGTTCAGCACGCCGAGGACGAGACCGCCGATGATCGCGCCGAGCACGGTGCCGACACCGCCGCTCATGGACGCACCGCCGATGAACGAGGAGGCGATGGCCTCCAGTTCGAAGTTGAGGCCCGCCTTCGGCGACGCCGCGTTCAGCCGGGCCGCGACCACCAGACCGGCCAGGGCCGCGAGCACGCCCATGTTCAGGAAGACGTAGAAGGTGACCTTCTTGTCCTTCACGCCGGACAGCTTCGCGGCCGGCAGGTTGCCGCCGATCGCGTAGATGTGGCGGCCGAAGACCGCGTTGCGCATCACGTAGCCGTAGCCGACCACCAGCACACCGAGGACCAGCAGCACGATCGGCGCGCCCTTGTAGCTGGCGAGCAGCATCGTGACGACGAGGATCGCGGCGACCATCGCGACGAGCTTGAGCAGGAAGAGCTTGAACGGCGGCACGTCGAGGGCGAACTCCTGCTGGCGCCGGCGGTCGCGGACCTCCTGCCCGACCGTGAAGAGGATCAGGACGAGGCCCAGCAGCAGGGTGATGTTGTGGTAGTTGGTGTTCGGGCCGGCCTCGGGCAGGAACCCGTTGCCCATCTTCTGCAGGCCGTTCGGGAAGGGGCCGAGGGTCTGTCCCGCGAGGAGGATCTCCGTCAGGCCCCGGAAGATCAGCATCCCGGCGAGCGTCACGATGAACGACGGTATGCCGAAGTAGGCGATCAGGAATCCCTGGACGGAACCCGCGACCGCGCCCACCACCAGGCACAGCACCAGTGCGAGAGGCCAGGCCACATGGTGCTCCACCGTCAGCACGGCCGCGAAGGCGCCGACGAACGCGGTGAGCGAGCCGACCGACAGGTCGATGTGCCCCGCGATGATCACCAGCATCATGCCGATCGCGAGGATCAGGATGTAGCTGTTCTGCAGGACCAGGTTCGAGACGTTGCGCGGCAGCAGCAGGTCGCCGCCGGTCCACGCCTCGAAGAGGATGACGATCAGACCGAGCGCGATCAGCATGCCGTACTGGCGCATGTTGCGGCGCAGTCCGTTCAGCATCATCTGGAGCAGGCCGCCGCCGGCCGCTCCGCTGCCGCCCGGCGGCGCCGGGGCCGGGCTCTTGGCGGTCACATCCGTGCTCATCGCGTTACCTCTTTGTCCTGGGTGTCCTTCGTCATCCGACGCATCAGCACTTCCTGGGTGGCCTCGGCCCGTGGCACCTCGCCGGTCAGCCGGCCGGCGGACATGGTGTAGATGCGGTCGCACATGCCGAGCAGCTCCGGCAGCTCGGAGGAGATGAAGACGACCGCCTTGCCCTGGGCGGCCAGTTGGTCGATGACCGTGTAGATCTCGTACTTGGCGCCCACGTCGATGCCCCGCGTGGGCTCGTCCAGGATCAGCACGTCGGGACCCGAGAAGATCCACTTGCTGAGGACGACCTTCTGCTGGTTGCCGCCGGACAGCTTGCCCACCGGCTCGAAGACGGTGGGCGCCTTGATGTTCATGGAGGTGCGGAAGCCCTCGGACACCTGGCGTTCCTCGTGCTCGTCCACCACACCCCGCCGGGCGACCTTGCGCAGGGCGGTCAGCGAGATGTTGCGGTTGATGGTGTCGATGAGGTTCAGGCCGTAGTGCTTGCGGTCCTCGGTGACGTACGCGATGCCGTGCGCGACCGCCTCCGGGACGGTCTTCGTGCGGATCTCGGTGCCGTCCTTGAGGACCGTGCCGCCCGCGTAGCGTCCGTAGGAGCGGCCGAAGACGTTCATGGCCAGCTCGGTGCGGCCCGCGCCCATCAGGCCCGCGATGCCGACGATCTCCCCGCGCCGCACCTGGATCGACACGTCGTCGACCACCTTGCGCTGCTGGTCGATCGGGTGGAACACGGTCCAGTTGCGGATCTCCAGCGCGGGCGCCGCCCCCTCCTCGGGCCGGTGCGGGGTGCGCTCGGGGAAGCGGTTGTCGAGGTCGCGGCCGACCATGCCGGCGATGATCCGCTCCTCGGTGGTCGTGGCCGCCTTCACGTCGAGGGTCTCGATGGTGCGGCCGTCGCGCAGGATCGTCACCGAGTCGGCGACCTTGCGGATCTCGTTGAGCTTGTGGGAGATGATGATCGAGGTGATGCCCTGGTTCTTCAGCTCCAGGATGAGGTCGAGGAGTTTGTCGCTGTCCTCGTCGTTGAGGGCGGCCGTCGGCTCGTCCAGGATGAGCAGTTTCACGGACTTCGACAGCGCCTTGGCGATCTCCACCAGCTGCTGCTTGCCCACGCCGATGTCGGAGACCCGGGTCTCCGGGTGCTCGGCGAGGCCGACCCGGCGCAGCAGTTCGGTGGCGTGCTGCAGCGTGCCGTTCCAGTCGATGAACCCGCGCTTGGCGTGCTCGTTGCCGAGGAAGATGTTCTCCGCGATGGACAGGTACGGCACGAGCGCCAGCTCCTGGTGGATGATGACGATGCCGTGCTGCTCGCTGGCCCGGATGTCCCGGAACCGGCAGACCTCCCCCTCGAAGAGGACCTCGCCCTCGTAACTGCCGTGCGGATGGACGCCGGAGAGCACCTTCATCAGGGTGGACTTGCCGGCGCCGTTCTCCCCGCAGATGGCGTGGACCTCGCCCTGACGGACGGTCAGGGTGACGTCCGACAGCGCTTTGACACCGGGAAAGGTCTTGACGATCGAGCGCATTTCCAGGACGGGTCCCGCCATGGTCGTGCCTTCCAGTCGGTGGTTCGGTGGGTGCGGCGGGTTACTTGCCCAGCTGGGCGTCGGTGTAGTAGCCGCCCTTGACCAGGACGTCCTCGTAGTTGCTCTTGTCGACGCTCACCGGCTGGAGCAGGTAGGCGGGCACGACCTTGGTGCCGTTGTCGTACGACTTGGTGTCGTTGACCTGCGGCTTCTTGCCGTTGATGAGGTCGTCGACCATGGTCGAGGCGACGTCGGCGAGCTTGCGGAGGTCCTTGTAGACGGTCTGCGTCTGCTGGCCCGCGATGATCGACTTCACGGAGGCCAGTTCGGCGTCCTGCCCGGTGATGACGGGCAGCGGCTTGCTGCCGGACCCGTAGCCGTCCGACTTCAGCGCGGACAGCACACCGATGGAGATGCCGTCGTACGGCGAGAGGATCGCGTCGACCTTCTCGCTCTTGTACGAGGAGGTGAGGATGTCGTCCATGCGCCGCTGGGCGGTGGCGCCGTCCCAGCGCAGGGTGGTCACCTTGTTGAGCTGCGTCTGGCCGGACCTGACCACCAGCTGCTTCTTGTCCATGTACGGCTTGAGCACGCTCATCGCGCCGTTGAAGAAGTAGCGGGTGTTGTTGTCGTCGTTGGAGCCGGCGAACAGCTCGATGTTGAACGGCCCCGTCTTGCCGCTGTCCAGGCCGAGCCGGTGCACGATGTACGTGCCCTGGAGCCGGCCGACCTTCTCGTTGTCGAAGGAGGCGTAGTAGTCGACGTTCTTGGTGCCGAGGATCAGCCGGTCGTAGGAGATCACCGGGATCTTGGCGTCGGCGGCCTGCTGGAGCACGTTGTTCAGGGACTTGTTGTCGATGGCCGCGATGATCAGGCCCTTGACGCCCTGGGTGATCAGGTTCTCGATCTGCGAGACCTGGGTGTCCGGGTCGTCCTCGCCGTAGACCAGCTTGGTCTTGTAGCCCTTGGCCTCCAGGTCCTTGACGACGTTCTTGCCGTCGGAGATCCACCGCTCGGAGGACTTGGTCGGCATCGCGATGCCGATCGTGCCGCCCTTGCTGCTGCTCTTGTCCTCCTTGCTGCCGCCCTCGCTGTTCTGCCCGCAGGCGGACAGGGCCAGGGCGAGGGTGGCGGCGGTGGCGGTCGCGGCGAGTGCGGCTCTGCGGTTGCGCATGGTCATCATCCTCGATGTGGGTGCGGGGTCGGTCCGGCGGTGCGGGGCGGTGCGGACGGTGCGGCGGCGCCGGGGTGGTGCCGTGGTCCCGGAGGCGGTGCGGGTGGATCCGGTGGTGCCGTCGATCCGGTGGTGCCGGTGGTGCGTGCATCCGGGGGTGCCGTTGGTGCTGGTGGCGTCGGTGGTGCGTGGATCCGGTGGTGCCGTGGTGCCAGGTGGGTCGTGCCGGGCAGTGGTGCGGCGAACGGTCCGCCGGGGACCGGAAACAGATGTGTGGGATTGTGCGCGGCTGTGTGGGCTTCTGTGAAGCTCAGTTTCCGGAACGTTATGCCGGTGTGTCGAAGCGGGTCAGCGCGCCCGGCAGCCGGGAGCCCAGCGGAGCCATGTCACCGCCCGCTCCGTGCCGCTCCAGCAGGTCCAGCGCCAGCCTGCCGCGCCGCACCCGCTCCCGCGCGGTCGCCAGGGTCACTTCGCGCAGCTGGTGCCCGTACGGGTAGATCCCCGGCGCCTTCGACAGCCCGAACTTCAGGTACAGCGGCGCACCGCGCCGGATCAGCTCCGCCACCTCGTACATCCGCACATAGCCCCCGAGGTCGTCCGGCGCCTCGATGTACATGTCCATCGGCGCGGCCGACACCCGCCGGATCTCCGTGAGGTGGGCGAGCGTCAGGTCGCTGGGCACGTTGACGGAGTCGGCGCCCAGGTGCTCGTAGACGGCGTACGAGGCAGGGTTGACCGGACCGATCAGCGCGGACACCTTCAGGGTGGTGTCGGCCGGGATGATGCCGGCCAGCCGCGCCCGGTGCAGCGTCCACAGCACGCCCTCGTCGGCGACGAGCAGGCACTTGACCCCCAGCTCCGTCGCCCGCACCGCGTCCTCCACGCATCCGGCGACCGCGTCGTGGCCGCGGGCGCGCAGCCCCGCCCCGCGCGAGTCGGTGCGCACCGAGGCGCCGGTGTCCCAGGTGCCGCGCGGTCCGGTGAACAGGCACAGCTCGATGCCGCGTTCGGCGGTCGCCTCGGCCATCTCGGTGATCTCGGCGTCGGTCAGCATCCACACGCCGCTGCCCTGACTGATCCGGTGGATCGGCACGTCGAGCCGGGAGGACTCCTTCAGGACCGCCGCCAGCGCCTCGGGGCCCTCGCACGAGGGGATCTCGGTGCGCCAGCGGCCCCCGCCGGGGAAGGTGTGCGGGGAGGCGTCGGCGGGGTCGGGGGCGGGGGCGGCGAGGCCGAGCGCGGTGAGCGCCGGCTCACCGGGCCTGCGGGCTGCCGTGTCGGGGGCGTCGGTCACAAGCTGTCCTTCGGGTCGAGCGAGCCGCGTGGCGCGTCCGGTGTCTCGGACAGGGTTCGGGGCTCATGGCGTGGAAGCGTCGGAGAGGTGGCGGTGGGCGGCGCACCGGCCGCGGGGCCGTCAGGTCGTCCCGCGGCCGGCGTCCGGTCAGGAACGGACCGGTCCGCGCCCGCGCGCGGGCCCCGGGCGGCCCGGTGCCCGCGCGCGGGCGGACCGGCGTGCGGTCACGGGCGGAGCAGGATCTTGCCGACCTCCGGATCACCGGACCCGGCCAGCTCGACGGCGTGCGCGAAGTCGGTGAGCGGGAGTTCGTGGGTGACCAGGGGCAGGGGGTCGAGCAGGCCGGCCGCGAACACCCGGACGGTGTGCGCCCAGGCCTCCGGCGGCGCTCCGAAGACGGTCTGCACCTCCAGTTGCCGGACCACCAGGTCGGTCGGGTCGAGCCCGTCGGCGCCGGGCGCCGGGATGCCCGTCAGGACCAGTCGTCCACCGCGCCGCAGCAGTGCGGCGGCGGTGCCGGCCGCGTCGGCGGACCCGGCGGTCTCGACGACCACGTCGAAGCCGCCCGGGAGCGCGGGATCGTCCTTGGTGCGGAAGTCCGTCGCCCCGAACCGCCGCGACAGCGCCTCCCGGTCGCGGCGGGTGCCCACCACCAGCAGGTCGGCCGGCGAGAGCGCCTTCAGGAACTGCACGGCGAACATGCCGAGCGTGCCGGTGCCGACCACGGCGACCCGCTCGCCCGGCCGGGCTCCGGCCTTGAGCACGGCGGCGGCGACACACGCGGCGGGCTCCAGCAGGGCGGCGGCGGTGAGGTCGGCGTCGTCGGGCAGGACGTGCAGCAGCCGGGCCGGCAGCGTGAGCGTGCCGGCCATCGCGCCCGGCTGGGTGAAGCCGGTCTCCTCGTACCCCGCGGTGCACAGGGTCGTCTGTCCGGCGTGGCAGCGGTCGCAGACCTGACAGTTGCGGAACCCCTCCCCGACGACCTTGCGGCCGGTGAGGGAGGCGGGTACGCCCGCGCCCACCGCTTGCACCGTGCCGGACCACTCGTGGCCGGGCGTCAGCGGGTAACGGACGTACCCCTCGGGCCGGTTGCCCTGGTACACCTCGCGGTCGCTGCCGCAGACGCCGGCCGCGTGCACGGCGACCAGCGCCTCGCCCGGACCCGGCTCGCGCGGCGTGTGCGGCACGAGCCGGTGCTCACCGGGCGCGTCGACGACGACGGCGGTCGCGGCGCTCACTTCGTGCCCTTGGGCTTGCGGGTCTCCCAGCCCTCGGCCCACAGGTCGAAACGGGCCTGCTGCTGCGGGAACTCGGCCGCCGCGTCGACGTCCAGCTCCACGCCGAGACCGGGCGCCTGGGAGAGGTGGAAGCAGCCGTCCTCCGGGTCGACCTGCGGGGCGCCCTTGACGACCTTCTTGATCTCCGCGTCCGCGAAGTCGTTGAAGTGCTCAAGGATCTTGAAGTTGGGTGAGGTGAAGCCGACCTGGAGGGAGGCGGCGGTCAGCACGGACCCGCCGACGTTGTGCGGGGCGACCAGCATGTAGTGCGTCTCGGCGGTGGCCGCCAGCTTGCGGGTCTCCCAGATGCCGCCGATGTGGCCGACGTCCGGCTGGATGATGTCGACGGCCTGGCTCTCGAACAGCTCGCGGAACTCGATCCGGTCGTGGATGCGCTCGCCCGTGGCGACCGGGAGGTCCACCTTCGCGGCGACCTTCTCCAGCGCCTTCAGGTTCTCCGGCGGCACCGGCTCCTCCAGCCAGGCCGGCTTGAAGGGCGCCATCTCCTTGGCCAGCCGCACGGCGGTGGCGGGGGAGAAGCGGCCGTGCATCTCCAGCATCAGCTCGGCGTCCGGGCCGATGGCGTCGCGTACGGCCTCGATCAGCGAGACGGCGTACAGGGTCTGCTCGTGGTCCAGCTCGAAGTGCCCGGTGCCGAACGGGTCGATCTTCAGCGCCCGGTAGCCGCGCTCCATGACCCCCTGCGCGGCCTTGTGGTACGCCTCCGGGGTGCGCTCGGTCGTGTACCAGCCGTTGGCGTACGCCTTGACCTTGTCGGTGACCTTCCCGCCCAGCAGCTGCCACACCGGGACACCGAGGGCCTTGCCCTTGATGTCCCAGCAGGCCATCTCCACGACCGCGATGCCGGACATGACGATCTCGCCCGCGCGGCCGTAGTCGCCGTACTTCATGCGGCGCACCAGGTCCTCGGCGGCGAACGGGTCCGACCCGAGGATGTGGTTGGCCTCGGCCTCCCGCAGGTAGCCGATCAGTGCGTCGGTGTGGCCCAGCATCCGGGTCTCGCCGACCCCCGTGATCCCTTCGTCGGTGTGCACCTGGACGTAGGTCAGGTTGCGCCACGGCGTCCCGACCACGTGTGTGCTGATTCCGGTGATGCGCACGGCAGTTGCCCCTCAGCTGTTCGCGATTGCTGTACTGGCTGTTCGAGATGACTGTTGCAAGGTGCCCGGACGGCCTGGTCCCGTCCGGACGGCCTGGTCCGGGCTTGCGGTCCGGTCCGGCACGTCCTGGTCCGGACCGGCGCGGGTCCGGTCCGAAACGGTCCGTTCGAGATTTCGTCACGCGTTCGAAATGCTGGCGTGACAGTAAGGAAGCGCCAGGGGGGGTGTCAATGGGGCGGACAGGTAACGGTTTCGGCAAGCCTTCCGGGAGTTCTCGCGTTCCCCCACGGAACCTTCACAGACGCCCCTAGGAACGGCGCCCGCCCGGAACTTAGTCTTCCCGCGTCATGAACTACTGCCACCCGTGCCGACGGCATCTCAACGGCGCTCTCGCCTGCCCGGGGTGCGGCACCCCGGCCGAATCCCTCCCGGCGGACGCGGATCAGGCCGAACACCCGCTCCAGGAAGCCGAGTTCGCGGCGGCGGAGCAGCCGGAGCGCGAGGACGGCGACACCGGCCGTGCTCCGGCCCCGGGGCGGGCGGCGCGCCGCAGGGCGCGGGAAGAGGGTCGCGGCGCACCCGTCGAGGAGACCGCCGGCAGGGCGGCGCGACGGGCGGCCGGCGGCGGTGCGAGCCGCCGCGACCGCAAGGCGGCGGCCCACCGCAGGCGACGCCGCAGGGCCCTGCTGATCACCGCCGGGTTCGTGCTGGCGGCGGGCGGGCTGAGCCTGGCCGAACTGGGCTCCGACGCGCCCGGTCTGCCGGGCCTTTCCGGCCCGGGCCCCGACACCGCGGGCGACGCGGCGGCCGACGGCGGTGCGAGCCCGGACGCGGCGGCGGGCGCGACGGGGGCGGCGCGGCCGATCGCCGACGCGCCCGGGCGCACCGCGAGCGCGAGCGCGGACCGGGCCTCGGCGTCGGCCTCGCGCCAGGCGTCGCCGTCCGCCTCGGCGACGGGCCGCACGCCCGGACCGGGCGCGAGCGGTTCGGCCGGCCCCGGGCGGCCGGCTCCGGCCTCGGCGGGCGCGGTGACCGGCGCGGGCGGCACCGCGGGGGGCGGCGCGCCGTCCTCGCAGGCCCCGCAGGCACCCCAGTCCCCGGCCGCGCCGGCCTCCTCACCCCCGGCCCCGCACCCGACCCCCACCCCGACGCACACGTGCAACCGCTTCCTGTGGTGGTGCACGTAGCCCGGTGAAGAGCCGCGGCCGGCGGCGCGCGGCACCCGGCCGCAGCCGCGCGCGTCACTCGGACGCGGCCGGAGGCGAACGGGGCGGACAAGTCCGACGGGGCCCACGGGCAGACAGGACCCACGGGCGGACGAAGCCGACGAGGCCGATGAAAGCTGCGGCTGGACCCGCGACCTCCTGCCCCGGATGCCCCCAGCGCCCGCCGGTCCCAGGCCCGGCCCTGCGCCCGGGCGGCCCCTTGGATCAGGCGCCCGCCACCATGCGTCGCAGCAGATCGCGCAGCACGCGCCGCTCGTCGTCGCTCAGTCCCGCCAGCGGCTCCCGCGCGAAGCGCAGTCCCTCGCGCAGGTCGCGCGCCACCCGGCGCCCCTCCTCCGTCGCCGCCGCCAGCTTCACCCGGCGGTCGGCCGGATCGGGCCGCCGCTCCGCGAGCCCGCGCGCCTCCAGGCGGTCCACGATCCCGGTCACGTTCGACGGCTCGCACTTCAGCTTCTGCGCGAGCTTGCGCATCGGCAGCGGTTCCACGGACAGCAGGCTCAGCAGCCGTGCCTGCGGGCCGGTCAGCGCGTGCTCGCCCGCGGCCTCCTCGTAGTCCGCGTAGAACCGGGCCACGACGTCACCGATCAGCTCGACGACCTCCAGGGCCAGGGCGTCGGGGCGGCGGGGGTGCGGGTCAGTGGTGGCCATGGCGACCAGCGTACCCGCTTACTTGACAACCTGAAATATCCAGGAGCATGGTTGTTTCAGGTACTGAAGTATTCGGCTCCGTCCGGACGGGCCGAGCCGCACCGACGAGAGGCGCCCCCCGTGTCCGACACCCCCACACTTCCCGCCGTCAGCCGTGAGTGGCACCTGCTCAGCCGCCCGGTCGGCTGGCCCGAGCCCGAGGACTTCGCCCTCGTGGAGGCCGAGCTGCCGCAGCCGGGCGAGGGCCAGGTCCTCGTACGGAACGAGTACCTCTCCGTGGACCCGTACATGCGCGGCCGGATGAGTGCCGCCAAGTCGTACGTGGCGCCCTACGAGCTGAACGAGCCCATGCAGGGCGGGGCCGTCGGACAGGTCGTCGCCTCCCGCGCCGAGGGCGTCGCGGTCGGCGAGCACGTCCTGCACTTCGGCGGCTGGCGCGAGTACGCCGCCGTGGACGCCGCCCAGGCCGTCAAGGTCGACCCGGAGGCCGCGCCGCTGTCGACCTATCTCGGCGTGCTCGGCATGACCGGCCTGACCGCCTACGCCGGCCTGCTGCGCACCGCCTCCTTCAAGGAGGGCGACGCCGTCTTCGTCTCCGGCGCGGCCGGCGCGGTCGGCAGCCAGGTCGGGCAGCTCGCCCGGCTCAAGGGCGCCTCGCGGGTCATCGGCTCGGCCGGGTCCGACGAGAAGGTGAAGCTCCTCGTCGACGAGTACGGCTTCGACGCCGCCTTCAACTACAAGGACGGCCCGGTTTCCGAGCAGTTGCGCGCCGCCGCCCCCGACGGTGTCGACGTGTACTTCGACAACGTCGGCGGCGACCACCTGGAGGCCGCCATCGGCTCCCTCAACCGGGGCGGCCGGATCGCGATCTGCGGCGCCATCTCGGTCTACAACAACACCGAGCCCGCCCCCGGCCCGAGGAACCTGGCCCGGCTGATCCAGACCCGAGGCCGGATCGAGGGCTTCCTGGTGGGCGACCACTACGACCTCCAGCCGCAGTTCGTGCGGGAGGTCGGCCCGTGGGTGCGCTCGGGTGAGCTGAAGTACCGCGAGACGGTCGTCGAAGGGGTGGAGAACACGCTGGAGGCGTTCCTCGGGGTGCTGCGCGGCGACAACACCGGAAAGATGATCGTCAAGCTCTGAGCGGGGCCGCGGTCCCGGCCGGCCCGGCAGGCGTTCCCTGGATTTCCGACATGCGGTAACTTCTTTCCGAAACCGCTGGCGACCGTGGGCGCGAGTCGCGGCGGACCGAGGAGGAAACGCACGCTATGGCCATCCAGCAGTCCGACGTCCTGTACACCGCCGTCGCCACCGCCGAGGGCGGACGCGACGGCCGGGTCGCCACCGACGACGGCAAGATCGACGTCGTCGTGAACCCGCCCAAGGAGATGGGCGGCAGCGGCACCGGAACCAACCCCGAGCAGCTGTTCGCCGCCGGCTACAGCGCCTGCTTCCAGGGCGCTCTCGGCGTGGTCGCCCGCCAGGAGGGCGCCGACATCTCCGGCTCGACCGTCACCGCCAAGGTCGGCATCGGCAAGAACGAGGACGGGTTCGGGATCATCGTGGAGATCTCGGCCGCCATCCCGAACGTCGACGCGGCCACCGCGAAGAGCCTGGTGGAAAAGGCGCACCAGGTGTGCCCGTACTCCAAGGCCACCCGCGGCAACATCACCGTGACGCTGGCCTGAACCGGTCGTTGCCCCGTACGGCGGCGGTCGCACCTCTGGACGTGGGGTGCGGCCGCCGCCGTCGCGCGCCGGCGCGGGACCGGGCCGCCGTCGCACCCACGGGCGGGGCCGGGCCGCCGCCCCTCGCTACAGTGACCCCATGCGTGATCTCGGGGTGGGGTTCGGTTATCTCCTGAAGGGCCAGCGGTGGATGGCCCGGCACCGGAGGTCGTACGGTTTCGGCCTGCTCCCCGGACTGATCACCCTCGTCCTGTACGCCGCGGCGCTCACCGCGCTCGCCCTGTGGGGCACGGACGCCGTCGGCTGGGCCACCCCCTTCGCCGACGGCTGGCCGAGCCCCTGGCTCGGTCTCTTCCGCGGCTTCCTCACGGCGGTGCTGTTCGCCCTCGGCCTGCTCCTGGCCGTCGTCACCTTCACCGCCGTCACCCTGCTGATCGGCCAGCCGTTCTACGAGAGCCTCTCCGAACAGGTCGACCGGGACGTCTCCCCGGACGGCACCGCGCCCGAGTCCGGCCTGCCGCTCTGGCGCGAACTGTGGATCTCGGGGCGCGACAGCCTCCGCGTCCTGGTCCGCGCCGCCCTGTGGGGCGTCCTGCTCTTCGGCCTCGGCTTCCTGCCCTTCGTCGGGCAGACCGTCGTCCCGGTGATCGGGTTCTTCGTCACCGGCTTCTTCCTCACCGAGGAACTGGCCGCCGTCGCCCTCCAGCGCCGCGGCGTCGATCTCCGCGCCCGCCTGCGCCTCCTGCGCTCCCGCAAGACCCTGGTCTGGGGCTTCGGAACCCCGCTGGGCCTGGCCTTCCTGGTGCCGTTCGTCGCCGTGTTCCTCATGCCGGGCGCGGTCGCGGGCGCCACCCTGCTCGCCCGCGACCTGCTGGACGAGGGGACGGGCGAAGGGGCGGACGGCGAGCCGGACGGGCGGCGGGGCGAGCGCCCGGACGCGGAGGCGGGCGAAGGGGAGGCGGACGGCGGCCCGGCGCTCACCCGTGACCGGCACCCGCGGCCGGCCTAGGGCGTGTTTCGAAAGTGGCGCCGTCCGCCCGAAGGGCGGGCCCCGCGGCGCCCGGTGCGTGCTCCCGGCGTGCCGGGCGGAAGCCCGCGTACTCGGGCGCACTCGGGCAACTCGGGCTTTCGCCCGGTGCGGCGAGAGAGCGTGCCGGGTGTCGCGGGGCAGGCGGGAACCTGACGACAAGGCCTTGTTCCTGGCTGCTGTCTGTCCGGCCGATCAGGTCGCAGGGAACTCACGGCGCCTGACCGTCCGTGGCGTGAACCGCCGCCGGACGGGCCGTGGCACCCACCGCCTCCGCCGCCTCCCGCAGCACGCCGATGAACGCCTCCGCGGCCGGTGAAGGCGAGCGCCCCCTCACGGTCGCCGCGTACACCGCGCGGGCCGGCGCGTCCTCGTCGCGCACCGGGAGCAGGGCCACGTCCGGCCGTACGGACGCGGCGGCGAGCGCCGGGACCAGGGCGACCCCCAGACCGGCCGCGACATAGCCCTGCTTGGCGGTCCACTCGGCCACGACGTGGGCGATCCGCGGCCGGAACCCCGCCCGCAGCGCCGCGTCCAGCAGGGTGCCCTCCGGGCGGGCGCTGCCCGACACCCAGTCGGCGCCGGCGAGCTGACGCAGCCGCACGGGTCCGGGACGGTCCGCCAGGGGATGCCGGGCCGGGACGGCGACGTACAGGGACTCGTCGAGCAGGTGGTGCAGCGTGTACGCCTCCAGCGGCGCCCGCCCGGTGGTGGAGACCACCGCCAGGTCGAGGTGCCCGGCGGTGAGCCGTTCCAGCAGCCCGGCGGTCAGGCCCTCCTCGCGGGTGACCCGGACGCCCGGACGGCGGGCCCGGAAGGCGGCCAGCGCCCACGGCACCAGCGCCGCGTCGGCCGAGGCGAACGCCCCGAACCGCAGCCGCCCGCCCGTCGCCTCGCGCAACGCCGCCAGTTCGCGCACGGCACCGTGCAGCGACTCGGCGACGGCCCGCGCGTACGGGACGAGCGTGCGCCCCGCCTCGGTGAGCCGCACCCCGCGCGGCAGCCGGTCGAACAGCGGGGCGCCGCCGAGCGCCGCCTCGAGCGCGGAGACCTGCCGGGACACCGCGGACTGGGTCCAGCCCAGCGTCCGCGCCGCCACGGTGAACGACCCGCACCGGTCCACCTCCAGGAACACCCGCAGCCACAGCGTGGACAGATCGGGGACGGCGTCGTCGCGCCCGGACCCGGCGGGGCCATCCTCGCCATGCATGTTCGGCATGTCAGCCATGCCATTGATTCGCTTGTCGCATCACGTGCCCGACCTTAGCGTCGACGGCATGCAGCACAGGGAGAAGATCGCCTTTCTGGGGCTCGGCCGTATGGGCACGCCCATGGCCCGCCGGCTCCTCGCCGCGGGGCACCCGCTGACCGTCTGGAACCGCACGGCGGCCAGGACCGGCCCGCCGGCCGCGGAGGGCGCCGAGCCCGCGGACCGCCCCGCCGACGCCGTCCGGGACGCCGACGTGGTCATCACGATGCTGGCCGGTCCGGACGCGCTCGCCGAGGTCGCCGACGCCGTCCTGCCCGCCCTGCCCGACGGCGCGCGCCGGGTGGAGATGCCCACCGTCGGCCCGGACGCCGTACGCGCGCTGGCCGTCCGCCTCGACGGCCGGGCCGTCCTCGTGGACGCCCCGGTCACCGGCGGTACCGACCGGGCCGCCGACGGGAGCCTCGGCATCCTCGCGGGCGGCGCGACGGCCGGGGCGGAGCACATCCTGGCCCGCCTCGGCACCGTCACCCGCACCGGCCCCCTCGGCACCGGGGCCGCGCTCAACTGGTCGTCAACACCGCGGTGATCAGCGGCGTCGTCCTCGTCGCCGAGGCACTGCGACTGGCCGACACGCTCGGCGTCGACGGGGAGACGGCCCGCACCGCGCCGGCCGGCGGCCCGCTCGCCGGGGCGGTCGCCCCCGCCTTCGCCGAGGACGCCCGCTTCGCCACCGCGCTGGCCGCCAAGGACCTCGCGCTCGCCACGGCCACCGCCCCGCTCCCCGCCGTGCAGGCCGTGTCGGCGGCCCTGCGGCAGGCGGCCGGGGAGCCGGGGCCCGCCGGTGCCGACCTGTCCCGTGCCGCAGCCCGGATCCGTACCCGCACCACCACGACCGCGTGAGGAGCAGCAGCACCGTGCAGATCACCCTCGACAACCCCGCCGGCGCCCCCCAGCCGCTCAGCCCCTACTACTCCCAGGTCGCCAGAGTCGAACACGCCGACGGCAGCGCCCTGTTGTTCCTCTCCGGCCAGATCGCCGAGGGCGAGACGCTCGCCGAGCAGAGCGAGGGCGTCTTCCAGGCCGTCGCCGCGCTGCTGGAGGCGCACGGCGCGAGCTTCGCGGACGTCATCGGCGTGCGCACCTTCCTCACCGACATCAGCCGGCTCGCCGAGTACGGAGCCGTGCGGCAGCGCTACCTCACCGGCACCCCGCCCACCAGCCTGACCGTCGAGGTGCCCCGGCTGTTCCGGCCCGGGGCGCAGATCGAGGTGGAGGTGGTGGCCGCCGTGCCCGGCCGTTTGTGAAGGGTTCGTACGAGGTTCCGGCCGGGCGCCTCCCGCCCGGCCGTCGCGGTCCCGCGGCGATTAGGGTCGGATCCGGGGCAAGCCCCCCACGTACAGCCCCGGCCCGGGACCTGACCCCTGGACCGGGGCTCGTGGCGTCCCGGCCGGATGTGGCAGACCCCCGGCCCGGTACGGCCGCCGACGGCGGCTCAGGGGGACGTCCGGGGAGAACGCACGTGCATCCGGGGCAGGGGCCACCGGGCCCGTCCGGGCAGCAGGAGAACCAGGGACAGGGCCCGTCCGCGCACGGCCCCTGCGCGCAGGGGCCGGGGCCGACCGGCGGCGCGGTGCTGCTGGTCTGCGCGGGCGCGGTGGCCCTGCTCGGCCGGGCGGTCACGCGGATGCGCGGCGAGACCGTCTGACGACGACCTGACGCCGCACGGCGAGCAGAGCGCCGCACGGCGGGGAGACCGCCCGACGGCGGCGTGACGCGACCCGAGGCCGGCGTGCCCGCCCGCCTGTTCTGCCCGCCCGTTCTGCACGCCGGGCGGGCGGCCCTACCGCACCGAGAAGCCGTACACCGTCTCCGAGCGGAACGCCTCGCCCGGACGCAGTACGGTGCTCGGGAAGTCGGGGCGGTTGGGGGAGTCGGGGAAGTGCTGGGTCTCCAGGGCGATCCCGGCGCCGGGCGCGAAGGGGCCGGCGGACAGGTGGTCGGCGGTGTAGAGCTGGAGGCCCGGCTCGGTCGTCGCCACCGTCAGCACCCGCCCGGACACCGGGTCGTACAGCTCGGCGGCCTCCTCGGCCCGCTCGGTGACCCCCTTGTCCAGGACGAAGTTGTGGTCGTAGCCCGCGCCCGCCGTGCGCGCCCGGCGGAAGTCGAAACGGGTCCCCGTCACGTCCGCCGCAGCGCCCTCGGGGATCAGCCGCGCGTCGACCGGGGTGTAACGCGAGGCCGCCAGGCGCAGTTCGTGCCCGGCCGCCTCGCCGGAGCCGGCGCCGCCCAGGTTCCAGTAGGAGTGGTTGGTCGGGTTGAACACGGTCGGCGCGTCCGTGACCGCCTCGTAGCGCAGGTGCAGGGCGCCCGAGGCGTCCAGCGTGTAGGTCGCGGTGACCTCCAGACGGCCGGGGAAGCCCTCCTCGCCGTCCGGACTGACCCGGGACAGCCGCACGCCGTGCTCGACCGGCGTCACGTCCCACACCCGCTTGTCGAACCCGCGCTCGCCGCCGTGCAGCGTGTTGGCACCCTCGTTCGGCGTGACCGTGTACGGCCGCCCGTCCAGCTCGAAGCGGCCGCCGGCGATCCGGTTGGCGTACCGGCCGATCAGGGCGCCGAGATACGGCTCCGGATGGGTGAGGTAGCCGTCCAGACCGGCGAAGCCCAGCACCACGTCCGCCGTGCGCCCGTCCCGGTCCGGGACCTCGACCGACTGCACGATCCCGCCGTACGACAGCACGCGCACCCGCACTCCGGCCCGCTCGAGCGTCCAGCGGTGCACCGGTGTGCCGTCGGAAAGTGTGCCGAAAAGTTCGTTCATGGGGGAAACTGTAGGTCACGGATTCCTGGCGGTGACAGTACGGTAGGCGATCTCCGCCAGCCTGGCCTGGCCGTTGCGGCTGGGGTGGAACCAGTCCCAGTGGCTGAGCTGCTTCGTGTCGAACTCGTAGTCGAAGACGGCGTTCTTGTCGAAGCGGCAGCGGCGGTCCTTCGCGCACACCTCGGCCAGCACCTTGTTGTACTCCACCACCCGGGCCTGCACCGTCTCCCGCCGCCGGGTCGCCGCCGGGTCCAGCGCGTCCGCGTCGCCCAGCATCGACGGGCAGATGCCCAGCTTCCAGACCTGCTTGCCCAGCGCGTTCGTGCGACCCTCGGACCACAGCCGCTTCAGGTTCGGCACGCTGGAGACGTACACCTCCGTCTTCGGCAGCGCCTGCCGCAGCGCGTCCATCGCCGACTGGAACTGCCTGCGGAAGTCCGCCACGGACGTCATCTGGCCGGTGGAGTCGCGGCAGGCGTCGTTGGCTCCGGCCATCACCGTGACCAGCTCCGGCCTGTGCAGCACCGCCTGGGTCATCTGGCCGCGCAGATCGGCCATCCGGGAACCGGTCACCGCCTCGTTCCAGCTGCGCTGGGCCGCGCCCGTCACGCCGAGCAGCCGCACGGCCAGGCTGTCCACACCCGCGTCGCTGCCCGTCGCCCAGGACACCTCCGGACAGTCCGTCAACACCATGCACGCGTCGAAGCCGCGGGTGATGGAATCGCCCACCGCCGCGACGGAGTCCGGGTGGGTGTCCCACAGCGGCGTCGGCGACGCGGACGGTGCCGCCCCGGCGCCCGCCTCCCGGTCGCCGGAGACACCCGCACCGGCCGCGTCACAGCCCGCCACGGCCAGCACGGCAGCCGCCGTCACCGCATGGACGGCGCGCAGCCGGTGACTTCGCTTCCGCATGCCGGTGCTCCCCTCGGTCGTCGTGCGGTGGTCCCTTCCGGAACAACGTCTGAGGGTTCCCAGCCTCACCCGAGGTGACCGCGCGCACCCGTACAAGCGTCCCCCTGGGTGAATGCGGGGTGTTTCCGGACCCCGGGACCGACGGTACGTCACACTCCCCACCCCGTCGCACGGTAGCCTCGCCATCAACGTGGCCGTCGCGCCACTGCCGCCCGCCCGCCCCTGACCCGCTCTGCCCGGAGGTCCCGGTGACGACACGTGGAGTTCTGTACGTGCACTCCGCGCCGCGCGCGCTGTGCCCGCACGTCGAGTGGGCCGTCGCGGGGGTGCTCGGCACGCGCGTCAGCCTGGACTGGATCCGCCAGCCCGCCGCCCCCGGCACCTGGCGCTCGGAGTTCTCCTGGCAGGGCGAGGCGGGCACCGCCTCCAAGCTCGCCTCCGCGCTGCGCGGCTGGCAGCTGCTGCGCTTCGAGGTCACCGCCGAGCCCTGCGCCACCGCCGAGGGCGAGCGCTACAGCTGCACCCCCGACCTCGGCATCTTCCACGCCGTCACCGGCATCCACGGCGACATCCTCATCCCCGAGGACCGGCTGCGCGCGGCGCTCACCCGCTCCCAGCGCGGCGAGACCGACCTGGAGGCCGAGATCGCCAAGCTCCTGGGCAAGCCCTGGGACGACGAACTGGAACCCTTCCGCTACGCGGGCGAGGGCGCCCCGGTCCGCTGGCTCCACCAGGTGGTCTGAGAGCCCCCGAAGGGGCCGCGGGACTCCCGCACGTGAACGGCGCCGGCCCGGACCCCCGAGGGGGTCCGGGCCGGCGCCGTTCACGGCGACTCGGACTCAGATCGTGCGGAACGCCAGCACGACGTTGTGCCCACCGAACCCGAACGAGTCGTTGAGGGCGGCGATCCGGCCCTCGACGGGCAGCTTCCGCGCCTCCCCGCGGACCACGTCCGCGTTCGCCTCGGCCTCGGGGTCGATGTTGTCCAGGTTGATGGTCGGCGGTGCCACCCGGTGGTACAGGGCCAGCACGGTCGCCACCGACTCCACGCCGCCCGCGCCACCGAGCAGGTGACCGGTCATCGACTTGGTCGCGGAGACCGCCATGTGGTCCGCGTCGTCGCCGAACACCTTCCGCAGCGCCTTCAGCTCGGCGATGTCACCGGCAGGCGTCGAGGTGGCGTGCGCGTTGACGTGCACGATCTCGGCCGGGTCCAGGTCGTTGCGGTCCAGCAGGTTCTGCAGGGCGTGCGAGATGCCGCGGCCCTCGGGCTCCGGCTGCACGATGTCGTGGCTGTCGGCGGAGATGCCCTGGCCGACCGCCTCCGCGTAGACGCGGGCGCCGCGCGCGGCGGCGTGCTCGGCGGACTCCAGGACGAGCACACCCGCGCCCTCGCCGAGGACGAAGCCGTCCCGGTCGACGTCGTAGGGGCGCGAGGCGCCCTCCGGGTTCCCGTTGTTCTTGGACATCGCCATCATGTTGCCGAACGCGGCGATCGGCAGCGGGTGGATCGCCGCCTCCGTGCCGCCGGCGACGACCACGTCGGCGCGGCCGGTGCGGATCATCTCGATGGCGTAACCGATGGCCTCGGCGCCCGACGCGCAGGCGGAGACCGGGGTGTGCACGCCCGCGCGGGCGCCCACGAGCAGGCCGACGTTGGCCGAGGGGCCGTTCGGCATCAGCATGGGAACGGTGTGCGGGGAGACGCGGCGTACGCCCTTCTCCTTGAGCACGTCGTACTGGTCCAGCAGGGTCGTCACGCCGCCGATGCCGGAGGCGATGACCGCACCGAGCCGGTCGGGGTCGACGGCGCCGTCGCTGCCTTCCTCACCGGCCTTGCCGGAGAAACCGGCGTCCTTCCAGGCCTCCTGGGCGGCGATCAGCGCGAACTGCGCCGAACGGTCCAGGCGGCGGGCCTGCGGCCGCGGAATGGTCTCGGTCGGCTCCACGGCGACCGGGGCCGCGATGCGGACGGCCTGCTCGGCCGCCCAGTCCTGGGTCAGCGGCTTGACGCCGGACTTGCCGGCGACCAGACCCTCCCAGGTAGAGGCTGCGTCGCCACCCAGCGGTGTGGTTGCGCCGATACCGGTGACGACCACGGTGCGATTGGTCGGGCTCACGGGAATTCTTTCTCCAACGGAACGAGGATCAAAAACGGCGCCACCGCCGGGTGGCGGGGCAGTCAGCCCACAGCAGTGATCGGTAGATCAGCTCTGGTGCTTGAGGATGTAGTCGGTGGCGTCCCCGACCGTCTTGAGGTTCTTGACGTCCTCGTCCGGGATCTTGACGTCGAAGCGCTCTTCGGCGGCGACGACGACCTCGACCATGGACAGCGAGTCGACGTCCAGGTCATCGGTGAAGGACTTGTCCAGCTGGACGTCCTCGACGGGGATACCGGCGATCTCGTTCACGATCTCGGCGAGACCGTCGACGATCTCCTTCTGAGTGGCGGCCATGTCGGCGCTCCTTCGTAGTGTTCCAGAGGGTGTGGCGCCCGCCGCGGCAGCGGCAGGTGTGGCGGTGCCGTACCGGAGCATGATCCGGCACGGAGTGCCTAGGGGAGGGTAACGACCGTCGCGGCGTAGACGAGACCCGCCCCGAAGCCGATGACGAGCGCGGTGTCGCCGCTCTTCGCCTCGCCGGTCGCCAGGAGCCGCTCCATCGCGAGCGGGATCGAGGCGGCCGAGGTGTTGCCGGTGGTGCGGATGTCACGGGCGACCGTGACGTGCTCCGGCAGTTTCAGCGTCTTCACCATCGAGTCGATGATCCGCACGTTGGCCTGGTGCGGGATGAAGACGTCCAGGTCGTCCGGGCTGATCCCGGCCGCGTCCAGCGCCTGCTGGGCGACCTTCGCCAT
This sequence comes from Streptomyces sp. NRRL S-340, assembly GCF_000720185.1. Lineage (GTDB taxonomy): Bacteria > Actinomycetota > Actinomycetes > Streptomycetales > Streptomycetaceae > Streptomyces. The sequence continues at coordinate 84,961 of NZ_JOIY01000010.1, read as the reverse complement.
CTCGAACACGGCCCAGCGGAAGACCGCCTGGCCCTCCTGCGTGATCGCGGGGAACTTGACGTTGCCCTCGCTGTCCACGGGCAGCTCGGACACGTCGCCGATCCTGAAGCGGTCCCAGGGGACGGTCTGCTTGATCGTCTCCGACTTGTCGCCCTCGGAGCCCCACACGGTCGGGCCGATCGCCGGCTCCTGCGAGGGGCCGACCACGACCGCGCCGGCGCCGTCACCGAACAGGAAGGCCGTGGCCCGGTCCTCCAGGTCGGTCAGGTCGCTCAGCCGCTCCACGCCGATGACGAGCACGTACTCGGCGGAACCTTCCACCACCATGCCCTTGGCGAGGGTGAGGCCGTAGCCGAAGCCCGCGCAGCCCGCCGAGATGTCGAACGCGGCGGCCCTGTCCGTGCCCAGCTTGTCGGCGATCTCGGTGGCGACGGCCGGGGTCTGACTGAAGTGCGAGACGGTGGAGACGACCACCGCGCCGATCTGCGCGGCCTCGATCCCGGCGTCCGCGATCGCCTTGCCCGCCGCCTCGATCGACATCACCGCGACGGTCTCCTCGGGGCCCGCCCAGTGCCGGGTCTCGATGCCGGAGCGCGACCGGATCCACTCGTCGGACGAGTCGATCTTCTCGAGGATCACCTCGTTGGGCACCACCCGGGTGGGCCGGTAGCCGCCCACGCCGAGGATGCGCGCGTACGGGGCGCCCCTGCTCGGCTTGATCTTCGACATCGGCATGTTCGGTGGGCTCCTTCGGTCGTCAGGCGCTCGCGTGCTCGGTGATGAGCGCGCGGGCCGCGTCGAGGTCGTCGGGGGTCTTCAGCGCGAGCGTCTGGACGCCCGGAAGCGCCCGCTTGGCCAGACCGGTCAGGGTGCCGCCCGGGCACACCTCGATCAGTGCGGTGGCGCCCAGCTCCTTGAAGGTCTCCATGCACAGGTCCCAGCGGACCGGGTTGGCCACCTGGCCGACCAGCCGCTCCACGACCTCCGCGCCGCTCGTCACGGCCCGGCCGTCCTTGTTGGAGACGTAGGTGATCTTCGGGTCGCCCGGTTCGAGCGCCTTGGCGGCCTCGGCGAGCTTGTCGACCGCGGGAGCCATGTGGTGGGTGTGGAAGGCGCCGGCCACCTTCAGCGGGACGACCTTGCGCACGCCCTCCGGCTTGTCCTCGTTCAGCGCGGCGAGCTGCTCCATGGTGCCGGCGGCCACGATCTGGCCCGCACCGTTGACGTTCGCCGGGGTCAGGCCCAGCTTCTCCAGGTGCGCCACGGAGACCTCCGGGTCCCCGCCGAGCAGGGCCGACATGCCCGTCTCGGTGACGGCGGCGGCCTCGGCCATCGCCAGACCACGGCGACGCACCAGGGTCAGCGCGGCGGTGTCGCCCAGCACGCCCGCGAAGGCGGCGGCGGTGATCTCACCGACGCTGTGGCCGGCGACGGCATCGGGTGCCACGTCACCGAGCGCCGCGGCCGACAGGATCCCGGCGGCGACGAGCAGCGGCTGCGCCACCGCGGTGTCACGGATGGCGTCCGCGTCGGCCTGCGTCCCGTAGTGGACGAGGTCCAGGCCGATGGCGTCCGACCAGGCGGCCACACGATCGGCGGCACCGGGCAGTTCGAGCCAGGGGGTCAGGAAGCCGGGCGTCTGGGCGCCCTGGCCGGGAGCGACGAGTACGAGCACTCTCACACTCTCTCTTGGGGACGGGCACGGCCGCCCGTGGGGACAGGGACGAAGAACACGGAGGGGTTTTGTGGACCCTCGACAAAAGGCTAGGCCTGGGGATCTCCATCGGCCAGACGCCCCAGGATGAGCGCGATCCGCAGGGTGAACGCGGATCGTACATCGGAGGGCGACCACCCGGTGACGTCAGTCACACGTCGGAGCCGGTAGCGCACGGTGTTCGGGTGAACGAAGAGCATCCGGGCCGCGCCCTCCAGGCTGCTCGCCTGTTCCAGATAGACACTCAGCGTCTCCAGGAGCGCGGACCCGGCCTCCTCCAGCGGTCTGTAGATCTCCTCTACCAACTGGTCCCGCGCGCCCGGATCACCGGCGATGGCGCGCTCCGGCAGGAGATCGTCCGCGAGCACCGGGCGCGGCGCGTCCTGCCAGGCGTAACAGGCTTTCAGGCCCGCCGCGGCGGCCTGCGCGGAGCGGGTGGCGGCCAGCAGGTCGGGCACGATCGGCCCGGCCACCACCGGGCCCGCCGCGTACGGGCCGATCAGCGACCTGGCGACGGCCAGCGGATTGTCGTTCCCGCCCGCGATCACCACCAGGCGGTCCCCGAGGACCCCGGTGAGCACCTGGAGCTTGGCGTGCCGGGCGGCCCGCCGGATGGCCTCCACGGTCAGCTCGGAGTCCCCGTCGGGCGCGGTGCCCAGCACCACGCAGACGTGCTCGGGCGAGTTCCAGCCGAGGGCGGCGGCCCGGGACACGGCGCCCTCGTCGGCCTCCCCGCTCAGCACCGCGTTCACCACCAGCGACTCCAGCCGCGCGTCCCAGGCACCGCGTGCCTCGGCGGCCTGGGCGTAGACCTGCGCGGTGGCGAAGGCGATCTCCCGGGCGTACACGAGCAGCGCCTCGCGCAGCACGGACTCGTCGCCGGGCGCCGCCACCTCGTCGATGGCGGACTCCATGACCTCGATGGTGGTCCGCACCATCTCCACGGTCTGCCGCAGCGTGATCGCCCGCGTCAGCTCGCGCGGGGCCGTCCCGAACACGTCGGTGGAGATCGCCTGCGGGGCGTCCGGGCGCCGGAACCACTCGGTGAACGCGGCGATCCCCGCCTGGGCCACCAGCCCGATCCAGGACCGGTTCTCCGGAGGCATGGCCCGGTACCACGGCAGCGTCTCGTCCATCCGTGCGATCGCCTGCGCGGCGAGCGACCCGGAGGACTTCTCCAGCCGTTTCAGGGTCGCGGAGTGCGAATGGGCGGGGCGGGCTGCGGCTTCGGGGCTGTGGGATTCGGGTTCGGGCACGGGACAAGACTGCCTTATCCGGACGTGCGTGCGTGCCGCGGGTCGGACTGGGCGCCCGCACCCCGGCCGGCAGGGGCCGGGCCGGGGGCCGGGGGGCGGGCGGGAACCGGCGGGCAGGGCCTACGGTGGGGCCCGTGAGGATCGACGTACGACGCGCGGCGGACCGCTACCGGGGCGGCGAGGAGAGCGCCGGGATCACCACCCGGCACGCCTTCTCCTTCGGACCCCACTACGACCCGGACAACGTCCGCTTCGGCGCCCTGATCGCCTGCAACGAGGAACACCTGGCCCCCGGCGCCGGCTTCGCCGAACACCCGCACAGCCACACGGAGATCGTCACGTGGGTGGTGGAGGGGGAACTGACCCACCAGGACTCCACGGGCCGGCGCACGGTGATCCGCCCCGGCGACCTCCAGCACCTGTCGGCGGCGGCCGGCGTCCGCCACACCGAACGCAACGACGGCACCGCCCCCCTGACCTTCGTCCAGATGTGGCTGGCCCCGCGGGAGCCCGGCGGCGAGCCCCGCTACGAGGTGGTGCGCGCCCTCGCGGACGCCACGCCGTACCCGGTCCCGGCGGCGGGAGCCGCCCTCCATGTCCACCGCCCGGCGCCCGGCGGCCACACGGCCCTGCCACCGGCCGCGTCCGTCCACGTCCACGTCGTGCGCGGCGAAGTGGAGCTGGCCGGTGAGCGGTTGGGCCCGGGTGACGCGGCCCGGATCACGGACGCGGACCGGGGCCCGGAGGCGGTGGCGGTGAGCGCGGCGGAGGTGCTGGTGTGGGAGATGCCGGCGGGGTAGGCGCGGACCGTCAGCCCCGGTCGTGTCCGGGGCGTCCGCCGCCGGAGGGCGGACGGCCGGCGGCGCGCCGAGGGCGCCGGAGGACAGCGCCCTGCCCGCCGACGACGGCCTCACGCGCATGCGTGTGCGCTGCCCTTCCCTTGGCAGCGCGGGGTTCAGGCCCCGCGCAGCTCCCTCAGCACCGCGTCCGTGAAGACCGGCCACGCCTCGATGGCCCAAGGTCCGAAGGCGCGGTCGGTCAGGGCCACGCAGGCCGCGCCCGCGTCCGGGTCGGTCCACAGGAACGTACCGGACTGGCCGAAGTGGCCGAACGTGCGGGGGGAGGAGGAAGTCCCCGTCCAGTGGGGGGACTTGGCGCCGCGGATCTCGAACCCGAGGCCCCAGTCGTTGGGGTTCTGGTGGCCGTAGCCCGGCAGGACGCCCTTGGTGCCGGGGTACTGGACGGTCATCGCCTCGGCGACCGTGCGCGCATCGAGCAGGCGCGGGGCCTGGAGTTCGGCGGCGAAGCGGAGGAGGTCGTCGACGGTGGAGACGCCGTCCTTCGCGGGGGAGCCGTCCAGCGACGTGTCCGCCATGCCCAGCGGCTCCAGCACCGCCTGGCGCAGGTACTCCGCGAAAGGGATGTCCGTCGCCTTGGCCACGTGGTCGCCGAGCTGCTCGAAACCGGCGTTGGAGTACAGCCGCCGCTCGCCGGGCGGGGCCGTCACCCGGTGCTCGTCGAAGGCCAGGCCGGAGGTGTGGGCGAGGAGGTGGCGGACCGTGGCCCCGGGCGGACCGGCCGGTTCGTCCAGCTCGACGGCGCCCTCCTCGTACGCGACCAGCACCGCGTAGGCCGCCAGCGGCTTGGTCACCGAGGCCAGCGGGAAGCGGTGCCCGGCCGGGCCGTGGGTGCCGGCGACCGTGCCGTCCGCGCGGACCACGCCCGCCGCGGCGGTGGGAACGGGCCAGTTCTCGATCGACGCCAGGCTGTTCAACGACATGGCCCGAGCCTACGACGAGGAGCGTGCGACGCCTCGGGTGGGGCGCCGGGCCGGTCCGGCGGCGAGGCCCTGCCCGGCCGCCGGTGCCGCGGCCGCGAGCCCTCAGAGCCGCAGCTCCAGCAGCGGGTCCGGCTTCGGGAGGAAACCGAGCGAGGCGTACAGCGGCGCCGCCTCCGCGGACGCGGTGAGCTGGATCCGCAGCGCGCCGCGCGCGCGGAACCACTCCAGGAGCGTCTCCATGCACGCGCGCGCGTACCCGCGCCTGCGGGCGGTGGGGTCGGTGGCGACGCTGAAGACGAAGCCGACCGCGCCGGTGGGGTTGCCGGCTCTCCCGATCCGGTACTCGATCGTCCCGGCCACCAGCGCCGCGAGCGTCCCCGGCCGTTCGGGGTGGTCGATGACGAAGGCGGCGAAGTCGCCCTCCGCGTCACCCAGGCGGGAGCGCAGTGTGGGCAGCGACTCCGTGTGCCAGCCGGTGGACCGGTCGGCCTGGAACAGCGAGTCGATCATCACCTGGCGCAGGCGCAGCACTTCCTCGGCGTCCGCGGGTTCGGCACGTCGTACGAGACTCATGACTCCGCACGCTAGCCACCGAGGCCGGGCCGTGTCCTGCGCTTTCTCCACGGACTTGACGGGTTCTCCTTGCCTGGAGTGCACTCGAAGGCCATAGCGTGGAGGGCATGACGGTGACGCAGACCACGGCCGTGGACATCCGGGACGCGCAGGAGCCCGAGAACGTGCCCGCGAGCGCGCTCAGCCGCGCCGACCTCTGCTCCGGCCCGCCCCGGCGGCATCCGCGCCCCGACGGACAGGACAGCTACACGATCAGCGAGGTCGTCGCCTTCACCGGGCTGACGGCCCACACGCTGCGCTGGTACGAGCGGATCGGGCTGATGCCGCACGTCGACCGCTCGCACACCGGGCAGCGCCGCTACAGCAACCGCGACCTGGACTGGCTCGACCTGGTCGGCAAGCTGCGGCTGACCGGCATGCCGGTGGCCGACATGGTCAGGTACGCCGAGCTGGTGCGCGAGGGCGAGAGCACGTACGCGGAGCGGTTCGAGCTGCTGGAGGCGACCCGCCGGGACGTCCTGGCCCGGATCGCCGAACTCCAGGACACCCTCTCCGTGCTGGACCGCAAGATCATGTTCTACGGCGAGGCCGGGAGCCGGGCCCGCTGAGCGTGCGGGCCCCTGAGCGTGCGGGGCTCCCAGCGTGCGGACCCTCTGCGCGTGCGGGACCCCTGAGCGCGCCGGCCCGTCTCCCCGGACCCGCCGGCGGCGCCGGGGTGTTCACAGCTCGGCGAGCAGTTCCGCCTTCTTCACCGAGAACTCCTCGTCCGTCACCAGCCCCGCCTGGTGCAGCTCCCCCAGGTGGCGGATCCGCTCGGCGATGTCGGCGGGGTCGCGGCGGCCCGCCGTGAGGGACATCGCCGGGGCGGGCGCGGCCACGCGCACCGCCGCCAGCACCGCCGCCGCGAACGGCAGCGATTCGTGCACCGGCCCGTACCCGAGCCCGAAGACGACCGCGGCCGGGTCCTGGTCCGGCTGCGGCGCCGGTGCGCTGTCCGCCTCGCGCGGCAGCAGCCGCAGGTGCCCCTCGAACACCTCCGGCGAGCGCCACTGCACCCCGCCCAGCTCGTCGACGGGGAAGCTCTGGTCGCCGGTCTTCCACTTCGTCGACGACGCGCCCGTCCACGACCAGCGGAAGCGGACCGCGCCGCCGTCGAAGGACGCCTTGCCGTCGTACGCCTTGAACTGCAGCGGCGGTTCGGGCGCGGCCACCAGGTGGCGGTCGGCCGGGCCGCTCCCGCCCAGCCGGGGGCGCAGTTCGCCGGCGTAGTGCCCGGCGAGCGCCTCGTGTTCGGCGGGCAGCACCAGCCGGTAGGGGTCGCTGCGCTCCTTGAGCTGGCCGTCGGCCGCGTCCATCAGCGGGTCGGCGCCCGGCCGCGGCTCGGCGCGCAGGACCACGGTCCCGCGCCGGCCCGGCGTGAGTGTCACCGACGCGAGCGCGGCCAGCGGAACGCGGCGCTCGCCGAGCGCCTGGAAGAGCTTCGGTGTCCGTATCCCCCGTTCGTAGCGGATGAGCACGGAATCGGACTCGAACTCCCAGGCAGCGTGAAATCCGGTCAGTACGTCACCCATGCGGCTCATCGTAGGCGGCACGAGCTGCTCCGTCCCTCCCCGCGCAGAGCGCACTTCCTGCTGTCTCTACGCGCGTCCGGCCGTCGTCGTGGCGGGCAGACCCGCCCGGCAACCGTCGTTGTCATGGGCGCACTGCACCGACCCGTAGGCCCCCACACCGATGTCGGCGAGGTTGACGAGGCTGTCGGTGCCCGGCTCGAAGTAGCCGGCATGGCCCTGGGCCGCCTCGGCCGACACCACCCGGGCGCCGAACGCCGGGGAGACCGGATCGGCACCGTGGCCGAGGCCGCCGAGTTCCAGGTAGGGCACGTCCCGGATCCAGTCGGTGGCGTCCCGCATCGCCCACACGTTCGCCGAGGTGCGCAGGCGGGAGGCGCTCGCCGCGCGCATGCCGGGGCTCGCGGCGACCGCCAGGTCGGAGACCCGGCCGGGCAGGGCGCGTGCGGCGACGCCGCAGAGCACCGAGCCGTAGCTGTGGCAGAACAGGGCGACGGGCGAGGTGCCGGGCAGCCCGCGCAGCAGCCCGTTCAGCCGGACGGCGCCCTCCTCGGCGCGCATCGCGGTGGCCGCGTCCACGCCGATCCCGCTGGGCGCGGTGTAGTCGGCCCAGGCGATCACGGCCGTCCGGGTGCCGGGGGCGGCGGTGCGCTCGGCGGCGAACAGCGACTGCGCCATGCCGTACGGCGCCGAGTAGGGGCGGTACGTCTTGCGGAACGTGACCAGGTCGGTGTCGACGCCGGGGACGACGACGGAGATCCGCTGGGCCCGGGGCAGGTCCCCGAAGACCTCGGCGATGCGGCCGGAGCCGGACGGGTCGAAGGCGAGGATCTGGCGGCCCGGGGTCATCAGGTTGCCGAAGCGGTGCATCCGCCGGCCGGCGGCCCGCTGTCCGGCGGGGGACAGCCTGCTGTCGTGCGTGCGCTCCCGCTCGGCGTCGCGCGCCTGGCCGAGCGCGATGCGGTTGGCCAGGTAGCGCAGCGGGACCGGGGCGCCGTTCATGTTGCCGACCGCGAGCGGGTAGCGGTGGGCGAGCCGGGCGCGGTCCTGGGCGGTGAGCGAGGCGAAGAAGCGGGTCAGCCCGGCGGGGTCGGCGTCCGGGTCCGGCAGCCGGTGCCCGTGCAGCCGGCCGGAGTCCCAGGCGGTCAGGGAGGCCTGGAGGGCGGTGGTCCCGCGGTGGTGGCGCACGGCGGTCCAGCCGGTGGTCGCCAGCATCACGAAGACCACGGCCAGCGCGAGCAGCGCGCGCCAGACGTTGAGCTGCGGGGAGGTCTCGAAGGAAGTCACTGGGAGGACACACTAGGAGAACGAGGCGGTCTCGCGTTAACCGAGTGATGGGGATCACGTTTCGTGTGGCGTGACGAAGTTCTCCGACCGTACACACGTTCAAGATCGGTGGTGCGTACGGAAGTTCATGATCCGGTGTTCAAGTGCCGCAGGGCCGTGCGCCGGTGGTACGCCAGTTCCCGGTCAGCGCCGGTCCCACCTGATCGAGGTACGCGGCCGTGAGCGCGCGGATCGCCTCCAGGCTGAGGTCCGGGCCCGTGCTCCACTGACGGCCCGTCACCCGCATCGCGCCGCCGAAGACGGCCACCAGCAGCCGCGGGCGCGGATCGGTGTCCGCGTCGAGCCCCTCGCGGGCGGCGAGCAGCCGGGCGATCTGCTCCTCGGTCTCCACCGAACGGCGCAGGTGGGAGGCGAGCAGGGCGGGGGTCGACTCGATCACCTGGAACATGCGCAGGTACAGCGCGACGGGGACGACGCTCAGCACGGCGTCGCTGATCGTGTCCCAGCCCTCCAGGACCGCGCGGCGCAGCGCCTCCAGCGGGGCCTCGTGGGGCGGACGGGCGCGCAGCGACTCGACGAAGTGCGCCTCGACCATGTCCTGCACGGCGAAGGCGGCCTCCTCCTTGCCGGGGAAGTAGCGGAAGAAGGTGCGCTGGGAGACGCCGACGGCCTCCGCGATGTCGTCCACGGTCGTGCGCTCGTAGCCGACGGTGGTGAACAGCTCCAGCGCGGCCCGCAGCAGGGCGTCCCGGGTGCGTTGCTTCTTGCGCTCGCGCAGCCCCGGGCGTGGTGCCGCCTCGGCGGAACCCGCCGTCTCCATGTACCTCTCCGGACCTCTCCAGCGAACTGTTTCCCCAGTTCAGCCTATAGGAGGGTGACGTGTCAGTTACCGACTTGTGAATTGGTTTGTCATTTGTCAGCGGCTGACATTAGCCTCGAATGTATGACTAGTCAGACCACCGTCGACACGACAGGGCCGGGGGACAAGGCGTCAGCCCTGTCGGACCCCGCACCGGCCAAGGGGATGCGCGGACACCCGTGGTTCACGCTGATCACCGTCGCCGTAGGGGTCATGATGGTGGCCCTCGACGGGACCATCGTGGCCATCGCCAACCCGGCCATCCAGAAGGACCTGAAGGCCAGCTTCGCCGACGTCCAGTGGATCACCAACGGCTACTTCCTCGCGCTCGCGGTCTCGCTGATCACCGCGGGCAAGCTCGGTGACCGCTTCGGGCACCGCCAGACCTTCCTGATCGGCGTGACCGGCTTCGCCGCCGCCTCCGGCGCCATCGGCCTGTCCGACAGCATCGCCATGGTCGTCACCTTCCGCGTCTTCCAGGGACTGTTCGGCGCGCTGCTGATGCCGGCCGCGCTCGGCCTGCTGCGGGCCACCTTCCCGGCCGAGAAGCTCAACATGGCCATCGGCATCTGGGGCATGGTCATCGGTGCCTCCACCGCGGGCGGCCCGATCCTCGGCGGAGTCCTCGTCGAGCACGTCAACTGGCAGTCGGTGTTCTTCATCAACGTGCCGGTCGGCGCCCTCGCCCTCGTCCTGGGCACGCTGATCCTGCTCGACCACCGCGCCGAGAACGCGCCGCGCTCCTTCGACATCCTCGGCATCGTGCTGCTCTCCGCCGCGATGTTCTGCCTGGTGTGGGCGCTCATCAAGGCTCCCGCCTGGGGCTGGGGCGACGGCAAGACGTGGGCGTTCCTCGCCGGGTCCGTCCTCGGCTTCGCGCTCTTCGCCGTCTGGGAGACGAAGGTCAAGGAACCGCTGATCCCCCTCGGCCTCTTCCGTTCGGTGCCGCTGTCCGCGGGCGTCGTGCTGATGGTCCTCATGGCCATCGCGTTCCTCGGCGGCCTGTTCTTCGTCACCTTCTACCTCCAGAACGTGCACGGGCTGAGCCCGATCAGCGCCGGCCTGCACCTGCTGCCGCTCACCGGCATGATGATCGTCGGCTCGCCGCTCGCGGGCGCGATGATCACCAAGGCGGGCCCGCGCATCCCGCTGGCCGGCGGCATGGCCCTGACCGCCGCCGCCATGTTCGGCATGTCCACCCTGGACACGGGCACGGGCAGTGCCACCATGTCGCTCTGGTTCGCCCTGCTCGGCCTCGGCCTGGCCCCCGTCATGGTGGGCGCCACCGAGGTCATCGTCGGCAACGCGCCCATGGAGCTGTCCGGCGTGGCGGGCGGTCTCCAGCAGGCCGCCATGCAGATCGGCGGCAGCCTCGGTACGGCCGTGCTGGGCGCCGTGATGGCCTCCAAGGTCGACAACGACCTCGCCGGCAACTGGAAGGACGCGGGTCTCCCGCCGCTGACCGCCGCCCAGTCGGCCCAGGCCTCCGAGGCGGTCCAGGTCGGCGTCGCGCCGGTGCCGAAGGGTGTTCCGGCGGAGGTCGCCGCGAAGATCACCTCCGTCGCGCACGACACGTTCATCTCCGGCATGAGCCTCGCTTCGCTGGTCGCCGCCGGTGTCGCGGTGGTGGCCGTCCTGGTGGCCCTGCTCACCAAGCGCGGGGCCAACGCCGAGGCGGGCGCGGGCGTCGGGCACATCTGACCGGTGCGGTCCGGGGCGGCGCGGCCGGTGCGGCGCGGGCCGGTGCGGTTCCCCTATCAGGGTGACCGCACCCCGGAAGCGTCGCCTCCGGTCCGTGCCGCAGGTGACAGTGGGTCAAGTCCTCCGCAGGGGAACGGAGGCGACGGCTGCGGCGCGCTGCTGGAGGGGGGCAGCGCGCCGGGCAGCCCGCCGCGGACGGCGGTGCGATAGTCCGCCCGGACCCGGGTACCCGCAGGGATGAACCCCGATGGAACTCCAACCCGACCCGGGGTTCAGGGAGTTGATGATGGCGGGCTTCGGACACGGAACGCGCGGGTACCCCCGTTCACGGGGCCGGATGTGGCACCGGGAGGGGCCGGACCGCGCGACGCTCGGAATCATCGGAACCGTCTGCGCGGTCGCGGGCTTCTTCGCCCTGGGCATCGTGCTCGGCCCGGTGGCGGTGGTCTGCGGCTGGCTGGCCATGGGCCGCAGCTGGGCGGGCGCGAGCCGCTCGGTCCCAGCCCTGGTCGCCGTGGCGCTCGGCGCCGTCGACACGCTCCTGGCCCTGGTCGCGCTCGCCGGAGCGGCGGCCTGGGGCCACGGCGTGCTCTGACCCGGCCGGCCGGTCCCCGCGCGCATCGGGTGAACACCGCGGGGGCGGTGGAGCGACAGCTCCACCGCCCCCGCGGTGTTTTCCGGAACCCCTACGCGTCGCCCCCGGCCGCTCCGGGACCGGCTGCCGTGACGTCGAGCAGCCGGTAGCGGTCGACGGCCTGCTTGAGGGCCGAGCGGTCCACCTTGCCCGCGCGGGCCAGTTCGGTCAGGACGGCCACCACGACCGACTGGGCGTCGATGTGGAAGAACCGCCGGGCCGCCCCACGGGTGTCGGCGAAGCCGAAGCCGTCGGCGCCCAGCGACTGGTACGGGCCCGGCACCCAGCGCGCGATCTGGTCCGGCACCGACCGCATCCAGTCCGAGACGGCCACGAACGGCCCCTGCGCGCCGCTCAGCTTCCGCGTCACCCACGGCACCCGCTGCTCCTCCTCCGGATGCAGCAGGTTGTGCTCCTCGCAGGCCACGGCCTCGCGCCGCAGCTCGTTCCAGGAGGTGGCGGACCACACGTCCGCCTTGACGTTCCACTCCTCGGCGAGGATCTTCTGCGCCTCCAGCGCCCAGGGCACGGCCACGCCCGAGGCCATGATCTGGGCCGGGATCTCGCCGCCGGTGCCCTCGCTGATCCGGTGGACGCCCTTGAGGATGCCCTCGACGTCCACGTCCTGCGGCTCGGCCGGCTGACGGATCGGCTCGTTGTACACGGTGAGGTAGTAGAAGACGTCCTCGCCGTGCGGGTGCTGCTCGTCGCCGCCGTACATCCGGCGCAGGCCGTCCTGCACGATGTGCGCGATCTCGTACCCGTACGCCGGGTCGTAGGCCACGCACGCCGGGTTGGTCGAGGCGAGCAGCTGCGAGTGGCCGTCCGCGTGCTGGAGGCCCTCGCCCGTCAGGGTCGTGCGCCCGGCGGTCGCGCCCAGGACGAAACCGCGCGCAAGCTGGTCGGCCATCTGCCAGAACTGGTCGCCGGTGCGCTGGAAACCGAACATCGAGTAGAAGACGTAGACCGGGATCAGCGGCTCGCCGTGCGTGGCGTACGCCGAACCGGCCGCGATGGCGGAGGCCGTGCAGCCCGCCTCGGAGATGCCGTCGTGCAGCATCTGCCCGGTCGGCGACTCCTTGTACGCGAGCAGCAGATCGCGGTCGACGGACTCGTACTGCTGGCCGAGCGGGTTGTAGATCTTCGCGCTCGGGAAGAACGAGTCCATGCCGAACGTGCGGTACTCGTCCGGCGCGATCAGTACGAACCGGCGGCCGATCTCCTTGTCCCGCATGAGGTCCTTCAGGAGCCGCACGAAGGCCATGGTGGTGGCGATCGACTGCTGGCCCGAGCCCTTCTTCACGGACGCGTACGCCTTGTCGTCGGGCAGCGCGAGCGGCTTCGCACGCACGATCCGGGTCGGGACGTAGCCGCCGCAGCCCTTGCGGCGGTCGTGCATGTACTGGATCTCGTCCGAGTCGCGGCCCGGGTGGTAGTACGGCGGCGCGCCGGACTCCAGCTCCTTGTCGGAGATCGGCAGGTGCAGGCGGTCCCGGAAGCGCTTGAGGTCGTCGACCGTCAGCTTCTTCATCTGGTGGGTGGCGTTGCGGCCCTCGAAGTTGGGGCCCAGCGTCCAGCCCTTGACCGTCTTGGCCAGGATCACCGTCGGCTGGCCCTTGTGGTCCAGGGCCGCCTTGTACGCCGCGTAGATCTTCCGGTGGTCGTGACCGCCGCGGCCCAGGTGCAGGATCTGCTGGTCGGTCATGTTCTCGACCATCTGGCGCAGCCGGTGGTCGTCGCCGAAGAAGTGCTCGCGGATGTAGGCGCCGGACTCGGTGGCGTAGGTCTGGAACGCGCCGTCCGGCGTGGTGTTCATCTTGTTGACCAGCACGCCGTCGCGGTCCTGGGCGAGCAGCGGGTCCCAGGTGCGGTCCCAGATGAGTTTGATCACGTTCCAGCCGGCGCCGCGGAAGACGGACTCCAGCTCCTGGATGATCTTGCCGTTGCCGCGCACCGGGCCGTCCAGGCGCTGGAGGTTGCAGTTGACCACGAAGGTCAGGTTGTCCAGGCCCTCGCGGGCGGCGATGGACAGCTGGCCGAGCGACTCCGGCTCGTCCATCTCGCCGTCGCCCAGGAACGCCCACACGTGCGAGCCGGAGGTGTCCGCGATGCCGCGCGCCTGCATGTACCGGTTCATCCGGGCCTGGAAGATCGCCCCGATCGGGCCGAGGCCCATGGAGACCGTCGGGAACTCCCAGAAGTCCGGCATGGAGCGCGGGTGCGGGTAGCTGGAGAGGGCGTACGGGGCCTTGGACTTCTCTTGGCGGAAGCCGTCCAGGTGCTGTTCGCCGAGCCGGTCCAGCAGGTACGCGCGCGCGTAGATGCCCGGTGAGGCGTGGCCCTGGAAGAAGACCTGGTCGCCGCCGCGGCCGTCGTCCTTGCCGCGGAAGAAGTGGTTGAAGCCGACGTCGTAGAGCGAGGCGGAGGAGGCGAAGGTCGCGATGTGGCCGCCGACGCCGATGCCGGGGCGCTGGGCGCGGGAGACCATCACCGCGGCGTTCCAGCGGGTGGCGTTGAGGATCTTGCGCTCGATCTCCTCGTTGCCCGGGAAGAACGGCTCGCTCTTGGTGGGGATCGTGTTGACGTAGTCCGTGCTGCGCATCTCCGGCACGGCCACGCGCCGCTCACGCGCGCGCTCGATCAGCCGGAGCATGAGGTAGCGGGCCCGTTCGCGGCCCCGCTCGTCGACGGCGGCGTCGAGCGAGTCGAGCCACTCCTGGGTCTCCTCGGGATCGAAGTCAGGAACCTGACTCGGAAGGCCGCCAATGATGATCGGGTTTCGATCGGATCCGGAAGCCACGCTGTTCCTTACCTGTCAGAGGGATGACATGTCTCGGGCGTTCTGAGGCTTTTCCTGCTGATTTCCTGGGTTTTGCGTCGGTCTGCCAGTGTGTGCCTGCACCGTTCCCCATCGTGTACCTCGGGTGAGGCAAACGTCATCTTTACTCACCGGTAACAGGGGCTGCGGGCGCCGCCGGGCCCGGATTCGGGGGTCTCCTTCCCGATCTCCTGCCGGGGGAGGGTTCCCAAACACGCAAAAGCGGGCAGAAGGGTGTGGTGTGTGTCACCGCTGATCGCGATACCGTGTCAGGAGTTGCGGCGACACAGCCGGGAACGTCACCGTTTCGGCGGTCCGGACCGCCGGGTACTTGCGCGATCCGGCCCGCCCGTGTGGACTACGGCCAACGCTTCGCGCACGCGCGGGGCTGAAGACCCAATCGCAACACCATCAGGAGGCAACCCGTGAGCGCGACCGCGGACCACGCGGAGGAGCGGACTAACCCGGCCGCCAGGCTGGGATTCCAGCCCGGGCAGGTGGTCCAGGAGATCGGCTACGACGAAGACGTCGACCAGGAGCTCCGCGAGTCCATCGAGGAAGTCATCGGCAGCGAACTCGTCGACGAGGACTACGACGACGTGGCCGACGCCGCGGTGCTGTGGTTCCGCGACGAGGACGGCGACCTGACGGACGCGCTGGTCGACGCCCTCGGGTTCCTCGAGGAGGGCGGCGTGATCCTGCTCCTGACGCCGAAGACCGGCCGGGACGGGTACGTCGAGCCCAGCGACATCGGCGAGGCCGCGACGACGGCCGGCCTGTCGCAGACCAAGAGCGTCAGCGTCGGCAAGGACTGGAACGGCACCAGGCTGCTGACGCCCAAGGTCGCCAAGCCCAAGAAGTAGCCCTCGCCCGCCCGCCCCGGACCCCGTGTCCGGGGCCCGGGCGCGCCCCCGGACGGGCCGGCCTCGTGTCGGCCCGTCCGCAGGCCCGCGGTGATCGCTGCGTAGGGTGGTCTCACCCGAACAGCCCCACCGAAGGGAAGCAGCACGATGGCGATCCAGGTCGGCGACAAGGCACCCGACTTCGAGCTGAAGGACAACCACGGCCGCACCGTGCGGCTGTCCGACTTCCGCGGCGAGAAGAACGTGGTGCTGCTCTTCTACCCCTTCGCCTTCACCGGCGTGTGCACCGGCGAGCTGTGCGCGCTGCGCGACAACCTGCCGAAGTTCGTCAACGACGACACCCAGCTGCTCGCCGTCTCCAACGACTCCATCCACACCCTGCGTGTCTTCGCCGAGCAGGAGGGCCTGGAGTACCCCCTGCTGAGCGACTTCTGGCCGCACGGCGACACTTCGCGCGCCTACGGCGTCTTCGACGAGGACAAGGGCTGCGCCGTGCGCGGGACCTTCATCATCGACAAGGAGGGCGTCGTGCGGTGGACCGTGGTCAACGGACTGCCGGACGCGCGCGACCTGAACGAGTACGTGAAGGCGCTCGGCACCCTGTGAGCCGTCCTGTGCGCCGGCCCGGGGTTCGGGGGACCCGACACCTGGGAATCTTCGGCCACAGGGCCTGCGTGGGGCGGGAACCCGTCACTAGGATCGACACGTTGATCCCATATCCGATGCACGACGGGGCTCCCCGCCCCCGGACACCAATGGAGGACTCGTGGGAGTCAGCCTCAGCAAGGGCGGCAACGTTTCGCTTTCGAAGGAGGCGCCGGGCCTGACGGCGGTCCTCGTCGGTCTGGGCTGGGACGCCCGCACGACGACCGGCACCGACTTCGACCTCGACGCCAGCGCCCTGCTGCTGAACAACTCGGGCAAGGTCGGCAACGACCAGAACTTCGTCTTCTTCAACAACCTCAAGAGCCCCGACGGCTCGGTCGAGCACACCGGCGACAACCTCACCGGTGAGGGCGAGGGCGACGACGAGGTGATCAAGGTCAACCTCGCGGGCGTCCCCGCCGACGTCGACAAGATCGTCTTCCCGGTCTCCATCTACGACGCCGAGAACCGCCAGCAGTCCTTCGGCCAGGTCCGCAACGCGTACATCCGCGTGGTGAACCAGGCCGGCGGCGCGGAGATCGCCCGGTACGACCTCAGCGAGGACGCCTCCACCGAGACCGCCATGGTCTTCGGCGAGCTGTACCGGCACGGCGCGGAGTGGAAGTTCCGCGCCATCGGCCAGGGGTACGCCTCGGGCCTGCGCGGCATCGCCCAGGACTTCGGCGTCAACGTCTGAGCGACGAAGCACCCCCGCCGTCCGGCGCCGCGCGTTCTCGCGCGGCGCCGGACGCGCAGGAACCCACACACGCACCATCCACGGGGAGGACCAGATCATGGGCGTCACGCTCGCCAAGGGAGGCAACGTCTCCCTGTCCAAGGCCGCACCCAACCTGACCAACGTCATGGTCGGGCTCGGCTGGGACGCTCGCTCCACCACCGGAGCCCCCTTCGACCTCGACGCGAGCGCGCTGCTGTGCGGCGCCGGCAACCGGGTGCTGGGCGACGAGTGGTTCGTCTTCTACAACCAGCTCACCAGTCCCGACGGCTCGGTCGAGCACACCGGCGACAACCTCACGGGTGAGGGCGAGGGCGACGACGAGTCGATCCTGGTGGACCTCTCCCGGGTCCCCGTCCAGTGCGAGAAGATCGTCTTCCCGGTCTCGATCCACATGGCCGACGAGCGCGGGCAGACCTTCGGACAGGTGAGCAACGCGTTCATCCGCGTGGTCAACCAGGCCGACGGGCAGGAACTCGCGCGCTACGACCTCAGCGAGGACGCCTCCACCGAAACGGCGATGATCTTCGGTGAGCTCTACCGCTACCAGGGCGAATGGAAGTTCCGGGCCGTGGGACAGGGGTACGCGTCCGGACTGCGCGGTATCGCTCTAGACTTCGGAGTCAACGTTTCGTAAAGCCGGGTACGGCGACGGGGGAGACCCGTACACAACTGATTGGGTAGCCAGTGCTTCTGAAAACCTTCGGCTGGTCGTTCGCGATCACCGTGCTCGGCTTGATCGCGGCGGTGTTCTACGGGGGCTGGACCGCCTTCGGGGTGGTGGCGATCCTCGCGGTCCTGGAGATCTCGCTCTCGTTCGACAACGCCGTGGTCAACGCCGGGATCCTGAAGAAGATGAATGCCTTCTGGCAGAAGATCTTCCTCACGGTGGGCGTGCTGATCGCCGTCTTCGGCATGCGGCTGGTCTTCCCGGTGGTCATCGTCGCCATCACCGCCAAGATGGGGCCCATCGAAGCCGTCAAACTGGCGTTCGACGACAAGGACCGGTACCAGCAACTGGTCACCGACGCCCATCCGTCGATCGCCGCCTTCGGCGGCATGTTCCTGCTGATGATCTTCCTCGACTTCATCTTCGAGGACCGGGACATCCAGTGGCTGCGCTGGATCGAGCGGCCGCTGGCCAAGCTCGGCAAGGTCGACATGCTGTCGGTCTGCATCTCCCTGATCGTCCTGCTGATCACCTCCTTCACCTTCGCCACCCACGCCCACCAGCACGGCGGCGCACACGCCGACAAGGCGCAGACGGTCCTCATCGCGGGGATCGCCGGTCTGATCACGTACATGATCGTGGGCGGTCTGTCCGGGTTCTTCGAGGACCGGCTGGAGGAAGAGGAGGAGCGTGAGCACGAGGAGGAGGAAGAGGCCGCCCGCAGCGGCAAGCAGCGCTCGGCGGTCAAGCTGGCCGGCCAGGCCGCGTTCTTCATGTTCCTCTACCTGGAGGTCCTGGACGCGTCCTTCTCCTTCGACGGCGTGATCGGCGCCTTCGCCATCACCAACGACATCGTCCTGATGGCCCTCGGCCTCGGCATCGGCGCCATGTACGTCCGGTCCCTGACCGTCTACCTGGTCCGCCAGGGCACCCTCGACGACTACGTCTACCTGGAGCACGGCGCCCACTACGCGATCGGCGCCCTGGCGGTGATCCTCATGGTCACCATCCAGTACGAGATCAACGAGGTCATCACCGGCCTGGTCGGTGTCGTCCTGATCGCCTGGTCCTTCTGGTCCTCCGTCCGCCGCAACAAGGCCCTGGAGGCGGCCGAGGGAAAAGCGGCGGGCTCGGGAGAGAAGACTGAGGTCGAGTCCGGGGTGTGACGCCCCACCCGGTACGGGAACGCTCTGAGCGGGGCGGCCGACGGGACCACACGGCGAGCCGGGCCGGGTGGCTCCGCACCGGCCGTCCCGCTCCATGCGTGCGGGGGTGGCCGAACGCGGTGAAGGTGGGGGCAGGAGATGGGTTTCTTCGACGGTCTGCGGGGCGGACGCCTGGCCGAGTTCGACTCGGGCAGTGCCGCGTCCAACGCGATCGAACTGACCAAACGGCACAGCCAGGTGTCGCTGACCAGACAGGGCGCGGCCACCGGCAACCTGCGCATCAACCTGAACTGGCGGATGCGCACCTCGGACATCGGCGGCGCCGCCCGGCAGAGTCTGCTGCGCCACCCCTTCAAGGCGCTGAAGCCGCCGGAGGTGCTCGGGCACAGCCAGTCGATGGTCAACGTCGACCTGGACCTCGGCTGCCTGTACGAGCTGGCGGACGGCACCAAGGGCGTCGTCCAGCCCCTCGGCGGCCTCCTCGGCGACGTCAACGCGCCGCCGTACGTCAAGCTCAGCGGCGACGACCGGTTCGGCTCCGCCTCCGGTGAGACGATCTACGTCAACCTCGACCACCGCGACGACATCAGGCGGCTGCTGGTCTTCGTCTACATCTACGACCAGACCCCGGCCTTCGACCGCACCCACGCGATCGTCACGCTCTACCCGAGCAACGGCCCGCGCATCGAGATCGGCCTCGACGAGCGCCACCCCCAGGCACGCTCCTGCGCGGTCGTCCTCATCGAGAACGTGAAGGGCGAACTCACCGTCCGCCGCGAGGTCAAGTTCGTCTACGGCTTCCAGTCGGAGCTGGACCGGCTCTACGGGTGGGGGCTCCAGTGGGGCAGGGGCTACAAGTCGAAGGCGGACCGCTAGTACGGCGAGGGGGGAGGGTTCACCGGCTCGCGACGTGCCGCACGGCACCTCGCCGCGTTGTCGCATCACCCGAGTACTCCAGTACGCGGGTCGTGCTCCGCCCTGCGATCCAATCCACCGCACCGGACGCCGCGAACTTCCCGGCAGGCCTTCCCGGCCACAGCAGCAGGCCGCGCGGCGCCGGGCGGACCGCTGGGTCCGCTCACCTCCGGAAGGCGGCGCGAGACCGCCGCTGCCGGTCATATTCGGCCACGGCATGGCCGGTTCTGGCTGATAAGTTGCTGTGCACATGATCAAGCGCAGGTAATGATCACCAAGTTTGCTGTGCCTGTTCCCGTGTGCTCGCGCACGCCGGGGCAGGGGGGTGCGGGTCGAGGCGGTTCGCACACGGGGGAACACACACGGTGCCGCACGGACTGTCGGTGATCGACCGGATTCCTGGCCGCAAGGCACCCTCCAGGAAGCGCCGCGCCGCCGGGCCCCCTGAACCGCTCCCCGTCCGCCGCACACCGCGGTGGACGGTCAGGGAGAAGGAGAAGGCATTGGCAACCGGATTCCGGGCTGTGCCGGGCGGGCGTGGCGTCGTGGTGACGCTCGTGGCCCTGGCGCTGCTCCTGGGACTGGATCTGCGCCCGGCGGCGGCCGACACCGCGCCGGCGTACGGCAGAGCGGACGTCCTGGAGGTGTGGGGGACCGCGGGCCCGGGCGTGAAGCGGGCGGCGGAGGCCGCCCTGGTGGGCTCCGACCAGGACATCCAGACGTTCATGGGCAAGGACCTGCCCGTCCTGGAGGAAGAGGACCTGCGGGTCCAGGTCGCCCAGGTCATGGCCATCGGCGGCCCCGGCGTGCGGGCGGCGGCCAACACCGCGCTCAGCGGCGGGACCGACCAGCTCAAGGCGTTCCTCGACGAGGGTTTCGAGGCCCCGTACGACGAGGACCTGCGGGTGCAGGTCGCGCAGATCATGGCGTACGGCGGTCCGGGCGTGAAGGCCGCGGGGAACACGGCGCTGAACGGGACGCCCGACGACTGGCAGGCGTTCATCGACAAGGGCCAGTTCCGGCCCCGTGAGGACGACAACCGGATCCAGGTCCTGCGGCTGATGTCCATGGGCGGTCCGAACGTCAAGCAGGTCGCGCAGCAGGCGCTGGACGGGACGCCGGAGGACGTGCAGGCGTTCCTGGACGACGGGTGGCAGGTCGCTTCCGCCCGGGACCAGGAGACGCTGACCGTCGCCCAGCTGGCCGACCTGGCGGACCACGCGCAGAAGCAGGCCAAGGAGCTGACCGACCAGGCCAAGGAGGAGGCGGCCAAGGCGGCGGCGGCCACCGAGGCGGCCAAGGCGGCGGCCCTGACCGCAGCGCAGGAGGCGCTGGAGGCCAAGTCGTCCGCCGGGAAGGCGGCCGCGGCGGCTTCGCGCGCCGCGGCGGCGGCGGACCGGGCGGCGCAGGCGGCCCGTACGGCGGTGTCGGCGGCGGCTGCGGCCAACCGGACGGCCCGGGTGGCCGCCAGCGCCGCGGCGCAGGCGGCGTACGCGGCCTCGCGCGCGGGCAGCGCCGCGTCCTCGGCGCGTGCGGCCGCCGCGGCGGCGGCCGGTGACGCCAACCAGGCCAAGCAGGCCCGCGAGGCGGCGGAGAACGCGCGCAAGGCCGCCTCCGGCGCCAAGAAGGCGGCGGACGCCGCCGACCAGGCGGGCATCGCCGCGGACAACGCGGCGAAGGCGGCCGGTGCCGCCGCGTCGGCCGGCGCGAACGCGGCTGCCGCAGCCGCCGCCGCGGCGGACGCGGGCCGGTGGGCCGGCGAGGCGGGTTCCAAGAGCACCGAGGCGCAGCAGGCGGCGGCGCGGGCCAAGCGGCTGGCCGACCAGGCCACCCGGGCGGCCGGTGCCGCGCAGGCCAACGCCAACCAGGCCGCGACGGCGGCACGGCAGTCGCGGGACGCGGCCAACGCCGCCGCCGCGCACGCCGAGGCCGCCGCGACGGCCGCCGACAAGGCCGCCGACGAGGCGGGCAAGGCGGTGGACGCCGCCAAGGCGTCGACGGACGCGGCGAACGAGGCGAGCAAGGCGGCCGACGACGCGCAGACCGCGGCCGACCAGGCGGCGACCGTGGCCGACCTGGCCCGCAAGGCGGACGCCGAGCGGCTCGCCGAGCAGCAGGACGAGGACGTCCTCGCCGCGGAGGAGGCCAACAAGGAGCACGAGGCGCAGGTCGCCCAGGCCACGTGGGAGGCGGGCCGGGTCCAGCGACTGGACGCCGAGACCCGGCAGCTCGTGCAGGACGCCGCCGCCTCCACCGACCCGCAGGTCACGGCCGCCAAGGGCCGGCAGGCCGCCGTCAACCTGCTCACCAGCGGGGGCACCTGGGTGAAGGACGCGGCCGAGACGGCCGTGACCGGCACCGACGAGGACGTGGCCGAGTTCGTGCGCACCGGGCTGGACGTCGCCCTGGAGCAGGACGACCGCGTGAGCGCGGCGAACATCGCCGAGACCAGCGACAAGCCGGCGCAGCGGCAGGCCGCGCTGGACGTGCTGGACAAGCCGATCGACCAGGTCCGGGAGTTCCTGCGCACCCGCGCCTACCCGGGCAAGGAGGACGACGACCGGATCGCCGTCGGCAAGATCATGGCCGAGGGCGGCCCGGGCGTGAAGGCCGCCGGCAGCAAGGCGCTGGACGGCACCGCCGCCGATCTCCAGGAGTTCCTGGAGACCGGCCAGTACAAGGCGCGCGAGGACGACGACCGGGTCGCCGTCTCCGCCGCCTTGGCGAGCGGCGGACCCGAGGTCCAGGCCGCCGCGCAGGCGGCGCTGACCGGGCCGCCGGCCGGCCTGCGTTCCTTCCTCCAGACGGGCCTGTACCGGGCGCGGCAGCGTGACGCCAACGCCGCGTCCCACATCGCGGAGATCAACACCCTGCTGAGCGCCGCCTACAAGTCGGCCGCGCTCGCCCACGCGGACGCCGCCGAGGCACAGCGCGTGGCCGCCCTCGCCCGCAAGGACGCCGCCAAGGCCCTGGAGTGGGCCGACAAGGCGAAGCACTCGGCCGAGCAGGCCTCCGACTACGCCGCGCAGGCCGACAAGTCGGCCGACGACGCGGCGGCCTCCGCCACCCGCGCCGCCGAGTCCGCGAAGACCGCCAGGAACGCGGCGGCCTCGGCCCAGAAGGACGCCCAGTCCGCCGCCCACTCCGCCCAGCAGGCTGAGCACTCCGCGGCGGTCGCCTCGGGCTACTCCGCCCAGGCCGGCACGGCCGCGTACCAGGCGGCGGCCTCCGCGAGCGCCGCAGGCAAGGACGCCGCGGCGGCGGCCAAGGCCTCCTCGGAAGCGCTGAAGATCGCCGCCGACAAGCTCGTGGCGGAGCTGAAGGCGCAGGTCCAGGAGGAGTCCAAGGACCCGAGCAAGCCGCTCTCGGACAAGGAACTGCGCAAGGCCCTGGAGAAGCGGCTGTTCCAGTTCCGCAGGGAGCACGCCTTCAACGGCGACATCAAGGCCGGCGACACCATCCTGGTGTGCGGCGGTGACGGCGCCGGCGGCATGGGCTGCATCACCACCACCTACCTGGACCGCCTGATCGCCTGGTACGTGGGCATCGACGAGATCGAGAAGTGCTTCGACAAGTTCGACTCGTCGTGCATGAAGGACCTCGCGCTGCACGCTCTCAGGTACAAGTTCCTGAGGAAGTCGCCGTGCAACAGCTTCGCGCCCGGCACCCGGGTGCTGCTGGCCGGCCGGCGGACCAAGCCCATCGAGGACGTCAGGGCCGGCGACCGCGTGGTGGCCACCGACCCGGAGTCCGGGCGGACGGTGGCCGAGCCCGTCGAGGCGACCGTCACCGGCAGGGGACGCAAGGCACTCGTCGACGTCACGGTCGGCCGGTCGGCGGCCGGGCACGGCGGCACGGTGGTCAGCACCGACAAGCACCCCTTCTGGGTGGCGGACGGCCGCGGCGCCTGGCGCGACGCGGACCGGCTCACCCCCGGCATGCGGCTGCGCACCGACGCCGGCAAGCGGGCGCGGATCACGGCGACCCGCGCCTGGACCGCCCCCGACCAGCGGGTCTACAACCTGACGGTCGCCGAACTGCACACCTACTACGTCCTCGCCGGCGACACCGCGGTGCTGGTCCACAACGCGGGCAAGTTCTGCGGGGCCGACGCGGACGCGCTCCAGCACTGGGACAAGGCGACCTTCAGCAGCGCGGAGGAGACCGCGGTCTACCATCTCGACAAGCACGGCAAGGGCAGGACCCTCGCCGAGTACACCAAGGAAGCGATGGATCTCTGGAACAAGACCAAGCCCGAGGACCGCATCCCGTGGAAGCTGAGGAACGGCGAGATGGGGTGGAAGATCCGCGGCGGCCTGTTCGGCGGCGAGGGGATCTACACCAAGGACGGGAAGATCGTCACCTGGCATGACTGAGACAGCAGCCGGGTTCCGCGCGGCCTTCGAGGCCTTCCGGGCCCTGCCCTACCCCGACCGCCCCCGTGAGGAGGAGCTGCGTGACTGGAACTCCCGCCTGCTCGACCTCGACGGGTACGTCGCGGGGTACGCGACACGGGTGTACGACGGCCGGATCGGCGCCGCCGAGGTGCCCGACACCGGGGCGCTGGTCCTGGAGGCCGAGACCCTCCGGCGGGACCTCGACTCGATCACCCCGCACGGGGCGGACGAGGCGCGGCTGGTGAGCGACTACCGGGCGTACACCGAGGCGCTGGAGCGGATGGTCCGGCTGCTCGCGGCGCTCGCCCGGACGGCGTGAGCGCCGGGGCCGCGGTTCACCGGCGGGTCACCGTCCGATGAACTGCGGCCCCTGCGGGGGCAGCCGGAAGTCCGGGTCGGGGACCGCCGCCGGCGGCGGGTACCCGTGCCCCGAGGGTGCCCCCGCGGGCTGCGGGCCGGGGCCGTAGGCCGGCTGCGGATACCCGTAGGCCGGCTGCGGCGCCGTGGCCGGAGGTGACTGCGGCGCCGGCGGCTGCGGCGGATACGCGTACGTGGGGGGCTGCTCGGGCGGCAGCGGCTGGGCCGCCGAGGGCGCCGCCCCCGCCGCCGTGCCGTCCGTGCCGCCGCTCCCGGCGGGCTCCTCCGTCTCGTCGACCGAGATGCCGTAGTCCGTCGCGAGGCCCATCAGCCCGTTCGAGTAGCCCTCGCCCAGCGCGCGGAACTTCCACGACTCGCCCCGGCGGTACAGCTCACCGCAGATCAGCGCGGTCTCCTGGCCCGTCTCGGGCTTGATGTCGAAGGACGCCAGCGGCTCGGTGTCGGCGGCCGCCGCGTCGTACAGCAGGATGCTCAGCTCCCGCACCCGCTCGAAGGCCATGCCGTCCGCCGAGGCGACCAGCAGGATCCGGCTCACCTCCGGCTCCACACCGAGCAGGTCCGTCTGGATCGTGTCGGTCAGCACCTGGGCGGTCCGTCGCTTGCCCAGCCGCCAGACCTTCCCCGAGGGGTGCCGCGGCTGGTTGTAGAAGACGAAGTCCTCGTCGGAGCGGGCACGGCCGCCGGGGCCGAGGAGCAGCGCCGACGCATCGACGTCCGGCACCCCCTGACCGGGCGTCCACCGCACCACGGCCCGTACCGTGGCGGCCTCCAGCGGGACGTTCGACCCCTTCAGCATCGCGCGCGTCATGCGGTCATCCTGCCCTCTCGGTCCTGGCCACGACAACGCGGCCCGGACACCGCACGGCCGCCCTCGCCCCGTTACCAGAAGTTCATGCCCCCCGGGAACCACCGACACCGACCCGTACGTACTATTACCGGCCACCTTTTCCACGTCGCGCGCCACCACGGGGGAGCTACATGCGTCATTTCGGGCACCTCACTCCGCAGGTGCGTCAGCGCCTCTTCCACCGGGAGCCGGGGGAGTTCACCGCCGACTCCCCGGCGCGGCTGCTCTCCGCCGCCCTGGGCGCCACCCTCTACAGCCCGGCCACCCGCCCGCACCTGGCCGACGACGTCGTCAAGCAGGCCGCCCGCGGCGTGGTCTCCATGGTGCTGTGCCTGGAGGACTCGATCGACGACGCGGAGGTGGAGCAGGGCGAGGCGAACCTCGTGCGGCAGTTCGCCGCCCTGGCCGCGCTCCCCGCGCCCGCCGCGCTCCCGCTGCTGTTCGTCCGGGTCCGCACCGCCGGGCAGATACCCGACCTGGTGCGGCGCCTGGGACCGGCGGTCCGGCTGCTGTCCGGATTCGTCCTGCCGAAGTTCACCGGCGAACGCGGACTGCCGTTCCTGGAGGCGGTGCAGGCCGCCGAGGCGGCCTGCGGACGGCGGCTGTTCGCCATGCCCGTCCTGGAGTCGCCCGAACTGCTCTACAGGGAGAGCCGGGTGGAGACCCTGGAGGGGATCTTCCGCGCGGTCGACAAGTACCGCGACCGGGTCCTCGCCCTGCGCCTGGGCGTCACCGACTTCTGCTCCTCCTACGGGCTGCGCCGGGCCCCCGACATGACGGCCTACGACGTCCAGATCGTCGCCTCCGTCATCGCCGACGTCGTCAACATGCTGGGCCGCGCCGACGGCACCGGGTTCACCGTGACCGGCCCGGTGTGGGAGTACTTCCGGGCGCAGGAGCGCATGTTCAAGCCGCAGTTGCGGCAGAGCCCCTTCCTTGAGGTGCAGGCGGCCGGGCTGCGCGAGACACTGATCGAGCACGCCATGGACGGGCTGCTGCGGGAGATCTCCCTGGACCAGGCCAACG
The DNA here is from genome assembly GCF_000720185.1 of Streptomyces sp. NRRL S-340. Lineage (GTDB taxonomy): Bacteria > Actinomycetota > Actinomycetes > Streptomycetales > Streptomycetaceae > Streptomyces. Next base: position 59,128 of record NZ_JOIY01000010.1, on the reverse strand, counting down.
GGCTGCTGGGCAAGACCTGCATCCACCCCTCGCACGTGCTCCCCGTGCACGCGCTGTCCGTCGTCAGTCACGAGGAGTACAGCGACGCGGCGGACATCCTGCGGCCCGAGCGCGGCGGCGGGGGCGTGCTCAGGTCGGCGTACACCAACAAGATGAACGAGGTGAAGCCGCACCGCGCCTGGGCCGAGCGGACCCTGCTGCGCGCCGAGGTCTTCGGCGTCGCCCGGGAGGACGTCGGCTTCGTGGAACTGCTCGCCGCGGGCATCCCCGGCGGCCCGGCCGCCCCCTGACCGCCGCCCGCCCCGGCCACCCCGACCCTGCCCCCCACCCCAAGGAACGCATGAACAAGGCAGTGCACGACGGCATATGGTCCGGCACCTGGGTCGCCGAGCGGCTCGGCGTGGAACTCGTGGGCGGCGGCGAACTGACCGGCCTGCTCGGACTCGCGCTGCGCCGCAACCCCAAGCGCGCCCACCTCCTGGTCTCCCACGTCCTCGGCAAGCACGTACCGCAGTCGCCGTCGGTGGTCTACGGGCACGGGCTCGACCTGGGCCGCCGCGTCCGGGACCTGCTCGGCGAGGGCGAGGCCGCCCGTGCCGTCGTCCTCGGATACGCGGAGACCGCGACCGGCCTGGGCCACTCGGTCGCCGACGGCCTGGGAGCGGTCCCCTACCTGCACTCCACCCGCAGGCCCGTCCCCGGCGTGCGGCCGGCCGGCGGCTTCGAGGAGTCCCACTCGCACGCGACCTCCCACCTGCTGCTGCCGGAGGACCCGGCGCTGCTGGCCACGAGCGGCCCGCTGGTGCTGGTGGACGACGAGTTCTCCACGGGCAGCACCGTCCTGAACACCATCCGCGACCTGCACGCCCGCCACCCGCGCACGCGGTACGTGGTGGTCGCCCTGGTGGACATGCGCTCGGCGGCCGACACCGCCCGCCTGGACGACTTCGCCCGCGGCATCGGCGCCCGCGTCGACCTCGTCGCCGCCGCCTCGGGCACGGTCCGCCTCCCCGAGGGCGTCCTGGCGAAGGGACAGGAACTGGTCGCCCGGTACGAGAAGGCGGCGCCGCACGCCCAGGAGCCCGCCGCGCCCCCCGCCCGGCACACGCCCGGCCAGGTCGTCCGGGTCGGACTGGACTGGCCCCGCGGCCTGCCGGACGGCGCCCGGCACGGCTTCACCCCGGCGCACCGCGAACGGCTGGAGCGCGCCCTGCCCGCCATGGCGGACCGGCTGCGGCGCGCCCTGCCCGCCGGCGCCCGCCGGATCCTGGTCCTCGGCTGCGAGGAACTGATGTACGCGCCGCTGCGGCTCGCCCACGAACTGGAGCGGGCCACCGGCGCCGAGGTGCGTTCCTCCACCACCACCCGCTCACCCGTCCTCGCCGTCGACGACCCCGGCTACGCCATCCGCAGCCGCCTGGTCTTCCCCGCGCACGACGACCCGGCCGACGGTCCGGGCGAGCGCTACGCCTACAACGTGGCGGGCGCCGGCTTCGACGCCGTCCTCGTCGTCGTCGACTCGGCCGCCGACACCCCGTCCCTGCACGCGCCCGGGGGCCTGCTGGCCCGCCTCGCCGACCACACCCCGCACGTCCTGCTCACGGTCGTGCCGTCCTACGTCCCCGCCTTCGCCGAGGGACCCCGGCCGGCCCGGGGAGCCCAGGAGAGTCAGGAAAGTCCCACCATGCTGCCCGAGCCCCTGCGCGGCCCCGCCTTCTCCTCGTACGCGCCCGAGGAGGTCGGCTGGCTGCTCCAGGACCTCTCGGACGTCACCCTGGAGGCGCCGACCGAGGAGCGCGAGGAGGCCATCCAGAGCGGCGGCGCCCACTACGCCGAGTCCCTGCCGGTGGAGTACCAGCCCAGCGCCCAGTACCAGGAGCTGTTCCACGCGGCCCTCGGCGCCTCGGCGGGCCGGCTCGCCCAGGCCGTCGGCGCGGTCACCGAACTCGTCCTCGCCGAGCGCTCTCCCCGCCCGGTCCTCGTCTCCCTGGCCCGCGCCGGAACGCCCGTCGGTGTGCTGATGCGCCGCTGGGCCGCCTTCCGGCACGGCCTGGAACTGCCGCACTACGCCGTCTCGATCGTGCGCGGCCGGGGCATCGACGCCAACGCGCTGCGCTGGCTGGCCGCCCACCACGACCCGGCCGACGTCGTCTTCGTCGACGGCTGGACCGGCAAGGGCGCCATCACCCGGGAACTCGCCGAGGCGGTCCGCCGGTTCGAGGAGGCGGGCGGCGCCACCGGCTTCGACCCGGAGATCGCCGTGCTCGCCGACCCGGGCTCGTGCGTACGCACCTACGGCACCCGGGAGGACTTCCTCATCCCGTCCGCCTGCCTCAACTCCACCGTCTCCGGGCTCGTCTCGCGCACCGTGCTCCGCGCCGACCTGGTCGGACCGCACGACTTCCACGGTGCGAAGTTCTACCGGGACCTGGCGGGCGCCGACCTGTCCGGCGTCTTCCTCGACACCGTCACGGCCCGCTTCGGCGAGGTCGCCGACGCCGTCGAGGTGACCGTCAAGGAACTGCTGGCCGGCGACCGCGCACCGACCTGGGCGGGCTGGGCGGCGGTCGAGCGGATCAGCGAGGAGTACGGCATCCACGACGTGAACCTGGTCAAGCCGGGCGTCGGCGAGACCACGCGCGTACTGCTGCGCCGGGTGCCGTGGAAGATCCTGGCGCGGGCCGGGGCCGGCGCGGACCTGGACCACGTGCGCCTGCTGGCCGGGCAGCGCGGGGTGCCCGTCGAGGAGGTGGACGCACTGCCGTACACCTGCGTGGGGCTGATCCACCCCCGCTACACGCGCGGGGCGACCGGCGCCGACGGGAAGGCGGTGGCCCTCTGATGCCGGTACTGGTGGCCAGCGACCTCGACCGCACGCTCATCTACTCCGCCGGGGCGCTGGCCCTGGCCGTCCCGGACGAGCGGGCGCCGCGGCTGCTGTGCGTGGAGGTGTACGAGGGAAGACCGCTGTCGTTCATGACGGAGACCGCGGCCGGGCTGCTCGGCGGCCTCGGGGAAACGGCGCTGTTCGTACCGGCCACGACCCGCACCCGCGAGCAGTACCTGCGCGTCAGCCTCCCCGGCCCCGCCCCGGCCTACGCGGTCTGCGCCAACGGCGGCCACCTGCTGGCCGACGGCGTCTGGGACCAGGACTGGCACCGGCAGGTCACCGGCCGGCTGGCCGAGGAGTGCGCGCCGCTCGGCGAGGTGCGCGAGCACCTGCTGCGGACCGCCGACCCGGCGTGGGTGCGCAAGCACCGCACCGCCGAGGACCTGTTCGCCTATCTCGTCGTGGAGCGCGACCTGCTGCCCGAGCAGTGGGTGAAGGAACTGGTGGCGTGGGCCGGGCAGCGCGGCTGGACGGTCTCGCTCCAGGGCCGCAAGCTCTACGCCGTCCCCGAGCCGCTCACCAAGGGCGCCGCCGTCCGCGAGGTCGCCCGCCGCACCGGGGCCGATCTGGTGCTCGGGGCGGGCGACGCGCTGCTGGACGCCGACCTGCTGCTGGCCGTGGACCGCGGCTGGCGGCCGGGCCACGGGGAACTGGCGGAGACGGGCTGGACGGCCCCCGGAATCAGCGCGCTGCCCGAGCGCGGGGTGCTGGCGGGGGAGCGGATCGTACGGGAGTTCCTCGCGGCGGCCGCCGCACCGCGCTGACACGGGCCGGGCGGGTGCGGACGCCGCCCGGCCGACCGCGCCGGTCAGCCGCAGCAGCCCCCGCCGCAGCAGCCGCCCCCGCCGCCCGGTCCCTGGGCGCGCGGGGCGCTCGCGGAGCCGCCCACCGCGACCGTGGACAGCAGCTTGACGGTGTCGTCGTGCCCGGCGGGGCAGGTCGCCGGGTCGGCGGACCGCGCCATGGGACGGTTCAGTTCGAAGGTGTCGCCGCAACTGCGGCAGCGGTACTCGTAGCGAGGCATGCGTCCAGGTTAGGACAGGCCCCGACGGGCGTGACCGGAGACACAAAGCTTGGTGGTTCTTGTGTGTTCGCTTCTGTCCCGTTCTCATGCGGAGGAATTGAAAAGACGGCTGATAATTTTGTCTCGCCGTGAGGGCCGCGAAGCGGCTGGGAGTGAGGGGGCAGGCGGCCGCGGTTGCGGCGGCTGTGTCGACCCGCGCGAGCAACACGGGGTGCGGAGGGAGACGCAGTCGTGAGCGAGGCAGGGCAGGGGGAGGGCCTTCCGGAGGAAGGCCGCCCACCCCGGGCGCGCCGCGCCGGGCCGGGCAGCGCCCCGGACGGGCAGGACACGGGCGGGCAGGACACGGGCGGGGGCGAACCCGGGAAGCGGGAACGCGCGGACGAGACCGTCCAGTTGAACGTCGACGCGCTGCGCCGCGAGGAGCGCGCGGCACGGCAGGACTCCGGTGCCGCACCGCGCCCGGACGAGACGATGCAGCTGAAGGTCGACGCCCTGCGCGCGCGTACGCCCGGAAGCCCGCGGCGGCCGCAGGAGCGCGGCGAGCGGGAATCCGGCGAGCCGCGCCGGCGGGAGACGGACGAGCGGGGCACACGGGGACCGGACGGCCGGGGCACGCGGGGACCGGACGGCAGGGGTCCGCGGGAACCGGACGGGCCTCAGTCGCAGCCGCACGAGACCATGCAACTGCGCGTCTTCCGGCCGAAGCCGGACCCGACCCGCGCCTCCGACCCGAGCGCACCGGACCCGACCCGCGCCTCCGAGGCGTCCCCCGCGTCCGAGGACGCCCCTGCGTCCGAAGCGTCCCGCGCCTCGGACAGCGCCCGCACGCCCCGGCGGCGGGCCGGTCGCCGCAAGCCGAGCCGGCCGCGCATCCTGCCGCACGCCGTCACCCGCGTCACCGACCCCGTCGCCCGGCGTCTGGCGCCCTTCCTCGCGGTGCTCGCACCCTGGGCCCGCAAGCTCAAACCGGTCTACCCCCGCCGCGGACGCACCGGCTGGCGCCGCTGGATGCCCTCCTGGCGGCAGTGGATCGGCCTCGCCTTCTCCGGCATCGGCCTGACCACCGTCTTCCTCGTCGTCGCCTACGCCGCCACGGACATACCGGAGAACCTGAACTCGTACGCCACCCAGCAGGACAACGTCTACTTCTGGTCCGACGGCACCCCCATGGCCCGCACCGGCTGGGTGCAGCGCCAGGCGATGCCCCTGAAGGACATACCCGAGGACGTCCGCTGGGCGGTGCTCGCCGCCGAGAACGAGAGCTTCTACAGCGACCCGGGCATCTCCTTCAAGGGCATCACCCGCGCCCTGTGGCGGACCGTCGGCAAGGGTGACACCGAGGGCGGCTCGACCATCACCCAGCAGTACGTCAAGAACGTCTACCTGACGCAGAACCAGACCGTCAGCCGCAAGTTCACCGAGGCGATGATCTCCCTCAAGCTCGACAACAAGATGAGCAAGGACAAGATCCTCGAGGGCTATCTGAACACCAGCTGGTTCGGCCGCGGCACCTACGGCATCCAGCGCGCCGCCCAGGCCTATTACGGCAAGGACGTCAGCGAACTCAACGCCAGCGAGGCCGCGTTCCTCGCCTCCCTGCTCAAGGGCGCGGGTCTGTACGACCCCACGCTCGGCCCGGCGAACCACGCCCGCGCCGTCAAGCGCTGGAAGTGGACCCTGGACCGCATGGTCAAGATCGGCAAGCTGTCGAAGGACGAGCGCGCCAAGTACACGACGTTCCCCGAGCCGCTCAAGCGCAACCCGCTCTCCGACACCGGCCAGCAGAGCGACTATCTGGTCGAACTGGCGTCGCAGTACGCCAAGGACACCGCGCACCTGTCCGACAAGGACTTCGACCTGGGCGGCTACCAGATCTACACGACCTTCGACCGCAAGCGGGAGACCGCCCTCACAGACGTCGTCACCAAGGCCCGCAAGAAGGCCCGGGAGAGCGACCCGAAGACGGCGAAGAGCGCGCACTACGGCGCCGCATCGGTGGCCGCCGACGGCCGGATCGTCGCCGTCTACGGCGGCCCCGACCACCGTACGCAGGGCTACAACGAGTCCAACGCCGCCACCGTCCCGGCCGGTTCGGCCTTCCAGCCGTTCGTCTACGCGGCCGGCCTGGAGCACGGTGTCGTCAAACAGCGCGACGCCCCCCGCGTGCAGATCTCCCCGGACACCGTCTACGACGGGGACGACGCCGTGCCCGTCCACACGCCCGAGGGCCCCTACTGGGACCGCAGCGGCCGCAAGGTCGCCGCCCACAACGACGGCAAGAAGTCCTTCGGACCCGTCACCCTGCGCAAGGCGCTCGCGCAGTCCGTGAACACGCCGTTCATGCAGCTCGGCATGGACACCGGCCTGGACAAGGTCAAGGAGACCGCCGTCGCCTCCGGGCTGCTGTCCTCCAGCATGGGACCGCAGGTGCCCGCCCTGTCCACGGGCAACGCGCGGCCCAGCGCCATCCGCATGGCCAGCGGCTACGCCACCTTCGACGCCGCGGGCGTGCACACCGAGCCGTACTCGGTGCTCCGCATCACCCGCAACGGCTCCGCCGTGCCGGTGGACCGCCCGCTGAGCGGGCAGGCGGTCAGCACCCGCGTCGCCCAGCAGGTCGCCGACGCGCTCGCCGACGCCTTCCGCACCGCCCACCCCGGGGCGGCCCCGGCAGCGGCCAGGGTCACCGGCAAGGCCGGCACCACCGAGGACGACACCGCCGCCTGGTACGTGGGCAGCGCCCGGAAGGTGACCACGGCGGTCGTCCTCTACCGCATGGACCTGGCCAAGAGCCTGGAACCGCTGCCGCTGAAGGGGATCGACACCGCCGGAACCGGCAGCGTCCCGTACTCCATCTGGGAGGGTGCCATGACGCCACTCGGCTGACCCGTCTCGTGAGCCGCCCCCGCTGCCGGCGTCCCCCGCCCAGCGGAGCCTGCGGCAGCCTCCCGCAGCCCTCCCCACGCAGATTCGAGCCGCCCATGAAGCCGCCCCCCGGCCGCCGTCGCAAGGCCCCCGCGCGCCGCCGCCCCTCCCGACCGCACTTCATCACCCTGGCCGCCTTCCTGGTCGTCGCCTCCGTGGTGGCCGGCTTCCTCGCCCTGACCCGCCCCGACTCCACCACGCCGACCGCCTCGGACGGGGTGAAGGGCACCGCCCGCGAGAGCCCCGCGCCCTCGCCCACGGCGAGCAAGGAGCCCGAGTGGGACGGCAAGGTCAAGGTCCTCGGCGACGGCTCCACCTCCTACACCGGGCCGCAGAAGGGCGAGTTGAAGCCCGTACCGCTCAAACCGGGCGAGAAGCCGCCGCAGTTCGTGGTGTTCTCCTGGGACGGCGCGCTGGAGGGCAGCGACCACCTGTTCTCCCACTACCGGGAGCTGGCCAAGGAGTACAACGCCCACATGACCTTCTTCCTCACGGGCATCTACCTGCTGCCCAAGAGCAAGAAGAGCCTCTACCACCCGCCGATGCACAACCCCGGTGACGCCGCCATCGACTACGCCACCGACGAGCACATCCGCGACACCCTGGGACAACTGCGCCTCGCCTACGAGCAGGGCAACGAGATCGGCACCCACTTCAACGGCCACTTCTGCGGCAAGAAGGGCGGCGGCGACTGGAGCGTCGAGGAGTGGAAGAGCGAGATCGACCAGTTCTACGACTTCGTGGAGAAGTGGAAGACCAACACCGGGTTCAAGGACGTCGCGCCGCTGCCCTTCGACTTCCGCAAGGAGGTCACCGGCGGCCGTGCGCCCTGCCTGGAGGGCCAGCCCAACCTCCTGAAGGCGATGAAGGACTACGGCTGGCGCTACGACGCCTCCTCGCCCGGTGACTTCCAGATCTGGCCCGCGAAGAAGAACGGCATCTGGGACTTCCCGCTCCAGATGCTGCCCTACGAGTCCGGCAAGTACCAGGGCCTGTCCATGGACTTCAACTTCCTCTACAACCAGTCCGCGGGCGAGACCAAGGGCGACCCCGCCAAGTACTCGCAGTGGGAGAAGCAGACCGTCGACTCCTACATGGCGGGCTTCAACCGCGCCTACTACGGCAGCCGGGCACCGCTGTTCATCGGCAACCACTTCGAGGACTGGAACGGCGGCATCTACATGAAGTCCATCGACCAGGTCATCAAGAACGTCTGCACCAAAGAGGGCGTCAAGTGCGTGTCGTTCAGGGAGCTGGCGGACTGGATGGACGTGCAGAAGCCCGAGACGCTGCAGGCCCTGCGCGGACTGGATCCGGCGCAGTCGCCCGACTGGTCCTCGGTGGTCAAGTGAGCCCGGTAACCCCTTGGTTGCACTTGCGCACACCCTCTTCACAACCGGCGCTCACGTCATGCGAAGATGCGACCGCCCGGTAGGTGTACCGGCGTAGAGGGGAACATCATTGAAATCCAGAAAACTGAGCCGTAAGCGGCGTCGCGCCACCATAGTCACCGCCGCTGCCGCCTCGGTGGTCGCGGGCGTGGCCCTGGTGCCCAACTGGAGCGCGGGCGCGGCGGTCACCGACGACCCGACGGTGGACGCGGCCACCAAGGCCACCTTCCAGAAGCTCGCGGACGCGGTCTTCACCGACCGCACCCAGGCCCTGGTCGACGGCGACACCGGCGGCGAGCACGGGAAGAAGGGGCACCACGAGCGGCTGTCCTCGCGCTTCTCCGGCAAGGTCCGCATGTCCGGCACGCAGTCCCACCACGAGGACTCCGCGCTGTCCGAACTGCGCGGCCGCAAGGACCGTCTGGAGAAGCTCGGCGAGAAGTACAGCGCGGGCAACACCACCGTCACGCTGGACGCCACCCAGGTCAAGGGCCACGACGCCAAGGTCGCGGTGACCGAGAGCACGACCCTGACCTACGAGAAGGTCCGCGGCAACGAGCCGAAGAACACCGGCTTCCAGGCGCACCACGAACTGTCGTTCCACGCCGACAAGCACGGCGACTGGCAGCTCACCGGCATCCGCGACACCGACGACGGCGTGGCCGTGAACCAGCCCGCCGCCCCGCCGGCCGCGAAGCCCGCCACGGCCGCCGACGACGGCAACCCGCCGGACGCGCCGCGCTCGTCGACGGCGAAGAGCGCCCCGGCCAACAAGAAGAACCTCACTTCGGGCACGTACGACTACCAGGCCATGGCGGCGTACGCGAAGAAGTACTGGAGCAACTACAACCCGGACTACCCGAACTTCAACGGGCAGGGGGCCGGCGGCGACTGCACCAACTTCGTCAGCCAGTCCCTGAAGGCCGGCGGCTGGAAGCACGTCCCCGGCTACACGACCGACTTCCACAAGTGGTTCGGCAACAACGAGATCCAGTCGGACTCGTTCATCGGGGTCAACGAGTTCTCCTGGTTCGCCCTGTCCTCCAAGCGGGTCACCAGCCTGCCGTACGTCTACCAGATGGACGTCGGTGACGTGCTGCAGGTGGACTTCAACCGGGACGGGTCCAAGGACCACTCCATGATCGTCACCTACCGCAGCCCGCAGGGCGTGCCGTACGTGTCGTACCACTCCACCAACACCTACAACAGGTCGGTGGCGAGCCTCATCGCGTCGTACCCGAACGCGTACTACTACGCCTACCGCACGTGACCGCCACCGGTGCCACCACCGGTGTCTTAGAGCCCCGGACAGAAGCGGGCCCCGGCGGGCACCACTTCTGTCCGCGGCTCTCGACGGAGCGGGAGCCGGGCCGCCGCGGGCCCCGGCCTCAGTGACCGGCTCCCCGCTCCTCGCGGATCTGCGACACCACCCGGGCCGCCGTCCGCCGGACCGCGTCGGTCTCCGTCAGGAAGTGCCAGTAGTCCGGATGGCGGCCCTCCAGGCCCGTGACCGCCCGTTCCAGCCGGGCCACCGCGTCGTCCAGCGGACGTGCGTGCCGCGGATCCGGCGTCGTACGGCCCGTCATCGCGAGCCGCTGCGCGTCCCGGATCGCGAACCGGGTCTTCTCGATCTCTCCCTGCGGGTCCTTCTGCACGGCGTTGAGCCGCGTCAGCCGGTCCCCGGCCGCCGAGACCGCCTCGTCGGTGGTGTTCAGCAGCGCGCGCACCGTCGACAGCAGCGCGGTCGCGTCCGGCCAGCGCTGCGCGTCCCGGGCGGCCTGCGCCTCCTTCAGTCTCGCCTCGGCCTGCCGCACGTTCTGCGCGGCCTGCTCGGGGACGTGCTGGAGGTCCTGCCAGCAGGCGGCCGTGAACCGCCGCCGCAGCTCGCTGAGGACCGGCTCCACCTGACCGCTGCGGGTGGTCAGCGCCTGCGCCCGGGTGCGCAGGGACACCAGCCGGTGGTCGATCTCGGCGGCCTTCTCCGGCAGCCGCCCGGCCTCGGCCCGGATCGCCTCCGCCTCCCGCGACACCCGCTCGGCCCGCTCCAGCGTCGCCTGCACGCCGTGCTGCCCCGCACCCTGGTTCAGCTTCGTCAGCTCGGGGGCGAGCGCGGCCAGCCGGGCCGCGAGGTCGTCCGCCCTGAGCCCGGCGCCCCGGGCCGCGTCCAGCGCGTCGCTGGCGGCCAGCAGTGCCTGCCGGGCGCGCTCGACGGCGGGCGCGAGCCGGGCCAGCTGGGTCTCGGCCTTGCCGAGCAGCGGCCCGAGCCCACTGCTGAAACGGTCCAGCTCGCGCTTGACGTTCAGCAGTTCGTCCTTCGCGGCGGTCAGGTCGGCGCGGGCCCGGGCGGCGGCGGAGGCCTCCAGGTCGTCGCGGTCCAGATCGGTCGCGTCGACGGCCTGGATGTAGCGCCGGCTGGCCTCGTCGATCCGCAGGCCCAGCGCCTCGAAGTCGGCGACCGCGCGGCGGGCGGCCGGCGAGGCGTCGACGGCCGTGATGGTCTCCATCGAGATCCGCAGGTCGCGCTGGGCGGTGTCCAGTTCGTAGAAGGCGGACGCCGCCGCGTCCTTGGCCGCCTGCGCCTCGGCCCGCTGGCTCTCGGCCCGGCCGCCGAACCAGCGCCGGGTGCCGCCGCCGGCGAAGGCGCCGGGCAGCGCCAACACGGCGAACAGGGGCAGCGCCACGAGGGCGAGGACGTCGCCGGCGGGCCGGGCCCCGGAGCGGGACCGCCGGGAGGCCGCGCGCGGCCGGCTGGATGGGCGGGACGCGGGCGGGGTGGCCGGTCCTGCCGGGGTGGCTGGTCCTGCCGGGGTGGCTGGTTTCCGCGCGGTGGCCGGTCCTGGCGGGGCGGCGGCCGGTCGCCGCGCAGTGGCCGGTGCGGCGGATGCCGTCGTGTCCGGGGCCGGTGCGCCCGGGACGGCCGATGCCTTCGTGACCGTGACCGTGGTCGCTGCGGCCGGGGTGGCCGCTGCCGTGACCGTGGCCGGTGCGGTCGGGGTGGCCGGTGCCGGTGGAGAGGCCGGTCCTGTCCGCGTGACAGGAGCAGCCGGAGTGGGTGGTGTCGCCCCTGCCGCCGGTGTGGCCGTCATCCCTCTCCCCGTGCCGTCGTCCGCCCCGCGTGGAATCAGCGTGGAAATCATTCTCCCACCTGTGCAGGACGAACACACGGGCCGATCAGTTCGCCGTACGCACCGTGATGCTTCCGTCGGCGGTCCGCGCGGACACGACGTGGGCGCTGGAGCCGTCGCGGGGCACCGACACATGGGTGGAGCCGTCGTGGGTCTTCGTCGTCACCCGGTACGGGGCCCGGGGCAGTGCCACGGTGACGGAGGCGTCGGAGGTGTGCGCGTCGACCAGGTCGGGCACGGCGCCCAGGTCGAGGTGGACCGAGCCGTCGACGGTGGTGGCCCGCACCCGGCGCGAGGAGACCTCCGCCCGCACGGAGCCGTCGTGGGTGCGCAGTTCCAGCGGTCCGGTGCTGCCGGTGACGCGCACGGACCCGTCCGAGGTGCGGATGTCCAGCGGATCCCTGAAGCCGTGCGCCCGCACGCTGCCGTCCTTCTCCCGCACCTTCACGGTGACGCCGCGCGGTACCTCGATCCGGTGCCTTGCGTCGCAGTCGGCGACGATCCCGGAGCACTTCAGGCGCAGCACCAGCCGGTCGTCCCTCATGGACCAGGTCACCCGCGGGTCGTCGCCCACCAGCACGTGGCCCTTGAACCACCGGGTGACCCGGACGGTCCGCGCCTTGACGTCGTCGGCGGCGACGATCTCCAGCGCCGAGTCGTCGGAGTCCACGGTCAGGGTGCGGCCGTGCAGGGCGAAGGAGCGGTGGTCGGGGTCCTTGTCGTCCCCGGCCGATCCGCCGCAGGCGGTCGCCGTGGCGAGCAGGGCCGCGACCACGCCGGTGACGGCGGCGGCACGGACGGGAACGGTTCGGGACATGACGGTCTCCCCCTGGGACAGGCCGGTACGGGCTGACGCGGACGGCTGCGGACGGTGTGTTCCGCTGTGGTCACCATCGACCGTAGGGGGAGCGGGCGGGGCGGAGAATCCGGTGCACCGGCGGATCGGGGGTGGGGAAAACCCCCGTGCCCGGTGCGTGCGCCGCGGGGACGCCGAAGGCCCGGCTCCTCGGGGACACCCCGTGGAGCCGGGCCTTCGCTCGTGTCCGAGACCGGTGGGCGCGGACGGTTTCGAACCGCCGACATCCTGCTTGTAAGGCAGGCGCTCTACCCCTGAGCTACGCACCCGGGACGAGTGGACAGCCTACCCTGCCAGGGGGACTGCCCCGCAAACCCGTTGTGCGCCCCGGGGCGCGGTGCCGCGGCTCCGGGCCGGGCGGCGGCGGATCATGCGCCGTCGTCCCCGGCCTCGCCTCCGGGCCCGGCGTCCTCGCGGGCGTGCTTGAGCCGGCTGCGGGCGGTGACGGCGTCGGTGCCGGTGAACTCGGACCAGTACCGGTGGGTGGTGACGAACACCGCCAGCTCGTGCTCGCGGCGGCGGAGCTTCTCCACCTCGGCCTGTTCGTCGGCGGTCCAGCCCGGGGAGGCGGGGCGTTCCACCTTGCGCCAGCCGCCGTCGTCGCTGAACCCGTCCAGCGGTTCGACCGACCACGGCAGCCGTTTCAGCAGGGCGGACAGCTCGGCCCGGACCTGATGCAGCTCCTCCTGGCCGGCGAGGAGGTCACTCGGGAAGTCATAGGGCGTAGCCACGGCGCAATGCTACGCCTGTTCGATTTTGGGTCGCGACTCGCTTCGGTGGGCTCATCCGTTCGAGAAATCGCCGGTCGCGGCCCGTTGTCAGACCCCTGTCCTACGGTGGCGGAATGGAGAAGACGGACGGTGGCACGGACACGGCGGCGGTACGGCTGGAACCCTGGGGCGAGGACGACCTGTGGCTGCTGCGGCTGCACAACAGCCCCGCGATGACCGCGCACCTGGGCGGTCCGGAGAGCGAGGAGAAGCTCGCCGAGCGCCACCGGCGCTACCTGGAGCTGCCGGCCGGCCGGATGTACCGGGTGGTGTCGGCGGGCGACGGTCGCACCGTGGGCTCGATCGGCTTCTGGGAGCGGTCCTGGCGGGGCGAGACCGTGTGGGAGACGGGATGGGCGATATCGCCCGCCTTCCAGGGGCGGGGGCTGGCGGCGCGCGCGGCGTCGGCGCTGGTGGCACAGGCGCGTGCCGCCGGCACGCACCGCCGCCTGCACGCGTATCCGAGCGTGGACCACCCCGCCTCCAACGGCGTCTGCCGCCGGGCCGGCTTCACCCTGCTGGGAGCGGTCGAGTTCGAGTATCCCGAGGGCCACTGGATCACGACCAACGACTGGTGCCTCGACCTGACGGCACCGGCGGGCCGGCCCGACGGCCCGCAGTGAGGAGACTGGAGACATGTGCCGGAGCATCAAGACGCTGCGTCCGCCCGCCCTGCCCGAGGAGGCGACGGGTGACGAGATCCGCGCCGCCGCGCTGCAGTACGTCCGCAAGGTGTCGGGGTTCCGCGCGCCCGCCGCGCACAACCGCGAGGTCTTCGACCACGCGGTCGAGGTGATCGCGGCGGCCACGGAGGAACTGCTCGCGGGACTGGAGGTGCGGGGACAGGGGACGCGCGCGGCGGCCGGGTGAGGGCCGCCCGCCGGGCCGGGCGGACGGAGACCGCTGACGGCGCCGAGGGTGCCTGGGACGCCTAGGACGCCTTCGGGTGTTCCGGGGTGCGGCGCATCAGGTACGCGGCCCCGGCGCCCGCCACGAACAGGGCCGCCACGGAGACGCAGGTGGCGAGCCAGGCGGCGCCCAGCCAGCGGGTGCCGAAGTAGCCGAGCGCCACGCTGTAGGCGGCCCAGGACAGGCCGGCCAGCGCGGACCAGGGCAGGAACTCGCGCACCCGGCGGTGCGCCGCGCCCGCGCTGAACGAGACGACCGAGCGGCCGGCCGGGGCGAACCGGGCGATCACCACGAGCGCACCGCCGCCGCCCCGCGCGAGGGCCGCGCCGAGCCGTTCCTGCGCGGTGCTGAGCCTGCGGGAGCGGGCGATGGCCCGGTCCAGGCGCTCGCCGCCGCGCCGGGCCAGGCGGTAGGCGAAGAGGTCGCCCAGCACCGAGGCCGTGGCGGCGCACAGGATCAGCGCGAGGATGTCGGGCACGTCGTGCGGGACGTGCCCGGCCGCGGCGCCCGTGCCGGCGGCGGCCGCCGTGGCGGCCGTCACGATCAGGACACCGCTGGGCAGCACCGGCAGGAAGACGTCGAGCAGCACCGAGAGGGTCACCGCGACATAGATCCACGGAGTGCCGGTGAGCGCCCCCACCCTCGCCACACTCTCCAGCACCGCGAACTCCCTGAACTCCCCCGTGGACCGGACCGTGTGCCGCGATGTCGCGGGGGAGCGGCAGGGGCGGTCTGTGAACAGCCATACAGCGTACGCCTGCGGTGTGACAGGAGGTCCACGGGGGGCTCAGGTGTTCGTGCGGGGAGCAGGGGGGCGAGGATCGAGCGTTCGCGGGAGCCGGCAGGCCACGCGGCTCAAGGAGCGCGAGGCGGCCGGGCCCCGCGCCCGGCCTCGGTGCGCGCCGCGGCGGGGGCGGGTGCCGCGCCGAGCGGGTGCCGTGCCGGGGCCGCGGCCGGAGGCGGGCCGGGAGGCCGTCAGGCCGCGACCGGTGTCTGCTCGGCGGCGGGGCTTTGCTGCGCCGAGCGCCGGGCGAGCAGCCCGTCCAGGGCGAACGCGCCGGACCCGGTGAAGACCAGCAGCAGGAAGGCCCAGCAGAACATCACCGGCATCTCGCCGCCGTTCTGGATCGGCCACAGCGCCGCCTTCTGGTGCACGTCGAAGTAGGCGAAGGCCATGGAGCCGGAGGCGACGAACGCGGCGGCGCGGGTGCCCAGGCCCAGCATCACCAGGGCGCCGCCGACCACCTGGATCACCGCCGCGTACCAGTTCGGCCAGGTGCCGGCCGCGAGCGTGCCGCCGTGGGTGCCCGGCGCGCCGCCGAGCACGCCGAAGAGGGACGCGGCGCCGTGGCAGAAGAAGACCAGTCCCACGACGATGCGGAAGAGGCCGAGGACATAGGGCTGCGCGGAGTTGAGACGTCCGGTCAAGCCGGTCATGGGGGGTGCTCCTTCGGTCAGGCCGGCCCGGGGAGGGGCCGGCTGGGGGACGCGTCCGAACGGGTGACCTAGGTTAGGTCGGCCTAATCTGTACTTGCAAGTTCAACATCTGGCCAGAGTGACGATCCCGCCCGGGTTCCGTTTGACGCGGTACGCAGCGGATTGGGTGAAGTGCGCGAACCTTCCACGGGTCGGACAACCTGGTGAATAACGGGGTGTGCCACCAGGTGGACCACCGGGCGCCCCGGAGGCCGCGCGGGACTCCGCTCCGGCTCCCGGCCGGCCCGGCCGACGGTCGCGGCCTGCACCCCGGGCCGCCGCCGGTGCGGCCGGCCGCACGCTGACGGGCGTCGAGTTGACGAACACATGACCGAACCAAAAAAGCCGGGTGCGGCACCGGGCGGCCGATGGCTCGGATCAGCCATCCGCGGACGGGCGGGCGGAGGCGGGCGGACCGTGTCCGGCCGGACACGATTCCGCCGCTCCCGTCCCGTTCGCAACGGCGGGGTGTCCGGCCGGGCGAAGCGACGGGACGACAGCGGGCGACGGGTGACGGAGGCCGGGTGGCGGAGGCCGGACGGCGGCAGGGCGGCGGTGGCGGGCGGTGGTGACCGCACGCCGGTGGCCGGATGGCGGTGGCGGGCGACGGCGGGCCGGGCGACGGTGACCGGACGGTGGCGGCGGGGTGGCGGTGACCGGGTGGCGCTGACCGGGTGGCGGTGGCGGATGGCGGTGACCGGCGATGGCGGGGGCGGGCGACGGCGGGCCGGGCGACAGTGGCCGGACGGTGGCGGCGAGGCGGCGCTGACCGGGTGGCGGTGCCCGCATGCCGGTGACCAGGTGGCGGTGGCGGGTGGCGTTGACCGGATGCCGGTGCCCGGACGGCGGTGGCGGGGCGGGCGACGGCGGGCCGGGCGACGGTGGCCGGCCGGCGGAACCCGCCCTCCTCCGTCGGCCCCTACGGGCGTGCGCGGGGGAGGGCGGGCGGAGGGCGGGGCCGAATGGGACGGGTGACGGGCGGCCGTGGGCGGGGGCCCGTGGCGGGGCGGAGGGGTCCTGTCAGCAGCTTGCGAGGTAGCCCTGGAGGGCGCTCTTCTCGGCGGAGTCGACCGACAGGTCGTAGTAGTACTTCACCTGGACCCAGGCGCGCACGTACGTGCAGACGTACGCCGACCGGGACGGCACCCAGGTCGCCGGGTCCTGGTCGCCCTTGGCCTGGTTCACGTTGTCGGTGACGGCGATGAGCTGCGGGCGGGTCAGGTCGTTGGCGAAGGCCTGGCGCTGCGCCGTGGTCCACTTGCTCGCCCCGGAGTCCCAGGCCTCGGCGAGCGGCACGAGGTGGTCGATGTCCAGGTCGGAGGCGGCGGTCCAGGTCGCGCCGTCGTAGGGCGAGTACCAGCTGCCGCTCGTCGCGGCGCAGGAGGAGTCGGTGGTGACGTTCGAGCCGTCCCGTTTGAGGACGGTCTCGCGGGTGTTGCAGCTGCCGCTGATGGTGATCCAGTGCGGGAAGAGGTCGCGGTTGTAACCGGTGCGGTTCTCGGTGGCGACGGTGAGGGAGGCGAGGTAGCCGCGGGCGGTGGCGGCGCTGACCGGTGTGGGGAGGGCGGCGGAGGCGGCCGGGGAGTTGATCAGTGCGGCGGTGGCGAGGAGGCCGGTGAGGGCCGTGAGTATGCCCAGTCGTCGACGCGCGTAGAACGCGGGCCGGGAAGACCTGCGGAACCTGCGGACCATGTGAACTCCCTTGATTCGTGGGGGCTTTCGGCGCGAGTGTGGGAATGCTCGCGGCGGCGCGTTGCGGGGAGGTGTGCGCGCGGTGAGAAGTTAGTGACGCGTGCATGACATGACAAGGCCCGTGACGGAACTTCCGGTCGCGTAGGATGGACGGCGCAGAAGGGGAGTAGCTCTTCGCCGGACCGTCGACATACTGCTCAGCTGGGCTGAGCCGGCGCCCGGAGGCAGGCCTCGGACAGGGTCCGGGGGCGGCCAGCGAGACCTTCGGCACAGCAGTGCACGCCCGTGCGTACGGCACGGGTGCATCCGTGCGCTGCCCTGCCGAGGCTCTGGTCGCACGGATCGCAGCACTCTCGGCGGGGTGGCCCGACCGATTGAGGGACAGTGATCAGTCTCAGCGTCCTGGCGCTCGTCTTCGGCGTCGTCTTCCTCGCCGAGCTGCCGGACAAGACGGCCCTGGCGGGACTCGTCCTCGGCACCCGTTACCGCGCCTCCTACGTCTTCGCCGGAGTCGCCGCAGCCTTCCTGCTGCACGTCGTGCTGGCCGTGGCGGCGGGCAGCGTGCTGACGCTCCTGCCGCAGCGGATCGTGCACGCGCTGACGGGCGTGCTGTTCCTCGGCGGCGCGGCCGTGCTGCTGCTGAAGAAGGGCGACGACGACGAGGAGATCCGGCAGCCGCAGGACCAGTCCTTCTGGCGGGTCGCGGGGACCGGCTTCATGCTCATCCTGGTCGCCGAGTTCGGCGACCTCACCCAGATCATGACGGCGAACCTCGCCGCGCGTTACGACGACCCCGTCTCCGTCGGACTGGGCGCGGTCCTGGCCCTCTGGGCGGTCGCCGGGCTCGGCATCGTCGGCGGCAAGGCGCTGATGCGGCGCGTGCCGCTGAACCTGATCACCAAGGTCGCGGCCGTGCTGATGCTCGCCGGGTGTTGCCGCTCCGCTGTACGGCCCTGGCGCTGCCGCTCAGAGCTGTGGTCCGGGTGTTGCCGCTCCGCTGTACGGCCCTGGCGCTGCCGCTCGGCGCTGCGTCCGCCGTAGTGCCGTTCCGCGCTGCGGCCGGGGGCTGCCGTTCGCTGCGGCCCGGGCGCCTGGTCGCGGGGTGGTGTGCCCGCCGCTGGGCGTGCCCCGGGAGTCGGCGCGGAGCTGAACTCCGGATGAAGGTTTCGCCCGGCGGTGGCGTGATGCCCGACTTGTTTTGTACCGTGGAGAAACAAAGTGGCTCCCGCCCGCACTCCCTGACCGGCGGGCGGGGTCGCCTTGTCCCCCACACCCGGAACGTCCCGGCGGGTCACCCCGGGGCCCACCCCACGCCCCTCCGCGCGCCTTGGAGCTGCCGATGACGGCCACCGCCGTGCTCACCGCCCGAGCCTTCCTGCTGGACATGGACGGCACCCTCGTCAACTCGGACGCGGTCGTCGAGCGCGTCTGGCGGCGCTGGGCCGACCGGCACGGTCTGGACGGCGACGAGGTGATGAAGGTGGTCCACGGCCGGCAGGGACACGCCTCGATGGCGCTGCTGCTGCCGAACCGGCCCCAGGAGCAGAACCTCGCCGAGAACGCCCGCATGCTCGCCGAGGAGACCTCGGACATGGAGGGCGTGGTGCCGGTACCCGGCGCGCCGGAGTTCCTGGCCGCGCTGCGCGGCCTGCCGCACGCGCTCGTGACCTCGGCGGACGTGGCCCTGTCCACCGCCCGGATGGCCGCCGCGGGCCTGCCCCTGCCGGACGTGCGCGTCACCGCCGAGTCCGTCGGCGCGAGCAAGCCCGATCCGGAGGGCTTCCTGAAGGGCGCCGCCGAACTCGGCATCGCCCCCGCCGACTGCGTGGTCTTCGAGGACTCCGGCGCGGGCATCGCCGCCGGGCGGGCCGCCGGGATGCGGGTGATCGGCATCGGCCCGCGCGCCGCCCTGCACCGGCCCGACGCGGTGGTGCGCGACCTCACGCAGGTCCGGGTCGAGCCGGCCGCGGACGGCACGGTCCGCCTGCACGTGGGCTGACCGGCCCCCTGCCTGTGGGGGAGGTCCGGGCGTACGTCGGCTCCACGCCGACCTCTCCTCCGGGCGCGTGCCGGGCAGTGTCGGGCAGCGCCTCAGCGCCTCCTGGGCGGTCCGCAGGAGGTCCTGGGTCACCCGGGGCGGCACCGCGCGGACGGTCCCCGTGACGGTGAGAACCTCACGGTGGCCTGACGAGGCGAGCATCGCGGCCAGGCTCTCCCGCAGGGGCAGCGAGTCCTCGCGCAGCGCGTGCACGGTCCACTGCGCCTGTCGCAGACTCTCCTTGACCAGGTCGTGCGCCTTGTCGTCGGCCGCCCGGACCTTTTCCAGGTCACCCGTGCCGAGCAGCGCGTCGGCCGGTTCCAGCTGCATGTCGATCCCGGCCGGCGAGTGCGCCAGGACGTCGTGCACGTCCCGGACGATCCGGCTGCGCTCGGTCAGCACGGCGGTCCGCGCCTCTGCGCGCGCCGCGCGTTCGGCCGAGTCGGCCGCCTCGATCGCCGCCCGCACGGCGCGGCGCTGACCGTGATCGACGATGCCGATCAGGACAGGGGCGCCGGCGGTGAGACCGACCGTCCAAGGCAGCAGGGGGCAGCCCGGCCCGGGACGCGCATACAGGACGGCGCCGCAGAGCGGGCCGCAGAACGCGGCGAGCACGAGGGCCGGTCTGGTGGCGAGCCGGTGTCCGTGGTGCCCGGCGGGGAAGTGGGCGAAGAGACAACCCGTTCCGGAGCGGCTGACGGCGATCAGGGCCGCTGCCGCGAGGACGCCGAGCGTGAGCCGGACGACGGCGGAACGCTGGGGGACTTGCCCTCGGGCAGGTGCCGGGCCAGGAGCGCCGCGGAGCCGACGGCGAGGAGGAGGGCGACGGCCAGGCCCTGGCCGCTGAGGCCCACGGGCCGGGCGGTGACGATGCCGGCGACGACGACCGCGAGGGTCAGCACCCAGTGCGTGCGCGGGCCCTGCCCGGGAACCGGCCGCGGGTCCTGTCCGGGACGGTGCCCGGAGTCCGTCGCCCGGTCCGCCGCCAGGGCCGCGTCCCGGTGCGCGGCCTTCCCGGGAGTGGGAGCGCTCGGAGTCGCGGTCACGGGCAGGAGACACCGCACGGTCAGGCCGCACGGTCGAGGACGGGCACGGGACGGGCCACCGCCCGGATCCTTCCGCGCAGGTGGATCGTGGCCAACCGGGTGACCACCTCGGTGAGGGCCATCAGCACGAACGCCGTCACCCACGCCTGGTCACCGGTGATGTGGTGAGCGGCGCTGAACCGGGCGACGTCGTCGGCGCCGCCGCCGTGTTCGACCCACATCTGGAAACCCATCCGGGCCCCCATGCCCACGACCCACAGGACCGCCGACACCGCCCCGGCCTTGATCAGGAGGTGCCCGTCGACCGCCCGTATCCGCGTGTAGAGGCCACCGGCGACGCCCAGCGCGGCGCCCACGCCCGTCAGGGCCGTGACCAGCACCAGGTCGTTGCCCGCGGTGGGGATGCCGTCCAGGTACGAGTAGGCGACGTAGGCCACGATCCCCAGCGGGATCAGGAAGGTCTTGAGGTCGAGCCGGTCTTCCCGCAGCTGCCGGAAGACGACGAGGATGAGGGCGATGTCGGTGATCCACTCGGTCGCTGTCATGCCGTCAAGACTGCGGCGAAAAGGCTTGCGGCACCTGGACCCACGGGTGGAATCGCGGGTGGAGATCCACCGCCTCCCCGTCTCCACCCCCCCAAGCCGCTCTCGCCTCAAGGGACTTCCGGGCCTGCCCCCACATGACCTGGCAGACCAGACGGACCAGGGAGACCAGACGGACCAGGGAGACCAGACGGACCGGACCCGACGGGCCAGGTAGACCAGACGGGCCGGACCGGAGTGGACCAGGGTGGACCGGACCGGGCCTCACCGGTGCGACGTCTCCGCCTCCAGGCTCGCCCGCGTCGCCGGGCCGTAGACGCCGAGACCATCCGAGGTGATGCCGCGGGCCCACTGGTAGGTCCGCACCGAGTTCTCCACGTGCTGGTCGTAGAAGCCGTCGATCCGGCCGGTGTAGAGGTACAGCCGCGCCAGGCGCTCCTGCAGGTCGCTCACCTCGGGTCCGCGGTCGCCCCGGCGCAGTGTGGCCGGGGGGAGGGGCGTCCGCGTGACCGGAGGGGACGCGGAGGCGGTCGGGGCGGGGGTGGTGGAAGCGAGCCCCGGCGCGGCGGCGCCCGTGGACCCGGACGGTGACGGGGAGGCGCCCGTCGCGGAGGGTGACGGAGACGCGGACGGGCTCGCGGTGGCCGACGGCGACGCGCTCGCCGACGCGGACACGCTGGGAGAGGGTGCGGCGGCGGGGCTCCTCGGCGGGGTCGCGGGCGCGGCGGACGTCGGGGCGTCGGGGATGCCCTCCCGTACCTCCTGGGCGGCGCCGTCCCGGGCCGGGGACTCGTACGAGAACAGGCCCCCGGCGTACGCGCACGCCGCCGCGAGCGCGACCACCGCCGCCGAGACGGCGAGCAGGGCGGCGGGCCGGCGACGGCCGCGACGGCGCCCTTCCGGGGCAGCGCCTTCGCCGTCCGCATCGCCGCCGTGGCCCGCCGCGCCCTCGAAGGCGCGGGTGCCGCCGGCGTCGAACAGGCTCAGGTCGGTCGCGCTCGGCGCGTCCGCCCGGGGGGTCAGCGGAGCGGGGAGCGCGACGGCCCGCAGCGGCATGGTGGCCTCGACGGCGGGGACGGTCCGCGTCGGCGCCTCCGTGCGGGCACCGGCCGCCGTCCCGCCGGTGTGCCCGGTGCCGGCCGGGTGCGCCGGGCCTGTCCTGTTCGGCGCGTCCGTCCCGTTGGTCGGCGTCGGCGTCGGCGTCGGCTTGGGGGCCGGGGGCGTCGTCGTGGTCGTGTCCGGTCCGGCACCCGAGGCGGCCTGCGGGTTTCCCGGCGTCAGGGGCGCGCCCGAGTCCTCCCGGGCCGCAGTGCCGTGCGTGCCCCGCGTGCCGCCTGCGTCCGCGCGGCCCCGGCCGGTGTCGCCGCCGTGGCCCCAGGAGTCCCCCTCGCCCGCGGAGCCCCCGGAGTCCCCATAGTCCCCATAGTCCACGTATGGCCGTATGCGCAGCGGATCGAAGTCCTCCGCCGCTGCCGCTTCCGCCGTCCGCGCGTCGCGCAGGGCGTCGGCGGCTCGCTGCCGGCAGGCGCACGACGGGGAGTTGTCCGCGCTCCGGGGCGCTCCGCACTCCGGGCAGACATGCCCCTTCGGCTCTTCCACGCGTGGGTCCCCTCCCAGTCCGGACTCCAAGGATTATGCAGATCCTCTCCACACCTTCTCCCCGAAGCCCCCGGAACGGCGGCCCCGAAGGGGGGACTCGACAGGCCATACCGGGACACACCGGTGACGATGGAAGAGGTCACGAGAGCGTCGGGAGGTCTTCATGGCCGGGGATGGACAAGGCAGGGCCGGCACGTCGGAGACGCCCGGGGTGCCGACGACGGCCGCAGCGGCGGGAACGGGGGGAACGGCGGGATCGCCCATACCCCCGTCCGTACCGCCGCCTCCGCACGGCGCCGACCCGGGTGAGTCCGAGCACGTCTCGGGCAACGTGCTCGTCTCCATCGGCGCGCTGCTCCTCGGCATGCTGCTCGCCGCGCTGGACCAGACGATCGTGTCCACCGCGCTGCCCACCATCGTCAGCGACCTAGGTGGCCTGGAGCACCTGTCCTGGGTGGTCACCGCCTACCTGCTGGCCTCGACCGCCGCGACCCCGCTGTGGGGCAAGCTCGGTGACCAGTACGGGCGCAAGAAGCTGTTCCAGACCGCCATCGTGATCTTCCTGATCGGCTCGGCGCTGTGCGGGATGGCGCAGAACATGCCCGAGCTGATCGCGTTCCGGGCGCTGCAGGGCCTGGGCGGCGGCGGGCTGATGGTGCTGTCCATGGCCATCGTGGGCGACGTCGTCTCACCGCGTGAACGCGGCCGGTACCAGGGGCTGTTCGGCGCCGTCTTCGGTGCGACGAGTGTGCTCGGACCGCTGCTCGGCGGGATCTTCACCCAGCACCTCAGCTGGCGCTGGGTGTTCTACGTCAACCTGCCCGTCGGCATCGTCGCCCTGGCCGTGATCGCCGCCGCCCTGCACATCCCGCGCAAGGCGCAGCACCACGTCATCGACTACCTCGGCACGCTGCTGATCGCCTCGGTCGCCACCTGCCTGGTGCTGGTCGCCTCGCTCGGCGGCACCACCTGGCCGTGGGGCTCGCCGCAGATCATCGGCCTGGTGGTGGCCGGTGTCGTCCTCGTGGCGGCGTTCGTGGCCGCCGAGCGCCGGGCGGCCGAGCCGGTGCTGCCGCTGAAGCTGTTCCGCATCCGCACCTTCACGCTCTCCGCCGTCATCAGCTTCATCGTCGGCTTCGCGATGTTCGGCGCGATGACGTACCTGCCGACGTTCCTCCAGGTCGTGCGGGGCATCTCGCCGACACTGTCCGGCGTGCACATGCTGCCGATGGTGGTCGGCATGCTGCTGGCCTCCACCGGGTCCGGGCAGATCGTCAGCCGCACCGGCCGCTGGAAGGTGTTCCCGGTGACCGGGACCGCCGTCACCACGATCGGCCTGCTCCTGCTGCACCGCCTCGACGAGCACAGCTCCACCGCCGAGATGAGCGGCTGCTTCTTCGTCTTCGGCCTGGGGCTCGGCCTGGTCATGCAGGTGCTCGTCCTCATCGTGCAGAACGCCGTCAGCTACGAGGACCTGGGCGTCGCCACCTCCGGTGCCACCTTCTTCCGTTCCATCGGCGCGTCCTTCGGCGTGGCGATCTTCGGCACGGTCTTCGCGAGCCGGCTCGCCGACCAGCTCGCCGCCGCCTTCCGGGGCGCCCACCTGCCGCCGGGCGTCTCGGCGGACTCCCTCAAGTCCGACCCGCGCGGCATCGCCGCCCTGCCGTCCGGGCTGCGCCCGGCCGCCCTGCACGCGTACGCCTCCGCCATCACCGACGTCTTCCTCTACGCCGCTCCGGTGGCCCTCCTCGCCTTCGTGCTGGCCTGGTTCCTGAAGGAGGACAAGCTGCGCGGTTCGGTCACGGCGCCCGACGGCACGCAGACGCTCGCCACCAACCCGGTCGAACGGTCCTCCTACGACGAGGTGTGCCGGGCGCTGTCGGTGCTGGGCACCCGCGAGGGGCGGCGCGAGATCTACCGGACGATCACCGCGCGGGCGGGCTCCGACCTGCTGCCCGCCACGAGCTGGCTGGTGCTGCGCATCAAACGGTACGGCTGGGTGGAGCCCGCCCTGCTGGCCGAGCGGGTGCCCGTCCCGCTGACCGTCATCCTGGAGGCGGCCCGTCAGGTGGAGGAGCGGCACCTGGCCGAACGGCTCGGTCTGGACCTCGTCCTGACCGACCGGGGGCGCGAGGTCGCCGAGCGGCTGGCGCGGGCCCGCGAGGAGTCGCTCGCCGAACTGCTCGGCGACTGGTGGGGGCCCGACCGGCCGACCGACCTGGCGCAGTTGGTGAAGGAACTGACGGGGGAGCTGTGCGGCTCCGACGCGGAACGGCCGCACGACGAGCGGGCGGTCAACCGGCAGACGTCCCGCTACGCGTGACCCGGCCGGCTCGGGCCGTCCCGGTCCTGTGCGGCCGGGGCACCGACGCCGACGTGCCGCGCCGGCCGGCCGTCCGCCACGACCCGGCCGGCGTCGTGCTCGCCGACGCCGAGCGGCTTGCTGAACCAGTGCTCGGCGTACGGGTCGTCGTTGTGCCGGGCGTTCTCCGTGTAGCCCAGCCGCGCGTACAGGGCGCGGGCCTCCACCAGGTCGCCGCGGGTGTCCAGGATCATCCGCCGGGCGCCGAGCGCGCGGGCCGCGTCCTCGGCGGCGGTGACCAGCAGGGCCGCGCCGCCCCTGCCGCGTGCCTCCGCGCGCAGGAAGACGCGGGTCAGCTCGGCGGTGGCCGCGTCCAGCAGCCGTACGCCCGCCGTGCCCGCAGGGCGGCCGCCGTACCGGGCGACCAGCAACTGGCCGGTGGGCGGCGCGAGTTCGGAGCCGGTGTGGGCGGCGATCTCCCGCTCCAGCTCGGCCGCGCCGGTGCGGCGGCCTTCGTGCAGCAGGTACCAGCGGTCGCTGACCTCGGTGTAGTACGCCCGCCAGAGCGCGAGGGCGACGGGGGAGTCGTAGGGCTCGGGGGCCACGGTCCAGGACGCGGATCCGGCCCCGCCGGCCGGCGCGGGCGCGGACGCGGGCCCGGCCAGGGGTGCGGACGTGGGCGCGTGGGAGGGCGGGGGATCGGTCCTGGGCGGCATGCGGACATTCTCGGCGGGGGGCGGCGGGGCCGCGCAACCGGTTATCCACGAGCCGCGCCGCCCACGGCCCGTACGGCCCCGGCGACCGTTGCCGCTCCCGTGCGCCACGGCCCCTGGGCCCCCGTCGCCGCCGGCCGCGTCGGCCCCCTCGCCCCACGGCCCCGCCGCCCGCTTGCCGCGTCGGCCCCCTGCCGCACCCGGCCGCTGCCCGCTCGCCGCTAGTCGCTCGCCGTGCGGGTGCCGTGCGGTCCGCGTCGGGTGCGCCACTCGTGGACGACCTCTTCCACGTCGTACCGCTTCAGCCCCAGGGGCGGGCCCGGCGGCGGCTTGAGCATCATGTCGAGGATCTTCGTGTTGATGTCCGCGATGATCTTCCGGACGGTACTCTCCGAGGGGGCGGCGTACGCCGCCGCCAGCGCGTCCTCGGCCTCCTTGCGCAGGGCGAGGGACGGGGGCAGGACGGACAGGCCCTCGCGGGCCATCTTGCGCTTGACCCACCACAGTTCGTCGTAGGTGGTGTCGTCCGGGAGGGGCTTGCCCGCGCCGGGCAGCCGGTCGAAGTCACCGCGCCCCTGCGCGTCACGGATCTCCTTCTCGACCCAGGACTCGAACGGCACACCCGGTGGCTTTCGCTCGGTCATGAGGCCATTGTGCCGGACACGCCCGGCCCAGGCGATTTATCATTCCGCCGCGGTGCGTCAACCGGGCGCTCCGTCACCGGTGTTGGCGCGCACGGCCGGGCACGCGGCGAAGGCAGCGGCGCGGGGCGCCCCGAACCACGAGGAGCGCACGTGCTCGAACTCACCATGGCCTCCGTCTCCGGGACGGAGGCGGGCGCCACGGCCGGCATGCTGATGGCCGACGCGCCCAGCGATCCGGGCGCCGTGCTGCGCGTGGGCCGGGACGGGACCGCGTGCCGCCTGGTGACGCCCGACGACTGGCTGTTCGTCTCCCGGGTCCACCTGGAGTTCCGCTGCGGGGCCGAGGGCTCCTGGCAGGTCACCTGGCTGCGCGGCTCGCAGCCCGAGCCGTCCTCCGAGGTCCGACTGACGTTCGGCGAGCACGCGCAGCCCCTCGGCTACGGCGCCACGGCGGCGCTGCCGCGGGGCGGCTCGGGCGAGATCGTCGTCCAGGACCGCACCAGCCCGCGCAGCGTGAACGTGGGCTTCTACCACGAGGTCTGAGCGCGGGCAGGCGGCAGGCCTGACGGGGTCCGGGGCCGTGCGCGGGGCGCCCGGCCCGGTCAGTCCAGTACGCGGGCGATGGCGAAACCGTCGTAGCCCTTGCTGCCGACCGTCTGGATCGCGGTGCCGTCCAGGCGGGGGTGTTCCGCGATGAGTTCGAGGGCGGCCCGGGTGCCGAGCACGCTCGGGTCCGTGCTCGCCGGGTCGGTCACCCGCCCGCCGCGCACCACGTTGTCCAGGACGATCAGGCTGCCGGTGCGCGTCAGGCGCAGCGCCCACTCCACGTAGTGCGGGTTGTTGACCTTGTCGGCGTCGACGAAGACCAGGTCGAAGGGGGGCGGGTTCTCGTCGGCGAGCTTGGGCAGCGACTCCAGGGCCGGGCCCACCCGCACCTCGGCGATCCGGTCCAGGCCGGCGTGGGCGAGGTTGCGGCGGGCGACGTCGGCGTGGTGGGCGTCGTACTCCAGGGTGACCAGGCGGCCGTCGGCGGGGAGCGCGCGGGCCAGCCAGATGGTGCTGTAGCCGCCCAGGGTGCCGATCTCCAGGATGTTGCGGGCGCCCTGGAGGCAGGCGAGGAGCTGGAGCAGCTTGCCCTGGTTCGGCGTGACGTTGATGTGCGGCAGGCCTTCCGTGTCGCTGTCGCGCTGCGCGGCCTGGAGGGATTCGTCCTCCGGGGAGAGCAGGGCGGTGAAGTAGGCGTCCACGTCGTCCCAGAGCTGCGAGTCGCTCATGCACCATGCCTTTCGTGTGCCTAGTTAGATGCGCTAACTAGCTGCGCTAACGAATATAGCCCCGGAGTGGAGACCGCAGGGAACAGTTTCGGGGAATTTCCGTCGCGGGGCGCGGGGGCGCGCAGGCACGCGGACGTGCGGAAGGGGGTGGGGAGGGCGTGCCGAAGGGGGCGGGCCGGGCATACGGAAGGGGTGGACGCGGCAGCGCCGCGCCCACCCCTTCCGCTCTCGTCAGGACTCCAGCGACGGCGGGGAGCCGGGCAGCGGGCGTCCCGCCGACTCCGTCATGAACCACACGGCCACGCCGCCGACCAGCGACGCCGCCATCATGTAGTAGGCGGGCATCATCATGTTGCCGGTGGCGCCGATCAGCGCCGTGACGACCAGCGGGGTCGTGCCGCCGAACAGCGACACGGAGATGTTGAAGCCGATCGACAGGGAGCCGTAGCGCACCCGGGTCGGGAACAGCGCGGGCAGCGCGGACGGCATCGCCGCGGTGAAGCAGACCAGGAGCAGGCCGAGCGCGGCCATGCCCAGGCCCACCGCCAGCAGGCTGCCCTGGCGGATCAGCAGCAGCGCCGGGATCGACAGGAACAGGAAGCCCGCGCAGCCCGCCGCGATCACCGGGCGGCGGCCGACCCGGTCGGTGAGGGCGCCGGCGAACGGCTGGACGATCATCATCAGCGCCATCACGGCCAGCACGACCAGCAGGCCGTGCGTCTCGTCGTACTTCAGCTGACTGGTCAGGTAGCTCGGCATGTACGACAGCAGCATGTAGTCGGTGACGTTGAAGACCAGCACCAGGCCCATGCACAGCAGCAGCGTCTTCCACTGGCCCGTGACCATCTCGCGCAGCGGGACCTTCGGACGGCTCGACTCGGCCTTCTCGACCTGGGCGGCGAACGCCGGGGTCTCCTCCAGGCGCATCCGCAGGTACAGGCCGATGATGCCCATCGGGCCCGCGATCAGGAACGGGATCCGCCAGCCCCAGGACGTCAGGTCGTCCGTGGAGAGCAGGGCCGTCATCAGGGTCACCAGGCCCGCGCCGCCGATGTACCCGGCGAGCGTGCCGAACTCCAGCCAGCTCCCGAGGAAGCCGCGCCGCCGGTCGGGGGCGTACTCGGCGATGAAGGTGGACGCGCCGGCGTACTCCCCGCCGGTCGAGAAGCCCTGCACCAGCCGGGCGGCCAGCAGGAGGATCGGGGCGCCGACGCCGATCGTCCCGTACGACGGGATCAGGCCGATGGCGAAGGTGCCCGCGGCCATCATGATCATGGTGACGGCCAGCACCTTCTGGCGGCCGATCCGGTCGCCGAGGGGACCGAAGACCATGCCGCCGAGCGGGCGGACCAGGAAGGCCGCGGCGAAGGCGCCGAAGGTGGAGAGCAGCTGTGCCGTGGGGTTGCCGGACGGGAAGAAGACCTTGCCCAGGGTCACTGCGATGTAGCTGTAGACACCGAAGTCGAACCACTCCATGGCGTTGCCCAGCGCGGCGGCCTTCACGGCGCGCCGGACGAGTGCCGGGTCCGTGACGGTGGCGTGGGAGCGGTCGGAGCGGTTCTTGGTGAGGGACACGGAACGGGGCGCGGTGACGGTGGCAGCCGACAAGGCTTCGCTCGCCTACCTTTCGACGGGGGCAGGGACACGGCCCACGCGGCAGCGCTGTCGGCGGACCGAAACCGGCCCGCGCCGAACGCGGACCGAAACCGGCCCGCACTGGGGCGGACCGAAACCGGCCCGTCGAGGGACG
Source organism: Streptomyces sp. NRRL S-340 (assembly GCF_000720185.1). GTDB lineage: Bacteria > Actinomycetota > Actinomycetes > Streptomycetales > Streptomycetaceae > Streptomyces. Next base: position 30,162 of record NZ_JOIY01000010.1, on the reverse strand, counting down.
GACCGAACCGGCCCGCGCGGACGACGGACCGAACCGGTCCGCGCCGGGCGCGAACCGGGCGGCCCGTGTGCGTCACGGACCGAACGGGACGGCCCTCCTTACCGCGTGGCCGGAAAGTGACCACCGCGGCGGGCCAGAAATCGACCATACGACCGGTTGGTCCCCTTGCGTATCGTGAGCAAGCGGATGCGCAGTGCAGCTAAATGCCCGATACGCAGGTACGTATGCCCGCCGTCGGCCGCCGCGCACGCGCCCGCGCTGTGATCCTTGTCGCGCCCACGGCCGCCGGCGCACGCTTTCTCGCCGCCGGGAGGGCTCTCGCGCGCCCCACGGACACCGCGGACGTTCCCCGCGCCCCCGGGGCACCGCGCCGAAACACCCGCCGGACACCCTCCGCCACCGCCGACCACCCTCTCGGAGCCCCGTCGCCGTCCGGCAGCCGGCGCGTTCCGGGCGTGGGGAGCGCACCGGAGGCGGGTGGAAACCGGCGCACAGCGGTCTTCTCGCGCCGGGTCGCGCGCCCCATAGGGTTCGTACCGGGACAGAACGAGGAGATCCCGGACGTGTGGGACGTGGAGCGAGTGGGGCGGGAGGCCGACGGGGCGTGGCGGATGCGGAGCACAGCGGCGGACCAGGGGCGGCCTTCCCGGGCGCGGCGGCTGCCGCCGCCCCGGCCGGAGCGCGGCTGCGGGCGGCCCGCCTGGGCCTCTGGCTGATCGCCGGGGTCCTCGCGGCACGGCAGGTGGCCGCCGTCCTCGCCACCCCCCGCGGGGAACGGCTGACGGACCTGGAGACCTGGGCAGGGCCGGGCGGCGTCCTGCACGTCAACGGGTCGCTGTACGACTCGACCCGGTTCACCGGCACCCCTTTCAGCGGTCTCGTCCTCAAACCGCTGACGAAGGCCGCCGAGGACGCACTCGGCTGGAGCTGGATCTTCGGCACCCTCCTGCTCGTCGTCGCCCTCGGTCTGATCGCCGCCCGCGCGCTGCCCCAGCCGGCCGGGCGCCGCGCCCCGCTGACGGCCGCGCCCGTGGCGATCAGCCTGCTCATGCTGTCGCTGCCGGTGCGCGACGCGTTCTGGCTCGGCCAGAGCGGCGTCATCCCGGTCCTGCTGGTGCTGCTCGGCCTCTTCGTGGTGCGCGGGCAGCGGGCCTGCGGCGTCCTGGTGGGTCTCGCCGCCGCCCTCCAGCCCGCGGTGCTGCTGTTCGTGCCCCTGCTGTGGCGCACCGACCGCAGACGGGCGGCCGCCGTCACCGGCGGCACCTTCGCCGCGGGCACCGCCCTCGCCTGGGCGGCCATACCGCACGACTCCGCCACGTACTGGATCCACCACATCGCCGGGACGGGCCTGGGCGGCCGCGCCGACGGCCTGGCCAACCAGTCCCTGCACGGCGCGCTGCTGCGCCTGGGCCTGACCGGACCGCTGGAGATCGGCCTGTTCCTGGCCCTGGGCGCGGCCGTCGCCGTCCTCGCGTTGCGCCGGGCGGTGCGCTACGCCCGCGACGGCCAGCTGCTGCTCGCGGTCGCCGTCACCGGCTGCGCCGCCATCGCCGTGTCGCCCACCGCCTGGCAGCACCAGCTGCTGTGGGTGCTGCTCGCGATCGCGGGCCGGGCCGGACGGCGCGCCTCGGACCGGTACGTCTGGCCGGTCGCGGTCGTCCTCGTGATGACCCTGCCGGCGAGGTTGCTGCTGCCGGACATGCCGGTCCTGCACCTGGTGCGCGAGAACACCGTCCTGGTGGCCGCGCTGGCGGCGGCGACCTCCGTGCCGTTCCTGTCCCGGGCCTCGGACCACTACCGCACCCCGGTCCCCACCCGCTACGCGGCCCCGGTCCCGGCCCGGTTCCGGCACGTGCCGCTCGTCCCGTTCCTGCGCCGGGTGCTGACCCGCCCCAGCCTCCTGCTCGAACTCCTCCTGATCCGCGTCACCTACGCCGCCTACTCCCAGGTGCGGCTGGCCGCCCGCGGCAGCCGTGCCACCGCCGAGCACCACGGCCACCAGATCCACTCCCTCGAACACGCCCTGCGTCTCGACGTCGAGCACCGGGCGAACCACATGATGGTCCGGCTGCCCTGGCTCGACCACTTCCTCAGCTACTACTACGAGACGTTCCACTTCGTCGTGCCGGTGGCGGTCCTCGCCGTGCTCTACGTCGCGCGGCCGGTGGACTACCGGTGGGCGCGCACCGCCCTGGGCGGCGCCACGCTGTTCGGCCTGCTCGGCTTCTGGCTCTACCCGCTGGCCCCGCCCCGGCTCATGCCGGGTCTCGGCTTCATCGACACGGTGCACGGCGCCCAGGACTTCGCGAAGCCGGACTACGGTGCGATGACCGCGCTCACCAACCAGTACGCGGCGATGCCGTCGCTGCACTTCGGCTGGTCGCTGTGGTGCGGTCTGGTGATCGCCGTCGTCGCGCCGAGGTGGTGGATGAAGGCCCTCGGGCTGCTGCACCCGCTGTTCACGGTCTGCGCGATCGTGGGCACCGCCAACCACTGGGTGCTCGACGCGGTGGGCGGCGCCGCCGTGGTCGGCGCGGGCTTCGCCCTGACCTGTCTGCTGTCGGGGCCCCGCGCGGCGGCGGAGCCCCGCCCGGCCCGGGCCGCCGAGGAGCCCAGAGCCGCACCGGTCGGAAGCTGACATGGCGCGGCAGGGGGGCCGCCGGACGGTGCGCGGGCCTGCCTGCCGCGCGCCCGCCCTCGTGCCCGCCGTGCTCGCCGTGGTCCTGGGTCTGTGGGGGATCGGCCGGCGGGACAGCATGTGGCGCGACGAGTCCGTCACCTACCAGGTGGCCCACCGTTCGACGGGTGAGCTGTGGCACCTGCTGGGCCACATCGACGCGGTGCACGGCCTGTACTACCTCCTCATGCACGCGGTGTTCGCCGTGTGGGACGGCGGCCTGCCCGCCCTGCGGCTGCCCTCAATGCTGGCTACGGCGATGGCGGCGGCGGGTACCGGGGTCATCGGCGCGCGGCTGGCGGGCCGACGGACCGGTGTCCTGGCCGGCCTGGTCCTCGTCCTGCTCCCGGTGACCCAGCAGTACGCGCAGGAGGGCCGGTCCTACGCGCTGGTCACCGCTGCGGTCACCTGGGCCACGTACCTCTTCCTGCGCGGCACCGGCTCGGCGCGCCGCCGCTGGTGGGCGGGGTACGCGGCGGTCCTGGCCCTGGCCTGTTGGCTGCACGAGTTCGCCGTCCTCGCGCTCGCGGCCCACGCCCTGACGCTGTGGCGGCTGCGGGTGCCGCGCCGGGTGCTGCGCCGCTGGGCGGTCGCGTCGGCCGCCGTGCTCGCCGCGCTGCTGCCCCTGGCCGTCGTGAGCGCCCGCCAGGCGGACCGGCAACTGGGCTGGCTGGGCCGCCCGAGCACCGGCCAGTGGCTCGCGTACGCGGCCGTCGCGGTGGTCTGCGTCCTGCTGGCCCGGCTGCTGTTGCCGCGCGGCCCGGCCCGTGCCGGCGGGGACGGCGGGATCACCCGGGATGGCGGCGGCCGGGACGGCGAGGGCATCCGGGATGACGGGGGTGAGGGTGACGCCGGGGACGAGGCTGACGCCGGGGACGAGGCTGACGGCGGGGATCACGGTGACAGCGGGCGCCGGACCCTCGTGTGGCTGGGCCTGTGGCTCGCGGTGGCCCCGGCCGGGCTGCTGATGACGGTGTCCCTCGCCAAGCCCTGGTACGTCGACCGGTACGTGATCTACGGCATGACGGGCGCCGCCCTGCTCGCGGGCGCGGCCCTGGACCGTGCGCTCGCCGCCCGTTTCCGGGTTGCTCCGGCCATCCGGGTCCCGGCGGCCTGCCTGGCGGCCGTCACGGCGGTGGCCGTCCTGCTGCCCTGGTCGCTGTCGGTCCGCTCCCCGCAGAGCCGCAAGGACGACGTGGTCGCCGTCTCCCGCGCGGTCCGGGATCTCGCCCGGCCCGGGGACGCCGTCCTGTTCCTGCCCGCCCGGCGCCGTGAGTGGCTGCTCTCCCGCCCCCGCCTCTACGCCGGTCTGGACGACCTCGCCCTGGCCGAGTCACCCGCGTCCTCGGGCACCCTGGAGGGCACCGAACTGCCCGCCGCGACGATCCGGCGGCGCCTCCTCGCGGCCCGCCGGGTCGTCGCCCTCGCCGACCCGGCCGGACAGCCCCTGGACCCCTACCCGCAGGAGGCCGTCAAACGGGACGTCCTGCGCCGCCGCTTCGAGGTCTGCGCCCGCACCCGTGTCCACGGCGCCCAGGTGATCGTCTACGCCCCCGCCGGCCGCTGCGCACGCTGAGACGGGCCGCCCGGACCCTGCGGCGGCCCGGGCCTCCCTCCTGGCTCAGTCGGCCCGCCGCAGCCCCGCGACCAGGAGCTGGGCCAGGCGGCGTGCGTCGTAGCGGGGGTCGTTCTCCGCGCCGATGCAGAGGTTGCCCACGCCGCGCATCAGCTCGTAGGGCGCCACGCCGGGGCTGATCTCGCCGGCGGCCGCCGCCGCGTCGAGCAGCTCGCCGCAGACCGGGACGAGGCGGTCGAGGAAGTAGGCGTGCAGCGTCTCGAACCCGGCGTCGTCGGACTGGAGCGCGGCGGCCAGGCCGTGCTTGGTGACCAGGAAGTCGACGAAGAGGTCGATCCACCGCGCCAGCGCGGCGTGCGGGCTCGCGCCGCCCTCCAGCAGGGCGGGGCCCGCCTCGGCGCAGGCCTCCACCTGGTGCCGGTAGACGGCGACGATCAGGTCGGCCCGGGTGGGGAAGTGGCGGTAGATGGTGCCCATGCCGACACCGGCCTTCGCCGCGATGTCACGGACCGGCGCCTCCACGCCCGACGTGACGAAGACGGCGGCGGCCGCGTCGAGCAGGGTCTCCTTGTTGCGCCGGGCGTCCGCCCGCTTGACCCGCTCGCCCCCGGAGCCCGCGCCCCCGGAGCCCGCGCCCTTGGAGCCCGCGCTCGCGGCGCCCGCCGCAGCCGCGCCACCCGGGCGCGCACCCGCTGCGCCCCCCGCCCCCTTGTCGCTCTCGTTCACCGTGCCGTGTCCTTCCCTGCCGGGATTGCGGGTTGCCAAAACGGAACGATGTTCCGTATCGTTCGTCAGGGCTTACCGGAGCGTCGTTCCGTTTGTTCATGATGCCAGAACGGCGCCCCTCCGGCCACCCCTGCCCGCCCCCGCTCCCCTCCCGGAGGAACCAGCTCATGCAGTACCGCACCCTCGGTCGTACCGGCGTACAGGTCAGCTCCCTCGCGCTCGGCGCGATGAACTTCGGCTCCATCGGCCGCACCACCCAGGAGGAGGCCACCGCCCTCGTCGACGCCGCCCTCGACGCGGGGATCAACCTCATCGACACCGCCGACATGTACGGCGACGGCGAGTCGGAGGAGATGGTCGGCAAGGCCATCGCCGGCCGCCGCGACGACATCGTGCTCGCCACCAAGGTGGGCATGCCGATGGGCGACGAGCGCAACCACCGCGGCGGCTCCCGCCGCTGGCTGGTCACCGCGCTGGAGGACAGCCTGCGCCGCCTCGGTGTCGACCACGTCGACCTCTACCAGCTCCACCGCTGGGACCCGGCCACCGGCGACGAGGAGACCCTCTCGGCCCTGACCGACCTGCAACGCGCCGGGAAGATCCGCTACTTCGGCTCCTCCACCTTCCCCGCCCACCGCATCGTGCAGGCCCAGTGGGCCGCCCGCGAGCACCGCCTGAGCCGCTACGTCACCGAACAGCCCAGCTACTCCCTGCTCCAGCGCGGCATCGAGGCCCACGTCCTGCCCGTCACCGAGGAGTACGGCCTCGGCGTACTGGCGTGGAGCCCGCTGGCCTCCGGCTGGCTGTCGGGCGCCGTCCGGGCGGGCCGTGACATCACCACCCACCGCTCCGGCCTCCTGCCGGACCGCTTCGACCTGAGCGTCCCCGCCAACCAGGCCCGCCTCGACGCGGTCGAGAAACTCGCCCGGGTCGCCGACGAGGCCGGACTGACGATGATCCAGCTCGCCCTCGGCTTCGTGACCGCCCACCCCGCCGTGACCAGCGCCCTCATCGGCCCCCGCACCCTGGACCACCTGCGCGCGCAGCTCGCCGCCGCGGACACCGTGCTGCCCGCCGACGTCCTCGACGCCGTCGACGGGATCGTCGCCCCCGGCACCGACCTCGCCCCGCACGAGAAGTTCGACACCCCGCCGTCCCTGCTGGACGCCTCGCTGCGGCGCCGCTGACCGGACCGGCCGGGGCGGCCGCTTCTGGACGTGCGGCCCGTACGACGCGCAGATCCAGCGGTTCAGCTACTGGGTTCAGCGAGGCGGCGGGGCGCGGGACCGCATTCGAACCACACGGTCTTGCCGCCCTGCCGCATCCGCTCCACCCCCCACTTGTCCACCACCGCGTCGAGCAGCAGCAGACCGCGCCCGCCCTCCGCGTCCGGCGACAAGTCCCCCGGCGTCGCGGGCAGTTCGGGCGAGCTGTCGGTGACTTCCACCCGTACCCCGGCCGTCTGCCGCAGCAACAGCAGCGTGCAGCGGCGGTCCGGGACGTGCCGTACGACGTTGGCGACCAGCTCGGTCACGGCCAGCTCCACGGCGTCGGCCGGCTCGGTGAGGTCCCATTCGGCCAGGTACGAGCGGACGATACGGCGGATGTGCCGCGCCGAGTGCTCACCGGCGGTGAAGGTCATGCGGTACTGGGCGGGGCGGGGACCGGCCAGGACCGAGGGGAAGTAATCGTTCACGGGACGAGACTGACGTGCTGTCACTACGCTGTGCCACGGAACGGACACAACGGGTCCGCCCGTGGGCGTCCCGTGGAAAGGGGACCGCGCGTGACCAACATCAATGTCCTCGACCCGGGGGCCTCGCCGCTGGACTACTACGGCTACGAGCTGCGGCGGCTGCGGGAGACCGCGGGCCTGACCCAGCGGCAGCTGGGGGAGATCGTCAACTACACGGCGTCGCTGGTGGGACAGGTGGAGACGGCGCGGAAGCTGCCGACCGCCGAGTTCAGCGAGCGGGTGGACGCGGCGCTGGGGACGGGCGGGACGCTGTCCCGGCTCGTCGCGCTGGTGATGAGAAGTCAGCTTCCGGCTTGGTTCCAGCAGGTGGCGGAGCTGGAGACGCGGGCGGTCAGGATCCACACCTTTCACACGCACCTGGTGCACGGGTTGTTGCAGACGAGGGCTTATGCGAGCGCCGTCCTCGGCGCCCTGGACGAGACTGACCTGGAGGACCGCACAGCGGTACGCCTGGCGCGGCAGCGCATCTTCGAGAAGAGTGAACCGCCAGTGTTCTGGGCGGTAGTCGGTGAGGCCGTTCTGCATCACCAGATCGGCGATGGGACCACCATGCGGGAGCAGCTGGCCCACCTGTTGACCTTTGCACGCAATCCGAGCATCAACGTCCAGGTGTTGCCCTTCTCGGCCGGAGCCCACGCGGGCTTGCAGGGCTCATTCGACCTCTTCCACTTCGCCAACGACCCCGACATTCTCTACACAGAGGGCTACGGAACTGGACACCCAACCGCCAACCCGGACACCGTCAAAGACTGCTTGCTCCGTTACGATCATCTCCAAGCTGCCGCTCTCTCCGTGAAGGACTCGGCGGAGCTGATCCGGCGCGTGATGGAGGACCGCTATGGAGAGCAACTGGCGTAAGTCCAGCTACAGCAGCGACCAGGGCGGCGACTGCGTGGAGTGCGCGCCGCTCGGGTCCCTGGCCTGGCGCAAGTCCACGTACAGCGGCGACCAGGGCGGCTCCTGCGTCGAGGTCGCCGGCACCCCCTGCGCCTCCGTCGCCGTACGCGACTCGAAGGTGGCCGCCGGACCGGTGCTCACCTTCCGGCCCGGAGCGTTCACCGGTTTCGTGGGCTGGGTCTCGGAGGCGGGGCAGCGATGACCACGCTCCAGAACCGGCCCGGCACCGCAGTGATCGTCGTCGACGTCCAGGTGGACGTCGTCAAGGAGGCCCACGCACGGGACGCGGTCGTCGCGAACATCGCGGCCCTGGTCGAGCGCGCCCGGCGGGAAGACGTGCCCGTCGTGTGGGTGCAGCACTCCGACGACGAACTGGTGAAGGACAGCGACGGCTGGCGGATCGTCCCGGAGCTGACGCCGGCGGAGGGGGAACCCCTCGTCCACAAGAACTACGGCGACTCCTTCGAGGACACGACCCTGGAGTCCGTGCTGTCGGACCTCGGCGTCGGCCGGCTTTTCGTGGCCGGCGCGGCGACCGACGCCTGCATCCGCTCGACCCTGCACGGCGCGTTCGTGCGGGGGTACGACACGGTTCTGGTCGGCGACGCCCACACCACGCAGGACCTGACGCGCTGGGGCGCCCCGCCCGCGGACCAGGTGATCACCCACACCAACCTGTACTGGAGCCACCAGGCGGCACCGGGCCGCACGGGCGGGACGGTCAACAGCGCGGACGTGGACTTCGGGGGCGCCGCGGGCCGGGAGTGACCGCTCACGCGATCACTCCCGGCCCTCGGTATCGTCGCCCATTCCCTCCGGCTGTCCTACGACACCGTCACCGGCGGCAAGGGACTACCGGCCACCTCCACCCGCTACGACACGTCCGTCAGCCCTGCCGCCGCCTACAAGTCGGAAGTCACGGGCTATGACGCCACGGGCAGGCCGACCGGCACCAAGGTGACGGTGCCCTCCGTGGCCGGGGAAGAGAAGCTGGCCGGCGCCTACACCGTCGCCACCACCGCCACCCCCGTCAACGGCCTGTCCGCGACCACCGCCCACAGCACCACCAACACCAACGCGACCACGGCCCTGCCCGCGGAAACGGTCACCGACCACTACGTGCAGGACCAGCTCTCCATCGTCGACAGCACCCTGAACCAGGCATACCTGCGCGGCGCTACGTACACCCCGTTCGGCCAGCTCGCCCAGGCCCAGCTCGGCAACCTCGGCACCCTCGTCACCCAGACCCTCGGCTACGACCTCGTCACCCAGCGCTTGGCCACCTCGATCACCGACCGCCAGGCCGCGGGCCCGAAGACCCTGTCGAACATCAAGTACTCCTACGACACGGTAGGAAACCTCACCCCGGGTCCGCGACGACCAGAGCGACGGCACCGTAGTCGACGACCAGTGCTTCGCCTACGACTGGGCGCGCCGCCTCAGCGAGGCCTGGACCACGGGCGACGGCTGCGCCACCAAGCCCGTGAAAAGGTAGCTGCGGCTGCTGGGGTGGACGATCTCTCGCCGGCGCTGAGGAAGAGCCTGACCGGATTCATGAAGAAGAGCCCTGGAGATGCCGAGATCCCCGAGATAATCCGCCTTCCCGAAGGTGGCGCTGAGTTCAGTTACAAAGTCCCTGGAAGGGTTCCGGGATCGTTTGCCATCTATCGAAAGCGAGTCGATGTCGAGGGCGTTACGGAGTTGGCACATAAGACGACTTGGCTCCCAGGCGGAACTATTGCTCATGTTAACTTTAAGTGAGGTGTGATCGTATGAACTCAGGAGCGCATGGGGCGCTAGCTGGACTAATTCGCTGGGATGGTCGACTGGACCACGCGATTGCAGCTGCAAATCGATGCGACCTCAGTGAGGGACCTTCGGTGTGTCTGGATCGCCCGACTGTGACGCGTGTCCTGAACAGGTGTATATCCGGGGAGCTGGATGTTCGAGAATTGCCCAAATGGGCTGGCGCGGTGCATATGCTGGATCGTGTAGAGATCCAAGACGAGGAGGTCGAGTTGTTGACGCAGTTCCTCTTCGAGGTGTCGACACCAGAGCTGTTCGCGCCGGTTACTGTTGATGTATGCCGTCAGTGGATTGCTCGACTCGAATAGCCGACCGATGGATTAATTCTGTATTTTCCTGGCATCGAGCCCATGTCTGTTCCTGGCATCGAAGGTGTATTATTCGGGGCGCGCGCTGTGTGAAACGGTAACGGTTCGCGTTCCTTGGTTTACCGGCAGCCTCACTCCCGCCCCGAAGTAACCACCGCCAGCACCCCCGCCGCCAGCGCCGCGATCAGCAGTGGTGTGCCCAGGTCGCGGTGGACGACCAGCCAGGCGCCGAGCGTGGCGCCCGCCAGCATCGCGAACACCGATGCCGTGCGGCGGGGGGAGCGGTGGCCGGAGCCGCCGCCCGCGCGGGAGTCGGAGGCGAGGCCCGTCAGGGTCATCGTGAGGACCGTCGTCGTCAGGTCCGCCACGCCCAGCTTGCGGACCGTCGCGTTGCGCAGGCCCATCGCGAAGGCGGTGAGCGCGATCAGCGCGTACGTCGTGGTGGTGGCGTCCGGCACGGTGAACGCCACCACCGCCGAGGCCCCGACCAGAAGCGCCTCCGCGGCCAGCGTCACCCGTGCCCAGGTGCGGCGTGAGCCGCCGCCGTAGCGGACCGCGACCCGGCCGCCGGCCAGCGCGCCCAGCAGGAAGCACACCAGTGAGGTGAGGGTGTGCGGCACCGAGAAGCCGGGGGCGCCGGCCGCAGCGAAGCCGAGGACGACCACGTTTCCGGTCATGTTGGCCGTGAAGACGTGCCCGAGCCCGAGGTAGCTCACCGCGTCGATGATCCCGCTGACCACGGTCAGTCCCAGCAGCACCGGCACCAGGGGCAGCCCCCGCGCCTCGGGGTCGGCGTCGTCCGGCCGCGCGTCCTGTGCGCCCTCCGCTGTCATCGAACCTCCGGTCACCTGGACGGTCAGGGGTGTTCCCAAGTCCACCATGGAGGCGGGGGAGTCTCGGATGCCGGGGCGCCCCGCGTGTCCGTAGCGTCTGGGACATGACGAAGCGCATGAACAACACGGGTACATCGCAGGGCGGTTGGCGAGTGCGGCGCGGGCTCGCCGCCTCGGCGGCGCTGCTGCTCGCCTCCCTCGCCGTCGCCCCCGCGGCCACTGCGGCGACCGCTGCCTCCGCCGCCACGGCCGACGTGCGCACCGCCTCTTCCGCCCACGGCGCCCGGGGAACGCTCCTCTCCGTCGTCCCCGTCGCCGCGCACAGCCGCGCCGGGGTCGTGCGGTACCTGGCCGCCCTCCCCATGGACACCGGCACCGTGCGGTACGGCGTGAGGGCGTACCGGCTGACGTACCGCACCGTCGACCCGTACGGCCGCCCCACCACCGCCACCGGGCTGCTCACCCTGCCCGAGGGCGGCGGGCGGCGGCTGAGCCTGGTGTCGGACACGCACGGGACCATGGTCGACCGGGACTACGCGCCGTCCGTGGCGGAGGACAACCGGGCGCAGTCGTACCTGTTCGCGTCGGCCGGGCACGCGGTCGCCGCGCCCGACTACCTCGGGCTCGGAATGGGGCCGGGCGTCCACCCGTACATGGACACGCGGTCGGCCGTGACCGCCTCGGTGGACATGCTGCGCGCCGCGCGTACGGCGGCGGCCGGACTCGGGCGGACAGTGACCGGGGACGTGTACGTGACCGGGTTCTCGCAGGGCGGGCAGGTCGCCATGGCGCTCGGCCGGGCCCTCCAGGAGGGTGCCGACCGGCACTTCAGGCTGCGGGCGCTCGCGCCGGTCAGCGGGCCCTACGACCTCGCGGGCGCGGAGATGCCCGCGCTCACCGACGGCCGGGTCAACGACATCAGCGGTGTGTTCTACATGTCGTACTTCCTCGTCGCGCAGAACCGGCTGCACCCCATCTACAAGGACCCGGCCGAGGTCTTCCGCGCGCCCTACGCGGACCGGGTCGAAGCACTCTTCGACGGGCGGCACACCGAGGAGCAGGTCATCCCGCAGCTCGCGCCGAACGTGCGGGAACTGCTGACGGAGGACTTCTACGCGCAGCTCACCCGCCCGAGGGGCGGACTCGCGGAGGCGCTGAAGGCCAACGACGGCACCTGCGACTGGAAGCCGGCGGTGCCGGTGCGGCTGTACGCGGGGAACGGGGACACGGACGTGCCCATCGGCAACGCCCGCAGCTGCTCCAGGGCCCTGGCGGCGCACGGGGTGACGGCGCCGGTGATGAACCAGGGGGACGTCGACCACAACGGCTCGGCGTTCGCCTCGCTGCCCAAGGTCGCCCGCTGGTTCGGCGCGCTGGAGACCGACCGCACCAGGTGAGTGCCGCGCGTGCGGACATGGTGAAGGCGGCGGCCCGGGGATCGGGGCCGCCGCCTTCACGACTGCGGTGCGGTGGCCCGCGCCGGATGGGTCGCATCCGGGGGCTCACACTGCGGGGCCGGCTCAGTACCAGCCGTTGGCCTGCCAGAAGTTCCAGGCGGCGGCCGGGCTGCCGTAGCGGGAGTTCATGTAGTCCAGACCCCACTTGATCTGGGTCTTCGGGTTGGTCTTCCAGTCGGCGCCGGCCGAGGACATCTTCGAGGCCGGGAGCGCCTGGACCAGACCGTAGGCGCCGGAGGAGGCGTTGGTGGCGTGCGGGTTCCAGCCGCTCTCGTGCTCGACGATGTGGCTGAAGGCGTTGAACTGGGCGGCGTCCGGGATCATCTGGTGCGCGATCGTCTTCGCGTCGGCGCCCGAGCCGGCGGTGGCCGCGTGAGCGGGGGCGGCGGTGAGGGCCATGCCGACGGTGGCGGCGGCCACGGCGGCGGTGGAGAGGGCCTTCTTCGGAGTGGCGATGCGGCGGATGAAGGAGACGGACACGGAGAACCTCTTGCGTCGGGGACGGGGGGCCGCGGACAGCCGGAGCCCGCGGGAGCGGGGGAGGAGCTGCCTGGTGCCGCGGCCCCGGGGGACCGTCGGCTCCTTGCGACGTCGTCCAGAGAAGCAGCCGGGAAATCCGTCCGCAAGCACCCCTTTTACTAGTGGTCGTCGCATCCCGGGTGATCCGTCCCCGTGTGAGCGGCGTCTCAAAGCCCAGGTCGGCGCGGGTAAAGTCGCGTGCATGACAGCCGCTTGCGGCTACGGCCCGGCATCGTAGGTGACCCACGTCATGTGGGGCGCCTCACCGGGGCCGTCACCGTGGGATCGGCGGGGCTCACCGACGGTTCACCGCGCGGCCGGGGTCAGGGGCCGTCGAAGGTGACCGGCGTCTCGAACGCGGCCCGCCGGGTGGCCCGCCGCAGCGCCCGCAGCACCGCCGGACCCACCACGAGGGTCAAGGCGACCGTGACGACGGCCCGGCCCAGGTCCCAGCCGAGCGAGGTGGCCAGGCAGTACGCGAGGAAACGGGCCAGGTTGGCGCCGACCGCCGCGTGCGGGTCGAAGGCGATCGTGGAGGCGAGGGTGCCCATGAAGGGCCAGCCCGCGAGGTTCATGACCGTGCCGTAGGCGAACGCGGCGAGGAACCCGTACACGGCCAGCATCAGCAGCTCGGCACGGCCGCACAGCCGGTCGGGGCCCGGCAGCAGGCCCGCGCCCATGGTGAACCAGCCCATCGCCAGCATCTGGAACGGCATCCACGGGCCCACCCCGCCGGTGAGCAGCGCGGAGGCGAACATCGTCACCGAGCCCAGCACGTACCCGAAGCCCGGCCCGAGCACCCGTCCGCTCAGCACCATCAGGAAGAACATGGGCTCCAGGCCCGCCGTCCCGGCGCCGATCGGGCGCAGCGCCGCCCCGGTCGCCGCCAGCACGCCCAGCATGGCGACCGCTTTCGGGCCGAGACCGGACTCGGAGATCGTCGCGGCGACGACGGCGACGAGCAGCACGAGCAGACCCGCGAAGAGCCAGGGCGCGTCCTGCGCGTGCGCGCTGAGCTGGGCGGTCGGCGGGGCGAGGAACGGCCAGGTGAACGCGGCGACACCGACGGCGCTGACCAGGACGAGGGCGGCCAGGGAGCGCGGGCCCAGACGGACCGCGCGCGCCTGCCTGCCTGCCGTGGCGGCGGGGGCGGGGGCACGGAGGGAGGAGGGCGCGGTCACGTCAGCGCCTCGCGGACCTGGGAGACCGTGAGCCAGTGCTGCGGGGCGAGGATCTTGGTGACCTGCGGGGCGTAGGAGGGGGAGGAGACGACGACCTCGGCCGTCGGGCCGTCGGCGATCACCTCGCCCTCGGCGACCAGCACGACCCGGTGGGCGAGTTCCGCGGCCAGTTCCACGTCGTGCGTGGCCAGCACGATCGCGTGCCCCTCGGCGGCCAGGCCGCGCAGCACCGCTACCAGGCGCGCCTTGGCGCCGTAGTCCAGGCCGCGGGTCGGCTCGTCCAGGAGCAGCAGCGGCGGGCGCGCGGCCAGGACCACCGCGAGGGCGAGCGCGAGACGCTGGCCCTCGGACAGGTCGCGCGGGTGGGTGGCGTCGGCGACGCCGGGCAGCAGCTCGTGGACCAGGGCGCGGCAGGTGCCGGGCGCCGCGTGCGCGTCCCGGTCGGCCGCCTCGCACTCGGCGGCGACCGTGTCGGCGTAGAGCAGGTCGCGCGGCTCCTGCGGGACCAGACCCACTCGGCGCACCAGCTCACGGGGCGAGGAGCGGTGCGGCACCGTCCCGCCGACGCGGACCACTCCGCTCCGCGGCTCCACCAGGCCGACCAGCGAGCCGAGCAGGGTGGACTTCCCGGCGCCGTTGCGGCCCATGAGCGCGATGGTCTCACCGGGCGCGACGGTCAGATCGACGTGCCGCAGCGCCTGGACGCCGTCGCGGCGGACGCCGAGGGCGCGGACCTCGGCTACGGGGGCACCGGCGGCCGGGGACGCCGTCGCGGCCCCGGTCGCGCCCCTGCGCCAGAGTCCGCGCAGACCCGGCCGGCGGACCGTCCCGGGTGTTGTGGAAGCCGTCCCAGCTGTTCGGGGTGTCCCCGGCGCGCCGGGTGCCGTGGAGGTGGCGGGTGCGGGCGGTGCGGTGGGCGGGAGCGGTGCCGGGGCGGGCTCGCGGCCGCTCAGGCGCTCGCGCAGGTCCCCGGCGCGGCGCCGGGCGTCCCGGACCGTCAGGGGCAGCGGCGACCAGCCCGCGAGCCGGCCCAGGTCCACCACCGGCGGGTACACCGGCGAGACGGCCATGACGTCGGCCGGGGCGCCCAGCAGTGGGGCGGCGCCCGGCGCGGGCAGCAGGACGACCTGGTCGGCGTACTGGACGACCCGTTCCAGGCGGTGCTCGGCCAGGAGGACCGTCGTACCGAGGTCGTGCACGAGGCGCTGGAGGACGGCGAGGACCTCCTCGGCGGCGGCCGGGTCGAGGGCGGAGGTCGGCTCGTCCAGGACGAGGACCTGCGGGTGCGGGGTGAGCACCGAGCCGATCGCGACCCGCTGCTGCTGGCCGCCGGAGAGCGTGGCGATGGGCCGGTCCCGCAGCGCGGCCAGGCCCAGCAGGTCCAGGGTCTCCTCCACCCGGCGCCGCATGACGGCCGGGGCGAGTCCCAGCGACTCCATGCCGTAGGCGAGTTCGTCCTCGACGGTGTCGGTGACGAAGTGGGACAGCGGGTCCTGCCCGACCGTGCCGACGACGTCGGCCAGCTCGCGCGGCTTGTGGGTGCGGGTGTCGCGTCCGGCCACGGTGACCCGGCCGCGCAGGGTGCCGCCGGTGAAGTGCGGCACCAGCCCGCTCACCGCGCCCAGCACGGTGGACTTGCCCACCCCCGACGGGCCCGCCAGCAGCACGAGTTCACCCTCGGGTACCTCGAAGTCCACGGCGCGGACGGTGGGTTCGGCGGCACCGTCGTACGTCACAGAGACGTCCTCGAAACGGATCACGACGGCTCCTTGCGTGCGTTCTTGCGCGCGTTTTCGCGCGAGCCCTGGCGGGGGGCGCCGGGCGCATCCTTGCGTGCGGCGGTGCCCGCGGGGGCCACGAACGCGGGGACAAGACCGAGCAGTACGGCCGCCGCCGGCCACACCGGCAGGCCGGGGGCGGTCAGCGGGACGACACCGGGGTGCAGTGCCTGCGGGTCGCGGGCGGCGGCCAGCGTCAGCAGCACCGCCACGGCGATGCCGGAAGCGGCCACGAGACAGGAGCGCGGGTTCCAGGTGTCGGGGCGGTAGCGGGTGCGCACCGAGCGTCGGCCGCCGAGCCACAGCCCGGCCAGCGCGGCGGCGACCCCGGCCAGCAGCACCGGCAGCCCGTAGCTGCCGCCCTCGGCGGTGAGCAGCCCGTACGTTCCCGCGCACACCCCGAGCAGCCCGCCCAGGGTGAGGGCGGCGGTGGTGCGGCGCACGGCGGGCGCGACCTCGGCGGTGCGGCCGTAACCGCGGGCGTCCATCGCGGCGGCGAGCGCCACCGAACGCTCCAGCGCGCCCTCCAGGACCGGCAGTCCCACGTGCAGCAGCCCGCGCACGCCACGGTCGGGCCGCCCGCGCAGCCTGCGGGCGGCCCGCAGCCGGCGCCCGTCGGCCACCAGGTGCGGGGCGAAGGTGAGCGCGACGACGACGGCCACGCCCGTCTCGTACAGCGCGCCGGGCAGGGACTTGAGCAGCCGGGCGGGCGCGGCCAGCGCGTTGGCGGCGCCCACGCAGATCAGCAGCGCGGCCAGCTTCAGGCCGTCGTACAGGGCGAACAGCAGCGCCTCGGCCGTGACCCGGCCGCCCAGCCGGATGCCCTGCGCCCAGTGCGGCAGCGGGACTTCGGGGAGCGTGAGGAGCACGTGCGTGCCGGGGATGGGGGAGCCGAGGGCGACGGCGAAGAAGAGCCGGATGACGAGGACGGCGAGCGCCAGCCGCAGGAAGGCGGAGTAGGAGCGCGCCGAGGGGGTGTCCGGGCGGCAGGTGACGACGACGTAGCCGGAGACCGTGAGGAGCAGGGCGAGCAGCAGCGGGTTGGTGGTGCGGGTGGCGCCGGTGCCGAGCGCCAGCGCCCACAGCCACCAGGCGCCCGCGTGGACCCGGGGTCCACGGGAGCGGGGAGCGGACTCGCGGGCGCGGGGACCGGGCCGGTGGGCGCCCGCGCCACCGGCCCCGGCCCCGTCACGCATTCCTGCGCCGCCTGGCCTGCCACAGGGCCGCCCCGGCGAGGACGACGACCACGGCACCGCCCGCGACGAGGCCGACGGACGGCCCGCCGTCGTCCTTCCTCCCGTCCGTGCCGGCCGTGTCCGAGGCCGGCTCGCCGCCCGGGGCCTTCGCGCCGCCGTCCGACGAGACCTGCTCGCCGCAGCCCTGGCGCGGGTATCCGGAGATCGCGCACAGCAGCGCGTTCGTGTCGTACCGCAGGGGCTTGGCGACGGCCGCCAGGGCTTCCGCCGTGGTGGCGTTGGAGGGCACGCGGGCGCAGGCCGTGCGGGGGGCGGGCGGGGTCTCCCCGGAGGGCGCGTCGGCCCGGGTGCCGAAGTCGAGGACCAGCGCGACGCGCTTGGCGCCGTCGCGGGCCGGGGTGCCGGAGCAGATGGCCGCGAAGTCCGCCGTCCCGCGCGGCCGGGCCGCGTCCTGCGAGTCCTGGCTCACCGCGAAGCGGAAGCCCTGCACGTCGCCGTCGGCGGGCCGGGCCGTGGACGGCCCCTGCGTGGCGTACGTCCACCGGGCGCCGTCGCGGTCCCAGAAGGACCAGTACCGGTACCCGGCCGCCTGGGCCGGGGCGACGCCCGCCGCCAGCAGGAACACGGCGGCCAGGAGCAGCACGGACAGTGCGGACAGCGCGGACGGCATGGCCGGCGGGGAGGCGGCGGGCGGCGCGGGCAGGGCGCGCGGGCGGCGGTACGTCACGGCTGCTGCCTCTCGGCGCTGTCGCCGCCGGCCCCGCTCTTCCTGCGGCCGGCCGCCCAGGCGACGGCGCCGAGGACGACGACCAGGCAGGCACCGCCGGCGATCCACCAGACGGTGTGCGACGAGCTGTCGCCCTTCTCCGTCGCGTCGCCGCTGGTGCTGCCCGTCACGGGCGCCTGCGGTGCCGGGCCGGTCGCGTTCAGCGCCTCGACCAGGTCGAGGCCGCCGAAGGCGCGCGGGTCGGTGCCGGTGGCGTGGGCCGCGAAGACCAGCTGGGCGTACGCGGCCGGGCCGCTCTGCGCCGCCCACTTCCCGGCGTTCTTCTCCAGCCACTCCAGCGGCTTCCGTGCCTGCCCGGCACCGCCCTGCGCGGCGAGCGCGACGACCGCGTCGGCGGTGTTGCCGTAGTCGGGCTGGGCGGTGGCGCCGGGCAGCGCGGAGGTGAGGTGGCCGTCCTCGGCGACGGCGTGCGCGAGGTAGGCGGCGCCGTTGGCGGCGGCCCGCGCCGGGGTGGCGGCACCGGAGCCGGTGCAGCGGGCTGCGCTGCCGGCCTTCCCCCGCGGTGTACCGCCCGTCTTCCCCTGCGGTGTGGCGGCCAGGCCCTGGCCGAGCGCGGCGACCACACCGGCGGCGGTCGCGTCCGCGTTGGCGGCGAGCTTGCCGTGCTGGTCGGGCTGGTAGGCGAAGGCGCCCGCGCCGTCGCCCGAGCACGGCAGGGCCAGCTTCAGCAGGGCGTCGTAGGGGGACTTGCCGTCCTTGACGACGGAGGCGGGCCGGTCGCCCACGGCGGCGAGGGCGCCCACGACGACCGAGGTGGAGTTGGCGTCGCTGGGTCCGCCGGGCGTGTACCCCCAGCCGCCGTCCTTGTTCTGCACGGACTTCAGCCAGGACACCGCCTTGCCGGTCACCGCGTCGTGGCCGCCGAGCGCGGCGAGCGCCTGGACGGCGGCGGCCGTGCTGTTGGAGTCGACGGCCGTCCTGGCGTCGCAGGCGCGCGACAGGTCGGCGCGGAAGGGCGCGAACGCGCCGCTCGCGCACTGCTGCCCGGCCAGCCAGTCCACGGCCTGCGCGGCGGGCCGCACCCCCACGGTGTGCTGCGCGAGCAGGGCGAGGGACTGGCGCCAGACCCCGTCGTACTTCGGGTCGGAGCTGCCGTAGAGGCCCGGCGGCAGCGCGGGGGAGGCGGAGGGGGCCGGGGAGGAGCCGGTGACGGCGGCCTGCGCCGGGGCACCGATCACGGCGACGGCGGCGACGGCGGCCAGGGCCGCTGCGCTGCGGCGTATGTTCATGATCGGCGGATGCCTCTCCCTGCGGGGAGCCGGACAGCACGGGACACCCCGGCGGCTCGGCTCCGTGTCCCTCGACGGTGCCGTACGGCGGCGGGCTGCCGGCGTACGCGAGCCGCTCACGCGCGCGCCCGGGGCATTCCGGCTCGCCGCCACGGGGGCGGCCTACGGTTGCGGGTCAGCGCCGGATTCGCACCGGCTTCCCCCCGGACAGGCGTGAAACGACCGGGCCACTCTACCGGCCCGGCCGGAAGCGGCCGCCGGGCGGCTGTGCGCGGCCCTGCGGCCACGCCCTGGGCGTGGGCCCGCCGAACGGCAGGCGCAGGGCCCGGGAGACCAGGAGCCACTCGTCGCCGCCGGTCCTGCGGAAGACGTCGGTGTAGTCGCCGGCCTGGACGGGCGGGCCGGTCGGCACCATGCCGTGGGCGCCGGTGCGGCCGTCGACGCGGCAGGTGGTGAGGTACGAGGTGGCCGTCGCCGTGTCCGCCGAGGTCACCGTGACGGGGAGGGTGGACATGACCCGGCGCGAGAGCCGTCCGCCCGGCCGGGAGCCGAAGTACGCCCGCAGTGCCTCGCGCCCTTCGACGCGCCTGCCGTCACCGGGAGGGGGCCACTCCCAGACCCCGTCCGGCACGAACAGCTCGGCCACGGAGGAGGGTCGCCCAGGTCCAGGCGGTGGACGAAGCCGACGACCAGGCGCTCGCAGGCGCGCTCGGCGCGGAGGCGTTCAAGAGGATCCGTTCAAGAGGATCCATGGGCCCCGCACAGCAGCGGCCCACGGGCGCGGGCACGCAGGAGACCCCGCGGGAAGCCCCGCAGGGGACGGAGGCATGCGAAAACCTACGAGACGGGTTCCCTTCGCCGGTATGGTCCGGATCAGGTGATGGGGGTCGCCTTCCGGTTCTCTGCTGCGAACCTTCCGGCCTCTCAGCCCTACCGTCGACGTCGGCCCCGGCGGATGCCTCGGCATCTCGAGGATGCCTCGGCGTCTCGCGGAAGTCGGCTACTCCGGTCGGACTCCCTCACTCGCCTCGTAGGCTCTTTCAGGATAGAACGCCTGCGGCCTGACGCAATACCCCAAGCCGGGAAAATCGGGCTATTTGCGCCCGCTCTCCGCGAGGCCGATCAGCCGGCACACCGTCTCGATGTCCCCCTGGACCTGCGCGATGGAGGCGCGGCCCGAGAGCCAGGTGATCAGGGCCGACAGCCAGGTGTGCTCGATGACCCGGACGGCGGAGAGCTGCCCGGGCGTCGGGTCGTCCTGGCCCATCGCGTCCAGGATGATCGCCGTCGTCTGCCGGGACACCTGGTCGACCTCGGGACTCACGCTGCGGTCGGCGAAGGTCAGGGCGCGGACCATGGCGTCCGCCAGATCGGGCTCGCGCTGGAGGGCGCAGAAGGCGCGCATCAGCGTCTCCGCCACCCGCTCGGCCGCGCTGTCACCGGCCGGGGGCCGCTTGCGCAGCGTGCCGTGCAGCCGCTCCAGCTGGTCCTGCATCGTGGCGACCAGCAGGTGCACCTTGGACGGGAAGTACCGGTACAGCGTGCCGAGGGCGACCTGCGAGGACTCCGCGACCTCCCGCATCTGCACCGCGTCGAAACCGCCCCGGGAGGCGAGCTGCGCGCTCGCGCGCAGGATGCGGCGGCGGCGCGCCTCCTGCCGCTCGGTGAGCGGCGGCGCGTCCGACCGGGAGGTGCCGGCTTGCGGCCGGGAGGTACTGGCGTGCGCAGGCATGGGTCGCGCTCCATGGCGGTCGGTGGGGGCGGGCGGTCGGACAGCGTGGCAGGGGCGCGGGGCGCCGCGCGACCCGGCGTACGTCCGGGCGTGCGGCCGAGTGCCCGGCGCCCGCCCGCCCGTCCCGGCGCGAGCCCCCGGCTGGCACCGGCCCGGGGCGGACGGGGCGGGACCCGGAACGGCCGGGACGGACCGGCCGGACCCGGAGCGGGCCTGGACGGGCCGGGTGGGCCTGAACCGGGCCGACTCGCGGTGGACTCGTGGTGGGCCGGGGCGGCGGGGCCGGGGCCCGAGCCGTGGCGCGAATCACCCGCTTCACTGCTCACAGCGCGGCTACCTGCCGGTAGATTCGGAGCCTCCTGAACGATCAAGACGATCAAGTCTGAAACTTGTTCTAGATTAGCGTCCCGGCGTAATCTCGCGGGACGGTGCAGTCAGAAGGGGGCCAGAGTGACCGCTGAGGCCAGTCAGGCCGGGTCCCCGGCGGACCTCGCCGCGGACGGAGGGCGACCGCTCAGGATCGCGCTCCTCACCTACAAGGGAAACCCGTTCTGCGGCGGCCAGGGCGTCTACGTCCGGCACCTCTCGCGCGAACTGGCCCGCCTCGGCCACCACGTCGAGGTCATCGGCTCCCAGCCCTATCCCGTCCTCGACGAGGACGAGGAGTACGCCGGCGCGCTGCGCCTGACCGAGCTGCCCAGCCTCGACCTGTACCGCCAGCCCGACCCCTTCCGCACCCCCAAGCGCGACGAGTACCGCGACTGGGTCGACGCGCTGGAGGTCGCCACCATGTGGACCGGCGGCTTCCCCGAGCCGCTGACCTTCTCCCTGCGCGCCCGCCGCCACCTGCGCGCCCGCCGCGGCGAGTTCGACGTCGTCCACGACAACCAGACCCTCGGCTACGGCCTCCTCGGCGACGTCGGCGCCCCCCTGGTCACCACCGTCCACCACCCCATCACCGTGGACCGGCAACTGGAGCTGGACGCCGCGACGACCCGGCAGCGGCAGTGGTCGGTGCGCCGCTGGTACGCGTTCACGCGGATGCAGAAGCGGGTCGCGCGCCGCCTGCCGTCCGTGCTCACCGTCTCCGGCACGTCCCGGCAGGAGATCGTCGACCACCTCGGCGTACGCCCCGACCGCATCCACGTCGTCCACATCGGCGCCGACACCGACCTGTTCTCGCCCGACCCGTCCGTGCCGCAGGTGCCGGGCCGGATCGTGACCACCTCCAGCGCGGACGTCCCCCTCAAGGGTCTCGTCTTCCTCGTGGAGGCCCTGGCGAAGGTCCGCGCCGAACACCCCGGCGCGCACCTGGTCGTCGTCGGCAAGCAGCCGGCCGAGGGCCCGGTCGCGCGGGCCGTCGAGCGCTACGGACTCAAGGACGCCGTCGAGTTCGTCAAGGGCATCTCCGACGCCGAACTGGTCGACCTGGTCCGCTCGGCCGAGGTCGCGTGCGTGCCCTCGCTGTACGAGGGCTTCTCGCTGCCCGCCGCCGAGGCCATGGCCACGGGAACCCCGCTGGTCGCCACCACCGGCGGCGCGATCCCCGAGGTCGCCGGCGAGGACGGCGAGACCTGCCTGGCGGTGCCGCCGGGCGACGCGGGAGCGCTGGCCGCCGCCCTGACCCGGCTGCTGGGCGACCCGGAGCTGCGGGCCAGGCTCGGAGCGGCCGGCCGCGCCCGCGTGCTGCGCCGCTTCACGTGGGCCCGTGCCGCCGAGGGCACCGTGACCCGCTACCGCGAGGCCATCGCGGACTCCGCACGCCCCCGCCCCGCACGGCGGTCCCCGTACCGCCCCGCGACCGCCCCGGCGGCGACGGAGGCGGTCCCGACCGCACCGGCGGCGGCCGAGGCGGCCCCGACCGCACCAGCAGCAGGCGCACCCGCCGCAGACGCATACGAAAGCAGGGCCACGTGCTGACCGTCGACTTCTCCCGGTTCCCGCTCGCCCCGGGCGACCGCGTCCTGGACCTCGGCTGCGGCGCGGGGCGGCACGCGTTCGAGTGCTACCGGCGCGGCGCCCAGGTCGTCGCCCTCGACCAGAACGGCGAGGAGATCCGCGAGGTCGCCAAGTGGTTCGCGGCGATGAAGGAGGCCGGGGAGGCACCCGCCGGGGCCACCGCGACCGCCATGGAGGGCGACGCCCTCGCCCTGCCCTTCCCCGACGAGTCCTTCGACGTCGTCATCATCTCCGAGGTGATGGAGCACATCCCCGACGACAAGGGCGTCCTCGCCGAGATGGTGCGCGTGCTCAGGCCGGGCGGCCGGATCGCCGTCACCGTGCCGCGCTACGGACCCGAGAAGGTCTGCTGGACCCTGTCCGACGCCTACCACGAGGTCGAGGGCGGCCACATCCGCATCTACAGGGCCGACGAACTGCTCGCGAAGATGCGCGAGGCGGGCCTGAAGCCGTACGGCACCCACCACGCGCACGCCCTGCACTCGCCGTACTGGTGGCTCAAGTGCGCCTTCGGCGTCGACAACGACCAGGTGCTGCCGGTGAAGGCGTACCACAAGCTGCTGGTCTGGGACATCATGAAGAAGCCGCTGGCCACCCGGGTCGCCGAGCGGGCGCTGAACCCGCTGATCGGCAAGAGCTTCGTGGCCTACGCGACCAAGCCCCACCTGCCCCGGGCGGACGCCAAGTGACCACCCCCCGGACAGAACACCTCGTCCTGCCCGGGGTCCTCACCGCCGAGCAGGCCGCCGCGACCGTGGACGGCATCCTCGCCGCCCAGCGGGAGGACGGAGCCATCCCGTGGTTCCGCGGCCACCACCTCGACCCGTGGGACCACACCGAGGCGGCGATGGCGCTGGACGCGGCGGGCGAACACGAGGCCGCCTCACGCGCGTACGAGTGGCTGGCCCGGCACCAGCTGCCCGACGGCTCCTGGTACGCCGCCTACGCCGACGGCGCCCACGACGACGTCACCGACCGCGGCCGGGAGACCAACTTCGTCGCCTACGTCGCCGTCGGCGTCTGGCACCACTACCTCTCCACCGGCGACGACACCTTCCTGGACCGCATGTGGCCGGTCGTCTACGGGGCCGTCGAGTACGTGCTGCGCCTCCAGCAGCCCGGCGGGCAGATCGGCTGGAAGCGCGAGGACGACGGGACGGGCACCGCGGACGCCCTGCTCACCGGTTCCTCCTCCGTCCACCACGCGCTGTGCTGCGCCCTCGCCATCGCCGAGCAGCGTGAGGAGCCGCAGCCCGACTGGGAGCTGGCGGCCGGCGCGCTGCGGCACGCGATCCGCAGGCACCCGGAGCGGTTCCTGGACAAGGACCGCTACTCGATGGACTGGTACTACCCGGTGCTCGGCGGTGCCGTCACCGGTGCGGAGGCCAAGGCGCGCATCGAGGCCGGCTGGGACCGCTTCGTCGTGCCCGGCCTCGGGGTGCGCTGCGTGGTGCCCAACCCGTGGGTGACCGGCGGCGAGTCGGCCGAACTCGCCCTCACCCTGTGGGCGGCGGGCGAGTCCGACCGCGCGCTCGACGTCCTGAAGTCCGTCCAGCACCTGCGCGACGCGGACAGCGGCCTGTACTGGACGGGGTACGTCTTCGAGGACGACGCCATATGGCCGCGCGAGCTGACCACCTGGACGGCCGGTTCGCTGCTCCTCGCGGTCGCCGCGCTCGGCGGCCACGAGGCCACCTGCACGGTCTTCGCCCAGGACGGCCTGCCCAGGGGCCTGGAACCGGACTGCTGCGGCACGACCGCCGGCGGCTGAGGCGTCCGGCCCGCCGGGGTCAGCCGCGGTGGATGCGGTTGGCGATGGCGTGGCCGACGAAGAGGTACACGACCGCGGCCAGGCCGTACCCGGCGACCACCCGCGCCCAGGCCTCGTCGAAGGTGAACAGGTCGCGCGACCAGCCGGCGAGCCAGTCGGCCGCGTGATGGACGAACCGCACCAGGTCGTTCGCCCGGTTCGCGTCCAGCAGGTACATCAGGATCCACAGTCCGAGGATGACGGCCATGATGTCGGCGACCACCGCGATGACCGTCCCGGCGGAGCCGGAACCCGTGCGATATCGAGGGGACATGCCCTTGCGTCTGGCCGCGCGCGGCCGTTCGAAACCCGCGCGCCTACGGAAAGTCAGGCGCACCGCACGGAAGGTGCCCTGTTTCGGGCGCCGCGGCCCGGTTCACACGGACCCCTGGAGTACCCGGAGCAGCACCTTCCGGGACCGGAGCAACACCTTCGGGAGGACACCGTGCCCGTACCGATACGGCGCCTCGCTGTGGCGCTCACCCTGTGCTGCGCCCTGCTCGCCGGATCCACCACCGCGTGGGCCACCGGCCAGGGCGACGGGCGGCAGACCAGTCCCACGGTCGCGGGCGCCGCGGCCACGCCCAGCCCGACCACCTCCGCCGAGCGGCAGAAGTTCGCCAAGACACGCTTCGTGGCGAACGCGGCCCTCGCGGCCGGAGCCACCTACCAGTGGATCTGGAAACCGTACAAGGAGGGCAAGTTCAAGAAGGGCACCAAGCACCGCAAGGCCACCCTGGTCAAGGCAGGTCTGGCCGGCGCGTTCACCTACAACCGGCTCAAGGCGGCCGTGCACAACGCCCAGGGCGACCCGACCCTCTCCAAGGCGCTCGAACCGCTCAACGCGGCCATCGCCGGGCTGAAGGACCTGCCGGCCAAGCTCCGCAAGGGCGATGGGTCGGCGGCGAACGCGTTCAACGACACCCTCAACAAGGTGAAGGACGCGGGCAAGAGCGCGGGAGCACCGGTCAAGGACAAGGTGCCCACGCCCTCCGAGCTGAAGAACGGCGCCCGGTCCGGTTCCTGACAGGAGGCCCGGCCCGCCCGAGCACGGCGACGGCCCCCCGCCCGCGAGGACGAGGGGCCGCGGGGTTCGCGGCGCCGCAGGCGGCCGTCAGCCGCGCTGGATGTTCGAGGCGTCCTGGAGGACACCGCGGCGGCCGTCCTGCATCTCCGTCAGCAGGCCCTGACCGCGCTGATCCACCGCCAGGTACCAGGTACCCGGGGCGAGTTCGGCGATCGGCGCGGGCGAACCGTCCTCCGCGAACAGCGGACGCGGCGCCGGGACGGCGAACCAGAACGGCGAGAAGGGGGGCGCCGGCTGGCCACCGGCGGCCGGGGCCGGCTGGCCCGGCTGCGGCTGACCGCCGAAGGACGCGCCGGGCTGCGGCTGGCCGCCGTACGACGGCTGCGGGGCGCCCGGGTAGCCGTAACCGGCCTGCGGCTGCGCGCCGTAGGGGTGCGGGGCGGCCGGCCTCGGTGCCGGGACGAGCGCGGCCTGCAGGGCGGGGACCAGCGGGGTCGCGACCGCCGCGCCCGCGAGGACGAGGGCCGCGATGAAGCCGAGGACCAGGCCCGAACCCGCGCCGTACATGCCCG
Source organism: Streptomyces sp. NRRL S-340 (assembly GCF_000720185.1). GTDB lineage: Bacteria > Actinomycetota > Actinomycetes > Streptomycetales > Streptomycetaceae > Streptomyces. Next base: position 4,336 of record NZ_JOIY01000010.1, on the reverse strand, counting down.
GGTCCACCAGGTCCCAGAACAGGATCCACGCCACGAGCACCGTGAACGCCGTGCCCACCGTGCCCAGTTCCAGCCCGGCCACCTTGCGCGGCTGGGGCAGGCACCGGTTGACGACGACCAGCGCGGCGCCGGCCAATCCGCCCACGTAGACGCCGAGCCCCATGCCGAGGCCGTCCCAGGCGGTGGAAGTCAGGTAGTCGTGGGTGTGGAGGAACGACGCGATGAACAGCAACACCGCTGCTCCGATCACCACGCCGTCGCCCCGAGTGAGGGAGCGGATATTCACTTCAGGTCCTTCAGGTCGTCTCGTCGTCGGTAGAGGCGTCGCTGTCACCAGGTCGCTGTTGCCGGGTCCTGGCGTGAAGCGCGGGGGTGGCCCCTCATCGTACGGGTGACACTATCGCCCGTACGGTCGGCCTGTCCGCCGGGACGGCGGCGCCGGTCAGGACCCGCGCAGGAAACTCACGATTCCCTCAGACATCCCCTCGGCCGCCTTCTGCCGCCACGTTCCGCTGGTCAGCAGGGCCGCGTCCGTGCTGTCGCGCATGTTGCCGCACTCGATGAACACCTTGGGAACCGTTGACAGATTGAGACCACCCAGGTCCTTCCGCGTGACGAGTCCGCTGCCGCCGCCGAGGTAGTTGGAGGGCGGCTCGCCGGTGACCCGCAGGAAGTTGCCCGCCACGCGCTCGCCCAGGTCGCGGGAGGCGGCGGCGACGGCGCGGGTGTCGGCCGCCCCCTCGTGGACGGCCGCCGGGAGGATCACGTGGAAACCGCGGTCGCCGGGCGCCGCGCCGTCGGCGTGGACGGAGATCGCCGCGTCGGCGTGCGCGGTGTTGCCGATCCGGGCGCGTTCGTCCACGCACGGGCCCCAGGCGGGGGAGCCGTCGTCGTGGGTCAGCTTCACCGTGGCGCCCTGCCGTTCCAGCAGGGTGCGCAGCCGGTGGGCGACGTCCAGGGTGAACCGGGCCTCGGCGTAACCGGCGTTCGTGGCGGTGCCGGTGGTGTCGCACTCCTTCCAGTTGGTGCCGATGTCCACCTTGCGGGCGATCTCGGACGTGTGCCGGAAGTTGCCCGGGTTGTGGCCCGGGTCGATGACGACGACCTTGCCCTCCAGCGGGCCCGCCGCACCGCCGGGCCGCTTCCCGTCGTCACCGGGAGCGGCCGGGGACGAGGTGCTCCCGGACGGTTCCGCGGACGGCCTCCCCGGCGGCCCGCCCCCCGGGGAGGACGCCGGAGCGGAGGCGGACGGTGCGCCCGGGGAGGCGGCGTCGGCGCCGTCCGGGGCGCCCACCGCCTCGTACCCGAGCCAGCACAGCAGCCCGCCGCACACCAGCGCGGCCACGGCGAGGGCCGCGCTGCGGCGCGGCCGTCCGGACCGTCCGGAGGGGTCCGGACGCGGGGGTTCGAATTCGGGGCCTGCGTACGACACGACCGCGACCCTAACCGCGGGCCGGGGCGGCCGGGCCGGTTCGCCGCAGGACGCGCAGCGAGCCGGTCACCGAGACCTCGGTGAACCCGCCGGACTCCAGCGCCCGCAGGTACACGCGGTACGGCGCCTGTCCGGTGAACTCGTCCACCGGGTCGGGGAACACGTCGTGGATGACCAGCAGGCCGCCCTCGGCGACGTGCGGGGCCCAGCCCGCGTAGTCCGCGCCCGCGTGCTCGTCGGTGTGCCCGCCGTCGACGAAGACGAGGCCGAGCGGGGTGTTCCACACGGCGGCGACCTGCGGGGAACGCCCCACGAGCGCCACCACGTGCTCCTCGAGACCGGCCCGGTGCAGCGTGCGCCGGAAGGCGGGCAGGGTGTCCATCAGGCCGAGTTCGGGGTCGACCGTCTCCGGGTCGTGGTACTCCCAGCCGGGCTGCTGCTCCTCGCTGCCGCGGTGGTGGTCGACGGTGAGTGCGGTGACCCCGGCGCCGCGGGCGGCGTCGGCGAGCAGGATCGTGGACCGTCCGCAGTACGTACCGACCTCCAGCAGCGGCAGCCCCAGCCGGCCCGCGTCCACCGCCGCCGCGTACAGCGCCAGCCCCTCGTCCGTGGGCATGAACCCCTTCGCGGCCTCGAAGGCGGCCAGGATGTCGGGCTTCGGTGCCGCGGTCATGCAGCGGGTCCTTCCGGTCGTACGGCGTTCAGGGCGCCCATGCTGCCGCACCCGCTGCCGGGCGGGCGACAGCGGGTGCGGTGGCGTACGTCTCAGCCGCGCGTACGCGGCGGTCCGGGGACGGCCCGGCCGGGCGGTGTCCGCCGGGCCGGGCGGTGTCCGTCAGGCCGTGACCGTCTCGGCCGGGAGGGCGAGGTCGATGTCGACCGGGCGGTCGTCGCCCGCGTGGGTCGCCGCGGAGGCATGCGGGCCGTGACCGGCGGCGCGGGCGGCCAGGACGTAGGGGCCCTGGGCCGGCACCGCGAGGGTGTAGCGGCCGTCCGCCGCGGAGAGCGTGGCACCGGCCTGGCGGCCGTGCCGGTCGATCAGGGTGACCTTGGCGCGGGCGACCGGGGCACCGCCGGCGTCCAGCACCCGGCCGCGGAAGCCCCGCAGCACCTCCTCGGCGTGCGCCAGGTTGGCGTCCTCCTCGCTGCTGGCGCGCAGCTGCGTGGTGGTGGAACGGTTCGGCCGGGGCAGGCACAGGGCGAGCACCAGACCGAGGGCGACCGCGGCGGTGGCGATCAGGAAGGAGACGCGGAAACCGTGCATGGTCGGGATCGCGACGCCGTTCACGTGGTGCGCGGTGTTGGCCAGCACCATGCCGATCACGGCGCTGGACACCGAGGTGCCGATGGACCGCATCAGCGTGTTGAGGCCGTTGGCCGCGCCGGTCTCGGACGCCGGGACCGCGCCGACGATCAGCGCGGGCAGCGAGGAGTAGGCCAGGCCGATGCCGGCGCCCAGCAGCACCGAGGTGAGGACGGTCTGCCAGGCCGCGTTCATCAGCCCGAGGCCGCCGCCGTAGCCGACGGCGATGATCAGCAGACCGGTGATCAGGGTGACCTTGGGGCCGTAACGGGCGGACAGACGGGCGTAGACGGGCGCGGTGAACATCATCGTCAGGCCCAGCGGGGCCACGCACAGACCGGCGACCACCATCGACCGGCCGAGGCCGTAGCCGGTGGCGGCGGGCAGCTGGAGCAGCTGGGGCAGGACGAGCGAGACGACGTAGAAGGCGACGCCGACCATGATCGAGGCGAGGTTGGTGAGCAGTACCTCGCGGCGGGCCGTGGTGCGCAGGTCGACCAGCGGGGCCTTGCTGCGCAGCTCCATCAGGCCCCACAGCAGCAGGACGACGACGGCGGCGGCGAACAGGCCGAGCGTGGTGGCGGACGCCCAGCCCCAGTCGCTGCCCTTGGTGATCGGCAGCAGGAACAGCACCAGTCCGGCGGACAGGCCGAGCGCGCCCGGCAGGTCGAAGGAGCCCTCGGCGCGCATGGGGGACTCGGGGACGGTGAGGAGGGTGAGGACGATGGAGAGGACACCGAGCCCTGCGGCGCCGTAGAAGAGGGCGTGCCAGTCGGTGTGCTGGGCGACCAGGGCGGCGGCGGGCAGCGCGAGACCGCCGCCGACGCCGATCGAGGAACTCATCAGGGCCATCGCCGAGCCCAGCTTCTCGCGGGGCAGCATGTCGCGCATCAGACCGATGCCGAGCGGGATCGCACCCATGGCGAAGCCTTGGAGCGTGCGGCCCACGATCATGACGAGCAGGGCGTCGGTGAAGGCGCTGACGAGCGCGCCCACCACCATGACGGCGAGGCTGGTTATCAGCATCCGGCGTTTGCCGTACAGGTCGCCGAGGCGGCCCATGATCGGCGTGGCCACGGCGCCCGAGAGGAGGGTGGAGGTCAGGACCCAGGTGGCGTTGCTGGGCGAGGTGCCCAGCAGTTGCGGCAGGTCCTTGATGACCGGGACGAGCAGGGTCTGCATCACCGCGACAACGATGCCCGCGAAGGCGAGCACCGGGACGACGGCCCCGCTCGCGCTCCGGGTGGGCCGGTTGGTCGTCGTGAGCGTCATTGAGGGCGGCCTCCAGGCCTTGAGTCGAGAAGATCGGTGATCATCCGTGCGGGATAAGTGGTGGGTAAACCTCGTTCGCCGAGGCACCTATTCCGATGCTTCGGCGTACTAACGAATTCTTGACCGTTCCGAAAGAATCTGACTGGACGTCAGGTGGAGGGCCGGTCACGGCAGGGTCCAAGGAGGGGCGGGGGACGCCGGAGGCAGGAGCGGCGGGCGCCGGGGGAGGGAAGGCAGGGTGCCGGGGGGCAGGCGGTGTCCGGGGTGGGAAGGCAGGGTGCCGGGGGGAGCAGGCGGTGTCCGGGGTGGGAGGGCAGGGTGCCGGGAGG
>NZ_JOIY01000009.1 GCF_000720185.1 Streptomyces sp. NRRL S-340 | reverse complement strand
AGATGTGTATAAGAGACAGCTCCTGCCCCCGTCCGCCTCACCAAGGTCACGCTCACCAAGGCGGCCCCTTCCGTCTCGCTGGCCAAGCAGGGCGGCACCTCGGGCGCGATGCGCGTGAACCTCAACTGGCAGGTGCGCAGACAGTTCACCGGCTGGGCAGGCAAACGCGGCCGGGCCGTCGCGACCCACGCCGACCTCGACCTCGACCTGTGCGCGCTGTACGAACTCGCCGACGGCCGCAAGGGCGTCGTCCAGGCCCTCGGCAACGCCTTCGGGGCCCTGCACCGGCCCCCCTACATCCACCTCGACGGCGACGACCGCACCGGCGCCGTGGCCAGTGGCGAGAACCTCACCGTCAACCTCGACCACACCCACGACTTCCGGCGCATCCTCGTCTTCGTGACCATCTACGAGGGCGCCCGCTCCTTCGCCGACCTGCACGCCACGGTCACCCTCCAGCCGCAGCACGGAGCGGCGGTCGACTTCTCCCTGGACGAGTGCACGGTGCCGTCCACGGTGTGCGCACTCGCCCTGATCACCAACACCGGCGGCGACCTCGTCGTCCAGCGGGAGGCCCGCTATCTGGTCCCCGCGCGCGGGGTGAGCCCCCAGCGCACCGTCGACCACGCCTACGGGTGGGGCATGAACTGGACACCCGGCCGCAAGTGAGCCTGCGGCGCCGTTCTCAGCCCTCCTCGGGCACGGCGTCCGGACGCGTGTAGGTGCGGCCCTTCCAGGCCGCGCCGCGGCCCCGGTGGTGCTGCACCGCCGAGTCCACCGTCATCAGCAGGTACAGGAACGCCGTGAACGGCAGCAGCGGAGCGAGCCACAGCGGCTGGCGGTAGTACCGCACCATCGGCACGTACGTCGCCGCCATCACCAGCCACGCCGCGCCGCCCGCCAGTGCCGTCGCCGCACCGCCCCCGGCGAGTCCCGCCACCAGCGCCACCGGGGGCACCAGGTACACCAGCGCCAGTCCGGCGACCGTCCCGGCCAGCAGCAGCGGGTTGTGCCGCAACTGCGCGTACGCGCTGCGCGAGACCATCCGCCACAGGTCGTGCAGGCGCGGATACGGACGCACGCTGTCCACCCGCTCGGCGAGCCCCAGCCAGATGTGCCCGCCGCCGCCCTTCACCGCCCGGGCGAGCGCCACGTCGTCGATCACCGCGTGCCGGATCGCGTCCGGGATCCGTGCCCGCTCGGCCGCCTCGGCGCGCAGCAGCACACAGCCGCCCGCGGCCGCCGCCGTCCGCCCGCCCCGCCGCCCGATCCACCGGAACGGGTACAACTGTGCGAAGAAGTAGACGAACGCCGGGACGACGAGCCGTTCCCACAGGCTCTCCACCCGCAGCCGCGCCATCTGCGAGACGACGTCGAACCCCCCGGTGCGCGCCGCCGCCACCAGCCGGCGCAGGCTGTCCGGCGCGTGCGCGATGTCCGCGTCCGTCAGGAGCAGGTACTCGGGGGCACGCGCGCGTGCCAGGGCGATGCCGTGCCGCACGGCCCACAGCTTGCCGGTCCACCCCTGCGGCGGCTCGCCCGGCGAGTCCACCGTCAGCGGCAGCCCGCCACCGCGCCGCGCCAGTTCCCGGGCCAGTTCACCGGTGCCGTCCGAGCTGCCGTCGTCGATCAGGAAGACCTCGGCGCGCCCCGGATAGTCCTGCGCGAGCAGCGAGGGCAGACTCTCGCCCAGGACGGCGGCCTCGTCCCGCGCGGGGACCACGACGCACACGGCGGGCCAGTCGTCGGGCGCCGGCTCCGTCCGCGGCGGCAGTCTCACGTCCGTACGCCAGAAGAACCCCTGGCCGAGCAGCAGCCACAACCAGGCGGCGAGTGATCCGACGGCGGTCCACATGATCACGCTCACCCCCGCAGTCTGCCCCACCCGGACGGCCGGTTCGAGGGGATCGTCTATCGTGGCCGGGTGAAGATCGCGCTCATGGACTCCGGGATCGGGCTGCTGGCGGCCACCGCCGCGGTACGGCGCCTGCGGCCCGACGCAGATCTCGTGCTGTCCCTCGACCCCGCCGGGATGCCCTGGGGACCCCGCACCCCGCAGGACCTCACCGCGCGGGCCGTCGCCGTCGCCGAGGCCGCCGCCGCGTACGGGCCGGACGCCCTGATCGTCGGCTGCAACACCGCGACCGTGCACGCGCTGACGACCCTGCGCGACCGCCTGGAGCCCGACGTTCCGGTCATCGGCACCGTCCCCGCCATCAAGCCCGCCGCCGCCGGCGGCGGCCCGGTCGCCATCTGGGCGACGCCCGCCACCACGGGCAGCCCCTACCAGCGGGGCCTGATCCGCGACTTCGCCGACGGCGTGCCGGTCACCGAGGTGCCCTGCTGGGGACTGGCCGAGGCCGTCGAGCACGCCGACCAGGCGGCGATCGACGAGGCCGTCGCGGCCGCCGCCGCGCTGACTCCCGAGAACGTCACGACCGTCGTCCTGGGCTGCACCCATTACGAACTCGTCGCCGAGCGCATCCGTTCGGCCGTACAGCGGCCGGGACACCCGCCGCTGGTCCTGCACGGCTCGGCGGGCGCCGTCGCGGCCCAGGCACTGCGCCGGATCGGCGCCGGCCCAAAGCCCCGGGCGTCGGCCGAGGGCACGGTGACGGTCCTGCTCAACGGCGAGGAGGGCGCCCTGCCCGCGCCGGCCCTGGCCTACGCGGAGGGCCGCCTCCTCGAAGCGGTCTCGCCCGCCCGCTGACGACCGCCCGCGCGAGGGGCGCCGCGTTCCCGGGAGCCCGGACGCGGGACACTCCCCGTGTGCGACGCGCTACCCACGCGACGAAACCTGAGTAACCTCATTGCCATGAGGGACCACTCCCGCGTCGAGAACGGCCCGCATCCCGAGGTGTGGACGGGGCGGGCCACCAACCGGTTCCAGTGGCTGCTGGCGCTCGTCGGCGCCGCCTGCCTCGCGCTCGGTATCGAACTGGCCGTCGACTCCGCCTGGAGTTCCGGTGTCCCCGCGCTGGTGATGTCCGTCGTGGGCTGCATCGCGGCCGGGCTGCTGGTCCTCTTCGGCACCCTCGCCTTCGTCCACGTCGCGCTGAAGGTCGACAAGGAGTCCCTGGAGGTGCGCTGCGGCCACATCGGGCTGCCACGCCGCCGCATCCCGCTGGCCCACGTCACGGACGCCGAGTTCGCCCCGCACGTCACTCCGCGCCACTGGGGCGGCTGGGGCTACCGCTGGCGCCCCGAGAAGGGGACCGCGGTGGTCGTCCGGCGCGGCGAGGGCGTCGTGCTGCGCCTGTGGGACGGCCACACGTTCACGATCACCGTCGACAACGCGGAGTCGGCGGTCCGCGTGATCAGGGACCGGCTGCGTCCGCCGGCACCGGGACGCGCCTAGTTCTGGGGCCGGGAAGGTCTGCGGGGAAGGTCTGCCGGGTGGCTCGCGGCGTCCGGTGACGGGGGCATCGTCTCCCACGTCCTTGGGACAGTGGGGGAGCATCGCAGGCGGAGCACGACCCGCTACCGGAGGTACTCGGGTGATGCGACGGCGCGGCGTGGTGCCGTGCCGGGCGTCGCGAGCCGGTGAAACGTTGCGGTCGCGGCACTGGCCTCACCGGCTGCCGCTGCGGCAGCCGCCGGGCGCCCGAGAAGGGTGCCGACGAGCTGCTGCCCGCCGTCGGGGCCAGGATCGCGCCGGTCCGCCTGCCGTCCGCGCCTGGCGTCTGCGGGCCGCGAACCGCGCTGTCGAGCGGCAGGTCAGCCGCCGTACACTCCCGGGGTGACCGTCACCGCAACTTCCGTCGACGAGTCGGACCGGCTGCACCCGCGGTCCGCCCGCGCCCCCTGGTCCGCGAGACTCGTGCGACTCGTGCCCGCCGCAGTGGCGGCACTGTCCGGCCTCCTGCTCTACGTCAGCTTCCCGCCACGCACCCTGTGGTGGCTGGCCCTGCCGGCGTTCGCCGGGTTCGGCTGGGTGCTGCGCGGCCGCGGCTGGAAGGCCGCGCTCGGTCTGGGCTACCTCTTCGGCCTCGGTTTCCTGCTGCCGCTGCTGGTGTGGACGGGTGTGGAGGTCGGCCCCGGACCCTGGCTGGCGCTGGTCGCGGCGGAGGCGCTCTTCGTGGCCCTGGTGGGCGTGGGCGTCGCGGCGGTCTCGAAGCTGCCCGCCTGGCCGGTGTGGGCGGCGGCCCTGTGGATCGCCGGTGAGGCGGCACGCGCGCGCGTGCCCTTCCACGGGTTCCCCTGGGGCAAGATCGCCTTCGGCCAGGCGGACGGTGTGTTCCTGCCGCTGGCCGCGGTCGGCGGCACGCCGGTGCTCGGCTTCGCGGTGGTCCTGTGCGGCTTCGGGCTCCAGGAGGCCGTACGCCTGGCGGCCGAGGGACGGCGGACCCGGACGGTGCGCCGCCCGGCCGCGGCCGTCGCGCTGCTGAGCGTGGTCCTGCCGGTCGCGGGCGCGTCGGCCGCCCGCACCCTGGTGAGCGACAAGGCGGAGAACGGTACGGTCACCGTCGCCGTCATCCAGGGCAACGTGCCGCGCTCGGGTCTGGAGTTCAACGCCCAGCGCCGCGCGGTGCTCGACTACCACGCGCGGGAGACCGAGCGGCTGGCGGCGGACGTGAAGGCGGGCAGGGCTCCGCGGCCCGACGTCGTGCTCTGGCCGGAGAACTCCTCCGACATCGATCCGTTCGCCTACCTCGACGCGCGCATGGTGATCGACCAGGCGGCCAAGGCCGTCGGCGCCCCGATCTCGGTCGGCAGCGTCGTGGAGCGCGACGGCGAACTGCTGAACGAACAGATCCTGTGGGACCCGGTCAAGGGGCCCCTGCAGACCTACGACAAACGGCAGATCCAGCCGTTCGGCGAGTACCTTCCGCTGCGCTCGCTGCTCGGCGCGATCAACGAGAACTGGACCTCTATGGTCCGCCAGGACTTCAGCCGGGGCACCGAGCCCGGCGTGTTCGCCGTCGCCGGCACCCGGATCGGCCTGGCCACCTGCTACGAGGCCGCCTTCGACTGGGCCGTGCGCGACACCGTCACCCACGGCGCGCAGATGATCTCCGTGCCGAGCAACAACGCGACCTTCGACCGCAGCGAGATGACCTACCAGCAACTGGCCATGTCCCGCGTCCGCGCGGTCGAGCACAGCCGCACCGTCACCGTTCCGGTGACCAGCGGCGTCAGCGCGATCATCATGCCCGACGGGCACATCACCCAGAGGACCGGCATGTTCGTCCCGGGCCACCTGGTCCAGAAGGTCCCGCTGCGCTCCTCGCGTACGCCCGCGACCGAGCTGGGCGTCCTGCCGGAGATCGCCCTCGTGCTGGTCGCGGCCGGAGGCCTGGGCTGGGCGATCGGCGCCGGCGTGCGCGCCCGGCGTGTCCGGGCGGCGTGACCGTACGCCGCACGTACGCTCCCGCACACCCGCTGTCCACCGGCCGACCGGCGGTCCCGGCCCGCTAGGGTCGCTCCATGGCCACTCCTGACTTCATCCGTACGATCCGGGCCGCCGCGGGCAACCAGTTGCTGTGGCTCCCCGGCGTCACCGCCCTCGTCTTCGACGACGAGGGCAGAGTCCTGCTGGGGCGCCGCTCCGACACCGGCAAGTGGGCCGTGATCGGCGGCATCCCCGAGCCCGGTGAGCAGCCCGCCGCCTGCGCGGTGCGGGAGGTGTACGAGGAGACCGCCGTGCGCTGCGTCACCGAGCGAGTGGTCCTGGTCCAGGCGCTGGACCCCATCACCTACGCGAACGGCGACGTCTGCCAGTACATGGACATCACCTTCCGCTGCCGTGCCGTGGGCGGCGAGGCGCGGGTCAACGACGACGAGTCGCTGGAGGTCGGATGGTTCCCGGTGGACGCGCTGCCCGCCCTGAACGAGTTCGCGCTGTTCCGGATCAAGCAGGCCCTGTCCGACGCCCCCACGTGGTTCGAACCTACCGATCTTGACTGAAGTATGGGTTGTGCCCATATGGGGTGCGGTGCGGGCGCTGCCTATGGTCGAGGCATGACCTCGCCCAGCCCGCACCCCGCACACCAAGGCTCCCCGCTCGACCTCGCCGGCCGCACCGCGCTCGTCACGGGCGCGGCCGGCGGCATCGGCCGCGCCTGCGCACTCCGGCTGGCCGCGGCGGGAGCCGAGGTCAGAGCGGTCGACCGGGACGCGGCGGGCCTGGCCGCGCTCGCCGAAGGCTCCGGCTCCCTCGCCGGCACCCTGGAGACCCAGGTCCTCGACCTCACCGACCTGGACGCCGCCGAGCGGGCGGCCGCCGGCACCGACGTGCTCGTCAACAACGCCGGGATCCAGCTGGTACGCCCCATCGAGGAGTTCCCGCCCGAGGTCTTCCACACGGTACTGACCGTGATGCTCGAAGCGCCCTTCCGGCTCATCCGCGGCGCCCTGCCGCACATGTACGCGCAGGGCTGGGGCCGGATCGTCAACATCTCCTCGGTGCACGGGCTGCGGGCCTCCGCCTACAAGTCGGCGTACGTGGCGGCCAAGCACGGCCTGGAGGGCCTGTCCAAGACGACCGCCCTCGAAGGCGCGCCGCACGGCGTCACCTCCAACTGCGTCAGCCCCGCCTACGTCCGCACCCCCCTCGTCGAGAAGCAGCTCGCCGACCAGGCGCGGGCCCACGGCGTCCCCGAGGAGCGGGTCCTGTCCGAGGTGCTGCTGCAGGACAGCGCCCTCAAGCGCCTGATCGAACCGGAGGAGGTGGCCGAGGCCGTGGCGTACCTCTGCGGTCCGCACGCGTCCTTCGTCACCGGCACCTCGCTGGTGCTCGACGGCGGCTGGACCGCCCACTGACCTGCGCCGCCGCCGGCCGCAGCGGAGTTTTCCACAGGGCTCGGCGGACATCGCCCCGATACGGAATCCTGTCCGCATGCCCAGCGATCACGTGCAGTCCGACCGGCGCCCCGCCCCCGGCGCGGGGGCGCCCAGCAGCGGTGGCGCCCCGCCGGACGGCGGTGCCGAAGCCCCCTTCCTCGACCTGCTGGCCCGGGGCGCGCCCGCCGCCGCCTTCGAACAGCCGGTGCAGCTCGCCCGCGCCGAGAACCGGCCCGCCGAGCGGATCGCCGCGCTCGAACACGCCAAGCTGCTCGCCCTGCGCGTCCGCGCGGAACTGGAGGGACGCAGACGCCGCGAGGCGGAGCTGTCGGCGCTGTTCGAGACCGCCCACGACCTGGCGGGCCTGCGGGACCTGGACGCGGTCCTGTCCGCCATCGTGCAGCGGGCCCGCTCCCTCCTCGGCACCGACGTCGCCTACCTCACGCTGAACGACCCGGCGCGCGGCGACACCTACATGCGGGTCACCGAGGGATCGGTGGCGGCCCGCTTCCAGCAGTTGCGCCTGGGCATGGGGGAGGGGCTGGGCGGCCTCGTCGCGCAGACGGCCCGGCCGTACGTCACCGACGACTACTTCAAGGACGCCCGTTTCCAGCACACCGGCACCATCGACGAGGGCGTGCGGGACGAGGGGCTGGTCGCCATCCTCGGCGTGCCGCTCATGCTCGGGGCGCAGGTCATCGGAGTCCTCTTCGCGGCCGACCGGCGGGCCCGGGTGTTCGAACGCGAACAGATCGCCCTGCTCGGCTCCTTCGCGGCCCTCGCCGCCGCCGCCATCGACAGCGCCCACCTGCTCACCGAGACCCGCACGGCCCTGGCCCGGCTCGAAAACGCCAACGAGATCATCCGCGACCGCAGCGCGGTCATCGAGCGCGCCTCCGACGTCCACGACCGCCTCGCCGAACTGGTTCTGCGCGGAGGCCAGGTCCACGACGTGGCAGCCGCCGTCTCCCAGGTCCTCGCCGGCACGGTCGAGTTCACCGAGGCCGCCGCCGCGCCCGCCGGACCACTGGAGGCCTCCCGCGCCGAAGGACACGCCGTGCGCCACGGCGACGACTGGGTGGCGGCCGTCACCGCCGGCGGCGAACTCCTCGGCGCGCTCGTGCTGCGCGGGCACCGCCACCTCGACCCGGTGGACCAGCGCACCCTCGAGCGCGCGGCGATGGTCACCTCACTGCTGCTGCTGGCCAGACGCTCGGCCGCGGAGGCCGAGCAGCGCGTCCGCGGCGAACTCCTCGACGACCTCCTGGACGCCCGCGACCGCGACCCGCGCCTGCTGCGCGAGCGCGCCGCGCGGCTGCGCGCGGACCTCGACGCCACCCACGTCGTGCTCGCCGCCCGCCTCGACGCCCCGGCCGCCGACGCCGGCCAGGCGGCCGACGCCCGGCGTCGGCTGTGGTCGGCGGCCTCCCACCTGGCCGCCACCCGGCAGGGCCTGGCCGCCGCCCGCGACGGCGGTACGGTCCTGCTGCTCCCCCTCCGGCGCGGCCGCACCGCGACGGAACTGGCCCGCCGTACCGCCCGCCACCTGGGCGCCGCCGTGCACGAGGCGGTCACCGTCGGCGCCTCCGCCCCCGTCGCCGACCTGGCCGCCCGGCCCGGCACCGCCACCGCCGCCTGTGCGGAGGCGCGGCGCTGCCTGGAGGCGCTGCGGCTGCTCGGGCGCACCGGGGACGGCGCCGCCGCCGAGGACTTCGGCTTCCTCGGCCTGCTCCTGGCCGGCGAGCGGGACATCGCCGGGTTCGTGGACCGCACCATCGGCCGTGTCACGGCCTACGACGAGCAGCGCGGCACCGACCTCATACGCACCCTGGAGGCGTACTTCGCCTGCGGCATGAGCCCGGCCCGCACCAAGGACGAGCTGCACGTCCATGTCAACACCGTGGGCCAGCGCCTGGAACGCGTCGGCCGTCTGCTCGGCGGCGACTGGCAGACACCCGCGCGCGTCCTGGAGATCCAGCTCGCCCTGCGCCTGCACCGACTCGCGTCGCCCGCCCCGCGGTGACCCGGTGGCGCAGGACACCGCCCGGGAGCAGGCCCGCTCACTCATCGGCCTCCGAGGGGATCGAGCCGGGCGGCCCGGCGCGTCAGGTGACCGCGCTCGGCGCCGGCGGCGGCCGCGGAGACGTCGTCGGTGAGGTCGATCCGGACGAACCGGGCGCCCAGCCCGGCCGCGGCCCGCGCCGTGCTCCGCCTGCCGTGCCTGTCCGTCACCCCCAGATCGACTGGGCGACGGCCGCACCCGTGAACGCCGCGCCGAGACCGCCGACGACGCCGGCGACCACGTTGGCCGCCGCGAAGAGGCGGGCGCCCTCCTCGGCCAGCCGCAGGGTCTCGTAGGAGAAGGTCGAGTAGGTGGTGAGCGCCCCGCACAGGCCGGTGCCCAGCAGCAGCTGGACATCGGAGGAGGCGCCGCCCGCGAGGACCGCGCCGGTGATCACACCGAGGGCGAGACAGCCGATCATGTTGACGGTGAAGGTGCCCCAGGGGAAGACGCTGTCGTGCCTGGACTGCACCGCGCGGTCGGTGAGGTAGCGCAGCGGCGCACCGACCATGGCGCCGAGGACGACGAGCAGCCAGCTCACGTGTTCTCCCGGTGCCGTCCGACGTACCTGATGACCTCGCAGCCGTCGAGGACCACCAGGCCCTCGGTGACCAGTTCGTCGAGCTGGGGGAGGAAGGCACGGACGCGGTCCTCGGTGTCCACGATGACGATGGCCACCGGCAGGTCCTCGCTCAGCGACAGCAGTCGCGTGGTGTGGATGAGCGAGGACGCGCCGAACCCCTCGATGCCGCGGAAGACCGAGGCGCCGGCCAGGCCCGCCCGGTGCGCACGGTGGACGATCTCGGAGTAGAGGGGTCTGCGGTGCCAGGTGTCGTTCTCGCCGATGAAGATCGTCACCCGTAGCGCGGTGCCGGTGAGCCGGGTCATCGCTTCCTCCGCTCGATCACGCGGCGGGTCAGGTTCGCCGTGGTCCACACGGCCGCCAGCGCCGCGAGCAGGGTGGCGGCCAGGTAGGCGAGGCCCGTGGTGGCGCGGCCCTGGCCGACGAGCCTCTGGATGTCCACGGCGTACGTGGAGAAGGTGGTGAAGCCGCCCAGGACGCCGGTGCCGAAGAACGGACGGACCAGCCGGTGGGCGGCCCAGACGTCGGTGATGACCACCATGAAGACGCCGATGACGCCGCAGCCGATCACGTTGACGAGGAACGTCGTCAGGGGGAACGTGCCGGCGGCGGTCGGCCACAGCAGCGAGGCCCCGTAGCGGGCCACCGCTCCGACGGCGCCGCCCACCGAGACGACGGCTACGACAGGCCCCTGCCCGGCGAGCAGCTCGCGCCGCCTGGCGGGGCCGCGCAGTTCGACGTCGGGGTCGACGGGTTCGCCTAGCACCTGGGGTCGGGCCTCTCCCATACGGCAGTGCTCCTACTCGGACAGCGCCCGGTGCTTCTTCGGGCGCACGCGTGTCGCAAGCAGGGACCGTTGGCGGCGTCGTCGCCGCGGTTGGGTGCGGCGGGCCCCACCGCCGCGCGGCACACCCGATCACGCCCGGACGCCGCCCGGCCAGCCTACCGTGTGCGCCGGGCCGCTTCACCGGTGGCGTCCGGGAGCGGGCGCCTCAGCCGGGCGGCCACTTCGCGGAGGTGAACCGCGGCCGGTCCAGCACGGACGCGGTCCAGCGGGATGCGGTGCGACTGACGCCTGACTGCTGTCTTCCTGCCGCCTGCCGCCTGCCGCCTGCCGCCTGCCGCGGCCCGGCGCCTCACGGTCCGACGGCCGCCGCCGGGGGCGCGGTGGGACGGGTGAGGTCGAGGGTCCAGTTCTGGCCGACCAGATCGTGGCCGAAACTGTGGTGCGGCTCCTCCTCGGCGAGGACGAACCCGAAGGCGCGGTAGATCCTGCGCGCGGCGACCAGCACGTCGTTGGTCCACAGCGTCACCCGTTCGTAGCCGGCCTCCTGGGCGAAGTCCAGACACGTCTCGACGAGACGGCTGCCGACGCCGAGACCGCGGGCGGCCGGGGTGACGAGCAGGATGCGCAGCCTGGCCACCGCCGGGGTGTCGCCGGCCACCAGGAAGACGCACCCGACGCGTTCGCCGTCCGCCTCGGCGATCCAGCCCGCCTCCCTGGCCGGGTCGTGGCCGGCCGCGTACCGCGCGACGATCCCCGCGACCAGCGCCTCGAACTCGGTGTTCCAGCCGAACTGCCGGTCGTACTCCTCGCCGTGCGCCATCACCACCCAGCCCAGGTCGCCGGGACGGTCGGCGCGGCGCACGGTGACCCGTGGCCGGTGCTCCTGCTGTGACATGGCTTGTTCTCCCGATGGTCCGGCTGTCCGCCCCGCCGCACTGACACGACTGTTTCAGTAACGCTAGGCTAGCTCCATGTCCCAGCGAGCGGGAGTCCCCTCCGCACGGCAGACCGAGCTGCTCGAAGCCGCCTACCGGTACGTGCTCGCCCACGGCCTGGCCGGCCTCTCCCTGCGCCCGCTGGCCACGGCCATCGGCTCCAGCCCCCGGGTGCTGCTGTTCCTGTTCGGCACCAAGGAGGGTCTGGTGCGGGCGCTGCTGGCGCGTGCCCGCGCCGATGAACTCGCGCTCCTGGAGCACCTCACACGGGCGGGCCGGCCCCTGGGGCTGGCCGACGCCGCCGAACGGGTCTGGGAGTGGCTCGCCGCCGCCGGGCACCGCCCGCTGCTGCGGCTGTGGACCGAGGCGTACGCCCGTTCCCTCGTCGAGCCCGACGGAGCGTGGGCCGGGTTCGCCCGGGCCACGGTCGACGACTGGCTGGAGGTGCTGGCGTCCTGCCAGCCGCCGGCGGAGAGGGACGGCGCGGACGGCGCGAGCCGCCGCACCCTGGCCCTGGCCGTGCTCCGCGGAGCGCTCCTGGACCTCCTCGCCACCGACGACGAACCCCGGGTCACCGCGGCCGTGCGTCACCAGCTGACCGTGCTGCGCGTATGAGAAACGCCGACTGGCCGCCGCCCTGAGGCCGGCGGCCAGTCGGCCGTGGCGCCGTCGGGCGCGGCCTGCCGAGGCCCCCCGGGGTGCCCGAGTAGTGCACGACCGTCCTGGAGTGCCTCAGCACGCCGAGCGCGTCGGGCGCGCCCTGGGGGGCGACGTCCCGGAGCGGGCCGGCGGCTCCACCCGGCGCCGCGGAAACCGGAGCCAGGGTGGGAACACGCGGGAACACGCCACGTCCCGCACCGCCCGGAGCCAGCCGCGCACCGGCGGTCGACTGGCTGCCGCTCCCGACAGGCCCCAGCGGGACCACCTGCCGTCCCGAGGAGGACCGGCGAGCCGCCCCCTACGGGATTCTGGGGCGCCCCCCTACGGACCGAGGCGCGCCCCGCGTCGGAGCGGCGGAGGCCGGCCGGCGCCGGATCAGGGGCGCCCGGTACCGCGCGCCCCGCACACCCCCTCACCACCCCGTCGTGGCCGAGCCGGTCACAGGTACTTCTTCAGCTCCCGGCGGGCGAGTGAGCGCTGGTGCACCTCGTCCGGGCCGTCGGCGAGCATCAGCGTGCGCGCGCCCGCGTACAGCTCGGCCAGGGGGAAGTCCTGGCTGACGCCGCCGGCGCCGTACAGCTGGATGGCCCGGTCCAGGATGGCGACCACCGCGCGCGGGGTGGCGATCTTGATGGCCTGGATCTCGGTGTGGGCGCCCCGGTTGCCGACCGTGTCCATCAGCCAGGCCGTCTTCAGCACCAGCAGTCTCAGCTGCTCCACCTGCACCCGGGCGTCCGCGATCCAGTTCTGCACCACGCCCTGCTGCGCCAGCGCCTTGCCGAACGCCGTACGGGACACCGCCCGCCGGCACATCAGCTCGATCGCCCGCTCGGCCATGCCGATCAGCCGCATGCAGTGGTGGATGCGGCCCGGACCGAGGCGGGCCTGGGCGATGGCGAAACCGCCGCCCTCCTCACCGATGAGGTTCGACACCGGGACGCGCGCGTGGTCGAAGACCACCTCGGCGTGGCCGCCGTGGTAGTGGTCCTCGTATCCGAAGACCCGCATCGCCCGCTCGACCGTGACACCCGGCGTGTCGCGCGGCACGAGCACCATGGACTGCTGGCGCCGGATGTCCGCCCCGTCCGGGTCGGTCTTGCCCATCACGATGAAGATCCTGCAGTCGGGGTGCATGGCCCCGGAGATGTACCACTTGCGGCCGGTGATGACGTACTCGTCCGAACCGTCCGTGGCCCGCTCGATGCGCGTCGTGATGTTGGTGGCGTCCGAGGAGGCCACCTCCGGCTCGGTCATCGCGAACGCCGAGCGGATCTCACCGGCGAGCAGCGGCTGGAGCCACTGCTTCTTCTGCCGCTCGTCGCCGAACTGGGCCAGCACCTCCATGTTGCCGGTGTCGGGCGCCGCGCAGTTGGTCGCCGTGGGCGCCAGCTGCGGGGAACGGCCCGTGATCTCGGCGAGCGGCGCGTACTGGAGGTTGGTCAGACCGGCACCGTGCTCGGCGTCCGGGAGGAACAGGTTCCACAGGCCCTGCCGGCGCGCCTCGGCCTTCAGTTCCTCCACCACCGGGGGGTTCTCCCACGGCGAGGCGAGGCGGGCGCGCTGCTCGTGCGCGGTCTCCTCGGCCGGGTACACGTACTCGTCCATGAAGGCGAGCAGTTTGGCGCGCAGTTCCTCGGTGCGCGCGTCGAACGCGAAGTCCATGACGGATCAGCCCTCCCGGAGGCCTTCGTGCAAAGTGGTCAGGCCGTGCTGGATGAAAACGGGGACCAGATCGCCGATGCGGTCGAAACCGCGGCCGACCGTCCGGCCGAGCGTGTACCGGTAGTGGATGCCCTCCAGGATCACGGCGAGCTTGAACCAGGCGAACGCCGTGTACCAGGAGACCGCGGACACGTCGCGCCCCGAGCGCGCGGCGTACCGCTCGATCAGCTCGGCGGGCGAGGGGTGCCCGGGCGCCTCGGCGGTGGTGGACACGGGCGAGTCGGGCATGCCGAGCGGGCTGCAGTACATGACCAGCAGGCCCAGGTCGGTGAGCGGGTCGCCGAGGGTGGACATCTCCCAGTCGAGGACGGCGCGGATCCGGTCGTCAGGACCGATCAGCGCGTTGTCCAGCCGGTAGTCGCCGTGCACCACGGCGGGGGCGGGGGAGACGGGCAGCGTACGCCCCAGGGACGCGTGCAGCTCGTCGATCCCCGGCAGGTCACGGTCGCGGGAGGCGTCCAGCTGCTTGCCCCAGCGGCGCAGTTGCCGGTCGAGGAAGCCCTCCGGTCGGCCGAAGTCCGCGAGACCCACCTCGCCGGGATCCACCGCGTGCAGGTCGACGAGGGTGTCGACGAGCGACAGCACCGCCTCGCGGGTGCGCGCCGGGCCGAGCGCGGCGAGCTGCCGCGCGGTCCGGTACGGGGTGCCCTCGACGAACTCCATCACGTAGAAGGGCGCGCCCAGCACCTCCTCGTCCTCGCACAGCAGCACCGTGCGGGGCACCGGCACGCGCGTCGGGTGCAGCGCGCTGATCACGCGGTGCTCGCGCTTCATGTCGTGCGCGGTCGCCAGGACGTGGCCCAGCGGAGGCCGGCGTACGACCCACCGGGTGGTGCCGTCGGTGACCGCGTACGTCAGGTTCGACCGTCCGCCCTCGATCAGCCGCCCCGTCAGGGGGCCCCGGGCCAGGCCCGGCCGCTCGCGGTCGAGCAGGCCGCCGAGCCGGTCGAGATCGAGTCCGGGCGGGTGGTCGGGGCTCATCCGGTGCTCCTGGGAACGGGTCGGCAGCAGGTCATGACCATCATGCTGACTAGTCGGTATGTCGTCCAGTACGCGTCACCTCACGGCGAAGTGATCCACGTCTCCAACGGCCCTGACCCCGCTGCCGGGCATCCGCTCCGCCTCCTCCCGCCGCCCCCGGGCTCAGTCAGTCCCTGGGGTGCGTGCCGACGCGGCCGGTCCGGTCCGCCGGGTGGCCCCCGTCGCCCGGGTCGAGCGGGCCGTTCCGGTCGTACCGGGCGGCCGGGGCGGTCCCCGGGGCCGCGTCGCGGTGTCCGGGCGGCCCGTACGGTGCCTGCGGCCGTGCGGCGCGGCGCGGCCGGACCGGCCACCACAGGGCACGGCCGAGCAGCGCGGCGAGCGCCGGAACCAGCGCGGTCGACAGGACGAACGCCGACAACAGGATGCCGAGGGCCGTGGCGAAACCGATCTGCTGGGTGGCGGGGGCGGGGTTGACCGAGAGGCTGCCGAAGGAGCCGGCCAGGACCAGACCGGCGGTGGCCACGGCCGGTGCCGTGTGCCGTACGGCGCGGGCCACGGCCGGGCGGGCGGGCCCCGGGCGCGCCATCTCCTCCCGGATACGGTCGCTCATCAGGATGTTGTAGTCCGTGCCCAGGGCGACGACGAACAGGAACAGCACGAGCGGCAGGGTGAAGTTGACGCCCGCCTCGCCCCGCAGGTGCTGGAAGACCAGGGTGGAGGCGCCGAGCGTGGCGGCGAAGCCGAGACCGACGGCGAGCATCAGCACCGCGGGCGCCGCCACGCTGCGCAGCAGGACGAGCAGGATCAGCGCGATGAGCGCGGCGGCCACCGGGAAGACGAGCTCCAGGTCCTCGGAGACGGCCGTGGAGATGTCCGCGAAGATCGCCGCCGTCCCGCCGACGTGTGCTTCGCCGCCCGCCGGGGTGTGCCGTGCGACGGTCGCCCGCACCGGCCCGGACACCAGGTCGCGCGCCTTCTGGCTCTGCGCGTCCGCGGTCAGGTAGAGGTCGATCCGGGCGGCGTCGCCCGCCTTGTCGAAGACGGCCGGGGCCACCTGGCCGACGCCCTCCGTACGGCTGAGCGCCCGCGCCAGGCCGTCGACGTCGTGCCGGTCGAGGGCGCCGCCGTCCTTGGACGTGAGGTAGACACCGGCCGGGTCGGAGACGCCGGCCGGCAGGGCACGGGAGATCTTCGCCGCCGTGGCCGCGGCCGGGGTTCCGCCGGTGCCGCCGCCCGTGCCGTAGTCCATCTTCATGCCGAGGGTCCCGGCGGCCAGCACACCCAGCACGGCGACGGAGCCGAGGGCCACGGCCAGGGGCCGCCGGGCGACCGCGTTCGCGAACCGGCCGGCCGTCCCCTCGCGCGGCGCCCGCTTCAGGGCGCGGGAGGGCCAGAACATCTTGCGTCCGGCCACTGCCAGCAGGGCCGGCATGAAGGTGAGACTGGCCAGCAGCATCACGAGCACGGAGACCGCGATGGCCGGGCCGAGCACCCGGAACTGCCCGAAACTGGCGATGCCGAGGGTGGCGAAGGCGGCGACGATGGTGAGGGCGGCCGAGGTGATCGCGGAGCCCACGCGCCCGGTCACCTCACCGGCGATCTCACGGGCGTCGCATTCCGGACGCGCGCGCAGTCGCTCACGGAAGCGGAACAGCAGGAACAGGAAGTAGTCGATCCCGATGCCGAGCAGCACGACGCTGATGAGCGACGGGGTGGAGGGGTCCAGCCGGATCCCGGTGAGCAGCGCGGTGCCGACCACGGCTCCCGCGGCGGCTCCGCCGATGAGGCTGACCGCCAGGAGCGGCAGCAGAGCCGCCATGACGCTGCGGAACACCAGCACGTTCAGCAGCACGATCAGACCGACGGTGAGCAGACCCGCCACCGTGCTGGTGGTCTTCTCCGCCTCCTCGCTGTCGACGGTGTCGGCCAGGCCGCCGGTGAACCCGGTGCGCAGTCCGTTTCGCGCGTAGGCGTCGGACGCGGTCTTCCGGAATTCCTTGAAGACGTTCTGCAGACCGGGGTCGGTGGAATTACCGGAGAGTCCGACGGGGAACAGGACGAAAGTGCGGTGAGGGGCGACCGTGCCCGGTCCGGTCTTCGGTGTCTGGGAATAGTCCTTCGCCAGGAAATCCGGGGTGTCCTCGGTCTTCGGCATCGTGACCCGCTGCCGGCCGAGCCCGGCCGCGACAGCCTCCGCGCGCCGCTGGTCGGCCACGGCGAGCGGCTTGCCGTCGGCCCGTTCCACCAGCATCGTCACGGAGTTGGCGTCCGGCTCGATGCCGAACTTGTCCTCGGCGATCTTCAGCGCCGCCGCCGAGTCGTACGACTTCGGCAGGAAGTCGCCGAGCTGGCTCTCCGTCACGCGGAACATCAATGCCTGGCCCATGATGGTGAGACCGATTCCCAGCAGTACCCAGAGGGTGATGACCTTCCATGGATTTCGCGTGGAGAATCCGGTCAGGGCGCGTATCACAGCGGCTCCGTTCGAAGTGATCTCGGTCAGTACCTTTCCAGCGAACCAGCGGGACGGGCGTGGATCGTCGGGGCGCGGGATGAAAAGCGGCGGGGGCCCCAGGGGCCGCAGGCGCGGCGGACCGGGACCGTGGTCCTGGTCCGCTCTCGGTCCCAGGAGGGAGGGCCGGGGCATCGCCTCCTGCGACAATGGCGGCAGCAAGCGCCGGGGCCCGCGGGGCCGGCCGGATCAGCGGAGAGAGGAACACCATGGCGACGCGTCGCAGCACCGCGCCGTCGTCGCCTGCCGACGCCCCGGCGTGGCGCGGTGCCGTGACCCCGGCGGAGCGGGGCACGCGCGGGCGGCAGGACACACGCGCGCGGCGCGTGCGTCAAGGCGTACGTGTACGCCGCGCCTTGCCGTGGACCGGTGACGAGGCCCTGCCGTGGACCCGCAACGACGCCCTGACCGCCGTCGGCGCGGCCGTCGTGGACCTCATCGGCTACACGGCGTTCCCGCAGTTCACAGGCGTGCCCGTGTCGACCGCCGGAGCGCTGCTGCTGGTCGTGTCCGCGCTGCCCCTGCTGGTCCGGCGGCGCTTCCCGCTGACCGTGATGACCGTCGTCCTGGCGTTCGGCGCGCTGCTGAACCTGACGGTACGGATGGACCAGCATTTCGGCGCCGCCCTGGCGATCGCCCTGTACTCGGCCGTACGGGCCGCACGTCCCTGGGCGACGGCGGCCGTGACGGCCGGAGCGGTCGGCGTCTCCCTGCTCACCCCGGACCTCACCTCACCGCCCGGTCTCCTGAACGTGGTCAGCGCCTGCCTGGCCGCCGGGCTCATCGTCGCCGGCGCCCTGTTCATCAACCGCCGGCAGCAGGAGGCGGAGGTCAGGCGCCGGCTCCTCGCCGACCGCGCGGTGGCCGAGGAGCGCAGGCGGATCGCCCGGGAGCTGCACGACGTCGTCGCCCACCGCATCACCACCATGCAGCTGATGGCCGGCGGTGCCCGCGCCAACCTCGACCACGATGCCGGCGTCGCCCGCGAGGCCCTGGTCACCCTGGAGGAGTCGGGACGGCTGGCGCTGCGCGAGATGCGGCAGCTCCTCGACGTCCTGCGCGCCGGCGACGACACGGCGGCCGACCGCTGCGGCGTCCCGGAGGCACCGCAGCCCGGCCTGGAGGACCTCGACCGCCTGGTCGAGGAGGCACGGCAGGCCGGCCAGCCCGTCCGGCTCGTCCTCGACGGCGAGCCCCGGCGGCTGCCCCCGGTGGTCGGCCTCACCCTGTACCGGATCGTCCAGGAGGCGCTGACCAACGCCCGCAAGCACGCCGGCCCCGGGGTGGCGGTGGAGGTCCGTCTGGACCGGCGGCCGCAGGGGGTGACGGTGTCCGTCACCGACCCGGGACCCGACGACGCCGAGCCGTCCGCCCCGGCGGGCCGCGGCAGCGGATACGGCCTGATCGGCATGCGCGAACGCGTCGCCCTGCACGGGGGCACGCTGGAGGCCGGCCCGCTGCCCGGGGGCGGGTTCAGGGTGGCGGCGAGTCTGCCGGCGGAACCGCGGGGCGGCGAGGACGAGGAGCGATGACGGTGCCCGAAGGCGCGAGCGAAGGGGTGAGCGGGGCTGTGACCGGGACTGCGACCGGGGCCGACGGACCGATCCGCGTGCTCATCGCGGACGACCAGCCGCTCGTCCGGCGCGGACTGGCCCTGATCCTCGGCCCCGAGCCGTCGGTCACCGTGGTCGCCGAGGCGGAGAACGGGGAACAGGCCCTCACGCTCGCCGCCGAGCACCGCCCCGACGTCGTGGTGATGGACATCCGCATGCCGGTCCTGGACGGGGTGGCCGCCACCGAGCGGCTCGCCCGTGACCTGCCCGGGTGCCGGGTGCTCGCACTGAGCACCTTCGACATGGACGAGTACGTGGTCGCCGCGCTGCGCGCCGGTGCGTGCGGCTTCCTGCCCAAGGACAGCTCCCCCGAGGAACTGGTCGCCGCGATCCGCACCGTCCGGGCGGGGGAGGCCGTCGTCGCCCCGCGCCTGCTGACCCGGCTGATCTCCGCGTACGTCAGGACCCGGCCGGCAGCGGCCGGCGGCCGTCCGGACGCCGCTTGCCGGGCCGCCGCCGACCTCACGCCGCGTGAGGCCGAGGTGTGGCGGCTCTTGGCCACCGGCCTGGACAACAACGAGATCGCGCGGACCCTGGAGATCAGCGTCTCCACCGTGAAGAACTACATCACCAGCATCTTCGACAAACTCGGCGTACGCGACCGGGCGCAGGCGGTCATCGCGGCCTACGAATCGGGCCTGGTGCAGGTCCGCCGGCCGGCCACTGACACCTGA
This sequence comes from Streptomyces sp. NRRL S-340, assembly GCF_000720185.1. Taxonomy (GTDB): domain Bacteria; phylum Actinomycetota; class Actinomycetes; order Streptomycetales; family Streptomycetaceae; genus Streptomyces. The sequence continues at coordinate 167,984 of NZ_JOIY01000009.1, read as the reverse complement.
GCGTCCCGGCGGACGGCCCCGGCCCGCCACCGGGGCGCGGGCGGCCGGAGGCGAGGTGTGCCCGACGACCGTGACTCGGCCGGGGCGGCGCGGATCGGCCCCGGCTCCGGCTTCCGGGTGGGCACGGGTGCAGGGGCAGGGGGCTCGTCCCCGTGTCCACCGGCGCCACGGCCGCCGGCCCCAGGTCGCAGGCCGGGCCGCCGCCCGTGACCCGGCCCGTGGAACGAGCGCCGCACAGGCCCCGCCCCGTGGCGCGACCGGAGCCTGGCGGCAGCCCATGCACAGTCCGGCCCGGGCCCGCCGGACCGAACCGTGCCCCGTCCCGCCCCGTGCCGCCACCCCGTCAGGCGGAAGTGGCGCGGGGACCGGAGCCGGCGTGCCCGCGGCCGACGGCCGGCGGCCGGACGCTTCTACGGTTCGGGGCGGCCGTCCGGGGTCCGGGGCACCGGTTCGGCGTTGCGGGGGGTGGCCGGGACGCCGCCCTTCGGGTCGAGGACCTGGCCGCCGTAGAGGTCCTCCAGCCAGGTCGACTGGTAGATCGTGTCGAGATAGCGTTCGCCGAGGTCGGGGGCGATGGCCACTGCGGTCAGGTCGCGCTCGTCGTGCTCGGCGAGCCACGCCATGGCGCCGCTGACCACCGTGCCGGTCGAGCCGCCGAAGAGGAAACCGCGCCGGGCCAGCCGGTGGCAGGCGCGGATCGTGTCCGCCTCCTCCACCCGGATCACCTCGTCGACGTAGGACTCGTCGAGGAGCGGCGGGCGCATGCTCATGCCGAGGCCGGGGATCATCCGGCGGCCGGGCTTGCCGCCGAAGGCCACCGAACCGACGGTGTCCACCGCCACGATCCGTACCGGCCGGTGCCACTCGCGGAAGTAGCGCGCGCACCCCATCAGGGTGCCCGTGGTGCCCGCCCCCACGAACAGCACGTCCAGGCGCGGGAACTGCGCGGCGATCTCCGGCGCCGTCCGCCGGTAGTGAGCACCCCAGTTGCCCGGGTTGGTGTACTGGCTGAGCCACACGTACCGCTCGTCGGAGGCGCACAGCGCCCGGACGTAGTCGATCCGGGCGCCGAGGAAGCCGCCGTTGGCGTCGAGGTCGGCGATGACGTGGACCTCGCTGCCCAGCGCCTCCATCAGCAGCCGCGTGGACAGGTTGCAGCGGGAGTCGGTGACGCACAGGAACCGGTAGCCCTTGCTGGCGGCGATCATGCTGAGCGCGACGCCGAGGTTGCCGGACGAGGACTCGATCAGCACCGAGTCCTCGCCCAGCAGCCCGTCCCGCTCCGCGGCCTCCACCATCTCGACCGCGGCCTTCAGCTTGATCGAACCCGCGAAGTTGAAACCCTCGCACTTCAGGTAGAGCGAGCGTCCGAAGATCGGCCGGAGGTCGACGTAGAGCCGGCCTTCGTTGAAGGCGTGGGGAGCGGAGATGACGGGCACGCTAACCTCCTGATGCCGGGGGCCGGGGGACGGACGTTCAGCCGTACCGGCGCAGCTCGTGGAAGAAGTCGTCGACGACGTGGAGGTTCCCGGCCCGGGCCACCTCGGCGTGGACGTAACTGCCGACGGCGAGGTCGAGGACCCCGAGGCCGAACGGGGAGAAGATCACGGTCCGGTCGGCCGGCGGTTCCACCCGGCCGGTCAGCACGTCGTCGAGCGTGCCGTCCAGGAAGTCCCGACCGCCGGTGAGCTGTTCGGCCAGGTGCGGTGAGGTGCCGGCCTTCAGGCAGTGCTCGACGTCGTCGACGAAGTTCGCCGAGCCGAGCAGGATCCGCGGGTCGAGGTCGCGCAGCGACACGTGCAGCACCACCGGGCGGTGGTCGAACCAGGACGGGTCGGTGACGTGCGGTTCGCCCGCGACGGTCGCGAACACGACCAGGTCGCTGGAGCGGATCAGCTCCTCGGGACTGTCGTGCACGGTGATCCGCCCGGCCTGATCCGCAGAATCGTTTCGCCCGCCCTGCCCGGCCTGTTCCGCGGCACCGGCCGCCTGGCGCAGATAGCCGCAGAAGCCGGCCGCGCTGTCGGCGGACACGTCGTACACGCCGACCGAGTCGAAACTCCAGCCGGTACCGGCGAGGAACGTGTGGATGTAGCGGGCGATCAGACCCGTGCCGAAGAAGCCGATCCGGGCCGGCCGTGTCCGGGTCCGGGAGAGCCGGTCCGCGGCCAGCGCGGCCGACGCCGCCGTCCTGGTGGCGCTGATGATGGAACTCTCCAGGCAGGCGAACGGGTAGCCGGTGTCGTGGTCGTTGAGGATCAGGACCGCCGAGGCCCGGGGCACCCCGGCCGCCACGTTCTCCGGGAAGCTGGAGATCCATTTCAGTCCGTCGACCCCCGCCGGCCCGCCGACCGAGGCGGGCAGCGCGATGATCCGGGAGGTGGGCCGGTCCGGGAAGCGCAGGAAGTACGACGGCGGGTTGACCGTCTGCCCGGCGCCGTGCAGCCGGTACGTGGCCTCCACGAGGTCCACGATCTCCTTCTCGCGGCCCTGGAGCGCCTGCTGCACCTGGGCACCGGAGATCACCGCGAAGGACGGCACGCGCGCCGCCCCGGAGGCGGGGGAGCCGGTGACGGGGGACGTCACGGAGGTCATCGCCGGTCTCCTTCCGGGGTGGGCGTGCCACCGGCCGGCACCCGCGGCTCGGCCATGGCCACCAGCACCCGCCGCTCACCGGTGAAGGCCTCGCGGCTGTGCGCGGTGCGGACGTTGTCGACGAGCATCAGGTCACCGGCCTGCCAGGGCTCGCGCCGGGTGTGCTCCTCGTAGACGGCGTTGATCTGCTGGACGACCTTCTCGCTGATCGGGCCGCCGTCCCCGTAGCGGGTGTTGAACGGCAGCCCGTCCTCGCCGTACTCGTCCACCAGGTACTCGCGCACCTCGGGCGCCAGCGTCCACTCGTTGAGGAACGCGATCTGGTTGAACCAGCAGGGCCGGCCGGTGACCGGATGCCGTACGACGGCGCTGCGGCGCTGCCGGGTGCGCAGCGACCCGTCGTCGCGCCACTCGAAGTCGATGTCGTGCGCGCGGCAGTAGTTCTCGACGGTCTCCCGGTCCTCGGTGCCGAACGACTCGGCCAGCGAGGCGCCGATCTCGTCGTTGTAGCTGCGGGTGAGCAGCCAGCCCTCGCGCTCGAAGCGCTCCGTCACCTCGGCGGGCAGCGCCCGGAGCACCTGTTCCGCGTCCGCCACCGCGGTGGCACCGCCCTGGGCGGGCGCGGTGAGGCACGCGAACAGCATCAGCGTGGGAACCCGCTGCGCGTAGCTCAGTTCGTGGTGCATGCACATCGGCTGGTTGTCCGGCCAGGCGGTCGAGGAGTACAGCCCGGAGCCGTAGGACTGCCGGACGGCGAACGCCTCGCGCTCCGCCATCGGTTCACCGCCCAGCGCGGTGAAGACCGCCCGGACCTGTTCCTGCTCCCCGAGGCCCAGGCCGCGCACCAGGAGCGCGCCGTGCTCGGCGACCTGCGCGCGCACCGCCTCGCGGTACTGGGCCGCCCAGCCGGCCGCGTCGGCCGGCGGTTCGACGTGCAGGACCGGCGGCCGGTCCGGTCGCAGCTCCACCTCCAGCAGTGACGCCGGGGACGAGAACGACATCTCGGTGTTCCTTTCGTCGGGCGGTGTGGTCGCCGGCCGGTCGGTCGCCGGCCGGCGTGGTCAGGAGGACGCCAGCAGTTCGGCGGCGTCCAGAACGGCCCGCGCCGCCCCGTCCGGCCGGGTGCGGGGGAAGTAGTGGCCGCCGTCGGGGAGTTCGTGCAGCTCCACCTGCTCGGCCAGGAATTTCCAGTCCCGGTGGTGTGCGCCGTACCCGGTGGTGTGCGGGTCGTCGGCGGCGACGACCACCGTCACCGGTGCGGCGAGCCGCACCGCAGGCGGGCTCTCCAGGGCGGCCGCGAAGTAGCGGTGCGCCGACACGCAGTCGTGCCGGTAGGCCGCGCCGATGTGCTCGGCGTTCAGCTCGCCCAGCTCGGTGTAACCGCTGTCCGCGCTCAGCCGGGCGGCGATCTCCGCGTTGCCGCACCGCGTCAGCTCCGTGGCGGCGGCGGTGCGTTCGGCGGCCGTCCCCGGCAACTGCGCGCCCAGGAACACCCGCACCACCCGCACCCCGCGCTCCTCCAGCCGCCGTGCCGTCTCGACGGCCGGGGCGGCCCCGGAGGAGTGCCCCCACAGCATGACCTGCGTCAGACCGCGCGCCAGGATCTCGGCCACGGCCTGCTCGGCGACCTGCTCCAGCGGGGCGAAGGCCTCGCCGGCGGCGGCCAGGTCGTGTCCCGGCAGCTCGGCGGCGTACACCGCGAGGCCGCTGCCCGTCAGGGCGCCCGCCATCGGCCGGAAGTTGACCGCGTTGCCGCCCGCGTACGGGAAGCACACCAGGGCGCAGGCGCCGGGCCGGCCCTGCGCCGACAGCGGCTGCAGCAGCTCCGGACGGCTCGCACGAGCACCGTCGAGCAGCGCCGCGAGGTCGGCGAGCACCGGATGGCGGGTGATGTCCTTGAGGGAGACCGCCCGGTCCAGGGCGATGGTCAGTTTCACCGCCGACAGCGAGGTGCCGCCGCGGTCGAAGAAGTGGTCGTCGCGGCCGACGCCGTCGCGGGGCAGCCCCAGCAGTTCGGCCCAGGCGTCCGCCAGCCGCCGCTCGGTCGCGGTGCGCGGGGCGTCCTTCGCCCGGCCGTCCGCCGTGTCCTGCTCCGCGGTCCGCTCGGCCAGCGCGGTCAGGGCCTTGCGGTCGGTCTTGCCGTTGGCCGTCAGCGGCAGGCCGTCCTGCCAGTGGAAGGCGCTCGGCACCATGTAGGCGGGCAGCGCGGCCCCCAGCGCCCGCCTCAGTTCCTCGGCATCGAGGCGCCGGCCGGTGTAGAAGGCGACCAGATGGGCGCTGCGCCCGGCGAGTTCGGCGACGACGACCGCGCCGTCGCGCACTCCGTCCACCCGCAGCAGCGTGTTCTCGATCTCCCCGATCTCGATGCGGAACCCGCGGATCTTGACCTGGCTGTCCCGCCGTCCCAGGAACTCCAGCTTGCCGCCCGGGTGCCAGCGCCCCCAGTCTCCGGCGAGGTAGAGCCGCTCGCCCGGCCGGTAGGGGTCCTGCCGGTACGCCTCCCGGGTGCGCTCGGGATCGTTGACGTAGCCGCGGCCCACGCACACCCCCGAGAACGCGATCAGGCCGGGCGCGCCCAGCGGTACCAGGGACAGGTTCTCGTCGACGACCAGGACCCGCACATTGCTGACCGGGCGTCCCAGCAGCACCCGGTCCGGCACCTCGCGCATGACCTCGTGGTTGGTGTCGTCCGACGTCTCGGTCAGGCCGTAGGCGTTGACCAGGGCGACGTCGGGCTTCAGCGCGAACCAGCGCTGGACCAGCTCCCGTTTCAGCGCCTCACCGGTCACCGACACACACCGCAGTGCGGGCAGTTCGCGCGGGTGCCGTTCCAGGTACGCGGCCACCACCTCCAGGTAGGAGGGCACGACCTGCGCCACCCCGGCCCCGCCGCGTTCCAGCGTGTCGACGAACCGCTCCACGTCCACGACCGCGTCCTGCTCCACGAGCAGCGTCCGCCCGCCCACCAGCAGCGCGGCCAGCAACTGCCACAGCGAGATGTCGAAGCACTGCGGGGCCGTCTGCGCCACCACCGTCTCCGGGCCGATCCCCAGGTCGTCGATCTTGGCGTACAGGTGGTTGAGCATGCCGGCGTGCTCGCACATGGCGCCCTTCGGCTCGCCCGTGGAGCCGGAGGTGAAGTAGATGTACGCCAGCCGGCCGGGCGCCACCTCCAGACCGAGGTCGCCGTCGGCGTGGTCCTCCGCGTACGCGTCCTCCACCAGCAGCTTCTCGACGGCCGGTGCCTGCCCGGCCAGGGCCTCGTCCAGGGTGGCGGTGCTGCCCGGCTCGGTCAGCGCGATCCGGCAGCCGGACCGGGCCAGCGTCGCCGCGATCCGCCCGGCCGGGAAGTGCGGCTCGATCGGCAGGTAGACACCGCCGGCCTTGAACACCGCGATCACCGACGCCAGCCAGTCCAGATCGCGTTCGGTGACCACCGCCACCACGTCCTCCGGGCCCAGTCCCCGCGCCACCAGCGCCCGCGCCAGCCGGTTCGCGCGGGCGTTCAGCTCGCCGTACGTCCACGAGCGGTCCCCGTGCACCGCGGCCACGGCGTCGGGACGTTCCCGTACCCGCTGCTCGAACAGCTCGTGCGCCCGCGCGTCGGGCAGTGCGCGCTCCGGACCGGCCAGCCCTTCGAGCTGCTCGCGTACCTCCTCGGCCGGCAGCAGGCTCTGCCGGGCGTGCTCGGCGTCCGCGTCGGCGGCCATCAGTGCGAGCGCGGCCAGGTGGTAGCCGCAGATCCGGGCCGCCGCCGAGGCGTCCAGCACGTCGGTGCGGTACCGCAGCCGCAGCGTCATCCGCGCCTCCCGGTCGGACCAGCCCACGGCCAGCACGGTGCCCGGGGGCAGGGCGCCGTCCGCGCCGCGCCCGGTCTCCTGCCAGGCCCCGGCGGCCCAGGAGCCCTCCGGGTCGCACACCACCTCGTACGCCGGTTCCGTCAGTCCCAGCTCCCGGCGCAGCTCGCCCACGGCGAAGCCGCGGTGCGTGAGCAGGTCCGCCTCGACGCGGCGGGCGGCGCGCACCACGCCGCGCCAGGTGGGGGGCGCGACCGTCAGCCGGCAGGGGAGCGGGTCACCGTCGCCCACCGCGTGCCCGGTCACCACGTCCGGCTCCCCGCACAGCGCGGCCAGCACCTTGGCGTGGGCGGCCAGCAGCACCGCGCTGACCGGGACGCCCAGTTCGGCGGCCAGGGCGCGCACCGCCTCGGCCACCTGGGCCGGGACCGTCTCCTCGTGCCCGGCCACGCCGGCGACGGGCCGCGGCGCCCACCGCGGGACGGCGGTGAACCCGCCGGCGGTCAGCACATCGGTCCAGAAGTCCCTGTCCGCTGCCACGAGCGTTCCCATCGAATGACCCTTCCTCAGTTCGCCGTCGGGGCGGCGGGGTTGCCTTCCCATTCCGCGTCGGGCGGGACTTCCTCGCCCTTCATCAGAAAGGAGTCGGGCGCCAGCACTGCCCGGTCGCCGAGTGTCACGCCGTAGTGGACGTGCGCGCCGACGCCGAGGGTGACGCCCGCGCCGAGTGTGGTGCGGTCGGACTTGAAGGTCCCGTCCTCCTGCGAATGGCACTGGATCTTGCTGCCCGCGTTGAGGGTGCAGTCGTCGCCGATGGCGGCCAGCGTCCGCTCCGTGATGAAGCATCCGTCGTCGAAGACCCGCCGGCCGATGCGCACCCCGGTCAGCCGCCAGACCAGAGCCTTGAACGGCGTGCCGTTGAAGATGGCCAGGTAGTGGTCCGGCACCTTCCACACCCGCTCGTGCCACCAGAAGTACGGCTCGTAGATGGAGCACAGCTTCGGCCGCAGCGGGCGGAACCCGGTCAGGCAGCGCTCCAGCAGGATGTAGAACCCGGTGGTGAGCACCAGGGTGAGGGCCAGGTAGCAGCCGATCACGATGTGCCCCAGGGTGCCGTACAGGCCGACCGAGCCGAGCGCGAAGGCGGTGAGCAGTGCCGTGTGCAGCCAGCGCATCAGCAGGTGCAGGGCCATGGAGCGCAGGTTGTAACGGTTCTTCGCGGCCAGGCTGCGGCGCAGCGCGTCGCCCGTGCGCAGGTGGTCGAAGCGGGTGTCGCGCTCGACCGACCGGGGGATCTCGAAGCACGGCGAGCCGAGCAGTCCGACCCCCTCGCGGATCTCGCCGTCGAGGGGGACCATCACCTTAGTCGCCAGCAGGCAGTTGTCACCGGTGCGCGCCCCGGCCGGGTAGGCGATGTTGTTGCCGAGGAAGTTGCGGGCCCCGATCGAGGTCCGGCTCATCCTGAAGGACGTACGGGAGTAGTCGGCGTTCAGGACCGACAGGCCGTCGGCCACCATGGTGCCGCTGCCGACGGAGACCAGGAACGGGGACTGGTGCTGGACCTCGGTGCCGAAGTTCGAGCCGGTCTGCTCGACCTCGGAGAGGTCGTACCCGATGCCGCGCAGGTAGGGGACGATGTAGGAGCTGTCCCCGAACAGCCAGGTGAAGAACCGGACATTGGTCAGCCCGGCGATCAGCCGGTGCAGGGCGTAGTGGAAGCCGTAGAGCGGATAGACCCGGTCGGGGCGGATCGCGCGGTGCAGTACCCGCGGCACGGTGCACAGGGCGAGCAGCCCGAGCAGGAGACCGCCGAAGAACAGCACCGAGGACACGATCAGGGTGTCGCCGAGGAACTCCCCGGCCGTGGTGCCCCGGGTCTCCGCGGTCAGTCGTTTGCTGAGCACCGGGACCTCCGCGAACAGCATGTACACCCCGCCCACGGCGAGCGGCAGGTACAGGAGGAACAGCTGCAGCAGGGTGGTGAGCGCGAAGCCGGCCCGGCGCAGCGTGCCGCACCGGGCCGGGGGGACCCGTACGTGGTCGACGTGCGTGGGCTGGGCCGGGGAACCGTGCCACCGCTCGCCGGCCGGGATCGCCCGCCCCCGGTACAGGGCCGAGGCATGGCCGAGCTGCGCGGCGTCGCCCATGGCGGTGTCGATGTCGAGGACCGTCTTCTCACCGATGAAGACGTCCCGGCCCAGGGTGATGCCGCCGGTCTGGATGGCTCCGGCGTACGCCCGGTAGCCCAGGAACACGGCGTCGTTGCGGATCACCGTGCCGGCCCCGATGGTGAGCAGGTCGGTGCAGACCGGCACCGACCGGGAGAGGATCGTGACGTCCTTCCCGATCCGTGCGCCCAGCGCCCGCAGGTACATGACGTACAGCGGATTGCCGACGAACAGCACCATGGGGTTGGCGTGGAGCAGTGACTTGACGACCCAGAAACGCAGATACGCCATGCTCCACACGGGAAACTCCCGGGGTTTCCAGCGCCCGACGAGCACCCATTTCACGAGGACGGGGAAGGCGCACAGGGCGAGGAATCCGATCGTGCCGCACAGGAACGAGCGGACGTAGATCTGGACGAGGCCCGATCCCGCCGCGACCCATTCGTAGGCCTGGGCGGTGGCCATGCCGATGGCGAAGGAGTAGCCGAGGAAGATCAGCGCCTGGAGCGCTCCGCACACCAGGTGGTTGCCCGGGACGTGCGGTGCGGGCGCAGGCGCCGGCGCGGAAGCCGGTGCCGGCGGTGGTGCGGCCGCCGTGCCGGGGCCGGCGGCCGGGGCCGCGGCCGGCGCGAGGGCGGCCGCCAGCTCCCGGAGGGTGGGGTGCCGGTAGATGTCCTTCATGGACACGGACGGCAGGTCGGGGTGCTTGCGCACCCGTGCGCAGAACTGGGCCATGACCAGGGAGTTGGCGCCCAGGTCGGTGAAGAAGTGGCTGTCCGCCGGTACCTGCTCGCTGTGCACGACGTCCGCCAGGATGCCCGCGAGGAGCCGCTCGGTGTCCGCCGTCGCCGGAGCGGTGACCGTACGCCGGGCGACGGCGGATTCGTCCGGTCCGGGCATCAGGATGTCGGCAGACTTCTCCACCATGCGAACTCCCTGAGAAAGGTCGAAAACCGTCGGCCAGGGGTGGCCGGTCCCCGAGACCGTGCGTTTTCGCCTGATCACGAAACCATGGATCAGTCTCGTGCGGGGTCCACGGGGTTGCCACTCGGGTCGGGTGTGCCGATCGGCCGCCGAGCGGCCGACGCACCGCTGTTTCCGCTGCCCCGGGGCGGGGCGCGGGCCTTCGGCGGGATCACCCGTATGGAGTTCACTCCCGCCCCGCGCGCGGCTTCGGAACGCCGTTACGGGGCCCCGGGGCCTTTTCGCGGGCCGGGGACCGGCCGAGTGGCCCACCGCGGTCCCGGCGCGCACACTGAGCTGAGACGCGGGGCCGCGACTGGCAGTGACGCGGGGCCGCCCGGAGCAGGACCGTACCGGCCCGTGGGCCGGACCGTTCGTCGAGGGGGCCGATATGGCCGTAGAAATCCCGCCCCTGATCACACCCTCCCGGCTCAGGCGCCGCGGGGGCCTGTGGGGCGAATGCCTGGCGGAGTTCCTCGGGACCTTCGTCCTCATCGCCTTCGGCTGCGGCGTGGTCGCCATGGCGGTCGCGGCGCTGCCCGGATCGGGCCGGACGGAGGGGCCCACGACCTTCTTCCTGGGCGCCGGGGACTGGCTGCTCATCACGTGGGGCTGGGCGTTCGCCGTGGTCTTCGGCGTGTACGTGGCCGGTGGCGTCAGCGGCGCGCACATCAACCCGGCGGTGACGCTGGCGTTCGCCGTACGGCGCAAGTTCCCCTGGGCCAAGGTCGTGCCGTACTGGATCTCACAGGTGGTGGGCGCCTTCGCCGGCGCGGCTCTGGTGTACGGGGTCTACCACGACGCGATCAACACGTTCGACCAGGCCATGAAGGGACCCAAGACGCACGGGCACACCGTCGCGTCCTTCTCCATCTTCGGCACGTTCCCGGCCCCGTACTTCCACGGCGGCTACTGGGGTCCGCTGGTCGACCAGATCGTCGGCACCGCCCTGCTGGTCATGCTGATCGTGGCCATCATCGACCTGCGCAACACCGCGGTGAAGGCGAACCTCGGGCCGCTCGTCATCGGCTTCGCCGTGGCGGCCGTCGGCATGTCCTACGGCGCCAACGCCGGGTACGCCATCAACCCGGCCCGCGACTTCGGCCCCCGGCTGTTCACGTTCTTCGCCGGCTGGGGCGACCTGGCGCTGCCGGGCAGCGAGCCGGGCTCCTTCAGCGCCTACTGGTGGGTCCCCATCGTCGGACCGCTCGTCGGGGGTGTGGTCGGCGTGCTGGTCTACGACCTGTTCATCGGCGACGTCCTGCACATCCGCGCGCAGCAGGCCGAACTGCCCGAGGTGGGCCGCACCCGCGGCACCGCGTCGGACGACGAGTAGCGCGGGCGCGGCCCCCGCGGCGGCGCCAGGGCCGCCGCGGGGGCCGCGCCGTCGTGGTCGCGCCGCGGTGCGGCGGCTCAGCCGTGGTACGAGATGTAGCCGTTGCCGTCGCGGTCGTCGCGCGCCTTGGTGTAGGAGTGCACGTCGGCGCGGGCACCCGTGGGCTTGTACAGGTAGATGGTGTCCTTGTCGTTGTTCCAGAGGAAGTTGCAGTTCTGGCGGTAGGCGACGTTCTTCGCGTCGGACTCCCTGCCCTTGCCGCCGCGCAGCTTCACGTAGTCGCCGGGCTCCAGGTAGTGGTCGGCGGAGAACCTGAAGCGGTTGCCGGCGGCGTCCTTGACGACGTAGCCCTTGAGGTTGACCCGCGAGGTGCGCGAGTAGTTCTTGACGGTCAGGTACTCGTCCTTGGCGTTGCCCTTGGTGCAGCTGTTGGAGTCCCGCCCGGGGGCGTCGTACTGGACGCCCTTGATCTTCAGGGCGGAGGAGTACTCGGCGGCCTGTGCCGGAACCGCGGCGACGACGGCGACCGTCCCCGCCGTGGCGGCCGCGGCCAGCACGGAACGTATGCGCATGAGGATCCCCCCTCGGTGATGCGGATGGAGCGTCAGGAGCATACACAAGCGTGGTGGAACGGTGGCGGGGAAGTGGAGGACACGTGAAGGCTGGCGGGGTGGCGGACCCGGAGGTCAGGGCCGGGCCGCCGCGCGTGGCGGGAGGGAGCGGGTCCGGCGCGGGGGGCGCTCGCGTACGCGGCGCACGAGGTCGACGGCGGCCTCGGGCCACTGCGGGTGGTCGAAGGCGAAGCCCGCGTCGAGCAGGCGGCCGGGGACCACGCGCCGGCTCTTCAGGAGCAGTTCGGTGTCCGTGCGCAGCACGAAGGCCCCGGCCTGAGCCATCCACCGCGTGGCCGGCAGGCCCACCGGGACGCCCCAGGCGGTGCGCAGCACCCGCATGAGGGCGCGCTGTGTCAGGGGTGCGGGCGCGGCGAGGTTGACCGGCCCCTCGATGTCCTCCCGCCCCGCCAGGAAGAGCACGGCGCGCACGAAGTCCTGCGCGTGGATCCAGGAGACGTACTGCGCGCCGCCCGCCACCGGTCCGCCGAGGCCCAGCCGGGCCAGCCGCAGCAGCACGTCGAAGACCCCGCCCCGGTCGGGACTCATCACCATGGCGGCCCGGAGGGCGACCTTGCGGGTGCGCGGGGTCGCGGCCCGCTCCTGTTCCCGCTCCCAGGCGCGGGCGATGTCCACGCTGTAGGCCCAGTACGCGGGGACGCCGGGTTCCGATCCGCCGATGACGCCGGTCGCCTCGTCGTGGGGCGCGTCGAAGCGGTGCGCGTAGACGGTGGCGGTGCTCATCTGCAGCCACAGGCGCGGGGGCCGCCGGGCGGCGGCCACGGCCTCGCCCACGACCCGGGCGGAGTCCACCCGCGACTGTTTCATCGCCCGCAGGTTGTCCGGCGTGTAGCGGCAGCTGACGCTGCGTCCGGCCAGGTTCACCACCAGGTCGCAGCCGTCGACCGCCTCCGCCCACGGCCCCGGCGTCCTTCCGTCCCACAGGACCTGCCCCGCGCGCCGCGGACGCCGGGTCAGTACGACGACCTCGTGCCCGGCCGCGGTCAGCGCCCGCTCCAGCACGGTGCCCACCTGACCGGTCCCGCCCGGCAGTACGACCTTCATCGCTCCTCGCCCCCCTCTGTCGGCGGGGGTGATCCTACGCTTGTTCTTGAACGCGTTCAAAAACTCGGGAGCCCGTGGAAGTCCGGAACGGCTTGACCCTCACGCCGCGTGAGGCCCGAAGGTGAGGTGCATGAGCGAGAACTTCAACGCGTTCGAGATCAGCCCCGTGCCTGCTCCCGGCCCGGACGCGGCTGCGCCGGAGCCGTTCCGCGGCATCTACGGAATGCCCGCCTTCGCCACCGTCCCCACGAGCGACATGGCCGCGTCCGTGGACTTCTGGACCCGCGGGCTGGGGTTCTTCGAACTGTTCAGCATCCCCGGCAGGCTCGTGCACCTGCGCCGGTGGGCGTTCCAGGACGTACTCCTCGTCACGGCGGCGGACGTTCCGGAGCGGGCACCCGCGATGAGCGTCGGTTTCGCGTGCGTGCTCAGCCAGGTCGAGCCCCTCGCCGAGGCCTGCCGCGCACTGCGCCCGGACTCCGTCGAGGGCCCGCGCGACACCCCCTGGAACACCCGCGACGTGACCGTGATCACCCCCGAGAACGCGCGGGTCGTCCTCACCGCGGCGAAACCCCTCGACCCGGCCGGCGAGGAGGCGCGGTACCTCGAAGCCGTCGGCATCCTCGCGCCGGGAGCAGGCCGCGGCGACGGCGACAATGGGGAACATGCCTGACACCACCGATGCCGGGGGCCTGACCGTCGGTCAGGTCTCGGCCCGTCTGGGCGTGACCGTCCGCGCGCTGCACCACTGGGACGAGACGGGGCTGGCGCGGCCGTCGCTGCGCACGGCTGCCGGGTACCGCCTCTACACCGCCGCGGACCTCGAACGTCTGCACCGCGTCGTCGTCTACCGTGAGCTGGGTCTGGGCCTGGACAGGATCCGGGCCGTCCTGGACGACTCGGCCGCCGACGTGCCCGGTGCACTGCGCGCGCAACGCGCCCAGATCGCCGAACGGATCGAGCGCCTCCGGCAGCTCGACGCCGGGCTGGGCCGGATGATCGACGCCCACGAGCGCGGCCTGCTGCTGACCCCCGGGCAGCAGGCCGCGGTCTTCGGCCCCGGGTGGAACCCGGACTGGCCCCTCCAGGCCCGCCGGCGCTACGGGGACACCAGGCAATGGCAGCAGTACGCCGAGCGCTCGGCCTCCCGCTCGCCGCAGGAGTGGCAGGAGGTCGCCGACGACGTCGCCGGCTTCGAGCGGGCGCTCGCGGAGGCGATGGACGCCGGCGTCGCCCCGGGTGACCCGGAAGCCGATCGGCTCGTCGAACGGCACCGTGAGGTCTTCGCCGCGTACTTCCCCCTCACCCGGCAGATGCAGGTCTGCCTCGGCCGCAGGTACGAGACCGATCCGGGATTCGCCGCCCACTACGACGGCATCCGGCCCGGTCTCGCCACCTGGTTGCGCCGCATCATCGACGCCGGCGCGCGCGCTCACGGCATCGACCCGGACACCGCGGCCTGGGAGTAGGCCGCAGACCCCCGCCGGCCGGTCCACGGGTCCGGCCGGCCGGTGCGCGGCCCCGGCCGGTCCCGGTCAGGCGCCCGGTACGGGCCGCACGGTGAGGATCTGCTGGGCGTGGCCGACCGGGCCGTGCACGTCGTGCAGCACCGTACTGGTGATCCCCTGGCCGGCCGGACCGAAGACGACGGTGGTGTCCAGGCCGGTCCAGCGCCCCTCCGGCCGGCGGTGCAGGTGCACGGTCAGGTCGACGTTGGGAAAGATCCACGCCTTGGGCGACTCGCGTACGGCGATGCCGTTGGCCGTGTCGACCAGGGCCAGGTAGGAGGCCAGCGGGCTGCACGGCTCCCCGGCCACCAGGGCGAGCGGAGTGGACACCCAGACGGTCGCGCGGCCGGGCCGCGGCGGGCCGACGGGGCGGACGTCGAGGGAGGCGATGTAGCCGCCGGGCCAGTGGTCCGTCATCGGCCAGGGGGCGAGTCCCTGCGGCCCGGTGAGCGGGGCGGCCCCGCCCCCGGCGACCGAGGCGGTGTCCTGCGCGGCCAGCAGCCAGGCACGGGCCCGGACCACCGGGCGCCGGGCGACGCGGACGACGGCCTCCAGCAGTTCGATGGTGCGGCCCGGCCGGACCGTCTCCACCTCGATCTCGCACTCCTGAAGCGCCAGCCGGCCCAGGATGTCGTAGCTGATCCGCGACAGCAGCAGACCGCTGGGCGGCCGCGTGGCGAGATACCGGTCGATCGCGTGGACGACGAGACCGCCCAGCGGGCTGAAGTGCAGCTCGGTCTCGTCCCAGGCGCCGCTCGCACGGGCCGTGGGCTCGAAACGGTGCTCGCCGGTACGGACGTAGTAACTGCCGGGAGCCGCAGTGCCGGTGCTCAACGGGCGCCTTTCCTCGTCTTCGTCAGCATGCGCAGGTCACTTCACACGCAGGTACTTCAGGGGCCGCCCCCCGGGAGACCGGTCCGCCGCGCGGGCCGCCCGGTGCCGGGGAACTCCGGGCAGGATGACATGGACGCTGCCGCCCGGCCCCGGGCGGGGTGCCCCGCCCGGGGCCGCGGGGCCGGGGCGAGGCGGGGCGGGCGCGCCCGGGCGGGTTCGCCGGCGGAGCGGGCCACGGCGTCCGGAGCGGTCGCGGCGGCGGCCCGCGTCAGGGCTCGCGGTGCTCGTGGGCCGCGCGGTCCAGCTCCGCCGCCTCCGCCTCGGCCAGCCGCTGCTCGGCGGCCACGTCGAGGGAGCGGGTCAGCCACCAGTACAGCAGCGCGGAGACGGGCAGCCCGATGAACAGGGAGATGTCCGCGCCGCCCAGCGCCTTCGCGGCCGGACCGACGAAGAGGGTGCCGACGGAGAAGAACGGCACCATGGCGGCGAACCCGGCGAGGTAGGAGACGATCCCCTGTAGGCCCCAACGGCCGTACACACCGTGCGGGTCGAAGATCTCCGCGACCGCGTAGTGGCCGCGGCGCACGACGTAGTAGTCCATGAGGTTCACCGCGGTCCACGGGATGAACAGGTAGAGGACCAGCAGCAGGAAGTCGTTGAAGTTGCGCAGGAAGTGCGAGGTCGCGGCGAGCGCGCCGACGAGGGAGAGCGCCGCCGTCACCCCCAGGGTCACCAGGCGCACGGTGAGCGTCGGGCGCACCTTGCGGAACGAGTCGATGCCGCTGATCAGTGTCAGCGAGCCGCCGTACATGTTCAGCGCGGTGACGGAGACCAGGCCGAGCGCGGCGAACAGCAGCACGACGGCGCCGAAGCCGGTGAACACGGTGTCGCCGGCCGCGTCGATCGACCGGATCGTGTCGAAGTCCCGGCCCGCCCAGGCCGCCAGCAGGGAGCCCAGCACCATCAGCCAGATGCCGCCGAGCGCGGAGCCGGCGTAGGTCCAGTAGAAGGTCTTGCGGACCGTGACGTCGGGCGGCAGGTAGCGGGAGTAGTCGGAGACGTAGATGGCCCAGCTGATCTGGTAGCCGGCGACCACGCCGAACTGGGCCAGGAACGGGGTCCACCGGAAGCCGGCCGGGTCGAAGGAGCCCGCCGGGTAGTGCAGGTTCACCAGGACGCCCACGGTGAAGATCCCGAAGACGACGAGGAAGGTGTACGTCAGGAAGCGCTCGGCCTTGTGGATGACGTCGTAGCCGACCAGCGCGACCCCCAGCCCGATCACGGTGACCACGAGCACCCAGAGCTTGACGCCGCCGTGCAGGGTGGCGTGCAGGGCCTGCCCGGCGAGGATCGTGTTGAAGACGTTGAACCCCGCGTACTGCACATAGGCGAAGAGCCACACGAGCAGCGCGCCGACGTAGCCGAACTGGGGCCGCGACTGGATCATCTGCGGCAGCCCCAGCTGCGGGCCCTGGGCCGAGTGGAAGGCCATGAAGAAGGTGCCGACGAGGGTGCCCGTGACGATGGCCAGGAGCGACCAGAGGAGGTTGCCGCCCCCGGTGATGCTGATCAGGCCCACGGCCAGGGTGGCGATCTGCGCGTTCGACATGAACCACAGGGGGCCCAGGTGCCACAGCTTGCCGTGCCGCTCGTCCAGGGGCACGTAGTCGATCGACCGGGTCTCCAGACCCGCCACCCGCGGTTCAGCCGACGCGCTCACGGCACCTCCAGGGACCGACACACCCCTGTGGCCACGGTCGGCCCCGCGACGGCGGTGGTCAAGCCGGGCGGCGGGCGGTGGGTGCGGCCGGACCGGCCGGGCGCACCCGCGGGCGGGGCGGCCCGGCGCCGCTCAGCCCGCCAGGACCTCCGCCCAGCGGCTGGTCCCGGCGTCGTCCGCCCTGACGCCGCACCGGGCCGACAGCGCGGTGACGATGCCCAGGCCGCGGCCGTGCTCGTCGGGGTCGGGGGCCGAGCCGGGCGCGGGGGGAGCCGCGGGGCCCGGGTCGCTCACCTCCACGTGGACCGCGCCGCGGCCGTCGACCGGGACCCGCCACAGCCGCAGGGTCGCGGGCGGCCGGGCGTGCACGAGCGCGTTGGTGACCAGCTCCGAGACCACGAGGAGGACGTCGTCGGCGGCGTCGGCGGGCAGGTCCCAGCCGCCCAGCAGGCGTCGTACGCGACGGCGTACCGCCGACACGGCCCCGGGCGTGTGCAGCAGGGGGAAGGCGTGGTCGACTTCCCCGTGGGGCGCGGCGTCGAGCTGCGCTACGGTCATGTGCCTTCCTCCTCCGGCAGGTGCCGCCGCCCGCCGTCCGGGCGCGACGTGTCACGCTAAGGAACAAAAGCCCCGCAGGTCAATGAACCGCGGTCGGCATTACCGAACAACAGTCCTGAGCGGGACAAACAGGGCTAATATCGCCCCATGGCCGGACCCGTCCAGTCCATCGAACGAGCCGCGGCGATCCTGCGCCTCCTCGCCGGGGGCCCCCGCAGGCTGGGGCTCGGGGAGGTGGCGTCGTCCCTCGGCCTCGCCAAGGGCACCGCACACGGCATCCTGCGCACCCTGCAGCACGTGGACTTCGTCGAACAGGACGAGACCACAGGAAAGTACCAGCTCGGAGCGGCACTGCTGCATCTGGGGACCAGCTACCTCGACGTCAACGAACTGCGCTCGCGCGCGATCAACTGGGCCGACGCGCTGGCCGCCCGCAGCGGCGAGGCGGTGCGCATCGGCACGCCGCTGGAGGGCCGGGTCCTCGTCATCCACCACGTCTTCCGCCCCGACGACACCCTGCAGACCCTCGACGTCGGCGCGCTGCTGCCGCTGCACGCCTCCTCGCTCGGCAAGGTCCTGCTGGCCTTCGGCACCGCCGTCCTCGGCCCCCTGCCGGCGGACGGCCTGGAGGCGTACACGCGGCACACCCTCGTCGTCCGCGAGGACCTGGACCGGGCGCTCGCCGAGATCCGCGAGGTCGGCTGGGGCGCGGAGGTCCAGGAGATGACCATGGGCGACGCGGGGATCGCCGCGCCGATCCGCGGGCACGGCGGCCTGGTGGTGGGCGCCATCGGCCTGTCCGGCCCCGTCGAGAGGATCTGCGACCCCAGAGGCAGGCCGCTGCCCGCGCTGACCGCCCTGCTCCGGGAGGCCGCACGGGCGATCTCCCGGGACCTGGGAGCGGGCCGCTGGTAGACCCCGGTAGGCCTCTCCTGTCAGGCACCCCGCAAGCCCCCGACAGGTCTGCGCACCCGCGCGACGCACCGGAAGGCAGGACCGACCATGGTTGACCGGTATGTGATGTCCATCGACCAGGGCACCACGTCCACGCGGTGCATCCTGTTCGACCACAGCGGACGGCTGTGCGCGGTCTCCCAGCGCGAGCACCAGCAGTACTTCCCCCGCCCCGGCTGGGTCGAGCACGACGCCGTGGAGATCTGGCGCAACGTCCAGCGCATCGTGCCCGAGGCGCTGCGGAACGCGGGCGTGGACGCCGGGGCCGTCGCCGCCATCGGGATCGCCAACCAGCGCGAGACGACCGTCCTGTGGGACCGGCGCACCGGGGCGCCGCTGGGCCGGGCGATCGTCTGGCAGGACACCCGCACGGCACCGCTCGTCGACGCGCTCCGCGACCGGCCCGGCGACGAGTTCTTCCTCGACCGCTGCGGCCTGCCCGCCTCCACCTACTTCTCCGCGCCCAAGATCCGCTGGCTCTTCGAGCACACGGAGGGCCTGGAGGAACGCGCCCGCAACGGCGACGTGCTGTTCGGCACGATGGAGAGCTGGCTGATCTGGAACCTGACCGGCGGCACCGACGGCGGCCTGCACATCACCGACCCCACCAACGCCGGCCGCACCATGCTCGTCAACATCCGCACCCTGACCTGGGACCCGGAACTCCTGGACTTCTTCGGCGTGCCGCGCGCCCTGCTGCCCGAGATCCGCTCCTCCGCCGAGAGCTACGGCGAGGCCCGCGCCCTGCTCCCGGGCGTGCGCATCACCGCCGCCCTCGGCGACCAGCAGGCGGCCCTGTTCGGGCAGACCTGCTTCTCGCCCGGCGAGGCCAAGTGCACCTACGGCACCGGCAGCTTCCTGCTCATGAACACCGGCACCGAGCTGGTCCGCTCCCGCAACGGGCTGCTCACCACCGTCGCCTACAAGATCGCGGGCGAGCCCACGGTCTACGCCCTCGAAGGACCCATGGCGGTCACCGGGTCTCTGGTGCAGTGGTTCCGCGACCGCCTCGGCATGATCAGCACCGCGCCCGAGATCGAGACGCTGGCCCGCACGGTGGAGGACAACGGGGGCTGCTACATCGTCCCGGCCTTCTCCGGCCTCTTCGCCCCCCACTGGCGCAGCGACGCGCGGGGCGTAGTCGTCGGCCTGACCTCCTACATCACCAGGGGCCACCTGGCCCGCGCGGTCCTGGAGGCCACCGCCTGGCAGACCCGTGAGGTGGTCGACGCCATGAACGCCGACTCCGGTCTCGCCCTCAGACAGCTCAAGGTGGACGGCGGCATGACCTCCGACCACCTGCTCATGCAGATGCTCGCCGACGTGCTCGACGTCCCCGTCGTGCGGCCCCTGGTGTCCGAGACGGTCTCGCTCGGCGCGGCCTACGCGGCCGGGCTCGCCGTCGGCTACTGGGCCGACCTGGAGGTGCTGCGCCGCAACTGGCACCGTGCCGGACAGTGGATCCCGCAGATGTCCCCCGAGCGGCGGGCGTGGGAGTACGAGAGCTGGCAGCGGGCCGTCGAGCGGTCCCTGGACTGGGTCCGCCCGCGCCCCGACGGCGTCTGACGGCCGCCGGCCCCGGCGAATCGCCCCCGCCGCACTGGATACCCGGACGCCCAGGGGTTCGGAAGTGAGCCCCTCCGGGCTCTCCGCGCCGTGTGCCGCGGAGGGCCCTCATCCGTCACTGACCCGCTCCCCGCCCGTCCCCGGACCGGCCTCGTGCCGGTGCGCCGCGGGGGCCGCAGGCCGGTCCGGCCGCTCGCCCGGAATTCCGTGACCGGGACGATTGCGCGGTGCGTGGCCGGGTACGCGAGCAGAACCGTGCCAGGGCGCAGCGCCCGGACGGGCCCCCCGACCGCCGCGACCAGGGACCTGCCATGGACACACCCTCGAACGACCACACCGCCACGCCCGCCCAGCAGGCACTGGACGTG
Organism: Streptomyces sp. NRRL S-340; assembly: GCF_000720185.1. Classification (GTDB taxonomy): domain Bacteria; phylum Actinomycetota; class Actinomycetes; order Streptomycetales; family Streptomycetaceae; genus Streptomyces. The sequence continues at coordinate 147,941 of NZ_JOIY01000009.1, read as the reverse complement.
CTCGCCGAGAACGCGGAGGACACCGGCGCACTGGACACGCTGGCCGGCAGCGAGGTGCTGGTGCCCGTGCCGGACGACGTCAGTGACGAGGACGCCACCGACCCCTCGGCGGTGGCCCTGCCCGTCCTGGAGCAGCCGGGCGGAGTGCCGGTGGTGCCCGTGTTCACCTCGGAACTGGAGATGTCCGAGCTGCTGCCCTTCATCTCCCGGTACCGTCTGGTGCCCCTGGGCGCCCTCGCCTCCCAGTGGCCCGCCGACGACCTGTCGCTCACCATAGACGCCAGCTCTCCGCACGGCCTGACGCTGACCTCCGAGGGCGTACGCACCCTGCTGGGCCGCCCGCGGGGCTGACCCGCGGGCCTGCGCGGGCGTCCGCGGCCGCCGGACACCGGGCGGGCGGCTGCCCGGCGCTCACGCGTCCTGGATGAGCCCGACGAGGTTGCCGTCGGCGTCCTTCACCGAGGCGATCATCCGGCCGCCGCCGACGTCCTGCGCGTCCTGGAGCAGTTCGCCGCCCGCCTCCAGCAGTGCCGCCAGGCGGCCTTGGATGTCGTCGACGTGCCAGTAGGGCACCGGACCCGTCATGCCCTTGCCGTGCCCGTTGGGGTCGAGGCCGACGTCCTGGCCGGCCGCCTTGTATCCGACGTAGTAGGGCTCGTCGGCGTACGGCTCGACCTGGAGCAGGGCGCCGAACAGGGACTTGGCGCGGGCCAGGTCCTTGACGGGGTAGACGATCGTCTGGAGGCCGGTGGTCATGGTGGGCTCCTCGCTGGTGGGACGGACCCGACGGGTGCGTCGGTGGTTCCACCGTAGGGCGGGGGAGGGCGGGACGGCTTCTCGGATCCTGACCGGTCCCGCCGCGCTCCGCGCCTCCCGTCCCGCTCCGCCGAGCCGCGCCCGACCAACTCCGTCGGCAGGATCACCGCCGCCGGATCCGCGCCGCTCATCTGCGCGAGCAGCACCCGCACCGATCTCGCCGTGGCCGCCGACCTCACCCGCTCCGTGGCCGGCGGCGCGCCCTGGCTGCTCCTGGAACACTCCACCTCGGGCGTCAACCGGCAGCCCCGCCGAGGCACCCGGCCAGATGGCCCGCAACTCCCTCGCCCACGTCGCCCGCGGCTCCGAGGGCGCCATGTTCTTCCAGTGGCGGCAGTCGCGGCGCGGCGCCGAGAAGTTCCACTCGGCGATGCCGCCGCACGGGGGCAGCGGCACCCGTGTGTGGCGCGAGGTCGTCGAACCGGGCGCGTCCGCCGACGCGTCGGGCACCGTGCGCGGCACGCGCACCGAGGCCGACGTGGCCGTGCTCCGGGACCGGCAGTCCTGGCGGGCGCAGAACCTGCAGTGGCGGCCCAGCGAGGACCACGACCCGCGCTAGCGCGCCGACGCCTCCTACGAGGCGCTCCACGACCGCCACCTGACCGTCGACTCCGCCCACCCGGAAGCCGACCTGTCGCGGTACCCGCTGGTCGTCGTCCGCATCGCGCCGCGCACCGGACTGCCCCGCGACGTCGAGGCGGTGCGCCGCAGCGGTGCGTCGGGCACCCGTCTGTGCGCCGTCAACCACACCGGATCCGAAGTGAAGGTGCCGCTGGAGGCACCCGGCACCGAGCTGCTGACCGGCGAAGCCGTCGCGGGCCGGCTCGCGGTGCCCGCGGGCGCCGTGCGGGTGGTGCGCCTCGGCCGCAGCTGAACGGCCGCCGGACCGTACCCGGGGCCGGACCGTACCCGGGTCCCCCGGGTCGCCGGGCCGCACTCGGCGGGTGCCGGGCCGCGCCGGCGTGCGCGGGGGCGTGTTGTCACGCATGCTCCGGCGCGCACCCCCCGCGCCGTGCTTCGCCGTCCGGTACCGGCCAACGGCCGTCGAGTCCCGGTCAGTACGGGTCGCTCCGCTCCGCGGCGGGAAACGTCAGGACGGGACGGGCGAGTGGGCCACGACAGGAGGCGGAGATGCAGCGGACTCCCGCCGGCCGGACACGTCTGGCCATCCTGGAGTGGCTCAAGGATCCGGTCCCTTCCCCGTCCCCGGGGCGGCGCGCGCCCCGCATCCCCACCGCCGGCCGCGCGGCGCGCGGCCGGACCGCACGGTCCGTCGCCACGGGCCTCGGCATCCCCCGCCGGGTCATCGAGAACCACCTCGCCCTCCTCGCCGGCCTCGGCCTCGTGCGCGCCCGGCGCGTCGGCCGCCGTACCTACTACCGGCGTGACGAGGCCCGTATCGCGCAGGTGACCCGGATGTTCGAGAACGGCTGGTGACGGCGGCGAGTTCAGACGGACAGGGGGTGGACGTCACCGGGACTTCATCTTGGCGCAGTAAGAGTGTCTGCGACGCCAGAGCGTCTACAACACTGTCGACCAAACATCCCCAGAACTGGATCCCATGAGCGCCATCTCCGTCGGTCAGGCCGTCGTCCTCGGAGTCGTCGAGGGGGTGACCGAGTTCCTCCCCGTGTCCTCCACCGGCCACCTCAAGATCGCCGAGGGGCTCATGGACATCCCGGTCGACGACAGCTCCGTCGTCGGGTTCTCCGCCGTCATCCAGGTCGGCGCCATCGCCGCCGTGCTCGTGTACTTCTTCAAGGACATCGTGCGGATCGTCTCCGCCTGGTTCCGCGGCCTGGGCGACCGCGAGCAGCGCCACCACCACGACTACAGGTTCGCCTGGTGGGTGATCTACGCGACGATACCGATCGTCGTCGTGGGGCTGGCCGCCAAGCCGCTGATCGACGGGCCGCTCGGCTCGCTGTGGGTGGTCGCGGGATCGCTGATCGCCGGCAGCGGCGTGATGTGGTGCGCCGACCAGATGGGGCGGCACAAGCGCGGCGAGGACGACACCTCCTTCAAGGACGCCATGCTGGTCGGCACCTCGCAGATCCTCGCCCTGCTCTTCCCCGGCTTCTCCCGCTCCGGCGCCACCATGTCCACCGCGCTGATCCTCGACCTGGACCGCGTCGCCGCCACCCGCCTGTCCTTCTTCCTCGGCATCCCGGCACTCACCGGCGCCGGCCTGTACGAACTCAAGGACGCCCTGGGCGCGGGCGTGGGCGCCGCGCCGCTGGCCGTCGGCACGGTCGTGTCGTTCGCCGTCGCCTACGCCTCCATCGCCTGGCTGCTGAAGTTCGTCGCCAAGCACTCCTTCAACGCCTTCGTCCTCTACCGGATCGCCGTCGGCGTGCTGCTCTTCGGGCTGCTGGGCACGGGCGTCCTGGACGCGTAGTCCCGACCTAGTCCCGACCAGGGACGCATGGCGACGATCCGGGAGGGTGCGCGCCCGGCCCGGGACGCACCGGCCCCGTCCGGGAGGGAGCAGCCCGGTCCGGTCCCGTCCGGAGGGGAGCAGCCCGGTCCGGCGCGGTCCGCCGATGCCGCAGAGCACCTGTGACGGCCGGGCCGGGTGCGAGCCGAGGGGGCGGGACTTGACACCCCCGCCCCGCAGGCCGGACCATCGCTCCGTGAACCTGTCAGACAGCCAGACAGGTGGGCAGGCCCCCCGGCGCGTCAGCGCCATGGAAGCGGTCCTCACCCACCTGCGCGGCGCCATCGAGCGCGGCGCCTACGCGATCGGCGACAAACTGCCGTCCGAGGCGGAGCTGTGCCGCACGCTCGGGGTCTCCCGGCCGGTGCTGCGCGAGGCCCTGCGCGCCCTGCAGACCATGGGCCTGACCGTCTCGAAGACCGGCAAGGGCACCTTCGTCGTCGCCTCCTCGGTGGAGGACCCGACCTTCGGCGACTACACCGCCGGCCACCTCATGGAGGTGCGCCGGCACATCGAGATCCCCGTCGCGGGCTACGCAGCCGCCCGGCGCACACCGGAGGACCTCGACCGTCTGACCCACCTGCTGGAACGCATGGAACAGGAGACCGACACGACCTCCTGGGTCGCGCTGGACACCCTGTTCCACCTGTCCGTCGCCCAGGCGGCCCAGAACCCCGTCTTCCGCCGTGTCATCGAGGAGATCCGGGACGCCCTGGCCCGCCAGTCCGCGTTCCTGAACGAGCTGGGCGGCCGGCGCGAACAGTCCGACCGTGAGCACCGGGCGCTCCTCGACGCCCTGGTCGCCGGCAGCGAGCAGGACGCGGTGCGGGCCATGTCCCACCACCTGGACCGCGTCGAGACGACCCTCACCGACATCGTGCGCTCCCCGCACAGCCCCACCACGGCCGACGCGTGAACCCCGCGCGAGGCCGGGCCACCCACCCACCAGTGATCCAGGCAGTGATGTACAGCAGCTTTCCCGCCGAGGCACCCCTCGTCCGCGAACCCCGCCACGTCCCCGTCGCCCACCTCGTCCGCGGCGGGGTGATCGAGGGCGTCCACCACGGCTCCGTCGTCGTCCTCGGCGCCGACGGCCGGGTCTCCTTCGACCTCGGCGACCCCGAGGCCGCCTTCTACCCGCGCTCCGCGCTCAAACCCGTCCAGGCCGTCGCCATGGTGCGCGCCGGACTCCCGCTGGAGGGCGAACTGCTCTCGCTGGCCGCCGCCAGCCACTCGGGCGAGGAACGCCACCTCGCCGGCACCCGGCGGATCCTGGAGCTGGCCGGGCTGACCGAGGACGACCTGCGCAACGTCCCCGACCTGCCCTTCGACCCGGTCGTCCGGGACGCCTGGGTGCGCGAGGGCCGGCTGCCCTCCCGGCTCGCCCAGAACTGCTCCGGCAAGCACGCGGCCATGCTCTACACCTGCCGGCTCAACGGCTGGTCCCTCGACGACTACCTCGACCCGGCCCACCCGCTCCAGCAGGCCATCGCCGAGATCGTCGAGGACCTGACCGGGCAGCGCGTCGCGCAGGTCACCGTCGACGGCTGCGGCGCGCCGCTGTTCGCGGTCTCCCTGCACGGCCTGGCCCGGGCCGCCGCCCGGATCACCACCGCCGTGTCCGGCACCCCCGAGGCCCGCGTGGCCGACGCCGTGCGCGAGCACGCCGAGATGGCGTCCGGCTCCGGACGGGACGTGGCGGCACTGATGCGGGCCGTGCCCGGACTGCTCGCCAAGGACGGTTTCGAAGGGGTCCAGGTCGCCGCGCTGCCGGACGGCCGGGCCGTCGCCGTGAAGATCTCCGACGGGGCGAACCGGGCCCGGATACCGGTCGCGGCGGCCGCCCTCGTCCGGGCGGGCGTCGACGCCCGCCTGCTCACCGAGTTCGCGGGCGAGACACTGCTCGGCGGCGGCCGTCCGGTCGGCAGCGTCCGCCCCGTCCGCGCGCTGGACCCCCAGGCGGACCCGCGCCCGGACTCGGACCCGGAGCGCTCCGCGGCCCCCGCCCGCCTCTGACCGCCGGGCCCGGCCGCGTCCGCGAGCCGTGCCACCAGGCCCGCGGAGACGGGCAGGGGCCTCGGGGCGGCCCGTGCATGAGGGCTGGGGAGATTCGGGCGTCCCGAGCCGTGAGGATGCCGGGGCCTCGGCCCGGCTCGCGTCGCGCCCGGACGGTACCCGCCGGGCGGCCAGGGCGGGGGAGCCCGGGCCGGTACGCGCCGATCCCGGCGCGGTGCGCGTGAGCCCTGGGCGGGACGTGTGACCTGTCGGTGAGGACGAGTTCCGGGGCCGGGTCGGCGGTGCGGGGCGGTGCGGGGCGGGGCCGTGGCGGCGTCGCCGGCCCGGGGGTCAGCCGCGTGCCAGGCGCCTGGACCGGCGCCGCAGGCCCATCAGGACCGCTCCCGCGCCCAGCCCGGCCGCGCCGGCGATCGCGCCCGTCTGCGGCCAGTCGTCGGGGGCCGGTGCGGGCGGCGGGGCGGGCGCCGCCTTCGGGACGACGACCTGGGCGCCGTGCGCGACCGGGCGCAGTCCGTCGAGCGACCCGACCGGGTCGACGTGCCCGGCGGCGTCGAACCCCCAGTCGAGCAGGGCACGGGCCTCCTCGTACACCTCGAAGCCCTCACCCTCCTGGGGGTTCATCACGGTCACGATGAGGGTGCGCTCACCCCGGTGGGCGGCGGCGACCAGGGTGTTGCCCGCGTTGGTGGTGTATCCGTTCTTGATGCCGACCAGCCCGGGGTAGGGCGTCACACCGTCGGCGCCGGTCAGCAGCCGGTTGGTGTTCGCGATCTCGAAGGTGCTGCCGTCGTTGCCGGGGAAGGAGGTCTCGACCGTGGAGCAGTAGCGGGCGAAGTCCGGGTTGCGCAGTCCGGCTCGCCCGAACACGGCCAGGTCGTAGGCGGACGACACCTGCCCGTCGGCGTCGTAACCGTCGGGCGAGACGACGTAGGTGTCCATGGCGCCCAGGGCACGGGCCTTGGCCTGCATCTGACGGGCCGTCCGGTTCCAGCCGCCGTTGAGCGCGGCGAGCACGTGCACGGCGTCGTTGCCCGAGTTGAGGAACACCCCGTGCCAGAGGTCGGAGACCCGGTAGGTGTGCCCCTCGACGACCCCGACCAGGCTGCTGCCCTCGCCGATCCCGGCCAGTTCCTTCGCGCTGACGGTGTGCTGGACACCGCCGGGGACGGCGGGCAGCACGGTCAGCGCGAACAGGGTCTTCAGGGTGCTCGCGGGCGGCAGTTTCTCGTGCGCGTTGTGGGCGGCGAGCACCTCGCCGGTGCCCGCGTCGGCCACCACCCACGACAGGGCGGAGACGTCAGGTGTCTCGGGTGCGCCGGCGCGCGGGCGCACCTGGGTGCCCTCGTGCTGGAGGAGGGCCGGCTGCGGCACCGCGGCGTTCGGCCGGCCCCGCGCCCCGGGGTCCGTGCCGGTCCGGTTCGCAGCCGCCGCGGGCGAGGTCACTATGAGCATGCCGGCCGCGCACAGGGCGCAGGCCGACACGGCAGTACGGAGAGAGAATCCGATCGTCATATCGCAAACGTAGGGACGTGTCGGGGCAGGCGTGACCTTGCCGGGGGCCGAACGGGGACGACGAACACCCGGATGTCCCAGCCCGCGCGGCCGTTCGGGTCGCCGCCCGCGTCGCAGGGGACTTCTCCGGCTTCCACGCGGTCGCTGAGCGGGCCGGCCGAGCGGTGGGCCGGCCGGGCGGGCGGTCGGCCGAGCCGGCGGTCGGCCGGGCAGGTGCTCGGCCGGGCTGCCGAGCGTCGGTGGGCCCGTCGGCCTGCCGACCGGTCAGCCGCTCGTCGCTCTGCCGGTCGGCAGGGTCGGCTGGATCCGGCGCAGGAACGTGGCGTTGTCCGGTGTGCCGCGCAGCCGCTCCAGGAGGGTTTCGAGACCGCTGTGGCCGTCGCGGTGCTGCAGGACCCGGCGCAGACCGCGGGTCGCCGCCAACTCGGCCGGAGACAGCAGGAGTTCCTCACGGCGGGTGCCGGAGGCGCCGAGGTCGACGGCCGGATGGACGCGGCGGGAGGCGAGTTCGCGGTTCAGCCGCAGCTCCATGTTGCCGGTGCTCTTCAACTCCTCGAAGAAGAAGTCGTCGGCGCGGGAACCCGTCTCCACGAGCGCGGTGGCCAGGATGGTGAGGGAGCCGCCCTCCTCCGCCAGGCGGGCCGCCCCGAAGAGCCGCTTGGGCGCGTGCAGCGCGGCCGCGTCGACGCCGCCGCTGAGGGTGCGGCCACCCGCGGCCGCGGCGTTGTTGTGGGCCCGGCACAGGCGGGTCAGGGAGTCGAGGAGGATCACGACGTCCTCGCCCGCCTCCACCAGCCGCTTGGCCCGCTCCACGACGAGTTCGGCGAGCGCGATGTGCTGCCCGGGCGTCCGGTCGAACGTGGAGGCGTAGACCTCGCCGCGCACCGAGCGCCGCATGTCGGTGACTTCCTCGGGACGTTCGTCCAGCAGCAGCACCATCAGCCGGCATTCGGGATGGTTGCCGGTGACGGCGGCGGCGATCTGCTGGAGCAGTACGGTCTTGCCCGTCCTCGGCGGTGCCACGATGAGCCCGCGCTGGCCCTTGCCGACGGGGGCGACCAGGTCCGTCACCCGCCCGGCGAGACCGGCGGCCGGGTGTTCGAGACGGAGCCGCTCGCGCGGGTGCAGGGGCGTCAGGTCGTGGAAGCGGCGCCGGCCGCCGAGTCCGTCCGGGCTGCGTCCGTCGACGCGGGCGACAGCGGTGACGGTGTGCCGGTCCCCCTGCACGGCGTCGACGAGGTCGCCCTTGCGCAGTCCGTGGCGGCGGACCAGGGCGGCGGGGACCTGCGGGTCGGTGGGGGAGGGAAGGAGGCCGGGGCCGCGGAGACGGCCCTTTCCGCCGGTGTCGAGGTCCAGGACACCGGTGACGAGCCGGGGGGCCGGGGACGACTGCGCGTCCATCGGGAGGCGGTCGAGTGTGACGGTCATGGGTGGGAGTCCTTTCACGGACGGAGGCGCACGGCACGAAGAGGTGCGGGAGCGAGGAGAGCCACGCGGCGCGCGCCGGGTACGGCCCGGGCCGGGCGCGGACCGGGCGCCGCGGGCGGAACCACCACGGCGGTGCGGCGGCCCGGCGGCGCGCGGTGCGCGGTCGGGGGCCGTGAGGTGGCGGTGGGAAGCTGTTGTGCCGGACGCGAAGGAGCCGGATCGGCAGTCGCGTCGGCGGATCAGCTCGGAAGAACCGGGAAGAACCGGGAAGAACCGGGAAGAAGAGGAATCACATCGCACCGGCGCCCACAAGAAGAGGGCGTGACACAAGTGCTCCAGGCAATGTAACACGTTGACACCCGTCCGGCCACCCCGCAGGCCCGGTGGCTCGGGACGGGCGGCTAAGCTGACGTGGATGTTCAGTCCGGAAGGACCCACGGTCCGAGAACTCGCCGTGCAGGCGCTGTCCTGTGTCCAGCACGGCTACGACCTGCTCGCCCCGAAGTTCGACCGCACCCCCTTTCGCACCCCGGACGCGGTGCTGGACGCCGTCGGCTCCGTGCTGGAGCGGACCGGCCCCTACGGCGACGGGCTCGACCTGTGCTGCGGGACGGGCGCGGGAGCCGGCGTGCTGGCACGGGTGTGCCGCTCCACGGTCACCGGTGTCGACTTCAGCGCGGGCATGCTCGCCGTCGCCCGGCAACGGCACGGCCGGGCCGGCGACGCCCGGGCGACCGACGCCCGGGGCGCGGAGGTCCGGGTCACTGATGTCCGGGATGCGGGCGGCCGGGACCCGGACGCCCGCACTCCGGACGCCCGGCCCCCGGCCGCCCGGCCCCTGGGCGCCCCGGGCGCCGGGACCCGGAACGACCGCGGCCCGGGTCCCCGGGTGGCCTGGGTGCGCGCCGACGCGCGTGCCCTGCCGTTCCGTGCCGCCTTCGACCTCGTCGTCAGCTTCGGGGCGCTCGGCCACTTCCTCCCGGCCGAACTGCCCGCGCTCTTCGGACAGGTGCGTGCGGTCCTGCGGCCCGGCGGCGTGTTCGCGCTGCCGGTGTTCGCACCGCCCCCGCCGCGTTCGAGGGCGTTCTGGGCGCTGCTCGGCTTCGACGCGGTGATGCGGGTGCGCAACGCCGTGTGGCGGCCGCCGTTCGTGATGTACTACCGCGCGTTCCGCTTCGGTGACGTCCTGCGGGAACTGGAGCGCGCCGGACTGCGGACGGAACTGCACGCGCTGCCCGGATTCGGTCGGCGCGCCGACGGCAGCCCGCGGGCCCGGCTGATCGTGGCCCGCCGGCTGCCCTGAGACCGCGGCCGGCCGGCCCGGCCGAGCGCGGCGCGTCCTTGACGGCCGGTCCCGGGGCGCGGCGGCTCAGCCCGCCGCCGGCAGCGTGAACTCGTAGACGAGCGCGTCCTGCCGTGCGTCCACCACCAGGTCGGTGATCTCCAGGATGCGGGCGTACTGGTCGTGGACGCGCCGGGTCACGCGCACCGAGGGGCCGTCGGCGAGCCGGGTGATCGCGTCCCGGTGGTGCAGGGTCAGGCCCGCGCGGCGCATCCAGTCGTAGGCCCGGCGCAATTGGGCGGCGCACGCCCCGTCGGCGCGCTCGCGGTAGCGGGCCAGCTCGTCCACCTCGGCGAGCGCCACCGCGGAAAACGATGTCACCGCGTTGCGCAGTCCGGTGCCGTCGGCCGTCGCCGAGCGGTAGCGGTGCACCAGGGTCGGCCGCCGCGGGGCGAGGCCCAGCTCCGCCGCGTGGTGCGCCGGCGGTGCCTCCCAGGCCACCGTGGCCCGGTCGAAGGCGTCCGGGGCGGCGGAGCGGGCGCCCACGGGGAAGTCCAGGAACGTGGACGGCTCCACGGGCAGACCGGTCAGCGTGGCGTGGGTGCCGCGCCGGTCGGTGGCGACGAGTCCGTCCCGGCGCAGCACCTCCAGGGCCTGCCGTACGGTCTCCCTGCTGACCCGGAAGTGCGCGGCCAGGTGCCGCTCGCTCGGCAGGCGTTCACCGGGCGGGATGGTGCCGGCGCGCAGCTCGCCGAGCAGTTGGGTGGCGATTCTCCAGTACAGCGGCCGTCCCTCGGTCGCTCCTTCGGTCGTCGGTCGGGGGTGGGGGGTGGTGCGGGCCATGCCGCGCCTCCTGTTGGTGACGTACGGTAGCCATGCGGGCTCGGTGCGCCACCACATCTACCATTGGTCTAAACCAGTCGGAAGATGGTCCGCGCACTTCGACCGAAATCCGCCCATGCCCCACCCCTCACCGCGTCGCCGGACCGCCCGGACGCTTCCGTCCCGTCTGCGTGCCGGCCGCGCCGGGCCTGCGGTCCGGTGCGGTCGCCGCCGCCCAGGGGGTGCGTCAGGCGCGCGAGCGCAGCCAGCGCATCTGGGCCGCCTCCTGGTAGGGGCCGCCTCCTTCGTGGTCGTTGAAGTCGTACACCTCGATCGTCTTGTCCTCGTGTGCCCACGCGTTGAACGCGGCGAACACCGTGGACGGCGGGCACGTCTGGTCCTCCAGCGCCGCCGAGAAGAGGGCCGGCGACCGGCCGCGGGCCGCGAAGTGGACCCCGTCGAAGTACGACAGCGTCCGCAGCACGTCCTCGGTGCGGCCGCGGTGCGTCTTGAGGTAGAGGCCGATCTCCCGGTAGGGGTGGCGGTCCGTCAGGGTCGCGGCGCGCGGGTAGTCGCACAGGAACGGCACGTCCGGCGCGACGGCGACGAGGTCCGGCACCAGGCCGCCCACCGCGATCGTGATGCCGCCGCCCTGGCTCGCGCCGAGCGCGACGGTCCGGGCGGAGTCGGTCAGCGGGTGCGAGCGGGCCGCCTCGACCGCGCGGACGGCGTCCGTGAACACCCGGCGGTAGTAGTAGTTCTCGGGCGCGTCGATGCCCCGGGTCATGAAGCCGGGGTACGCCGGAGCGCCGCCCACCGGGTCGGCCGTGCCGCCACCGCCGCCCCAGGCGCTGCCCTGTCCGCGCGTGTCCATCACGAAGTGCGCCCGGCCCGTGGACGCCCACAGCAGGTGTTCGTGCGCCAGCCCGCGCCCGCCGCCGTAGCCGACGAACTCCACGACCAGCGGCAGCGGCGCGTCGACCCGGGCGGGCAGGGTCAGCCAGCCCTTGACCGGGTGGCCGCCGAAGCCGGCGAAGGTGACGTCGTACACCTTGACCGTGCTCAGGCCGGTGTCGACGAGGTCGAAACGCGCGCCGAGATCGTGCTCGCGCGCCTCCTGGAGGGTCTTGGACCAGAAGGCGTCGAAGTCCTCGGGCTCCGTGGAGGCGCTGCGGTACTCGCGGAGTTCGTCGAGGGGAAGGTCGAACAGGGGCATCGGCGACCGCCTTGGGAAGAGACGCACTGAGGAAGATCACACCGTACGGCGGCGGCCGGACCACTCGCCAGCCCCGGTCCGTGGACCGGACGGCCGGGCCGCGCACCGCGGTTCGGGTGATCCGCAGGTCAGGGCGGCTGCGGGAAGGGGTCTCCGGCGGGCCGGACAAGCGAGGGCGGGGGCGCGGGTGATCGGGTCGGGGGCGGCCGTGCGGGGGCGTGCAGCGCTCTCGGAGAGCGCGCCCGGGCACGGGCCGCACGCCCGCGCCGACCCCCGTCAGCCGAAGCGCTCCACGCGGACGCGGTCGACGGGCAGCCCCGCCGCGACGAGCAGCCGGCAGGCGTGCTCCGCGAAGGAGTTGGACCCGCACACGTACGCCTCCCAGCCGCCCTCGGGCGACTCGGCGACGAGCGGCGCCAGATGGGCTGCCGACAGCCGTCCCACCGGCACGCCGGCCGGGGCCCGGCGGGTGAAGACGGCCGTGGTCTCCGCGCCGAACTCCCCGGCGTAGATGAGCTGTTCGGGACTGCGGGCGGACACCAGCAGGCGCAGCGGCACGCTCAGGCGCCGTGCGCGGTGGTGGCGCACCATCGACATCAGCGGGACGACCCCGCTGCCCGCGCCCAGCAGCAGCGCCGGACGGTCGCCGGGCCAGGCGAAGAAGCCGCTCAGCGGGCCCCGCACCTCCACCTGGTCGCCCGGCCGGGCCACCGTGTGGAACCAGCCGGAGACCTCGCCGCCCTCGACGTGGTCCAGGGTCAGCTCGATGTGCCCGGAGTCGTCGGGCGCGGAGGCCAGCGAGTAGTGGCGCTGGGCCACGTAGCCGTCGGGCGCGGTCAGCCGCAGCATCAGGTGCTGCCCGGGCAGGTGCCCGGCCCAGCCCGGCACGGCCAGGCGGAAGGTGGCGGCGCGCGGGGTCTCCCGGCGGATCTCGGTCAGGGTCGCCGTCCGCCAGGTCGCGGCGACCTGCTCGCCGACCGCGATGCGCCCCGGAACGGCGAACCGGGTCGGCGGCGTGAACACCCGGCCGGCCGGCGTCTCACCCGCCGACGTCTCGCCCACGGTCGTCTCGTTCACCAGGGTCCCGCTCGCCTGCGTCTCGTTCACCGGCGTCCGGGCCGGCAGTGTCTCAGTCACCGGAGTACCGCTGCTCCTCCCAGGGGTTGCCCCGGGCGTGGTAGCCGTTCTGCTCCCAGAAGCCCGGCTCGTCGTGGTCGAGGATCCGCAGACCGGCGATCCACTTGGTGCTCTTCCAGAAGTACAGGTGCGGCACCAGCAGCCGGGCCGGACCGCCGTGCTCGGCGGTCAGCGGCTCGCCGTCGTGGGTGAACGCGATCCAGGCGCGCCCGCCGCGCAGGTCCGCCAGCGGCAGGTTGCTGGTGTACCCGGTGTGGGAGTAGGCCACCGCGTGCGTGGCGGCGGCGTGCGGCCGCACCGCGTCCAGGAACACGTCCAGCGACACCCCGCCGAAGCGCACCCCGAACCGCGACCAGCCCGTCACGCAGTGGATGTCGCCCTCGTAGGCGGACTGCGGGAGCCGCCGCACCTGCTCCAGGTCCCAGGTGCGGTCCTCGGCGACCAGGCCGTCGACGCGGAAGGTCCAGTCGGCGGGTGCGAGGTCGGGCGTGACCTCCGCGGACAGGACGGGCCAGTCGTCGCCCGCGTCGTACTGCCCGGGCGGCAGGCCGGGGTTGTGGACGCGGGGGCGCCCGGTGAAGCCTCGGGTGACGTGCATGCGGGTGGTGCCTCCAGGCCGCCGTGCGCGTGGCGGCCCGCCGGTCGGACGGGACGGACCTCCCGCCGGCCGGGCGGGACGGTTGCTTACGCGTTCCACCGTACGTGCTCGCCGGACCTGCTCCCGACCCGGGCGCGGCCGGCCGGTGTGACGGCTGTATGAACTCTCCGGCGCGCACCCCGGTCACCGGGAATAGCCGCCGGACGATCTCCCTTGCAGGTGGCGTGCCGGCCGAGGCCGCCCCGCGGCGGTCAGGTGACGGCGCGGACGGCACGGAAGGCGCGGTGCGGACGGCGGCGGACGTGCGGCGCCGGCGGCGGCCCGCGCGACAGCGCGGGCCGGAGCGAACGTGACAGCGAAGGAGAGTGGGAGCGATGCCGAAGGCGTACGTCTTCACCCGGTACGGCGGTCCGGAGACCGAGGCGCTCATGGACGTCGACCGGCCCCGGCCGGGTCCCGGACAGATCCTGATCGCGGTGCGCGCGGCGGGGGTGAACCCGGTCGACTGGAAGCTGCGCACGGGTTTCCGGCGGCCGGGCGAGAGCGGTGAGCCGGTCTTCCCGGTCGTCTTCGGCAGCGAGGCGTCCGGTGTCGTCGAGGAGGCCGGTGACGGCGTCACCGGCTTCGCCGCCGGGGACGAGGTCTTCGGGAACGTGGTGGCGGGCGGCTACGCCCAGTACGCCCTGCTCCCGGCGGCGCTGACCGCGCACAAGCCCGCGGCGGTCCCGTTCACCGACGCGGCCACGCTGCCCGTCGCCGCGGCCACCGCCTACGACGGCCTGCGCCAGCTCGACCTGCCGGCCGGGGCCACCGTGCTCGTCACCGGCGCGGGCGGCGGGGTCGGCGCGGCGGTCCTGCAGATCGCCCGCGCCTTCGGGCTGCGGGCCGTGGGCGTCGCGAGCGGGGGCAAGAAGGACTTCGTCGAGGGGCTCGGCGCGGTGCACGTGCCGTCCGGGCCCGGGTGGGCCGAACGCGCGCGGGCCGCCGCGGCGGGCGCCGCCGACGGCGTCTACGACCTCGTCGGCGGCGAGGTGCTGAAGGAGGCGGCGGACCTGGCCGCCGACCGCACGAAGCTGATCACCGCCGGCGCGCCGGAGTCCGACGTCGAGGCGCTGGGCGGCGCGCGGGTGCGGCGCGCCCGGACCGCCGCCGTCCTGGACGCACTGGCGGACCTGGTCGCACGCGGCGCCCTGGACCCGCACGTCACCGCGACGTTCCCGCTGGAACGGGCCGCCGAGGCGCTGCGCACCGTGGAGGACGGGCACGCTCGCGGCAAGGTCGTGATCGAGGTCGCCGCGTGAGCGTGCGGTCGGGCCGCACCGATGGCGGGCCGGTGCGCGGGCACGTCCTCGACCACCCGGCCCTGGCCTCCCTGACCGGCCCGCACGCCCGCTTCGCCGAGCGGCGCGGACGGGTGCTGCGCTACCCGGTGGACGTGTCGCCGTGGTCGGCGCTGCCCGAGGAGCCCGACGCCCGGGACTGGGCGGACCTCGCCGCCCTCGCCGGGCCCGGCACCGAGGTCCCCCTGCCGGGGTTCACGGGCCGGGTGCCCGCGGACTGGGAGATCACCTTCCGGGTCGAGGGCGTGCAGCTCGTCGACGACGGCCTGGCCGCGGCCCCCGATCCGGAGGCGGTCCGTCTCGGCCCCGCCGACGTGCCGGAGATGCTCGCGCTGATCGCCCGCACCGAGCCCGGCCCGTTCCTGCCGCGCACGATCGAGCTCGGCACCTACCTCGGCATACGGCGGCAGGGAGCGCTCGTCGCGATGGCGGGGGAGCGGCTGCACCCGCCCGGGTACACCGAGATCAGCGCGGTCTGCACGGACCCCGCCTTCCGCGGCCGGGGCCTGGCGAGCCGGCTCGTGTCGGCCGTGGCCCACGGCATCCGGGCCCGCGGCGAGACGCCCTTCCTGCACACGGGGGCCCGGAACACGAACGCCGTACGGCTGTACGAGTCCCTGGGCTTCCGTCTGCGGCGCCGCACCGCCTTCCTCGCTGCCCGCGCGCCCGAGAAGGCGGAGGGCGGTGCGGTGGCCGCGGCGCCGGCGGCGTAGCGGCCACCCGCCCGGGCCCGGGTCCGGGTCAGCCGCCGTCGGGCGGTGTCCAGGAGTTGTAGCGGGTCAGGTAGCCGGCGAAGCGCTTCAGGTCCTCCTCGGGCCACTCCGCCAGCCGCTCCTGGAAGGCCGCCCGGCGGCTGTCGGTGACCTGGAGGAGGAGCTGCCGGCCGGCGTCCGTGAGGTGCAGCACCTGGACCCGGTGGTCCTCCGGGTCCAGGCGCCGTTCGATGAGCCCGGCCCGTTCCAGCGCGGCGACCTGCCGGCTGACGGTGGACTTGTCCAGGGCGTAGTGCGCGGCCAGGTCGGTGGCCCGGCAGCCGCCGCGCTCCTCCAGGTGCCCGAGCAGCGTGTAGGAGACCAGCGACAGCTCCGGGTGCATGCGGCCCGCGGAGGCCCTGGCCCGGCGGGCGAAGACCGTCATCTCGCGCTGGATGGTCTCGACGGGCCCCTCCCGGGCAGGACCGGTCGCGGTCGCGCCCGGGGCGGCGGCGCGCCCCCCCGGTTCTTCGGCTGCTGTCACGGAATACCTCCCCGGCTCATTCTGGTTGTATAGTACAACTGAAAACGGAGTTGTATATGCCAACCATTGGAGGTCGTGAGCGATGAGGTCGCCTGCGCTGCGCCATGTGCTCACCCACCTGATCACCCCCCTGCTGATGTGCCTGGGCATGGGGCTCGCGTACATGGGCGCGTTCGTCACCCCGGAGCCGCACCACCTGCCCGTCGCGGTCGTGGGCTCGGGTCCGCAGGCCAAGGTGTTCGCCCAGACGGTCAAGGACGCGGCCGGCGACCAGCTCGACGTCCGCACGGTCGGCACCCGGGACCGTGCCGTCGACCTGCTCATGTCCCGCGACATCGACGGCGCCTACGTGCCCGGCGCCAAGGCCCCGGAGGTGATCGTGGCCGGCGCCGGGTCCGACATGAGCGCCACCGCCGTGGAGAAGGTCTTCACCCCGGTCGCCGCGCGCCAGGGCCTGCCGCTGAAGGTGACCGACGTGGCCCCGCCGACCTCCCACGACCCCACGGGGCAGGGCCTGTTCTTCCTGCTGGTCGCGCTGAGCATCGGCTCCTACGCCTCCGTCGCCGCCATCGGCGCCGCGGGCGCCGCCCTGCCGATGCGGATCCGCGCCCTGCTCACCCTCGGCGTGTCCGCCGTGGTCGGCGGCATCGGCGCGCTGCTCGCCGGTCCCGTCTTCCACCTCGCCCCGCACAGCCTGGCGGGCATCTGGGGCATGGCCTGGCTCTACTCCGCAGGCATCCTCTTCATCGGCGTCGGTCTGCACACCTTCCTCAAGCGGTGGACCACGCTCACCATGATGGTGCTGTTCGTGATGCTCAACTTCACCACCTCCGGCGGTCTGTTCCGGCCCGAACTCCAGAACGGCTTCTTCGGCACCCTGCACGCCTTCTGGAACGGCGCCGGGTTCGTCGAGGGCGCCCGCAGCCTGCTGTACTTCGGCAGCGACGGCCTCGGCCGCAACCTGTGGACCCTGGTGGTGTGGCTGCTGGCCGGACTGGCGGTCACCGCGGTCGCGGCGGCCTGTGAGGGACTGCGGACGTCCGCCTCCCACGGGGCGCACGCGGCCGGGGGAGCGCATGCGGCGGGCGGCGCCCACGCCGCCGGTGCGCCGCGCACGGCGCCCGCGCTGCCGGCGCGGGACCCCGGAGAGGCGGAGCGCTCGCAGGAGACCGGCTCGCAGGGGACCGGCTCGCGGGCGCCCCGCGCGAGCACCGAAGCGGCCGACGAGGCGGCCCGCGAGGCCGCCGAGGAGGAGACCGAAGAAACCGTCGCCGTCTGAAGGTTGGGGTAAGGTGACCTGCGGTCGTGGACGCTCCCGGCCGCAGGAGACGGAGGAGGTGAGACCCATTACCGCTGTGTCGGCTCGGGTGCTCTCCTCCCACCGGGCGCGGATCACCGTCGGCAGGTGACCGCGGGAGCACCCTTCGCTTCCGAAAGGTCTCGGCCCTCCATGCCTGAACTTCACCCCTCTTCGCCCGAGTTCTCCCCGTCCTCCGCTCCGGCGGAACCTTCCCCTTCCTCCGCCGGCTCCGCGCCCGCCCCCGTCCCGCCGGATCCGGCCGCACCCGCCGCGGTCGTCGCGGCGCTGCGCGCGGCCGGCTGCGTGTTCGCCGAGGAGGAGGCGGAGCTGATCCTCACCACCGCCCGCACACCGCACGAGGTCACCGCCCTCGTGGAGCGGCGGGCCGCCGGCCTGCCGCTGGAACAGGTGCTGGGCTGGGCGGAGTTCCACGGTCTGCGCATCGCCGTGGACCCGGGCGTTTTCGTGCCCCGTCGCCGTACCGAGTTCCTGGTCGGCCAGGCCCTGGCCCAGGTGCCCGACGCCTCCGTCGTGGTGGACCTGTGCTGCGGCTCGGGCGCGGTGGGCACGGCCCTGGCCGGCGCCCTCGGCCCGGTCGAACTGCACGCCGCCGACATCGACCCGGCGGCGGTGCGCTGCGCCCGCCGCAACGTGGGCGCCGCCGGCGGCCGGGTCCACCAGGGCGACCTGTTCGAGGCGCTGCCCGCCGCGCTGCGCGGCCGCGTGGACATCCTCGCCGCGAACGTGCCCTACGTCCCCACGGACGAGGTCGCCCTGCTGCCCTCCGAAGCCCGTGACCACGAACCGCCGGTCGCGCTCGACGGCGGCGCCGACGGCCTCGACGTGCTGCGCCGGGTCGCCGCCGGTGCCCCCGGCTGGCTCGCCCCCGGCGGCTGCCTCCTCGTCGAGACGAGCGGGCGCCAGGCACCGGCGGCCCTGGCCGCCTTCGAGGCGGCGGGACTCACCGTGCGCCTGGCCGCCTCGGAGGAACTGGCCGCGCACGTCGTCGTCGGCACACGGCGATGATCGGGGCTCCGGGCGGGTCGGTGCCGGAGCCGAGGCGGGCCGGCTTCGGTCCGGGTCCGGGTCCGTGGGAGGGTGGATGCCGGTCTCGTGGCTGCGGGTCGGTACACCTAGGACGGTGTCTGTGCGCGGGCGACGAGCAGTGCCACGTCGTCGTGGTTGTCCGGCTGGCGCAGCGTGCGCAGCAGCAGGTCGCAGAGCTCCTCCAGCGGACGCAGCGGATCGTCGAGGAGCGACAGCAGCAGGTCCAGGCGTTCGTCCAGCGGATGCCGGCGGGTCTCGACCAGCCCGTCGGTGTACAGCACCAGCTGGTCGCCGGGTTCCAGGCCGACGGTGGTGGTGGAGAACGCGACGCCCCCGACGCCCAGCGGCACCCCGGTGGGCAGGTCGAGCAGCTCGGGCAGACGGCCGGCCCTGACCCGGGCCGGCGGCAGGTGCCCGGCGTTGGCGATCCGGCACTGGCGCAGCCGCGGGTCGTGGACGGCGTACAGGCAGGTGGCGATGGAGTGGTCCAGGCCGTCGGTGATCCGGTCCAGGTGCTCCAGGAGCCGCGCGGGGTCGAGGTCGAGCGAGGCCAGGGCCTTCGTGGCGGTGCGCAGCCGGCCCATGGTGGCCGCCGCGCCGATGCCGCTGCCCATGACGTCACCGACGACCAGGGCCGTCTTGTCGTCCTCCAGGGGGATCACGTCGAACCAGTCGCCGCCCACCTCGGTGGTGGCCCCGGCCGGCTGGTAGCGGGAGGCGACCTCCAGGCCGCCCGTGACCGAGGGATGGTGGGGCAGGAGGCTGCGCTGCAGGGTGAGGGCGGTGTCGCGGGCGTTCTGGTACCAGCGCGCGTTGTCGATCTGCACCGCCGCGCGGGCGGCCAGCTCGCGGGCCAGCAGGACGTCGTCGTCGCTGAAGGGGTCCGGGTTGCGGGTGCGTTTGAGGTCCAGGGCGCCGAGCACCTCGCCGCGCGCGATGAGCGGCACGGCCAGGTACGAGTGCACGCCCGCCCGGCTCAGCAGCACGGCGGCCTCCGGAGACCGGGCGATGCACGTCAGGTCCTCGTCCGTCACATGGGCCACCAGCACCGGCTCTCCGGTGCGCACGCACCGGGTGACCAGGCGGTCGGGGTCGTAGCGGGCGATCTGCCCGGGCGTGTCGGCGGCCTCCAGGGCGTCCGTGGCGTGGTCGGCGCGCACCGCGAGCGCTCTGATCACGGCCGGCTCGGCGGGCCCCAGTGTGCTGCGGCGGCCCGCGACGACCGCCTCCAGCAGGTCCACGGCCGCCACGTCCGCCAGTTCCGGCACGGTGACGTCGGCCAGTTCCCTGGCCGTGCGGTCCAGGTCGAGAGTGGTGCCGATCCGGGCCGAGGCGTCGGCGATCAGGGCCAGGCGCCGCCGGGCGGCCTCCGCCTCGATGCCCGCCCGGTACTGCTCGGTGATGTCGACGACCGACACGGCCACGCCCAGCGGGGTGCCGACCGCGTCCTCGAGCCGGTACATCGACACCGACCAGGCGTGGTCGCTGTCGGGGTCGGCCGGCGTCCTGCCGACCGCGAAGACGTCGACGACGGACCGTCCCGTCTCCAGGACGCGCCGCGCCGCCGACTCCACGGCCTCGGCGTCCACCTGGACCAGCACCTCCGGGACGGTCCGGCCGATGTGCTCCTCGGCGCTGACGCCGTCGATCCGCTCCAGCGCCGGGTTGACCGACACGTAGCGCAGGCGGGTGTCGAGGACGGCGAGGCCGATCGGCGACTGCGAGACGATCCGCGCCGACAGGGCCACGTCCCGCTCCAGTCGCCGTACGGTCGACTGGTCCGCGGCGAGCCCGAGCGCGTAGACGTCCCCGCGGTCGTCCAGCAGCCGCATGTTGCGGAACTCCACCAGACGGGTGCTGCCGTCCTTGTGCCGGATGGGGAAGGCGCCCGCCCAGCTGCGGCCGGTGCGCAGGACGTCGGCGAAGAGTTTGATGACCACGTCGAGGTGTTCCTCGTGCACCATGATGCGGGCCGCGTACTGGCCCAGTGCCTCGCGCGCGGAGTAGCCGAACAGTTCCTCGGCCTGCGGGCTCCACAGCACGATGCGTCCGTCGGCGTCCAGCACCACCGAGGCCACGCGCAGCACGTCGAGCAGGCCGCTCGGCTGCACCGGACCGGAGACCGGCTCGTCGCCCTCGGCCAGGGGAGCCCCGGCTGCAGTCATCCCACGCACCGCCTTCACCCGTCCACGCGGCCCGCCGTCCCCGGTGCCGGCACACCCCGTCGTACCGCGCCCCCGCTCACGCCGAGAGGGTCCGCCGCTTCCCTCCACCATCTCTCAACACCCGGGCGGCCGTCCCCCCGAATGCGCCGGAAGGACCGCCCCGAAGCGGCCGGGAGCGCCGGTAGTGCCGCACAGGCGGTGGTGCTTTGCTGGAGAGCAGTGAGGGTGGAGCGCGGCTTCGGGGGAACCCCTGTGCGGTAGTACAGCGCGGTCACGAGAGGAGCGATCACGATGGAGAGCGAGCGAGCGCACCCGGAGTCCGTCTCGGTGGAGCTGAGCGGATGCAGCAAGGAAGACGCCCGGACCGTGTTCGACGCCCTGTGCGCCTGCTATTCGTCCGACCGGTGTACGGACGACGTTCCCCGGGACTTCCACGAGGTACGCCCGACGGTGTGGCTCGGCACCTTCGACGTCGCCGAGACGACCGGGTCCGAGTGCGGCCCCGCCCGGCTCGGGGCGTCCGTCACCGCGGACGTGCAGGGCGGCTACTGGGCGATCGACAGGTTCCGTACGACCCTGGACTCCCTGTTCACCGTGCACGACCTGGCCACGGCCTCCGGGGACCAGGAGCGGGAGCTGCACGTCCGGCTGGAGAGCCACTGAGGGCCCACGGCCGCGGATACGGACCGCGGACCACCGACGGCGGCGGGTACGGCCGGTGACGGCCTCGCCCGCCGGCGGGCGGCGGCCGCCTTCACGGCGGTGACGGTGGCCCGTACGACGGTGACGGGACGGCCGGGGCGGTGAAGGCGGCCGGTACGGCGGTGCGGGCCGCCGCGGGAAGGCGGCGGCCCGGCGCCGGGATGACGGCGCGCGGCCGTCGCCCCCTGCGCTTCCGTCCCACAGCGATCCCACATCCCCTGCCCTGTCGCCCGGAGGACGGCCGGCCGCCCTCCGGGCGAGGCACACGCATGCCCCACGTTTGTGCAACAAGTTGCATAACAGTCTCCGGGTCCTCTACAACTAGCGGGTACGACACCACGCACGGAGGGCCCGATGAGCCGTTACCCGCACCTGCTGAGCCCGCTCGACCTGGGCTTCACCACCCTGCCCAACCGTGTCCTCATGGGCTCGATGCACGTCGGGCTCGAAGAGGCCGAGGGCGGCTTCGAGCGCATGGCGGAGTTCTACGCGGCGCGGGCCCGCGGGGGAGTGGGCCTCATCGTCACCGGCGGCATCGCCCCCAACGACGAGGGACGGCCCTACGAGGGCGGGGCCACGCTGACCGACGAGGCCGAGGCCGCCCGGCACCGCACCGTCACCGCGGCCGTGCACCGCGAGGGCGGCCGGATCGCCCTGCAGATCCTGCACTTCGGCCGCTACGCCTACCACCGCGACCTGGTCGCTCCCAGCCCCCTCCAAGCGCCCATCAGCCCCTTCGTACCCCGCGAGCTGACCGACGCCGACATCGAGCGGACCATCGACGACTACGCGCGCACCGCCCGCCTCGCCCGGCAGGCCGGGTACGACGGCGTGGAGATCATGGGCTCCGAGGGCTACCTGATCAACGAGTTCGTCGCCGCACCGACCAACCAGCGCACCGACCGCTGGGGCGGCTCCTACGAGAACCGCATGCGCCTGCCGGTCGAGATCGTCCGCCGGGTGCGCGAGGCGGTGGGCGAGGACTTCATCCTCATCTACCGGCTGTCCATGCTCGACCTGGTGCCCGGCGGCTCGACCCTGGACGAGGTGATCACCCTCGCCCGGGCCGTCGAGGCGGCGGGCGCCACCCTCATCAACACCGGCATCGGCTGGCACGAGGCGCGCATCCCCACCATCGCCACCTCCGTGCCGCGCGGCGCCTACACCTGGGTGACCAAGAAGCTCATGGGCGCGGTCTCCGTCCCGCTCGTGACCACCAACCGCATCAACACCCCCGAACTCGCCGAGCGGCTGCTCGCCGACGGCTGCGCCGACATGGTGTCCATGGCCCGCCCGATGCTCGCCGACCCCGACTTCGTCGCCAAGGCCGCCGCCGGGACCCCCGAGGCCATCAACACCTGCATCGGCTGCAACCAGGCCTGCCTCGACCACACCTTCAGCGGGCAGATCACCTCCTGCCTGGTCAACCCGCGCGCCTGCCACGAGACGGAACTGGTGCTCTCGCCGACCCGCCGGCGCAAGCGCGTCGCCGTCGTCGGGGCGGGCCCGGCGGGCCTGGCCTGCGCGGTGGCGGCGGCCGAACGCGGCCACCAGGTCACCTTGTTCGACGCCGCGAGCGAGATCGGCGGGCAGCTCAACGTGGCCCGCAAGGTCCCCGGCAAGCAGGAGTTCGAGGAGACGCTGCGCTACTTCCGCCACCAGCTCGCGGCGCACGGCGTCGACGTGCGGCTGGACACACGCGTGGGCGCGGACGACCTCACCGGCTACGACGAGACCGTCGTCGCCACCGGTGTCACCCCGCGCACCCCCGACATCCCCGGCGTCGACCACCCGCGCGTCCTCGGCTACCTCGACGTGCTCCAGCGCGGCGCCCCCGTCGGCGAGCGGGTGGCCGTCCTCGGCGCGGGCGGCATCGGCTTCGACGTCGCCCAGTACCTGACCGACGGCGGCGGCAGGACGAGCGAGGACCCGGCGGCGTACTTCCGCGCCTGGGGCGTCGACACGGACTACCGCACGCCCGGCGGCCTCGCCGCGCCCGAGCGGACCGCTCCGCCGCGCACCGTCCACCTGCTCCAGCGCAGGACCACCAAGGTCGGCGCCGGGCTGGGCAGGACCACGGGCTGGATCCACCGCACCGAACTCAGGCACCGCGGCGTCACCATGGTCCCCGGTGTGCGCTACGACCGGATCGACGACGCCGGACTGCACATCACCGTCGACGGCACCAGCCGCGTCCTGGAGGTCGACACCATCGTCCTGTGCACCGGGCAGGAACCGCGCCGGGACCTGTACGACGAGCTGCTCGCCGCCGGACGCAGCGCGCACCTCGTGGGCGGCGCGGACGTGGCCGCCGAACTGGACGCCAAGCGCGCCGTCAGGCAGGGCACGGAACTGGCGGCGGCCCTGTAGCACCGCGGTCCGGCCGCCCGGGACCCGGCCTCCGCCCGTCCCGGGCGGCCCGGTCAGGCCCGTGCCGGGCCGGGTCCGGCCCGACCCCGCCCTCCCTAGGATGGACCGCATGTCACTGCCGCACGCCATCCTCACCGCCCTGCTGGAGAAATCGTCCTCGGGGCTGGAGCTGACGCGCCGCTTCGACCGGTCGATCGGCTACTTCTGGTCGGCCACGCACCAGCAGATCTACCGCGAGCTGGGAAAGCTGGAGGCGGACGGCCTGATCCGCACCCTGCCGGCCGAGCAGCCGGCCCGCGGGCAGAAGAAGAGCTACGAGGTCCTGCCCGCGGGCCGTGCGGAACTGGCCCGCTGGAGCGCCGCCGCGCAGGACCCGAAGCCGCTGAGGGACGCCCTGCTGCTGCGGCTGCGCGCGGCCGCGGTGGTCGGCACGGCAGGCATCCAGGACGACCTCCGACGCCATCTGGAGCTGCACGAACGGCAGTTGGCGGAGTACCGGGAGATCGAGGAGCGAGACTTCCCGCCCGGCCGGGACGGCGCGCAGGACCGGCTGCGGCACCTGGTGCTGCGCGCCGGCATCGACCTGGAGACCTTCTGGACCCGGTGGCTGGAACACGCCCTGGAGGAGTTCGCCGAGCTGCCGGACGGCGCTTGAGAGCTGCGAACGGCATGGGCGTCCGGTCAGCTCGCGGCGTCCGGTGCGTCCGGTGCGTGCGGGCGCAAGGCGCCGGAAGGTCCTGCAGCGGAGCCATCGGGGCCTTTCGGCAACGCCGCGAGCGTGCGGGCCGGGCGTCGCGGGCCGGGCGCCCGTTCGGTTCGCGGCTCCGAGCGCGCGGACCCTCACAATCGGTACGGCCTGGGGCGGCGGCGCAGCACCCAGCCCGTGGCGATCAGTCCGGCCCCCACCAGGGCCCCGCCCGCCGCGAACGTGACCGTACGGTAGTCCCTGACCGCGCCGCCGAGCCCGCCCATCACACCGCGCGACGGCCGGGCGGGCGCGGACGTGGCCGAGACCGTCGGTTTCGAGGCGGCCGCGACGACGATCGACTGGGTGCCCGCGGTGATGTTGTCGGAGCACACCACGATCACGGTGTAGGTGCCCGGCCGCACACTCTGCCAGGCGGCCGACTGGCTCACGGTCGTCCCCGCCAGCGCCGACCTGCGTCCCTGGGCGAAGCTGGTCTGCCCGGGCGCGAGCAGCGACGCCGTCCCCCAGCCGCCGCCGACCAGGGTGCACGCGCTGGTGGTGACCGACACGGTGGAGCCGTTGGCGCTCACCGAGATGCCCGGGCCCGCGGCGGCCGGCGCGGCGGCGAGGGCGAGAGCGGCGGTGACCGCCGCCGCGGCCGGGGCGGAGCGCGTGAGTGGCTGAGTGTGGCGCATGGGAGTCCCTCCGGCGGCACGGTCGGCGGACCACCCCATGTGCCGCCGGAGATAGGGAATTCGCCCGTGCTGCCTCCTCAAGGGGCAGCCAACGCCCCGGGGGCGCCCATCGCACGCGCGGCGCGCCCACCCGGGTGACCGCCGCCGCGGCGGCGGCTCCGGCGGACGGACGCCACCGAGGGTGCGGTGAGCGGCGGGGGGCCTGTCCCGAGGGTGCGGTGACCGGTCGGGGGTCCCGTATCGAGGGTTGGTGCGGTGACCGGCCGGAGGTCCCGTGCCGGAGGTCCGGTGAGTGGCGGACGGTCTTCCGGCAGGGGCCGCCCGTCGTCCGGCGGGCGGCCCCTGCGCACGGGCCCGGGCCCGGCGGACCGCGGCTACCGGCGGCCCTGCCCGGTGGTCACCGTGCGCTCCGGCGAGAAGCCGCCCCAGGTACCGTCGGGCAGCCTCGCCCGCAACCGGACCCGGTGCGCGGCCCCCGCTTCCCGGCCCAGGTAGAAGCTGTACGACGCCGTCCCGCGCGGCGGCGTGCCGCCCCAGACCAGGGAGGTGGCCGGTCGCCCGTCGAGTTCGATCTGGTACTCCGTCACCACGGTCTCCGTGCGCGGCGCGACCCAGTCGAGGTCGAGGTAGTACGCCCCCTCCGCCCGGTGGGTCGCCGCGTGGAACGCGGTCGGCGCGGTGTCCCGCCCGTCGTCGGAGCCCGGCGTGGTGAGCGGGAGGGCGGCGCTCGCGGGGGAGAGGTTGCCGGCCGCGTCGCGGGCCCGCACGGTGAAGGAGTAGCGGGTGCCCGGCCGCAGCCCGGTGAGCACCGTCGCCGTCTGGTTCCCGCCCACGCTGTGGATCCTCGTGGCGCCCTGGCAGATGTCGTAGGAGACCACGCGCCGGTCGTCCTCGGAGGGCTGCCAGGACAACTGCACGGCCCGGCTGCCCACCGTCCGGCCGCGCGGGGAGCGCGGGCGGGACGGGGCCGAGCGGTCGGCCGGGGCCGCCGCGGGCGTCGTCGCCCGCACCGGCCGGCTGCGCGGCCCGAGCCTGCCCTCGGTGTCCAGGGCCCGCACGGAGAACACGTACGCCGTCGACGGGCTGAGCCGGGTGACGTCCGCCATGTGTTCCGTGGCCGGTACGTCCGTCACCCGCGCGGTGCCCCGGTAGACCCGGTACGCCCGGACGCCCGACCCGGAGGGCGAGGCGTTCCACATCACGTGCACGCTGGTGGCGCTGCCGGCCGCCGCGGTGACCCCGGTGGGCGCGCCGGGGCCGCCGCCCTCCCCGCCGTCCGCGGCGCCCTGCCCGCACGCCGCGAGCAGCGCGAGCGCCCCGCAGGCCACGACGACACGCCCGGGAAGGCGGTGAACGCCGCCGGGCGGGGAAACCGGCTCGGGAACGCGTCGCACGAAGTCTGCCTCCCCGTCAACTGCGGCGCGGGAAGCCCGAACACCGCTTCGGCCAAGGTCCGGACCAATATGCCGCGTTGATGTGAGCCCATCAAGAGGGCCCGAGGTGTGCGCGCCGCGGGACCGGGCGGGGAGGGGCGCGCACACGGTTGCGTATGCTGAACCACATCTCAGCCGAACTCCCCGGAGTACCAGGGGAGTTCGTGCCGTGGCGCGGACCGCTGTCGTCGCTGATCCCGCGCCGTCGCCGGCGGCCGGGACGGCACGGGCCCAGCGGCCCGGCCCCCGGCCGTCCGGCAGGCATGACGCACTCCGCGCCGTCCGGTCCCCTAACGTGTGCCGCACGATCACCTTCATCACCGATGAGATGAAAGTCAGTCAATGTCCCCGAGGAGAGGGTTCCTCATCGTGCGTGTCCAGTCGCTGACCCTCGTCGCGGCGAGCGCCGCCCTGCTGGCTCCGACGACACTGCCCGCCACCCCCGTCCCGTACCGCCCCCCGGCGGAGCCGGCGGCCCGCGGCGACGGCGGCGTCGTGGCCGCCGACCTGCTGGCCAGGACCCGTCACTGCGCCCAGGTGTCCCACGGCCGCTACCGCTCCGACGCCGGCACTCGCGCCACCATCCCGGTCTGCGGGCTGTCCGGCGCCGTCTACTGGAAGGCGGACCTGGACATCGACTGCGACGGACGGCCCACCCGCCGCTGCAACCGGCGCACCGACCCGCAGTTCTCGCCCGCCGCCGCCTACACGCAGTCCGACGGACGCCGGCTGAACGCCGAGCGCCTGCCCTACATCGTGCTGCCCGCACCCAGCCGGATCTGGAACCACCGCGCCCACGGCCTGCGCGGCGGATCCGTCGCCGCCCTCGTCTACCGCGACCGGGTGCGCTTCGCGGTCGTCGGCGACACCGGGCCACGGGACGTCATCGGCGAGGCCTCCTACGCCGCCGCCCGCCAGCTCGGCATCCCCGCCGACCCGCGCGGCGGCGGCGCACGCTCGGGCGTGACCTACATCGTCTTCGAGAACTCCCGGGTCGGCCGCATCGAGGACCACGCCGAGGCCGTGGCTCAGGGCGAACGGCTGGTCCGGCGGCTGGTGGGCGGCAGGGCGCGGACCCGGTGACCGGGGGACGGGCCCGGCCCGCGGCCGGCGCCCCGGGCCCGTCCCCCGGCCCGGCTCACACCTTCCGGTAGGCGTAGGCGTCCGCGGCGGCCGCCTCGACCGCGTCGATCCCGGCCCCGGTGGCCGCCGTCACCACGGCCGCCACCGCGCCCTCGACGAACGGCGCGTCCACCAGCCGGGTACCCTCGGGCAGTTCGTCGCCCTCGGCGAGCAGCGCCTTCACCGTGAGCACGGCACTGCCGAGGTCGGTCAGCACGGCCACCCCGGCCCCCCGGTCCACGGAGGCAGCCGCCGCGGCGACCAGCTCCGCGCTGGTGCCCATGCCGCCGCCCTCCCGGCCGCCCGCGGGGGCCACCGCGACCCCCTCGGCCCCGCCCGCCAGTCCCCTCGCCAGCTCCGCCACCGACGCCGCGACCTCGGCGCTGTGCGACACCAGCACGATCCCGACCCGTGCGCCGTCACCACCCACGTCAGCCCTCCACCCCTTCGGCCGTCCCACTGCTCCCGCTCGCCCCGCCGTCCGCGCCGGTTCCGCTCGTCCCGTCCGCCGCGCTCGCTCCGGCCGCCTCGGCGAGGGCGGCGACCAGCAGCGCCGACGACGTGGCACCCGGGTCCCGGTGCCCGATGCTGCGCTCCCCGAGATAGCTCGCCCTGCCCTTGCGGGCCTGCAACGGCGTGGTCGCCTCGGCGCCCCGCTCGGCGGCGGCGCGCGCGGCGGCGAAGCCCTCACCGAGCGCGTCCACGGCCGGCACCAGCGCGTCGACCATCGTCTTGTCGCCCGGCGCGGCACCGCCCAGCTTCATCACCCCGTCCACGCCGGCCCGCAGCGCCTCGGCGAGCTGCTCGCCGGAGACCTCGGAGGCGTCCCCGAGCGCCTTGCCGGTGCGGCGCAGCAGCGTCCCGTACAGCGGCCCCGACGCGCCGCCGACCTTCGAGATCAGCTCCCGTCCGGCCAGCGTCAGGACCCCGCCCGGCGTGTCGGGCGCCTCCTTCTCCAGCGCGTCGCGCACCGCCGTGAAACCGCGCTGCAGATTGCTGCCGTGGTCGGCGTCCCCGATGGCCGAGTCGAGGTCGGTGAGCCGCTGCGCCTCACGGTCGACGGACGCGGCCGTCGCCGTCATCCAACGGCGGAAGAAATCGGCGTCGAGCACTGGAACTCCCTTGCGTGATGGATACGGACGAGGTGCCGGCACCGGTCACACACCCCAGCGCAGTCCCGGCGTGTTCACGGGCGCGTCCCACAACCGCAGCAGCTCCTCGTCGATCTGGCACAGCGTGACCGAGGCACCCGCCATGTCGAGGGAGGTGACGTAGTTGCCGACCAGCGTGCGGGCGACGGCCACACCGCGCTCGGCCAGCACCCGGTGCACCTCGGCGTTGAAACCGTACAGTTCGAGCAGCGGGGTCGCGCCCATTCCGTTGACCAGGAGCAGCACGGGGTTGCGCGGGCTCATGTCGTCCAGGATCGCGTCGACAGCGAAGTCCGCGATCTCGCCCGAGGTCATCATCGGCCGCCGCTCCCGGCCCGGCTCGCCGTGGATCCCGATGCCCAGCTCCAGCTCACCGGCCGGCAGGTCGAAGGTGGGGCTCCCCTTGGCCGGGGTGGTGACGGCGCTCAGCGCGACGCCGAAGCTGCGCGCGTTCTCGTTGACCTGCCGGGCGATCGCCTCCACGCGCTCCAGCGGCTGCCCCTCGTCGGCGGCGGCGCCCGCGATCTTCTCCACGAACAAGGTGGCGCCGGTGCCGCGCCGCCCCGCCGTGTACAGGCTGTCGGTCACCGCCACGTCGTCGTTGACGAGGACCTTCGCGACCCGGATGCCCTCGTCCTCGGCGAGTTCGGCCGCCATGTCGAAGTTGAGCACGTCGCCCGTGTAGTTCTTCACCACGAACAGCACACCCTGCCCGCTGTCCACGGCCGCCGCCGCCCGCAGCATCTGGTCGGGCACCGGGGAGGTGAAGACCTCTCCGGGACACGCGGCCGTCAGCATCCCCGGCCCCACGAACCCGCCGTGCAGCGGCTCGTGCCCCGAACCGCCGCCCGACACCAGGGCGACCTTCCCGGCCACCGGCGCGTCCCGTCGCAGGATCACCCGGTTGTCCACGTCGACCGTCAGCTCGGGATGGGCCGCCGCCATGCCGCGCAGCGCGTCCGCGACCACCGTTTCGGCCACGTTGATCAACATCCTCATGGGGTCTCCTCCATAGCTCGGCGCTTGCCTCCAGGGCCTGCTTCCCCGCAGGCCACCGGCGTGGACGGCGGTTGGCATGAGGCGCTGACGGCCGCCTGGCACCGGCGGCCGTCCGTCCCGTCTACTGAAGTATTGACCTTGTGGCGGCGAAGGTCACCTGCGTCCGTCTGCCTTCACCGCCTGTAGCGGCCGGTGACCGAGGGTGCCCGGGGCGCACCCGTGCCCGCCGGACCCGCCCCGGGCCGCCGCCCGCCGCCCGCGGAGTCCGTGTAGTGGGCGAACACGATGACGTTGCTGTCGTAACCACGGCCGCCGGTGTAGGTGCCGCCGCAGGTGATGAGACGCAACTCCGGTGCCCGCGTGGGCCCGTAGACGGCCTCGGTGGGAAAGCGGTCCTTGGCCACCGTGACCACGGTGTCGACGGTGAAGCGGGCGGTGATCCCGTCGGCGCGCAGCACGTCCACCCGGTCCCCGGCGCGGACCTCCCCGAGGCGCCAGAAGACGGCTCTGCCGCCGGGCAGCCGCGCGGAGTCCACATGGCCGAGCACCACGGCCGGCCCCGGCTGCCCGGGCGCCGCGCTGCCGTCGTACCAGGCGGCCTCGCGGGCCTGCTCCGGGCGGGGCACGGCGACCGTGCCGTCCTCGTTCAGGCCGAGACCGAGGACGTCCGCGTGGATGCCGAGGCGCGCGAGGTCGATCCGCACGGGCGGGGAGTGCCCCAGAGCGGGCGCTCCGGGGGGAGCGGCGGGGCGGGTGTCCGGCGGCAGGGACGCGCTCGCCGGGGCCCGGGGCGGCGGCTCGTGCGTCTCCAGGACCCCGCGGACCGCGACGGTCAGTCCCGCCAGGCCCGCGGTGACGCAGACGGCGGCCGGCCACAGCGGCCTCCCGCCCCCGCCACGCCCCGAAGACCCGCCGTCACGCCCCGGGTCCCCGGCATCGCCTCCGACAGGTCCGGGGTCGCGTCGAGGGCGCCCGGGGTCGTTCCCGGGAGGTCCGCCGCCTTCGGGGTGTCCGGGGCCGGGTCCGGGAGGGCCCGGGGCACCTCCGGGAAGTCCGGCGGGTCCGGGAAGGCCTGCATCGTCTCCAGGATGTCCGGCCGCCCGTCCGGGAAGGCCCGCGTCGTCTCCGGGAAGTCCGGGATCCTCTCCGGGAGGTCCGGCGGCGGGTGCACGATGTCCGGCGTAGGGGTCCGGACGCCCGTGGCCGCGCCCGGGGTGTCCCTGCCCGCCGTCGTCGTCAGCCGCGCGCGGCACCGCGCCGACGCCGCAGCAGGAGGAGGGCACCGGCGCCCGCGCCGGCGGCGGCCACGGCGCTCCCGGCGGCGATGAGCGGCGCGGTGGAGGCCTGGCCTGCGCCGTCCCCGGTGTCCGCCGCGCCCCGCGGCAGCACGGCCTGCGCCGACGCGGAGGCGGACGTGGACGTGGCCGCGGACGTGTCGGCCGGCGGGATGGCGGACTGCCCGGCGTGCCGGGAGAGCCAGGCCAGGAAGTCCGTGATCTCCGACTCCTGGCCGGTGGCCCCGGAGGCGGCGGCCGCCCGCAGCTCGGCGTGGACCGCACGCGCCTGCGGCTCCAGGAACTCGACGAGACCCGAGTTGTGGTGCGGGATCATCATGTTCACGAACGCACGGTCGAACGCCTCGCCGCCGGCCGTCGCGCGCAGCCCGGCCAGCAGGCGCCGGCCCTCCTGCTCCAGCCCCCGCACCGCCCTGCCGACGCCGGCGGGGAGCTTCGCCGACGCCTGCTCGGGAGTCATCCCGTACCACTGGCGCAACCAGCGGGTGAACTGCTCCACCTGGCGCTGGTGGGCGGTGATCAGGTCGTTCGCACGCGCGCGCAGCGCGCCGTCCGTGCCCCGCTCCGTCTCCAGCCGGGCCATGCCGATGGCCGCCTCGTGGTGCGCGATGATCCCCGCGAGGAAGGCCGTCTCCAGGTCCTTGCCGCGCAGCGCGGCTAGCTCCTCACCCAGGCGGCAGGCGAGCGGCGCCAGCGACAGGGCCGCCGGACCGTCGCCGCCGGTGCGCGCGTCGGCGGTGGGCGCGCCGGCGGTCGCGACGGGAGTCGGGACAGTGGTGCGGGCGAGTGCCGGTGCGGCCGGACCGCACAGGACGGCGCCGAGCGCGAGCAGTACGGCGCCACGACGGCGCCAGGGTATGGGTACGTTCACGGCAGAGCCTTTCTGGGAGAACCGGCGTCTGGCGGAACCGGCGCGGGCGGTCCCCGCACGGGTGAGAGGGAGCCGCACGGACAGAACGTGTCCGGCTCGGTACTCACAGTAGGAACAGCAGGGGTCGGGGACCGCGCCGGTGTGCTCCATCCGGGCGTACGGCCGCGGCACCCGCGCGCCGTCCCGCACGCGCCCCGCAGTCCAGCGCGCGGCCGCCGTCCCGCACGCGGCCGCAGTCCGACGCGCGGCGGGCCGTCCGGGGCGCGGCAGCAGTCCGGCGCCCGGCCCGCACCGCGCCCTTCGACGCCTCGCGAAGGGCAGCCGGTGAGGCCTGTGCGGAAAGCTCCGCGGAGGCCCGTGCGCAAGGTCCCCCCGCGGCAGTCCTACGCCGTCCCGCCTAGGACCGGACGCGCGGATCCGGCGGTGACTCAGGACTTCCGCCCGTTCCGCCGCCGCGGACGGCCGCCTAGCGTCCTCGCCATGGCACAGACAGGGATTCTCGACGAAGCGCTCCAGCGACTGCACCGGTCGGGCCCGGAACGGCTCGGGCGACTCACCAACCACGCGCCGATGGCCGTCGAGGCGCTGGCCGCGCACGGGCAGGCGGGCGCGGTGCACCGCTGGCTCGATCTGTACACCGGCAGACTGGAGGACTTCCCCTCCGGCACCGAACCCGTCACGGCCGCCGACTGGCGTACGGCGCTCGGCGATCCGCGCCGGGTCGCCGACTGGATCGGCCACTTCGAGCGCGAGATCGCCGAACGCCCCTGGCGCGACGTGCTCACCGAGTGGTGGCCCCGGCTGCTGCCCGGCATGTACGGCGGCTCGACGCACCCGGTGATCCGGGTCGGCCACGCCGTACGCACCCTGCTGACCGGCGGGAGCACCGGGCCGCGCCTGGCCGAACTGGCCCACGGCCTCGGCTACTGGGCCGCCCGTCACCGTCCCGTGGCGGACCTCGTGCCGCTGCCCGGCGCCGCGAGCGCGGCCGGTGCCCTCGACGCGGTGGTGCCCATCGCGGAGCAGGACGGAGGCTTCCCGGACCGGCTCGGCCGCGTCACGGGCCTGCCCGTGTGGGCCGCCGCGGTCACCGACGCCGACGAGGCGCACCGGCGACTCACCGAACTGGTGCGCGCGGCGACCCACCGGTACGCCACACACGGCCACGGCGAGCCGACGATGCTGGTCCACGCCGCGACGGCACCCAACGCCGTGCTGCGCACGCTGCCCGCACTGCCCCGGGTGCTGTGGGCCCCGAGCCTGCGGGCCGCCTGGACGGCGTCCGCGGCGGTCACCGCCATGTACGCCCCCAGGGACCCGGTCGCGTACGCGCCCCCGGGCACGTTCGCGCCGGAAGAGGTCTTCGAGCGGGCCCTCGTCCACGGCGACGAGCACGTCATCAAACTCACCGACACCGCCCTCGACGTCGGCGACGCGCAGGCGCTGGCCGCCGCGCTGCGTGCCGTCGAACTGAGCGAACCCCTGGTGTGACCCGGGATCCCCGGTGTGACCCCAACTCCCGGGCGACCCTGGTGCGGCCCCGTGCCCCGCCGGGGTGCCCGCGCGCCGCGCCCCGGGGTGCCCGCCCGCCTCCCGCGGGCCGCCGCCCCGCCGCCCGACCGGCCGCGGGCCGTCTCCGCCGCGTGCCGGGCGGCCCCGGCCGGTCGCGGGTCGAGACCCGGTCCGCCGCGTCGTTACGCTCGGCACCACGATGAAGAACCACACCACTGAGCTGGGGCCGAAGGCCGACAAGGTCACCGTCCGACGGCACAACCTCAGCCTCGTGCTGCGGACCGTGCACGACGCGGGCGAGGTGACACGGGCCCAGATCGCCACCCGGGTCGGACTGACCCGGGCCGCGGTGTCCTCCCTAGTCGAGCAGCTGCTCGCCCACGGCTTCGTCACCGAGTCGGGCAAGACGAGCAGCGGCCAGGCGGGCCGCCCCGGCACGGTGCTCAAGGTCGCCCGGACCGGCCCGGCGGGCCTCGGCGTGGAGATCAACGTCGGCCACGTCGTCGCCTGTGTCGTCGACCTCGCCGGCACCGACCGGGTGCGGCTGGAGGAACACGTCGACAACCGCGGGGTGCCGCCGTCGCAGGTGCTGCGGCGCGCGGCCCGGCTGGCCGCACGGGCGCTGGATTCGGCCTCCGCACAGGGGCTCGAACCGGTCGGCGCCCACGTGGCGGTGCCGGGCCTGGTCACCGGCGGCTCCGTCCGGCAGGCCCCCAACCTCGGCTGGCGGCGCGTCCCCGTCGAGGGACTGCTCGCGCAGGCGCTGAGCGCGCTGCGGCCCGGCCGTCCGGCGCTGCCGGTCAGCTCCGACAACGAGGCGAACGCCGCCGCGCTCGCGGAGCTGTGGTACGGCGCCGGGACGGAGGGAGTGCGCAGTTTCCTGTATCTCACCGGGGAGATCGGCATCGGCGGTGCCCTCGTGCTCCGGGGCGAACTGCTGCGCGGCGCGCACGGTTTCGCCGGCGAGATCGGGCACATGGTGGTCGACCCGGACGGGCCGCTGTGCCGGTGCGGCGCCCGGGGCTGTCTGGAGCAGTACGCCGGTCAGGCCGCCCTGCTGGACGCGTCCGGCGTCGGCACGGACGCGGGCGTGCCGGGTGTCGCCGAACTCCGGCGCCGGGCGCGGCGCGCGGACCCCGCCGCGCTGTCCGCGATGGAGCGGGCCGGGCGGCAGTTGGGCGTGGCGGTGTCGGGAGCGGTGAACCTGTTCGACCCGGACGCCGTGATGCTCGGCGGCGTCTACCGGGAACTGATCGAGTGGCTGGCCCCGGCCGTCGACCGTGAGCTGGCGCGCCGGGTGGTCTCCGGGCTGTGGCGCGAGGACCGGAGCAGGCTGCGGGCGGCCTCCGCGCTGGGCGACGCGGCCCGGGGCGCGGCCGGAGTCGTCGTACGGGAGGTACTGGCCGACCCGGCCGCCTGCGCCGAGCGCGCCGCGAGCGGCCCGGACCCGCACGAGGCGCGTGCCTGACCCGCGCGGCGGTCCTCTCCCACGGAGTGGCGCGGGCCCCCGCGGCGACCGGTCCCGTGGCGGGGCCGGCTCCCGCAGTGGCCGGGCCTGACGGGGCCTGCCCCCGTGGCGGCCGGCCCCGCGTCGCCCTGCCTCGCTCAGCCGCGTTGCGCGGCGATCAGCGACCTGTACCAGTGGTAGCTGTCCTTCGGGGTGCGCCGCTGTGTGTCGTAGTCGACCCGGACGATGCCGAAACGCTTGTCGTAGCCGAACGCCCACTCGAAGTTGTCCAGCAGCGACCACACGTAGTAGCCGCGGACGTCCACCCCCGCGTCCATGGCGGCCCGCAGCGCGCCGAGGTGGTCGCGCAGGTAGGCCACCCGGTCGGTGTCGTGGACCGCGCCGTCGGGACTCACCTCGTCCTCCTCCGCCGACCCGTTCTCCGTGATGTGCAGCGGCGGCAGGGCGTCCCCGTAGCGCTCCTTGAGGGAGACCAGCAGGTCGGTGAAGGTGGCGGGGGCGACCGGCCAGCCCATGGCGGTGCGGCGGGCCCCCGCGAGCGGCACCTCCTGGTAGCGGTTGTCCGTGGCCACGCGCCGGTCGGGGTCGCTCTCGCGGTAGGGGGCGTCGGCGACGACGACCGGCCGGTAGTAGTTGACCCCGAGGAAGTCCAGCGGCTGGGAGATCAGCTCCAGGTCGCCCTCGCGCCGGAAGTCCTGCCCGCTGATCAGCTCGCCCCAGGTCTCCTCCTCCGTGTCCGGGTAGCGGCCCGCGAGGAGGGGCTCGGTCCACACCAGGTTGTGCTGGGTGTCGGCGCGCACCACGGCCGCCAGGTCGGCGGGGGAGCCGGTGGCGGGCAGGTTGCGGTCCAGGTTGAGGGTGATGCCGACCTCGCGCACCCCCGCCGCGCGCAACGCCCGCACGGCCAGTCCGTGGCCGACCAGCAGGTGGTGGGCGGCGGCCAGCGCGCCCCGGCCCTCCTTGGCGCCGGGCGCGTGGCGCCCGACGGAGTAGCCGAGGAACGCGCTGCACCACGGCTCGTTGAGGGTGATCCAGCGCGGCACGCGGTCGCCCAGGTGCTCGGCGACGACCGCCGTGTACTCGGCGAACCGCTCGGCCGTCTCCCGGACCCGCCAGCCGCGCCCCGCGGCGGAGCCGCCTTCCGACGGGGTCTCCAGGGCCTGCGGCAGGTCCCAGTGGTAGAGCGTGGCGGCCGGTTCGATGCCGGCCGCGAGCAGTTCGTCGACCAGCCGGGAGTAGAAGTCCAGGCCCTTCTGGTTCACCGGGCCCGTGCCGTCCGGCACGATGCGTGGCCAGGCGATCGAGAAGCGGTACGAGCCCACGCCCAGGCCGCGCAGGAGTGCCACGTCCTCGCGGTAGCGGTGGTAGTGGTCGCAGGCCACGTCACCGGTGTCGCCGTTGGCGACCAGGCCGGGGGTGTGGCTGTAGGTGTCCCAGATCGACGGGCCGCGTCCGTCCTCCCGTGCCGCGCCCTCGATCTGGTACGAGGCGGTCGCGGCGCCGAGGACGAAGCCGGGCGGGAAGCCGAGGTGGTCGCTCATGCGGTGCTGCTCATCTCCGTGTTCTGGGGCGTCACTTGACGGAGCCGCCGGTGATGCCGGCGGCGATGTACTTCTGGGCGAGGACGAGGAGGACGGCTGCCGGGACGGCGGAGAGGACGGAGGCGGCCATGACGGAGCCCCAGTCGCCGACGTGGGCGCCGATGTACTGGTAGATGCCGAGGGTGACCGGCTTGACGTCGTCGGTGGTGTTCAGGGTGAGGGCGAACATGAAGTCGCTCCACGCGAACAGGAAGGCGAACAGGCCGGAGGTGATCAGGGAGTTGCGGCTCATCGGCAGCACGACTCGCACGAACGTCCGCACGGGTCCGGCGCCGTCCATCTGGGCGGCTTCGATGACTTCGCCCGGGATGGACACCATGAAGGAGCGCATCAGGACGATCGAGAACGGGATGCCGAGAGAGGCGTCGGCCAGCATCAGGCCGAAGTAGGAGTTGACCAGGCCGAGGTCGGTGTAGGAGTTGTAGAGCGCGTTGGCGATGACGATGCCCGGCACCATCTGGGTGATCAGTGTGCCGAACACGATGGTGCGTGTGCCGGGCAGCCGGAACCGGGCCAGTGCGTAGGCCGCGGGGGCGGAGATCGCCAGGCAGATGACGACCGCGCCGAGCGAGACGGCCAGCGAGGTGAGCAGGTGGGAGCCCTGGTCGCCGAGGGCCTTGGAGAAGCCGGACAGGTCCAGGCTCCCGGGCACCGGGTCGACCTGGAGCAGTCCGGATGCGGGCTGGAGGGCGGTGTTGAGCATCCAGTACAGCGGGAAGAGCATCACGCACAGGATGAGCACGCCGGCGGCGGTGGAGCCCCAGCGGCGCCTGGAGGTCTTGGGCGTCTGAGAGGCCACGGACGTCACTTCCCCTCGGTGCGGTTGGCCCGCAGGTAGAACACCGCGAACACGGCGGAGACAAGGATGAGTACGTTGCCGACGACGGCGCCCGCGCCGAAGTCCAGCTGCACGAAGGAGTTCTGGTAGGTCAGCGTGCCCAGGGTCTGGGTGGCGTCGGCGGGGCCGCCGTCGGTGAGCGCGAGGATCAGGTCGAGGATCTTGACCGTCGACATGAAGCCGAGGACGAGGACGACCGTGATCACCGGGCGGAGCATCGGCAGCGTGACGGAGCGGAAGGTCCGCCAGGCGGAGGCGCCGTCCAGGGAGGCGGCCTCGTGCAGTTCCCCGGGGATCTCCTGCAGTCCCCCGTAGAGGATGACCATGTTGAAGGGGACGCCGATCCAGATGTTGACGAGGATCACCGACAGCAGGGCCATACCGGGGCTGGTCAGCCAGGGGGTGTGCCCGCCCAGGCCCAGTGTGCCGAGGAACGAGTTGAGCACGCCGGTGTCCTGGTCGAGGATGCGCCGCCACACGATGCCGGACACCACCATCGGCACCAGCCAGGGCAGCAGGATCAGGGAGCGCAGCACTCCGCCGAGGGGGAACCTCCGGCTGAAGAACACCGCGAGCGCGAGGCCGATGCAGAACTGTCCGAGCAGTGATCCGACGGTGAACACCAGCGTGTGCCACAGTGCCTTGCCGAACAGGGCGTCCTGGAAGACCTTCGACCAGTTGTCGGCGCCGTTGAAGGGGGCCTCACCGGTGAAGAAGGTCTTCGGCGTGTAGTGCTGGAAGCTCATCACGACGTTGCGGACGAGCGGGTAGCCGAAGAACAGGAGCATGAAGACGACGGCGGGGGCGACGAACCCCCACCGCGCGAGGCTGCGGCGCAGCCGCAGCCGCCGCGGATCCGGGGCACCGGCGCTCTGCTCGGCGGCGGGCACCGGGACGGTGACGGTGGACGTGGTCATGGGCGCGTACCTCAGTTCCCGCTCGTGGCCCGCTGCTGGGCGCGCGTCAGGGCGGTCTTGCTCGACTCGCCGGTCAGGGCCGACTGGAAGGCGCTCTGCAGGGCGAGCGACACGCTCGACCAGCCGGCACCCAGCTCGGCCGTACGGGAGCGGGCCGCCGCCACCTGGTCGGCCAGGGCGTCCAGTTCGGGCACCCGCTCGCGCCACACCGCGGCGGCCCGCTCGTCCGCCGGGACCATCCAGCTGTTGAGCGCGTAGGTCAGCTGCTCCTTCTCACCGGCCAGACAGGCGACGATCCGTCCGGCCTCCTTCTCCCGGGCCCGGTCGCCGGTGTTCGGCACGGTGAGCACCGCACCGCCGAGGGGCCCGACGGACTTGTCCCCGGCCCGGGGCACCGGGATCTGCGCGATGCCCCAGTGCAGCGACTTCTTCGTGTTCAGCGTCTCCACCTGCCACGGGCCGTTGATCATCATCGCGGCGTTGCCGGCCATGAACTGGTCGTTGACGTCCGCCTGCGTCCAGCTGACCGTCGACTTCGACAGCGAGCCGTCCTTCAGCAGCGACTTCCAGAAGTCCAGGGCCTCGACGACGCGGGGGCCGTCGAGCCGGGTCTCGTCGCCGCCGTTGGACCACATGAACGGGGTGAACTGGAAGACGCCGTCCTCGGCGCCGCCCGCGCTGAGCGCCACTCCGTACCGCTTGCCGTGGGTCAGCTTCGCGGCGGTGGCGCGCAGCTCGGCCCAGGTGGTGGGGACCTTCAGGCCCGCCTCGGCCAGGACGTCCTTGTTGTAGAAGAGCGCCAGCGTGTTCACCGAGCGGGCCGCCCCGTAGTAGGTGCCCTTGTAGGAACCGAAGTTGACGATGCCCTGGGGGACGTGACCCGTGCTCAGGCCCAGGGTGCGCAGGTCGGTCAGCCCGCCCGCCTCGGCGAACGTCGGCATCTCCGAGGCGTCGAACTGCACGATGTCGGGCAGCGACTTCGAGGACGCCATGCGCAGGGCCTTCGTCATCACCTGTGCGGCCGGGACGCTCTGCTGCTCGATGGTGACGCCGAGCTGCTCGCCGCAGCGGGCCATCGCCTGGGCGTCCCAGCGGTGGTAGGACTCGTCGGTCGAGGAGTTGAGCACGGTGTAGACGCCGGCGTCGCGCTGCTGACCGCAGCCGGTCAGACCCGCGCCGGCGACCAGGGCGAGGACGGCGGTGAGCGGCGCGAGAGCCCGGCGTGAGCGCCCGCCGCCCGTGGCAGCCGGGTCCCGTCCCGGCCTGCCGAAGGTCCACACCCCGGTCGTGAACCGATCTTCAGGAGTCGCGTTGAAGCGCTTCGACATGCTGCGGCCCTTGCTGTCGTGTCGCCCGGCGGCGTCGCCGGAGGCTTTGTTTGCTGAGATGACTAATACGTCAATCGCTGGCGCCGCGCTAGCCCTGTACGCGTGTTCGTTCGCGCACCCTTCGAAGTGGCACTCCGTGTCGATGCGCAAAAAATGCCTGGTCAGTCGCGCCAGTATGAGGCAAGACACCTGTGCGGGCCTATTTGTTCTGTGTACGATCAAAATGCCGGGCGACAGCCTGCGCAGCCCCGCCGAACAGTCCCGCTCCCCCGAGGAAGACCATGAAGTTCACCAACGGGTTCTGGCGCATCCGCGACGGCGTCCAGCTCGGGTACGCCACCGAGGTTCGCGACGTACGCATCGAATCGAAGCGCTTCACCAGTTATGCCGCCGTGCAACGGGTGACCCGCAGAGGGGACACCCTCAACGCCCCGCTCCTCACCGTCGACTGCTTCTCACCCGCCGAGGGCGTCATCGGCGTCCGCGTCACCCACCACGCCGGCAAGCGGCAGCCGGGCCCGGACTTCGCCCTGGCGGCCGAGCCGGGCGGCGCCGGTGAGGTCCGCCGGGACGGCACCGTCACCGAACTGGTCAGCGGCCCGCTCACCCTGCGCCTGGACCGCGGGGCCCCGCACACCCTGACCTTCCACGGCGCGGACGGGCGGGAGCTGACCCGGGCCGGCCGCAAGGGCACCGCCTTCGCCACCACCGACGACGGAGCGCACCACGTCCTCGCCCAGCTCGCGCTCGGCGTCGGCGAGCAGATCTACGGCCTCGGCGAGCGCTTCACCCCGTTCGTCAAGAACGGCCAGGTCGTCGACGTCTGGCAGGCCGACGGCGGCACCAGCAGCGAGCAGGCCTACAAGAACATCCCCTTCTACCTGTCCTCACGCGGTTACGGCGTCTTCGTCAACCACCCCGGTGCCGTCTCCTTCGAGGTCGGCTCGGAGTCCGTGGGACAGGTGCAGTTCAGCGTCGAGGACCAGACGCTGGAGTACTACGTCGTCGCGGGTCCCACCCCCAAGGACGTCCTCACCCGCTACACCGCCCTCACCGGCCGCCCGGCCCTGCCCCCCGCCTGGTCCTTCGGCCTGTGGCTGACCACCTCCTTCACCACGGACTACGACGAGAAGACGGTGATGTCCTTCGTCGACGGCATGGCCGAGCGCGGCATCCCGCTCTCCGTCTTCCACTTCGACTGCTTCTGGATGCGCGAGTACCAGTGGTGCGACTTCCGGTGGGACCCCGACGTCTTCCCCGACCCCGAGGGCATGCTCGCCCGGCTGAAGGCCAAGGGCCTGAGGGTCAGCGCCTGGATCAACCCCTACATCGCGCAGAAGTCCCCGCTGTTCGAGGAGGCCGCCGCGCTCGGACACCTGGTGCGCAGGCCCGACGGCGACGTGTGGCAGTGGGACCTGTGGCAGGCCGGCATGGGCCTGGTCGACTTCACCAGCCCCGACGCCCGCGCCTGGTTCCAGGCGAAGCTGAAGCCGCTGCTGGACCAGGGCGTGGACTGCTTCAAGACGGACTTCGGCGAACGCATCCCCACCGACGTCGTCTGGCACGACGGCTCCGACCCGGAGCGCATGCACAACTACTACACCCACCTGTACAACCGGACGGTCTTCGAACTCCTGGAGAAGGAGCGCGGGCAGGGGGAGGCCGTGGTCTTCGCCCGGTCCGCGACAGCGGGCGGCCAGCAGTACCCCGTGCACTGGGGCGGCGACTGCTGGTCGTCGTTCGAGGCCATGGCCGAGTCGCTCCGGGGC
The DNA here is from genome assembly GCF_000720185.1 of Streptomyces sp. NRRL S-340. Classification (GTDB taxonomy): domain Bacteria; phylum Actinomycetota; class Actinomycetes; order Streptomycetales; family Streptomycetaceae; genus Streptomyces. Next base: position 106,830 of record NZ_JOIY01000009.1, on the reverse strand, counting down.
GGCCTGTCCCTGTCGCTGAGCGGTTTCGGCTTCTGGAGCCACGACATCGGGGGCTTCGAGGGAACGCCCGACCCGGCGGTCTTCAAGCGCTGGCTGGCCTTCGGCCTGCTCTCCTCCCACAGCCGCCTGCACGGTTCGTCGTCCTACCGCGTGCCGTGGGAGTTCGGCGAGGAGGCCGTCGACGTCGCCCGGCGCTTCACCCTGCTCAAGCACCGCCTCATGCCCTACCTGTACGGGGTGGCCGTCGAGGCCCACCGCACCGGCGTCCCGGTGATGCGGCCGATGGTCCTGGAGTTCCCGCACGACCCGGCCTGCCGCCCGATCGACCGCCAGTACATGCTCGGCCCCGACGTCCTGGTCGCCCCGGTGTGCAGCGAGGACGGAGAGGTGGAGGTGTACCTGCCCGAGGGCACCTGGACCCACCTGCTGAGCGGAGAAAGGGTCACCGGGCCGGTGTGGCGCACCGAACGCCACGGCTACGACAGCCTGCCCCTCTACGTCCGCGAGGGCGCCGTCCTGCCCCTGGCCGCCGAGGACGAGCGGCCCGACGGCGACTGGCTGGCCAGCCTCACCCTGCTCGTCCACCCGTCGGACGCGCCCGACGGCGTCCGCCCGGTCCGCGTCCCCGACCTGAGCGGTGCCACTGCCGCCGAGTTCCGCGTCCGGCGCGAGGGCCGGCTGCTGCGGGTCACCGCCGAGGGCACCGACCGGCCCTTCACCGTGCGGGTCGCGGGCGGTGCGAGCGCCGAGGGCGCGGGCGAGGTCACCGTCCCGCTCGGATGACCGCGCGAGCGTCCTCGGGAGGTCCGTGCGCGGCCGGCGCCCTCGGCACCGGCCGCCACGGCCCTCCGGGGCGCGCGGTTCAGCCCTCGGCCTCCTGCTCGGTGAGTGTCCAGGCGTACTGGAGCCAGTCCGCCGCCGTGACCGCACCCAGAGCCGCGCAGATCAGCCGGGTGGCCCGGGGTGCGCAGACGTAGCCGCCGGTCAGGGCGCCGGCCACCCACACCGAGGTGCAGAACGGGCAGGCCACCAGGTCGCCGACCGCGCGCCGGACGCCGCTGCCGCGCGGCTCGTCCATGACCTCACCCGCGGGCAGCTCCTCGCCGCGCCGGGTGAAGGGCGCCCGCAGGAAACTGGTGACCTTGTCCTTGGTCAGCAGCCTGGAGGCCTTGAACGTCGCCGCCCCCAGCAGGGCCACGTCCCACGGCGGCACCCGCTCGGGCAGCCGGACGCCCCGCCGTCGGGCCACCCCGGCGAAGAGCGCCGCGCCCGCCGTGAACGTCGCCGCGAGCGCGGCGTATCCGCCCAGGGGCACCTCGTCACGGTCGTCGTACGACTCCTGTGCGGCCGTCATGGAACACCCTCCTTCACCGGTCCCGCCGATCGCGGACCCAGGCCCGGGTGCCCAGCGGCGCCCCGCGCCACACGTGCGCGGACGACGCCTGCCCCCGGTCCCGCACGTGCGCGGACGTCGCCTGCCCCCGGTCCCACCGTGCGGAAGAGACCCGCCCCCGGGCCCCCACGCGCGGACGGCACCTGCCGGTCCCGCACGTGCAGGGAGACGGCCGCCTCCCGTCGTCGCACGCCTCGGCCGCCCTCCCCATGACCCGGGCGCGCCGGCCGTCCGCCCCGGCCCGCCCCGCGCACCGCCGGCCGGCCCCCGCCGGCGCACGGGAGGCTTGGTTCCGGTCTTTCCGGGTACCCACGGCGCCATGGCGGTGGGCAGGACGACGACGCGAGGACCGCGCGGGGGATCCGGGGGACCGGGGGGAGCCGGGGGAGGAACGGACCCGGCACTCGGACGGGCCCTGCTGCGCTGGGCCACCACGACCGATCACAAGGTGATCGGCAACCTCTACATGGCGACGGCCTTCTCGTTCTTCCTCTTCGGCGGGGTGCTCGCCCTGCTGATGCGGGCCGAACTCGCCCGGCCCGGCCTTCAGTTGGTCAGCGCCGAGCAGTACAACCAGCTCTTCACCATCCACGGCACGGTGATGATGCTGCTGTTCGCCACCCCGATGTTCGCCGGGTTCACCAACGCGGTCATGCCGCTGCAGATCGGCGCGCCCGACGTCGCCTTCCCGCGGCTCAACGCGCTGTCCTACTGGCTGTACCTGTTCGGCGGGCTGATGGTGGTGTCCGGATTCCTGGTGCCCGGGGGAGCGGCCGGCTTCGGCTGGTTCGCCTACGCGCCGCTCAACAGCGCGATCCGCAGCCCCGGCGCGGGCGGCGACCTGTGGGTGATGGGCCTGGTGGTCACCGGCGTCTCCACGACGCTGGGCGCCGTCAACTTCATCACCACGATCCTGTGCCTGCGCGCCCCCGGCATGACCATGTTCCGGATGCCGATCTTCACCTGGAACGCGCTGTTCACCTCGATCCTCGTGTTGCCCGCCTTCCCCGTCCTCACCGCCGCCCTGCTCGCCCTGGAGGCCGACCGGAAGTTCGGCGCGCGGATCTTCGAGGCCGGAGACGGAGGCGCCCTGCTGTGGCAGCACCTGTTCTGGTTCTTCGGGCACCCCGAGGTGTACATCGTCGCCCTGCCGTTCTTCGGCATCGTCTCGGAGATCATCCCGGTCTTCAGCCGCAAACCGATCTTCGGCTACGTCACCCTGGTCGGTGCCACCATCGCCATCACCATGCTCTCCGCGGTGGTGTGGGCGCATCACATGTTCGCCACCGGCGCGGTGCTGCTGCCCTTCTTCTCCCTCATGTCGTTCCTCATCGCGGTGCCCACCGGCGTGAAGTTCTTCAACTGGATCGGCACCATGCACAAGGGGTCGCTGTCCTTCGAGACGCCCATGCTGTGGTCGCTCGGCTTCATGGTGACCTTCCTGCTCGGCGGGATGAGCGGCGTGCTGATCGCCTCCCCGCCGCTCGACCTCCACCTCACCGACAGCTACTTCATCGTCGCCCACCTGCACTACGTGCTCTTCGGCACCGTGGTGTTCGCGATGTTCGCCGGGTTCTACTTCTGGTGGCCGAAGTTCACCGGCCGGTTTCTCGACGAACGGCTCGGGAAGATCCACTTCTGGACCCTCTTCGCCGGCTTCCAGACCACGTTCCTCGTGCAGCACTGGCTCGGTGAGGCGGGCATGCCCCGCCGTTACGCCGACTACCTGGCCGCCGACGGCTTCACCGCCCTCAACACCGTCAGCTCCATCGGCGCCTTCCTGCTCGGCCTGTCCACCCTGCCGTTCCTGTACAACGTCTGGAAATCGGCCAGGAGCGGGCGCCGGGCGGAGACCGACGACCCCTGGGGCTACGGCCGTTCGCTGGAGTGGGCGACCTCCTGCCCGCCCCCGCGCCACAACTTCACCGCGCTGCCCCGCATCCGCTCCGAGTCCCCGGCGTTCGACCTCCACCACCCGGACGTGGCCCGGGGGAACGGAACGACGAACGGCGGGGGACCGGCCGGCCGACCGACCCGAGAGGCGCCCCTGTGAAAACCGAGGCACGGCTCTTCACCGGCGTGGCGGTCTTCTTCGCCCTCACCGCCGCCGGTTACGGATGGTGGGCGGCGGAGCCCGCCGGCACCGCCGCCCTGGCCGTCACCTGCCTGACGGCCGCGCTCATCGCCTTCTTCCTGCGCGTGCAGCACCGCAGGCGCGGCCCGCGCGCGCAGGACCGCCAGGACGCCGAGGTCGTCGACACGGCCGGACCGCTGGCCTTCTTCTCCCCGCACAGCCCCTGGCCCGTCGTCGTCGCGCTCGGCGCCGTGCTGCTCGCCCTGGGCGTCGTCCTCGGCCTCTGGCTGGTCCTGATGGGTTTCGGAGTGCTCGGCTGCGGGGTCCTCGGCCTGGTCTTCCAGCACGCCGGCCGCGACGACGAGCGCGGCGGCGCGCCCACCGGCCCGTAGCGCACCGGCCGGAGCACAGGAGCCGCACCCACCGGCCCGTAGAGCGCACCGGCCGGAGCGCAGGGGCCGCACCCACCGGGGCAGCGGACACACCGGCCGGAGCGCAGGACGCCGTGCCTGCCGCCGCTCAGCGTTGCGGCCCGCGCCCCGCACCGGGCTCCGGCGCTCTCTCCTGAACGCCCGGCCCCTGCCCACCGTCCTGGGAGTACCAGGAGTTGAGAGTGGCCCGCAGCCGTCCCGCCCGGGACGCCTCCCCGTCGGCGTCCTCCGGTGAGGTGAGGGGCCGGGGCACCCGCCGGGCCCGTACGGCACACCGGGTCTCCTCGTCGACCGGCACGCGCCGCTCGGTGTAGCCGCCGCTCACCGTCTGCCGCACCTCGCCGGTCTCCTCGCCCTTCGCCGGCCGCTCCGCCTCGGCCTCCCGCAGGGCGAGGCAGAGCCGTTTGGTGACCATGAGGGACAGTGGCGGCAGCAGGACCAGACAGACGCGGAAGGTCCAGGTCAGCGCGTTCAGGGAGACCTTGAAGGTGTGGGCGAGGATGTCGTTGCCGCCCGCCGCGAGCAGCACCGCGTAGAAGCTCAGCCCGGCAACGCCGAGTCCGGTGCGTACGGGCCTGTCGCGGGGCCGGTCGGCCAGGTGGTGCTCCTGACGGTCACCGGTGACCCACGCCTCGAAGAAGGGGTACGCGTACAGCACGCCGAACAGGGCGAGCGGCAGGACGACGGCGGGCAGGAAGACGTTCCACATCACGGTGTGCCCGGCGACGGAGGTCTCCCACGGCGGTACCAGCCGCAGCGAGCCTTCCAGGAACCCGACGTACCAGTCGGGCTGGGACCCGCTCGACACCACGTCGGGGCGGTAAGGGCCGTACTTCCAGATGGGGTTGACCTGCGCCACCCCGGCGAGCAGCGTCAGGACGCCGGAGACGGTGCAGAGCAGCCCCAGTGAACTCGCCGCGAACTGGGGGTACAACGGCTTGCCCACCACGTCGGCCTCGGTGCGGCCCCGGCCCGCCCACTGGGTGTGCTTCAGGTGGAACACCAGGATCAGGTGGGCGGTGACGAGGGCGAGCAGCAGGCCCGGGACGAGCAGGACGTGCAGCGAGTACAGCCGCGGGATCACCTCGTGCCCGGGGAACTGGCCGCCGAGGACGAGGAATCCGACGTACGTCCCGACGACCGGGACCGACAGCATGACGCCCTGCGCGATCCTCAGCCCTGTCCCCGACAGCAGGTCGTCCGGCAGTGAGTAGCCCGCGAAGCCCTCGGCGAGCGCCAGCAGGAGCAGGGTCACGCCGATCATCCAGTTGATCTCGCGGGGGCGGCGGAACGCGCCGGTGAAGAACACGCGCAGCATGTGCACGCCGATCGCGGCGACGAAGACCAGCGCGGCCCAGTGGTGCAGCTGCCGGATCAGCAGCCCGCCGCGCACGTCGAAACTGATGTGCAGCGTGGAGCGGTAGGCGGCCGACATGCGGACGCCGTCCAGCGGGGTGTAGGCGCCGTGGTAGACGACCTCGGTCATGTCCGGACGGAAGAACAGCGTCAGCCAGACACCGGTCACCAGCAGCACCACGAAGCTGTACAGGGCGATCTCGCCCAGCAGGAACGACCAGTGCTCGGGGAAGGCCTTCCGCAGAAGGCGCCCCGCTTCGTACACGGGTGCCCGCCCGTCGAGGTGGTCGGTGGTCCGCTCGGCCGCGTCACGGAGCCCGGCCGCGGCCCGGGCCCTCCTCCTCCGCATCAGCACGGCGCACGGGTGCCCGTGCGCCGCTGCCGGAAACCAGGCGTGACGCTTCCTCTACGTGCGGTCGCCCTTCGGCTTGCCCCGCTGGTCCGGAGTGCCGTGCGGCGGCGGGCTGGACGGCTGCGGCGAGGTCGCCGGGGTCACGGGGGAGCCGGCGTGCCCCTCCCGCCGCTCGGGGCGCGGTGCGGCGGGGTCGCCCGGGGTGGGCCGGGCGCCCGACTGGAGCTGCCGCAGGCGGGCGGTGAGCACCTCGGTCGCCGGCGGCCGGTCGGCGTGGGTGCGTTCGTGGGCGAGCAGCTCCTCCACCGCCTCGGCGGGCAGGGAGCGCACCCGGCTCTCCAGGGACCCGAGGGGCAGCTGGTCGTAGTCGGGCAGGGGCAGGGCGCTGCGGCCGGTGTCGTCGGCCATGGATCTCACTTCCCTCGGGTGCGAGGACCGCGCGCAGCGGTCCCTCGGTGCGACGGTCTCGTGTTCGCGGGACGGGACCCGGTGCGCCGGTCCCGCGGGCCGGCGCACCCGCCGCGGCGCGGGCCGTTGCCGGGGCCCCGGTGCGGACCCCGGCCACGGCCCGGTGGCGCGGGTCAGTGGCGGCCGGAGCCGCCGCTGCCGAACGAGCCGCTGCTCCCCTCGTTCCACCGGGGGCGCGTCTGCGTGGGGCTCGTCCGCGAAGCGGCGTTGCCGTGCGCCGGCAGACGGTGCGGCGTCAGCCGTTCGCCGTCCCGGGGCACCTCGTGGGGCTCACGGTTCTCCAGCACCTCGCCGACCGGGCCGGAGTCGGGCAGACGCGGCTGCTCCTGAGGGCGCGGCGGCGCGGGCTCGCGCCGGCGGATGCGCGCGCCCATCCAGAACGCGCCGATCAGCAGGGCCACCAGGACCAGCCCGGCGACGAACGGCCAGATGCCGATCGCGGCCCCGTCGGCCGCGGCGATGTCCAGCGATGCGTTGCTCATGGAGCGCGGGTACCCCTGGCCGCGCCGGCGAACCGGGGCGCTGCCGGGCCGCGGCGGCCGGACCCGCTCCCGCCGCGCGAAGCGACGGCCCGGCCGGGGACCGGTGCGCCACGGCGCGCCAGGTCCTGTCGTCACCTTCCCGTCTGCCCCGCCCTGCGGGCGCACGACGGGTGTGCGACGACGCGGCCTAGGAGCGCGCCTGACGGGTCCGGGAGCGGTTCGCCTTGCGGATCGCCGCCAGGAGTTCGTCCTTGGTCATGCGCGAGCGCCCCTCGATGTCCAGGCGCTTGGCCACGTCGTACAGGTGCTCCTTGGACGCGCTCTCGTCGACGCCCTCGCCGCTGCGCCCTCCGCTCCCGCGGGGCCGGGCCGACTGCGGGTCGGAGGGGCCCTTCCGCCCGCCCTCCTTGCGCTCCCAGTGGTCGCCGACCTTCTCGTACATGTGCTTCAGCGCGCCGTACGCCACCCGGTGGGCCCGCTCGCCCTCGCCGTACGTCTCGACGGCGGAGTCGTGGGCCTTGATCCAGGTGCGCTGGGCGTCCCGGGAGGAGCGCTCCAGCGTCGACGGCAGCTCCTGTCGTCCGGGCACGGACGTCCACCTCCGCGGTGCGGTCGTGCCCCGGTGCCCCGCGGCGTTCCGGATGCTTTTCTCACGTTCCGGTGCTCTGCGGGATCATCCGGTGCTTTCTTTGCTTTCCGGGTGCCGCACGGGTGCCCGACAGGGTGGCCGGAAAACCGCTCAGGCCCGCGGTGGCACGGGGTTTGGCGGGTACGGCACCGGCTACTCGCGAGATGTGACCACGACGCATACGACATCATCGACGCCTTCGCAACAGGAACTCGTCCAGTTCCTGGAGGACCGTTTCGCGTGTGCGCAGGCGTGCACGGAGTGCGCGCGGGCCTGTGCGCTGCGCGCGAGCCTGGTGGATGTGGGCGGGGGTGAGGAGCAGGACCTCCTGCGGCGCAGGGGCATCATGTGCGCGGAGGTCTGCGACGCCACCTGCAGGGTGCTGTCCGAGCAGAACAGCCAGGACGAGGCCGGTATCCGTGCCCAGCTGGAGTGGTGCGTGACCGTCTGCCTGGAGACCGCCCACGTCTTCGACCGGCACCCGGGTGCGGAGCAGGCCGCGGACGCCTGCCGGACCTGCGCCAAGGCCTGCGGGGAGTTCACCGCGGTCCTGGACTGACCACGAGGCGGCCCCATGGGCACCACCGGCACGGCCCGCCCGGCGCGGCACGCGCCGCACGGCAGAACGCGCGCCCCCGAGCGGTCCGCTGCACGATGTCCCACGCGGTCCGCTTCACGACCTACCACGCGGTCGGCGTCACCCCGCACGGCGTGCGCTCCCGCCACGGCATCCCTCCCGGCACGGCCTGCGCGCCCCCGGCGGCGTGCGGCCGGGGGCGCGGCGGTGCACGGCGCGCGGGGCGCCCGTCGACGTGCCCCGGGCGCCGCGTTAGCCTGCCGGACGTGGAGACCATACGCACGGCCGCGACCGTGCCCACGGATGACGGGGACGCGGGGCTCTTCGGACCGGACTCGGTGACCTGGCAGGTGCACAGCGATCCGATGATGTGGGTCGCGGGCATCCGGGCGCTGTACCTCCAGGCACTGCACCCCCGCGCCGTGCGCGCGGTGATGGAGAACTCCGACTTCCGGCGCGACGCCTGGGGCCGGCTGATGCGCACCGCGAACTTCGTCGGCACGACCACCTACGGGACCACGGACGCCGCTGAGAAGGCGGGCGCCCGGGTCCGCAGGATCCACCGCCTGCTGTCGGCCACCGACCCGGACACGGGCGAACGGTACGCCGTCGACGCGCCCGAGCTGCTGCTGTGGGTGCACTGCGCGGAGATCGACTCCTACCTGAACGTCCTGTGGCGGTCCGGTTTCCCGCTCACCCGCGCACGCGCCGACCGCTACGTCGCCGAACACCGCGCGAGCGCCCGGCTGGTCGGCCTCGACCCGGACACGGTGCCCGCGAGCCGGCCGGAACTGGCCGCCTACTTCGACTCCGTGCGGCCCCGGCTCGCCGCGGGCGCCGACGCCCGCGCGGTGGACGACTTCCTGCGCCGCCCGCCGGTGCCCCTCGCGCTCGTGCCCGCGCGCGAGCTGCTCTGGCGGCACGTGGCGCACCTGGCCTACGCCTGCCTGCCGCCGTACGCGCACGAACTGTACGGCCGGCCCGCCCCCGCGCCCGGCGTCGTCACCCGCCGGCTGCGGGCCACCGGCGCGCTGCTGCGCTGCGTGCCCGCCCAGGTGCGCTGGCAACTGCCGCCCCAGCACATCCTCCGCGCCGTGGCACGGCTGGGCCCGGCGGCACGTCCCGCCCCCCGCAGGGCCGGTCCGTAGCCTGCCCGCCCGGCGGGCACCGGGCCTGCGGCACGCGCCCGTCGCGGCCCTGGCCGCCCGGACGTCCGCGTGCTACCAAGAGCCATGAGCGCACACGACGCACAGGGCGGCTACGACGTGGTGATCGTCGGCGGCGGGCACAACGGCCTGGTCGCCGCGGCCTACCTGGCCCGCGCCGGCCGGTCGGTGCTGGTACTCGAACGGCTGGACCGCACCGGCGGGGCGGCCGTCTCCACCCGCCCGTTCGCCGGGCAGGACGCGCGGCTGTCCCGCTACTCCTACCTGGTCAGCCTGCTGCCCGCCAAGATCGTCCAGGAGCTGGGCCTCGACGTCCGGCTGCGCACCCGCGCCGTCTCGTCGTACACCCCCGCCGTGCGGGAGGGCAGGCACACCGGGCTGCTCGTGGGCGGCGGCCGGGAGCGCACCCGGGAGGCCTTCGCCCGGTTCACCGGATCCGACCGTGAGTGGCAGGCCTGGCAGCGCTTCTACGCCATGACCGGACGGGTCGCCCGGCGGGTCTTCCCCACGCTGACCGAACCGCTGCCCGGCCGTGCGGAACTGCGTCGCCGCATCGACGACGAGGACGCCTGGCGCATGCTGTTCGAGGAGCCCGTCGGCGTCGCCGTGGAGGACTTCTTCGCCGACGACCTGGTCCGCGGAGTGGTCCTCACCGACGCCCTCATCGGCACCTTCGCCGACGCCCACGACCCGGCCCTGCCGCAGAACCGCTGCTTCCTCTACCACGTGATCGGCGGGGGCACCGGGGACTGGAACGTCCCGGTCGGCGGCATGGGCGCCCTGACCGACGCCCTCGCGGACGCGGCGCGCGCCGCCGGCGCCCGCCTCCTCACCGGGCACGAGGCCGTCCGCGTGGACGCAGACGGGCGAACCGCCGAGGTCACCTACCGGACCGCGGACGGCGAGGGCACGGTCGGCGCCCGGCACGTGCTGGTGAACGCCTCCCCGCAGGTCCTGGCCGAGCTGACCGGCCAGGAGCCGCCCGAGCCCGCGGAGGGCGCCCAGCTGAAGGTGAACATGCTGCTCAGCCGGCTGCCCCGGCTGCGCGACACCTCCGTCGACCCGAGGGAGGCGTTCGCCGGCACCTTCCACATCGCCGAGGGCTACCGGGCACTGGCCACGGCCCACGCGCAGGCCGCCGCCGGTGAGCTGCCCGCCGCGCCGCCCTCGGAGATCTACTGCCACTCCCTGACCGACCCCACCATCCTCGGTCCGGAGCCGGCCGAGCGGGGCTGCCACACGCTCACCCTGTTCGGTCTGCACACCCCGGCCCGGCTGTTCGCCCGGGACAACGACGCCGTACGCGAGGAACTGCTGAAGTCGACGCTCGCCCAGCTCGACGCCCACCTCGCCGAACCGCTCGCCGACTGCCTGGCCACCGACGCCGAGGGACGGCCGTGCATCGAGGCGAAGACGCCGCCGGACCTGGAACGGGACCTCGGCCTGCCCGGCGGCAACATCTTCCACCGGGCACTGAGCTGGCCGTACGCCCAGGAGGGCACCGGCCGCTGGGGTGTGGAGACCCGGCACGCCAACGTGCTGCTGTGCGGCGCCGGCGCGGTGCGCGGGGGCGGGGTCAGCGGTGTGCCCGGGCACAACGCCGCCATGGCGGTGCTGGAGGGGACCCGGGGGCAGGACAGCTGAGGGCACCGTGGGAGCAGGGGGCGGCCGGGGGCGATGCGCGGCAGGCGGTTGAATGTCCCCGCCGTCCCGGGGCACTCCGACAAGCGAGGCAAAACAGGACGAACCCCCCATCGGAGGCTCCCATGGCCGACCTCAGCCCGATCGACCTGCAGAAGGCCCTCAGCGGCGCGGACTATCCCACGGACAAACAGCACCTGGTCGAACGCGCCCGGAAGAACAAGGCCAACGAGAAGATCGTCAGCCGGCTCGACGGCCTCAGCCAGGACCACTTCGACGGCCCCAACGAGGTGCAGAAGGCCGTCTTCAACGAGTGACGGGTGACGAGTGACGGGTGACGAGTGACGGGTGTGACGGGTGACCGCCCCCCGACGCCCGTCGATCCGCGCGCCCGTGCGCCGGCCGTGGGCCTGCCGCACCGTTCCCGGAGGCAGGCCCGCGGCATGCACGCCACGGAATGTACGGAGTTCCACCGGACGCCCGGTTGCCCGGTTGCCCGGTTGCCCGGTCGAGCTTCGTCGTCCGGGCGTGCCCGGTCGTCCGGCGGTGCCAGTTCCGTCCAGGCGTGCCCGGCCGTCCGTCGGTCGGTCCGCCGGTCGCTCAGTCCGCGGAGGCGGTCCACCCCTGCGCCGTCACGCGGGACGCGTCCGCCGGGCGGACCTCGTCGAACAGGACGCGCCGGTGCGACTCGACGCGCTGGCCGTCGACGTAAGCGCCGCGCCCCACGTAGAGGCGGTCGGTCGAGTACCGCCAGCGCACCACCAGCTGCCGGGCCGCCGGCAGGTCGGCCGCGACCCGGTGCCAGACGCGCCCGGAGAAGCCGGTGGCGGTGCCCGCCGGGTGCTGCTGCGGCTGCTCGCCGCGGCGGGTCGCCGTGTACGGCACCGGCTGCCAGGTCGCGCCCCCGTCGGCGGAGGACTCCAGGGCGAGGACGTCCGACTGCGGCTCGGTGTCCCACCACAGGGAACAGCGCAGCCGTGCGCCGCCCGAGGAGGTGTCGAGCGCGGGCAGCGCCAGGGTCGCGGCGGAGGCGCTCGCCATCCCGGAGAACCAGGCGGTACGGCCCTGCTCGGGACGGACCGCGACGGCCCGTGCCAGGTTGTTCCCCGCCGCGACCCGGGGAGCCGAGCCGGAACGCCAGGTGCGCACCGGGTGCACGGAGTTGCCGAGGACCACGAGGAAGGAGTCGGTCGTCGGGTCCAGGACCAGCGACGTCCCGGTGAAGCCGGTGTGGCCCGCGGTGCTCGGGGTGGCCATCGCGCCCATGTACCAGTGCTGGTACAGCTCGAAGCCGAGGCCGTGCTCGTCGCCGGGGAAGGCGGTGTTGAAGTCGGTGAACATCAGCTCCACGGACTCCGGGCGCAGGATGCGCGCGTGCCCGTAGGCGCCGCCGTTGAGCAGGGTGCGGCCCAGCACCGCCAGGTCCCAGGCGCTGGAGAACACGCCCGCGTGCCCGGCCACCCCGCCCAGGCTGAACGCGTTCTCGTCGTGCACCTCACCCCACACCAGACCCCGGTCCAGGGCCGACCAGGGCCTGCGGGCGTCCTCGGTGGCGGCGATCCGCGGCTTCCAGGAGGCCGGCGGGTTGTACCGGGTGCTGCGCAGCCCGAGCGGTCCGGTGACCTCCTGGGCCAGCAGTACGTCCAGGGTGCGGCCCGTGACCCGCTCCAGGACCAGCTGGAGCGAGATCATGTTCAGGTCGGAGTACAGGTACACGGTGCCGGGCGGGTTCAGCGGCGCCTCGTCCCAGATCATCTCCAGCTTCTGCTCGTACGCCGGCGCGTCGTACAGCGGCAGGTCGGGCCGGAAGCCCGAGGTGTGCGTGAGCAGTTGACGGATCGTCACGTCCTGCTTGCCCGCCCGCCCGAAGTCCGGGAGGTAGGAGGCGACCTTCCCCTCCAGCTCCAGCGCGCCCCGCTCGATCTGCTGCACGGCCAGGACCGAGGTGAACAGCTTGGAGAGGGAGGCCAGGTCGAAGACCGTGTCCCGGGTCATCGGGTGCTGCTCGTCCGGCGGGAACTCCACACCGGTGTCGGTCTTCTCGTCGTACGACGCGTAGCGCACCGCCGTGCCGATCGGCTCGTGCAGCGCCACGGTGCCGCCGCGCCCGGCGAGCAGGACGGCGCCCGCGTACCACGGGTGTTCGGGGGAGGGGCCGAGGAACGCCTCGGCGTCGGTGACGAGTCGGCGCAGCGGACCGGGGAGCAGACCGGCGTGGCGCGCGGTGCCGTACCGCAGGGTCGTGGCGGCGGCCGGGTGCCGCGGCCCGTCGGACGCGGCAGCCGGCACCACGGGGAGGGTGCCGATGCCCAGTGCCCCGCCCAGGAGCAGGGAGACCCGGCCCAGTTGGCGGCGGGTGATCCCGCGTCCGTCCCTGTCTGCCCTGCCGTCGGTCATCGTGAGGCCTCCCGCCGCGCCGTCTGAAAGTATCTTTCGTGCGTTGCCGTGCGGGGTGAAACTTTCGTGTCAGAGCGGGTCCTTGTCAACGGGGTGTGCGCGAACGGCCCCCCGACGGACGAGAGTCGGCCCCCGGGGGTCCGCGCCCGCCGCGGAACCCGTCGGCCCCCGGCCGGAGGGGCGCGCCGGACGCTTGACCTCCTCGGGCGGCGGACCCAGGATCATGTGTCATGACGCCTGGACACGCCGGCACGGTCGACGCAGTGCTGCGGCACAGCGCCGGGCGCACGCCCGCGCGGACCGCCCTGGAGTACGGCGACCGCTCCTGGACGTACGCCGGACTCGACGACGCCGTCTCGCGCGCGGCGAGCGTCCTGCTGGGACAGGGCCTCGCTCCCGGTGACCGCGTCGCCGCCTACGGCCACAACTCCGACGCCTACCTGATCGCCTTCCTCGCGTGCGCCCGCGCGGGCCTCGTCCACGTGCCCGTCAACCAGAACCTCACCGGCGACGACCTCGCCTACATCCTGGGCCAGTCCGGCAGCGCCCTGGTCCTGACCGACCCCGGCCTCGCCGGCCGGCTCCCGGCCGGAGTGCGGCAGTTCGCCCTGCGCGACGCCGGCGGCTCCCTGCTCGCCGCCCTCCCCTCCGCCCCGCCCCACGACGGCCCCGCACCGCGCGGCGAGGACCTGGTGCAACTGCTGTACACGTCGGGCACGACCGCCCTGCCCAAGGGCGCGATGATGACCCACCGGGCCCTGGCCCACGCGTACCTGAGCGCGGTCGCGGCCCTCGACCTCGACGCGGACGACCGGCCCGTGCACGCGCTGCCGCTCTACCACTCGGCGCAGACACACGTCTTCCTGCTGCCCTACCTCGCCGTCGGCGCGACGAACATCCTCCTCGACGCACCCGACGGCGACCGCATCCTCGACCTGGTCGAGGCAGGCCGGGCCGACAGCCTCTTCGCGCCGCCCACGGTCTGGATCGGCCTGGCCAACCGCCCCGACTTCGCAGGCCGCGACCTCGGCGGACTGCGCAAGGCCTACTACGGCGCCTCGATCATGCCGGTGCCCGTCCTCGAACGGCTGCGCGCCCGGCTGCCGCACCTCGCCTTCTACAACTGCTTCGGCCAGAGCGAGATCGGTCCGCTGGCCATGGTGCTCGGTCCCGGCGAGCACGAGGGGCGGATGGACTCCTGCGGGCGGCCGGTGCGGTTCGTGGACGCCCGCCTCGCCGACGAGAACGGCGCGGACGTGCCCGACGGGACGCCCGGCGAGATCCTGTACCGCTCCCCGCAGTTGTGCGAGGGCTACTGGGACAAGCCCGAGGAGAGCGCCGACGCCTTCCGTGACGGCTGGTTCCGCTCCGGAGACCTCGCGGTGCGCGACGCCGAGGGGTACTACACGGTCGTCGACCGGGTGAAGGACGTCATCAACTCCGGGGGAGTGCTGGTGGCTTCGCGCCAGGTCGAGGACGTGCTGTACACCCATCCCGCCGTCGCCGAGGCGGCCGTGGTCGGTCTGCCCGACGAACGGTGGATCGAGGCCGTCACGGCCGTCGTCGTCCCGCGCGGCGAGGTCACCGAGGAGGAGCTGATCGCCCACGCCCGCGACCGTCTGGCGCACTTCAAGGCGCCGAAACGGGTCGTCCTCGTCGGGGAACTGCCGCGCAACGCCAGCGGCAAGATCCTCAAGCGGGAACTGCGCGACCGGCTCGCAGGCCCTGCGCGAACGTGAGCCCGCCCGCGCGAACGTGAGCCCGCCCCGTGCGGACGTGGACCGGGCGGCGCGGACGTGGACCGCCAGGCGTGGACCTGAGCCGGCCCGGCGCGGGCCACGACGGCGGCCACGAGGCCGCGGGGGCATCGGGCAGGACGGTGCCCACGGGGCCGGCGGGTGCATGGGGCACGATGGGGCCCATGCCGAGCCACGAGAGCACGACGGTCCCCCTGCCCGCGCACCGGACGGGGAAGGGGCCGGGCCCTCTGCCGCCGCACGAGACCGCAGGGGCGTCCCTGCCGCCGCACGAGAGCACCGACCGGCTGGACGCGCCGGCCACCGCGACCGCCCCCGCTCTCCTGCTGCGCCCGTGGGAACCGGCGGACGCCGCTCCTCTCGCCGAGCTGTACCGGGACGAGGCACTGCGCCGCTTCCTGAGCCACTCCCTCACCGACGAGGCGGACGCCGCCCGCTGGATCGAACAGCAGCGGCAGGGCCGGGAGGCCGGCGGCCGGTTCGCCTTCGCCGTGGTGGAAAGCGCGGCCCCGCACGCCGCGGGGCGCCTGGTCGGGCACGCCGTCGTCAAAGGCGTCGCCCCCGGCTCCCCGGCCGCCGAGGTCGGCTACTGGACCGCGGCCCACGCGCGCGGCCGGGGCGTGGCGCCCCGCGCGCTGGAGGCGCTGACCGGCTGGGCCTTCGCGGCGTTCGCCGCGCAGGGGCTGACCCGACTGGAACTCGTGCACCAGGCGGACAACACGGCGTCCTGCCGCGTCGCGCACAAGTGCGCCTACGAGCTGACCGGGACCCTGCCGGCCGCGCCGCCCGCCCACCCGCTCGACGGGCACGTCCACACCCGCACGCCGATCACGGGCGCAGGTCCACGATCCGCCTGATCTTGCCCACCGACCGCTCCAGCGACTCCGGTTCCACGATCTCCACCGCGACCGACACCCCGATGCCGTCCTTCACCGCCGCCCCGATGGAGCGGGCGGCCTCCTCCCGCACCTCGGGCCCGGCGCCGGGCCGGGCCTCGGCGCGGACCGTGAGGGCGTCGAGCCGGTCCTCACGGGTGAGCCGGAGCTGGAAGTGCGGCGCGACGCCCGGGGTGCGCAGCACGATCTCCTCGATCTGGGTCGGGAAGAGGTTCACCCCGCGCAGGATCACCATGTCGTCGCAGCGGCCGGTGATCTTCTCCATCCGCCGGAAGGGCCGCGCGGTGCCCGGCAGCAGCCGGGTCAGGTCCCGGGTGCGGTAGCGGATCACCGGCATCGCCTCCTTGGTGAGCGAGGTGAACACCAGTTCCCCCTCCGCGCCCTCGGGCAGCACCTCACCGGTGAGCGGGTCCACGACCTCCGGGAAGAAGTGGTCCTCCCAGATGTGCGGGCCGTCCTTGGTCTCCACGCACTCCTGCGCCACACCCGGCCCGATCACCTCCGACAGCCCGTAGATGTCGACCGCGTCGATCCCGCACCGCTCCTCGATCTCCCGCCGCATCTCCTCGGTCCACGGTTCCGCCCCGAAGACGCCGACGCGCAGGGAGGTGGAGCGCGGATCGACGCCCTGCCGCTCGAACTCGTCGAGGAGGGTGAGCATGTACGACGGCGTGACCATGATGATCCGGGGCTCGAGGTCCTGGATCAGCCGCACCTGGCGGGCGGTCATGCCGCCGGAGGCGGGCACGACCGTACAGCCGAGCCGCTCCGCGCCGTAGTGCGCGCCCAGCCCACCGGTGAACAGCCCGTACCCGTACGCCACGTGCACGACGTCGCCGGGCCGGGCGCCCGCCGCGCGCAGCGAGCGGGCCACCATGTCCGCCCACACCGACAGATCGCCCTCCGTGTAGCCGACGATCGTGGGGAGCCCGGTGGTGCCGCTGGAGGCGTGGATGCGGCGGATGCGCTCGCGGGGCACGGCGAACATCCCGTACGGATAGGTCGCGCGCAGGTCCGCCTTGTCGGTGAACGGGAAACGCGCCAGGTCGGCCAGCGAACGGCAGTCGTCCGGGTGCACCCCGGCCGCGTCGAAGGACGCGCGGTGGAAGGGGACGTTCTCGTAGGCGTGCCGCAGCGAGGCACGCAGCCGCTCCAGCTGCAGCGCCCGCAGCTCGTCGGTGCCCAGCCGTTCCCCCGAGTCCAGCAGCCGTGCCGCATCCGCCATCGGGACTCTCCCTCACCTGCCACGACAATACGGTCGATCCGGTCCGTCGACCGATCATTCGGTCGAGATCCTGGAGATCAGTAATCCAGGCCATCGGGCCGCAGGCAAGGGGCGGCGGCGAAATTCCTTGCCCGTCCGCGGCGCCTCCGCCAGGATCGGCCGCATGCCGGCCTTCACCGCACCCGACGGGACCCGCCTCGCCTACCACCTGCGCGGAGAGGGCGAACCGCTGCTCGTGCTGCCCGGCGGGCCGATGCGGGCCTCCGCCTACCTGGGCGACCTCGGCGGGCTCGCCGCCCACCGCCGGCTCGTCCTCCTCGACCTGCGCGGCACCGGCTGCTCCGCGGTCCCGGCGGACCCGTCGACGTACCGCTGCGACCGGCAGGTCGAGGACGTGGAGGCGCTCCGCGTCCATCTGGGCCTGGAGCGCGTCGACCTCCTCGGGCACTCGGCGGGCGGCAGCCTCGCGGCGCTCTACGCGGCCCGCCGCCCCCGCCGGGTGGCGCGGCTCGCGCTGATCACCACCGCCCTGCGCCCTCTCGGGCTGAGCGCGACACCCGGGGACCGGCTCACCGCCGCCCGGCTGCGCAGCGGCGAGCCGTGGTTCGCCGGGGCCTATCCGCGGCTGCGGGCCTGGCTCGCGGGCAGGGGCGAGTACTGCGCGGCGCTCGCCCCCTTCTTCTACGGCCGCTGGGACGACGCCGTCCGGGCGCACGCCGAGGCCGACGAGGAGCAGACCAACGAGGAGGCCGCCGGCCGCTACTTCGGGGAGGCGGAGTTCGACCCCGCCGCGACCCGCGCCGCGCTCCGCGAGCTGACCGCGCCCGTCCTCGTCCTGGCCGGGGAGGTCGACGGCGGCCCCCGCCCGGAACTGGCCCGCCGCGCCGCCGCGGCTTTCGCGCGCGCCGAGTTCGCGGTGCAGCCCGGGGCCGGACACTATCCGTGGCTCGACGACCCTGAGTGGTTCGTGCGGCGGGTGACGGACTTCCTCGGCCGGACGCGGACCGCTCTGCCGTCGGCAGAATGACCGGCGGCCCGGCGCGGCCCGGGCCTAACGTGCCGGCATGGACAGCGCACCGCACATCGTCGACGTCAACGGCGTCACCCTCGCCTACCGCGCCTGGGGCGAGGCGGAGGCGCCGCCCGTCCTCCTGCTGCACTGCCGGGGCGCCGACGGCTCCGACTGGACACCGATCGCCCGGCGGCTGGCGACCGGCCCGCGCCCGCGCCGGGTCTACGCCCCCGACCTGCGCGGCCACGGCCGCAGCAGCCGCCTCGGCGACCGCCCCGGCGCCTACGCCCACGAGGCCCTGCGCGACGACGTGCTCGCCCTGCTGCGGGCGCTCGGAGTGGACCGTACCGACGTCGTGGGCCATTCCCTCGGCGGCGCCGTCGCCTGCCTGGTCGCCCAGCGGGCGCCCGGACTCGTACGGCGGCTCGTCCTGGAGGACGTACCGGCGCCCGTCCCGCTGGACCCGCCCCGGCCGCCCGCGCGGCGCCCCGCCGGGGACCTGCCCTACGACTGGGCGATGATCCGGGCCACGGACGAGCAGCGCAACGCCCCCGATCCCGCCTGGGGCGCGCGCATGCACCGGATCACCGCGCCCACCCTGCTGGTGTCGGGCGGCCCGTCCAGTTTCGTCCCGCCGCAGCAGGTCACCGACCTGGCCGGCCTGATCCCCGACGCCCGCGTCGTCACCGTCGACGCGGGGCACCTGGTGCACGAGAGCAGGCCCGAGGAGTTCCTGGCCGTCGTGGAACCCTTCCTCGCGCACTGATCCCGCGCTCCCGGCGGACCCGCGCGGAACCTCCCGGACCGCGGCGGGCCGTTCCCGCGAAGGACCCTCCGGACGGCCTGTCGGCGGTGGCGGCCGCTCGCTAGGCTGGCCCGCGGACGACGGAAACGGGAGGAGCACGGACGTGGCCGAGAGCACTGTCCAGCAGCACCCGCTCGCGGGGTGGGACAAGCCGGAGCTGGACCTCAGCAACGCCGAGTGGCAGTCCAGCAGCCGTGGCCTGGGGGATGTGCAGATCGCCTTCGTCGAGGGGTTCGTCGCGATGCGCAACAGCGGTCGCCCGGAAAGTCCCTCGCTGATCTTCACACCCGCGGAGTGGGGCGCGTTCGTCTCGGGAGCACGGGGAGGGGAGTTCGACCTGACCTGAGCGGGGCTCGCGGCCGCGGGACGGCAACGGAGGAACGGACCCGTCGGGACCGTCCTCCCGCGCGGGAGGCCGGTGCGGGGTGTGGGCGCCGCCTTTTACGGACACGCGGCCTTCAGGGCCCCGCCGGCGCCACCGCCCGAACCGGGCCGGCCCGGCCGGGCGAGGCCGCCCTCCGGAGGTGAGGTACCCCATGAGCGCTCCGCCGGTCGTCGCAGCGGTCGACGGCTCCGACGACAGCCTGCGCGCCCTGGACTGGGCGCTGGACGCGGCCCGGCGGCGCCGGGCACCGCTGCGGGTGGTCCATGTGCGGCAGTACGCGGCCTGGACCCAGCCCGGCGTCCTGGTCGCCGGCCCGCCCGCGGGAGCGGAGGACGCCGTGCTCGACGCGGCCCGCTCCCGTCTCGCGTCCCACGGCGGCGACGGCACCGCCGTCGAGTACGCCGGGCTGGACGGCGTGCCGGGCGTCCTGCTGCCCGAGCTGGGCTCGACGGCCCAACTGCTGGTGCTCGGCTCCCGCGGCCGGGGCGGGTTCGCGAGCCTGCTGCTGGGCTCCAACGGCCTGGCCGCCGCCCGCGACGCCGAGTGCCCGGTCGTCGTGGTGCCCCGGCCCGGACGCGAGGTGCACGACGGCGTGCCGGCCGGCCCCGGCCCCAGGGTGGCCGTCGGCCTGCACGTGGACAGCCCCGACGACGCGGTGCTCGCGTTCGCCTTCGCCGAGGCCGCCCGGCGCGGTGCCCGGCTCCAGGCGGTCGCGGCCTACCCCTGGCCCGCCCGGACCTGGGCGGCGGCCGGGGAGATGCCCGCGCCGCTGATCGACCAGGGGGAGGTGGAGAGCGAGATCCGCGCCCTGGCCGAGGGCTTCCTCGCCCCGCACCGTGCCCGGCACCCCGATGTTCCCGCCGGCGTGGACGTCCTGCCCGGCGACGCGGCCGGCCGGCTGGTCGCCGCGTCCCGCGGTGCCGAACTGGTCGTGGTGGGCCGCCACCGCCGGCGCCTGCTCGCCCCGGCCCGCATGATGGGCTCGGTCACCCAGGCGGTCCTCCTGCACGCGGCGGCCCCGATCGCGGTGGTGCCCCCGTCGCCGCCCCAGGAGTGAAGGCCCCGGCGGCGCCTGAGCCGCCCCGCCCGCAAGACCTCCGGTCCGCCGTCCGGCGGCCGCCGTGCGGGGGACCGGGCTCCGGCACCGGCGGACGGCGGCGTGACTACCATCGGCCGTATGCAGGACTCGCCGGGCAGGGCCGCCCGTCTCGCGCTCGACCTCGCACTGACCCTCCGCCACGACGGCGCCGGCGGGGTCGCCGACGACCTGGCCGACCCGGCCGGGCTCACCGCCTGGGTGCGTGCGCACCCGGAGATCCTGCCCGTCGCGCAGCACTGCACCGCCGACGCGGCCGCACTGGCCGCGGTCCGCGAACTGCGCGCCGCCGTCCGCGCGCTCTTCGCCCACGCCGTCCGCCCCGGCGCGCCCAGCGCCGCCGACGCCGCACGCCTGATGCCCGTGCCCGAGGCCGTCGACCGGCTCAACGCGGCCGCCGCCCGCACGCCCACCGTGCCCGTGCTGCGCTGGGAGGGGTCCGCCGGACCGGTGCTCGACCGGCGGCCCGTCCACGGCGCCGGTGACCTCACCGCGGCCCTCGCCCAGGCCGCCGCCGCCTTCCTCGCCGGTCCCGACCGGCAGCGGCTGCGCGCCTGCCACGCCCCCCGCTGTGTGCGGTACTTCCTCAAGGAGCACCCGCGCCAGCAGTGGTGCGGGCCCTCCTGCGGCAACCGGGCCCGCGTCGCCCGCCACCACGAGCGGCACCGCACCGCCGCGGGGGCCGGCTCCGGGTGAATTCCCGCCCCGGCCGGAGGCCGCCCGCACGTCGCGCGGCAGGCCGGGACACGTACCATGGCGGCATGTCGTTCCTCCGTCGCCGCAGTGCCACGCCCGCCGGGCCCGACTTCGACGTACTGGCCATGGACCCGGGCGACTGGCCCGGCAATCTGGGTGCCGGGCTGCTGCCCGCGCCCGACGGCACCTGCCAGGGTGTGTTCCTGCGCTACGACCTCTTCGGCGGCCGCGGAACCGCAATGATCATCGGCAACCTCCCGGAGGGCTCCCCGGCCCGGGAGGTCCCCGACGGCGAGGTGCCCTTCGAGGTGGCCCAACTGCTGCTGGCCCTGGAGAACGACGAGGAGGTCACCGTCGTCGGCACCGAGGACATGCCGGTGCTGCAGGGCGACAACCTGCTGATCGTGCGCCGGCTCAAGCTCTCCGAGAGCCGGATCTCCTGTGTGCAGTTCGACCGCAGCGACGGCGTCCTGGTCACCATCGCCGCCTGGGACCGTCCCATCACCGACGACCTGTACGCCCTCCTCAAGCCGCTGCCCGCCGAGCTGTTCCAGCAGGGCTGAACGGGCGCGGACGAGCGGACGCGGGCGCCGGCCGGGACCGGCACCCGCGAGGGGCGCACCGCGTGCCCCTACGGACCCGAAGGCTGCACCCGCACGTCGGCGGCCCGCACGAACGCCACCCGGTGGCCGTACTGGATCTCGTAGTACAGGTCCTTGCCCACGACCACCCGGTGTGAGTCCGTGGTGAACGTGACCGAGTAGAAGTACTCACCCGGCACCGCGTCCCCGACCACGTACTTCTGCCCGGCGAGCAGCCTGTACGGCAGCGGCGACACCGACTGCACCGGCACCCCGGCCGGGTAGGCCTCCTTCTCGGGGTAGGCCCGCCCGTACACCGGCACGCTGTCCGCCCCGGCCTTCGGCGTCACCACCAGGCCGGCCGCGTTCACCGCGGCGGGTTGCCCGGCCGGGTTCCGGAACCAGGCCTTCTGGCCCAGGTACCAGATCGCCGTCCAGTCGCCCTGGCGGCCGGCGACCGCGTACTGCTGCCCGGTCTCCGCCCGCGACGCCACGTCGTTGACGTCGGTCGTGGAGTCGCCACCGTCCGGCCTGAGCCCGATGTCCTTCACCAGCGGCGCGGACGTGTCGGGCCGCGTGTACAGCCGCACCTCGCCGGAACCGTGCGCCGCGCACGGCTCGCCGGCCGTGGTGCAGCCCGTGTACTCCACCTGGTTGGCCGCGTAGTCGGGACGGATCGTCACCAGCCCGCCGTTCCTGCCCGCGGTCGGTTCGAACGGGCGGCCGAGCAGCTCGAAGTAGTGCCGCCAGTCCCAGTACGGGCCGGGGTCGGTGTGCATGCCCGGGATCGTCCCGGTGGTCGGGCCGGGCACCGTGTCGTGGCCGAGGATGTGCTGCCGGTCCAGCGGGATGCCGTACTTCCGGGCCAGGTACTTCACCAGCCGCGCCGAGGAACGGTACATCGCCTCCGAGTACCAGGCGTCCGGTTCGGCGAGGAAGCCCTCGTGCTCCAGCCCGACCGAGGCGGCGTTGACGTACCAGTTCCCCGCGTGCCAGGCCACGTCCTCGCCCCTCACGTGCTGGGCGATGTGGCCGTCGGTGGAGCGCAGCGTGTAGTTCCAGGACACGTAGGTCGGGTCCTGGACGAGGTTGAGGACGCCGTCCCAGCGGCCCTCGGTGTCGTGGATGACGATGTACCGGACGCGCTGCGAATCCGGCCGGTCGCCCAGGTCGTGGTTGCCGTAGTCGTCGGTGCCGAACTGCTGGTACGGCGCCGGGACCCACTCGCAGGACACCGAGGCCGGGCACTGCGTGCCGGCCGCCGAGAGGTGCGCGAGGCCCGTCCGCGCCAGTTGCGCGGTGTCGGGGGCCAGGCGCGGCCGGGCGGCCAGCACGACGCGCTGTCCGGCGTCGGTGGTGCGCCGCTCGCCGGAGCGGATCACGTCGTACACGTCGTTCGCGTAGGCCGCCGCCGTCGCGCTGTCGTCCGCGCCCGAGAACCGGGCCACCGCCCCGTACCATTCGGCGGGATCCGCGCTCAGCGGCTCGCCGAGCCGCTTCTGCGCGGCGGCCAGCAGGGCCGCGCCGCCCGCGATGTTCGCCGCGGCGTCGCCGCGCAGCCGCTCGGCGGGGATCCCGGTCAGGCCGGCGGCCCGGGGCAGGGTCTTCAGCCGGTCGGGCAGCGCCGAGTCCGCCGGTACGGCCGTGCGCGCGGCGGGGTGCAGGGCGGGGCGGGCGCTGTCACCGCGCGGATCCTCGGCGCCCTCGCCGTGGTGCTCGGCGCGGGCCAGCGCCGTGTGCGCGTCCGTGAGGTGCATCGGACCGTAGCCGCCGGTCACGCTCGGGGCGCCGGCGTGTGCGTCCCAGCGGGACTGCAGGTAGGAGACGCCCAGCAGCACACTGAGCGGCACGTGGTATTCGGCCGCCGCGGAGGCGAACGCCCGTTGCAGCCGGCCGCTGTCGCCGGGCGCACCGGTGCCGTCCGCGGCGCCGGCGGACGGCGCGGCGCCGAGCAGCGGCAGCAGCAGCGCGGCACAGGCGACGGCACCCGCCGCCGTACGCGCCCGGGTGCGGCCCGGCGTGGCTCTGGAGTCGGTGACGGATCCTCGCAATGCTGCCTCCTGGGGCACTCGGGCGTGACGGGGCGTGCGGGGCCGGCGTGGGGTCAGTGGTACCGGCTGTCCGACGATCCGTCAATCATGCGCGCGGCCGGGCGATTTCCCATGTCAGCCGGGGTCCCGGCGAGTTTCGCGGCGACACCGCACGGGCCTGCGGGGCGTCAGTGGCATACACCTGTGACCACGCCTGCCGACCGCTCCCCGCCCGGGCCCCGGGAAGGGCGGCGGGCCGGCGCCGAGATCTCCGGGGCGGACGGTGAGGGCGCGCCGGGGGGAGGGCGGGAGGACGGCGGGCGCGGTGAAGGGAGCGTGCGGGGCGGCGAGGGCCGGCGATGCGCGACGGGGAGGACGGACCGGGCGGAGGCCGCGCCGGGACGAGGAGAGGGGCCGCACGGTGTGCCGGAGAAGGCCGGCGGGGCGGCCGGGGCGAGCCCGTGGTGCGAGAAGGTGAGGGCGGTCCGCGGCGCGACGGCGAGAGGCCCGCGGGACGCGGGGGAGAAGGCGCACCCGGCGGCGCACGCCCCGCTGGAGAAGGACCGCCGGGGTCCGTGGCGCGCGAGGACGACTGCCGAGAGCGCGGCGGAACCGGACCGTGGTGTGCCGCGGGGGAGCGCCGCGGTGTCACGGCGCAAGGCCGGCGGTGGCCCGGCGCAGGGCCGCGGTGCGCCCGCAGGGGTGGCGCGCCGCGGCCCTGCGTCCCTGTCAGCGAGTGCCGACCGCCGCGCGTACGGCCCTGCGGGCGAGCTGGCAGTCGTCGTGCAGCCGCCTCAGCAGCAGCCGCTGCTCCTCACCGGTCGGCGCGGCGGCCGGGTGGGCGGCGCCCGGTGCCGTCGGGGCGGCGTCGTGCATCGAACGCTGCACGGCCGTCTCGTAGGTGCGGATCTCCCGCGTCAGGACGAGCATCAGGTTCACCAGGAAGGCGTCCCGGGCCGCCGGACCGTCCGCCTGGGCCAGCTGGCTGATCTGCCGCCGTGCCGCGGGCGCGTCGCCGAGCACCGACCACAGGGTCGCCAGGTCGTAACCCGGCAGGTACCAGCCCGCGTGCTCCCAGTCCACCAGGACGGGACCGGCCGGTGAGAGCAGGATGTTCGCGAGCAGCGCGTCCCCGTGGCAGAACTGGCCCATGCCCTGGCGGCCCGCCGCGTGCGCGATGCCGTGCAGCAGCTTCTGCAGGTCGCCCATGTCGCGGTCGGTGAGCAGGCCCAGCTCGTGGTAGCGGGAGATCCGGGCGGCGTAGTCCAGCGGGGCGTCGAACGTGCCCGCCGGGGGCCGCCACCGATTGAGCCGGCAGATCGCGCCGAGGGCCGCCTTGATGTCCGCTCGCGGCGGGGTCTGCGACGGGTGCCGCTGGAGGGCCGCCACCCGGCCCGGCGCCCGCTCGATCACCAGCGTGCAGTTGTCCGGGTCCGCCGCGATCAGCCGGGGCACGCGGACCGGGGGCCGGTGCCGGACGAACGAACGGTAGGCCGCTATTTCGTGCCGGTACCGCTCGGCCCATTCACGGGACGGGTCCAGTAAGCACTTGGCGACGGCCGTGCTGCGCCCGGTCGTGCCGACCAGGAGAACCGACCGGGCGCTGCGGCGCAGGACCTGCACGGGAGCGAACTCCGGGCAGATCCGCTGCACCGAGGCGAGCGCCGTGCGCAGTTGGGCGCCCTGCGGGCCGGACAGATCGAGCCTCCCGCTGAGCGGTGGTGTGCCGAGCCCCGGGGCGCGCCGCGGCCGGCCCACACCGAGCACGGGGGCCGCCGGACGCGCGGGGTCGAGGTAAGGACCGCCGGTGCCCGGACGGGCGCGCAGCGGCCGGGGCGGGGCGGACACGGAGGACGATGCTGCGTACATGGGCGAGACAGATCCCTTCGTGTGCCTGCTGCTCGAAGCGCGCTGCCCGGCCCGGTCGCCCGGGTGCACCCTGGGGAATGTCCCTCGGCGACCGGGTCGGGGTGGCGCTTTCCTACCTGACACCCGTGGCCCCGTGGCACACCATCTGGCGCACCCTGGCGAACCCTGGCGAATAGTCGCCCGGCAACTCTCACCGGGTCTACTGTCAACTCAGCCGAGTACCTGGGGGCTTGACGTGACAGGACAACCCAACACCCGTCTCGCGGATCTGTTCGGCCTGGCCGGCTGGTCCAAGGGGGAGCTGGCCAGGCTGGTCAACCGGCAGGCGGCGGCCATGGGCCACCCCCAGCTGGCGACCGACACCTCCCGGGTGCGGCGTTGGATCGACATGGGAGAGATCCCGCGCGATCCCGTGCCGCGGGTGCTGGCGGCCCTGTTCACCGAGCGTCTCGGCCGTGTCGTGACCATCGAGGACCTCGGTCTGGTGCGGCAAGGGCGTACGGGGAGACGGCAGGGCGAGCGGGACGTGGAACATCCCGACGGCATGCCGTGGGCGCCCGAGCAGACCGCCGCGGTCCTCACCGAATTCACGGGAATGGACCTCATGCTCAACCGACGCGGCTTGGTGGGCGCGGGTGCCGCGCTCACCGCGGGATCAGCACTCACCGGCGCCATGCGCGACTGGCTGCACACCGATCCGACCCTGAAGGCCGACGCCCCCGACCTCGACCACCCCCTGCACGCCGACCCGGCCGGGTTCGACCGCTACGACGCCGCCCCGGTGGGCGCGGAGGAGGTCGAGGAACTGGAACGCTCGGTGGAGGTGTTCCGGGCCTGGGACGCGGCCCGCGGCGGCGGGCTGCAGCGCAAGGCGGTGGTCGGCCAGCTCAACGAGGTGGGCGGCATGCTCGCCTACCGCCATCCCGCCCACCTCCAGCGCCGCCTGTGGGGCGTCGCCGCCAACCTCGCCGTCCTGGCGGGCTGGATGTCGCACGACGTCGGCCTGGAGCCCACCGCCCAGAAGTACTTCGTCATCGCCACGCACGCCGCGCGCGAGGGCGGCGACCGGCCCCGCGCGGGCGAGGCGCTCTCGCGCGCGGCCCGCCAGATGGTGCACCTGGGCCGGCCCGACGAGGCGCTGGACCTGATGAAGCTCGCCCAGTCCGGGGCCGGTGAGGGACTGCAGCCGCGCACCCAGGCGATGTTCCACACCATCGAGGCCTGGGCCCAGGCGTCCATGGGCAAGGGCCAGGCGATGCGCCGGACGCTCGGCCGGGCGGAGGACCTGTTCGTCTCGGAGAAGGGCAACCACGAACCGCTGCCCTGGATGCAGACCTTCAAGGACGAGGACCTGTACGGCATGCAGGCGCTCGCGTACCGCACGCTGGCGGAGTTCGACCCGGACGCGGCCGTGCACGCCCAGCACTACGCGGAGAAGGCGCTGGCCCTGCGGGTCGACGGCCGTGAGCGGTCGAAGATCTTCGACCACCTGTCCATGGCCTCCGCCTGCTTCATCGCGGACGATCCCGAACAGGCGGACCGCTACGCGCGGCTGGCGCTGATGTCGATGGGGTCGAACTCCTCCCGGCGCACCTGGGACCGGCTGCGCGAGATGTACCGGCTCACCGCCCAGTACGCCACCTATCCGAAGATCCACGAACTGCGGGAGGAGATCCGGCTCGCCCTGCCCCGGCCGCGGACGAAGGGCGCGGGCAGCGCACCGGCGTAGACGAGCCGAGGCCGGTCACGCGTCATCCGGTCACGGCGTCACCCTGGCGACGAGCACACAGGCGTCGTCCTCGCGCTGCGCCGCGCCGAACTCCTCCAGGACCGTGCGCACGCCGTCCCGCGCGCCGCGGCAAACCGCGGGGCGAGACCCAGCAGGCGGTTCACGGCTGCCGTCGTGTCGCGTCCGGGCACCAGGGCGCCGGAGTGCAGCGGGAGCAGGTCGCCCGGCCGGAGGGTCTTCTCGGCCTGCCCGTGACCGGCGGCCGAAGCGGCGCCGGGGAGCACGCCGTCCGGCGCGTCCAGTGTCCGCCCCCTCCCGTCGCGGAACAGCAGGGGGGCGGGGAGTCCCGCCCGCGCCCAGGTCAGGGTGCGGCCGGCGGGCCGGTAGCGGCAGCAGACGGCGCCGTTCGGGCGGGTCCGGCCGGTGGTGTCGGACAACTGGTTCAGCCGTGACAGCAGTCGGGCCGGTCCGGCGCCCGTCCCGGCCGTCCCGCGCAGGGCACTCAGCGGGCGGGCGGCGCCGGGGCCGCCTCCGGTGAGCCGGCCGACGCCGAGCAGGGTGTCGCCGTCGGGCAGTTCCAGGGTCTCGTGCCAGTCGCCGCCGGTGACCGGGGCTGCGGCGGGCAGGTGACGGGCGGCCAGGTGGAGCCCCGGGCCGCCCCGGTGCGGGAACCGCGGGGAGCCGCGCCACGGGGGCAGCGCGGCTTCCCGCGGCTCGACCGCGAGCCGGTGCCCGGTCTGCGCCGGGTGCCGGTGGCGCTGCGGCCAGTCACGGGTCTCGCGCAGGGCCGGCCGGCCGCGGCGCACAGCGCTGACGTCCCGCAGCACCGCCCGCATCGAGGCGGTGCCGCCGTCGGCGCCGAGCACCGGTTCGCCCGTCATGTGCACGGTGCGGACCGTGCCGTCCGGCCGTACGACGCGGAACTCGCCGTGGACCGGTTTTGCGTCGACCAGGCAGCCGGTGACCCTCGCGGTCAGCCGGGCCCTGTCCTCCTCGTGCGCCACGGAGGGCAGTTCGTCCAGGGTGGGCGCGGGAGCGGCGGGGGCCCGGCCGAGGATCCGGTGCAGCGCGCCGGACCAGTCGGCCACGCCCGTCAGCAGGTTCCACTCGGCGCAGCCGACCCGCCCGAGCGGGGCGCCCTCCCGTGCCTCCCGGCGCACGGCACCAACCTCGCCCGCGAGCCGGCGCGCCCGGGAGGCCGGGGCGTCGAGCGCACCGCGCCCGCCCGGCCGGACGGGCGTGCGGTCCGCGAAGAGGGGGGAGGGCATGACGGACTCCGATGAGGGGACGGGTCGCGTGGAGCGGTGGGACCGCTACGACTGTGGCACAGCCGGCGACGGCCCGTAAGGGATTCGGCGACACACGATACGGTGGTGCTTCTGGCATATGCCACCGTCTTCGCGGGGCGATTCGGCTGCGCCTTCGGCCTACTGCGCGGGGCGGTCAAGGCGTAGGGCGGCTACGGGAATCGGCGGAATCGCGGGCGGGTCACGTCGCCGTTCAAGCGTGTGTTCGACGGCTCGGTGTTCCCCTCGGCGGGCGCTGCGACGCCCCGGGGCCGGCAGGGTGACACAGGTCACATGAATTCGTGGGTGGTCAGGCGTAATGCAAACGGCACCTGCGGGCTCCTAAGAACACACGGCAGAACCGGCCGACCTCCGACCCGCAGGGGAGACCGACCATGGACACCACCCTCGAGCAGTCCGCCCGCGCCCGTCTGATCACCGCGGACGGACAGGAACTCACCGTGCCCGCCATGCTCCGCTACGCCTCCGCGGACCCGCTGGCCGTGCACATCGACTTCCCGCCCGAGGCCTCCCTCGACGGGGAGGAGGTCACCTGGACCTTCTCCCGCATCCTGCTGGAAGAAGGCCTCGAACAGCCGGCCGGGGCGGGCGACGTGCACTTCTGGCCCTGCGGAGGCGCCCGTACGGCGATCGAACTGCACTCCCGGTCGGGCATGGCCCTCCTCCAGTTCGACACCCCGGCGCTGCGCCGCTTCCTCCTGCGCAGCTACGCCGTCGTCGCGCCCGGCCGGGAGGACGTCGGCGCCGCCGTCGACCGCGGCCTGAGCGCACTGTTCGGCGCGGTGTGAGGGGGCCCGCCGCCCGCGCCCGTGCTCAGGCGGCGGCGGGGGCGTACAGGTCCGGGCGGGGCGCCAGGCAGACCGGCACCCGGCCGCCGTGCTCCAGTGAACGCACCCCCGCCTCGGCGACGACGGAGGCGGCGTAGCCGTCCCACGCGCCGGGCCCGGTGACGCGCCCGCTGCGGGTGGCGTCGACCCAGGCCTGCACCTCGCGGTCGTAGGCGTCGGCGAAGCGCACGAGGTAGTCCTGCGGCACCTGCTCGTGCGCGCCGCCACGCCGGGTGACGACCATGCCGTGGTCGTCGCCGATCCGGGCGCTGCCCCGCTCGCCCACCGCCTCGCACCGCACCTGGTAGCCGAAGCCGCAGTTGACGAAGACCTCCACGTCCACCAGCGCGCCCCGCTCCGTCTCGAAGAGCACGAACTGCGGGTCGAGCAGCCCCTCGGGAGCCCCGGCGGAAGCGGCCGGACGCAGGACGGTGACCGCGGTCAGCTCCTGCCCCAGCAGCCAGCGGGCCGCGTCGATCTCGTGCGACACGGAGCTGTTGATCAGCATGGCGCTGGTGAAGTGCGGCGGGGAGGAGACGTTGCGGTGGGCGCAGTGCAGCATCAGCGCCCGCCCCAGCTCCCCGCTGTCCAGCAGGGACTTGAGTTGCCGGTACCCCGCGTCGTAGCGCCGCATGAAGCCGATCTGCGCCAGCCGCCGGCCCAGTCGCGCCTCCGCCTCCACCACCCGCAGCGCACCGGCCGAGTCCGGCACCATCGGCTTCTCGCACAGCACCGGCAGCCCGCGCGCGAAGGCCGCGAGCAGCGCCTCCTCGTGCGCGGGCCCGGGGGAGGCGACCAGGACCGCGTCGACGCCGGGCGCGTCGAGGGCGGCCGGCGCATCGGCGTGCACCGAGGCCCCCGCGACACTGCCCAGCGCCTCCTCGGCCCGTGCCGTGTCGGGGTCGGCCACCGCGGCCACCCTGGCGCCGCTCACCACCCGGTCCAGGCGCCGTACGTGATCGGCCCCCATGTGTCCGGCGCCCAGCACCGCCACACCCAGCAGCTCACCCACGTGCGTTCCTCCTCGTCGACGGTTGCGCCGTAGCGTAGACGCCGGCGAGGAGGGCCGGCCGGGGCCGGGGCGGTGCGCTCAGTAGCGCAGCACGGCGGCGATGCCCTGCTCTTCGCCGAGCGTGCCGTCGGGCACGAAGCGCACCTGGGCCCCGGTCTCCAGGCACTGCTCGACGATCTCGTCCACGATGTCCTCGCGGGCGTCGAGGTCGTCGCCCTCGGCCGGGACCAGGTGGTCGCCGGCGTCGTCGCGCACGGTCACCCGGTAGTTCTCCTCGACGGCCAGCAGCCGGACGCGGCCCTCGCGGGCGCTGCGCCACAACTCGTCGACGCCCGCGGCGAACGCCTTGCGCCCGCGCGCCGCCTCCAGCTCCCGGGCGACGGCCTCGGTGTCCTCGCGGGCCCGCGCCTCCAGCACCGGCTGGAGCGCCCGCCGCACCGCCTCGGGCGTGCCGTGCGCCAGACCGCCGTGCGGGACGTGCACCGCGTCGCGGGCGACACCGCCGCACTCGTCGAGGACCGCCAGCGCGCCCTGCTCGCCGGTGACGTACAGCGGGCGCGGGTGCTCGCGCAGCACCGCACCCATCGCGGTGTCGGCCTCCCGCAGGAACTGGCGCGTGCGCTCGTCGCGGAAGGTGCTCGGCGCGTCACCGATCCGCTCCTGCCGTTCGGCGTCGAAGTTCTCGTCGAGATCCCGGGTCAGCGGGAAGCCGCCGGTGCGGTCCTCGGCGATCCGGCCCCCGCCGCCACTCCACAGGGTCGTGCGGTCGGCGGAGACGGACAGTACCCAGAAGGGCCGCTCGGCCGCGTTCGCCGAGACCAGGTTGCGGGTGAGGAAGGTGTCGGAGAGCACCACCCGCTCCGGCACGCTGCGGCCGAGCGACCACACCTGGTGCTCACCCGGCGCGGCGAAGATCAGCAGTCCGTCCTCGGCGTAGGTGAGGTCCACCTCGGACAGCGCCTGATCGAGCTGGTGTTCGACTTCGGTCCGGCGTTCCCGGGTGACCGCCGGGTCGGTCTCCAACTGCTTCTTGGCCTCGGCCACGGCGTTGCGCAGCCGGACCCGGTCCTGGGCGTTGTCGGGTTCCCTGCGATGTGTCGGCGTCAGCACGGACACCGCGGGATAGCTGCGCGGGCGCCGCAGCTCGGCGAGGGTCGCGGGACTCAGATCGTGCTCCATGACAGCACCATAGGGCGGATTCGCATATCGGGCATTTGGAGTAATCGGTCGCCGCGAGCGGGGTAACTGGTTGCTGCGGGCGCTCGCTTGCCGGTACGCGGTCCGAGGGCCGCGCGGGCCAGGAGGATCACGCCGGCCCGGAAGGTCATGGCGGTCCGGCGGACCACGCCGCTCGGGCAGAGGGCGCCGGTCCGGATGGCCCGGCCCGTCCGGGGCGTCATGTCGCCCACAGGCGGCACGCGCCGCCCGGGGAGATCGTGTACGCAGGCGCAGGGACGGCGTCCGTTGGGCAAGTCTTTGCCGGTGGCCGAATCGGGGCGGACCATCCCGGACCGGCCCCCGGTCGGCGCCCGGCCGATGGATCTCCGGGAGGCAAAGTCCGGCCGAAAGCGCGGGGGTCGCGCGGCCGCGCGGGTCACGGCCGCGTTGACGGTCCGGGGCGGGTGAAACACGCTCGTCATATAGGTGCTGGGTACAACTGGTTCGCTGGAGGTACGACATGTGCGGCATCACCGGCTGGGTCTCCTTCGACCGCGACCTGCGTTCCGAGGCCGCGACGCTGGACGCGATGACGGAGACGATGGCCTGCCGCGGCCCCGACGACCGGGGGACGTGGGCCCAGGGACCCGCGGCGCTCGGTCACCGGCGGCTCGCGATCATCGACCTGCCCGGCGGGCGCCAGCCGATGAGCGAGACCACCCCGGACGGCACCGTCGCGCTGGTCTACTCGGGCGAGGCCTACAACTTCACGGAACTGCGCACCGACCTCACCGCGCGCGGCCACCGCTTCACCACCGACTCCGACACCGAGGTCGTGCTGCGCGGCTACCTGGAATGGGGCGACGGTGTCGCCGAGCGGCTCAACGGCATGTACGCCTTCGCCGTCTGGGACGGCCGGCACGACAAGCTCGTCATGATCCGCGACCGCATGGGCATCAAGCCGTTCTACTACCACCCGACGCCCGACGGCGTCCTCTTCGGATCCGAGCCCAAGGCGATCCTCGCAAACCCGCTGGTCCGCCCCCGGGTGACCCTCGACGGCCTGCGTGAGCTGTTCGCCTTCGTCAAGACGCCGGGCCACGCCGTGTGGGACGGCATGCGCGAGGTCGAGCCCGGCACGGTCGTCACCGTCGACCGGGGCGGTCTGCGCACCCGCGTCTACTGGCGGCTGGAGACCCGGCCGCACACCGACGACCGCGACACCACCATCACCACCGTGCGCTCCCTCCTCGACGACATCGTGCGCCGTCAGCTGGTCGCCGACGTGCCCCGCTGCACCCTGCTCTCCGGCGGCCTCGACTCGTCCGCGATGACCGCGCTGGCCGCCCGTCAACTGGCCGAGCAGGGCGAGAAGGTGCGCAGCTTCGCCGTCGACTTCGTCGGCCAGACCGACCGGTTCGTCGCCGACGAACTGCGCGGCACCCCCGACACGCCGTTCGTGCACGACCTGGCCCGCGCCGCCGACACCGACCACCAGGACATCGTGCTCGACGCGCAGTCACTGGCCGACCCGGAGGTGCGGGCGCGGGTGCTGAGGGCCCGTGACCTGCCCATGGGGTTCGGCGACATGGACGCCTCGCTGTACCTGCTGTTCCGCAGCATCCGCGACCACTCCACCGTCGCCCTGTCCGGCGAGTCCGCCGACGAGGTCTTCGGCGGCTACCTCCAGTTCTTCGACGAGGAGGCCCGCCGCGCCGACACCTTCCCCTGGCTGGTGCGCTTCACCCGCGACTTCGGCGACGACGGCGACGTCATGCCCCCGGACCTCGCCCGCGCCCTGGACCTGCCGGCGTACGTCGCGGACGGCTACCGCACCGCCGTCTCAGCCATCCGCCGCCTCGACGGCGAGAGCGACTTCGAGTACCGGATGCGGCAGATCTGCCACCTGCACCTGACCCGCTTCGTCCGCGTCCTGCTGGACCGCAAGGACCGGATGAGCATGGCCGTCGGCCTGGAGGTCCGCGTGCCGTTCTGCGACCACCGGCTCGTGGAGTACGTCTACAACACGCCCTGGTCCCTGAAGTCGTTCGACGGACGGGAGAAGAGCCTGCTCCGGGAGGCGACCGCCGACCTGCTCCCCAAGTCCGTGTACGACAGGGTCAAGAGCCCCTACCCGTCGACCCAGGACCCCGCCTACGCGACCGCCCTGCGCAACCACGTCAAGGACCTGCTCGCCCGGCCCGACCACCCGGTGTTCGAACTGGTCGACCGGGAGCGGGTGCGCCGCGCCGCGCACCGCGACACCCCCGTCAGCACGCAGGCGGCGCGGCGCGGTCTGGAGAAGACCCTCGACCTGGCGGTGTGGCTCGACCTCTACCGCCCGGAGATCGTCACCGGCTGAGTCCGATCGCCCGGTCCGCGGCGGCGGCCGACGGCTGCCACCACGTCGTCACCGGCTCCCACACCCTGACCGAGCCGCCCGCGCCCAGCTCGGCCGCGGTGAAGACGCGGCCCGGCCCCGACGGGTCCGTCCAGACGGTCAGCGAGTCCACCCGGCGGACCTCGGGGTCCGCCGGGTGCGCCACCGTGCGCACCGCCGCGTACGCGGTCCTCCCGGCGTCCAGCCGGTACGGGCCGCTCCCGCCCGGCGGAACCGGCTGCGCCGCGCCGTCCAGGTCCCCGAAGGTGACCGTGGGGACGCGGTCGACGGCGCACGCACGGCCGTGGTTGGTGACCTGGACGCGGACCACGGTCCGGTCGGCGGGCACGGCCTGCGCCCGGACGGTCAGCCGCGACCCGGCGCAGGCGGGAGCGGCAGGCCGCGCGGCGGCGCGCGCGGAGGCCGCCTGCCCGGGCGGGGCGGACAGCAGCAGGACGGCGACGGCGGCCGGCGCGGCCGAAAGGGCGACGGCGGTACGGATACGCATGGATCCCCCAGGGTGACGTCCGTGGTCGTGCGCGTGCGGGGCGCGTGGTCGGGGCCGGGCGCGGTCACGGCCGCCGGACGGCCGCGTGCCTTCCCGCCCGGGCCCGTTCAGTGTGACCACCGGGCGGGCCGGTTGGTTGCCCCGCGGCCCCTCGTTGCTCCGTACGGGGGACGCCGCGCGCGGGGGAGGGACGAGCGACCGCCCCTCACCCGCTCGTGCCGGGCCGCGGGTCCGCCGGGCACGAACTGCCGTCGGCGGGCAGCGAGCCGTACAGCAGGAAGTCGTCCACCTTGCGGTGCACGCACGAGGACGACCCGTAGCCGGTGTGGCCGTCGCTGCGGTTGTCGAGCACCACCGCGGAGGAGCCCAGGCGCTGCGCCGTCTCCACGGTCCAGCGGTAGGGGGTCGCCGGGTCGCCGCGGGTGCCGACGAGGAGCATCTTCGCCGTGTCGACGTTCCGGACCTTCGTGCGGATGTAGTCGGTCCCCCTGGGACGGCCGTAGCACATCAGCAGCTCGTTGAGCCGGTAGCGTCCGAAGACCGGCGAGGCCTGCGCGTACTCCGCGCTGAGCCGCCCGAGGTCCTTGGTGAGCTGCCCGGCGTCCGGGCGGTCCGGGTCGTCCGCGCAGTTGACCGCCATCATCGCGGCCGGCGCGTTGTCCAGCGGGACGTCCGCGCCGTTCACCAGCCCGCCGCCGTGCGGCCGCGGGGCCTCGCGCGTGCTCCGCCGGGCCGGCGGCTGCGGCCGGTCCTGCGGGTCCCGCGGATGCCGCCGGACCGGAAGTGCCATGCCGCCGGAGGCGAGGGACTGGACGGGACGGGTGTCGCCGTCCTGCACCAGCGAGGCGACCGCCCGCTCCAGCGAGGGCCACATCGCCTTGCTGTACAGGGCCTGGCCGATCGCGCCGACGAGCTGCTGGCCGGTCAGCCGGCCGCCGAGGCCCGTCGGCACCGGGTTCTCGTCGAGCGACCTGACGAGCTGGACGACCTGGTCACCGGCCTGGCGCCGGTCCTGGCCGAACGGGCAGGCGATGTCCTGCACGCACCAGTCGAGGAAGTCGTCGAGCGCCGTCTGCTGGCCCTCCGCCGCGACCAGGCCCTGCTCCGCCAGCGGTTCGGTCAGCGTGTCCACCCCGTCCAGGGCCATCCGCCCGACCTTGCCGGGGAACTCGGCCGCGTACACCGCCCCGAGCCGGGTGCCGTAGGAGAAGCCCAGGTAGTTGAGTTTCCCGTCCCCGAGGGCCTGCCGGATCACGTCGAGGTCCCGGGCCGCGTCGACGGTGCCCATGTGGCGCAGGACCGGACCGGCGTGGCCGGTGCACTCGGCCGCCAGCTTCTTCCACTCGGCGAGCGCCTTGCGCGCGGCCCGGGCGTCGCCCAGGTCGGCCTGCGCGGCACCGGTGTCACCGCCCGAACCGGAGGAGCCGCCGGCATCGACGCCGCAGCTGACGGGGGAGGACCTGCCGACACCCCGCGGATCGAAGCTGACCACGTCGTAGCCGTTGGTCAGGTCCATGAACTGCCGTCCACTGAGCGCCAGTTCGGACACGCCGGAGCCGCCGGGGCCGCCGAAGTTCAGCACCACCGAGCCCTGCGGACGTCCCGTGGCCCGGTACCGGGCCAGCGCCAGGTCGAGAGTGCCGGCGGCCGGGCGGGCGTAGTCGACCGGGACGGTGACCTTGCCGCACTGCAGGTCCTTCGGCGCACCCGTCTCGCACGCCGTCCACGTCACCTTCTGCCGGTAGAAGCGGTCCAGGCCCGCCGGTCCCGCGCCGGCGGCGGCCACGGGCGGCCCCGCACCGCACAGGGCCAGAGCGACGGCCCCGACGCAGACACAGCGCCGGGCCGCGGACCGCGTCGACGGCTTGGCCAGCATGGATGCCTCCAGGGGCGCTCCGCCGCGGACCGGGACAACGCCCTCGCCCACCATAAGCGGCCCCCGTGCCCCGCGCCTCCCGGTGGAATTCCGGTGCAGGACCGTTCCGTCAGACGTACGACGCTCCCCGCGCCGTTCGAGAAGAGGCCACCGGGAGACGGCCGGCGCATCACCCGGAGGGGTGAATCACGGACCGGCCACAACCCGGTCGGCCGACCCGCGTTCTACCCGGTGCGGGCAAGCGTCCGCGTCCATGTCCGGAAGGCACAGGACCTATGAAACGGGTTACCCGAAATGGTGTGATCGCCGTCGCCGCCTCCGGCGCGCTGGCGATGGCCGTGCCGGTGTCCGCCGCGTTCGCGGCCGACGGGGGTGCCACCGCGGACGGCGCCGCGGCCGGCTCGCCCGGGCTGCTCGCCGGCGACACCCTTCAGCTCCCGGTGCACGTCCCGGTGAACGTGTGCGGCGACACGGTGGACGTCGTCGGTCTCCTCAATCCCGCGGCGGGCAACCGGTGCGCCGGCATCTCCGGCGGGCGGGGCGGCGCGCCGTCCACCGGGGGAGCCACGGCACGCGGGAGCGGAAAGGATGCGCCGGGCGTGCTCTCCGGCAACGGCATCCAGCTCCCGGTGCACGTGCCCGTGAACGTCAGCGGCAACACGGTGAACGTGGTGGGCATCGGCGACCCGGCCACCGGCGACACGTCCGTCAGCACCTCCGCCGGGCGGCCCGCGCCGCACCCCGTCACGCCCCCCGCGCGCTCCACGCCGCACCCGGCGGCCAAGCCCGTGCCGCACCCCGTGGCCGTACCGCGCACCGGCACGTCGCTCGCCCACACCGGTGCGGACGGGACGACGCCCGCCGTCGCCGCGAGCGCGGCCCTCCTGCTGGGCGGAGCCGTCCTCTACCGGCGCTTCCGGCCCGCCACGCTCCGCTGAGACCCGCCCGGCCGCAGGGGAGTGTCCCACCGCAGCCGGTCCCCCCACCGGTGGGAACTCCGCCCGAGGCCCCCCGCCTCAGGCCCCCCTCCGCGTCGGCCCGCCCGGCGCGCGGCCCCCAGGCACACCCGCCGCACAGCCCCCCGCACCCGCCCGGCGCACCGGCCCCTTCGAGCAGGACCCGGCCCCCGCCCGGTCACCGGCCGTCCTGCGTCCCGCTTCCCGCCGTCCGGGCGGTGCGCGGCCTGATCCCGCCGTGGCGCCCGGAGGCGTGATCCGCAAGGATGCTGCGCGCACCGCCCGCACCGCCCGCAACGGAATGGAGCGCACCGATGGTCCTGGAGGCCCGCGAAGACCTCGTCGTCACCCAGGCGACCCTGGAGGACTGGCCGGTCATCAGCCGGTGGGCGGCCGAGGAGGGATGGAACCCCGGGCTGTCCGACGGTCCCGCCTTCTTCGCCCAGGACCCGGACGGCTTCTTCCTCGGCCTGATCGGCGGCGAGCCGGTCTCCGCGATCTCGGTGGTGAACCACGGTGCCGGCTTCGCCTTCCTGGGCTGCTACCTCGTCCGCCCCGACCTGCGCGGCCGGGGACACGGCCTGACCACCTGGAAGACCGCCCTGGTGCACGCGGGCAGCCGCACGGTCGGTCTGGACGGCGTCGTCGCCCAGCAGGACAACTACCGGCAGTCGGGCTTCCGTCCGGCCCACCGCACCGTCCGGTTCGCCGGAGCCGCCCCGGCCGCCCAGGCCCCCGCCGGTGTGCGGCCCGCCACTGCCGCGGACCTGCCGGACCTCATCGCCTACGACGCGCTCTGCCACCCGGCCGACCGCCCGCGCTTCCTCGGCCGCTGGCTGACCACGCAGGGCCACGGGACCTTCGTGCGCCGCGCCGCCGGAAGCCGCGTCACCGGCTACGGCGTGCTCCGCCCGGCCCGCGACAGCCTGCGCATCGGTCCGCTGTTCGCCGACACCCCCGAGGACGCGCGCGCCCTGTTCGCCGCCCTGTGCGCCGCGGCCCGGGGGCAGGACATCGCCGTGGACGTCCCGGAGACCAACGCGGCCGGCGTGGCCCTGGCCGAGGAGGCGGGCCTCACGCCGTCGTTCGAGACCGCCCGCATGTACACGGGACCGGTGCGTGAGCACGCCCGCGAACGGGTCTTCGGCGTCACCACCCTGGAACTGGGCTAGCGGGGCCGGGGCGCGCCTGGAACCGGGTTCGCCACGGGGCGAGACGGCCCCCAACGGGACCGGCCGCGGGCGGGGGAGGGGCCGGCGCGGGACCGGCCGGGGGCGGGGGAGGGGCCGGGAACGGGCTCGGCCACCGGGCGGGAAGGGTCATAAACAGGTTGCCCCCGGGCGGCCGCCTCTGATGGGGTCCGGCGCATGGATCATGCCACGGTACTCGCCCGCTACGACCGGGAACTGCGCGAACGCGCCCGTCCCGACTCCCCCGCCGCCCGCGTCGAACGCGCCGGGGACGTGATACGCCACGTCGGCAGCACCGCACAGGACTGGAACGGGGTCCTGTGGTCCGCTCTGGACGCCGACGGCGCCGACGCGGCGATCGCCGAGCAGGTGGCCCACTTCTCCGCGCTGGGCCACCCCTTCGAATGGAAGCTGTACGGGCACGACCGGCCGGCGGACCTCGGGCGGCGGCTGACGGCCGCCGGGTTCACAGCCGAACCGGAGGAGACGCTCATGGTCGCCGAGGTCACCGACCTCTCGCTCGACGCGGCGCTGCCCGAGGGCGTGCGCCTGCACACCGTCACCGACGAGGCCGGCGTGGACCTCATGATCGCCGTGCACGACAAGGCCTTCGGCCCCGACGACGGCGCTCTGCGCCACCGCCTGCTCGCCCAGCTCACCACGGCCCCGGACACGCTGGTCGCCGTCGTCGCCCTCGCCGGTGCCGAGCCGGTGAGCGCGGCCCGCATGGAGATGCCGCCGGGCACCGGATTCGCCGGTCTGTGGGGCGGCGGCACCGCCGAACAGTGGCGTGGCCGCGGCATCTACCGGGCACTGGTCGCCCACCGCGCCCGCATCGCCGCCGACCGCGGCTACCGCTACCTGCACGTCGACGCCGGCAGCGAGAGCCGCCCCATCCTCGAACGCCTCGGTTTCGTCCCGCTGACCACGACGACGCCGTACGTCTACGAGCCGTGACCGCGGCGACGGGCGGGGCGGCGTCCGTCCGCACCCGCCCGTCACCGGGGCCCGGGACGCCGGCGCCGCCCGGGAACGCGGGGCGATGGCCGGGCGGCGTTCGGGAGGGTGGGGGCCGGTCAGCGCCGGGGCGCCTTCGCCCGGTCCAGTGCGGCCACACCCACCGCGGCGAGCGCGATCTGGATGAGCCACTCGATCCAGTCGACGCCCTTGGTGTCCGCCACGCCGAGCGCGGAGGCCACCGCCGCCCCGATCAGCGCGGCCACGATGCCGATGACGATCGTCCACAGGATGCCTATGTGCTGGCGGCCCGGAACGACGAGCCGTCCCAGGACACCGATGATGATGCCGATGACGATGGCACTGATGATGCCGCTGATCTCCATCTTCGCCTCTCCGTGTCGTGGTCCCCGCGGTTGTCCGGATGCCCGCTGCGCGAGCCGGCACTCCACCGGGGCGTGACTCCACCGGGCCGGCGCCCCACCGGCTCGGCGCCCCACGGGGCCGGCACTCCACCGGGCCGGCGCCCCGCCGGGGCGACCCTCGCGGCGGGCCCCGTTTGACAGGCGGGTGACCGCCTGGGTGACTGTGAGGGTGCGAGCCCCGAGCGACCGGCCGAGCCACGTCTACGTCACCTACCTCGCGAGCACCGCCGAGGCGGTCTGGGACGCCCTGACGGACGCCGACGTGACCGCCGCCTACTGGGGACACGGCAACGTCTCGGACTGGCGGCCGGGCTCGCGCTGGGAGCACGTGCGGACGGACGGCTCCGGCATCGCCGACGTGGTCGGCACCGTCGTCGTGTCCGACCGCCCGACCCGGCTGGTCCTCACCTGGTCCCCGCCCGAGGACGAGGCGCGGCCCGCCCGCCACTCCCGGGTCACCTTCGACGTCCGGCCCCATCACGACATCGTCCGGCTCACCGTCACCCACGAGCACCTCGCCGACGCCCGGGAACTCGCCGCCGCGTCGCGGGGCTGGCCGGCGGTCCTGTCCAACCTCAAGTCCCTGATCGAGACCGGCCGGCCGCTTCCCCAGGACCCCCGGCTGATGCCCGGCGGGTGACACTCCCGCCGTCACCCGTCCCGCCCGCGACCGGCCGTCCCACGGCGCCGGTCCGTCATACGAGACCCGGTCGGCCTCTCCTTGACTGCCCCACCGGCGGCTGCCACGATCGTCGGCATGAACATGCGACCGGCTCTCACGCGGCGACGCCACGTCGACCTCGCCCGCGTCTCCAGCGCAGCCTGTCGCACCGCGGCCTGACCGGCCCGCCGCGCATTTCCGCGCCGCTCTCCTGACCCGGCCCACCGCCTGCACACGGCGTCGGCCGCGCAGGTCCGCTCCTCCGCCGGCCAGGGCCCACCTTTCCCGTCGAGTTCGAGTCACCGGGTCGTGCGGTCGTCCAGGCGGTGGTCGGCGGGTCCGGTGACCGCTGCGTCCCGCCCCCCCGCCTGCGTGCGCCCGCGTGTCCGCCGCACGTCCCGCCCCGCCGCCGCGCCCGCACTCCCCTCGCGCCCTCCGCCCCTCCCGTCGCGCCTGCCGAGCTCGTCCGTCACGGCTGCCGTCGGGCCCGTCCGTCGTTCCAGAAAGAGGACCCATGGCCACCGTCCTGTCCGTGTCCGGCAGCCCCTCCGCCTCCTCCCGCACGCACCGCCTGCTGCGCCACCTCGACCAGCGACTGGTCGACCAGGGCCACGACGTGATCCCGCTCGACGTCCGCACCGTCCCCGCCGAGGCGCTCCTCGGAGCGGATCCACGTCATCCGGCCATCGTGGAGGCCGCCGGACTCTTCGCCCGCGCCGACGGTGTGGTGGTCGGCACCCCCGTCTACAAGGCCTCGTACGCCGGTGTCCTCAAGGCACTCCTCGACCTGCTCCCGCAGTACGCCCTCACCGGCAAGACCGTGCTGCCGCTGGCCACCGGCGGATCCGTCGCCCACGTCCTCGCCATCGACTACGCACTGCGCCCCGTCCTCACCTCCATGGGCGCGGCACACGTCGTGCAGGGCTGGTTCACCCTGGACAAGGACATCACCGTGCGCGAGGACGGCACGCTGACCGTGGCACCGGCCGCCGGCGAGGCCCTGACCCAGGTGGTGGACCAGTTCTCCGGGGCCCTCGGCCGCGTGCTGCTGCCGGCCACCGCGAGCTGAGCCCGCCCCGTCCCCTCCCGCGCCGCCGTGCCCCGCCCGCCCGTGAGGAGGGGAGGCGGGACGGCGGTGCCGTCCCCGGTTGACTACTCTTGTGTAGACGGTCCACTGGAATGCACGCGAGGACGGGGTGAGGGACGTTCCCATGACCGACGCGAAGGACGAACGCAGACCGGCCGGTGAGCTGGAGGCCGGTGTGATGGCCGTCCTGTGGGCCGCCGGCGCGCCCCGGACGCCGGGCGAGGTACAGGCGGGACTGGCCGCCGACCTGGCCCGCACCACGGTGACCACGATCCTGACCCGGCTGTACGAGAAGGGCGTGGTCGAGCGGCGCCGCCAGGGGCGCGGCTACGCCTACTACCCGGTGCAGGACGCCCACGGGCTGACCGCCCGCCGCATGCACTGCGAACTCGACCGCGACACCGACCGCGAGACCGTCCTCGCCCGCTTCGTCGCCCAGCTCAGCGCCGACGACGAGCGCATCCTGCGCGACCTGCTCGAACCGGATGAGCGATGACCGCCCTGCTGCTCCTGCCGCTGCTGCTCCCGTTCGCCGTGCCGCCACTGGCCCGGCGCGCGCCGGACCGGCTCGCGCCCGTGACCGCGCTGTGGGTGATCACCGTCTCGGCGGTCGTGCTCGCCGCATGCTCCCTCGCCGCACTCGGCGGGTTCGTCCTGACCGGCCTGCTCAAGCTGCCCGTCTTCGCCGGCCTGGGCGAACTGGTGCACCCGCTGCACACCGCCTCCGACCTGGTGGTGGTGCCCGCGGCGGCGGTCTCCGTCGGTGCGCTCGCCGTGTGCGCCGGCACGCTCGCTCGGGCGGCGGTCCGGGAGGTGAGGGCCTTTCGCAGCGCCCGCACGGAGGCCGCACGGAGGCCGGCCGCAGGTGACCTGTGCGTCGTCGACTCCCCGCGCCCCGACGCGTACGCCCTGCCCGGCCGTCCGCACCGCATCGTCGTGACCACCGCGATGCTGCGCAGCCTCGACGCCGCCGAGCGCGAGGCGCTGTTCGCCCACGAGCGCGCGCACAACCGCGGCGGCCACCACTACTTCCTGGCCGCCGCCGAACTCGCCGCCCACTGCCACCCAGCGCTGCGCCCGGTGCGCGGCAGCATCCGTCTGGCGGCCGAACGGGCCGCCGACGAGGCCGCCGCCGCGGCCGTGGGGGACCGGCGGCTCACCGCCCGCGCCATCGCCCGTGCCGCGCTGGCCGGGCAGGAGGCCCGTTCGGCGCGTCCGGAGTGCGCGCCCGCCGCCACCTCGGGTCCGGTGCCGCACCGGGTCAAGGCCCTCCTCGCGACGCCGCAGGTCCAGGGCCGTGCCGCTGCCTGGATCGCCGGGCTGCTGCTGGCCTGCACCGCCCTGTCCTGCGGCGCCTCCGCCACCGGCGTGCTCGACTTCCACCACCGGGTGGAGATAGCCCAGGGCGAAGAGGAGCGCTGAGCCCGCGGGCGGGACCCGGCCGACCCCTGGGACGAGAGCCGCGGCGGGCCCGGGGGCGGGGGCCTGCCGGATCCGGGGGCGAGAGCCTGCCCGACCCGGGGGCGGGAGCCCGCCGGACCCGAGGGTGGGAGCCTGCTGACTCCGTGTGCGGGAGCTTGCTGACCTGGTGGGCGGGA
Source organism: Streptomyces sp. NRRL S-340 (assembly GCF_000720185.1). GTDB lineage: Bacteria > Actinomycetota > Actinomycetes > Streptomycetales > Streptomycetaceae > Streptomyces. Next base: position 63,842 of record NZ_JOIY01000009.1, on the reverse strand, counting down.
GTTGCTGGAACGGAGGGCGGGAGCTTGCTCACCCGGTGGGCCGAGGACCTGCTGACTCCGGGGGGCGGGGGCCTGCCGGACCAGAGAGCGAGAGTCTGCTGACCTCGGGGCGAGAGTCCGCCCGACCCGGGAGCGAGCGCTCGCCGGACCCGTGGGCTGGAGCGTGCTGGCTCCGGGGCGGGGGCCTGCCGGACCGGAGGGCGGGAGCCCGCCCGACCGGGGACGAGGGCCCGCCGGACCCGTGGGCTGGAGCTTGCTGACTCCGTGGGCGAGAGCCTGCTGACCTCGGGGCGAGAGCCCGCCCGACGGGAGCGAGAGCCCGCCGGACCCGTGGGCTGGAGCGCGCTGGCTCCGGGGCGGGGGCCTGCCGGACCGGAGGGCGGGAGCCCGCCCGACCGGGGACGAGAGCCCGCCGGACCCGTGGGCTGGAGCGCGCTGGCTCCGGGGGGCCTGCCGGACCGGAGGGCGGGAGCTTGCTCACCCGGTGGCCGAGGACCTGCTGCCCCGGGGGCGGGGAGCCCCGCCGGGAGCCTGCTCGACCCGCGGGCGAAGAGCCCGCAAAACCCTCTGGCGAGAGCCCGTCGCTCCCCCTGGCGAGAGCCCGCAAAACCCTCTGGCGAGGGCCCGCCGCTCCCCCTGGCGAGAGCCCGCCGGTCCCGCCGCGCTGCCCCGGGGCCGCCGTCCCCGGCGCTTCGGGCCGGGGCGACTGGCGCGGCCAAGGTTTTACGTATAACCTCACCGGTCATCCGCCCGCCCCGAAAGGCCCCGATGAGACATATCGCCCTGGTCACCCTCGTCGTCGACGACTACGACGAGGCGATCCGCTTCTACACCGGCGCCCTCGGCTTCCGCCTCGTCGAGGACGCCCCGCGCCCGGACGGGTCCCGCTGGGTCGTCGTCGCCCCGGGCGAGGAGGACGGCGCGCTGCTGCTCGCCCGCGCCAAGGGGGATCAGCAGCGGGCACGGGTCGGTGACCAGACCGGCGGGCGCGTCGGGTTCTTCCTGCACACCGGCGACTTCGCCCGCGACCACGCCCGGATGCGGGCGGCGGGCGTCGCCTTCCTGGAAGAACCGCGCCACGAGCCGTACGGCACCGTCGCCGTGTTCGAGGACCTGTACGGCAACCGCTGGGACCTGCTCCAGCCCGCCGCCCCCTGACCCGGCCCGTCACCACCCGGCCCGTCGGCCCCCTGACCGGCCCGCCCCTCGCCCGCCGAGGGGCCCCTGCCCCCACACGTTCACCCGCCGAGGAAAGACCGCACATGACCGCCCCGCGCATCGACACCGAGACCCTCCGCCGGCTGCCCAAGGCCGTGCTGCACGACCACCTCGACGGGGGCCTGCGCCCCGCCACCGTCGTGGAACTCGCACAGGCGGCCGGCCACACCCTGCCCACCACCGACCCCGACGAGCTGGCCGCCTGGTACGTCGAGGCGGCCGGTTCCGGCGACCTGGTCCGCTACATAGCCACCTTCGAGCACACCCTCGCGGTGATGCAGTCCCGCGAGGGTCTGCTGCGCACCGCCGAGGAGTACGTGCTCGACCTGGCCGCGGACGGGGTCGTCTACGGCGAGGTCCGCTACGCGCCCGAGCTGATGGTGAACGGCGGGCTGAGCCTGACCGAGGTCGTCGAGGCGGTGCAGGAGGGGCTGTCGGCCGGCATGGCCAAGGCGGCGGCGGCAGGCACCCCCGTCCGGGTCGGCACCCTGCTGAGCGGCATGCGGATGTTCGACCGCACCCGGGAGGTCGCCGGCCTCGCGGTGGCCTTCCGGGACGCGGGCGTCGTCGGCTTCGACATCGCCGGTGCCGAGGACGGCTTCCCGCCCGCCGACCACCTCGCCGCCTTCGAGCACCTGCGCGGCGAGAGCGTGCCGTTCACCATCCACGCCGGTGAGGCCCACGGCCTGCCCAGCATCCACCAGGCCCTCCAGGTCTGCGGCGCCCAGCGGATCGGCCACGGCGTGCGCATCACCGAGGACATCGTCGACGGCAAGCTCGGCCGGCTCGCCGGGTGGGTGCGCGACCGCCGCATCGCCCTGGAGATGTGCCCGACCTCCAACCTCCAGACCGGCGCGGCCACCTCGATCGCCGAGCACCCCGTCACCGCCCTGAAGGACCTCGGTTTCCGGGTCACCGTCAACACCGACAACCGCCTGGTGTCGGGGACGACGATGACCCGGGAGATGTCCCTGCTGGTCGAGGAGGCCGGCTGGAGCGTCGAGGACCTGCGCACGGTCACGGTGAACGCCGTCAAGAGCGCGTTCATCCCGTTCGACGAGCGCAGGGCCCTCATCGAGGACGTGGTCCTGCCGGGCTACGCCTGCGCGCTCTGAAGCAGCCCCCTGACGTAGGCGGCCTGTCCGACGTGCTGGAGATCGTCGGACAGGACGCTCACCAGGCGCACGCCCAGCGTGACCGGGGGGTCCCAGCGCTCGTCCACGATGCGTCCGAGGTCCGCAGCGGCCATCCGCCCGAGCGCCCGCACACTCTGCTCGTGGACGGCGTCGTGGTACCCCGTCAGCAGGTCACCGGAGTCGACGCGCACCTTGGCCACTTTCTGGGGGGTGTGCCCGTAGCCGGTCTCGCGCGCGTGCAGGTCGAGGCCGAAGCGTTTCTCCCAGTCCTGGGCGAGCCACACCTGGTCGAGGCCGAACGCGTCCGCGAGGTGGTCGTCCTGGACACGGGTCAGATGCCAGACCAGCCAGGCGATCGAGTTGGCGTCGGCGGCGGGCCGGGCGTTGAGCTGCTCGGCCGGCAGGCCGTCGACGACGGCGTGGACTTCTTCCTGGATGCGGCCGAAGCCGTCGATGAGGATGTCCTTCGCATGCATACGTCCACCATCGCGCATAGGGCGCTCTCACGCGTCCGGAATCCAGCTTCCGTGGAAGCCGAGCGGCACCCGGCCGGGCAGGTGCACCCGGGCCACCGGCTCCCCGGTGAAGTCCTGCGCGGCGAGGATCACCAGGTCTGCGGCGCCCCGCTCCGGATCGTGGACGTAGGCCAGGGTGTACCCGTCGTCCTCGGCGGCCCGCCGGTCGCCGGCGTCGCGCGGCACGAACACCGCCTCGCCCGCCGCCGCCCCCGTCGGCAGCCGGTGCACCTGGGTGCGGCCGCGCAGCAGGTCGTGCTTGATGAGCGCGTTGGAGAAGGCGCGGTCGGGCGGATTGCCGTCGGCCGTCTCGTAGGCGAGCGTCATCTCGGCGGCCGCCGCCGAGTAGCCGTAGCGGTGCCGCCGTGACACCAGCGCCTCGTTCACCCGCGGGAACTCCTGCGGACGGCCGTCGATCGTCACCTTGTCGACCCGGCCGTGGTGCGGATCGATCGTCCAGCGTTCCAGCACCGGATGGCCCGCGCCGTACGGGCCGCCCGAGCCGCGCCCGGCGACGAAGAAGGGCGCCGGGTAGGTGGTCAGGTCGACGACCACGCGCGAACCCTCGTCGTAGGCGTTGAGGGTGTGCGAGTAGTACGCCGGGTCCGTCTCGATCCAGCGGACCGTGCCGCCCGCCCGGGGCAGCAGCCCCACCCGCATCGGATGCTTCGGGTTCCAGACGTACGGCACCGGATCGCCGCGCTCGGCGCCCGCCGGGTCGAAGGTGACCGGCGCGTCGATGACGACGACGTACTTCTCGGTGAGCGCGAAGTCGTGCAGCATCGGCGCGTCCGCCACCGGGATCCGCGTCGTGCGCGAGACGCGGCCGGCCGGGTCCACGACCAGGTGGCGCACATGGTCCCAGGCCGGGTAGTACGCGATGGCGTGCAGCTCACCTGCGTGCACGTCGAACTTGGTGTGCGCCGCGAACGCGCCCTTGAGGGTGCCCCGGAAGTCGTACGTCCCCACGGTGTTCAGCTCGCCGTCCAGCTCGTACGGCAGCGGCCCGCTCTCCTGGAGTGCGAGGATCCGGCCCCGGTACGGGATCACGTGCGTGTTGGAGGGGAAGTCGTCCGGCGGCACCGGACGCGGGTAGGGCTCGCCGAGCTTCCCGGCCACCTGCGAGGAGCGCACCCACCGGTTGCGGTACCACTCCGCGCGTCCGTCGCGCAGCCGCACGCCGTGCACCATGCCCTCGCCGAGCATCCAGTGGTGCGCCAGCGGGTCCTCCAGGCCCAGCACGTTGGGACCGTTGCGCAGGAAGCGCCCGTTCAGCTCGTGCGGGATGCGGCCGGTGACCGGCAGGTCGAAGGCCGTCAGCTCCTCGGTGACCGGCGCGAACGCGCCTTCGAGGAAGGGGAGGTGGCGTTCGGCCGGCCGCCCCGGGCCGGCGGTGGCCGCCCGCGCCGCCCGCTGCCCGGCCGGGCCGCCGAGGAACCCGGCCGTCGCCGCGACCGCCGCGCCCCCGCGCAGGACGTTGCGCCGTGTGTGATCCGTCATCGTCCGTACTCCTGAACGCCGTTGCCGTGAAGGGACGTCCATGAGTCTGCTGCGGCACGGCGGCCGGATCAGGAGGGGTGGAACCCCTGCGGGGGTGTTGCCGGCCCCCCTGTTTCCAGGGTACCGAGCAGGGCCACCAGCGCGCGGGCGGCCGGACTGGCGGCCTGCTCGGCGGGGAGCAGGACCACCGTCTCGTACGCCGTCCCGCCGGCGCCCTCGAACGGCAGCGCGGTGAGCGAGGGCCGTTTGTGCCGGAAGTGACGGGGGACCACCGCGATGCCCAGGTTCTCGTCGACCAGGTCGAGCAGACTGTGCACGTCGTTGACCTCCAGCGCCACCGTGCGCCGCACCCCGGCGAGGGCGAAGGCGGCGTCCGTGGTGCGGCGCGGGCCCCAGTCGGGATGGAAGTCCACGAAGACCTCGCCGCACACCTCCCGCGGGGTGAGCGGTGCCCCGGCCGCCGCGAACCGGTGCCCGGGATGGCACAGCACGGTCATCGGCTCACCGGCCAGCGCCACCGAGCGCAACCGGTCGCTGTCCGGCTCGGTCCGGTAGGCGAACGCCAGATCGAGCCGGCCCGCCGCGACCCCTTCCGCGAGCGCCCACGAACCCGCCTGGCGCAGCCGGACCTCCACGTCCGGGTGGCGCCGGCGGAACGCGGCGAGCAGTCCCGCCACATGCACCCCGGCGATGCACTGCTCGGTGCCCAGCGACAGGGTGCCGCGGAGCACGCCCTGCACCGCCGCCACCGCCTCGTGCGCCGAGCGGACCTGCGCGAGGATCCGCTCCGCCTCGCCGAGCAGCGCGCGCCCGGCCTCGGTGAGCGTCACCCGGCGGGTGGTGCGCACGAACAACGGCGCCCGCAGCTCCCGCTCCAGCGCCCGGATGGAGGCCGACAGGCCCGACTGCGAGACCATCAGCCGCTCCGCCGCCCGGGTGAAGTGCCGGTCCTCGGCGACGGCGACGAAATGCTGGAGATGACGCAGTTCCATGATTGAGAAGCGTAGCCGTTGAATCCGATCGGATTCTTTCGTTGGACCGCTGCCCACACCCCGCGCGAGAGTGGGACACCGGTTCCGGATGCGACGGAACCGGTCATCTCGTGCCCCACCCCTCATGGAGTCGCGTTGTACACCGCCCACCCCGACCGCTACGCCGACCTGCCCTACCGGCGCACCGGCCGCAGCGGACTGAAGCTCCCCGCGCTGTCGCTCGGCCTGTGGCACAACTTCGGTCCCGACCGCCCGGCCGCCACCCAGCGCGCCATCCTGCGCCGCGCCTTCGACCTCGGTGTCACCCACTTCGACCTGGCCAACAACTACGGCCCGCCGCCCGGCTCCGCCGAGACCGCGCTCGGCGAGGCGCTGCGGGCCGACTTCGCGCCGTACCGCGACGAGCTGGTGATCTCCACCAAGGCCGGTTACCTGATGTGGCCCGGCCCGTACGGCGAATGGGGCTCGCGCAAGTACCTGCTGTCCTCGCTCGACCAGAGCCTGGAGCGCATGGGCCTGGACCACGTCGACATCTTCTACTCGCACCGCTTCGACCCGGACACTCCGCTGGAGGAGACGATGGGCGCGCTGCACACGGCGGTGCAGCAGGGCAAGGCGCTCTACGTCGGCGTCTCCAACTACTCGGCGGAGCAGACCCGCGAGGCCGCCCGGATCCTGGGCGAGCTGGGCACTCCGCTGCTGATCCACCAGCCCCGCTACTCGATGCTCGACCGCCGCCCGGAGGACGAGGGGCTGCTCGACGCCCTCGACGAACTCCAGGTCGGCTCCATCGCCTACTCCCCGCTGGAGCAGGGCCTGCTCACCGGCCGTTACCTCGACGGCATCCCGGAGGACTCCAGGGCGGCGAGCGACAGCCCCTTCCTGAACTCCGAGGCGGTGACCGCGGAGCTGGTCGGCAGGCTGCGCGCGCTGGACGAGATCGCCGGGGCGCGCGGCCAGACGCTCGCGCAGATGGCGCTCGCCTGGGTGCTGCGCGGCGGCCGGGTCACCTCGGCCCTGGTCGGGGCGAGCAGCCCCCAGCAGCTGGAGGACAGCGTCGCCGCGGCCCGCAACCTCGACTTCGACGCCGGTGAACTGGCCCGGATCGACGCGATCGTACGGCCGTAGCACGCGGCGAACGGATCGTGCCGGTGCCGGCGCGGCGGCCGTGACCGGTGCGCACGGCAGGTCCCCCGCCGTTCGCACCGGTCACGGCGAACCGGTCGTGCGGTCGCAGGGCCGGCCCGAGGTGATCGTCCGGCCGTGAACCGCCACGGTCCCGACCGCTCGGTCCCGGCCGGGCCGGGTGACGCGAGGCGGCCGTCCACTCCCCGGAGGTGGGCGGCCGCCTCGCCGTGTGCCGGGCGCCCCGGCACGCCTCTCACGCCCCGGCCGGCACCCGGTCGAGGAAGCCCAGCACGGACCGGATCCGGCCCTCGCCGTCCAGGGTGATGACGTCGAACCCGGCGACCGGCGCGGAGCCGTCCGCCTCGCTCACCAGTTCCCAGGAGAAACGGGCCGTGTCGTGGTGCCCGTCGACGGCACCGGAGAGCCGGAAGGCGAACCCGGGGAACTGCTCGTGCGCCCCGGCGATCAGGGCGGCGATCTGCTCGTGGCCGCGGACCTCGGCGAGGGGGTCGGTGTAGCGGCCGTCCGGCGTCCAGGCGGCGGCCACCGCCTTGCCCAGCGCCTCGGCGCCGTTCGCGTTCCAGGCCTCCAGGTAGCGGGCGACGGCGCTCTCGTAACGGTCGGTCTGCGTGGACATGGGAAATCAGCCTCCATCGAGGGCGACGGTTCTGGACGGGATCCGGATCCCCGTGACCGGTGATCCGATGGCTCCACCTTGCCCGGGCTGCGGCGAAGAGGTCGATTACCGCCGGGGTAATGCCGACGCGGCGGCAAACCCGCGCGATTCCGGCCACGTGGCCCGCGGAATATGCCAGGAGACTGGCCAAAAAGTCATGGTGACACTGTTTCAGGAGTCAACATACTCGACCTCGGGGGCGCAGCACCGCACAGGAGCCGTACGGGGAGCGAGGGAAGAACAGCACGCGGAAAACCCGACGGGGGAGGAGCAGTGCACGACGAATTCCTGTGCCATGTCACCGGGTACGGCGTGTGCGACGGCCGCCGCATCGGCGTACCGCTCGGCACCTACCGGGCACCCACCCTGGCACTGGCCCTGTGGTGGCTGCGCGACCGTGCCTCCTGGATCGCCGAACGCCTCGACCCCGGCCCACGGACCCCGTACGTCCCGCAGGGCGCCCTCGTCCCGGTGCCGGACACCGTCCCCGACGTCCCCGGCATCCTCCGCGCCTGGTGCGCCGACCCGCTCCGGCAGGAACAGGTCGCCGACGAACTGGCCGGCGGACGGCTCGTGCGGATCGCCGCGGGCGACGAGACCACCGAGTACGAACTGCTCGCCGAGTCGGTGGACGCCCTGCGCATGCAGCGCACCCTCCCGGCGCTCCTGCTGCCGATGGGCTGAGCGCCTGTCACCCCCGGCCGGCGCGGCCGGACGCCGGCCGGCCGGGGCCCGGCGGTGCCCCGTCGCGGCGCCGGACCCGGCGGGCGGCCGCCGCTCCCAGGAAACCGGTGACCAGGCCCCACAGCGCGGCCAGTCCCAGGGCGCTCCACAGGCGGGGCCGCAGCAGCAGTTCCCCGGACAGACCGCCGCCCACGTCACCGATGCCGAGCAGGGACAGCCCGTAATGGGCCGAGATCCGGCCCGACAGGCAGACGAGCAGCACCGTCAGGACCAGCCCCACGGCCATGTGCACGGCGTGCCGCCACGGGCGCGTCGCGGCCGGGGCGAGGACCCCCGCCAGGAACGCGGCGGCCGACAGCAGCACCGCGTCCACGACCACCAGCCACCAGACGCGGCCGTCGTGGCCGGCGAGCGTCCCGAGGTCGAGCGTGGAGACGTCCGGGGTGCGCAGCACCTCGTCGAGCAGGCGCGGCACCGGCAGTCCGAACGGCCCGTCCACCCGCCCGTGCCAGGTGGCGCCCAGACCGATGGTGAAGGCGAGCCAGGTCAGGTTCGGCAGACCCAGCAGGATCAGGGCGAACGTCTGGGCGGGGTGGCCCCGGGTTCCGGCCGTGACCAGGGCGACGACCAGCCCGAGGACGACGTAGGAGAGCAGCAGCACGACCAGCGCGTACGCCACCGGGCGCACCCGGGTCCCGAGCCACGGCAGGCGTGCCGGAACCGCCGCGGTCCGGGCCGACAGCAGGGCCGACGCCAGCACCCCCGCCAGCCACAGCAGCCCGAAGCCGGCGGTCTGCCCCACATCGGTGGTGAAGCCGACCTCCGGTTCGACGCCGAGGAGCCCGCCGACCGCGCCGAGCACGCCGTCCCCCAGGTCTACGGCGAAACGCTGGCGGGCGGCGAAGGCGAGCCCGGTCAGCGCCGCCAGCCACAGCACCGCGATCCGTGCCGCGCCGAAGGCCGGCTCCCGCGCCCCGGCCGCCGCCCGGTGCCGCAGGGGATGCAGGAAGCCCGCGCCGAGCACGAGCGCACCGGTGAGGGAGACCGACAACGGCATCACCGTGACACCGGCGTGCGTCTCGGCGAGCATCCCCGCGTTCCCCGTCAGTCGCATGCTTCCGCCGACCGCGGTCACCACCGTGGCCGCGACCACCCGGGGAAAGGCGTCGCCGGGCAGGTCGGCCGCCCCGGCCGCCCACAGCCCCAGGGCGGCGACCACGCCCATGGCGGCCATGGCGGCCACCACCGTGGCCAGAGCCTGCGCCCAGCGGCGCGGGGCGGTGGACGGCGGGGCCGGCGGACCTTGCGGGGGGCTCACGCTGCCACGCTAAGCACCGCCACGGCGGGACGCCCCCCGGAAGGTCCGTCCGCCGCAAGACCCGCCCGCGCCGACGGCTCCCGCGCGTCGCCGGCCCGGACCGCCCGTACGGTCGGGGCCGCACGCCCCGGCCTCGGGGGACTGGGGGGCGCGGCACTGGGTAACAGCACTGATGCAGTAGCGTCCGGTCGTACCGGCTTCCGAGAGAGAAACGCATGATCGATGACCCGGGCGGGGCAGTGATACCCACTGGTGTCGACATCCCCGTACAGCCGCTGCGGCGTGCGACCCACTACACCGGTGAACCCGGCTGTATCGCCGACGCGCGTTCCTTCGCCGCGCACTTCCTCGAGCAGCTCAGGACCGAGTGGTGCGCCGAGATCGGCAGTGGGTCCGAGGATGCGCTGCTCCTGGTCGTGAGTGAACTCGTCACCAACGCCGACCGGCACAGCCAGGGCCCGTACATCCTCGAACTGGAGGGCACCGACAGCGCGGTGAGCGTCTGTGTGTACGACAGCAGCGCCGCACTGCCGCGGCGTTTCCCGCGTGATCCCGAACGGATCGGCCGGCACGGCCTGGAGATCGTGTTCGCGCTCGCGGCCGAGGTCGGGGCGGAACGGGTCCCGGTGGGCAAGCGGGTGCGTGCCCTGGTGCACCTCGGGCGTGACTGAACCTGACGCCGGTTCTGTCCCGTTGTGCATCCCTTCGCCCGATGCAGTGTATTTTTCTGGCTGCTTGTGTAGATTCCGCCCGGTTGCCGCCTGTTCGGTCCGGTCCCGGACGGGCGCTTCACCCAGGGCGGAACGCCGCCCCCTGGCGCGGACGCCCGCGGCTCCTAGGCTGAAGAGGTGAGCAACCAAGCGCCGAACCAAGCCCGCGTCATCCCGCTGCGCCCGCAGGCCGCGCGCCCAGCGTCCGCCCACTTCCCGCAGGGACACAGCTCCCCGGACCGCACGGCGCCCGGCCGCCCCGCCCCGGGCCGTCCGGCCGCGGGCGCTCCGGCCGGCCGGACCGCGCCCGCCCGCGAACCCCTCTGGCGCGACCTCGTCGGTGACATCCTGCGCCGCGAACGCCTGGCGCAGGAGCGGACCCTCAAGGACGTCGCCGATGCGGCGCGGATCTCCATGCCCTACCTGTCGGAGGTCGAGCGCGGCCGCAAGGAGGCCTCCTCGGAGGTCCTCGCGGCCGCCGCCCAGGCCCTGGGTCTGGGCCTCGCCGACCTGCTGGCCCTGGCCCAGGGCGAGCTGATGCGGGTCACCAGCCGCACCGCGGGCCGCGGCCGGGGCACGACCGCCTCGTCCGTGTCCCCGGTGTCCCCGGTGTCCTCGGTGTCCTCGGCGTCGTCCACCGCGCCCGCACCCGCCTCCCGTTTCGACGGGCTGTGCCTCGCCGCCTGACACCGCCGTCCCGGCCGGCGCCTCAGACCGTCGTGAGGCGCCGGCTCAGCACCTCGTCGGCCAGTCCGTACGCCACTGCCTCCCGGGCGGTGAACACCTTGTCGCGGTCCATGTCGGCGCGCAGGGCCGCGGTGTCGTGCCCGGTGTGCCGGGCCAGCACCTCCTCCACCTGGGAGCGGATGCGGACCATCTCCTTGGCCTGCAGCGCCAGGTCGGACACGGTGCCCTGCCGGCCGCCCGCGGCAGGCTGCCCGAGCAGCACCCGCGCGTGCTCCAGCACGAACCGCCGCCCGGGATCCCCGCCCGCCAGCAGCACCGCCGCCGTGGAGGCCGCCTGTCCCACGCAGAACGTGGAGATCGGCGAGCGGACGAACGTCATCGTGTCGTAGATCGCCATCAGCGAGGTGTAGGAGCCTCCCGGTGAGTTCAGGTAGACCGCGATCTCCTGCTCCGGGTTCGCCGACTCCAGGTGGAGCAGCTGGGCGATGACGACGTTGGCGACGCCGTCGTCGATCTCCGTGCCGAGGAAGATGATCCGCTCGTTCAGCAGCCTGCTGAACACGTCGTAGGACCGCTCGCCCTGCGCGGTCCGCTCGACCACGTACGGAACCGTGTACGACCCCATGTTCACCACCCCGCCCGTCGGCGCGAGGCGGCCGGGCGGACGTCGGCCAGCGACTCCACCACCCGGTCCACCATCCCGTACTCCCTGGCCTGCTCCGCGGTGAACCAGCGGTCGCGGTCACCGTCCCGCGAGACCGTCTCCACGCTCTGCCCGGTGTGCTCGGCGGTGAGCCGTTCGATGGTCCGCTTCGTGTGCTCCAGGTTCTCCGCCTGGATCTCGATGTCCGCAGTGGTGCCGCCGATCCCCGCCGACGGCTGGTGCATCATGATCCGCGCGTGCGGCAGCGCGAAGCGCTTGCCGTGCGTCCCCACCGTGAGCAGGAACTGGCCCATGCTCGCGGCGAAGCCCATGGCCAGCGTCGACACGTCGTTCGGGATGAGCCGCATCGTGTCGTAGATGGCGAGACCGGCGCTGACCGAACCGCCCGGGCTGTTGATGTACAGGCTGATGTCGGCGCGCGGGTCCTCGGCCGACAGCAGCAGCAACTGGGCGCACACGCGGTTGGCCGAGACCTCGTCGACCTGCGTGCCCAGGAACACGATCCGCTGCCCGAGCAGCAGGCTCGCCAGGTGGTCGTCGAAGCGGCTGGGCGGTGTCTCGCCCTCCTCGGCGCGCGGTGGCGCAGCGGTGAGTGAAGTCATCGCGTCTCCTCGTCGGTTCGTGGTTGCCGTCGACTCCACTGTCGGCCGCGCAGGGGCGGCCCGGACCGTTTCTCTGCCCGTGGCAGATCTGCCACGGGCAGAGCCGGCGGAGGAGGCCGAGGGGGGCGCCGGAACGGATTTCCCGGCGAGCGATGAGTTCTGCCGCGCGGGCCGGTCGACACAGATGACCGCGTGGACCGGTCGACACGGATGACCGCGTCCCACACCCAAGGAGGACCCCGTGGCCACCCAGGGATTCACCACCTGCCTCTGGTTCGACGGCACGGCCGAGGAGGCCGCCCACTACTACGTCTCCGTCTTCAAGAACTCCAGCATCGGACGGATCGGCCGGTCCAACGAGGCGGGGCCCGGCCCCGCCGGATCGGTGGTCACCGTGGAGTTCACCGCCGACGGCCACCGGTTCCTCGCGCTGAACGGCGGCCCGCAGTTCACGTTCAACGAGGCGATCTCGTTCCAGATCCACTGCGCGGACCAGCAGGAGGTCGACCACTACTGGACCAAACTCACCGACGACGGCGGCGAGCCGGGCCCCTGCGGCTGGCTCAAGGACAAGTACGGCGTGTCCTGGCAGGTCGTCCCCGACGAACTGGTCGACATGATCACCGACCCCGACCAGGAGAAGGCAGCCCGCACCACCCGGGCGATGCTCTCGATGGGCAAGCTCGACATCGCCGCCCTGAAAAGGGCCCACGCGGGCGAGTAGCGGGCGGCCGTGCGGCCGGTCCACCCGCCCGGGGGAGTGGACCGGCCGCCCGGACCTCCCGGGGGCGCGGCGACCCGGGCCTGGTGAGGGCCAGCCACCCCGACCGGCGGCGGAGGCCGGCCCCGGACCCAGGCCCTGTCGTCACGTTCCCGCCTGCCCCGCGGCGCCCGGCACGCCCTCCCGCCGCACCGGACGAAAGCCCGAGCACGCCCCAGTACGAGGACTTCCGCCCGGCACACCGGGAGCACGGACCGGACGCCGCGCGAGGCTGCCCTCCGGGCGACGACGGGAAGGTGACGACAGGACACACCTAGGCGGCCGGGGCCGCCGCGAGCGCCGCCACCTCGCCGGCGCCCAGCGTGCGGCCGTAGACCCGCAGATCGTCCACCGCGCCCCTGAGGTACGGGTCGGCGTACTGCGACCGGCCGACGTACCCGGTGCGCACATGGTTGCCGAAGTGCCGGGGCTCCACGGTGACGGCCGTGTTGCGGCCGGCCTCCGCACCGTCCACGTACAGCACCGCCGTGCCCGAGCCGTACGTCACCGCCACGTGCGCCCAGCGCCCCGTCGGCAGCGGCCCGGCGTCGACGCGCTGCTCGCTCTCGGCGCCGCCCGCGGTGATCGCGTACCGCAGCGTGCCGTCGCCGCTGAGCGGGGTGAGGAACAGGTTGGCGGTGGTGCCGGTGCCGATGTCCAGGATCCGGCTCCAGGCGGCGGGCTGCCCGTCCAGCCGCACCCACGCCGCCAGCGAGTACGCCGACGCGCCCGCCAGCAGGTCCTCGGCGAGCACCACATGGCCGTCGGTCCCGTCCAGGGCCACGGCCCCGCCGGAGCGCCCGGACGCCGACCAGGAGGCGCCGCCCGCCAGGTGCGCCGTGCGGCCATTGCCGGTCGCGTCGGCCGCCGTGCTGCCGGCGGTCTCGTCGAAGCGGTGCCAGGCGGCGAACCCGGGGGGCGGCGGCGGGGGTTCACCGGTCAGCCAGTAGACGCTGTAGTGCTGGTGGTGCACGCGTGCCACCGGCAGCAGCGTCACCTCCTCGTCGTCGGCGCGGGCCGTGAAGCGCAGCGGATCGCGCGAGCGCTGCCGCACGGAGCCGACGTCCAGACGGGCCATCCATGGCCGTGACCGCTCGCCGTACGCCCCGGCCAGCACCACCGGGCCGTGCAGCACCGCCTGGACGGCCGGGTCGTCGGGGGTCGCTTCCACGACCGTGCGCATGGGCAGGGTGACCTCCACCCGGTCGCCGGTACGCCAGGAGCGGTCCAGCACCAGCCAGCCGCCCGGCTCCGGACGGTCGGGCAGTGTCCGCCCGTTGAGCCGGGCCCGGGCGCCCACCGCCCAGGACGGGACGCGGACCAGGAGCCGGTGGGCGGCCCGGCCCGAGGTGACCGTCAGGGTCGTCGTGGTGCCGTCGGGGACGCGGGTCGTCTGCCGCCAGCCGATGCCCTTCTCCCGCCAGGTCACCTCCGAGGGCACGAACAGGTTCACCAGCAGACTGCGGTCGTCGTGCGAGTACACCGTGTCGGCGAACTTCGCCTGCGTCTCCATGCCGGTGCCGTGGTCGCAGGAGAAGTTGTCGTAGTCGGTGGAGTACATCCCGGGGTCCGGGCCCATGAACGAGGGCTGCTGCTTGAACGCGCCCGGCGCCAGGCCGGTGTAGTAGATGTTGAAGCCGTGCGCGGAGTCGGGGTCCTGCTCGCCCAGCATCTGGTTGAACAGGGTGCGCTCGTAGTAGTCGAGCAGGTCGGTGCGGTGCGGGGCGTGGAAGTGCATCAGCCGGGTCAGCTTGAGCATGTTGTAGCTGTTGCAGTTCTCGCAGGTGCTGTTCGACAGCTGGCCGGCGATCACGTCCGGGTCGTGGAACGCCTCGCCGTTGCTGTTTCCGCCGATGACGTAGGTGTGGTGGCCGGTGACGATCTGCCAGAAGTTCTCGGCGACGGAGCGGTAGCGGTCGGACAGGCCTTCCTCCCACAACCGCAGCGCGCCGACCATCTTGGGGATCTGCGTGTTGGCGTGCAGCCCGGACAGCCGGTCCTCGTTGCGGGCGAGCGGGTCGAAGACGCGGTCGTGGGTGAACCGTTCGGCCACCTCCAGCCACCGCCGGTCGCCGGTGAGGGCGTGCAGATCGGCGAGTACGTCGTTCATGCCTCCGAACTCGGTCTCCAGCACCCGCTGCATCTGCTCGTGACTGAGCTTCGCGGTGCGGGCGTCGACCCAGGCGGCCTGGCGCAGCACGACGTCGAGTGCCTGCTCGTTCCCGGCCAGGCGGTACTGCTCGACCAGTCCGGCCATGATCTTGTGGATGGTGTAGTACGGAGCCCAGACGCCGGTACCGGCCTCCAGCCGGTCGAAGAAGCTCTCCGGGAACGCGGAGAGGTAGCCCGCGCCGAAGCCGGCGGCCGGTGCGGCGGCCTGGCACTCGGCGAGCGCGGCGACCAGCCGGCGCCCCTTGTCGCGCAGTCCGGCGTCGCCGGGGCCGGCCGAGGCGGCCAGAGCGAGCCCGGAGAGCAGGTGTCCGGTGGAGTGGCCGCGCAGTTCCACGCCGGGCGCCTCCCAGCCGCCGCACGGCCGGGCGGTGCTGGGCAGGCCGGCGTTGGTACGGAAGGTGTGCAGCAGCCGGTCGAGGTCGACGAAGCGTAGATAGGCCGTGTTGCGGAGCTGGTTGTCACGAAACGGGCCGTCCAGCAGGGTCACCGCGGAGAGCGGGAAGGGGCGGGTCGCCGAGACGGGCGTCCGGACGGCGCCCGCGGGTGCCGCCCGGGCCGTGGCGTGGGCGGGCACCGCGCCGGTGGTGGCCAGGGCCGCCGCGGTGCCGGTGGCGGCGAGGAAGCCGCGTCTGCCGAGAGGTGGGGTCACTAAGTCCTCCGCATGCCGGTGACGGGCGGGGCGGTGTCTCTCCGTCTCACCCCTCATGTTCGGGATACCGAATGACGTGCGACATGCTGTGCAGCCCCCACCCTAGGGCTCGGGCGCGTGATGTCAACGGGGGCGTACGGGAGGCGAGTTGTTGGCCGGGCGCGGGAACGCGGGGGGTTCCGGTGTTGACAGGTGTTGGTTAATCACATTAGCTTTTGGCTAACGATATTAGCCACGGGAGGGCGACATGACCGAGTACCTGGCCGTCGACGGCGGCACGATCGCGTACGAGGTGACGGGATCCGGCCCGCTGATGGTGCTCGCGCACGGCATGGGCGACAGCCGCGCCGCCTACCGGGCGATGATCCCCCCGCTGGTGGTCGCCGGATACCGGGTCGCCGCCGTCGACCTGCGCGGCTGTGGCGAGTCCGACGCCGACTGGCAGGAATGGAGCCGCACCGCCATCGCCGGCGACCTGCTCGCCCTGATCCGGCACCTGGGCGGCCCGGCCGTGCTCGTCGGCCACTCGGTCTCCGGCGGCGCCGCCACGATCGCCGCGGCCCGCGAGCCCTCACTGGTCACCGCGGTCGTCGAGCTGGCCCCCTTCACCCGCAAGCAGGCGGTCCGCCTCGGCGACCTGCGGGTCAAGCGCTTCCGTCAGGGCATGCTGCGACTGCTCGGCGCGGGCGTGTTCGGCAGCCTGCCGCTGTGGCGCTCGTACCTCGACGTCGCCTACCCCGGTGCGAAGCCGGCCCACTGGGACGAGCGGACCGGCCGCATCGAGGCCCTGCTGCGCGAACCGGGCCGTATGAAGGCCTTCCAGGCCATGGGCCGCACCACCCCGGCCGACGCCGGCGCCCGCCTCGGCGAGGTCCGCAGCCCGGTCCTGGTCATCATGGGCACGCTCGACCCCGACTGGGCCGACCCGCGCGCCGAGGGCGCGGCGATCGTCGGCGCCCTGCCGCCCGGAACGGGCCGCCTGGAGATGATCGAGGGTGCCGGGCACTACCCGCACGACCAGTTCCCCGGCCGAGTGGTCGCGCTCATGCTCGCCTTCCTCGGTACGGAGGCCGCCCGTGCCTAGGGCCGGACTCGACCCCGCGGCCGTGGTCGCGGCCGGTGCCGCCCTCGCCGACGAGGTGGGCCTCGCCCGCCTGACGATGGGTCTGCTGGCCGAACGGCTCGGCGTGCGCACCCCCTCGCTGTACAAGCACGTGGGCGGCCAGGAGGACCTCAACCGCCGGATCGCGGCCCTGGCGCTCGGCCAGGCGGCCGACGCCGTCGGCAGCGCGGTCCAGGGGTACGCCGGCCGCGACGCCCTGGCGGCGGCGGCACGTGCCTTCCGCGCCTTCGTCCTGGAGCACCCCGGCCGGTACGCCGCGACGATCGGCGTGGAACCCTCCGGCCCCGACGACCCGCTGGCCGCCGCCGGGCAGCGGCTGCTGCAGGCGTTCATGGCGGTCCTGCGCGGCTACGCGATCGCGGAGTCCGACGTGGACCACGCCCTGCGCACGCTGCGCAGCCTCTGCCACGGGTTCGCCACCTTGCAGTCGGCGGGCGGCTTCCGGTGGAGCGCCGACGTCGAGGAGAGCTTCGAGTGGCTGATCGCCTTCGCCGACCGGGGGCTGCGCGCCGGATGAGACCGCCGCCTCCGGCGCGCGCCCGGCCGCACGGATGGCTAGCGTGTGTAACCGGAGCACGCCACCGACCGGAAGGGCCGCAGCCATGGCGGTACGACGTGAGGGAACACCCTGCTGGGCCGACGCGATGTTCACCGACCTGGAGCAGGCCAAGACCTTCTACGGCGAGGTCCTCGGCTGGACCTTCGGCGAGTCGTCCACGGAGTACGGCAACTACACCGAGGCCTACGCGGACGGCAAGGCGGTCGCGGCCGTCGTGCCGCCGGTGCCCGGACAGGAGGGGCAGTCCCAGTGGTGCCTGTACTTCGCCTCACCCGACGCCGAGGCCACCGCGCGCCGCATCCGCGACCACGGCGGCGAGGTGCTCATGGAGCCGATGCGGGTCGGTGACTTCGGCACCATGTGCCTGGCCCGGGAACCGAGCGGCGCCGTGTTCGGCGTCTGGCAGGCCGGCACCCACCAGGGGTTCGAGGCCACCGAGACCCCCGGCGCCTACTGCTGGGCCGAACTCCTCACCCGCGACCCCGGCGCCGCGGACGCCTTCCTCACCTCGGTCTTCGGCTACACCACGAAGCAGATCGAGGACGAAGCGATCGACTTCCGGCTGTTCGGCCTCGACGACGAGACGGTGCTCGGCCGGATGCGGATGACCGACGACTTCCCGCCCGAGGTGCCCTCCTACCTCAACGTGTACTTCACGGTGGCCGACTGCGACGCCGCCGTCGCCGCCGCGACCCGCCTCGGCGGCGCCCTGCGCTACGGCCCGGTGGACACCCCCTTCGGCCGGCTGGCGGTGCTCGGCGACCCGCAGGGCGCTCACTTCTCCGTGATCGACATCACCACCACCCAGGGCGAGAAGCCGCAGGTCAAGAACGTTCCGTAGGGGGCCGCCGGACGAAGGCACGGGCGGCCGCCGGGCCGTGGCATCATCGAGCCCATGCGTGAACGAGTGGTGGCCGCCTGCGACGGGGCCTCGAAGGGAAATCCGGGCCCGGCGGGCTGGGCGTGGGTCGTCTCGGACGACGCCCGGACCGCGGCCCGCTGGGAGGCCGGTGCGCTCGGCACCGCCACCAACAACGTCGCCGAGCTGACCGCCCTGGAGCGGCTGCTCGCCGCGACCGATCCGGACACACCGCTCGAGGTCCGCATGGACTCCCAGTACGCGATGAAGGCGGTCACCACCTGGCTGCCCGGCTGGAAGCGCAACGGCTGGAAGACGGCCGCCGGCAAGCCCGTCGCCAACCAGGAACTCGTCGTCCGGATCGACGAACTCCTCGAGGGCCGCTCCGTCGACTTCCGCTACGTCCCCGCCCACCAGGCGGACGGCGATCCGCTCAACGACTTCGCCGACCGCGCCGCCAGCCAGGCGGCCCGGGTGCAGGAAGCGGCCGGCAGCGCGCTCGGCTCCCCGCAGCCCCCGCCCTCGCCCGACACCCCCAAGGCCGCCGCGCCGCGCCGCAAGGCACCCCGGCGCACCGGCTCCGCCTCGTCCGCCTCGTCGTCCACGTCCTCGTCGTCCCGCACCATCAAGGCCAAGTTCCCCGGCCGCTGCCTGTGCGGCCGCTCCTACGCCGCCGGCGAGTCCATCGCCAAGAACGCCCAGGGCTGGGGCCACCCGGAGTGCCGCACGGCGGACGCCTGACCGGCGGGGGAGCGCGCCGGGGCGGGCGGCCACCCGCGGCGGAAGCGACCTCACGGTGAGTGGCCGGACGTGCGCAGTCTGTTACCATTCGTTGCCCATCGACCGCTCTGTGTAGTCATCAGGGGTGTGCGTGAAGGTCGTCTGCGCCGGCGGCGGGCCCGCGGGCCTGTACCTCTCCATCCTGCTCAAACGGCAGGACCCGTCCCACGACATCACCGTCCACGAGCGCAGCCCCGAGGGCTCGACCTACGGCTGGGGCGTCACGTACTGGCAGGGACTGCTCGACCTGCTGCACGCCCACGACCCCGAGTCGGCCGCCGCCGTCGAAGCGCACTCCGTGCGGTGGCGCGACGGAGTCGCCCACGTCGGGGAGCTGACGGCCCGCCACCGAGGGGACCAGGGCTTCGGC
Source organism: Streptomyces sp. NRRL S-340 (assembly GCF_000720185.1). Taxonomy (GTDB): domain Bacteria; phylum Actinomycetota; class Actinomycetes; order Streptomycetales; family Streptomycetaceae; genus Streptomyces. The sequence goes on along the minus strand of NZ_JOIY01000009.1, from coordinate 44,740 downwards.
ATCGGCCGGCACCGGCTCCTGGAGATCCTCGCCGGCCGGGCCCGCGCACTGGGCGTACGGGTGGAGTACGAGAGCGAGGTCACCGCTGACGACCTGCCGGCCGCCGACCTGGTGGTGGCCGCCGACGGCGTGCACAGCGCGCTGCGCACCCGGCACGCCGCGCACTTCGGTACCCGGCTCCACCCGGGCCGCAACCGCTACCTCTGGCTCGGCACCACCAAGGTCTTCGACGCCTTCACCTTCGCCTTCGTCGAGACCGGGCACGGCTGGATCTGGTGCTACGGCTACGCCTACGGCGGCGGGCGCAGCACCTGCGTCGTCGAGTGCTCCCCGCAGACCTTCACCGGTCTCGGACTCGACCGGCTCGGCGAGGCGGACGCGCTGGCCCTGCTGGAGGCCCTCTTCGCCGGTGTGCTCGACGGTCACCGGCTCATCGGCCGCGCCGCGGGCGCGGGCGGCGCCCCCTGGCTCACCTTCCGCACCCTGACGAACCGCACCTGGTCCCGCGACCGCCTCGTGCTGCTCGGCGACGCCGCCCACACCACGCACTACTCGGTCGGCGCCGGCACCACCCTCGCCCTGGAGGACGCGATCTGCCTGGCCGGCGCCCTGCGCGCGCACCCCGGCCTGCGGCCGGCCCTCGCCGCCTACGAACGTGAACGCCGCTCGGCCCTGCTGCCCGTGCAGAGCGCGGCCCGGCACAGCGCCCAGTGGTACGAGAACCTCCCCCGCTACATCCACCTGCCCCCGCACCGGATGTTCGCGCTGCTCGGCCAGCGCCACTCACCACTGCTGCCCCACGTCCCCCCGCAGGTGTACTACGGGATCGACAAGGCGGCCGGCCGGCTGACCGCGGTGCGGCGGCTGAAGAGGTGGCTCGGACCGAAGGTCGCGCGCACGGTGGAGGCCCGCGCGCTGGGACGCGCGCAGGAGCGCTCGCGGATCCGCTGATCCGCCGGGCAGGGGCGTGGCACGGGCGGGTCGCGGGGCCCGGTGGGGTCGCGCCGGGCCGCAGGCCCGCCGGGGCGCCGTCCGTCCGCGCGGGCCGCTCGAACGCCGTCCCGGCGGGCGGCGGGTGACAGACTGACGGCATGAACGAACGTGAATTCGGCAGGTCCCACCAGCACGCGTCGGTCGTCGGCCTCGGCACCTGGCAGCTGGGCGCCGACTGGGGCGACGTCGACGACAAGGAAGCCCTCGCCGTACTGGAGGCCGCCGCCGAGGCGGGGGTGACCTTCTTCGACACCGCCGACGTCTACGGCGACGGGCGCAGCGAGCAGACCATCGCCGCCTTCCTCGCCGGGCGCCCCGACCTCCACGTCCTGGTCGCGACCAAGATGGGCCGGCGCGTCGAGCAGATCCCCCAGAACTATGTCCTGGACAACTTCCGCGCCTGGAACGACCGCTCCCGCCGCAACCTCGGCGTCGACCGCATCGACCTGGTGCAACTGCACTGCCCGCCCACGCCCGTGTACTCCTCCGACGAGGTCTTCGACGCGCTCGACACCCTCGTCGAGGAGGAGCGGATCGCCGCGTACGGCGTCAGCGTGGAGACCTGCGCCGAGGCGCTGACCGCCATCGCCCGGCCGAACGTGGCCAGTGTGCAGATCATCCTGAACCCGTTCCGCATGAAGCCGCTGCGCGAGGTGCTGCCCGCCGCGCGGGAGGCGGGCGTCGGCATCATCGCGCGCGTCCCGCTGGCCTCCGGCCTGCTGTCGGGCAAGTACACCAAGGACACCGTCTTCCCCGCCAACGACCACCGCACCTACAACCGGCACGGCGAGTCGTTCGACCAGGGCGAGACCTTCTCCGGCGTGGACTTCGCCACGGGCGTCGAGGCGGCCGCCGAGTTCGCCGCGCTCGCCCCCGAGGGCTGCACCCCGGCCCAGCTCGCCCTGCGCTGGATCATCCAGCAGCCCGGTGTCACCACCGTCATCCCCGGCGCCCGCTCCCCGGAACAGGCCCGCGCCAACGCCGCCGTCGGCAAGCTGCCGCCGCTGCCCGAGGAGACCGTGGCGGCCGTCCGCGACCTCTACGAGCGGCGGATCAAGGACCAGGTGGAGGCCCGCTGGTAGGACCGCCGCCCGCCGGTGGACCCCCGGAGGGGGCCTGCCCTGCCGTGCGCGCCCGGACCGCCGGACGCGCACGGCAGGTTTTCCGCCTCCCTGGGCACACGCCCAGGCACAGGGCCGGCCCGTCGGGGGCGGGGCCAGGGGCAGGAGAGGCGGAGTGATGGCGACGGAGCGGGCGGCGGAGGACCGGCGGCGCCGGGGGCGTGACGAGACCGAGGAGGAGCGGGCCGACCGCATGTGGGTCGAGCTGATCCAGGAGGTGCGGGTCGCCCAGACGGGGGTGCAGATCCTCTTCGGCTTCCTTCTCACCGTGGTCTTCCAGCCCAAGTACGCGACCCTCGCGCCCGCCGACCGGACCATCTACATCGTGACGGTCGTCCTGGGCGCCGCCGCGACCGGCGCGCTGATCGGACCCGTCTCCCTGCACCGCCTGGTCTCCGGCCGCCGGGTCAAACCCCAGGCGGTGCGCTGGGCGTCCAGGATGACCTTCGTCGGGCTGATCCTGCTGCTGGCCACCATGACCGCCTCCCTGCTGCTGATCCTCAGAGTGGCCACGCACGACGGCTTCGTCCCCTGGCTGGTCGCGCCGGTCGTCGCCTGGTACCTGCTGTGCTGGTTCGTGCTGCCCCTGTGGGCCAGGCGCCGCCACACCTCCCGGTGAGCGCCGGCCGCTTGGGCCGTGCCGGCGTCCCGGTGAGAGCAGGTTCTAGCCGAAGGCGTCCCGCAGGGCCGGCAGCAGGCTCTTCGCCGACCAGTCCAGGAACGGCTCCTGCGCCTCACCGCCGATCTGGACCAGCGCGACCTCCGTGAACCCGGCCTCGGCGTAGGGGCGTACGGCCTCCACGAACGCCTCCGGGTCGTCGCCGCAGGGAATCGACTCGGCGACGTCGTGCGGGGTGACAAACTGGGTGGCCGCCTCGAACGAGTCCGGGTGCGGCAGCTCGGAGTTGACCTTCCAGCCGCTGCCGAACCAGCGGAACTGCTCGTGCGCACGGCCGATCGCCGCGTCCCGGTCGGTGTCGTAGCACACCGGCAACTGGCCCACCCGGGGTTTGCCCTCGCCGCCGTGCCGGTCGAAGGCCTCCAGCAGTCCGGGCTTCGGTTCGGTGGCGATGACGAGGTCGGCGAGGTGCCCGGCGAGCCGGCAGGACTGCTCGCCGGAGACCGCGATGCCGATCGGCGGCGGCTCGTCGGGCAGGTCCCACAGCCGGGCCGACTCCACGTCGAAGTGGGCGCCGTGCCGGGTGACGTGGCCGCCCCCGAACAGCGCCCGGATGATCTCGACGGCCTCCTCCAGGCGCTCGTGGCGCACATCCACCGACGGCCACCCGCCGCCCACGACATGCTCGTTGAGGTTCTCGCCCGAGCCGAGTCCCAGCCGGAACCTGCCCTGCGCCAGCAACTGCACCGTCGCGGCCTTCTGCGCCACGACCGCCGGGTGGTAGCGGAAGCTCGGGCAGGTCACGTACGTCATCAACGGGATGCGAGAGGTGGCCTGCGCCGCCGCCCCCAGCACACTCCACGCGTACGGTGCGTGACCCTGCGCACGCAGCCACGGGAAGTAGTGGTCCGAGATGACCGAGAAGTCGAAGCCGACCTCCTCGGCCCGTACGACGTGGTCCACCAGCTCACGCGGACCGGCCTGCTCGGTCATCATCGTGTATCCGATTTGCACCATGACGGCCGAGTCCCCGGCCGGCGCCCCCGGAAACGGCCCTCTCAGAGCTGCGGACAAAAGGGGAGTCCGATCTGCTCGCGGCGTCCGGCGCGTGCGACCGCAAGGGCGCCGGGAGGTCCCTGCAGCGGAGCTGCCAGGGCCTTTCGGCAACGCCGCGAGCGTGCGTGCCGGGCGTCGTGGGCCGGGCGCCCCTTCTGTCCGCGGACCTCAGCGCAGCCCGAACCGCCGCGCCCAGTCCAGGACGTCGGTGAGCGCCGCGTTGCCGCCGCACACGACGAGCCCCAGCCGGGCGCCGGGGCCGACCCGGTCCAGCACCTGCCGGGCGGCCGGCAGCAGACAGCCCGCGGCGGGCTCCGTCCACACCTTGGCGTGCTCGGCGAGGTCGAGCACACCCTGGACGGCCGCCCGGTCCGGCACCACGAGCACCTCTTCGACCAGGGCCCGGGCGTGCTCGTACGTCAGCTGCGACACCGTGGGGGCGCTCAGCGTCGTGACGACCGAGGAGAGGGGGACCGGCACCGGGCCGCCCGCCGCCAGTGCCCGCGACATGGCCTCGGCGCCCTCGGTCTCCACACCCCAGATCCGTACACCGGGGCGGAGCGCGCGCAGCGCCGCGGCGACGCCCGCGATCAGCCCGCCGCCACCGACGCTGACGAGCACGTCCGTGAGCGGACCGGCGTCCTCGGCGAACTCCAGCCCCACCGTGCCCTGGCCGGCGATGACGACCGGGTCGTCGAAGGGGTGGACGAGGGTGAGCCCCTCGTCCCGCAGCCGCGCCGCCGTCGCGAACGCCTCGTCCATGCCGTCGGTCAGCCGCAGCGAGGCTCCGGCCTCCTCCGCTGTGCGCAGCGAGCGGGCCGGTGCCGAGCGCGGCATGACCACGGTGGCCTTCACATGGAGGGCGGCGGCCATCACCGCGAGTGCGATCCCGTGGTTGCCGCCGCTCACGGCGACCACGCCCGCCGCCCGCTCGGCCTCGCCGAGCGAGAGCAGCTTCGCCGTCGCGCCGCGCGCCTTGAAGGAACCGGTGCGCTGCAGCAGCTCCAGCTTCGCGGTCACCGGGGCACCGAGCAGTGCGGACAGGCCCGGGCTCGGCACGGTCGGAGTGCGCACGACGTGACCGGTGATCCGCTCGGCCGCGGTTTCGATCTGTGTGATGCCGATCAAGGCGGTCCGTCCTTCCGGCGCGGGCGGGGATCCGCGCCACCCCGACCCTCACCCGGGCGGACACCCCGGGTCAACCGGTGCCCGGTGGTCCGGTGCTGCCGGCACCCGCGGGCGGCCGGCCGCTCAGTGCTGCTGGGCCTTCTGCGGGGTCGCCTCGCTGGGGCGGACGATGACGTGGCCCTCGCCCTGGAGCATCAGCTGCACGGCCTCACCCGAGCCGCCGCGCAGCATCGACCCGATGGACTGCGAGCGGTGCAGCGAGGTGTGCAGGCGGGCGGTCCAGCCGACCACGGCGTCCGTGTCGACGTAGACCGGCTGCTGGGGTGTGACGGGTATGACGAGCGGGTTGCCCTCGCACGCCAGGCCCAGCCGGCCCTGGCCGGTGAACACGCTGTTGAACAGCCCGCCCCCGGCGATGCCCGACCCCTTCACCGTCTTGATCTCGTACGACAGCGAGGGGTCGAAACACAGCACGTTGCGCCCGTTGACGGTGAACTCGTCGCCGGGGTCGATCTGGACGATGAAGCAGTTCTGCGCCTCGTGCGCGAACCAGGCCTCGCCCTGTCCGCGCACCGACATCAGCGCCAGACCCTCCCCGGTGACCGCGCGCTTGAGCATGCCGCCCACGCCCTGGCCCTTGCGCTCGAACTGGAGGCTGCCGCGCCAGGCCACCATGGCGCCCTGGCGTGCCAGCATCTCGCCGTTCACCACGTAGCGGACGCACTTGGCGTTCTCGACGTACATGCCCGGTGCGGTCGCGGGCCGCACCACGTGCTCACTGGAAAAGAGATCACCCTTCATGGAGGCATCCTGGCCCGGAGGTGGTCGTTCCGCCAAGATCGGCGGGCGGACTCATCCGGTGCGCTCGTGCGCCGAGCCCGCGCGCGGACGCGGCGCGGCGCCGCGCGCCGGGGCCTGCTTGCCGCAGAACACGGCCTCCAGGGTGCGCAGCATCGTCCGGTGCACCGCGTCGTTGTTGGAGGTGGTGGCGACCGCGGCGTAACTGCGCAGCCCGCCCTCGCTCGCGAACGCGTAGGTGGAGAAGCCCTGGACCGTCCCGGTGTGGCCGTACACGGAGATCCCGCAGGACAGGTCGCGCCGGCGCAGTCCGAGACCGTAGGCCTGACCCGTGCCGGCCGGCATCCAGCGTTCCATCTCGGCCAGTCGGGCGGCGGGCAGCAGCCGGCCGCCGAGCAGTGCGGACAGGAAGGTGTCCAGGTCGCGGGTGGAGGAGATGAGCGCGCCCGCGCTCTGCGCCCACGACGCCGTCTGGTCGGTGGCGTCCACCAGCGCGCCCTTGGCGTCGTCCGGGGTGAGATAGCCGTGCGCGTGGCGGCCGGGGATCTGCGTGTCGGGGTGGACGTAGAAGGTGTCGCCCAGCTTGAGCGGCTTGATGATGCGGTTCTCGTACTCGGTGCGCACCGGATGGCCGGTCAGCTTCTCGATGAGCAGACCGGCGACGACGAAGTTGGTGTTGGAGTAGGCGTAGGCGGCGCCGGGCGCGTTCGTGGGCGGGTGGCGCAGGGACTCGGCCAGCAGCTCGCGGTAGGTGAAGACCTTGGTGCGCACGGCCTCGAAGCCGGGAACCGTGCGGGCGAACATGCCGGCGGTGTAGTCGTACAGGCCGCTGCGGTGGCTCAGCAGGTGCCGCACGGTGATCCGCTCGTCGGGCAGCAGCCCGGGCAGGTAGTGGTCGACGGAGGTGTCGAGCCGCAGCCGGCCCTCCGCCGCCAGTTGCAGCAGGACGACCGTGGTGAAGGTCTTGGTGACGCTGCCGATGCGGAAGCGGTCGGCGGTGTCCATCGCCCGGGCGTCGGTACGGTCGGCGGTCCCCTCGGTGGCCTGGTGGACGGTGGGGTGGTCGTCGTAGGACGCGCGGTGGTCCTCGACGCGCGCCGTCGCGCCGGGCGCCCCCTCGCTGAGCGCGGTGCGCAGCAGGGCGTCCAGCGCCGCGGTGTCGGGGGCGGGCAGCGCGGCGGGCGCACGGACCGCCGCGGCGGGCGCCGGGGGCCCCGGGCGGCCGGCCGCCGCGTGCGCGGGTCCTGCGAGCAGGGCCAGTACCAGCGATCCGAGCACCGCGCTCGTGCCCCTCGTGCGTGAGGCCATACGATTCCGCTCCCGTCTTCGTCGGCGTGTGGTCCGTTGCGAGATTGATCACATCCGGGCAACGCAACCATCTCGTACCGCGTCACATCTCCAGGAACGACACACAGTTGGTCACTCGCCGATCACTCCTTGATCACCGCGCGGGACTGAATTGGCAAAGGATTGCCCTGGACGGCACGGAATGGATCATTCGTGCTTTACATGTGCATGTCCTGCCCACAAGGGTTTCTTTCCGGGGCCCGACCAGCCCTCATGACGCAACCGCGTCATGCGTAGGGGCGGTTGGCGATCCCGGCCGCCTTCACCAACGAAGGAACCCTCAAGAGTGCACAGACCCCACATACGCAACGTGGCGGTCGTCGTCGCCGCGACGACGGCCGCCACGGGCCTGGCCGGCCCGGCACTGGCCGCCCCCGCCAAGGGGCCGGCCCGCACGGTGTCGGCCGTCCGCACCTCCACCGCCTCGGTGGTGGATGCCGCCCGCGCCGCCGCCTTCGCCCACGCGTCGGCGACCGGCGTCGTCCCGGGGGACGAACTGCGCGCCCAGGACGTGATGGCCGACCCCGAGGGCGCCCGTCACGTCCGGTTCATCCGCACCCACCAGGGCATGCCGGTGCTCGGTGCCGACCTCGTCGTCCACCTCGACCGCAAGCTCGCGTACACCGGCGTCACCCGGGCCGCCGACCGGACCGTCAGGCCCGCCACCACGCGGGCCGAGGTGACGCCCGCGCAGGCCGCCGCCAAGGCCGCCGCCGTGGCCGAGGGCGACGCGGGCACCGCCCAGCTCGTGGTGGACGCCCGCGGCGGCGCCTCGGCGCTCGCCTACCAGGTGCGGGTCACCGGCAGCGCCACCACCGAGGGAGCCCGCTCCCGGACGGTCGTCGTCGACGCCGTCACCGGCAAGGTGCGCAGCAACACACCCGACAGCGACGAGTTCCTGTCACCGAAGCTGCGCGCCACCCTCAGCCGCCAGGGCGGAACCCTGCCGTCGCGGGGAAGCGTCCCGCCGGCCGGCTCGCTCGGCACGATCAGCGGCACCTCCGCCTCCTCCGGGCGCTACCCGCGCACCACCGCGGGCAGCGGCGCGTCCCTGTTCGTGGGCCCGGTCTCCCTGACCACCACGCAGACGGCCCGGACCGGCTTCGTGCTGACCGACCCCACGCGCTACGGCACCGAGACCCGCGACGCCAGGAACCAGCTGCAGGAGAACTTCGCGCGCGGCGCGAAGATCACCAGCACGAACAACAGGTGGGGCAACGGCAGCGTCTCCAACCGCGTCACCGCCGCCGTCGACGCCCAGTACGGCATCAGCAAGACGCTGGACTTCTACAAGAAGACCTTCGGGCGCAAGGGCATCGAGAACAACTCCAAGGGCGCCAAGGCCATGGTGCACTTCGGCAACGGGATCGCGAACGCGTTCTGGGACCCGACGTGCGACTGCATGCTGTACGGCGACGGCGACGGCGACATGTTCAAGAAGCCGCTCGTCGCCCTCGACGTCACCGGCCACGAACTGACCCACGGCGTGGTGGACTCCACCGCCCGGCTGGAGCCCACCCGCGTGGACGCCGCCGGCAACCAGTACGGCGAACCCGGGTCGCTGAACGAGTCGCTCGCCGACATCTTCGGCTCCAGCGTCGAGTTCTTCGCCAACAACCCGAAGAACCCGCCGAACTACCTCCTCGGCGAGAAGCTGGGCCTCGCGCAGAAGTTCCTGCGCCGGCTCGACCACCCCTCCCTCGACCAGCTCGAAGGCGCGATCGACTACTGGTCGCCACAGGTGTACTACACCGAGGTGCACGCCGGTTCCGGTGTCTCCTCGCACGCGTACTACCTGCTCGCCGAGGGCAGCGGCCGCAAGACGATCGGCGGTGTCGCCTACGACTCGCCGACCTACGGCGGACTGTCGGTGCAGGGCATCGGCCGGGCCAAGGCCACCGCGATCTTCTACCGGGCGCTGACCCGCTACATGGTGTCCACGACCGACTTCCACGACGCGCGTGTCGCGACGCTGCAGGCGGCCAAGGACCTCTACGGAGCGGCCAGCACCGAGTACCGCACGGTGGACACGGCCTGGGCGGCGGTCAACGTCACCGCCGCCAACACCCCGGCGGCCCGTCCCTGACGGACCACCGGACCGTGACCTGGATGCCCCGCCCCCGGCGGGGCATCCTCGTTCCCGTCAGACCCCCGTCAGGCCCCCGCTCAGCGCAGGGTCCGGGCCCAGTCGTGCGGGACCCGGCCCGCCGGGCCCGGCACCGGCTGGTCGTCCGGGTGGGCCTGCGGGGGCGCGAGCCGCGGGCCGGAGTCGTACAGCTCCTGGGTCGCGAAGTTCCAGAACCACTCCTCGCCCGGCTCGTAGCTGCGGATCACCGGATGCCCGCTGGCCCGGTAATGGGCGTCGGCGTGCTTGCCGGGGGAGTCGTCGCAGCAGCCGACGTGCCCGCACAGCGCACAGCGCCGCAGGTGGAACCACCAGCCGCCGGACGCGTCGCACTCGGCGCAGCCCGCACCGCTGGGCGGTACCGCCGGGTCGACGAACGTGTCCTCACAACCGCCGCTGCTCATGCCTTCTCCTCGGGGAGGGAACCCGGCGCCGTGCCGTCGCCGTCCGCGGCGGTCAGCGGCAGCAGGACCTGGAAGCGCGTGTCGCCCGGCACCGACTCCACCGCGAGGCTGCCGTGGTGCTTGTTGACCACGATCCGCCAGGAGATGTCCAGCCCGAGGCCGGTGCCCTGGCCGACGGGCTTGGTGGTGAAGAACGGGTCGAAGATGCGGCCGCGGATCTCCGGCGGCACCCCCGGCCCGGTGTCGCGGAACTCCACCAGCAGCCGGTCGCCGTGCAGCGCCGTCCGCACGGTGAGCGTGCCCTCGCCGCCCGCGCCGTCCATGGCCGAGACGGCGTTGTCGATCAGGTTGGTCCACACCTGGTTCAGTTCGGCGGGATAGGCCGGGATCCGCGGCAGCGTCCGGTCGTAGTCCTTGACGACCTTGATCTGCGGCCCCCTCTTGCCCGACAGCATCAGCAGCGTGCTGTCGAGGAGTTCGTGCACGTCGGCGATCTGGTACGGCGCCCGGTCCAGCTGCGAGTACTGCTTGGCGGCGTCGACGAGCCGGGAGACGCGGGCGGTGGAGTCCGCGATCTCGTCCATCAGCAGCTCGGTCTCCACCGTGTAGTTGAGCCACCCCACCGCCCCCGGCAGGATGTCCTCGCCGACCGCCGCCGCCACCTGCTCCAGCCAGTCGACGTCCAGCCCCGCCTGCACGAACGTGGGCGCGAGCTGCCAGCCGTTGCGCACGCCGTGGTCGTCCAGCCAGTCGGTGAGCGCGTCCTCCCGGTCGGCGGCCTCCAGCGGGCTGAGCGCCACGGCCTTGCCCACCTGCTCGGCCGTCCGCTCCTGGATGTCGATGAGGTCCGCCAACTGCTCCCGGGTGAAAGGACCCTCGGCGACGACCGCCAGCTTGTGGCGCATCTTCGCCACCCGCTCGCGCAGCGTCTCCGTCGCCCGCACGGCCGCCGCCGCCGGGTTGTTCAGCTCGTGCGTCAGCCCGGCGGACAACGAGCCGAGCGCCAGCAGCCGCTCCCGCTGGCCGATGGCCGCCTGGGTGTTCTTCGAACCGAAGAACAGCCCCTCCAGGAGGTGCACCGCCATCGGGAACCACTCCTGCATGATGCTCGCGAACGTGTCCGCGGGCAGCACGAAGAACCGCGTCGGCTCCGTGACACGCATCGAGTTGGTGTACACCTGCCGCACCCGGTCACCGATGTACGCCTGCATCGCGCCCGCGTACACCCCGCGCTGCGAGGTGCGGGCGACCTCCACGTCGTCGTCCCCGACCCGGCGCGAGAGCACCACCGTGCCCTCGATCATCACGTAGAAGCAGGTGGCCGGATCACCCTCCGTGTACACCGGGCCCGGCTCGAACCGCTCCACCCGGCCGTCGCTGCACAGTCGGCCCAGCTGCTCGTCCGACAGCTTCTCGAACAGGAACAGCGAACCGATCTCCCTGGGGCTGCAGGGCATCACCCGCCCGCTCATGACTGCTCCAGGTAGCGGTGGACCAGCATCACGGCCATGGCTCCCTCTCCGACCGCCGACGCGACCCGCTTGGCGGACTCGGCCCGGGCGTCGCCCGCCACGAACACCCCGGGCACATTGGTCTCCAGGTGGTACGGCGGGCGGTCCAGTTCCCAGCCCGCCGGCGGCCGTCCGTCCGCGGTCAGATCCGGACCGGCCAGGATGAACCCGCGCTCGTCACGCAGCACGGTCCCGTCCAGCCAGTCGGTCAGCGGCGCGGCGCCGATGAACACGAACACCCACTGCGCGTCGACCCGTTCCTCGCGCCCGCTGTCCAGGTCGCGCAGGGTGAGCTGCTCCAGGCGGCCGGTGCCGTGCGCGGCCTCGACGACCGTGCCGGTGCGCACCGAGATGTTGGGCGACTCCTCGATCTGCTGGATGAGGTAGTGCGACATCGACGCCGACAGCGACGGGCCGCGCACCAGGAGCGTCACCGACTTCGCCCCCCGGGACAGGTACATCGCCGCCTGCCCGGCCGAGTTGGCGCCGCCCACGATGTACACGTCCTGCCCGTGGCAGGAGGGCGCCTCGGTCAGCGCCGAACCGTAGAACACGCCGCAGCCGGTCAGGTCTTCCGCCCCGGCCGCCGGGAGCTGCCGGTAGGAGACACCGGTCGCCAGGATCACACTGTGCGCGGCGACCGCCGAACCGTCGGAGAACCGCACGGTGCGCGCCGCGCCGTTGACCTCCAGAGCGGTCACCTCGCGTGCGGTGAGGATCTCCGCGCCGAACTTCGCGGCCTGCCGGCGCGCCCGGTCCGTCAGCTGGGCACCGGAGACGCCGTCCGGGAAACCGAGGTAGTTCTCGATCCGCGAACTCTGCCCGGCCTGTCCGCCGGTCGCCGAACGCTCCACCAGGACCGTACGCAGCCCCTCGGAGGCCCCGTACACAGCCGCTCCCAGCCCGGCCGGCCCGCCGCCGATCACGACGAGGTCGTAGAAGTCGGCCGCCGGCGTGGTCGCCAGACCCACGTGGGCGGCGAGCTGCGGGGCCTCCGGCTCGACCAGCGGGGTGCCGTCCGGGGTGACCACCAGCGGCAGCCGCTGCCCGTCCTGCCCGGCCGCCCGCAGCAGCCGCTGCCCCTCCGGCTCGTCGGAGGAGTACCAGCGGTAGGGCACCTGGTTGCGGGCCAGGAACTCGCGGATCTCCGAGGACCGCGCCGACCAGCGGTGCCCCACCACCTTGGTGCTCGGCACCGGCCGGTGGTCGCTGTGCCGCCACGCCTGGAGCAGGTCGTCCAGGACCGGGTACAGCTTCTCCTCGGGAGGGTCCCACGGCTTGAGCAGGTAGTGGTCCAGGTCGACGACGTTGATGGCGTCGATCGCCGCCGTGGTGTCCGCGTACGCGGTCAGCAGCACCCGGCGCGCGCCCGGGTACACGTCCAGGGCCTGTTCCAGGAACTCGATGCCGTTCATGCGCGGCATGCGGTAGTCGGCCAGGATGACCGCGACGAGGTCGCCGCGCAGCTTCAGCTCGCGCAGCGCGTCCAGCGCGGACTCGCCGGACTCCGCGCGCACGATCCGGTACGACTCGCCGTAGCGCCGCCGAAGATCGCGGGCGACGGCACGGGAGACTCCCGGATCGTCGTCCACGGTCATGATGACGGTCCGCGCGGTTTCCGCGGCCTGTGTCATGTGTCTCCCACCCCGTGCGGTCGCGACGGGCGGCCCGGTGCCCCCGTCTTCGAGCCCACTTGCGCCCATCGTAGGTGCGTCCGTGGCCGTTCGCCCGGGCGAGCGCGGGCCGCCCGCCTGGCCGGGGGCCGCCCGCCCCCTGGTCACCGCCGCCCGTGCCCCGCCCGGTCAGGGCCGCATGGCAAGATCGTCCGGGGCGTGGGGGAGACTGGGACCGACCTACGGGCCCACGACCAGGGAGGCGGACGGCATGACACGGCCGATCACGGCGGGTGTGGACGGATCGCGGGAGAGCCTCGCCGCACTGGCGTGGGCGGGGCGGGAGGCCGAGCGCCGCGGGCTGCCGCTGCGCGTCGTCAACGCCTGGCGTTTCGAGGTGTACGACGCCTTCGACCTGGGCGGCCGTGACGCGCAGCGGCAGCAGGCGCGCGAGGTGACCGACGGGGCGGTCGCCGGCCTGACCGGCCGCCACCCCGGCCTGACGGTGACCACGGAGATCGTGGAGGGCGACGCCGCGGACGCGCTGACCGCCGCCGCCGCGGACGCCGAGGCGCTGGTGCTCGGCTCACGCGGGCAGGGCGCCCTCGTCGGCTTCCTCGTCGGCTCCGTCGGACAGCAGGTGATCGCCGAGGCAGCACGGCCCGTCGTCCTGGTCCGGGCCGGGGACGAACCCGCCGCCGAGGCCGCGGGACGCGAGGTCGTCGTCGGCCAGCACGGCACCGCCGACGACAGCGCCGAGACCCTCCGGTTCGCCTTCGAGGCGGCCGCCGCCCGCGGGGCCACGGTCCGGGCGGTCCGCGCCTGGACACTGCCGCCGGTCTTCGCCTACAGCCCCGGCTCGCTCAAGCTGCTCGACGAGGCCGGCGGCATGGAACCGTACGAGAAGAAGGGCCTCGCCGAGGCGCTGCGGCCCTGGCGGGAGCGCTTCCCCGACGTGCCCGTCGTCGAGCACGTGGAGATGGGCAGCGCCGGCCAGGTGCTGCTGGCGGCGGCCGCGCACGCCCAGCTCGTGGTCGTGGGCCGCCGGGCCCGCCGCACCGCGGTCGGCGCCCGGATCGGCTCCGTCGCGCACGGCGTCCTGCACCACGCGGGGTGCCCGGTGGCCGTCGTCCCGCACGAGTGAGCCGGGGCCGGGGCGCCTACTCGGGTGCGGTGGGCTCCAGCGTCGTGCGGGCCTTGGGCAGGACGTTCCTGACGTAGTCCTCGACCGCGGTGTCCAGGCCGATGTCGTGCTGCGCCCGCTCGGACAGGTACCAGCGGTGCTCCAGCAGCTCGTGGTAGATCTCCGCCGGGTCCATGGCGCCGCGCAGCTCGCGCAGCTCGCGCGGCACCTCGCGCACGGTGGGCCGGAACACCTCCCGCACCCAGCGGTGCGCGAGCACCTCGGGCCGGGCCGAGAGGGGGTCGCCCGGGGCGTAGTCGTCCTGGGTGGCCATCCAGCTCTCCAGGTCGGTCAGCAGCCGCCGCGCCTGGTTCTCCTCGGTGTCCAGGCCGGTCAGCCGCAGCAGCTGCCGCTGGTGGTGGCCCGCGTCGACGACCTTGGGCACGAAGGTGACCGTGTCACCGTTGGAGGAGTGCTCGATCTGCATCTCGGCCACGTCGAAGCCGAGGTCGTTGAGGCGGCGGATGCGGCGCTCGATGTAGTGGTACTTGCCGGCGGGGTAGACGGAGGTGCGCGTCAGCTCCCGCCACAGCCCGTCGTAGCGGGCGCAGATCTCGGTGCCGAACTCGATCGGGTCCACCGAGGGGTGCAGCGCGCCCGAGGCCTCCAGGTCGAGCAGTTCGCCGCTGATGTTCACCCGGGCCAGGTCGAGGTCGTAGTCCCGCTGCCCGTCGCTGAGCCGCGGGTGCAGCTCACCGGTCTCGGCGTCGACGAGGTAGGCGGCGTAGGCGCCCGCGTCGCGCCGGAAGAGCGTGTTGGACAGCGAGCAGTCGCCCCAGGCGAACCCGGCCAGGTGCAGCCGCACCAGCAGCACGGCGAGGGCGTCCATCAGGCGGTGCATGGTGGCGGGCCGCAGGGTCGTCTCGAACATCGAGCGGTACGGCATCGAGCCGCCCAGGTGCCGGGTGATCAGCACCGGTTCCAGGGGCGTCCCGGCGCGGTCCGTGCGGCCGGTGACCACGGCGAGCGGGTCGACGGCGGGGATGGCGAGCCGGTCCAGGTCGCGCAGCAGCTCGTACTCGCGAAGCGCCGGGCGCTCGGCCAGCTCCTTGACGGCGACCACCTCGTCGCCGGCCCGGGCGTAGCGCACGACGTGCCGGGAGATGCCGCGGGGCAGCGGCACGAGGTACTCCTCGGGCCACTCCTCCAGCGGCGTCTCCCAGGGCAGTTCGAGCAGGAGCGCGGGGTGCTCCGGGTTGGTGGCGCTGATCTGCAAAGCCATGGCGGAAACTCTAGAGCGCGTGTTCCCTGGCCCGTCGGGCGGCCAGGTCCACCGGGCCGCGGTGGACGGGGCCGTGGCCGGGCAGCAGCACGTCCGCTTCGAGACCTTCGAGTATCTCCAGCGAGTCCAGGGCCCGGGCGCGCTCGTGGTGGAACATGTCGGGCAGCAGCTGGGGGCCGGTGATCCGCGAGGTGGGGTGGCCGCTCACCAGGGCGTCGCCGGAGATCACCACGCCGGCGTCGGGCAGGTGGAACACCGTGTGGCCGCGGGTGTGGCCGGGTGTGTGCACGGGCACCGGCCGCCCGGGCAGGTCCAGCGGGCCCGCCACCGGGAATGGCTCGGGGGCGGCGACGGGCAGGTTCGTGGTGCCGCCGACGCGCAGCGAGTGCACCGCCCAGGGCAGCACCCCCGGCCGCCAGCCGTTGCGCAGCACCGTCCCGATGCTCACCTGGTGCAGGAACTCCCGCCGGGCGTGCGGCACTTCGTCCTCGTGGAGGCGGACCGGGGTGCCGTACGTGGCCCGGAGGTGCTCGGCGGAGCCCAGGTGGTCGTTGTGCGCGTGGGTGATCAGCACGGCCGCCACCGCCTCCGGTGAACCGCCCACCGCGGCCAGCGAGTCGAGCAGGTCCTGCCGGTCGCCCGGGTAGCCGGTGTCGACGAGGGTGAGCGCGTCACCCTCGGTGAGGATCACCCAGTTGGTGTTGTTGCCGTGCACCAGGTAGGTGCCGTCGGCCACTTGCCGCACGTCCGCAGTCATCGATCTCCCCAAGCCGTGGATGGCCCCCGCGGGGGACAGCAAACCAGATGTGATCACCGGCCCGGCGAGGGGGGGGAACCCGCGTGCCCCGCGTCCGCCGCTGCCCGCGACGGGGGTTCCGGCACCCGCGCCGCGGCCCGGTGCGGCCGGCCGGGGCGGTGGGCCAGGTCTTCCGATACACCAGTGCATCGGATACATTCACGTATCGAAAACAAGGTGGCAGTGACATGACACAGCAATCGGGGCAGCCGGTGCCGGTGGCGCGGCCGGCCGCCACGAAACGCCGGGCGCGGACCCGCGCCGACCTCCTCCGGGCCGCGTTCGAGGTCTTCGCCGCCAAGGGTTTCGGACGCGTGTCGATCGAGGAGGTCTGCGAGGCCGCCGGGTACAGCCGGGGCGCCTTCTACTCCAACTTCACCACCCTGGACGAGCTGTTCTTCGCCCTCTACCGCGAGCGCGCCGAACTGATCGCCCGCCAGGTCTCCGGGGCGCTCGCCCTCGACGGACCGGACCTCGACGTGGCCGCCGCCGTGGACCGGGTCACCGACGTCCTCCTGCTCGACCTCGACTGGCTGCTCGTGAAGACGGACTTCCTGGTGCACGCGGCCCGCGACCCCGCCGTGGCCGACACCCTGCGCGAGCACCGGGCGCGGTTGCGCGGGGCGATCGCCGAACGGCTGGCCCGCGCGCACGCCCGCACCCCGCTGCCCGCCGTCCTCGGCGACGCGGACGGCGCCGCCCACGCGGTCGTCGCCGCCTACGACGGGGTCACCGTCCAACTGCTGCTGGACAAGGACGCCGACGCCGCCCGCGCCTGGCTGCGGCAACTGCTCACCGCACTGCTCACCGACGGCAGCGGCACCGCCGTACGCACCCACTGAGAAGGGAACGGGACACCATGGACGCGGACGTCATCGTCGTCGGAGCGGGCCTGGCCGGTCTGGTCGCCGCGCACGAACTGACCAGCCGGGGCCGCCGGGTCGCCCTCGTGGACCAGGAGAACGCCGCCGATCTCGGCGGCCAGGCGTACTGGTCGTTCGGCGGGCTGTTCCTCGTCGACTCCCCCCAGCAGCGGCGCCTGGGAGTCAAGGACTCCTTCGAACTCGCCTGGAACGACTGGCAGGGCAGCGCGCGGTTCGACCGGGCGGACGACGAGGACGCCTGGGCGATGCGCTGGGCCCGCGCCTACGTCGAGTTCGCGGCCGGGGAGAAGCGGTCCTGGCTGGAAGGACACGGCATCACGCTGCTGCCCACCGTCGGCTGGGCCGAGCGCGGCGATCTCAGGGCCGACGGCCACGGCAACTCCGTACCCCGCTTCCACATCGCCTGGGGCACCGGCACCGGAGTCGTCGAGCCCTTCGCCCGGTACGCGGTCGAGGCGGCGGGGAAGGGACTGCTCACCTTCCACCACCGGCACCGGGTGGACGAACTCGTCGTCGAGGGCGGCGCGGCGCGCGGCGTACGGGGCACCGTCCTCGCCCCGGACGACTCGCCCCGCGGTGTCGCCTCCAACCGCGAGGAGAGGGGCCCGTTCGAACTCACCGCCCAGGCCGTGATCGTCGCCAGCGGCGGCATCGGTGCCGACCACGACATCGTCCGCCGGTACTGGCCCGAACGGCTCGGCACCCCGCCGGCCCGCATGGTCACGGGCGTCCCCGCCTACGTCGACGGCCGGATGCTCGACATCAGCGCCGCGGCCGGCGTACGCCTGGTCAACCGCGACCGCATGTGGCACTACACCGAGGGCGTGCGCAACTGGAACCCCGTCTGGCCCGGCCACGGCATCCGCATCCTGCCCGGACCGTCCTCGGTCTGGCTCGACGCGCTCGGCCGCCGGCTGCCCGACCCCTGCCTGCCCGGTTACGACACGCTCAGCACCCTGCGGCACCTGCGCACCACCGAGGACATCGCCGCCCACGACCACTCCTGGTTCGTGCTGACCCGCAGGATCATCGAGAAGGAGTTCGCGCTCTCGGGCTCCGAGCAGAACCCCGACATCACCGCCAAGGACCGCAAGGCGGTGCTGCGCGACCGGCTGCTCGGCAGGGGGGCGCCGGGGCCCGTGCGGGACTTCGTGCGCCACGGCGCGGACTTCGTCGTCGCCGACACCGTCGAAGAACTCGTCGGCAAGATGAACCGGCTCACCGACCGGCCGCTGCTCGACCCCGCCGAGGTGCGCCGCCAGATCGCCGCCCGCGACCTCCAGATGGCCAACCCGTACAGCAAGGACGCCCAGGTCCAGGGCATCCGCAACGCCCGCCGCTACATCGGTGACCGCCTCGGCCGGGTCGCCGTCCCGCACCGCGTCCTCGACCCCGCGGCCGGGCCGCTGATCGGCGTCAAGCTGCACATCCTCACCCGCAAGACCCTCGGCGGCATCCAGACCGACCTCGACTCCCGCGCGCTCGGCCTCGACGGGCAGCCCGTCGAGGGCCTGTACGCGGCGGGCGAGGTCGCCGGGTTCGGCGGCGGCGGCGTCCACGGCTACAACGCGCTGGAGGGCACCTTCCTCGGCGGCTGCCTCTTCTCGGGCCGCGCGGCCGGCCGCGCCGCGGCCGGACAGGTCGTCTGAACGGGGCCGGTCCGACGGCTCGTCCGAACCGGGGCCGGTCCGACGGATCGTCCGAACCGGGGCGGCGGATCGTCCGAACCGGGGCCGCGGCCCGGCAGCCTGCCTGACCGGGCCCGGCGGCCCGCCCCTCCCGCACGGCGGCGGGCGGGCCACCGCACAGCACTGCCGCGACGCGTCAGGAGGGTTCTACTCTGGGGGCCCTTGATCACGCGCCGCCCCAGCCCCCTTCCGAGGAGACACCGTGACGCCAACCGGCAAGCACCGCCCCGCCCCACGCGCCGTGACCGCCGCCGTCCCCGTCGCGGTCGCGGCGCTGCTGGCCGCCGGCGGACCCGCTGCCGCGGGCCCCGTCGGCACGCCCGCCGCGCCCACCGCATCCGCGACGACCGGTGCCCCCGGCGCGGGCGACCCGTACTTCCCGCTCGCCGGCAACGGCGGCTACGACGTCTCCCACTACGACCTGACGCTGCGCTACGACCCCGGCAGCCGCCGGCTCGACGGCACCGCCGTCCTCACCGCCCGGGCCACCCAGCCGCTCACCCGCTTCGACCTCGACCTCAAGGGCTTGAAGGTCACCGGCGTCACCGTCGACCACGCCAGGGCGGCCCACCGGCGCGACGGCCAGGAACTCGTCGTCACCCCGCGCACCGCCCTGCGCCCGGGCCACCGCTTCCAGGTCACCGTCACCTACAGCGGCACCCCCGAGCCGGTCACCGACCCCGACGGCTCCCCGGACGGCTGGATCCCCACCGACGACGGCGCCTTCGTCGCCGGGGAACCGCAGGGCGCCATGACCTGGTTCCCGGCGAACAACCACCCCCTGGACAAGGCGACGTACGACTTCACCATCACCGTCCCCCAGGGCCGCACCGCCGTGGCCAACGGCGTCTACCTCGGCAGCCGCACCGCCCACGCCCGCACCACCTACCGCTGGCGCCAGTCGGAGCCCATGGCCGCCTACCTGGCCACCGCCACCGTCGGCAGGTTCCGCGTCGAGCGGTACACCACCCGCGACGGCCTCCAGGTCTACAACGCCGTCGACCCGCGCGAGGCGACCGCCGCCGCACCCGTACTGAAGCACCTGCCGTCGGTCCTGGAATGGGAGAGCCGGCTGTTCGGGCCCTACCCGTTCCGGGCCGCCGGAGCGATCGTCGACCACGCGCCGGACGTCGGCTACGCGCTGGAGACCCAGACCCGGCCCCTGTACGACTCCGCGCCCGACCTCGGCACCCTCGTCCACGAGAGCGCCCACCAGTGGTTCGGCGACTCCGTCTCCCTCACCCGCTGGCAGGACATCTGGCTCAACGAGGGCTTCGCCACCTACGCAGAATGGCTCTACACCGAGCAGCACGGCGGCCCGAGCGCCCAGCAGGAGTTCGACGCGCTGTACGCCCGGCCGGCGAGCGACGGGCTGTGGGCCTTCCCGCCCGGCGACCCCGGCAGCGGCAGGAACATCTTCGCCACCCCGGTCTACGCCCGCGGCGCCATGACCCTGCACCAGCTGCG
Source organism: Streptomyces sp. NRRL S-340 (assembly GCF_000720185.1). Taxonomy (GTDB): domain Bacteria; phylum Actinomycetota; class Actinomycetes; order Streptomycetales; family Streptomycetaceae; genus Streptomyces. Next base: position 24,785 of record NZ_JOIY01000009.1, on the reverse strand, counting down.
CAGGGCCGTCGGCGACCCCGCGTTCCTCCGGATCCTGCGCACCTGGGCCGCGTACCACCGCGCCGGACACGGCACCACCGCACAGTTCACCGCGCTCGCCGAACGCCTCTGCGGCAAGGACCTGGACGGACTCTTCCGCACCTGGCTGGACACCCGCGGAAAGCCGGCCACGCCCCGGCCCTGACGAATTCCTCACATGCGTCGGCCAAGGTCGACGCATGATCACCCATCGACGCCGTGCCGTCCCCGGCCCGCCGACCGCTTAGGATCCGCCAGGTGTGCGCACATGTGCTGGTCGCCGAGGACGACGAGATGCAGGCCGAACTCATACGCCGCTCCCTGGTGGGGGAGGGGCACACCGCGACCGTGGTCCACGACGGCCGGGCCGCCCTGGAGGCGGCCCGGCTGCACCGGCCCGACCTGGTCGTCCTGGACCTGATGCTCCCCCGGATCGACGGCTTCGGGGTGTGCCGGGCGCTGCGCCGCGACGGCGACGTCCCGGTGCTGATGCTCACCGCCCGCTCCACCGAGGACGACATCCTGCTCGGCCTGGAACTCGGCGCGGACGACTACATGACCAAGCCCTACAGCCCGCGCGAACTCATGGCCCGCGTCCGCACCGTACTGCGCCGCAGCGGCCGGGCCGGTGAACGGCGCGAGGACCCCGTCGTGCGCGCAGCGGGGATCACCGTCGACCCGGTACGGCACGAGGTGCGCTGCGAGGGACGGCCGGTGGAGTGCACCCCGGCCGAGTTCGAGATCCTGCTCGCCATGGCCGCCGAACCCGACCGGGTCTTCACCCGGCGGCAGTTGCTGCGCTGCACGCGCGGCCTGGAGCGGGCCTCGACCGAACGGGCCGTCGACGTGCACATCATGAACCTGCGCAAGAAGCTGGAGGCCGACCCGCGCAGACCGGCCCGCCTGCTGACCGTCTTCGGTGTCGGCTACAAACTGAACGGCGGTCACGAACCGGGCGACGACAGCCTGTGAGCGGGGACACCGGCGCGCAGGGCGGCATACCGCTGCGCAAGCGGCTGCTGGTGCGCCTGCTGATCGCCTCCGTCCTCATCGCCGGCTGCTCCGTGGCCGCGACGGCCTGGCTGGCCGTGCAGACCACCACCAGCGCCCTGCGCCAGGAACAGGGCCAGGACCTCGCCGACGACGAGGCCATCCTCGCCCGGCTCAGCGGCTACGCCGCCACCCACCCCGACTGGAAGGGCGTCGGGCCCACGGTCCGCGAACTGGCCGCGCGAACCGGACGCCGGATCGCCCTGGCCACCGGCGACCGCACCCCCGTCGCCGACTCCGCACCGCACGGCAGCCCGCTGCCGCCGAGCCCCGCCGCCACCGTCGACCCCCTGCACACCGACACCTACACCCAGCGCGGCGCCCAGCTCAGCGGCGTCGACCCGCGCGCGGTCGGACCCTATCTGCTGCCGGCCGGCGAACGCGCGACGATCGACCGGATCGCCGAGAAACGGCAGCGCTGCTTCGAGGCCAACGGCGTGCGCACCAGGATCCGGCACATGCCGAGCGGACGCCCCTACCTCGTCGACGCCGACGGAAGGGTGGACACCGACGTGCCTGTCGCGTGCGCCGACGGCGCCCTCAACAGTCCCACGCCCACCGAGCAGAAGGCCTGGGACGAGCTGTGGCGGCGGGTCCAGGGCTGTCTCGTACGCGCCGGCCTCGATCCGAACCTCGGCCGGTTCCTGGCCTTCGGGCCCGTGCTCCCGGGCCCCGGCAACCACTACCTGTTCAGCAAGGTCGCCAAGGGCGACGACGAGCAGGTGCGCAAGGAGCAGCGGTGCGCCGACGACGCCTACCGCGAGCAGCTCGACCCCTACGTCGCTCCCGCCGCCCAGCTCTTCCTCGGCGGCGGGGTCCGGACGGCACCCCGCTTCGTCATGTCTTCCGGCAACAAGGCCAAGGTCGTCGGAGCCGCCGGTCTCGTGCTGGCCGTCACCGTCGCCGTCACCGCGGTGGTCGCGAGCAGGCTGGTACGGCCCCTGCGTGCCCTGACCGATGCCGCCCGGCAGCCGCCGGACCAGCACGTGAGGGTCCCGGTCACCACCCGCGACGAGACCGGTCTGCTCGCCCGGACCTTCAACGAGCTGACCGAACGCCGCGAGCGTCTGGAGGCCCAGCGCAAGGCGATGGTCAGCGACATCGCCCACGAACTGCGCAGCCCGCTCACCAACATCCGCGGCTGGCTGGAGGTGGCCCGCGACGGCCTCGTCGACCCCGACCCCGCCCTGCTCGCCTCGCTGCACGACGAGGCGCTGGTGCTCCAGCGCGTCATCGACGACCTCCAGGACCTCGCCGCCGCCGACGCCGGCACCCTGCGCCTGCACCGGGAGCCGCTCGGCGCGGGCGACCTGCTCGACCAGGTGGCCGCGGCCCACCAGGTAGCGGCCCGCACCGCGGGTGTCGCCCTGCGCACCGCGTGCGAGGACGGGCTCTGCCTGGACGCCGATCCGGTGCGCATGCGGCAGGTGCTGGGCAACCTGGTGAACAACGCGCTGCGCCACACGCCGGCGGGCGGCACCGTCACCCTGACCGCGCGCCTGGACGGCGACGAGGTCGTGCTCACCGTGGCCGACACCGGCTCGGGCATCGCACCCGGGGACCTGCCGCACGTCTTCGACCGGTTCTGGCGGGCGGAGAAGTCGCGCAGCCGCCGCACCGGCGGCAGCGGGCTGGGACTCGCCATCGTCCGCCAGCTGGTCGACGCCCATGGCGGCACCGCCACCGCGGCCGGCGAACTCGGCGCCGGGAGCGTCTTCACGCTCCGGCTGCCCGCGGGCCCGGCCGGCGCACCCGACGACGAACCGGCCGGTTCCGTGGGCTGATCGCGGGTACCCCGGCCTACGGACGCGGGGCCGGAGGGCCTGCTGAGGCGAGCCGGAGCCTGCTGCAAGGCGGCACGGCACACCCGGGTGAGAGAGAAGCGCCCGCCGGGTGGGACGGAAGCGGCCGCCGGGGTGAGGCGGGGCTGCTCACCGAGGCGGAGCAGGAGGGAGACCACGACATGAGCGCGCCGGAGGACCTGCCCGTCGTGCATTCGCTGACCGGCCTCGCCACCCTCGTCGGGCGGCACACCGGCCTGTACGTCCGCTGGTCCCGGGGCCCGGCGACCGATCTGGGGGCCACCTCCAGCGTCGACGAGCTGACCGGCGTCCGCATGCCCGGCCTGTCGGCCAACCCGCTCGACGTGGAGGACTGGTGGCAGGACCGGTCCGTCGAGCTGTGGGTGGCCCGCCGCCTGTACGACTACGCGCACCTGCCGCACGACAAGGGCCCCGGCGTCCGCCCCTGGGTCCTCACGGGCCGGGAGACGGGCCGGGGCCCGGACAACGAGCCGTTGGTCGTCGACGTGCGGCCGCTGTGCTGGATCGACGCCGAGGTCATCGACGCCGCGCGGGAGGAGGTCTCCCGGCAGGAGGCCCGCTGGGGCACGCTCCGCCGCTCGGGCGGGTGAAACCCCTGCCGTACGGCCGCCCCGCCGATGCCGTCATGCGGGGCGCGGTGGTCCCACGCCGGTCCGGGTCAGGGACCGGGACAGACGCCGGTCCGGATTCCTAAACCCCGTACCGGGGCCGGTCGTGGGCCGAGACCCGACCGAGGCCGGTCCGGATCCCGAGACCCCGACCGAGGCCGGTCCGGGTCTCGGACCGGTCATCCGGAACGCGGATCTCGGACCGGTCATCCGGAACGGTGGCGGGCCGTGGCGCGGCGCCGCCTGAGCGCGCGCCGCTCGTTCTCGCTGGTCCCGCCCCACACCCCGAGGGTCTGGGCCGTGTCCAGCGCCCACTCCAGGCACTCGTCCCGGACGGGGCAGCGCCGGCTTCTCTGGGGGCCAGTCCGGTGTGGTGTGACGTTGTGCGGGGGCGGTAAGTTGATCTTCTGAGACTCGTTCTCGGGGGGTGTGGCTCTGTGGCGGGTTGTTGCATCAACCGTCAGATCGTGGAGTTGCATTGCGTGCCTTTCCTGTGGATTTGCCGTCGGGAGTTCGGTACTGGACGGTCGTCGACGACGACTTCGAGTTGGTGTGGGTCGCAGATCAGTGGCTGCGGTTCCTGCGGTTCGGCCGGAGCCGGGCCGAGCTGACGACGAAGGCGTACGCCGAGAGCGTCGCGCTGTACCTGTTGTGGTGCCGGATCACGGGGCGGCAATGGCCCCAAGCAGCCCGGGACATGGGCCTGTTCATGGTCTGGCTGAAGTACACGCCGTCGACGCCGGACGGTGAACCAGCCTCGGTGGTGCTGGGTCCAGGGGCCGAGCCGGCCCGGAGAGAACGGCGGATCAACGGGGTGCTGACCGCGGTACGCGGTCTGCTGTCGTACGCCGTGTCGGTGGGCGAGGCGCCCCGCTCGGTGCTCGGGCAGATATACGAGCTGGCCGACAGCCGGGACCTGCCTCTGGAGGCCCAGGGCGAGGACTCCGGCCTGTCCTACCGGCTGCGGGCCGTCCACCGGGTGCAGGAGCCGGAGGTGGAGGTTGACCGGGCCACCGACGAGGAGTTGGTGGCGATGTTCCTGGAGTGCCGCAACGCCAGGGACCGGCTGATCGTGCTGCTGCTCGGCCGGGTCGGGCTGCGCCGTGGCCAGACGGCCGGGCTGCACCGCAGCGACTGTCACCTGCTGCCCGACTCGCGGGCCCTGGGCTGTGACTACGAAGGGGCTCACCTGCACGTCCGGCGCCGCGACAACAGCAACCGGGCGTGGTCGAAGTCGAAGCAGTCATGGACGCAGCCGGTGGACTTCCTGGTGGTCCAGGCTTTCGACCAGTACATCGACGAGCGCCACGAGATCCTCGGAGCGGGCGGCAGCGACTTTCTGCTGGTCAACCTGTTCCGTGAGCCGCTGGGGGCGCCGATGTCGCCGGACGCGCTGGGTGAGCTGTTCGAGCGTCTGAGCCAGCGCGCGAAGCTGCCGCGGAACGTCGGCCCGCACATGGCCCGCCGCGCCTTCGGCAGCAACGTCGCGGACGCCGGCGGCTCATTGGACGAGGTGCAGGCCCTGCTCGGTCAGACACACCCGGAATCCCCACGGCCCTACCTGATCCCCGACCGGACACGACTGCGCGAGGCGATCGAGCGCGTTCCCTCCCCGCGGGCCCTGCACGGGACGGGAGAGAAGTGATGGCGACGCCACTGCCGCTGGCCCAGGAACTGCGGGACCTACGGACCAGGGAGATCATCGACGCGCTGGACACCGACTTCCTGACGCTGGTGAGCTGGGACTGGGACGTGCGTGTCGTCCGCTATCCCAAGAGCCACCCGGTGCTGGGCATGCCGGACTGCCTGGTCCCCGGCTGCGTGAAGGGCACTCCGGTCAGTGAGCCGGTGTGTGCAAGTTGCATGAACCGCTGGAGGCGGTCCGGTTCCGAACTGTCCTTGGAGGAGTTCACTGCCAGGGGCCGGGCCGACAGTCCGTTTCGGAGCATCGGGCAGAAGTTCTGCGAGGTGCCGGGCTGTGAACGGCCACGGAGGACGGTTGCCGTCCGGGTGTGTCCCGCGCACCAGTACCACTGGTCAAGATCCAGCGACTTGACGCTGGAGGACTTTCTCGAACGCCCGAATCTGCGGCCGTTCCCCAGTATCGGACCCTGCCAGGTCGCTTCCTGCTACCGGGCGCGAGGCCGGGAAGGACGCCGCTACTGCGACGTGCACGCCACACGACTCAACCTCGCGCGGCGCCGCGGGAACTTCGACGGTGACGAGGAACGGTGGCGTCTGACGACGCCGGCGGTGGCCGTCGACCGCGAGGTCAGCCTGCGCGGCCTGCCTGACCGGCTGGTCGCCGAACTCCTCTACTGCCTCCAAGTCCGCACTACGCGTGAGGTGAAGACTCGCGATCACCGGCTCAGGCAGATCTGCGACCAGATGCGCCTCCTCCAGGCCCCCAGCCTGGAGACCCTTCAAGACGGGGACCTGGACCACGCGGGGGTGACCACTGACCTCCAGATGATCATCAGAGGTGCCCGGACCGCGCTGCGTCGGCTGGGGGCGACGCCGGAGACGGAACGCCTCAAGGACATCTGGGACTTGGCCGTCTTCGGCCAGACCCGCACCCTGAACTTCACCAGGATCCATCAGCTGCCCCTCCGCGAAGCGGTCAAGGCCTGGGCCTATGACGAACTCCCGCGACGACGCGGCCGGAACGTCGCCGGCTCGATGCAGAACATGATCCGCGGGATGGAACAGCTCTCGGAGAGCCTGCGGCTGCAGCGTGAGGACGAAGGATGTCAGCTGAGGCTCTTGAGTCGTACGGACATGGTCAGCTTCTGCAACCGGGTCGCGTTCCTCGCCGAGACCGGCGTCTTCGGAGCTCACCACCGGGTCAACGTGATCCGCTATGTCCGCAAGATCGTGAACCGGATCCGTGTCATGGGCCTCACCGGTCCCGGAGAGGTGCTGGAGGGCCTGCCGGCCGACTTCGCGCTGTCTGTGGAGGACATCCCGGATGAGCCCGAGGACACCGAGGCTGGCCGCGACCTGCCGGACGAGGTGATGCGGCATCTCTGTGACAACCTCGATCTGCTGGAGAAGAGCAGCAACCGGGAGTTCCGCGTCGCGACCGAGCTGCTGATCGATACCGGGCGGCGGCCTGACGAGATCAGCACGTTGCCGTGGGACTGCCTGGCGAAGGATCCGGACGGCACGCTCGTCATGGTCTACGACAACTCCAAGAACTACCGGCTGGGACGTCGCCTGCCGATCGCGCAGGCGACCGCCGCCGTGATCACGGCGCAGCAGGAACGGGTACGTGAGCGGTTCCCCGACACCCCGACCAGCAAGCTCAAGCTGCTGCCGAGTCCGGTGGCCAACCCTGCGGGGACGAAGCCGATCGGCTCGATCGGCGAGGCTCACCGAGCGTGGGTCGATGACTTGCCCGACATCATGATGCCGGTCGTGGTGCTGGTCGACGGGCAGCTCGTGACGAAGATGCTGCCGTTCGACAAGTCCAGGATCTTCCCCTATGCCTACCGGCATTCCTTCGCGCAGCGTCACGCGGACAGCGACATCGCCCCGGACGTGCTCATGGATTTGATGGACCATCGTGAACTCTCCACAACTCAGGCGTACTACCGCGTCAGCCAAGAACGACGGCGCGAGGCCGTCGACCGGGTCACTGCCCTGCAGTTCGACCGTCGCGGCAACCGGGTCTGGCGCAAAGCACAGGGGATGCTGGACTCCGAACACGTGCGCCGGGCCATCGGGGAAGTGGCTACGGCCTACGGCATCTGCCTGGAACCGCACAACGTCGCGGCCGGCGGCCAGAGTTGCCCGATCCGGTTCCGCTGCGTCGGCTGTGACCACTTCCGCACCGACGTCTCCTACCTTCCCGACCTCGAGCGTTACCTCTCTGATCTGCTCCGCAGCCGCGAACGGCTCATGTCGGCCTTCGAGGCCGACGACTGGGCCCGCAGCGAGGCCATGCCCTCCGAAGAGGAAATCGGCCGCGTCCGCCGCCTGATCAACCGGGTCAAGGCAGACCTGGACGACCTGTCGGAAGAAGAACGCGCCCAGATCGAGGAAGCCGTCGCCCTGGTCCGCCGCAGCCGCCCGGTAATGCTGGGCATGCCCCGCGTCGGCCAGCCACTTCCCGATGTCAGGCCCTGGAGGCTGCCGTGATCCCCGCCATGCGTGATGGCCGGCAGGCGGACACCGAGCGCCGCCGCCAGCGGGTGGCCACGGCAGTCAAGAACTCCGCGAAGAACGGCACCCCGATCAGCGTCTCGGCCATCGCCCGGCAAGCCGGAGTGGATCGCAGCTTCCTCTACCGTCACCGCGATCTGCTCGAAATCGTCCATGCCGCCGAACTCGAACCGGCAGCCCAGGACCCGGCCGGCGGCTCGCCGGTCAGCCGGGCATCGCTCCAGGCCGACCTTGTCAACGCCCAGGCCCGCAACGCCCGCCTGGCCGCCCGCGTTCAGCAGTTGGAGAAGCGGCTGTCGCAGGCGCTGGGAGCTCAGGCATGGCAGGAGTCAGGGCTCGGAGCCCCGGCGGACATCGATGAGCTCCAGCGGAAGATCACGAGGCTGGAGCAGCACAACGTTGAATTGACCTCCGCGTTGGAGGAGGCCCGATCCGATCTCAATGCCGCGAGGGAGGCCAACCGGGACCTGACCAGAGCACTGAACCAACGCGGCTGAGGCAGCCACTGACGTGTCCGGGTCGCCGACCCGGACACGTCAAGCGAGGAGACCGTCCAGCTCTTCGTTGATCGCCTTGCGCACCGCGTCGTGTTGCGGGCCAAGGGCATGTTGCTGGTCGCTCCACCGCTCACGGGGGTATAGCCACACCGGGCGGCCCACAAGATCGGTCGGCTCCCAGTCGAACCGCGGCCATACATGCGCGTGCAGGAAGGGGTCGGTGTTCCCCAAGATCTCCAGATTGACCCGCCGGAAGGCTGGATCCAGCCGCTTACAGGCACGCTCAACGGCCTCGCCCAGCTTGTCCATGTCGGACAGGAACGCCAGACGCTTGCTCTTCGGAAGATCCGACAGCCGCTCCACCACGGGATCGTCGACCAGGAGCACCGAGTATCCCGGCAGGAACTGGACGTCCCCGATCACCGCGAATCCCGCCTCCAACTTCCGGAGCACTGCAGGGTTCTCGCCCCGAAGGGCACTGCCGATCCGGTCGTTCCGCCAGTCATCAGTCATGAATGGCGACCTTACCCAACATCAAGTAGCGCCACAGGTGTTGCACACGATACTGTCGATCACACCGGCGCTGAGCTGCACAAAATGGTCTCCACTCGCCTCGCGCCACATGGTTACCCCCGGAGAAGGCGGCACACCGCCTTGGCCTGCTCGGTCTGCACCAGCGCCGGACCGGTGGTCCCGATCGGGAAGAAGAGATCCGGGTCCTCGTGGCGGCACGCGGCGTGTTCGCGCCAGTTCTCCATGAAATGTCACCTGCGATCGAAAGTCGTCCGTGCCTCGTCAACTTCGTGCTCGCCGTCGGGTCACCCGCCGCCGGGCGCTGAAACAGCGCGCACGGCCAGGCGGCGGACCTTCGCACAATCCGCACACAGCCGAGGCGGACCGGCACCGGGCCGGAACCGGCCGCCAGGTCCGTCGCCCGGAACGCGTGTGCGAGAGGAGCGGCCGGTGCTGCGATAGTTGGTCCCAAACAGAAAGATGTAACGAGCAACCAGGAAGCCCGTGGACACCAGCGAGACCACCGACAGCAGCAGCGCGCCACGGACCGGCGGCGGCCCGGACGCCGGGGAGGCCCGGCGGGGCTGGCGCCGCTGGGCGATGGACACCCGTCCGCTGCGCCGCCCCGCCTACCGCAGGCTGTGGTCCTCCACCATCGTCACCGCGGTCGGCAGCCAGCTCACCGCCGTCGCCGTACCCAAGCAGATCTACGACATCACCGGCTCCTCTGCGTGGGTCGGCTACGCGAGCCTCGCGGGCCTGGTGCCGATGGTCGTCTTCGCGCTGTGGGGCGGTGCCGTCGCCGACACCGTGGACCGGCGCAAGCTGCTGCTCGTGACCAACTGCGGCATCGCCGTCACCTCGCTGCTGTTCTGGGCGCAGGCCCTGACCCGGCTGGACTCGGTGGCGGTCCTCATGGTGCTGCTCGCCCTCCAGCAGGCCTTCTTCGGGCTCAACTCCCCGGCCCGCAACGCCTCCATCGCCCGCCTGGTGCCCGAGGAGGAGCTGCCCGCGGCCAACGCGCTGGGCTCCACCGTCATGCAGACCGGGCTGGTGGCGGGACCGCTGCTGGCGGGTGCCCTGATACCCGTCATCGGACTGCCCGAGCTGTACCTCGCCGACGCCGTGGCCCTGTGCGTCACGGTGTGGGCGGTGTGGCGCCTGCCGTCGCTGCCGCCGCTGACGGGCACGGACCGGCGGCGCGCCGGGGTGCGCGAGATCGCCGCCGGGTTCCGCTACATCTCGGGGCACAAGGTGCTGCTGCTGTCCTTCCTCGCGGACATCATCGCCATGGTCTTCGGGATGCCCCGTGCCCTGTTCCCGCAGCTCGCCGCCGAGACCTTCGCCCCCTACGGAGAGGGCCTCGCCCTGGGGCTGCTGTTCGCGGCGGTCCCCATCGGCGCGGTGGCCGGCGGGCTGTTCTCCGGCACCTTCTCCCGGGCGCGCCGGCACGGCTGGATGGTGATCGGCGCGGTCACCGCCTGGGGCGCGACCGTCGCCGGGGCCGGCCTGAGCCGCAACCTGTGGATCGCGGTGGCGTTCCTGGCCGCCGCCGGAGTGGCCGACATGGTCTCCATGGTGTTCCGCGGCGCGATCCTGCTCTCCGCCGCCACCGACGAGATGCGCGGCCGGATGCAGGGGGTGTTCACGGTCGTCGTGGCGGGCGGGCCGCGCCTGGCCGACGTCCTGCACGGCACGGCCGGCTCGGCGTTCGGACCGCGCGCGGCCGTGGCCGGCGGCGGGCTGCTGGTCGTCGTCCTGATGCTGGGACTGGCCGCCGCCGTGCCGGCCCTGCGCCGCTACCGCATCTGAGACCGGAGCCGTCCCGGGTGTGCTGTCCCGGTGTCGGTGACACGCCTTCGGGACAGCGCGCCTAGACGTTCCGCCGGGGGATCGTGTACTGCTCCAGGAGCCTGCCCCGGGTCGTCTCCAGCCGGTTGGCCAGGATCTCCGCGACGGTGCGCACCAGGGACAGTCCCAGCAGCGGATCCTCCACGGACAGGGCCAGTACCGCCGCACCGTCGAACTCGTAGGCGCGGACCCGGCTGAACGCCTCGGCGCCGAAGTCCCACTCGTAGGGCGGGAAGAGCCACGACCAGCCGAGCAGGTCACCCGCGCCGAGGCTCGCCACGGTGACCCTGCGGGTCGGTGTGACGTGCTGGTCGAGGTGGACGGCGCCGGAACGGATCACCCAGAAGCGGTCGGCGGTGCCTCCCGCCTCGAAGATCCTGGTGTCCTCCGGGAAGGACACCTCCCGCGCGACCTCCATCAGGCGGTCGCGCTGCTTGTGGGGGAGGGCGGTGAGCAGTTTTATCGCTTTGGTCATGACCGGGACTCCTCACCGGCGTTCGGTTCCGCGCATCTGCCTACGCCCATTCCAGCGGCTGCGGGCACGCGGGGCACCTCGGCGGACGAGGACGTGAGAAAGCCCTGGCTGGACGGGGGAGGCCAGCCAGGGCCGTATGCGGCGGCATCCAGGGGACCGCTGCGGGGTCGACCCCGTCGCCGCGTATGTATGAATAGTAAACCATTTTCGGTCGTTCTCCTCGGTCGAGAAGGGTCCGAGTGACCGGTTTCACTCGTTTTCATCCCCCGAATGACCCGCACGTTCACGCCAGGCGGCTCCCGCGCACGACAGGTGCGTCGAACCGGTCGCCGACGCCGCCGGATGTTTGGGCCGGCCCGCGAGGGCTAGCCGGACGGTGAGGCCGGCGGAGTCCGTACCGCACGGAGAACCCTCACCGCGCAGGGAGCGAGGAACAGGGGAGCGGAGAGATGCCCGAGAAGCACAGGACCACCCCGGTCGTGGAGTTGCCGCCCGGCGCCGCCCGGTCCGAGGCGTGCAGGCCGGCCGACGCCCGGCAGGCCGTGGCGGACGTGATCACCGCGTGCTGCCGCGCCGGTCATCCGCCGTGCGACGCGCACGCCGTCTCCGACGCCCAGCTCGTCGCCTCCGAACTCACGACCAACGCCATCCTGCACGGCGGCGGGGTGACCGACTTCCACGTCGACGTCGTCGGACCCGAGGTCCGGGTCTGCGTGAGCGACCGCAGTGACCGGCTCCCGGTGGCCCGGCCCCCCACGGACCCGCAGGGCCGCTTCCGCAGCGGCGGGCACGGCTGGCCGATCGTGTGCCGGCTGGCACGTGACGTGCAGGTCCGCGACCTGCCCACCGGCGGGAAGTGCATCAGCGCCGTGGTGTCCCTGACCTGAAGGTGCCGGGCCCGGCAGGCACGCCGGCCGCTGCGGAGAGCGCCCGCGCACGCCGGGGAGCGTTGCCCGCTGCAAAGAAATCCGAGAAGCGGAGTTTGTTCCTCCCGCCCCCGGGCAGACGGAATTTCGTGCTTCGGACCGGAGGCGCGCCAGCGGGAGCGGCACGGGTGCTCCGAAGGCCCTTCGGATCGCCCCGAGCGAGTGCCCCGCCTCCCGCGGTACATCCCTGAAACCACCGTTCAGGAGCGATTCCGCATGCTGATCGACATATCGACAAGCCGTTCCGGCACCCCCGAGGACCAGGCCGCTCCCACACGGCGGCAGCACGACGACGCACCCGAGACCGAGGCCCTCTTCCGGCGCCTGGCGGCTCTGCCGGAGGGGCCCGAACGGGACGCGGTCCGCGACGAACTCGTGACCGCCTGGCTCCCGATGGCCCACCGCATCGCGGGCCGCTTCCGCGACCGCGGCGAGTCGATCGAGGACCTGCGGCAGGTGGCGGCACTGGGCCTGGTCAAGGCCATCGACCGGTTCGACCCGGACCGGGGCGCCTTCGAGAGCTACGCCGTGCCGACCATCACCGGCGAGGTGAAGCGGCACTTCCGGGACCGGATGTGGGCGCTGCGCGTGCCCCGCCGGGTCCAGGAACTGCGCAACAAGGTGCGTGTGGCGCGCCGTGAACTCACCCAGAACCCCGGCAGCCCCGAGCCCTCCATCGCGGCGGTCGCCGCCCACACCGGACTGACGGAGGAAGAGGTCAGCACGGGCATGGAGGCCCTGGACAGCTTCAGCACCCTCTCCCTGGACGCGGAGATGTCGTCCGGGGCCGACGGCTACAGCCTCGCGGACACGCTGGGCGCGGCGGACTCCTCGTACGACGTCGTCATCGACCGCGAGTCGGCCAAGGAAGGGCTGCGCAGGCTTCCCGAACGCGAACGTGCCATCCTCTACATGCGCTTCTTCGAGGACATGACCCAGAGCCGCATCGCCGACCGGCTCGGCATCTCGCAGATGCACGTCTCCCGGCTCATCAGCCGCAGCTGCGCCCGGGTCAGGGACGAGGTCCTCGCGGAACGCACCGCCCGCCGCCCCCACGGCCCCCGCCCCGGCACGACCCGCTGACCGGCCGCACCCGAAGGCCGCGTCGCGTCATCTCCGGACCGGCCGGAGAGCGCGTCGCGTCCCTCCGGACCGACCGGCGGCCCGCGCTGCCCCCTGTTCCCGTCCCGCCTGCCTACCGACCACACGCCGCACGGCCCGCAGCCGTGCGGCGTGGTGCTGCGCCGTGCTCCGTGCTGTCGCGCCTGCTTTCCCGCAGGCCGGGGGCGGCACAGCACCGGCCGCGTCTGAGAGCGCCCGGCCGGGGAACACGGGGGAGATGGACAAAGACGAGCTTCCGCCCGACGACCGGGCCGTGGAGGTGTACCTCGACCTGCTGCGGATCCGGATGCCCGAGGACGACTACGAGCTTCTGCTCACCGTCGTCGACCCGGTGCTGCGCGCCATACACGAACAGGGAGAGCAAGGCGTGCCCACCACGGACTTCCCGCTGGACGGGCCGCAGACGCAGGGGCTGCCGCAGCAGATACGCGACGAGGCGGCCCTGGTCATCGCCACTGCGGTCACGGGGCGCCTGGACAACGAGCTGGTCGTCCTGGACATCGAGGAGACCGGCCCCGTCCGGGTCGTCACCGACGCCACGACGGCCGCCGACCCGGCGCGCCTGACGGAGATCGCCGACTACATCCGCGACCGGCACCGGGAGACGGAAGAACTGCGCGGCATCGCCGCCGCCAGTGACCTGCCGACCGACTTCTGAGACCCGGCGCCGACCCCCCCCGCCCCCGCTGCCGTCCTCACCGCTTGGAGGTCGGCACCTTGACACCCAGCGGCCGGGCGAGGCCCACCACGGCCTCGTCCAGGCGCTGGAGGTGCCGCAGCACCCGGTCGGTGATCCGGCCGTAGCGGGGCGTGCCGGGGGCGGCACCCGACTCCAGGAGGGACGCGATGCTCGGGCCGGTCTCGATCTCGGGGGCCTGCGGCTCACCCGCCACGTGGGCGGTGAGCGCCGCGATGTTGTGCGTGATCCGGCGGCAGGCCTGGCGCAGCCGCGGATCCGCCGCTATCGACGGATGCGTGGGCAGCAGCTCGGCCGTCGCCGCCAGCGACCGCGCGTGGTAGGCGCACGTCTCCAGCAGGGCCAGGAGGTACTGGGCGGTGTTGCGCCGCGCCCGCAGCGGTGTGATCGGGTGGGTCAGCGGCTGGACGGCCCCCCGCAGATCGCTCAGCGCCTGGTCCAGGTCGCGCGCCTGGTCGAGGAGGTCGGCCTGCCGGCCGCCGCTCAGCTGGTCCACGGCGGTGCCGGTCACGTCGTAGAGCCGTTCGAGGACCGTGACCAGCAGCTCGTCCGTGCGCCGGTCGGTGCGCACCGGCAGGACCACGGCCGCCGCGATGATGCCGCAGGCCGCGCCCAGCGCCGTCTCCTCGATGCGCAGCAGCAGCACCGACAGGCTGTAGGTGTGCAGCAGCGTGTACAGCAGGCCCAGCGCCGCCGTCACGAAGAACGACATCAGCGTGTACGACAGCGGCGCGGTGTAGAACATCGCGAAGACGAAGAGCAGCACCAGGGCCAGCGCCGGCCAGGTGTGCGGCCCGACCAGACCGGCCAGCACGATACCGGCCACCACGCCGAGCACGGTGCCCAGCAGCCTGCGGTAGCCCTTGACCAGGATCTCGCCCGTGGACGAGGTGTTGATGAAGACGATCCAGCAGGTCAGCACCGCCCAGTACCAGCGCTGGCTGGAGAGGAACTCCCCTCCCACGATGGCCAGTGACGAGCCCAGCGCCACCTGCACCGCGGCCCGTGTGGTGGGCCGCCGCAGACCGGTGGCGGGCTCCTCCATGGCCTCCTCGCTCGCCTCGGCGCCCTCGATGGCGGCGTCCTCGGCGTCCAGCTCCTCCCGGGAGCGGGTGGTGGCCGGGGTGTCGTCGGACTCGTCCTGCGGTGTGCCCAGCGCGGTCCGCAGGCCCAGTACCGCGCGGGCGGCCTCGCCGATGCCGCGGAAGACGTCCTGCACGGCGGCCGACGCGGCCGGCAGGTTCTCCTCCTCGCGGTAGCCCAGGAGCCGGTTGCGTACGTGCGTCATGGCCGTCCCGCCGCCCTCGCCGACGGGCCGCAGCACCAGCATGCGCAGCGCCCCCAGGTCACGGCGCAGGATGTCCGTGGCCTCCTCGCGCACCGGCAGCCTGCCGTGCGAGGGGACGGGGGCGCCGGGCAGGTGGAGCGTGAGCGTGTCGGTGCGTTCGCTGCTGCGGGCGTTCAGCAGGAGCAGTCCCAGCCGCTCGGCGGCGATCTCGGCGCCCGCGATGCGCCGCTGCACCAGCCGGGCCACGGCCTCGTCGGAGGTGCCCTGCTCCAGCCGGCCCTGGATCATGAGCGCCGTCTCGTGCAGCCGGGCGGTGCCCTCGCGCACCGCCTCCAGGGCCTTGTCCGCCTCGTCGGGACCGGCGTCCAGCAGCTCCAGGTGCGCGGACACCAGCTGGGCCAGCCGCACCCGGAAGGCCTCGCGCAGCCGTGCCAGGATGCCCGCCGGGGTCTCGTAGACGATCACGAAGCGCATCAGGGCGCTGGAGGCGAACGCGAGGGCGACGACGACGTACAGGGACAGCAGCGTGTGCGCGGTGGCGCCCACGAACAGCGACATGAAGTAGACCTGGAAGCCGATCAGGCCCAGCGCGTTGCCGCGGTCGCCGAAGCGGCGGCTGTAGACGGCGCAGAAGATCAGCGCCACGAAGAAGACGTCGCCGCCGATCACGCGCGAGTTGAGCAGCGCCCCCAGGGACACGGACGCCAGCGCCACCGGGAGGCCGAGTGCGAGCGTCACGGCCTGCTGCGGGCGCTGTTTCTCGCGGATGGCGAAGGTGGCCGCCATCGACGCGATCGCGCCCGCCACCAGGTGCGGCACCGGGACGCGCAGCGCGCCCAGCACGGCCAGGGTCAGCGCTATCGATCCGGCCGTCCTGGACCCAGCGGCCAGCCTCAGCAGCCCGGGATCGGACGCCGCGACGCGATCCCGCAGCCGTGCCCAGACCGACCCCTCCGCTGCACTCACGCCGCCGTACTCTCTCCCGATCCCCGTGGATCTTCGTGATGATCCGTTTCTCCAGCATCGCACGCCGCGGCCGGACCGCTCCTCGCGGCCCGGCCGGGCGCGGCGGTGCGCCGCCCGCGTGGCGTCACCCTGCTCACGTGGTGTCACCCCGCCCGGGGCGGCGCGACGTCCGGAGCCGGGCCACCCCGCGGCGGCCGGGTCACAACGCCCGGGTGCGCGACTTCTCCACGTACTCCTGCACCTGCTGTGCCGTCATGTACGCGTCCGTGTACTCGAAGTCCTTCAGCTTGGCCGGCTTGCGGGCCTGGAAGCCGGTGCGCACGAAGTCGTCGCCGGCGACCGCGTTGAGCAGCCAGTTGGTGCCGACCCTCACCTTGGCGACGTTGGTGCGCAGCGCCCCCAGGTGGTAGCCGCGGGCCACCGCCTGGGCGGGCACCCCGTGCAGTTCCACGCCCAGCGGCTTGGCGACCGCGTCAGCGCCGCCCAGGTCCACCACGAGGCCCAGGTCCTTGTGCTCGTAGGGCCGCATGGGCTGGTTGCGCAGCGAGGCGACGAGGTTGGCCGCGACGCGCTTGCCCTGCCGGGAGGCGTGCTGGGCGGTCGGCGGGCACACTGCGCCGTCGCCCTTGGCGAGGTCCGGCACGGCGGCGGCGTCGCCGAGCGCGAAGACGCCGTCGTAACCGGGCAGGCACATCTCGGCGGTCACCGCGAGCCGGCCCCTGACCGTGTCCGCGCCGAGGGTGGCGATGAGCGGGCTCGCCACCACGCCCGCCGTCCAGATCAGGGTGTGGGTGGGCACCACCCGGCCGTCGGTGAAGGTGACCTCCTCGGGGCCCGCCTTGGCGATCGAGACGCCCAGCGCGATCTCGATGCCCCGCCGGCGCAGGTCCTCCTGGGCGCTGCGGCCCAGCTTGTCGCCCAGCTCCGGCATCAGCTTGGGGGCGATGTCGATCAGGTGCCATTTGATCAGCGACGGGTCGAGCCGCGGGTAGCGCTTGACGGCGGCGTGCGTCAGGCGCTGCAGGCAGGCGGCGGTCTCGGTGCCGGCGTAGCCGCCGCCGACGACCACGAACTGGAGCCGTGCGGCCTGCTCGGCCGGGTCGTCGCTGGCGTCGGCCAGGTCGAGCTGGGTGATGACGTGGTCGCGGACGTAGGCGGCCTCGGCGAGCGTCTTCATGCCGAAGGCGTGGTCGGTGAGACCGGGGATGTCGAAGGTACGGGTGATGCTGCCGGGGGCCAGCACGATGTAGTCGTACGGCTCGTCGACGATCCGGTCGGTGATGGTGCGGATGACGCAGACCTTGGCCTTCAGGTCCACGCCGATGGCGCCGCCCGGAATGATCCGGGTGCGGTACTTCTTGCTGCGGCGCAGCGAGACGGCGATCGACTGCGGCGTCAGCACGCCGGAGGCGACCTGGGGCAGCAGCGGCAGATACAGCTGGTAGGCGAACGGCGTCACCAGGGTGACGTCGGCCTCGCTGGGCGAGAGGGTGCGTTCCAGACGGCGGACGCACTCCACGCCGGCGAAACCTGCGCCGACCACCAGGATCCTGGGTCGTGTCACGGTGTTCATCCCTTCTGCGGCTCCAGGCGGTATGCCTCGACGTCAAGCGCCTGCCCCTGGATCGCTGCTTCGCACCTCTTCGCTCCCGCCGTGCCGCCGGTCCTCCTCCGCCCGGCCGGGCACGACGGCCGCACACACGTGTCGATCACCACCATGCCCGCCACGGGCCGTCCGCGCACCAGAAAGGACCGCACCGGCCGCCCGGGCGGCACGGCACGGGCCTGGGGCCCCGGCCTCACTCCGGCCGCGCGGCGGGCTCGTCGACCCGGGCCAGCGCCTCCTCGGTGGTGTCGGACACCGGCACCGTGAGACTGACCCCGGTGAGGTCGAGGATCCGCCGCACGGCCGGAACCGGCGCGATGATGTGGACGCTGCCCGGACGCTCGCGGACCTCCTGGTACACGCGCAGGATGATGTTCATGCCGGAGGAGTCCATGAACGGCACCCCCGTCAGGTCGAGCAGGAAGTGCCGCCGGCCGTGGTGGAGCTGATTGGCCAGGTGCGCCTGGAGTTCGGTCGCGGTGTCGACGTCCAGGTAGCCCTCGACCGCGAACAGGGCCACGTCCTCCCGGATCAGGGTGACCTCGACGGACAGCGGGTTCTGGGCAACGGACACGAGTACCTCCAACGAGTGCGGACTGCGCCTGCGCGCCTACCCCCGAACAGGCCCGGCACACTCGCCGGGTGCGCGGGCCGGCCGTCGAATGCGGACGTCGGGGCAGGGTAGTTGGTGCTGTGGAGTGACCGGGAAGGCCGCGGGGCCGCCGGGACGGCCGTGGGACCGGCACGGGGGGCGTGCAGCCGCCGCAGCCGTGGGCCGTCGCTGGAGGCTGTGCGGCCGCAGAGAGGAAGGGGCAGCGTGACCATCGAGGGAATCTGGGCGTATCCGCCGCGGGCCGGCCGCACGGGGGACGTGGACCTGACCGGCTTCACCGTCGTCGCGGGCGACGGCACCATCGGCCACGTGGACCGGGCGGCCGACACCTTCGGGATGCGGCACCTGGTCGTGGACACCGGCGTCTGGGTCTTCGGCCGCAGTGTCCTGGTCCCGGCGGGCGTGGTCGGCCGGATCGACCCGGCCGAGCGCAGGATCGAGGTCTCCTGTTCCCGGGCGGAGATCAAGGCGGCGCCACGTTTCCGCACCGACAGCGAGACCCGGGACCGCGGCTACCTGACGCGGGTGGGGGAGTACTACCACGGGCTGCCGCCGCGCCAGGAGGCGAACACCGCCTGACCGGGCGACGGCCCGCGCACCCCGCGCGCCCCGCGGGGCGCGCGGCCGGGCTCACCAGGGCAGGAAGACGTGCACGTCCTTGCCGTGGTCGGTGACGACGACGCTGACCTGGTCGCTCAGCGTGTGGATCAGGTGCCAGCCGATCCCGCCGCCGCCCCGGCTGGGATGGAACGGCCGCGGCGCCGGCGGCGTGGTGCTGGTGTCGCTCAGCGTCACGTGCACCCCGTCGAAGGTGCGGCGCAGGCGCAGCACGAACGGCCCCGGAGCGTACTGCACGGCGTTCGCCGCGAGTTCGGTGACCACCAGCAGGATGTCGTCCCAGTGCTCGGGGGCCGTCGGCAGGGCACTGCGCGCGAGATCGTCGAGGAACTCCTCCGCGGCCAGCCGCGCGCCCGTCACATGGTGCAGCTCGCCCGCGAAGCGAGCGGTGCGGCTCGGAATGCCCTCGGTGGCCAGTGTGTCTTCCCCATGCGGATCGGTTGCCATCTCGCCTTCCCTGCCCGGCGTGCGCAGGGCGTCGTCGTCCTGTCCCTTCCGTTCGTCCTCTGTCTAGTTCCCGTGCGCGGGGAGGCTACGCGTCGCCGGACCGTGGCACGCGTCTCGGCGCGAGGCACCACCGGTCCCGTCCCCGCTCGTCGCCACGGCGGCGGCACCGGGCGCCGGGATCCGGTGGTACCCAGTGGGCAGGAGTGGGGACTCGGAGGGCATGAGTCACGTCAATCCAGATCCCGACCCGGACCGGACGTCCGGGCTCGAACCGGGCGGCGGTGTGCCACCGGGGGAGACCCCGCCCGCCGAGAGCAGCATGCCCGAGGCCGGCCCCCGTGAGCCGGAGGCCACCTCCAGGGGGTGGGCGGCGACCCCGCTCACCCTCATCCTGCTCCTCGTCCTGCTGGTCGCCGCCGGCTTCCTGGCCTACGCCCTCGCCCTGATCTTCTGAATCACTCCTGGGTGAGCCGCACGCACTCGGTGACGACCTCCCGCAGGCTGCCGGCGCGCTCCATCAGCTCGCGCTGTGTCCGGGCACCGTTCCCGCGGGTGAGCAGGGTGTCCAGCAATTCGCGTGCCTGTTCGAGATCCCCGGTGTCGGCGAGGGCGTCGGAGACATGGTCGAGCAGCGCCCGCAGCACCGACCGCGCGGGCAGCCGCCGCATGGTGTGCGGGTGCAGCAGTTCCGCGCCCGGCCCGGTCCGGGCGGCCTGCCAGGCCGCCAGCCGCAGCAGGCTCACGCTGTGGTCCACCGGCGCGCCGCCCGCCCGCCACTCACGGGCGGCGGTCTCCACCAGGGCGCGCGCCAGCGTGGCCACCAGGCGGGCCGTGCCGGCGTGCAGGCACACGTCCGCGACCCGGATCTCGACCGTCGGGTACCGCTCGGACAGGCGCGCGTCGAAGTACGCCATCTTCTCGTCGAGGATCACCCCGGTGGCGACCATGTCCGCCACCAGCCGGTGATAGCGCTCCGCCGACCCGAACAGCTCGGTGGGACCCGCCGAGGGCCAGCGGTCCCAGACCCGGCTGCGGTAGCTGTCGTAGCGGGTGTCCTTGCCCTGCCAGAACGGAGAGTTGGCGCTGATCGCCACCAGCACCGGCAGCCACGGCCGGATGCGGTCCAGGACCGCGACGCCCTCCTCGTCGGATTCGACGGCCACGTGCACGTGCATGCCGCAGACCAGTTGCTCCCGGGTCGCGATGCCGTACTGCTCGGCCAGCCACTGGTAGCGGTGGTTCATGCCGATGGCCGGGCTCACCGGCAGCGGGGAGGTGGCCAGCGCGGCCACCGCGCAGCCGATCTCCCCGGCGTGCCGGGCCGCCTCCTTGCGGCAGCGCACGATCTCCGCGCCGAGTTCGGCCATGTCCGTCTGCGGATGCGTGGCGAACTCCAGCATCTGCCCGTACAGCTCTTTCTCGAACACGTCCTGTTCCGCGTCGGCCGCCTCGGCGCGGGCGAGCACCGCGGCCGACAGGGCCTTCGGCTCACCGCTGTCCGGGTCGACCAGGAGGAGTTCCTCCTCCACTCCGACGGTCCGCACCTCATGCCGCCCTTCGTCCCGTGACACCGGCCGGGCGCCGGGGTCGTACGACCCCGACTGCCCCGAGGCGGCCGCCGGACACCCGGTGCGGTGTGCGCGGTCCGGCGGCCGGCCGGTGACCCCGTGCCGTCAGGCGGGGTACGGGGTCAGCCAGACGGTGGCCAGCGGCGGCAGCGTGAGACGGACGTGCCCGTCCTCCGGCTTGACCGGATCGGGATTGGTGACGTCCCCGCCGCCGTAGCGCGCCGCGTCGGTGTTCAGGACCTCGCACCAGGCGGTCACGTCGACGGGCACGTCCAGGCGGTACCCCTCGCGGACCACGGGGGAGAAGTTCGACACCGCCAGCAGCGGGGCGCCCGCCGCGTCGTGGCGCAGGAACGCGAAGACGTTGTCGTCGGCCGCGTCCACCGCGACCCAGCGGAAACCCTCCGGCCGGGTGTCGCGCTGCCACAGCGCCGGAACGTCCCGGTACAGCGCGTTCAGGTCCCGCACCAGGTCCCGCACCCCGCGGTGATCGCCCGCCGCGCAGTTGGCGCCCTCGTCCAGCAGCCACCACTCCGGTCCGTGCTCCTCGGAGAACTCACCGCCCTGCGCGAACTCCTGCCCCATGAAAAGCAGTTGCTTGCCGGGATGGGCCCACATGAAGCCCAGGTACGCCCGGTGGTTCGCGCGGCGCTGCCACCAGTCGCCGGGCATCTTCGACACCAGGGCCTGCTTGCCGTGCACCACCTCGTCGTGCGAGATCGGCAGCACGTAGTTCTCGCTGTACGCGTACACCATCGAGAAGGTCATCTCGTGGTGGTGGTACTTGCGGTGCACCGGCTCCTTGCTCATGTACTGGAGGGAGTCGTGCATCCAGCCCATGTTCCACTTCAGCCCGAACCCGAGCCCGCCGCGGTCGGTCGGCGCGGTCACCCCGCCCCAGGCGGTGGACAGGTAGAGCATGGAGGCCACCGCGTCCACGCGCAGCCCGTCGATGTGGAACTCCTCGCACCAGTAGACGGCGTTGGCGACCAGGAAGTTGCGCACCTCGGTACGGGCGTAGTCGAACTCGTACGTCCCCCAGTCGGGGTGCTCGGCACGCTGCGCGTTCCCGGGCTCGTACAGCGGGTCCCCGTCGAAGCGGGCCAGCGCCCAGTCGTCCTTCGGGAAGTGCGCCGGCACCCAGTCCATGATCACGCCGATCCCGGCCCGGTGGCAGGCGTCCACGAAGTACCGGAAGTCGTCCGGTGAGCCCAGCCGCGAGGTCGGCGCGTAGTACGAGGTCACCTGGTAGCCCCAGGAGCCGCCGAAGGGGTGCTCGGCGACCGGCATCAGCTCCACGTGCGTGAAGCCCAGGTCCTTGACGTACGCCGGCAGCTCCTCGGCCAGCTCCCGGTAGGTCAGGCCCTTGCGCCAGGACGGCAGGTGCACCTCGTACACCGACAGCGGCGCCTCGTGCACGGGCGTGTCCCCGCGGTGCGCCATCCACTCGGCGTCGCCCCACTCGTGGTGCGCGGCCGTCACGATCGAGGCCGTGTCCGGCGGCACCTCGGTACGCCGCGCCATGGGGTCGGCCTTCAGGAACCGGCCGCCGTACTGCGAGGTGATCTCGAACTTGTACCGCGCGCCCTCGCCGACGCCGGGCAGGAACAGCTCCCACACCCCTGCCGCGCCCAGCGAGCGCATCGGGAACGCGGTGCCGTCCCAGTACGTGAAGTCACCGGCGACCCGCACCCCGCGGGCGTTGGGCGCCCACACCGTGAACCGGGTGCCCGCCACGCCCTCGTGGGTCATGGGCTCCGCGCCGAGCGCCTTCCACAGCTGCTCGTGCCGGCCCTCCCGGATCAGGTGCAGGTCCAGCTCGCCGAGGGCGGGCAGGAAACGGTAGGGGTCGTGGACCTCGTACTCCTCCTGCTCGTAGCCGACCACGAGGGTGTACTCGGGGATCGCGTCCAGCGGGAGCACGGCCGAGAACAGGCCGTCGCCCTCACTGACCAGCGGGGTGCGCCCGCCGTCGGTCACCACGCTCACCGCGCAGGCGAACGGGCGCAGCGCCCGGAAGGCGACCCCGCCCGGCACCGGATGCGCGCCGAGCAGCGCGTGCGGGTCGTGGTGGGCGCCGTGCAGCAGGCGCTCACGGTCGGCGGGGTCCAGGGGCGGGGCCGCCTGGGCCCGGCCCGCCGCGGGCGGGACAGGGCCGGACGGCTCGGGAAGTGACGTGTCGCGCAGTGCCACCGGTTCAGCCTCCTCTCACGGCGAGACGTTCGATCGCCGCCATCGGTACGGCGAGCCAGTCGGGGCGGTGCCGGGCCTCGTACAGCACTTCGTACACGGCACGGTCCGTCTCGTAGGCCCGCAGCAGGGCGTGTTTCTTACGGGGGTCCCAGCCGGCCCGGGAGGCGTAGCCGGCGCAGTACGCCTCCCGGCAGCGGCGCGCCCACTCCGGCCGCCAGGGGCGGCGCTGGCGGGCGGCGTAGTCGAAGGAGCGCAGCATGCCCGCCACGTCCCGCACCGGGGACTCGGGGATGCGGCGCTCGGCGAGCGGACGCGACGGCTCGCCCTCGAAGTCGATGACGAACCACTCGCGTCCGGCCCGCAGCACCTGGCCCAGGTGCAGGTCGCCGTGCACCCGCTGCGCGGCCGGTCCGGCGTCGCAGCTGGCCAGCGCGGCGAACGCGGTGCGCAGCCGGGTGGTGTACGGCCGGAGCGCGGGCACCGCCTGGGCCGCCGCCTCCAGCCGCTCGGTCATCGCCACCGCCGTACGGGCGACCTCACGGTGCCCGGCGGTCGGGAAGGCGTCGGCCAGCGCCAGGTGCACCTCCGCCGTCGCCTGCCCCAGCTGGTGCGCCTGGGCGGTGAAGTCGTCGCCGGTGGCCAGCGCCCGCAGGGCGAGGGTCCAGCCGTCGGCGGCGTCGGGCAGGAACGGCTGGAGCACGCCGAGCGTGGCCTCCTCCGGCCGGGTGGTGCGCAGCCAGGCCACCGGGGCGGGGACCCGGCTGCAGCCCTGCCGGGCCAGCGCCCACGGCACCTCCAGGTCCGGGTTGACACCGGGCTGGACACGGCGGAACACCTTCAGGATGAACTCGTCGCCGTACACGATGGAGGAGTTGGACTGCTCGGCGTCCAGCAGCCGGGGCGCCAGGCCGCCGGGGATGAGCGCGGACGGGTCCGCCTCGAAGCGCAGCGGGCCCGCGCTGCCGGGGTGGCGCAGCCGTTCGAGCAGCAGTTGCGCCGAGCGCGGGTCGCACAGGGCGTCGTAGATCGCGTGACCGGCCAGCGGCCCTTCGGCGGCCCGGCCGATGAAGGCGCGGTGCAGCCGAGGGGACAGCTCCTGCCGTACGCCGAGCAGCAACTGGTAGCAGTCGGCCGGCGGCGGCGCCGAGATGCCGGCCGGGGCGGGGACGCCGCCGTGACCGGTGGCGAGCCCGGCGTGTTCGGCGTGGACCAGCAGGTGCAGACAGCCCGGGAACAGCTCCGTCATCGACAGCAGCCGCAGATCGGTGACGGGCCGGTCCTTGCCGGCGAACCAGCGCTGCCGCGGCAGCCAGGCGCGCAGCAGCGACCCGAGCGAGGCCATGGGGTCGGCGACGCCGGGGCTGCTCGGCTGGAGGGATGCGGTCTTCGTCATGGTCACGCCTCCTTTCGTCTCGGCCACACGGTCAGACTCGTCGGCCGATCCGGGATGCGACTCTGGTGAGCCGGAACCAGTAGAAGCCGTGGCCCGCGAGGGTCAGCAGGTAGGGGAGTTCCCCGATGGCCGGGAACCGGACGCCGCCGATCAGCTCGACCGGGTGCCGTCCGTCGAAGGCGCGCAGATCGAGTTCGGTGGGCTGGGCGAAGCGGGAGAAGTTGTGCACGCACAGCACCAGGTCGTCCTTGTACTCGCGCAGGAAGGCGAGGACGGCGGGGTTGGAGGAGGGGAGTTCGGTGTAGGTGCCGAGGCCGAAGGCGGGGTTCTGCTTGCGGATCTCGATCAT
>NZ_JOIY01000008.1 GCF_000720185.1 Streptomyces sp. NRRL S-340 | reverse complement strand
AGGCGCGCCTTCGACCAGGGCGGGCGGGCCTCCAGCCGCGACGGACGGCCTCGGTCGCCACGAACGGCCTCGGTCGCCACAGACGGCCTCGGTCGCCACGAACGGCCTCGGTCGCCACAGACACGTCGTCGAGGCCCAGCGGACCGTTCCCACGGACACGGTCCGCTGAGCACGGACAACGCCAGCCGCACAAGCCCGGCCTGCGCACACGCCGGGCCTCGCCCAACTGCGGCCGTGGCCGTCGGGCCGGACGCCCTCGGCATCCACCACCGGCAGCAACTCAATCCGGTGCTGACCGAGGCGCTGCTGCAGCTGACCACCGGCTCTGCGCAAGTCCTCTACAACGGCGGACTCGCCCATCTTCATCTGCGCTACCACGACGCCGGGGAACGGCGCCCGGGGCTGCCGCCGGACGTCGCCGCGCTCGTCACGGACATCCGTCCGGACCACGCGGTCGCGGAGCTGGTCAACCTGGGCGACGCAGCACGCTCGGTGGTCGTGCAGGCGGGTTCCTTCGCCGAACACGTCGTGCACACCGTCTGCGCCGACGACGGACCCGCGCACCAGGTGGACGGCCCGTACTGCCGTGTGGAGCTGCCCGGCCGCACGCGGGTGCGGCTGACGCTGACCGTGCCTCTGCGGGCTGGCCGACCCGCGTACAACTCCCCCTGGCAGGAGGGGCGATGACCGCGTCCACCACCGGCCGGGCCGCTTCCCGGACGCCCTTCGCCCTCCCGCCCATCGGCATCGGGACCGCGCCGCTGGGCGGGCTGTTCGAGGAGTGTCCGAACAGGACGCCGCCGCCACACTGCGCGCCGCTGTCGAGGCAGGGATCAGCGACTTCGACACCGCGCCGCGCTACGGACACGGCCAAGCCGAGGAGCGCCTCGGCCGGCTGCTGGCGCCGGCCGGGATCACCGAGCCGGTCATCTCCACGAAGGCCGGGTGGCTGTTGCGCCCCGGTCCCGGCGGTGCGCCGGGCGAGGTCGTCACGGACTGGACGGAGGCCGGGATCCGCCGGTCCCTGGAGTCGAGCCTGGCCCGGCTGGGCCGGTCCTCGGTCGACGTCCTGTATCTGCACGACCCGGACGACTACCCGGAGGAGGTCAGGTGCACGGCCTATCCGACGGTGCGCAGGCTGCGTGACGAGGGGCTGGTGCGCGCGATCGGGTTCGGCATGAACCACAGCGCGCCCCTGGCCGCGTACGTGGCCGCGTTCGAGGTGGACGTGGTTTTGATCGCGGGCCGGTTCTCGCTGCTCGACCACGAGGCACTGTCGACGTTGCTGCCGCTGTGCGCGCGGACCGGGACGGCGGTGGTCGTGGGCGGCGTCTTCAACACCGGTCTGCTTGCGGACCCGTCGCCCGACGCGATGTTCGACTACCGTCCGGTTCCCCGGCGGGAACTGGCCCGGGCGCAGGAGTGCCGGGCGCTGTGCGACGGGTTCGGGGTGCCCTTGTCCGCGGCCGCGGCCGCGGTCCAGTTCCCGTTCCTGCACCCGGCGGTCGGCTCGGTGGTCGTCGGCTGCCGCTCCGCGGCCGAGGTGAGCGCGAACGCGGCGGCGGCACGCTTCCCCGTCCCGGACGAGCTGTGGCGGCGGCTGGCCGACGCCGGGTTCGTGCCACGGTCGTTGCTGGAGAGCTGAGGCGGGCGGGCTTTCCCCAGCCCGCTCCGGGCTCCGGCCACCAACCAGCCCCGGCATACGGCAGAACAAGCCACATCGACTGCATGACAGCTTCGTGGCTGGCCAGCACCTGCGGCTGGTACCGATTCGACCAGGGTCAGCACTACGCGGCCGGCAAGCTGTGGAACGCGGCGCTCTCGAACGCTCACACCGCCCGAGACCGGGATCAGGGCGCGGGTCTTGTCGGATTTCGCGTATCGGGCGATCCGGCTGGGAAAGAGACGGCCGTCGAGCCGCTGAGCCAGGCACTCGTCCACACCAGGCACCCGATGGCGCGATCGGCGCTCCACCTGCTCAACAAGCCGCTGGCCCGGGGCCTGCTCACCGGCAAGTACTACCCGGACCGGCCGCCCTTTTATTTCAACGCCCAGCACGCTTCACCGGACCGCTCCCGCCGTCAGGCCGAATGGGTCGCCGGCCAGGAGAACGCGGACATCGCCGTCTCCACCGAGTGTCCTCCACCCAGAGCGGTGAAGCTCTCGTCTCCGCGCTTGGCGAGCGCGGGTACGCCACCGTGATCTCCCCGCAGCCGGCGGGCCCCGACTACCGCACGGTCATCGCCTGCCGCACCGCCGACACATCCGGTGGAAAGCCCGGTCGCCGTCATGCCCCGCCGCGCCCCGGCCGCCCACGTCACTGTCGGTGGCCACGCCATCGGCGTCCTCGGCCTGTAGGTCCCATCCCGCGGCGCAGGGAGCGCCGCAACGTCGCCAAGCGCGCATTCCAGGACGCGGTCACCGAGGCCCTGCGGAAACTCCATGCCGCTTTTCCGGACATGCCCGTCATCATGGTCGGGGACCTCAACGTCATCGAACGCGGCCACCAGCCCCCGCACAAGGGGTTCGGCGCGTTGGAGTACGCCTTCTACGACTTCTTCCAGGCCGCCGGCCTCATCGACGCCTTCCACCGCCTCCCCCCTCCCTCCTCCCCCCGACAAGGCCGACCATTCCTGGTTCGGGCGCATCGGCAACGGCTTCCGCTTCGACCACCTCTTCATCTCCACCCCTCATGCCGACCGGGTCCTCGCCTGCGACCACCACCACGGAGCCCGCGAAGCGGGGCTGACCGACCACGCGGTCATGACGCTGCGCCTGGGACTGCCGTCCACCCGAGGCGAACAGGGTGAAGCTCCGGCTGCGAGCTTCGGCTGACCACCAACCGCTGCAGCGCTCGAACGTCGGCGTTTCGGCCAATCGCCCTCGCGCCGCGGACCCTTGCGCGGCAAGGGTCGGTGCACTGCGCACCCTCGGAATACCGCTGAATCACAGGGTGCACAACCCGTCCGAAAGGAACAGGTGCTCGAAATCGCGCGGCGTCGTTGAACACGGCGACGCCGCCACCACGTCCACAAGGGGGAAACACATCGATGTCAGTCGAACCAGGCAGCGACAAGATCACGAGCGGCTCGAAGGCCGGAGCCACGGACAACATCTCGGACGCCGAGCGGGAGCTGTACGGTGGCCGACTGCGCTACGACCAGTCCTACGTCCGCCATGAAGGCCCGCTGACCCGGCTGAAGTTCGGGCACTGCGAACGGCTCGGGGAAGACCACGCTCACGAAGGTGCTGGCCGGACTGCTGCTCCCCTCCGAGGGAGACGTGTGGTGGCTGGGTGAGTCGGGCGAACGGGTCGCGCTGCGTGAGGTGGACCGCGCCCAGGTCTTCGCCCAAGTCGGTCTGCTGGCACAGGACTTCCCGCGCTGGGAGATGACGGCGGCCGCGAACGTGGCCATCGGGATCGGCGACCGCCCCAGGGACATGGTCCGCGTCCGCAAGGCCGCCGGCGAGGCAGACGTCCTCAAGCTGGTCGACGGCCTGCCGCATGGCTGGGACTCGATCGTGTTCAAGGGCTATGAGCGCGGTGTCCAGCTCTCGGGAGGCCAGTGGCAGAAGCTGGGATCCGCTCGAACAAGGTATCGACAGGCTCCGTTCCTACTGGTCGATGAGCCGACCAGTGCCCTCGACCCTCATGCGGAGATCGCCGCGTTCGCAGGGCTGTGGTCCCTGGCCGAGGAGGGGCACGCGGTCGTGCTCGTCACCCACCGGCTGGCCGCGACCATGCACGCCGACCACATCTACGTCCTCGATCAGGGCCGCGTTGTCGAGGACGGCACCCACGAGGATCTGATGTCCCGCAAGGACGGCTTGTACCAAGGGATGTTCACCGCCCAGGCCGCGCAGTACGGGCTCACGCCCGTGGCCGGCCCGGTTCCCCGGCCCCGTGGCACCCAGCCCGGCCACGAGACGGCGAACTGATCCACCGGAGCGGCTTCCCGCCCAGCCCGGCCCGCCACCCGCCCCCACTGCATCGAAGGCGAGACACCACCCATGCCACCCACTTCCACCGCGATCCGCAGGACCGTCGAGGCGTACCTCGGCCGGCACCCCGGCGAGCGCGACGCCCTGGCTGGGCTCCTTTCCGCGCTGGGCCGGCCCGTCGACGCGACCGCCCGGACGACGCTGCCCGGGCACGTCACCTGCAGCGCCGTCGTCATCGACCGGCAGGGCCGGGTTCTGCACATCCGGCACCGGGCCACCGGCGGCCTCAAGCTCGCTCCTGGCGGCCACATTGAGCCCGGGGACCGCACGCTGCTGGCCGCGGCGCTGCGCGAGGTGTCGGAGGAGGCCGGCATCGCGCCGGGCGCCCTGTGCCTGACCCGGCAGCTGCTCGGTTCTCCGATCGACATCGACGTTCACGACATGGACGCCAACCCGTCCAAGGGGGAACCGGCCCACCGCCACTACGACGTCCGCTACGTCTTCTACCTCGTCGGCGAGGGGCCGCCCGCGCTCGTGCTGCAGGACGAGGAGGTGTCCGGCGCCCAGTGGCTCCCACAGCCGGAGGTCACCTCACCGACACTGCGCGCGAAACTGCTCGCCGCGCGGCTGGACGGCCGGCCTGAGCCGGTGAACGCGTCCGCGTTGATCCACGACGGGCGCGGCCGCTACCTGCTCCACCTGCGCGACCACAAGCCCGGCCTCATCTGGGAATCGGGGGCGTTCGCCCTTCTCGGCGGTGGCTGCACCCACGACGACCAGAGCCTGGAAGGCACCTTGCTGCGCGAACTGTCCGAAGAGGTCCCCGGCCTCCGCCTGGAGGACCTGGCGCCGTACGCGGTGGAGGAGGCCACCAGCGTCGACAGGCTCAGCGTCCCGGTCCAGGTCTTCACCGGCCGCTGGCGCGGTAACCCCGACCGGCTTCGCCTGAACGAGGGGGTGCTGCTGCGCTGGTTCACCCCTGACCAGCTGGACCGGCTGCGCATGAGCCCCGCGACCCGAGACCTCATCCACCGGCACGAGGCCGAGAGCCCGCCGGGCGACGAGCCGGCTGCGGCTCCTGCCACGTGGGACGGGGGCAGCCGGACGGTGCTGGTCGGCGTCGGCGTCCACCTCCACATCCAGGACGACGAGGGCAGGGTCCTCCTCGGACTGCGCCACCCAGAATCCCGCTACGCGGGTGACACCTGGCACTACCTGGCCGGACGCTGCGAGCAAGAGTCCGCCATCGACTGCCTGATCCGCGAGGCGCGGGAGGAAGCGGGGCTCGTCATCGACCCCGCGGACGTGGAGCTCGCGCACGTTGTACACGTCGTGGACACCCCGGGCGGTCAGCCCTTGATGCAGCTCGTCTTCCGGGCCCGCAAGTGGGAGGGCACCCCCGAGGTCCGCGAGCCCGACAAGTGCCTGACCTGGCAGTGGTGGCCGCCGCACGAGCTTCCGGACCGGATCGTCTCCTACACCCGCACGGCCATCACCGCGATCGCCGAAGGCCGTCCCTATTCCCAGCTGGGGTGGTGAGCGGAGTGAGCACACCCACCGGTGGCGGGCCCCGGCCGGCAGACCCGGAACTCGTGCTGCGGGGCCCGCCCCGTGGCCGCGCTGCTCGCCGGAACCGTGTCCACCGCGACCCGGCAGAACCTTGGCGGGTTTCACCGGTCCGCCGCTTCACCCCAGTCCTGCGACCGCTCCCTCACCCGCGAAGGACACCCGCATGTCTGTTGAACTTCCAGCCGCCGCCACGACTGACCTGCGTGCCGCTATGGCCGCCCGCCTCGCCACCGCCGGTGTTCTGACCGACCCCCTGGTGCGTGAGGCCCTGCTCCGCGTGCCCCGCGAGGTGCTGCTGCCCCACGCGTACGTGCGGGTCAGCGGCCCGGGGGCGGATCCGGTCGACTGGCGCCTCCTCGACGGTGCCCATCCCGAGGACCGTCAGGAATGGCTCGAGCTGATCCACAGCGACGAGTCGGTCCTGCTCCAGCGCGACGGTGAACCCCTCGACGCACTCGGCCGCGGGCAGGTGACCGGCACCCACATGACCTCCATGTCCACCTACACCCCCGCCACCGTCGAAGCCCTCCAGTCCCTCGGACTCGCGCCGGGCCCGCGCCACCTGGAGCTCGGGTCCGGCCCCGGCGTCTCCCTTGCGCTCGCCGCCGCCCTCACCGGCCCCCGGCTCGCCACCGGCGTGGAGCGGGACGCGCACATGGCTGCCTTCGCCCGCCGCAGCCTCGACCGGCTCGGCGCAGCCGCCCCAGGGCCCGCCGCGTCCGGCTCACGCCGCCGCCGGCCGGTCCGGTCGTCCTGCCTCCGTCACGCCCTGCTGGCGCCGCGGGCCCCGCTGCCGCCGTACCACCTGGTCCCCTGCTGCTGCACCCGGTCCCGCTGCCGGTGCTGCTGGGGGACGGGGCGGTCGGTGACGTATGGGTCCGCGGGGTGCCGGATGTGTTCCCCGGTTCAGAAGATCGACAGGCCGGTGAGTGTGGTGAAGCGGTCCAGGGCCGCTACCCCGGCGACCGAATTGCCGCGTTCGTCCAGGCCCGGGCTCCACACGCACAGCGTGCACCGGCCGGGTACGACGGCGATGATGCCGCCGCCGACCCCGCTCTTGCCGGGCAGGCCCACCCGGTAGGCGAAGTTGCCGGCCGCGTCGTAGGTGCCGCAGGTGAGCATGATCGCGTTGACCTGCTTGGCCTGGCTGCGGCTGAGCAGCCGGCTGCCGTCGGCGCGGATGCCGTGCCGGGTGAGGAAACCGGTGGCGAGGGCCAGGTCGGCGCAGGAGGCGGCGATGGAGCACTGCCGGAAGTACTGGTCGAGGAGGACCGGTATGTCGTTGTCGATGTTGCCGTAGGACGCCATGAAGTGCGCGAGGGCGGCGTTGCGGTCGCCGTGCGCGGCCTCGGAGGCGGCCACCTCCGTGTCGAAGTCCAGGGCGGAGTTGCCGCTCTCGGCGCGCAGGAAGTCCAGCAGTTCGCCGGCCGCGTCCCCGGTGCGGGTCTGCAGCCGGTCGGTGACGACAAGGGCCCCCGCGTTGATGAACGGGTTGCGCGGGATGCCGTTCTCGTACTCCAGCTGGACCAGCGAGTTGAACGGGCTGCCGGAGGGCTCGCGGCCCACGTGTTCCCAGAGTTCGTCGCCTTCCCTGGCCAGGTCCAGGGCAAGGGTGAAGACCTTGGTGATCGACTGGGCGGAGAACGGCTCCCGCCAGTCCCCCACCCCGTACACCGTGCCGTCCGGCTCGGCGACGGCCATGCCGAAGCTGCGCGCGTCGCGGGCGGCAAGGGCCGGGATGTAGTCGGCGGGACGGCCGCGCCCGGGCGTGTGGTCGATCTCCTCGGCTATGCGCTCCAGGACCGGCAGAAAAGTGGCGGACGACGTCGTTGTCATGATCACCATTGTGCCTCCCGGCCGGTTCCCGAGCCTTGTCGAGGTGGCGTTACCGCAGGTCAGGCGGCCGGTGCGCCGCCGCCCACGTAAGTGGATGACGTCGTCGAGGGTGAAGTAGTTGAGGTGTTCGCCGATGCCCTTCATCCCCGGCACGGCCGGAATCGGCAGGGTGACCGGAGGGGAGGCCGGACTTGTCGGGCGTCGGGTTCTGGTCCGCGGTGTCGGCACCGGTCTGGAACGGCCCGGTACGTGGGCCGAACAGGTGACCGTTCCCGTCGCCGCGGTGCGCACGGTCCCTGAACGCATCGATGCTCTCTGGCGGCCACGTGCTATTCACCCATGACAACCGGCTGGGCCGCGGTCGATCCGATCGGCCGCATCGACCGCGGTGACCGTGTGCTGATCACGGGGGCCTCCGGGGGCGTGGGGTCCATGGCTGTTCAACTGGCCGCGCGAGCAGGCGCTACCGTCCTCGCCGCCGTCCGCACCCCCGCCAAAGCCGCCGCGGTACCCGATGCCGCGCACGACATCCTCATCGGCCAGGGCCCGGACACCCTCGCGACGGCGGCTGCCGACGGCGGCGTCGACGTTCTACTGGACACCGTGGGCGGCACCGCGGTCCAGACCTTCTTGCCAGCCATGCGACCCGGCGGCCGCGCTGTCCTCATCGGCTATACGGCAGGCAAGACCTTGGGTGTCGACCTGCCCACCCTGATGGCCCAGGACATCACCTTGCTACCGATGAACATGATCCGTCGCCAGGTGCCCGACGATGTCTTCCACAAGCTGTTGCAGGACCTTGGCGACGGACGGTTGGAGCTGAACACCACCACCTACCCGTTCACCGACCTGGCTGAGGCGATCGCCGCCCGCACCGCCGGCTCCGCATCCGGCACCGTCGCAGTCACGATGTGACGTGGCCGCGCCCACACCGCGGCCGAGTCCACGGCGTCGGTCACCGCTTCGCGCGCCGGGCAGCCAGCGGGCCGCTCGTAGGGCCGCCGTGCTGCGCAGCGTTCGCCTTGGTGGGGATGCAGGCCCAACAGGAGCGTTCACCACCGACGAGGCCCTGCTCGATCATGGCCGCGCTGAGCCCGGCGTGGGCCACTCGGCCGGCGACGTTCTTCCCGGCCGATGACGATGACGGCCAGCACGCTGTCGACACTGGTGGTGTGGTCGGTCGTGTCAGTTGCTCCCACCGGTGCTCCGGCTGGCGTTGTGTCCGAGGCGCAGTGCCGAGACGAGGAAGAAGATGCCGCCGAGCAGGGCGTAGCCGGCCAGATTGCTCAGCGAGGAGTGAGGGGCAGCGGCCTGCCGGAAGAACGAGATCCCAGCGAGCGCGGAGATGCTGCCGCTGGCAATCATCGCCCACTGGCCTCCGAGGTCGCGTCGCCGCAGAGCGACGATGAGCTGGACGAGGCCCG
The DNA here is from genome assembly GCF_000720185.1 of Streptomyces sp. NRRL S-340. Classification (GTDB taxonomy): domain Bacteria; phylum Actinomycetota; class Actinomycetes; order Streptomycetales; family Streptomycetaceae; genus Streptomyces. The sequence goes on along the minus strand of NZ_JOIY01000008.1, from coordinate 269,110 downwards.
CTACGACGGCCCAGGCCCCCCACACGCGCAGGACCCCCGGAATGCCGGAGGTGACCGCGAAGACCAGTCCGACGCCGGCGAACACACTGATCGCGATGTTGACGTAGAGACCGAGAGCGGACCGGCTCGCTCGGGAGGAGCGGGCATCGACGACGGCGGCGCCCACGTCGAATAGCGGGTAGATCACGAGCAGGGTGGCGCTCACCGGCCCGATGCTCGACGCGGTCAAGAAGAGCACGACCGCCCAGATCAGAGCGAACCCGAAACGAATGAGATAGAGCCGACGAAGCGCTGACGCGACGGTGGCAGGGGCAGAGGCAGGGGCAGAGACAGTAGTCGTGGTCATGACTGTTCCTTTCCGAAGAAAGCCGTTGGATCCGGTGTCTGCTGACGTGGAGCGGGCAACGGCATGGCCGCCGGACTCCTGGCAGAAAGACCGTTCTCTCTTGCAGTGTGGAGCCTGGCACGACTCCACGGCGATTGCAAGACCGATCGTTCTTTCTGCTAGGGTGGGGTCATGGCTACCCGGACACGTCCCGCGCCCGACAACCCGAACGGCAGCTCATCGGGAGAGCCGGTCCGTTCCGACGCGCGAGAGCGGCTGCTGTCCACGGCCAGCGGGTTGTTCTACCGCGAAGGCATCAGGGCGGTCGGGGTCGAGCGGATCATCGCCGAGGCTCCTGCCACGCGGGCGACGTTCTACCGGCACTTCCCCTCGAAAGAAGACCTCGTGGTCGCCTACCTGCGCGGCGTCGACACCGACACGCGGGCCGGCGTGCAGGCCGCCATCGAGGCCGCACCGTCCCCGGCCGACGCACTGCGCGCGATCGGGACCGCCGTCGCCGACAGCCTGGCCTCGCCGGAGTTCCGCGGCTGCGCGTTCCTCAAGGCCGCCGCCGAGTATCCCGACCCCGAAGACCGGGTGCGCCAGGTGATCCTCGATCACCGAGCCTGGTACACGACCACGCTCACAGAACTCTTCGCGCACGTCTTCGGGAACTCATCGCGTCGCGGCAAACCGGAACACGCCGCCCGGCACTTCGTCATGATGCGCGACGGCGCCATGAGCGGCGCCCACCTCGACGGCGTCGACAGCGTCGGCGCCGCGTTCCGCCGCGGCGTCGAGGGCCTGCTCACCGTCCTTCACTGAGCACCCACACAAGCCGTCACCGCCGTCACCGCCCGACGTGAGAACCACGCCGACCTCGTCCGTTTCGCCCGGATCATCGTGTGCTCCCTGAAGCGGCGATGAACCTGTTGGGGGACGGCCTGGAGGCCGCGGTGCAGAAGGCGCCGCCGCCTACACCGCCGCCCGCGACCAGCAGCACGGCGTCGCCGGGGAACGCGCCATCCAGCCAGGCCCAGCGCGCCCTCGTCGTGGCCTTCACCGACCCCGCCACCGCGGACGACGAACTCCACCTCGCCGAGCAGCTCCTCACCGGCCTCGACCGGCGCGCCACCAGACTCACCGTGCGGATCGCCGCGCTCGTCCGCGACGCGCTTGTCAGTCAGGATGGCTGCACTTGGTCGAAGAGGGCGAGAGCTTCGCCGGGGTCCGGGCTCACGAGGCGTTCCAGACCCGCCGTCGTGATCTCCGCCCACCTGCCGGCCCGGGCCCACATCTGTTCCTCGAAGGCGCGGACGGCCTCGTCCAGATCTCCAGGGCCGGTGGCGATGGACTCGGCGAGTTCGGCGCCCTCCAGCATCGCAAGGTTCGCGCCCGCTCCCAATGGGGGCATCAGATGGGCGGCGTCGCCCAGGAGCGTCACCCCGGGGACGTGGGTCCAGGTGTGGGACACAGGCAGGACGTAGAGGGGGCGGTGGACGAAAGCGGTGGCGTGACGGAGGAGGTCGAGGACGGGAGCGGCCCAGCCGTCGAACAGAGCCAGCAGGCTCGATCGCACGGCCTCGGCGTCGGCCAGGTCCAGGTTCGCGTGCCAGTCCAACGGCGCGCGGAACTGGGCGTACACCTTGACGTGGCCGCCGCTGTTGCGCTGGGCGACGAGAGCTCGGTTCACCCCGTACGCGGCCACGGAACCGTCGCCGATCAGCCGGGCGAGGTCGGGATGGCGGGAGTCGACGTCGTCGAGGAAGGATTCGACGTAGGTGACGCCGGTGTAGTGCGGCGTCACCGAGGAGACTGCCGGGCGTGTCCGGGACCAGGCGCCGTCCGCGCCGACCACGAGGTCGAACGTCTCCTGTCGCCCGTCCGCGAAACGGACTACTGCACCCTCCGGGGTCCCCGGCACTACCTGCGTCACGTTCCGCCCCCACCGGACGTCGAGAGGGCCGAGCAGCAGGTCACGGAGTTGCCCGCGGTCGATCTCTGGATTGGCCCGGTCATCCGGACGGGGTCGCCAGTCGCGCAGGACGGTCCCGTCCGCGTCCAGGATGCGCATGGCCTGCCCCTCGGGGCGGGACAGCGCCTGGAACTCCTCCAGCAGCCCTGCCTTGTCCAGGGCGAGCTGGCCTAGCCCCTCGTGCAGGTCCAGCGTTCCGCCTGGGGGGCGGACGTGGGGGGCGGGATCGCGTTCGAGGACGGCGACGGGGTAGCCGTGGCGGTGCAGGACACGGGCGAAGGTAAGGCCTCCGGGGCCGCTCCCGACCACAGCGATACGACGTCTCATGGCAATACACTGTATTGCTCCATACGATGCATCGCAGCAGAACGGTGTGAACCATGAGTGTGTGGGACCGGCCGGAGCCGCCGACTCGCCCGGTACCGCTCGACCGGGAGCGGATCGTGGCCGCCGCCATCGCGCTGGCCGACGAGGCCGGACTGGAGGCGGTGTCGTTGCGCAAGGTCGCCGCCCGGCTGAACGCGGGCCCGATGCGGCTGTACGGATACATCTCCACCAAGCAGGAGCTGTTCGACCTCATGGTGGACGAGGTCTACGCCGAGATCCTCCCCCAGGAGCAGCCCGGTGACTGGCGGGAGGCGCTGCGCACCCTCGCCCACCGCACCAGGCAGGCCGCTCTCCGGCACGAATGGCTGGCCGATCTGCTGGGCGGCCGCCCCGCCCTGGGCCCGAACGCCCTCGCCGTGGGCGAGGCCACGCTGGCCGCCCTGGACAGCCTCACCGACATCGACACTGCCATGCGCGCAGTGGAGACCGTCGGTGCCTACTCCACCGGCGCGATCAGGCGCGAGATCGCGAACCTGCGGGCCGAGCGCACCACGGGCCTGTCGAAGCACGACTGGCAGCGCGCCTCCGGCCCGTATCTGACAAGGATGCTGGCCATCGGTCGCTTCCCGGCGCTGGCCAAGGCCGTGTACGACGGCACGGACGTGGACGCCGAGGCATCCTTCACGACCGGCCTGGACTGGGTCCTCGATGCCGTGGCCACGAAACTCACCCGGCCGCCGGCATGACGCCGGAGGTCGTGGGCGCTGGCCGAAGCCGTGGGCAGTGGAGGGCCGGTCGCGGCGGACGCCGGACTTCCAGTCCTGGCCCTCGCTCTCGGACTGTGTGGGGACATACTCGGTGCCAAACGCAACGAGGTGCCCTTCCGTCTTGAAGTCAGCTGAACAGGGAGCGAGATCAAGTCACCGCAATCGCACACCAGTTCGCCATTGAAGATCGCCAGAATACCGGCACCGGCGCACCTGGCATGACGTCAAAAGACAGGATGGGCATAGGCCGGGACACAAACCCCCTTCGGCCTGCACGGTGCGCCCCATGCGAACCGCCCCCCCCCCGCCGGCCGTCCCGGCCCACCCGCCGTGACAGAGGCCGCCGCCACCAGAGGGCGGCCCGGGGTGAAGTCCGACCTCGCCGCCCGACTCGCCGACGACCTCCTCTGCGCACCCGGCGACCTGCACCGCCAGGCCCTCAAGCAGCACGTCGTCGTCGCCGAACTGCCCCACCTGCTACGCGAGGTCAAACGGGCCGTCGGCTCCCGCTTCGGCCTGTGGGCCGACACCCCCAGCGGCTTCATCGAGGACGTTCTCGGCGAGACGATCTGGTCGAAGCAGCGGCAGATCGTCGACTCGGTCCTCGACGCCGAACGCATCACCGTCCCCGCCGTCTTCGGCGTCGGCAAGACGTGGATCGCGGCCCGGTTGTGCGCGTGGGCAGGGTGCGTGAACCCCGCCGGCTCCTCTGCCCGTACTGCGGCCACGAGGTAGGAGCGAAGGGCCGTGCGCAGCACGCGAAGAAGCATCTGCGCGCTGGCGCCGAGAAGACCGACGCCGAGTGGAAGCCCGTTGCCCCGCCACAGCGGCAGTGGAAGCTCGGCTCCTACATGGACCTGCCGCAGGAATTCTTTGTCTGCCGCACCAACACCTGGGAGGGGACCCCGTTCGAACCGATGACCTTCCCCGGTAGCCGAGCAGGAGCGGCCGCAGCACACTTCACCCCCGAGGACTTCGCAGCCTTCCCGGGCTGGTACGTCGCCGAGGGGCATGTCCAGCTCTATCCCGAGGGGAACAGCGTCCGGCAGACCATCTGCATAGCCCAGAAGCAGGGGGAGAAGTACGAGCACATAGCAATGCTGCTCGACCGCATCGGCGTGAAGTACGTACGAACAGGGCACTCCCTGCGGTTCCGGCAGAAGAATCTCGCGCGGTGGCTTCAGCAGAACTGCGGGGTCGGATCACACAACAAGCGGGTCCCGGAGATCATCAAGGAGGCCCCACAGCCCGTCATCCGGGACTTCCTCGAGGCCAATCGCCAGGGAGACGGGGCCCGGCATACGCACCCGGAGAGCGCCCGGTACATCACGTCATCGAAGGCCCTCGCGGACGACCTGCACGAACCCCTCGTGAAGATGGGCAGGGCCCGGAAGATGCGGCTCATGCACGCCAAGGGCAGCCAGGGCGTCCTCAATGGGCGCACGTTCACCCGCCACCACGACGTGTGGTGCGTGACCGAAGCCGGCCGTCCGGCTGACTCCAACGTGAAGAAGGCCAACGTCCGGCGTATCCCGCGCAAGGGTCCCGTCTACTGCGTGATCACCCCGAACGAAACCCTCATGGTGCGCCGCAACGGCGTCCCCTTCTGGTGCGGCAATACCCCAAGCTGTTGGTGACCGTCGACGAGCTGGCGGTATCGCCCGCACCATGGGCCACGGCACCAACAACTTGCTCACCGGCGACGCGAAGATGTTGGCGATCGGCAACCCGGCGATGGACGACCCGCGGAACTGGTTCGAGCTGCTGTGCGAGGAAGGCGAAGACCCCGAAGAGCCCAGCACCATCACCATCCCCATCGCGACCTTCGACAGCCCCGCCATCACCGGTGAACGTGTCCCGTACTGCCGGGACTGCCCCGACGGGGTCCCCAAGCACTCCCTCGCCATCCACCTCCCCGATCAGGACTGGGTGGACCGTACCCTGCGCGAGTACGGCGAAGATCCCCCGTACGTGATCGCCAAGGTCCACGCCGAGTTCCCCAAGGGCGGCGGTGGCAAGGCGATACCGACGCTGTGGGGTCGAGTACGCCCAGCAGGTCGAGGATCCCACCGGCCCCGGCTACGTCCGCCTGTGTGACCTCGGCCTGAAGGACGAGACCGCCACCCACGCCGTCAAGCGCGGCGCGTGGGTCCGCCTCGGCGTCGACGTCGCCGCAGGCGGCGGCGACGAGTTCACGATCTACCGGTGGCGACGCGATCGAGCACCGCCACCACTCCAGCGGCAGCGAGAACGATAACCAGGTCAAGGTCGCCGCCAGGATCTTGGAGGAGATCGAGCAGGCGCTGCGCCTGGCCGAGGCCCTCGGCTCCACCGCCGCCGTCCGCGTCAAGATCGACCAGAACGGCCTGGGCCACGGCGCCGTCGGCATGCTCAAGACCTGGGCGGAGAACAGCCGGCACCGCGCCGACATCGTCGGCGTCATGGTCTCCGAGTCCCCTGGCCACGACGACCCGGGCGCCGTCATGCGCCCCTTCAAGAAGCGCGACGAGATGTGGCTCGCCACCCGCGCGCTCCTGCAGCCCGACCCGGGCACCGGAGTCGGCCGGCTCCGACTGCGCACCGACCGCAACGCTACTATCCAGCTCACCACGCCGAAGCTGCAGTACAACAGCGGCGGCCACACGGTCATCGAGTCGAAGAAGGCCATGCGCGCCCGCGGCATGAAGAGCCCCGACCGGGCCGAAGCCGTCCTCCTGGCCGTGTACGAGCCGGAGCCGATCATCCGCCGCGGCGGCGGCCTCCTGGTGTGGCGGGCCTCATCAGACGACCGAGCCCAGCACCCCACGGCGGTCGGCTGGGAGCTCTCACGCACAGTGGCTAGCGAACGCCGCCCGTGCCAGCGTGGGGCACCTGTTTCACGGTGCCTGAGCAGTGGAAGGGCTGATCGGTACTTCTTCGCTCCTTGGAGGACTTCATGCCAGAAGATTTCGAAGACATCCCTGAGCCTGACGACCACCCCACCGACGACACCGTCGACGAGACCGGAGTTGACCCCAAGGACATCGAATTGGTCATGGCCCAGGTTGGTTGTTCAAGGGCGAAGGCGGTCAGGGCCTTGAAAGAGACCGGCGGCGACCTCATCAACGCGATCATGGCGGCCGGCGAATAGCCGGCGAGCCATGACCGTGATCGGTCAGCATCGTCGACGAGTACCTGCCGGCTCCGGCGGGGCGGGTCTTCCCCTACCTTGGGCGCATTGCGTGACGGTTAGACGCGCCGCCCCAGCGGCTGGTGGGCGCGGCGGCGGCCTGATGGGGGCATGGACTACAGCCTCGTCATCGCCGCCGCGCATGCTGCCGGGCCCTGCTCGCCCGGGGAGGAACCTGCGTGGGGCCGCCGCGTGCACGCTCTGACCGTCGACCTGCACCTGATCGCGAACCAGGCGGCGCAGGACATCGCCCGTCTGGACAGCGCGTCGGGAGTGGGCCCAGGGCGCGCTGTGGTCTCCTGCGAGCTGTAACACCCTGCGCTCCTGCCCCGTCTGTAGGGGTGAGGCGTCCGCGGGAATCGAGAATCGTTGGTCAGTCCCGCGGGCGCCGCCCAAGCCGGACTTCGGATAACAGCAAGAAGCACGGGAGGCCTCCGCGGGGCCAGGGCCCCGCCCCGGGCCGCCCGGGGGTCGGACAAGGACCGTACCGGGCCTGCACGGACCGATTTGGTCCGACACGGACCGAGACGAGACGGCTCGCGCCGGGGCGGGGGCCGCCGAGCGGTCTGCGCCGGGGGCGTACGCCGGACCCGGCCACCAGGCGCACTTGTGATGTGGATCACTCTCCATACGCATCACTGCTGGTAGAGCACTCATTGAAGTGGCCGTGCCGACGCCGTGTTGTGGGCGCTGAGTCGGGTTACCGGGCCATGAGTCCGGTAGGCAATCGGGGGCGGCGCAGGAAGGCCCGGACTGCTCGCCCGACGCCCAGGAGGCGTGCCCATGAACGACATCATCGAGAACGTCATTGCCGGTCTCAAGACGCCGAGGAGCGGGCCGCCGCTGCCGCCCGACGCCGTCAGGATGCCGAGCGGCGGGCACGGGAGCGGGCGCGGGAGCGGGCCGCCGAGATACGGCGCTTGGCCAGGTTCTTCGAGGTGACGGGCCTGAACCCCGCAGTGTGGGAGACCTTCACACAGATGGTCCGTTCCGCCTCGGGCAAGGCGATCAAGTGGGGGGACCTGAGCCCCGCTCACGGCGACGGGCTACTCGTCTACGCCCGGCCGCGGTGGGAGAGCGACGGGTTCAATCTGGCTGGAGTGGTCTGCCCGGACCCCGGAGCGCTCGCCACGTGGCCGGCGGAGCTGACGATCCTGGTGCCGAACCAGAGCTGGCTCTCCCTCATCCAGACCGCCGCCCGGTCTCCGTTGAAGGTCGCGGTGCTGGACCCGGTCACCGGACGCAACTCCTTCGTACGCGTCACGCCGAGCTCAGGTCGGCTGGACGCTTCGCCCGGTGAGCGGTGTGGTGGTCAGCGCGGTGGCTCAGGGCCCGGCGAGCAGGGCCAGCAGGGCGACGGTGTCCGACTCGTGGGAAGCGAAGGCGCCGTGGTCGCTGTGCCAGGTGACCGTGTGGGTGGCGCGCCGCGCGAAGCGGCGTTGCAGCTCCGGGTGGATGACCCGGTCGTCGGTGCAGCGGACGTAGGTGCTGGGCCGTGAGTGCCAGGCCGCGGTCACGGCCGCCTGGTGGCCGGCCGCCATGACCTGTGGGACCAGCTCGGTGACGTGACGGAGTCGCCGGTCCGCATCGAGCCGGCCGTGGAACAGCGCCCCTGCCCGGGCCGGATCGATCGTGGTGGTGCCGGCGATGTCACCGATCATGGACGCGCCCAAGTCGCTTGGTGGTGCCTGGGCGAGCAGCCCGAAGCTGGTCTCGCCCACGTCGGGCATCATCGCGGCCAGGTACACGAGATGCGCCACCTTCCGCGGCGGCAGACCGCTGATGACGGCGCCGCCGTAGGAGTGACCGCAGGCGACGACGGGACCGGACTCGGCGATGTCGTCCAGTGCGGCTTCGGCGGCGGCGATGTCCCCCGCCAGTGATCCTCGGTGCAACTCGGCGACGGCCACGGGAACGCCCCGCGCGCGCAGCCCGGCGGCGACGCCGTTCCACGCTCTTCCGGTGTGCCAGGCGCCGTGCACGAGGAGCACGCCCCGGGGCCTGGTCGGGAAGGTGTTCGTGCTCACTCCGGCTCACCCAGCCCCTCACGTACGGCACGGCGGGCGCGGTGCAGCCGGGACTTCATCGCCGGCGTACTCAGCCTGAGCGCCGAGGCGACGGTCTTCCCCGGCAGTCCCTGGATGTCCCGCATGATGAGGACGCGGCGCTGATCGTCCGGCAGGGAGGCGATCACTTCGACCAGCCGCTCGACCTCCAGCCGGCCCAGCACGTCGTCCTCGGCCGAGGACACAGTCGTGTCGACGGCCGTTTCCGAGCGGTGAGCGAGGCTCCGCGCGCGCCGCGAGCACTCGCTGCGCACGATCCGGAACATCCATGACGCGAGCGCGGCGGTGGCCCGCAGTGTCCCGATCCTGCGGAACAGGACGATCATCGCCTCCTGTGCCGCGTCCTCGGCGTCCTGACTGCTGGCACACAGCGAGAACGCGAACCGCCGGACATGCGGGTACACGCCGGATATCAACACCCCGATCGACGACTCGTCGCCGCGCTGCGCGGCGCTGACGAGTTGGTCACCCGGCCAGGAGCTCCTGGTGAACTGGGCCACGGTCCTCCCACCTTCCTCGACTCTTCGGCCGTACGGCCGCTTACCCATGCGTTCATAAGAGTCGGCGGCGGGTGCAAAGGATTCAGACGAGTCGGGTTCAGCAGCCGCGTCACCGGCCGGAGGTGAAACCCGGACAGAGGCCCGGGGTGATCCGATCGAAACGGCCCCGGTGTCCTATCTCTGACCCACGGTGCAAAGTAGCCGTCGGCCTCTTCCGGTCCCCCGTTGCTGCGTGCCCGGCCTCTTCGTTAGGCCGAACGAGTAGTCGACGGAGAGGGCGGGGACGTTCATGCGCCGGGAGTGGTCACCCGAGGACGTGGTGGCGTGCTGGACGCCGGTAGGTCCTGACTGGGAGCTGGTCGCGAACAAGTCCGGCCCGACCCGGCTCGGGTTCGTGCTGATGCTGAAGTTCTTCGAGCTGGAGGGCCGGTTTCCCCAGTTCGTGGAGGAGTTCTCGCAGGTCGCGGTCGACTACGTGGCCGACGTAGTCAAGGTGCCGGCGGAGGACTTGGCAAAGTACGACCTGTAGTCCCGCTCCGCGAAGGGCCACCGTACGCAGATCCGCGAGGCCCTCGGGTTCCGTCCGGCGACCCGGGCCGATGAGGAACGGCTGACCGGCTGGCTCGCCGATGAGGTCTGTCCGGTGGAGCTGGTGGAGGACCGGCTGCGCGAGGCCCTGCTCGTGCAGTGCCGCAGCGACCGCATCGAGCCCCCGGGCCGTATCGAGCGGATCGTGGCCGCCGCGCGAGCTGGGGCGGACCGGGTCTTCTGCGCGCAGACCGTCGCGCGTCTGGGCGAGGTGTGCGCCGGCCGCCTGCTGGAGCTAGTGGCGGAGGGGAAGGAGGACGGGACCGCGCTGCTGGCCTCGCTGAAGCGAGACCCGGGTGCGGTGGGGCTGGACTCGCTGCTGACGGAGATCACCAAGCTGACCGCTGTCCGGCAGCTTGGCTTGCCGGCGGGGCTGTTCGCGGACTGCTCGGAGAAGCTGGTGGCCGCGTGGCGGGCGCGGGCCATCAAGATGTACCCCTCGGACTTGCGGGACGCAGCCGAGGACGTACGGACGACGCTGTTGGCCGCGCTGTGTGCATCCCGTCAGGCGGAGATCACCGACACCCTGGTGGAACTGCTCGTCGCCCTGGTCCACAAGATCAACGCTCGTGCCGAGCGGCGGGTGGAACGGCAGCTGACGGCGGAGCTGAAGAAGGTGCGGGGCAAGGAGGGCATCCTCTTCCGTCTCGCAGATGCGGCGGTGGGCCGGCCGGAGGGGACCGTACGTGCGGTGCTGTACCCGGTGGTGGGTGAGAAGACGCTGCGCGACCTGGTCGCGGAGGCGAAGGCGAACGAGAAGGCGTGGTCCGCACCACGCTGCGCTCGTCGTACAGCTCGTACTACCGGCAGATGCTGCCGCCGCTGCTGAACCGAATCGTGCGCTCGATGCTGTCGTTCGACCATGTCAACTGGATCGGTCTCGGTCTCGCGATCGTCAACCCGTCCCGGGTTCTACCGACCGGGCAGTCCGTGCTCGAGCTCGGGCTGGCCTGCCACAACCCTGATGACCCGGCGCACGAGGTTGATCCGCGCGAAGAACTCGCGGAGATGGCGCAGGACGCGATCGCTTGGGGGCGAACGTACTGCCTTCGCGAGAAGGAGTTCGGCCTGCGAACCCTGATCGAATTCTTCTGCGCGTCCGACAACGACTGGTTCGGAACACCGAGTTGGGGGCGCATCGTCGATCGGTTCCTTACGGCTGTCGACGACCGGGAGAATGCGCACTGGCGCATGCACCGAGACGAGCCTTGGTTCGACGACTGGTTCACCAACCGCCCGGCCGACATTGCGGACACCACGGAACTTCGTCGGCTGCTCCATGCCGGGCCCGACCTGCTGTCCGAGGAGGCCGCCGAATGGTGCGTGGATGGTGCCATCGGCTACGTCTGCCGGGACGACCACGCGAACGACTGCTGGCGGTGCGGTATCCCGCTGGCAACGGAGTCCCCCAACGAGTGAACGTGGGCACCAGCGTAGAAAAGCAGCAATCCACTGACCGCGCTCTCTCCCGCCTACTCGGCGGCCTCCCCCTGCTTGGGGAGCCAGTCGCGGCTCCACTGACTGGAGATGTGCGGGTGCTTCTGACGGATCTGTGGCAGCAACGCTGGCCCAGCTGCCCGCCGGTCGGTTACAAGCTCCGCGAGCCCTACAGGAATGTCTGGGTCCGCTTCCACAGTCTGCCGGAGTCGAAGCGATACCCGGATAACGAAAGCGAATACTCCGTCGTCCTGGGCCGGTACAACACAGTTCTCGAAATCGGGCGACCTTCTCGTGGGGCATGCCGCTGGCGCATTGCCGACCCGGAGTGATCACGCTGTGCTTCAGGGCATCGTGTTGTCCTGCAACTTTCGAATGGCCTTGAGCACCTTCTTCCCCAGGGGAGTGAGTGTCATGGGCCTGCCGCGTTCCGCGCGGACCAGGAGCGGTCCACCGAGTTCTCGTTCGATCCGGTTGATCTGTGCGACGAGAGTGAAGGTGTTGAGGCCGAGGGCTGCTGCCGCCGCGCTGAGAGGTCGTTTTCATCTGGACTATCCGTGTATTAGGCGATTTTCAGGCTGTCGGGTTGTGGTGCTCGTGCTGCTGTAGATGCGGATTGATTTTTGCTGGTCGGGTGGGGTGACAGGTGAGGCAGGAAGTGACTTGTGCCTGTCTCATCCCAGGACGCCCGGCATTCGCGGAAGCGTGCTTCTGTTGGTGTCGCTGTGCGCCTGGGCGCACTCGGTCCGGAGCGGTACGCCGGAAGCATGCCGACGCGACGTCCGTATCCGAGTGATCTGTCCGATGCCCGCTGGGAGTTGATCGAGCCAGTGCTCTCTGCCTGGCGGCTCGAGCGCCGCGGCAGGGCCCTGGACTTCGGCCGGCCGCCGGAACACGACCTGCGCGACATCATGGACGCGATCTTGTATGTGGACCGCACCGGGGTCCAGTGGCGCTACCTTCCGCACGACTTCCCGCATTGGAACACCGTCTATGGCTACCTCGCCAAGTGGGCGGACGAGGGTGTGTTCGCCCAGCTCAACGGCCTGCTCCGGCAGCTGCTACGGGAGAAGGAAGGACGGGACGCCGAGCCGTCGGCCTGTGTGATCGACGCGCAGAGCGTCAAGACCTCCACCAGCGTCCACGCCGCCGGCCAGGGCATCGACGCCGGGAAGAAAATCGCGGGCAGGAAGCGGAACATCGGCACCGACACCCTCGGACTTTTGCTTGCCGTGCCGGTCACCGCGGCAAGCGTGCAGGACTCCGCCGCCGGAGCCCGGCTCCTTGACCAGGCCGCCGCCGACCATCCCGGCATCCGCAAGGTGTGGGTCGACGGTGGCTACCGCCGGCACCTCGTCGAACATGCCGCCGTTCTCGGCATCGACATGGAAATCACCGCTCGCAAGCCCGGGACCAGAGGTTTCACTCCCATCCCGAAGCGCTGGGCGGTCAAACGGACCCACGGCTGGCTCATGCTCCACCGCCGCCTCGCCCGCGACTACGAAATCCTGCCCACCCGGTCCGAAGCCATGATCCACCTCGCCATGACCGACCTCATGGCTCGCCGGCTCACCGGCGAGAGCACCATCTCTGGCGCCACCCGATAGCACATACCAAATAGCCGCTTCCGGGATAAAAAATCGGGCGAAAAAGCCCTCTCAGGAGTTCTGCTGCGCTCGGAAGACCATGAGTGCCAGCTGGACGCGGTTGTCCAAGCCGGTCTTGGTGAGTGCGCGGGAGATGTGCGTCTTGACTGTGCCTTCGCTCATGAAGAGTGCCTTCGCGATGGTCGCGTTGGAAGCGCCTTCAGCGACAGCCTCGGCGACGGCGCGCTCCCGATCGGTGAGCGCCTGCAGTGCCTGCTGAGCTTTGGCGCTGGTGGAGTCCTCGGCTGTGCGAGTGTGGCGTGCCACGAGTTGGCGGGTGATCGTTGCCGAGAACGCGGATTCGCCTGATGCGGCAAGGTGAATCGCGTGGCAGAGCTCTTGTGGCGCGACATCCTTGAGCAGATATCCGCTCGCGCCGGCCTGCAACGCGTCGAGGACGTGTGTGTCCAGGTGGAAGGTGGTCAGCATCAGCACCGCGACCGACGGCACCGCCGCTCGGACACGGCGGGTGGCCTCGACGCCGTTCATCTCCGGCATCTGCAGGTCCATCAGCACGACATCGGGGCGGTGCCGCGTGGCCGCGACGACGGCCTCGGCTCCGCCGGGTGCCTCGGCGACGATCGTGATGGTGGGGTCCACCGACAGGACCATCGACAGCCCGGCGCGGACCATCGCGTCGTCGTCGACGATGAGCACCGACGTGGGTGCGCCGGGGGCGCTGCTGGAACGTGGAGAGCTGGTCATCGCAGGGGCACTCGCGCAGTCAGTCGGAACTCGTGGGTGTTCTCACCGCGGTCGACGACCTCGTGGTCGACTACGCCTCCCACGGTGGCGATCCGTTCGACGAGACCGCTCAGGCCGGCGCCGGTTCCGGGCAACGCTGACTCGGTTTCTTCGATCGGGTTGGTGATCGTGACGAGGGCGTCGCTGCCCTCGCGGCGGACATTCACCGTCACCAGTGCGCCGGGGGCGTGCTTGCGCGCGTTGGTCAGCCCCTCTTGCACGACGCGGTACACGTGCTCTGCGCTCGGAAGTTCCCGCCGCGTGGCTGTGCTGCCGGTGCTGTCGCTGTTGTCGGGCGGATCAAGGTGCGCGACGATCAACTGACCGGCTTGTCTGGCTTCGTCGATCAGTCCCGCAACGGTGTGCTCGTGCTCGGCAGTTTGCGGTGTCACGACGGTGCCGTCGCGGAGCATCCCGATCACCGTGCGCAACTCGTCGAGCGCACTGATCGCGGTCGTGCGAATCGTCGCGGCTGTCGTGCCGACATTCTTGGCGTTGTCCCCGGCGACCGCGAGCCCGCCGGCATACAGCGCGATCAGCGAGATGTAGTGCGCGACCGAGTCGTGCATGTCCCGGGCGATTCTGGCGCGCTCGGCCATCTGGATCTGTTCCGCACGCTGCTCCCGCTCGCGCTCGATACGGGCCGCTCTGTCCCGGTAGACCGCGACCAGGTCCTGCTGCTTCTGCTGCAGTGCGCCCCAGGCCACGACGGCGAGTGCGATCGCGGTGTTGACCACCACGGTGAGGCTCAGCGCGGAGTTGGCCGGATACAGCAGCCAGAAGACCAGGGCGCCGGCGATATCGGCCAACGCCACCACGAACGCCTGCTCGATGCCCCGGCTGCGTGCCACGGCGAACAGGGCCACGTAGTTGGCCACGCCGGCGGTGGCGCAGAACGCCCCAGCGACCGCCAGCACCAGGCCGACCACGACCGGAGCACGGTAACGGACCAGCAGGACGAGACTCGCGACGGCGCCCACGGAGATGTCGAGGACGCGCCACCCGCCTCCCGGACGTTGCTCGAGGACCAGGAACAGCATGGCGAGTCCACCGGCGAACGAGGAGAGAACAAGCAACGCCGACCGGCCGCGCTCGATCCACGGCCCTCGACGCACCGGTATCTCGTCGTTGCGACCGCCGACGACGGCGAGGGGAGGAGACATCACCGAACCACCCTAGACCGGCGGCCTCGACGAGGCAGTCAACGAAAGTCGTAGAAACTGTCGGCCGTTCGTGGACGGGGCCGGTCCGATCGGCAGACGTCCGGCACATCGGCCGGCCGACATGGTTGAGGGCATGAACACCACACGTCCTCGCCGACACCTGATGACGCTGCTCGGGCTCGACCCGACCGATCAGCGCTCCACGACCCGGATCCGCTTCGCCGTCACCACGGTGGCCGCCTTCGCGACCGCCGTCCAGATCATCGTTTGGTTGCTGATGGGCATCTTCCGCACTGACCTCGACGGTCCGTGGTGGCTGTGGACGCCCGGCAGCGCCCTTCTCATCAACGCTGCACTGCTGTCCGTGGACCACGTCCGCGACCAGTGGCTACGCACCGGTTCATCGCACCGCCTCCAGACCGGACACCTCCGTACCGACGACGTCACCCGGGAGTCACTGTGACCACGCCATCGTCTACGCAGAACCCCTCTGCCTCGTCTCGTCACGCAGCCGACGCATCGGACCTGTCCACCACCACCTTCGCCGGCCGGGCGGGGATGGCAGTGGGTGCCCTCTCGGTGCCGATGGTGGCCTTGTACTTCGTCTACTCGGGACCACCTCCGGAGTGGAACGTCCTGACGCGTAGCCTGCTGACGCTGGTGATCATGGCTGTGCTGACAGCGTTCGGAGTCGCTCTGGCGCGTCTGCTCCCCAGGGACGGCACGGGCCGGCGCGCCATCGTCGGTCAGCTCACCATCGTGTCGCTGCTCACCTACGTCGCGGTGATCCTCTTCGCCACCTCGCTGGAGGCCGGTACTCCCCTGGCCTTCCCGGATCGGGGGATGGACCCGACCACCGACGGCCCTCTGGCGGCCGCCATGGCACTGGCTCATGGTCCGATCGCACACCTGTGGATCGCGATGTTCTTCCTCGGGTTCGCCCGTGCCGCGCAGCGGTTCACGGCAGCCGCGTCGTCGGTGGTGCCACGGTGGACCGTGCGCGGTTCCATCGTCGTCGGAGTCATCAACCTGCTGGCCATCCCGTCGCTCTACTTCGGCATGGACGCCACCCACTTCTACGCCGTCAACGGGTGGGGTGCGGATGCCCTCGTCGGTCTGATCACTCTCGTCTGGGTCGGCTTCACCGGTCTGGGCATCCACCGGGCCGGCAAGAAGCGGGCACGCATGCTGACTTGACGGGCCGGACTGACCTGCGCCTGGCACGACCGCCTGCGAAAGAGAACCCCCGGTGTGTTCCGGAGAGGCCTTGGAGCCCTTCCTCTCACCGGGGGTCCTCGCCGTCTCCGCGTTGGCCCTGTGGCGGCTGAGAGCCCGTCTCGTTCGGTGATTCGGTAGCCGGAGACATGCGGGGCGGGCAGCGGTGACACAGGCTGGAACGGGCTATGGCACCGAGGCTGAAAGTCGCCGTCTGGTCGCCGTGTTCAGCAGCCCGCTGAGCCGTGCCATGCGGACGGCCCGCGTCCGGGCACCCTCAGCTTTCTGGCCACCGCCGCACGCCGCGCCCAGGTGCACGCGGACGATCCGCTGCGCGGGCTGCTGCCCGCGGGTGACGTGCAGGACGCCCTGCGCGTCTCCGTCTTCCTGGAGGTCGAGGGCGCCGCGCACTACCTGCCCGCGTGCGCCGGAAACCTCGACATCATGACCTCGGCCGCCCTGCGCACCGCCGAGCGCATGGCCGCACACCGCGCCACCGGGAGGACCGCACGATGAGCACCGACCACACCACCGGGGCCGCCCCCGCCGACCGGACGGCGCCGCCCGACCTGTACATCCAGGACGTCACCCTGCGCGACGGCATGCACGCCGTGCGGCACCGCTACCCCGTCGAGCAGGCCCGGGCCATCGCCACCGCGCTGGACGCCGCAGGCGTCGCCGCCATCGAGATCGCACACGGCGACGGCCTGGCCGGCTCCAGCATCAACTACGGCATCGGCGCCCACACCGACTGGGAGTGGAAATCGAAGCGGTCGTGGACGCCGCCCGCCGGGCCGTGCCCACCACGCTGCTGCTCCCGGGCATCGGCACGCTGCGCGACCTGAAGCAGGCCCACGCCCTCGGCATCCGCTCGGTACGGGTGACCACGCACTGCACGGAGGCCGACATCTCCGCCCAGCACATCGCGGCCGCCCGCGAGATGGGCATGGACGTCGCCGGGTTCCTGATGATGTCGCACATGGCAGAACCGGCCGAACTGGCGCGTCAGGCCAGGCTGATGGAGTCCTACGGCGCCCACTGCCTGTACGTCACCGACTCCAGCGGCCGGCTGACGATGGACGGGGTACGCGACCGCCTGCGCGCCTACCGCGAGGTCCTCGGCGCCGGCACCGCGCTCGGCATACACGCCCACCACAACCTCACCCTCGGTGTGGCCAACTCGGTCGTCGCCGTGGAGAACGGCGTCACCCGGGTCGACGCCTCACTCGCTGGCCAGGGCGCGGGGGCCGGAAACTGCCCGCTGGAGGCGTTCGTGGCGGTCGCCGACCTCCTGCCCTGGCGTGCCCTGGCGGCACGGCTGCGACCTGTTCCCGCTCATGGACGCCGCCGACGACCTGGTGCGTCCCCTCCCGGACCGCGAGGTCCGCGTCGCCCGGGAAACCCTCAGCCTCGGCTACGCGGATGTCTACTCCAGCTTCTGCGCCACGCGGAGACCGCCGCCCTCCACGGCCTGGACACCCGCACCATCCTGGTGGAGGTCGGCAGGCGCGGCATGGTCGGCGGTCAGGAGGACATGATCACCGACGTGGCGCTGGACTTGGCGGCCCGGTCCGCGGCGGGCATCTGACGGCACTCGGCATGCCCGGCACGGGGGCGGCCCGGGCGCCGGGTACAGCTCCCGGGCCCGGTCGGTCCAGGGGCTGTGACCTTGCGGTGAGGCGCTGCACCGGGCGCGTACGGCGTCCCCGGCGTAGTGCGCATCCGTCGTCCCCGAGGAGTTCAGCCGTTGTCGACGCTGGAGGCAGCCAACCCCGCGGCACTGCCGCTCGCCCTGTTGTGGAGCGTGCAGTACGACGGGGGCGCTCGCGTGCTGAACGTTGCGGTCCGCCGCCTGCCCGTGACCTCCACCGATCCCGCCACTGCCTCCACCCATGGCGCCGGCCCGGGCGGGGACGACTCGATCGCAGAGAAGCTCTCCACCCTCGACCGCTACCTAGCGGTGTGGATTGTGCTGGCCATGGCTTTCGGTCTGGGCCTGGGGCGTCTCATCCCCGGGATGAACTACGCGCTCGCGAAGATCGAGATCGGCGGGGTCTCCCTGCCGATCGCGCTCGGCCTGCTGGTCATGATGTACCCGGTCCTGGCGAAGGTCCGCTACGACAAGTTCGACACCGTCACCGGCGACCGCAAGCTGATGGCGTCCTCGCTGGTCATCAACTGGATCGTCGGCCCGGCGGTCATGTTCGCGCTGGCCTGGATCTTCCTGCCGGGCCTGCCCGAGTACCGCACCGGTCTGATCATAGTCGGTCTGGCCCGCTGCATCGCCGTGGTCATCATCTGGAACGACCTCGCCTGCGGCGACCGCGAGGCCGCGGCCGTCCTCGTCGCGCTGAACTCGGTGTTCCAGGTCGTCGCGTTCGGCCTGCTGGGCTGGTTGTACCTCGACCTGCTGCCGCGCTGGCTGAACCTCGGCGACGGCCAGGGCTTGGACGTGTCCGTGTGGCACATCGCGCTGAACGTCATCATCTTCCTCGGCATCCCACTGCTCGCCGGCTTCCTCACCCGCCGCATCGGCGAGCAGAAGAAGGGCCGCGCCGACTACGAGGCGAAGCTCCTGCCGAAGATTGGCCCCTGGGCGCTGTACGGACTGCTCTTCACGATCGTCATCCTCTTCGCCCTGCAGGGAAAGACCCTCACCTCCCAGCCTCTGGACGTCGCCCGGATCGCGCTGCCGCTGCTGGTCTACTTGGCGCTCATGTTCTTCGGCACCTTCCTCCTCGGCAAGGGCCTGGGCCTGGCCTACGACCGCACCGCGACCCTCGCCTTCACGGCGGCGGGCAACGACTTCGAGCTGGCCATCGCGGTCGCCATCGCCACCTCCGGCCAGGCCCTGTCCGGCGTCGTCGGCCCGCTCATCGAAGTCCCGGTGCTGATCGGACTCGTGTACGTCGCCCTGGCCTGGCGCAAGAAGTTCACCCCCGCAGCACGCAGCCACGGACAGTGCTGTGCCCGGTGTGTGACGCAGCCGAGGCACCGGCCGCAGCAACCGGGGTGTGCGGCGGCGCCGGCCTGTTCGACGCCCCCGACACGGGCCGGGCCGACGAGGCGGGGGCTGCACTCAAGAGCCCGCCCTCGTACAGCTCGGCGCTGGCGCGCCCCCCGCTGAGGCCCCCCGAGGAAGCGTCGGCTGGCGGGTGTTGTGGCTCGTGACCGACGTCGACACCCCCGAGCGTGGGGCCGGGATGGGAACGGAGAGCCCGACGCGGCCCCACGCCCCGCGCCTCGCTGCCGGCGCCGTGAGCCACCCAGTTCACCAGCCGAGGCATCGAGTGAGGTGAGGCAAGGCGGGACGCGTTGGTCGTGGCGCGGTGAGCGCGGCGGTCGGCGCGCACGTGCCGGCAGTGCGAACAGATCGGCTTCCTTGTCCGACTCCTGGCGGAGCCGGCAGGCCGCCTCAGTGCTCGCTCCGTTCGTGAGCGCCGCGTTGGCCGTGCCACTCGGCGGCTACCCCAGCAACGACACCGGACCCGCGCGCGGGTGTGTGGCGGTTGTTCCGCTCAGCTGTCCTGGCGGGTGGGGGGCCGTACACCCTGGTCCTATATCGTGCGCCGACATCAGGAGCCAGTTCTTGCCGGCGGCCGGCGGTCCGTACTCGGGAGTGAGCCATGGAGACGTCGCAGACCGCCGGGAGCAGCGGGGAGCTGTCGCGGCGTCTGGGGGTGTTCGACGCCGT
This sequence comes from Streptomyces sp. NRRL S-340, assembly GCF_000720185.1. Lineage (GTDB taxonomy): Bacteria > Actinomycetota > Actinomycetes > Streptomycetales > Streptomycetaceae > Streptomyces. The sequence goes on along the minus strand of NZ_JOIY01000008.1, from coordinate 249,494 downwards.
GGTAATCGGTCTCGGCTCGATGGTCGGGGCCGGGATCTTCGCCGCTCTTGCCCCGGCCGCTTCGGCAGCCGGGTCGGGGCTCCTGCTCGGCCTCGCGCTCGCGGCGGTGGTCGCCTACTGCAACGCGACCTCCTCCGCCCGGCTGGCCGCCCGGTACCCGCAGTCCGGCGGGACCTATGTCTACGGGCGGGAGCGGCTCGGCGAGTTCTGGGGCTACCTGGCCGGCTGGGGCTTCGTGGTCGGCAAGACGGCATCCTGCGCGGCGATGGCCCTCACCGTCGGCTCGTACGTGTGGCCGGGCCAGGCGCACGCGGTCGCGGTGGCGGCGGTGGTCGCGCTGACCGCGGTGAACTACGCCGGGGTGCACAAGTCCGCGCTGCTGACCCGGACCATCGTCGCCGTGGTGCTGGCGGTGCTCGCCGCCGTGGTCACCGCCTGTCTCACCTCGGATGCGGCGGACGCGGCCCGCCTGGAGCCCGGCGCGGACGCATCCTTCGGCGGGGTTGTCCAGGCCTCGGGGCTGCTGTTCTTCGCATTCGCCGGGTACGCGCGCATCGCCACCCTCGGCGAGGAGGTCCGTGACCCGCGGAAGACGATCCCGCGCGCTGTCCCGCTCGCGCTCGGCACCGCCCTGGCCCTCTACGCGGCCGTCGCCGTCTGCGTCCTGCTGATGCTGGGCCCCGGCCGCCTCGCTCACACCGCCGCTCCTCTCGTCGAGACCGTACGCGCGGCCGGCGTGCCGGGGCTCGCTCCGCTCGTGCGCGTCGGCGCGGCGGTCGCGGCGCTCGGCTCGCTCCTCTCGCTGCTCCTCGGGGTCTCACGCACCACACTGGCCATGGCCCGCGACCGGCATCTGCCCCACGCGCTGGCCGCCGTCCATCCCCGGCTCCAGGTGCCGCACCGCGCCGAGTTGGCCGTCGGCGCGGTGGCCGCGGTCCTGGCCGCGACCGCGGACGTGCGCGGTGCGATCGGTTTCTCCTCCTTCGGGGTACTGGCCTACTACGCCATCGCCAACGCCGCTGCCTGGACCCTCACCCCCGCCGAGGGCCGCCCGGCCCGCGTCGTGCCGCTCCTCGGCGTGGTCGGATGCCTGCTGCTCGCCTTCGCCCTGCCCGTCTCCTCCGTGCTGGCCGGCGCCGCGTTGATCGCGGCGGGCGCCGCCGCCCACGGGCTGCGCAAAGCGCTCGGCCGTGCCTGACAGGCCGCGCCTGCCGCCCAACGCCCGGTCCGGCTGCCGGTGGGTACCACCCGTAGAAGTGCTGTAGCTCGGCACAGCGAAGGGAGCGGCCCGTACTCCGCCGCTGGGTCGGCGGCATGAGCCACCGAGCGAGTCAGGGAGACGGGGACAGTGAGCAAGCAGTACGACCAGGAGCAGCTCAAGGCGCCGCGCGCGGAAACGCGACCGCGCCCCGGTGCGTGCCAGTGCCGGGCGCGGCTCACCTCCTCGGGTGCCGCCGGACCATCCGGCGGCCCGGAGGTACCAGCGGGTCAGCTCGGGCCGCCGTTGGCGCTGAGAATGTTCAAGGATCAGGCGGCGGGGTGGTCGCGAAGAGCTGCTCCTCGCCTGGCGGTCCGGGTGCGTGGAATGCGGGTATGTACGGTGCATGGCATCCAAATTCCGCACGAAGGACGGCGGCGAAGTCCGCGTCGGAGACAAGGTGTGGGCGCGGGTCTGGCAGGAGAGCGACAACAACCCCTGGCTCATCACCCAGCACCCGCTCGACAAGACCCACCTCGTCCTCAAGGAAATCGGCGGCACCGAGGAACGCGTCCACCACCCGGACGACGTCGCCCTCTACTACTACTCCAACCGGCAGCCGGCCAGCGGCGGATGAGGTGGGCCGCCGAGCGGCCGCATGAGGAAGGCTGAGGCCGCGCCCGACGCCCGCCTCGGTTGTCTGGACGTCAACTCCGTGCACGTTCCCGATGCCTGATCGTGAAGGCGGCCATGCGCGCCCGCGACGGCCGCCGTACTCGTGTGCACGACGCAGAGGCCCGACACACTGTTCGAAGCGCTCTTCTGCACCCCTGCGCCCTCCACGGGCGCCGCGCGGAGCCCATACCCTTCGCCCCGGTCGGCAAGAGCTGTGACTACTGCGTCGAGGGGATGGCCGGGCGACGCATGAGCCGGCGGTGTGAGCCTGCGCGGGCGGGGAGACCGTGCGGCGGGTGCCGCTGGGAGAGCTTCCACCGGGAGACGGCCGGCCACCGCCTCGCCGACGCGGGCTTACGTTACGGCCGGGATCTCCTTGCGGCCCCGGCGCCCGCTCGAATCCACCGCGCGCCCCTCGAACCTCAGTGGCCGGAAGACAGGGCCACTTTGGCCGGTACCGAGAAGCCCGTCCTGCCCGGCCGTGGCACCCGCATGGATGCAGAGCCGTCTGGTGCGGGACTGTCCCACCACTTCCAGGACCACTCGACGGTCGCGTCCGCTGACACGGCCGGTGTCCCGCAGCAGGTGCAGCCGCTCACGGAAGAGTCCTCCCAGGCCCATGCGGAAAACGAGGAGGGGCGGTCGGGCGGTGAAGCGCCGCAACCCGGTGGGCGGTGCCCGTCGAGGAGAGTGCTGCGTGTTGTTCATCTCCGTCTTTCGGACGGGTGGAGGGGACACGGTAAGGCTTCGGTGCCTCACCTTCATGCACGCCGAGCCACAACGGCAGGGAGTACGCCGGTGTGTACAGCTCCCCGCCGACGCGTGCCTCCGCGACGGCGGCGGGACAGGAGGCAGCGGCCTGCAGCGGTCCCGCGGTCAGCGGCACCGGCCGAAGCAGCACCCGCTGGGTAAAGGCCCGGCCCGCCCCACGTGGATACGATCCGTCTGCGCCTGCTCAGGAGAGAAGCGCATCAACAGGCTCACCAGCGAGCGGCTCCAACTGATCACCAGCCTGCCCCCGGAGTCGACAGCGCACGACTCGCCCCGTAGGTCCCAGGCCCGGGGCACTGGGGCCTCCAGATGCGGTTCTGCTCGGGGCTCGGCGTTTCGGCCAGCTTCCGCCTGGAGCAGGGGCTCGTGGAACGAGCCTCACCCGTGGGAGCACGGCTGGCGGCTCGGCCTTCAGCGAGTCATCGGGGCTCGTCCAGGCCCTGGAGCAGCGCGATGTCGTGGTGATCCACATCCCGCAGGACGTAACCCTCGCGGAAGGCGAGTTGCTGGGAAGCCGACAGGCACGGGATGGCGCGTCCCCCCAAGCGGCCGACAGTGAACGCGCCTCGCGGATAGAGGTAGTACCCGCCCTGGAGGTCGGCCTGCCGCCCTGCTCCCTCCGCGTCGAAGACGACCGGATGCAGGTCCACCCAGCGGCTTCCGTCGGCGGCGAGTTCGGCGCGCGCCGGCCGCTGGTCCGTCTCCATCCGGTAGCCGAGCGAGGCCAGGGCCTGGAGGGCCGCTTCCTCACGGGTCGCGTCCAGGGCCAGGTCGACGTCCCGGTGTTCACGCGTGTGCCGTCCCACCAGCACATCGACCCCCCACCCTCCAGCGACCCAGCACGGCGTCTCGGCGGAGTGCAGAGCGTCCAGCACGTCGAAGAGATCCGCGATGTCCATCGAAGCCACCCCACTGAAGTTCCGAGTCTTTCGCAAATAACTTACCTATATGCGCAAGATCTTGACTGGATGCCCCAGGTCTCTCGGCGCGCCGGGCGCACCGCCCCGACCGGACAGGGAGACCTACAGGCGCCCGTCTTCACATCCCTTTGAAACGGGCGAGTTGCGGCTCACCATGCCAATACGGTCGATACATATTCAAACGTATACGGAGAGCCCCGGTCATCGGACCCTCAGCGCAGAAGGTCTTGTTCTTTCAATTTTCTGTCGCTATTTTGCTCGTCCAGTCAGCATATTCGATCTGACAGGGTGGGGAATTTGCTCTACTTGGACTCAGCTACAGCCACGGACTGCGCCGACTGGCGGGGAACAGGGATCGTCTCCGGCGTCACCACCAACTCGACCATCCTGGCCAGGTCCGGAGCCACCTCGCTGACCGCCGCGCTTCGGCAGATCCTGGCCTGCGGGCCGGACGAGGTGCACGCCCAGATCCTCTCCGAAGCCGATGAGCAGGCCTTCCTCCAGGCCACCGCGCTGGCCGCCCTCGACCCACGGATCCGGGTCAAGATCCCCTTCGTCACCTCGCAGGGACGGAGCCGGGCAGCACTCATCCGGCGTGTGCGGGAAGCCGGGGTGCGGGTCAACGTCACGGTCTGCACCTCGCGCGCGGAACTCTACGCGGCCTTGTCGCTCGCACCCGAGTACCTCAGCATCCTCTGGTGCCGCACCCGTGACGCCGGGGAGGAACCGGCCGCGGTGGTGCGGGCCATCGCGACCCGCAGGAGTCTGACCGGCTCCGCGACGAAGCTGGTCATCGGGAGCATCCGGGAGCCCGCCGACGTCACCGCGGCACTCGACTCCCCCTGTGACATCGTGACCGTGCCCCCGGCCGTCCTCGACAAGTGGCTCGTCAGTCCACGGAGCGTAGAAATGGCCCGTCAGTTCGCCATGGACGCCGCCGGGCTGGACGCGTGAGCGAGCAGCCGGTTCAGGTGCCCTTCGCCGCCCCGTTCCTGAACGGCGAGGAGATCGCCGCGGTCACCGAGGTGCTGCGCAGCGGCTGGATCGGTACCGGCGCGGTGGCGCGAGAGACCGAGAGCCGCTTAGCCCGGTACCTCGGCGTGGAGCACGCCCTGCTGCTCAACTCCGGTACAGCCGCACTGCACCTGGCGCTCCTCGTTCTCGGGGTGGGCCACGGCGACGAGGTGATCGTGCCCACGAACACCTTCACGGCCTCCGCGGCTGCCGTCGTGCACGCGCACGCCACACCCGTCCTGGTCGATGTCGAGCCGCACCGGCTCACCATCGATGTTGAACAGGTACGACGGCATCTCACGCCCCGCACCCGAGCGGTGATGGCCGTGCACTTCGCCGGTCGTATGGCAGACGTCGGAACGCTGCGCCGGCTCTGCGACGAGCACGGCCTGGCGCTGATCGAGGACTCCGCCCACGCACTGCCCGCCCGGCGTGACGGAGTGACGCCCGGTGGGCTCGCCGACGCCGCCGCGTTCTCGTTCTTCGTCACCAAGCCGCTCACCAGCGCCGAGGGCGGCCTCCTGGTGTGTCATCGCGCGGACCTGGCCGACCGGGCCCGGATTCTCAGTGCGCACGGCATCGACCGCGACGCCTTCGCCCGGCATCGCGGAGAACGCTCACCCCACTACGACGTGGTCGCACCCGGCCTGAAGTACAACATGCCGGACATCGCCGCGGCCATGCTCCGCTGTCAGCTCGAACGCTCCGATGCCCTGTGGGAGCGCCGAAGGACGATCGCCGCACGGTACGTCGCGGAGCTGGCCGGCCTGCCCGGGCTGGTCCTGCCCCCGGTGGACACCCCGCAGGACTCCTCTTCCTGGTACCTGTTCGTGGTCCAGTTGCCCGAAGGCACCGACCGCGACGCGCTGGCGGCCCGGCTGCGCGCACGCGGCATCGGTACCAGCGTCCACTTCAGACCGCTGCACCGATTCAGCTACTACCGCGACGAGCTCCCCTCCGCCCGTGCGGCGTTCCCCGTCGCCGACGCCGCGTACCCGCGGCTGCTGTCCCTGCCGGTCTTCCCCGCGATGTCCGACGAGGACGTGAAGGCCGTCATCGCGGCCCTGACGGCAGAACTCTCACGGTTGGAGGTCCGGCGATGAGTCAGGTGGTCGTCCTCTGTGGAGGACTCGGCACCCGTATGACGTCGGTCAGCGGACCCGGGCAGAAGTGCATGGTCCCCGTCGCGGGCCGTCCCTTCCTGGGCCATGTCCTGGACCGGGTGGCCGACCCGCCGGTCGACGACATCCTCCTCCTCGCCGGCCACGCGGCCGCAGCGGTGCAGGAGTTCGCCGGGACCTGGTGCCGGCCCCGGCCCCCGTCGCGCAACGGGACGCGCGCCTCGTGGGCCGCACCCCGCACCACGGTCTTCGTCGAATCCGCACCGGCGGGCCCCATCGGGGCGCTGCGTCAGGCCGCCGATCACTTGGACGACGAGTTCCTCCTCGTCCTGGGCGACGTACTGCCGCCCGACCGGGCGGGGTTGTGGCTTCACTTGTCCCGTGCGCTGCACGAGACGGGCGCCGCGGCCGTGATGGGTGTCGCCACCGAGGCACGCTCCCGCGACCAGGGCAACGTCACCGTCCGGGGCCCCTGGGTCACCCGCTACGACAAGACGGCCGCCGCTCCCTACATCGACCGCGGGATCCGGTTCCTGCGGCGTGACGCCCTCGCCCGTCACCCCGGTGATCTCGACGGCCCCTTCTTCGGATCCCTCGCCGAGCGGGGAGAGCTCGCGCAGTGGAGCTGTGACGAGCCCATCGTCGAGATCGGCACGCCTGAGCGCTGGCGAGCCGCCTGCGCCGCACTCGCCGGCCCACCGGTGCCGCAGGCTCCCCTGCCCGGCCGAGTCGAGAGGCCCTCTTGATGACCACGGTGCACAGCTCCGCGCCGATGCGCATCAGCATCGCCGGCGGGGGCAGCGACCTGCCCGAGTTCTACCGCCTGGGACCCACCGTCGTGGTGGCTGCGGCGCTCACCCATCGGGTGCACGTCTGTGTGGCCGACGAGCCGGATGACGCGGTGGCCGTGCTCGAGGCGCAGGGCACCGACTGGAGTTACCGGCTCCCCCCGGCCGGGTCCGCGCACCACCCGTACCACGCCGCCGCAGCGACCACCCTCCGTCTGAGTCGTCTCCCCTCCATCGCCGTGGGCTCGCCCGTGCCGCCCGGTTCAGGGCTCGGCGGCTCCGGGGCCTACTGCGTGGCGCTCATCGACGCACTCCTGCAGTGGAGCGGTCGTCGTCTGCACCCACGGGAGATCGCGGTTCTCGCGTTCCGGCTCGAGCGCGAGGTCCTCGGCCGCACCATCGGCCAGCAGGACGCCTGGGCGGCTGCCCTGGGCGGCGTGCAGCGCATGCGTTTCGCGGCAGACGGATCAGCCACCGCGTCCCCCAGCCCCGGCCTGTCCACCGCATTGACGCAGCTCATCGACGGCGGGCTGCTGCTGTACCGGGTTCCCGGCGCCCGCGACGCGTCCCGCGTCCTGGCCGAAGCACCGAGCGTCACCCCCGAGCAGCACCGCCAGGCCCTGGATGCCGCCGCTCGCACCGAACAGGCCTTCCTCAGCGGCGACATCCACACGGTGGGTGCGGTCCTGCGCGCGCACTGGGCCAGGAAGACCGCCGCCAATCCGGCAGCGGACCATCCCGTGTGCCGCCGTCTCCAGGAGGGCTCCGCAGCCGCCGGCATTTCCGGCTTCAAGCTCATCGGCGCCGGCGGCGGCGGGCACCTGCTGATCGCCGCCGACCCCACGGCCCTCGACCGGACCGAGGCCTTTCTGCATCGCCTCGGGCTCGTCCGCGTCACCTTGCGCCTGTCCCAGGAGGGCCTCTCCTCCACGACAGACGCCGGTGAGCGCAGCCGGCGGGAGGACAAGCCATGCGCGTCGGCATGATCGGAGCAGGCCTGCAGTGCGGCCGGCGCATCCCGGCGCTGGGCCCGGACGACGTCCTGGTCGCCATCGCCGCACCCGACCTCGACCGGGCCCGGGCCCACGCGCAGCGGGTGGGGGCCGAGGTCTTCACCCACTGGGAGGAACTGCTCGCCCACACCGAACTGGACGCGGTCATCGTCGCCACACCTCCCGACACCCACCTGGCCGCGACGGTCGCCGCAGTGACCGCCGGCAAGCATGTGCTGTGCGAGAAGCCGCTGGCCCGCACCAGTGACGAGGCCGCACGCATGGAGGCCGCGGCACGGACCTGCGGCAGGGTCCTGCACTGCGGGTTCAACCACCGCTTCCATCCCGCTGTCCGCGCTCTTGCACGCAGCGTCTCGGACGGCGAACACGGTAGGCCGCTGTCCGCCCTGGGCGTGTACGGATACGGCTTCCGCCCGGGATACGGCGACGAATGGCGCGCCGACCCGGCCGTCGTCTCGGGCGGGCAGCTGATGGAGCAGGGCATTCATCTGGTGGACCTGGTGGACGCTCTGCTGTGGCCGGTCCATGACGTGATCGCCCACACGCAGCACTCGTTCGGGCTGCCGCCGGGCATCGAGGACGACGCCCATGTGATGCTCCGCTCGGCCGCGGGTCAGGTGGCGATGCTGCGCAGCAGCCTGAGCCAGTGGCACAACCGCTTCCTGTTCGAAGTCACCTTCGAGCACGCGACCGTTCGCATCGACGGACTCACCGGGTCGTACGGCGAGCAGACCCTGACGGTCGAGAAGCGCGGCGACGGGCCCTTCGGTGCGCAGATCACGCGTTTCCGCGGCCCCGACCGGTCCTGGGCCGCCGAGTGGGCCCGTTTCCGCGAACTGGTCGCGCAGCACCCCGTGCCTGACCCCGATCCGTCCGGCCGGCGTGCTCTCAGCGTCGTGGAGGCCGCCTACCGCTCCGTCGAAACGGGTCGCTGGACCCCCGTCAGCAAGGAGAACCGATGAGTATGGCCAGCATTACGGCGCTGCGCGACGCGGTCGCAGCCGTCACGGCGGACCTCGACACGGCCGCCCTGGACGCCGCCGTCCGGGTGCTCGCCGCATGCCGCGCCACCGGTGGCGTGGTGCTGTCCGCCGGGCTCGGCGGGTCCAGTTCGACCGCATCCCACTTCGCGGCAGACCTGACCAAGTTCACCCGCTCCCCCCGACAGCCGCACCTGCGGTCCGTCGCCCTCCTGGACAACATCGCCTGCCACACCGCCTGGACCAACGACGACGACCCGGGGCTGGCCCTCGCCCACCTGGCCGAGCCCTGGCTGCCCAGCCACCCCGACGCGCAGGACGCCGTCGTCCTGTTCTCCGTGCACGGCGGCGCCCGCGACGGCTCCGTCTCGCGCGGCCTGGTCGAACTGGCCGCGTACGCCCACAAGCAAGGCGCCATGGTGATCGCCGTGACCGGCTTCGACGGCGGGGCCACGTCCGACCTGGCGGATGTCCACATCAACGTCCCGCTGCGCCGCGAACCGCTCGCCACTCCCGGCATCGAATCGGTCCATCTGCTGGTGGCGCACGCTCTGTGCCTGGCCCTGACCGACGGAGGAAGCCGATGACCGCGTCCCGCACCCTGGTGACCGGCGGCGCCGGCTTCATCGGCAGCCACGTGGTCGACCATCTGATCACGACGAGCGACGCTCCCGTTACCGTGGTCGACAACTTCTCCAACACCACGCGCCGCTGGGTTCAGGACCACGAGCGCAGCGGCGCCGCGCTCGTGCACGAACTCGACGTCCTGGACACCGATCGCCTGGCGGAGGTCCTGTCGGACGGGGTGGAGCGGGTCATCCACCTGGCGGCCAGCGTCGACATGCGCGTCGGCCTGGAGGACAACTGGGTCGACGTCGAGCAGTCGGTCCTCGCCACCCGCTCCGTGCTGGAGGCCATGCGCAGGACCGGGGTGCGGGAGATCGTCTTCTCCTCCTCCTCGACGGTCTACGGCGAGGTCACCCGACGTCCGACCGCCGAGCACCACGGCCCGATGCTGCCGATCTCGGTGTACGGCGCGGCGAAGCTCGGCGCCGAGGCACTCATCTCCTCGTACTGCCACCTCTACGGCTTCCGCGCCGGCATCTTCCGCTTCGGCAACGTGGTTGGCGGCCGGATGAACCATGGCGTCATCTACGACTTCCTCGGCAAGCTGCGCGAGAATCCGCGCCGCCTGCACGTTCTGGGCGACGGCCGACAGCGCAAGAACTACTTCCTCGCCGAGGACTGCGCCCGCGGGATCGTCGAACTGCCCGCCGCCGCCAAGACCGACGTCCTTGTCGCCAACCTCGGCTCGGCCGAGACCGTCACCGTCACCCGGATCGCCGAGATCGTCCTCGAGGAACTGGGTCTCGACGCGGAGATCGTGTACGGCGGCGGCGAAAGAGGCTGGCCGGGCGATGTACCCGTCGTGGAGTTCGACCTGTCCAAGGCGCACGCACTGGGCTGGCACAGTTCCTGCGCATCCGAGGACGCGATCCGTGAGGCGGTACGACGCCAGATCGGAGAAGCCGAGCGTGCCTGACGTCCTGCTCGTCGGCGACTGGCATCTGGCGTCCGTCACCGCCGCCGGTCTCCTCCGGCTCGGCCACACCGTCCATGTACGGCCCGACGCCTTGGACGCAGCGGCCGACGAGGCCTTCGACGCCTTCGCTCGCGGGGAGCGCTGCGCCGGTGAGCCCGGGGTCGCCCAGTGCCTCACCGCCGCACGCGGTGCGGGTGCCCTGCGCCCCGTCCTGGACGAGGAGGGGATGGCCGAGATCCTGCGCAGGGCGGTGTTGAGTCTCGTCGCTCACGACACCGCGACCGCCGCCGACGGGACCCTGACCGATCCCCGGCCGCCGGCCGCGCTGCGCGAGCTGCTCGCCCACCCCGACCGCGGCGGGCCGGTGGTCGCCCTGAGCCAGCTGCGCGCGGGCACCTGCGACACCGCTCTGCGCGACACGGGCCTGCCGGCCGAGAGCGCCGACCTCGTCCACCTGCCGGAGAACCTCCGCCTGGGTCGCGCCCTGGGCGATTTCCTGCGGCCCGCCCGAACCGTCGTGGGCTGCAACGCCCCCGAACCACCCAGGGCGGTGCGTGACTTGCTCGACCTGATCGCGCCCGTCAACGAGCTGAGCATGACCCTGGCCGAAGCCGAACTGGTCAAACACGGCACCAACGCCTATCTCGCCCTCTGCATCACGCTCGCCAACGATCTGGGGACCATCGCCGCAAGTCTCGGTGCCGACCCGGTCACCGTCCTCGACGGCCTGCGCGCGGACGACCGGGTCGCCGACACGGCCCCGCTGCGGCCCGGGGAGGCCTATGCCGGCGCGACCCTGCACCGCGATGTCCGGGCACTCATGGAGCAGGGCCGGCCGATCGGCCGCGACGGTCTGTTCCGGGCGATCGCGCGCTCCAACGCGGTCCATGCCCTGGCGCCCCTGGCCCGGCTGGACCGGGAACTCGAGGGTGTGGGCGGCCGGACCGTCTGCCTGCTGGGACTGACCTACAAGCCCGGTGTGTCCACCCTGCGCGACTCCCCGGCGCTGCGGCTGGGCCGGGAGCTGACCGCTCAGGGCGCGTCGGTGACCGCGTACGACCCGATCGCCGAGCCGGCGGACCTCGGCGAGATCCACCGGGTCACGACACTCGCCGAAGCCGTGGCCGCAGCGCACTGCACCGTGCTGATGGTGGAGCACCCGGCGTTCACCGAGCCGGCCCTTTTCGAGGGGGTCCGGCCGCGACGCCCGCTGCTCATGCGGCTGACCGGCACCGAGCGGCGCAGTCGCGTACCGACTCCCCCGGGCTGGAGGTCGGTGGACCCGTGGAGCGACTGAGCCCGCCCGAGCCGCGACGACGCTGGTGCGTGTTCTTCGACCGGGACGGCACCCTGAACGCGCACGTATGGCGGGCCGGCCGGCGTACCTCCGCGCGCCACGAACAGGAGTGGACGGCCCTGCCCGGCATACAGGAATGCTTCGGGCGGCTGCGCGCGGCCGGTGCGCTGATCGGCCTCGTCACCAACCAGCCCGACCTGTCCCGCGGACTGTCCGACCGCACCGCACTGGACCGGATGCATCACCGGCTCGGGCCGCTGGACGGCGTCTTCGTGTGCCCGCACACGGCCTGCCGGCGCTGCGCCTGCCGCAAACCCGCCGGCGGGCTCCTGCGCCAGGCGGCCGAAGAGCTGTCCGTCGACCTCTCCGACAGCTACATGGTCGGCGATCGCCCCACGGACGCCCAGGCCGGCATCGGCGCCGGCTGCACGGCGGTACTGCTCACCCCTCGTGTCCCGCCACGCCCCAGTCTCATCCCCGGACTGCACTACGCCACGGACCTCGTCGACGCCGCCGGCACCGTGCTGAGACATCACCGCACCGCGGATCGGCACGGGCACTGTCCACCTACGGCCAAGGAGACCCCACGATGAAGCTCGGCACCATTCTCGACCAGTCCGAATTCGGTGGCCTCCACGGCGGTGACGTCGTGGCGGAGGCGCTGGACCGCAAGTGGATCGAGGAGTTCGCAGAGGGCCAGTACGTCTACCGCGCCCCCTGGGTGCGCGTGTTGCGGCGCCTGCAGAGCGAGATACTCGACCGTGCCTACGCCAACGGCTTCGAGGAGTGGCTCTTCCCCCGCCTGATCCCGCGCGAGGCCCTGGACAACTTCCGGCTGAGCCAGTACGCGCCCGAACTCCTGGTGCCTGCGGGCTCGTCCGGTGACCAGGTCCTCGACCCGGTCCAGTGCATCAGCCTCTACCACCTGATGCGCGGGCGCCGGCTGTTCCCGGACCAGCTGCCCTTGCGCATCGTGGAGACCCTCGGCGGCTGGACGTGGCGCAACGAGTTCAGCGCCGAACTGGACGGCCCCATCAAGGCCCGGGAGTTCCTGCGGGTCGAGCACGTCTTCTTCGGCACCCGGGAGCAGGTCCGTGCCACCCGCGGTGAAGTGCGCCGCACGCTCACCGATCTGCTCACGGGCTGGGGGCTTAGCTGGCAGGTGGTGGCCGCCGAGGGCTGCATGGAGATTCCCTCCCTCGTCCAGGCCCAGGACGATGCGCGGACCGCCGACGAAGTGCCTGTGCAGGACATAGAAGTGCCGCTCAGCAGCCACCGGCCCGACCGTGCCCGGCCGGGCTGGGCCGACCACTTCGACGAGCGGTTCGACCTCCGGGAGATCTCCGGCTGTTCGGCCGAGGGCACCCACCAGACCGAGAGCTTCCGCATCACGGCCGACGGCCACGAGCTGTGGAGCGGCTGCTGCGGCATCGGCATGAACCGGCTCGTGGTGGCCTTCCTGTACCGGCACGGCTTCGACGCGGCCTCCAAGGAGCTCGATGCCTGAGCACCGCCTGGCCGTCCTGCTCCTCACCAACGAGGGCTTCCGCCAGGTGGACGGTGGAGTCGCCCGGTACGTCCACAACATCCTCGACGCCCGTGACGATGCCACCGCGCTCGCGGGCGAGCACGGGGTCCAGGTGGAGTGGCATGTCGCCGAACGCGCGAACTGCGCGGGTCTGGACGAACAGCGTTTCGCGCAGGCGCTCGAGCGCTACGTCCACCAGGGCGCTGTCCGCTACCACCCCCTGGCCGACCCCCGCGCCCACAGCTGGGAGGTGGACCACTTCGAACACTGCGTCGCGCTCGGTGCGGCCGCGGGTCAGGCGGCGCTCACCGTGGCGGGCGGGGCCGACTCCCTTCTGGTCGTCTCCGGAATGAGCATGTTCGCCATGGCCGCGCGCTTCGTCGTACGGGCGGCCGACCAGTTCGGGCTCGCCGCCAGCTACGTCCACATGACGCACAACCCCGTGCTGCGGCCCGACGGAGACGCCGAACTCCCCGAGACGTACGCCGACTCCGTCATGGGCAACCTGGCCCGTTCCGATCCGCGTGTCTCCATCGGCTGGGAGTCGCACTGGATGCGCCGCCAGTACCAGCGGGTCTACGGCATACCGGACGACAAGACCCTGTACGCGCGCGCCGGAGTGCCCACCGACGCGGCCAAATTCCGGCCCGGACCGCCGCGCGGCGCGCTTCTGGAGCGGCTGGGCATCCCCACCGACCGGGATCTGGTGGTCAGCTGGGGGCGCGGAGTGGCGGAGAAGGGGTTCCACAAGCTGGTCGACGCGGCGCGCCTGACCGGGGACCGCCTGGTTCCGGTGATCCTGAACCCGCGCCCGTATCCGGATCTGGAGGATCACGTGCGCCGCTCGGGGTCCCCGGCCGTCCTGCTCCACGGTCAGGACGACGAGGTCCTCACCGCGCTGTGCCAGTGGCCCAGGACGCTGTGCGCCGCGTTCCTTTCGGAACGCGAAGCCGCGTCGGTCACGCCCGTCGAGGCCGCGCTGATGAACAACGGTCGCGGCCTCGTGCTGGCGGTGCTGCCCACCGGGGTCTACCCGGAACTCGTCGAGCACGGCGTGAACGGTCTCGTGGCGGGCGGCCGCGACACGGCCGACGCCGCCGCGCTGCTGGCGGCCGTCCTGGAACTGCCGTGTGGCGACAGGGAAGTGATGAGCCGCGCAGCCTGGACCCGGGCCCGCGACGAGCACGACTTCCGGACCAACTGGCGGCGTTCGTTCAAGGACATGCTCGAACGGCATCTCGCAGTGACCGACGCACCGTCCCGGAAGGGGGACACGCTATGAGTACCAGGAAACAGACCTGCCTCGTCATCGGCGCGGGCCCACGCGGCACCATGCTGGCGCGTGCCGTGGCCGGCCACCCCGATGTGTCCCTGGTGGGTGTGGTGGAGCCGTCGCCCGTCGCGGCCGCCGCCTTCCGCACGGAGTTCCCGCAGGTTCCCGTGCACACCGAAATGGCAGAGGCGCTCAGCACCGTGACGGCGGACTTCGCCGTGGTCGCGACGCCGCCGCAGCGCCACGCACGGGACGCGGTGGCCGTACTGGATCACGGTTTCGCGGTGCTGGTGGAGTGCCCGATGGTCGAGAGCCGGGACCAGGCGGAGGCGGTCGCCGAGGCCGCTGCCCGTTCCGGGCGGCCCGCGGCGATGGCTGAGTCGTTCTGCTATCTGCCGGCCGTGCAGTCGATGAAGCGACTCATCGGCCTGAAGCCCGGGCCGGAGGGGGGTTCGCCCCTCGTCCTCGGCGGTGAGGGGCACTACCTGGAGTGGGACACCGGGCTCGCCCCGGGCGGCTGGCGCGACGACTACGCCATGGCGCGGTACATCACGCACGGCCTCGGACCGTTGCTGTACGCGACCGGCCAGCGCGCCAGGCGCGTGATCGCCCTCGACCCACTGGGCCGGGCGAGCAGGGCGCAGGGTGCGCTGATGCCCAGCGCCCTGGTCGAGACCGACCGCGGTGCGGTGTTCTTCACCGCCAACAGCGGCTTGGCGCCGCGTCCGCTGACGCGCTGGACGATCGTGGCCGAGGACTGGGCCGTGGAGAGCGATCCGGAGGGCACCTGGGAAGGGCCGCTGCGTGTCTTCGACGGTGCCGGCGGCGAGCACGCCCGGGCCGGATGGCGCAGCGAGCCGGTGGACCCCGCCACCGTCTACGACGACCTGTGGGGCATGGGATTCGAACCGGAGCGGCTCATGCTGCGCCGCTTCGCCCGCGAGGTGGCGTACGGACAACCGGACGTCGGCCTCGAACTGTCCCTCAACATCTCCCTCGCGGGTGTCGCCGCCGAGCGGTCCGGACGCGGCCGCGGCACCCCCGTCGACATCGGCCCCGTGGTCCCGGCGGTGGGCCCGTGAACGGCCGGGCCGCACCGGACACGGCGCAGGCGCACCCGCCGGCCCCGGACCTGGGCCGCCTCGGGCTGGGGACCTGGCTCTTCGGGTGGGAGACCCCCGCCGACGAGGCACGGACCCTGATGAAGCGGGCACTGGACCACGGCATCACCTATTTCGACACCGCCAACAACTACGGGTCCGGCGAATCCGAGCGGATCGTCGGAGCGTTCGTGAAGGGAATCCGCGAGGAAGTCCTGGTCGGCACCAAGGTGTTCGCGCCCTTCGGGCCGGACGAAAAGGACCGCGGACTGTCCGCCCGAGCCGTGCACCGCGCGGTCGACGGCTGCCTGCGCAGGCTCGGCACCGACTGTATCGACCTGCTCCACCTGCACCGTCCCGATCCGTCGGTGGCCGAGGAGGAGACCGCCGCCGCGCTCGGCGACCTCATCAGCGCCGGCAAGATCTGCCAGGTGGCGACCAGCACCTTCCGCGGCCCTCAGATCGATCGAATGCAACGCGCCTTGCGGGCCCGGTCCTTGCCTCCCGCAGTGCTGGACCAGGCGCCCTATTCCCTGCTGGAACGCACGGTGGAACGGGTGGCAGCGGACTCGCTGCGCTCCTGGGACATGCGGCTGACCGCGTGGAGTCCGCTCGGCGAAGGGCTGCTCACGGGCAAGTACGCACACCCGCGGGCCGAGGGACGACTGTTGCGTTGGGGAGACGAGCACCGTCAGCGGCTGCACTCCGGGATCGGCGCCGCGTCCCGGCTCGGCGCGGTGGCGGACGCCCATGGCCTGACACTGCCGCAGCTCGCCCTCGGCTGGCTGGCGTCGCGACCGCTGGTGAGCACCGTCCTGATCGGCGCGCGGACCAGCGACCAGCTCGCCACCTACGTTGAGGGCATCGGCACTCCCCTGCCGCCGGGATGCGAGGAGGAGATCGACCGGATCGTCCCGCCCGGCACCAGCCTGCTGCAGCACTACCACACCTGAGCCTTACGGTGCCCCGTACCGACCGGGTCGGCATCCAGGACTGCGCACAGCGACCGAACGCGGAGAGGAACCCGAGACATGCCGGAGCAAGAACCGCTCGTGAGGGCCGAAGCGCTGGTGAAACGCTACGGCGACCACACGGCGGTGGACGGTGTCGCATTCGAGGTCCGGCCGGGCCAGGTCTTCGGACTGCTCGGGCCCAACGGGGCCGGCAAGTCCTCCACGATGCGGATGATCAGCTGTGTGTCCAAGCCGACGGCGGGTTCGCTGCGCCTGTTCGGCCTGGACACAGCCACCCACGGTCCGGCGATCCGTGCGCGGATCGGGGTCTGTCCCCAGCAGGACACACTCGACCACGAACTGACGCTCCGCCAGAACCTCACGGTGTTCGCGCGCTATTTCCGCATCCCGCGAGCCACCGCCGCCGCTCGCGCCGGCGAACTCCTCGACTTCGTCCGGCTCGCGGACCGGGCCGACGACCGCGTCGACTCCCTCTCCGGTGGGATGAAGCGGCGTCTGAGCATCGCTCGCGCCATGATCAACGAACCGGAACTGATGCTCCTTGACGAGCCCACCACCGGGCTCGACCCCCAGGCACGCCATCTGCTGTGGGAGAGGCTCGACCAGCTGCGCCGGCGGGGCGTGACACAGATCCTCACCACGCACTACATGGACGAGGCGGAGCAGCTGTGCGACTGGCTGGTCGTCGTGGACGGCGGCCGTGTCGTCGCCACCGGCACACCGGGCGGGCTGATCGCCCAGCACTGCACCAAAGAGGTCGTCGAACTGCGCGTGCGCCAGGACGAGTTCCCCGAGGCCGAGCTGTCCGGCCTCGGTCTGCGGCTGGAGCTGCTCGCCGACCGGGCGCTGCTCTACGCCGACGACGGGGACGCGGCGGCGGCGGCGGTGCACCGCCGGGGCATCGACGTGCGCAGCGTCCTGGTGCGCCGAAGCGGCCTCGAGGACGTCTTCCTGCACCTGACCGGCCGGACGCTGGTGGACTCGTGACGTCCCTGAAGGAGTCCCGGGCGGTGGCCGTCGGCGCGCACCTGCTCACCAGCTACCGGCACACCTGGCGCGACTCGGTGTTCAACTCCTTCCTTCTGCCGCTGTGTCTGCTGGTCGGCATCGGCTGGTCGGTCGGCAGGCATGTGGACCCCGGCCGCGATCCGGGGGTGCCCTACTTCTCCTACGTCGGTGCCGGACTGCTGGCCGCGTCGGTCGTTCAGATCGGAGCGGCCGAGTCGGCCTGGGCGGTGTTCGGCGGATTCGAATGGAGCCGCGTCTACCACGCCATGCGGCTCACCCCGGCCCGCCCGGCCGACATCCTGACCGGTCATCTGGCAGCCGTCGTCGCCCGTGCGACGCTCGGCGGAGTCGGCTTCCTTCTGGTCATCGAGGCGTTCGGCGTCGGGCACAGATGGACCGCTCTCGGGATCCTCCCCCTGCTGCCGTTGTTCGCCGTCTCGATCGCCGCCCCGGTGATGACGTTCAGCGCCACCATTCGCCACGCCGGCATGTTCGACGTGCTGTTCCGTCTCGGCATCGTGCCCATGGCGATGTTCAGCGGCATCTACTTCCCGCTCGGCGTGCTCCCGGCGCTGCCCCGCGCCCTGGCCCAGACGCTGCCTCTGGTGCACGCCGCCGGCCTGTCCCGGATGCTGCTGCTCGGCACGGGGACGGCCAGAGAAGCGGTCGTGCATCTGCTGTGCCTCGCCACCTGGACGGTCGCCGGCATCGCCCTCGCCCGCCGGGCCTTCGACCGACGCCTGGCGGACTAGGAGGAACCGTGACCGCATCCCCCGCACTCACCGGCCCGACTCGACGGCCGGGGAGGACGATCCGCCCCGCCCACGTCAACGCCGTGTTCCTACGCAACGTCGAGGCGGCCCGCCATGCCTCCTCGATCTGGGTGCTGTTGTCGGGCCTGTTCGAGCCCGTCCTCTACCTGGGCGCGGTCGGCCTGGGAGTCGGCACCCTGATCGGCGATCTGACCGTCGGCGGACGGACCGTCGACTACGCCGCGTTCGTCGCTCCGGCCATGCTCGCCGCCTCGCTGATGAACGGCGCGGTGTCGGAGTCGACGTTCACGTTCTTCACCCGGCTGCGGATGACGAAGGTGCACGACGCCACCGCCTGCACACCGGTGACCTCCACCGAGACCGTGTGCGGCGAGGCGCTGTGGTCGGTGGCCAAGGGTGCCGTGCACGCTCTGTCCTTCCTCGCCTTCCTGTGCGCTCTGGGCCTGGTCGAACCCGGGCGCGCCCCCTGGTTGTTCATGGCCTCGCTCCTGGTGAGCGCGGCCTTCTCGGCCCTCGGTCTCGCCTTGGCGGTCTTCCTGCGGGGCACCCACCAGTTCGACCGCGTGAACCTGGTGACGTTCACGATGTTCGTGTTCTCCGGCACGTTCGTGCCGACCGAGGACTACCCCGCGGGGCTCGAAGTGCTCGCCGAGTGCACGCCCCTGGCCCAGGCCGTCGAGCTGGTCCGCCGTCTCTCTCTCGGGACGGGCCTCTGGGCCACGGCCGTTCCCTGTGCCTATCTGCTCGTCCTGTCCGCGGCGGGCTTGCTGCTGGCCGGCCGACAGATGGAGAGGAGCTTGCACGCATGACCGATCGAAAGCCCTTGCCCGCCGCGGCTGGGCCAGCCGTGCACCGCGCCGCGGACGCCCGTACCAACGGGACCCTCGTCCACGCCGGCGGAAAGCGCAGCCGGCTGGTCGCGGAGTCGATGGCCCGCACGGTGGTGGAACTGTCCGGTCACGGCGAGTACGTGGAGTTCGTGCTCACGGAGCCCGCGGACGCGCTGACCGTGCGCTACTCGCTGCCGGACGCCGCGGACGGCGGTGGCCGCACCGCGGTCCTCCTGGCCGAGGTCGACCGGACGCGACGCCATCGGCTGACGCTGACGTCTCGCTACTCCTGGTACTACGGGGCCTATCCGTTCACGAACGACCCGGCGGCCGGCCGGGCACACCACTTCTACGACGACGCACACCTCCTTCTCGGTCGCACCTGTGCGCCCGGGACACGCGTGCGCCTGCGGCCCGCCGCAGGAACGGACGTTCCCGTCGTCGTCGACGTCGTGTGCTTCGAGGAGACCGGCGGTCCCGCGACGCCGCCCGAGAACGCCCTGTCCGCCCTGGACTTCGGTGCCGACCCCACCGGCGTGCACGACTCGACCTCGTCTCTGCAGTCCGCCGTCGACGCCGGCAGCACCGCGGGGCGCACCGTCTGGCTGCCACCGGGCGATTACACGGTGACCGGTCAGGTCATCCTCGACCGGGTCGCCGTGCGCGGCGCCGGTCCCTGGTACACCGCGCTGCGCGGCGCGGGCGTCGGCCTCTACGGCCGCCGTGCGCCCCACCCGAGCAGCCGGGTGCACGTCTCCGGGCTCGCGATCTTCGGTGACGTCACAGGGCGGGACGACTCGGCCCAGCACAACGGGATCGGAGGCGCGCTGGGTGGTGGTTCGGTGCTCGAGGATCTGTGGATCGCCCACACCAAATGCGGCATCTGGCTCGACGGTCCCTTCGAGGGCCTGACCATCCGTGCCGTACGCATCATGAACACCGCGGCCGACGGCATCAACCTGCACCGCGGCGTCTCGCACGTCACCGTGGCCGGCTGCCGTGTCCACAACACCGGCGACGACGGCATCGCCCTGTGGTCCGACGAACTGCCGAACCACGACATCACCGTCGATTCCAACACCGTCCTGTTGCCGCTGCTGGGCAATCACATCGCGGTGTACGGCGGGCACGACCAACGCGTCACGCGGAACCACCTGACCGACTCGGTCGCCGAAGGCGGCGGCATCCACGTGGCCAACCGCTACGGTGCGGCGCACCTGGCCGGAGAGATCCTGATCGAGGGCAATCGCCTGACCCGGACCGGCTCCCGCCACCCGCAGTACCGGACCGGCGTCGGTGCCCTGTGGCTGCTCGCCGACGATGCGCCCATGACCGCGGAGATCACGGTCCGGTCCAACGTTCTCCAGGACAGTGCCCACGCGGCCGTGCAGTTGAGCGGCTCACGGATCGACGGCGTGCGCCTCGACGGCATGGATATCGACGGCGCGGGCACCTGCGCGCTCCAACTGCAGTCGAGCGGCTCTGCGCACTGCGCTGGGGTCAGTGCCTCGCGTCTGGGCATCACCGGGGTGCACCGTCCGGCGGAAGAGTTCGAACTCCGGCTCGGCCCGGGCAACGAAGGCTGGGCCGACGAGCGCCGTGACCTTCCCCCCGACGGTTCCCTGCGCGTCTCGGCTACGCGCCTGAACTTCCCTGCCACGCTGCCCCAGGCCACCGCCGGGCCCAGGAGCATCCAGATCGAGAACCCCGGGCCCCGGCCGGTCCGGGTGCATGAGATCGAGGCCACCGGTGACTTCACCCCCCAGCCGGCACAGCCGCGGGTCATCCCGCCCGGAGCGACCGCCTCCTTCGGTGCGGTGTTCTCCCCGACCGTCACCGGCCGCCGCATCGGCGTGCTGACCGTGCACACGGACGCTTCCCCTGGCCCGGTCCACGTCGATCTGTCCGGCGTCGGGTTCGACCCTGCCGGAGACAGGGCACTGGGGCGGCCTGTGCGGGCAAGCACGGCCATGGGTGGCTTCCCGCCCGAAGCCGCCGTCGACGGCACCCCCACGACCTGGTGGCAGAGCGACGGTCTGGGGTTCCCGCAGTGGCTACAAGTGGACCTGGAGGAGCTGGTGCCCCTGACGCACATCGTGCTGCGGACACCCGAGACCTGGCACCCGCGTACCGAGACCGTGGCGGTCGAGGCCGGCCGCACACAAGCCGGCCTCACGCCCGTCCTTCCCCCCGCGTCCTGCCACTTCACCCCCGACCTCTCCAACGAGGTCGTTCTCCGGATCGACCGCACAGCACGGTTCGTACGTCTGGTGATCACGCACAACACGGCCTGGAGCGGGGCGGCCCTCTCCGCGTTCGAAGTACACGGCAAGCACTGACACGTCAGCAGTGAGTCTTGATCGTCGACGTATCCGTGCGGTCAGTGCAGCTGCGGCACGATCAGACGAATGCCGTAGCCCACCACCACCGCGCAGGCCAGGAAGCACAACCCCGCCCAGGCGCCGGCCGGGATGGCGCCGGGGCCCGTAAGGCCGCAGACGCCGAGGGTGAAGACGACGACCACGGCGACGGTGACGCCGAGACTGACCGCGGCGCCCGGGCGAGAGCGGACCAGTCGGGGTGCATGGCGAGCTCCCGGGGGTCGGGCCTACGCCAGCCGGGGGGAAGCGGACGGTGACCTCATGGTGGTCGTTGACGTTGCCGGGGTGCGGCGGGAGATGACGACGACACCAAGGGCGAGAACCAGCGTCACCAGGGCGACGACAACCGTGCCGGCCATGCCGCCGTGCTTGACCACACCCACCGCGAGACCGCCGGCCAACGCGGCGACCGGCGTGACACCGTGGCAGCATGTCCAGGCACTGCCCCGCACCATCCTCACCCACGCCGCGGCGGGACTCTTGGCCAGCCCGCCTGCGAGCGCTGGCCGTCTTCGGCACACGAGCGGCTGACCCTGCTCGCCAGCCGGATACCGGGCCGGACGGCCGGGTTCGAGACCAGTGCGGGCCGCAGCAGAGTCGTGGCGGAGTCCAGGGGGTTACCCCCCCCCAGGTTCGCCAGCCGCCCCGAGCGGGCGAACACGACCCCGATCGTCACACCCTCTGCTCGTCCGTCGTCCGACTCGCTCATCCTGATCCTTCCGCGCTTCCTCTCTGGGCTACCGGCAACTGGCGCACAGCAAGGCTCCCCCCGAGGGAGGACGACCAAGGGGGCCGAACGGGGTGGCATGCGCACCGGCCGCGGTAAGAGACGTGAGGCCGTCTGCTTCGGAAACGCCCGTCAAAGACTGGGAAGGCCCTGCACCCGCTCCCCGTGGTCTGTCAAACGAGCGGGCCTGGCCCACTTTCGGTGGTGCCGGAGAGTGCTGTTATCCGAAGAGGCTGCGGGGGCGGAACAGGAGGAAGCCTGCTCCTTCGTGCATCTGACGCGCGATCCACTTGGTCTGGGTGTTGACGCCCTCGGTGAGGCCGTTGCTGTACGGCAATGTGAGTGCGGCGTTCACGGCCTCACGGTCTTGCTCCAGACCTCGGGCGGAGGCACACAAGTGGGGCAGGTCGGCGCCGCGGACCTGGGAGACCCAGTTCGTGAACGCCTCCTCAACGTTGTCGGCGTGAGGTGCAAGGGGCAGGGAGAAGTTCCTGCCCGAGGTCAGTTGGGTCATCTCGGCGCAGGCGGCGGTGGGCTTGGCAAGGAGCTCGTGTTGCTCGGCCTGAGGTTGCCGGGCCTGGTCAGCAGCATCCGGGCGAGCTGACGCGGGGAGATATGGCTGCGGTCGGTGTCGGCGCGGCCCTGGTTGATGTACTTGTACAGAAGTTTCAGGCAGCCGGTGAAAAGAAGAGGCGGGCACGCTCGTCGAGTTCGGCGGCGCACCGCACCCCGCGGCCCGGCAGGGGCGCAGGTCTCCGCGCAGCGATCGGACGGCCTCGAGTGCCCCGGATCGGCTCCGGGACGCCGACGGAGAAGGCGAGGTGGCTCTCGACGCGGTGACCTGCGCTGTCGGTAGCAACCGTCCTCTGCGTCTGGCCGTGACCCTCGGTTCCGGCGAAGTGTGGCGCGGCGGGGCGGAGGCCGTGCGTCACGTCTCCGCGACGGCTTCCAGCGGGCTGAGGGCGGCTGCCCGGCGGGCCGGGACGGCTGCCGCGACCGCGCCGATCACGAGGGACACCAGGCACACGAGGAGCAGCGTCCCCCAGGGCAGCGCCAGGGAGTACCGCGCCATCGCTCCGTTGGCCAGCGAGCCGACCGCCCAGGCGCCGAACAGCCCGCTCGCCAGGCCGAGAAGTGTCCCGAACGCGGCGACGGTCACCGACTCCAGGCGGATCATCCGCCGGATGCCGGTGCGGTCCATGCCGAGGGCGCGCAGTACGCCGATCTCGCGAGTGCGTTCCGCCACCGACATGGCCAGGGTGTTCACGATGCCGAGGGCGGAGATCACGGCGCCGATGACGAGCAGCCCGTACATCAGGGTCAGCAGGTCGCCCATGGCACCGGCGGCCTCGTCGACGAGTTCCTCCCGGTCCTTCACTCTGGAGCAGCGGGCTGTTGCCCGTGGCGGTGCGCAGTCGGTTCTCGGTGGTCTTCGAGGCCGCGCCGCTGTCGGTACGGACGAGGATCCGCTGGACGGAGCCGGGCTGGAAACTGTTCTGTTGCACTTTCACTGAGAACACCCCGATGCTGTCCTGGCAAGCCCACCACCGCCGTCAAAACTCGTGAACATCACCCGACCGTGGATCTGGGCGCCTCCCAAACACGTGTACAAGCGCCGTCACGAATCAGGTTCTGGCTCAGCTTTCGTGCAGCGGCCACGGTGAGTGACGGCTGAGGTCTCCGGGCGGTATGCGAAGTCGCCCGAAAATGGACGGTGGTCAGTGCAGCTGGGCTGACAGTCCGGGCCGTGGAAGACGTTGCACTCCAGCTGAAGGAGCTGTTGTTCCCGGCGATCGCGGACATCGCGGTGCTGTCGGTGGACGGGGATATCGAGAGCGTGCGCCTTGACGCGCAGTGCACCACGGCCGGCGCCGCCTGCCCGGGATGGGGAGTCTGGTCGACCCGGGTTCACAGCTCCTACCTGCGGTTCCTCGCTGATGTCCCGAGCGCCGGACGAAGCGTCGTACTCCAGCTGCGAGTCCGGCGGTTCCGGTGCGGGAACACCAAGTGCCCACGTCGGACGTTCGTGGAGCAGATATCCGGTCTCACCCGCAGGCACGGCCAGCGCACCGAACGACTACGTTCCATCCTGACCGCAGTCGGCCTCGCCTGGCTGGTCGAGCCGGCGCCCGCCTGGCTGCCGTGCTCGGCATGTCCATCAGCCGGAGCACGGTCCTGCGCCTGGTCGAGGCGCTGCCCGAGCCGGAGGTGCCGATGCCTCGGGTGGTCGGCGTTGATGAGTACACCACCCGTAAGGGCCGCCGCTACGGCACTGTCCTGGTGGACGTCGAGACCCGTCGTCCGCTCGATCTCCTGCCTGATCGAGAGGCATCAAGCCTGGCCGCCTGGCTCGCACAGCGGCCAGGGATCGAGGTCGTCTGCCGGGACCGCGCGCCGTTCTTCGCGGAAGGCGCCACCGCTGGGGCACCCCAGGCGACGCAAGTCGCGGACCGTTGGCACTTATGGCACAACCTGGGGAAAGCCGCTGAGCGGGTGGTGGCCCGCCACCGCCAGTGCCTTCGGGTCCTGGTCCCCGATCCCATGGCGAAGGCCGACGAACCGGCGCCGCCCCAGGAGAAGACGGACTCGCCATGGCGGAGCGAGCGATTCGCCAACCGCGTCCGAGCCCGGCACGCCACGGTCCACGCGCTGCTAGAAGCCGGCCACAGCCGTCGATCCATCGGGCGCCAGCTGAACATGACCCACCGCACCGTCAAGAGCCTCGCCGACGCTCCGAAGCCGGAAGACCTCTTCCGCGGCCAGTGGCAGCACAACAGGACCTCCGTCCTCGACGAGTACAAGCCCTACCTGGACCAACGCTGGGACGAGGGCTGCACCAACGCCTGGAAGCTCTGGGAAGAGATCGTTCCCTTGGGCTATCGAGGCAGCTACGGCCGGGTCAGCGCCTACCTGCGAGAGAAACCCACCTCGCCACGGCCGGTCACCACGCAACCGCCGGCACCCCGCGTGGTGACGCGATGGATCCTGAGCCGACCCGAGACCCTGACCGAGATCGAACGGCTCAGACTCAAGGCCGTCCTGACCAACTGCCCCGAACTCGATGCCCTGACCGGTCACGTCCGGTCCTTCGCCCACATGCTCACCGAGCGCCAGGGCGAACAACTCCCGCAGTGGCTCGACGCCGTCCGCCAGGACGACCTGCCCAGCCTCCACACTCTCGCGGCCGGCATCGACCGAGACCGCGACGCCGTCATCGCCGGCCTGACGCTGCCCTGGAACTCCGGAGTCGTCGAAGGCCACGTCAACCGGGTCAAGATGCTGAAGCGCCAGATGTTCGGCCGCGCCAGCTTTGACCTTCTGCGTAAACGAGTCCTGCTGGCGTGACGTCCTAGACCGGCTCCTCGTACACATCGATTTCGGAGGGCACGCGAGCAAGCAACAGTTCTAGGTGCCCCTCCATGGCGGCGATCCACTCGTCGAGGTCCGCGTCGGCGTCGGGGAAGAACCAGGAGTTGAAGCTTCCCAGAGCGTCCAGGGCGGGTTCGCATTCGTAGCGGAGTTCGCAGTGAATCTGTACGTGGTGGTCGTGCTCACCGCCGTCGTCGCTGATGTCGAACTGTCTCGTGAGGTCCACCGTGAACATCGGACGCCCGCTGAAGGCGTACGTGCCGTACTGGAAGAGCAAGCCGTCTGAGTCGGGGGTGGGCGCGGTGGCAAAGCGCTGCCGCGCGAATCGCATGAAGGCCAGCCATACAGCCCGGGTGGTCAGCTCGGCCTTCGCCAATCGCTCGACCTCCAGCTCGGCACGCAGAACAGCATGGGTTTCCTCTATCAGCGGTCTGTCGTGCACGTCAGCTCTCCTCGGTTCGTGAATCAGCACCCTAACCTCGTAGAGCTGGATCAAATTCAGTACTGACCAGCGAGGCAGCCACCTCCCGGCTCGCAACGCTCAGTCACTGCTGCACGGGACCTGTGCCAGAACCACGAATCATGAACAAAGCCACGCAGATCACCGTCGGCCCTTCCGGCCGTTCACCGTCCTGCCCGGAGCCGCCAGTCCGCTGTCTCCATCAGGGCGGCCGGACGTTCGCGCCGAAAGGCCGCCAAGTACTCGGGCAGCACGATGATCTCTGCTCGACAGGAGCAAAACGATTGCGCTCCGTCACCAAATTTGGATGGCGACCAGAGCATGCACGACGGTCGCGATGGTGCCGCCGATGACCTGACGCAGGTTGCGTCTCCCGAGTCCGATTGTTGCGTCCATCGCCTGGGAGAGGGCTGCACCGAGCAGGCATAGGCCGGGTACGACTCCCGTGGCGAGAAACGGAATGACGGCGGCGAGCACGCAGAGCGGGACGGCTTTGGCCGCGTACATCCGTGCGTAGAAGAGAATGCCGACGCTGTCGGCACCCTCCGTGACGAGAACCGAAGGACGGAGTGCGGCGAGTATCGCGAAGAAGACGCCACCCGCAGCGAGGATCGCATTCAAGACGAAGAGGATGATCACTATTCAAGTATGTAGTCTCTGCAAAGAGGCATTGAACGCTGGCCATCCCGATCACTTGGCGAGTTCGAGAGCGACGATGCCTCGGACTATGGCCGTGATGCCGGGGGTGCCGCAGCGGAGCTTCCGCAGGATCCGCCAGCCCTTCAGGACTGCCATGGCGCGTTCTCCGAGGCTGCGGATCTTGGCATGGTCCCGGTGGTGACGCCGACACCAGCCGCGCAGATTCCTGCCGCGGAACGGAACGCGGATGGTGAGGCTCGCGCCCTGGTACGCCTTGTCCGCCCAGCACTTGATGTTGTGGGCGGACAGCGTGGCCGGGGGTCGTGGGTCCGGGCCGCGGTCAGGTCGTGCGTGGCTCCCGGCCGACTGCGCGCGGATGTTCGCGCGGGTGCGTGCGGAAGCCGGCGATGAGGTCGTGCTGCCTCGCACCTGCACAACGATCTCAGGCTGGGACTGGCCAACACCTTGCAGGCACTCACCGCAGGAGTCCGGGTGGTGTCCTCCTCGTGGCTGGGCATCGCCGAGCGGGCCGGGATGGTCGCCACCGAGCAGCTGCTGTTTCTCCTCGCCCGGCACACCGGAGAACTACTGGGAGCGGCCGCCGCGCCGTGGTGGACACCGCCGGATCTGACGCGGCTGCCGGTCATCGCGCAGATGGTGGCCGCCTAGACGGGTGCCCCGCTCAGCGTCACCGCACCGATCGTCGGGACGGGGGTGGGCTCCATTTCCACCGGCACACCGTTCGTCCACCCGCGACTGTTCCAGCCCCCCAGGAAGTGCTGGGCATCACGCCCCGGGTGGTCCTCACCCACCTGGCCAGTGCGCGTGTCGTCACCGCGGTGGCCGCCCGCCTCGGCCACGCCCTCGATGGTGTACAGACCCGCACGGCGCTGGCCTGGGTGAAACAGCGCGCCTACCGCACCGGCGAGGCCGTGGTCGAGGACAGCGTCTTCGCCGGCTACCTCGACGGCCTCACCCACCCGGCTGCCGGGAACGCACCGTGAGCCCCGGCCCCGACGCTGGGCCGCGCGAGGCTGCAGGCGTGGACGATGTCCGTCGTGCCCTGCGCGGGGGTGCGCCGTGGTGCTGCCGAACCCGGCACCGCTGACCCACGTCGTCACCGCCACCAGGCCGCACACCGTGAACGAGGCCAAGGCCCGGCCCCCCCCGGACAGGCGGTGGCCCTATGGGCGCACCACGTCGCCAGCGTGGGCCTGGCCGCCCGGCTACTGGCCGAGGAACACCTCACCCTGCTCCTGCCGCTCCGCGCGGGCACCCAGTTGCCGGCCTGGCTCGCGCCCGCCTGCAAGGACGACCGGGCGCTGCTCTTCGGCGCCTGCTGGCGGCCGCTCGCCCCGCTCCTGGACGAACACCGGGTGCTGTGCGTGAGCAGCGCCGACCGCACCGGCCACCCGCCCGCCGCCACCCCGGCCGAAGCACTGGCCATGTTCCCCGCCACCGTCCCCGTCCTGCACCTGCCGCACCCAGCCGACGATCCGGCAGGTGGCCCGGCCCGGCGGGCGACGACCACCGTGGCCCTGCACCCCGACGGCCGCCTGACACTGCAATGCCACGGCGCCCAGAACCAGCCCTACCCGGACCCCGACGACTACCTCGACCACCTGCGCACGCGGTACACACCCTCGCGTGCCTGAAGCGGGCCCCCGGCCGCCCGGAAGACGCCCCGCCCTCGCCCCACACAACGCCGGCCTTCACGCCCGCCGTCCGGGACCACGTCCCGGACGGCGGGCTGGCCGTCTGCGGGGACGCTGCTTTCACGGCTCCAGTTCGAGGCAGAGCCCGACCTGGTGCCCGCCCGCCCGGTTCAGGAGAGGGACTGTCGTGGCCTCACCGGTGGGGGTGACGGCGGTGGCGGAGCCGGTCACCAGGGCGTAGGCGCGAGCGAGTGTCTCCAGCGCCGCGGCTGCCTGCCCCGCGTGCTGGGTGGTGACGGCCTGCGCTTCGGAGGCGATGGCCTTCAGCAGGGCCTCGCGTGCGTCGGCGGAGGCCGGTACTTCCCGGACAGTGATCGTGTTCGGGATCTGCGGCACTTCGGCGTCGGCCGGGCCCTGAGCGGGCGCTGTTTCTGCATCGGACATGGTCTTCTCCCGAACTGGTGCGGTGGTGTGTGACGGGTGGTCATTGCATCCTGGTGAGCCCGCCCGTCATCCGCAGCGGGATCGGTGATCGCCATCCGTTCGAGCGAAAGCGCGCCCGCTGGCATACATGCCCCTCGACTTCGACCTGATCGAGTTGCGGGCGATCGGGCCGTGCCTGCGGATGCACGGGCCGGTGGTCTTGTCGCTTCTGCCGGGAACGGGCCGGCGCCACTGCGCGGCGGCGAATTCATGGTCAGCGAGGTCGACGTCGCGGGCGGTCGGGTGAAGGGTGTTCAGCGACAACGGGGCTCTGCGGCAGCAGCTCGACAAGGACGTCTCGGTCAGTGTCACGCCCATCCGTCTTCGCGGCCCCCGCCGATGCCGCTAAGCATCAGGTCGCACCGGTCACCGTGTAGGTGACCGGCCCCTGCCCCTTCATCGTGGTGCTGGGGGTCAGATGCCGAGCAGGCGGCCCGCTTCTGCGATCAGGTGCTCGCCGGCGGCCAGGGACGCCTCCCAGGGGTGCGGTCAGGGTCTCGGTGCTCTCCGCGCCGCGCAGGGCGCAGGAAGCTTGGGCGGCAGCGTCGGCGGTCGGGCGCAGGGTGGGGTCAGGTCGGCGAGAAACTTCTACCGCTACCTCACCGAGTCGGTCTCCACCCTCCCCGGCCTCCGCCACACAGCGACCGCCCCCATCCACCGCACTCTGAAGGGTCCCGGCCCCTACCTCCCGGCGACGACGTGACGGCAACCGGCACCCGCTGCCCCGCACATGGCCGTGATGTGACGACGACTGGCGGCGGCGTTGTCCGCGGAGGTGCCGACCGCACCCGTGGATCGGAGGAACCCGGCCCGGTGACAGGCGTCGGCGAATGCCTCCGACCCGCACCGCAGCACTGGGCACTCGAGACCGGGGGGCGTGCCCCCGCGCACCGCAGTTGCTGACCGAAGCGAGTCCTCAGCCTCCTCCAAGAGCGGTAGCGGCACGGCCGACTAGCTAGGCAGTTCCGCTTGGATCGGTTGGTCGTTGGTTCCGGTGTGCCGTTCACTGATGCGCAGTAGGCGGGGATCGAGCCGTTGCTTCCGGATCGGACGCCGAAGCGGGGTGGCCGCTGGCGGGACCATCATGAGGTGGTCGACGCGATCACCTTCAAGGTCCGGACGGGAATCCAGTGGGTGCACCTACCGGAGAAGTACGGCAACTGGCGGGGCGTCTGCAACCGGCTGCGGATGTGAGCCGTCGACGGCACGTGGGAGCGGGTGTTCACCGTCATGGTGGTCCAGGCCGACGTTGACGAGGACTTCAACTGAGTCGTGTCCGTGGACTCCGCCATCGTGCGCGCTCACCAGCACGCGGCCGGGGCCCGTGAAAACGGGCCCCGGCCGGCGAGCCGGACGACCATGCCATCGGCGGTCCCGCGGCGGACCGCCGGCTCAAGACCGTCCCACGCTTGCCCAGCCCCCGCTGCACTCCCCACCGCCAGGCCGATGACCAGCAGAGATGCAAAAGTCCGGCTGGAGTATTAGGTGGCCTGGCCTGAACCGTCGGTCAGAGCAGCCGCGGTCAAGGTGAGGTGCTGGACCAGGACCGCAGCTGCGGTGTCGGCGTCACGGGCCAGCACCGCCTGCTCCAGCCTGCGGTGTTCCTTGGCGCCGTCCCGGTCGGGGTTGCGGTGCGCCGACCAACGGCGGGCCAGCTCACTCGCGGTCCACAACCGGTCGAAGGTCTCCAGCAGCGCGCGGTTGCCGCACCCCTCCAGCAACGTGCGGTGAAAGGCCCGGTGAGCCTCGGCCCAGGTGCCGGTGTAGTACTCGCCCTCCTCCGGCACGTACGCCGGAGTGCGCACCAGACGATGGTGGGCGGCCCGCACGCGGGCCTCCCAGTCGATGTCGCCGCGCTCGATGGACATGCGCAGGATGACCGGTTCGACGGTCCGACGGGCTTCCGCGATCTCCTGCCAGCGGCGGTCGGAGAAGGACGGGACTGCGAAACCGCGGTTGGGCAGCCGGTCGGCGAGCCCCTCGCCGACCACCCGCACGAGCGCCTCGCGCACCACAGCCAGGCTCACGCCCTGCTCCCTGGCAAGATCCTGCGGCTTGAGAGGGGCGCCGGGGGGATAGTCCCCGCGCATGATCGCGTCCCGCAGGTGTGCGTAGACCTGCTCGGAAAGCATCTGTTTCCCCGGCGGGGGCGAGGAGTGCGCCGTCTGAGTCATGAGTCCATCCTAGACCGATCCTCGGGATAATCGATTATTAGTGTTACTGTCGATTCAGCAGTCGATGAGGACTCCCTCGTCCGGAAAGGAACGGCCGCTGTGCCTGCCAACGACCCCTTCGCCCGCCTCCCCCAGGCGGCCTCGTTCACCGTCACCAGCACCACCGTCACCGACGGCGCCGCGTGGCCGCCCGAGCAGCACTCCTCCGCCCTGCCCGGCGGGAAGGACACATCCCCGCAACTGTCCTGGAGCGGCGCTCCGAACGGCACCAAGAGCTATGCCGTCACCGTCTACGACCCCGACGCCCCCACCGGGTCCGGGTTCTGGCACTGGGCGGTCGCCGACATCCCCGCCACGGTCACCGAGCTGCCCGAGGGCGCCGGCGACGACACCGGCTCGGGCCTGCCCGAGGGTGCCTACCAGTTGCCCAACGACGCCCGCGCGGCCCGCTACATCGGCGCCGCCCCGCCCGCCGGCCACGGACCGCACCGCTACTTCGTCGTGGTGCACGCCCTCGACATTCCCTCGGCAGGCGTCCCGGCCGACGCCACACCGGCCGTCCTCGGCTTCACCATGGCCGGTCACACCCTCGGACGCGCAGTGCTGATCGCCACTGCCGAAACACCCGCCTGACAGCGCCGCCCGACTCCCGGAGACACCACCGCCATGCACCTCGACGCCATTCCCGGCTCCGCCCGTACCGGCGGCGGCACGATGGACCTGAACGCCGTCCGCGACGTCAGCCGCGCCGTCAGCGCCGCCCACCTGTTCATCTATCTTGCCCCCGAGAGCGCCGAGGAGGCGGCCGAGCTCGGCGTGACCGACCGCGGACCGGCGTATCTGGCCTTCCGATCGGCCGCGATGGGCGCGGTTCCGTGGCAGGTCACGCTCGCGGCCTTCTACAACTTCAGCCCGCGGGCAGTGCGGGCCATGACGGGCGTATGGGACGCCGCGCCGCCGGAGCGGTGGCAGGCCGCCCGCTTCCGGGCCGTCGGACGGGCGATGCGGCGCGTCAACGTGCAGCTCACGGACGACCACCTCGCCGAGGCGCGCTCGCTGATCGACCCGGTCTTCGCCCGTGCCGACTACGCCGGCAAGGTGCTGGCCGCCGCGAACGCATCGGTCCCGCTTCCATCCGATCCCCTTGTCGCACTGTGGCAGCAGATCACAGTGGCACGCGAGTGGCGCGGCGACGCCCATCTCGTCGTACTCGCCGACAACGGAGTCGGGCCGTGCGACTGCCTCGTCCTGCACACCGCAACCGGCCGCCTCCCCGCAGCTCTCGCGCGAGCGACCCGCCAGTGGGACGACGAGGAGTGGAGCGCGGCGACGGCACGCCTCGTCGCGCGCGGCTGGCTCGACTCCCACGGCGTTGTCACCGACACCGGCAGTGCGGCACGCGAGCGCATCGAAGTGGAGACAGACGAGCACTGCGCCGCGCTATGGGCACCGATCGGCAACGCAGGCGCCCGCCGCTTCGCCTCGCTCATCGCGCCGATCTCCAACGCGTTCACCGCAGCAGGGACGTTCCAGGCCGTTCGCGGACAGTCTGATCTCGCATAAACGGTCCCGCCGGACCCCGCCGATCCCGGATTCACTCTCAGAACCCGTTCTCACTCGGAAGCGGGACGACCCCCTTCTGAGACTTGCATTGAAGCGAAATCCGGGCCCATGGCGGTCACTCAGCAGCCCCCAACCAACCAGTGGGACGTGGACGATGTCGAACAGCACGCCTGTCCGAAGTGTGACGTCCAGCCCGGCTCGCCCTGCCGCTCGCGCGGGGGCGCGGTCGCCTCCGCCTACCACACCCGCCGCTTCACCCTGGAGCCCCGGCTGAAGAAGGCGCTGCGGGTGCCGACCCCGGCCGACCGCGGACCGGACCCGCCCGTGGCGGCCGGGTACCTCGCCGCCGGCACCGATCGAGTGGTCTTCACCCGCCAACGTCCTGCTGAGCGGTGACGGGACGGTAAGGGCGTGCGACTTCGGGATCGTGCGCGCCGCCAGCGTCAGCGCAGCGGGGCAGGCTGCCGGCTCAGATGCTGGGAGAGCACATCCCAGCCGGCCCCGTGAACGGCAGCGCGCCCATGGGCAGTTCGTACTGCAGGCAGCACAGCGCGTACAGGTCGCTGCGGGCGTCGTCCAAGCGCTCCGCTCCCAGGTGCCAGCCAATGTGAAGCAGCTGGTGGCCGAGCTCTTGGACAACGACTTCGCGCGCGGGCTTGCGAGCGCGGCTGCGGTCGTAGAAAAATGCCTCGCCGGCGGACCGCACCTCGTAGTGCACCGCGTCCATCTGCGCCCCTTCTACCGTCGGGTGATCCGGCTTCATCCTCTCGGTGGTGCACGGAGCCGCGCCAGTCCCTCCGTGCACGCCGCGGGAAGAACACCCGGGCCCGTGGCCGCCTCGTCGGGTGCAGAGGGGGGCAGGGTGCAGAGGGGGTCGACAGGGCCGCCGGCGGAACCAGCCGCGGCCCCGGCCCGGCTCCTCGGCGTTGCGCATCCCGAGCGCGGCCCACTCCGTCCGCTGCCGGTCGGTCAGCTTGTCGGCCTGGCGCGGGGGTTGTCGACACGGCACCGAGCTTGATCTCCGTCACGTCTCCGGAGCGCCTACCGCCGGCCGGCGAGCAACCGGTGCTGGACGAGGATGTGGCCCGGCTCTCCGCGCTCGAGCACGCCGACCCGAACGTGCGAGGCCGACGGCTCCGGCGGCTCCACGCCGGCCGGCGGCGTGCTGCGGCCTCTGCATGATTCGGTCGAGGCCGAAGACGAGGACGAGGACGAGGATGACGAGGCAGCCCCGTCTCTCGATCAAGGTGTTGCGGCGATCGATTGAATCCGCCCTTTGGTCCGGGGGTCACACCCGTCGGGAGGGGTCGGCTGACCGGCCGCACGGTCGGGCCCCGGCGCCACCGCCGGGGCCCGGCCGTCTGTCTCAGTGGTACCTGACCTCCAGCGGACGGTGCACCGACTGGGCCGGTGCGGTGACGGTAAGGGTCCGCGAGCCCGCGTCGAAGGACCAGCGGGAGGCGGAGACCCGCCGCCCGTTGACGAAGACCTGCTTCGGCGCGTGCGCGTTCATGAAGGAGACCGTCCACGCGCGGCGGGAGACCTGGCCCTTGAACGATCGCGACGCCGGGGCGATCGAGACCGTGTGGGTGGCGCCGTGCTCGGCGTAGCGGATCGCCGTCGTGGCGCTCTGCCTGCTGTCGGCCGTGGTGCCGTTGTCCTCATACAGGCTCGTGGCCCCCGGCGCGCCCTGCGCGACGGTGACCGTCGCCTTGGTGAGGGGGTTCTGGACATCATTGGCGACGTTGCCGGTGCGCGTCGTCATGATGCCGCCCGACTTGATGAAGACGGGCATCGAGTCCAGGCCCGTGGTGATCTTCTGCGTGGTGCCGCCCGCGTACGTCTCGCCGGTGAAGTAGTCGGTCCACGAGGAGCCGGCCGGGAACCAGACGGACGTCGTGGCCGATTCGCCGGGCGTGGTCACCGGGGCGACCAGCACGTCGGGGCCGTAGAAGTACTCGCTGCCCGCCGTCGCGTAAGCGTCCTGGCTCTCCGGGTACTGCACGTAGGTCGGCCGCACCACGGGGGTCCCGGTGCGGGCGGCCTGCTCGGAGAGGCTGTACGTGTACGGGACGAGGTTCTCCCGCAGGTTCAGGAACTTCTCGGCGGACGCGTCGGAGGCCGGGCCGTACTGCCAGGGCAGCCGGTCGGCGTGGTTGCCGTGCAGGCGGTCCACCGGCTGGAAGGTGCCCAGCTGCACCCAGCGGGCGTACAGGTCGTCGGGCAGCTTCGTGGTCCCGGGTTCCGCGCCCTTGGCCTGGGTGCCGTCGTTGTTGAACCCGCCGATGTCGTGCGACACGTTGGACAGGCCGGTGGACGCCGACTCGCCCGGGGTGTAGCCGACCTCGAACTTGAGGGTGGCCCAACTGGACGTCGAGTCGCCCGTGAAGTGTGCGGTGGTGCGCTTGTCGGCCCATGGCCCTGTCGGCAGGCCGTGCGGGTTGTAGTTGCCCTGCGGCAGCGCCCCGAAGGCCCGGGAGAGCGCGAAGGAGCGCCGGCCGTTCTTCGCCGAGTCGTCGGCGTACTGCTGGTTGATCCAGGCGTCAGGCGTCACCCCGCCGAGGGACGAGACGGACGCGTCGCAGCACCAGTCGAGCCACCAGACGTCCACGCCGGCCTTGTCCATGGGCTCGTGCAGGTCGAAGTACGCTTCGAGCTGGTCGGGGTCGCCCCAGTCGAAGGTGTAGGTGTTGTTGCCGCTGTCCTTCAGCTTGCCCTTGGCCGTGGCCTGCGCCTGGGCGAACCTGGGGTCGTCACCGGAGATGCTCGGGTGGATGTTGAGCGAGTTGTGCAGCCCCTGCGCGGCCGACCAGTCGAAGAACGCCTTGGGGTCGGGGAACTTCTTCGGGTCCATCTCCCAGCCGTTCCAGGTGCTGGGCGACTTGAAGTCCGTGTCGGTCACCAGGACGTCGAGCGGGACGCCGTCCTTGCGGAACTTGGGCAGGATGGTGTTCTGGTAGTCCGCGGCGCTGCGGTCGTAGTACTCGGAGTACCAGACGCCGTACGCCCAGCGCGGCAGCAGCGCGGAGGGCCCGGTCAGGGTGGCGAGGTCGGCCAGGCCCTGCTGGTAGTCGTGTCCGTAGCCGAACACGTACCCGTCCTGGTAGCCCTTCCCCGCGTGGTCGCCCCGCTGCGTGACCTTCCGGGTGGCGTTGTCGAAGATCGCCGAGGCGGTGTCGTCGAGCAGCGTCCAGCCGTCCTGGTAGAGCAGGCCCGGCGTCGTGGGCGCCTCGCCGTTGACGCCGTCGAGGCTGCGGCGGTACCCGCCGAGCGGCGCGTGCGGGGAGAGCAGCGGCGAGGTGCGCGAGGTCACCGCTGCGGTGTCGAGGTTGACGCGGCAGCCGTCGTCCTCCGGGCAGCCGACGGTCACGTCGTTGACCCCCGCGGCCAGGTGCACCGGAACGGTGGCGGTGCGCCAGGCGTCCCAGTCGCTCGTGGCGGGCAGCGAGGCCTTCACGGGGACGCCCGCGCCGGCCTTGACGGAGATGTCACGGGCGGCGCCGCTCGCGTCGCCGTTGGAGTACCGAAGCTGGAGGGCGTAGTCGCCGGCCTTGGGCACGTCGACGACGTGCAGCGTGTCCCGCGCGCCCGAGGACTCGAGACCGGCCACGAACCCGCGGCCCGAGTAGCCGTTGTGGTCGGACTTGAGCGCGGCGGAACCGCCGAGGCCCGCGGTCTCGGCCTGGCAGACGGTGCCGAAGGAGCAGTCCTCGACCGGTGGCGGCACGGAGTCCGGGTAGGGCGCTCCCGGCGCCAGGACGGCAACGTTGTCAAGGTTGACGTTGCCGGAGTCGGCCGCAGTGCGGGCGAAGGTCAGGGTGTGGGTGCCGGCCGACAGGTCGAGCGTGACCGACGTCGTGGACCAGGTGTCCCAGCTCGCGGTCTTCGGGAGCGTCAGCGTCTTCGCGGCGCCGCCGTCCGCCGACACGCTCAGGGTGCGGTCCTCGTCGCCGCCGTCGCCGCCGACGGCGTTCGCGTAGCGGGTGGCGACCTGGTAGGTGCCGGCCTTGGGGACGGTCACGGAGAACGACAGAGAGTTGCCCGTCGACTGGAAGCCGGCCGCGAATCCGGAGCCGGTGTAACCGGAGTGGTCCATGGCGACGCCGACGCCGTTGAGGGTCTGGTCCTCTGCCTCGCACCGCGTCCCGACGGCGCAGACCGGCGCGTCGGGCCAGGGAGCGGCGGTGACCGACTGCTTGCCGGCCTTCTCCGTCACCTTCAGGTTGTCCGCGGTGAACTTCCCTGAGCCGACCTTGTACGTCAGCGTCATGGCGCTCGTGCGGATCGTCAGCTCGCCGTGGCGCGTCGACGACGTGAACGGGGTCCTGCCGAAGGTGTCGCGGCCGACGGCGTTGAAGGTCGCCGCGTCGACGAACTTCGCGTCCCCCGCGTACTCGGTGCGTATGAGCGTCGGGGAGAGGACCTCGAACCGGGCGTCGCCCGAGACGACCTCAGAGCGCGCGGCGCTGTGACCGCGATCCGCTTGCGCGCCGTGCGCTGCCTGTGCGGGGGACCCGGCGGCCCCCAGGGCCACCAGAACGCCGGCCGCGGCAGCGGCCGCCGTGAGTTCGCGACGTTGTCGCCATCTGTGCGTCATGGAACCCGGTACTCCTTCGGTATCTCCTGGAGGGGGTACTTCGCCGGTGCTGACAACGATGTCAAGAATCGATGAAGTGGCAGCCGGGGCGCGCACACCAGGTGGGGGAAGGGCCGGGGGCGCGTCTCGAAGTGTGAGTACGACTACGGCGGTTGCCGACGGGACGCGTTGTCCGAGCCATCCGCGACCGCCTCTCGACCGGCACCGGTACCTCAGATCATGTTCCCTTCAATATCAACCCACCACGCCACACTTCGTCAATGCGTCGGCGCGGCCGGGTAGGTGGGGCGGCGGGCGGCCCCTCGGCAGGGTTCGGCGGCGGTCTCACCCGTCCTGGCGGACCTGCCCGCCCACGAACAGAAGTGGGCCCCGGCGGGCGGTGTCCGGCACACTGACGATCCAGTACCCCACGGAGCCGCGGCGCAGGTGCACCTGCGGCAGGATGCCTCCGACGGTGACCTACCCGATCACCTGGCCGTCGGCGAGCACCACGCCCGGCCAGTTCGCCAGGCTGTCCTCGACCAGCAGGTAGTCACCGGCGGTCAGCCGGGCGTCGGAGAAGTCCAGCACGGTCCGGACGTGCGCGTGCACGTGCTCGATCACCAGTCAGGGCCTGGGCAGGTCGCCGCAGTCGGTGAGCACCTCGTCGAGGTGGCCGACGTCCCC
Organism: Streptomyces sp. NRRL S-340; assembly: GCF_000720185.1. Taxonomy (GTDB): domain Bacteria; phylum Actinomycetota; class Actinomycetes; order Streptomycetales; family Streptomycetaceae; genus Streptomyces. The sequence continues at coordinate 211,974 of NZ_JOIY01000008.1, read as the reverse complement.
GGTACGAAAGCCGACCCGGGCGTCCTCGACATCCACCTCGGTGCGATCGATCGAGATGATCGACGACCGCAAGCCGTGCGCCTGGGCGACGTCGGCCGGCCAGAGCGCGCTCCCGCCGCTGCCGGAGCCGAGTTCGATGATCGTGCCCGGGGCGAGTTCGGCGATCAGCATCGGATAGCACGCCAGCTCGAACACCGTCTTGTAGAGCGGCCGGCCGGCCCAGGTCAGATGATCGCTGACGCCCTGGGCGGCGACGAAGTTGCGGACCGGGATCGCCAGGGCCGCGAGCACGTCCCGGTCGGACCGGTCCAGGCGCGGCAGAGATCCGCGCCGACAGCGGCGTCGCCGACGCCGTCACCCTGGACCTCGCCGACCCCGCGAGCGTCCGCGCCGCTGTCGACCACGTCGAAGCGCTTCACGGACGGCTGGACGGCGCCTTCAACAACGGCGCGCTTCCCCAACGGCAGTCCGGCCCGGTCGAGACCACCAGCGACGAGGACGTCGACGAGCAGTTCACCGTCAACTTCCGTTCGCACTGGACTGCCATGACCACGGAGGCCGCGCTCATGCGGCGGGGCGGCGGCGGGGCGATCGTCAACACCTCCAGCATCGGCAGCCGCCGCGCGAACCCCGCCCTGCCCGCCTACGGCGCCATGAAGCGCGCGCTCAACAGCCTCACCGAGACCGCCGCGGTGAACTGGGCCGGTGACCGTATTCGAGTCAACGCCATCACCCCCGGCGGCACCCGCACCGAAATGATCGACACCTGGGAGGCAGCGACTCCCGGCATCGTCGAGCAGATGACCAAGTCGATCCCGCTCGGTCAGATGGCGGAGCCCCGGCAGACCGCCGAGGCGGCCGCGTGGCTGCTCAGCGACCGCGCCTCGTACGTGACCGGCGCGATCCTGCCGGTCGACGGCGGCGCCGGCGCCGGCGCCTGACAAGAATGGCCCGGGTCCTGATACGCGCGAGGACGGGCACCTGGTGCCGCGTCAGGACAGCGGCGTCACTTCACGAGGACGACCGAGTTCACCGGCGTCATGTCGTACGAGATGGTGGTGACCAGACGGTTGACGCCGCCGCAGTCGGTGCCGTTGTACCCCCGGCAGATCTGGTAACCCGCGCCGCCGGTCTGGTTGTTCACGACGTCGCGGACGCCAAGCACTTTTTCCAAGTTGTGCGCGCCGTACTTGTAGAAGATGTTCTTGGGCAGGATGCTGCCGTCCGGCTCGCGGATGCAGACCGCGCCGGACGGGCAGGGCGCCGCCGCGGACGCAGTGGGCGCCAGACCGATGCCGAGGACCCCCAGAGCGAGAGTGGCACCTGCGGCGGACGCGATGAACTTGCGCATACTTCCCCCATGCTTGTTGGACGGCGGCCTGGTCAGTGCCGCCGGGACTGCGAACGTAGACCGTCGCGGCGAGCATAATCCAGCGCGTTCGAACGAGTCCTGCGTTCGCCCATTTCAGAGACGGCCGTGGTTCGTGACTCGTGCACCCTGCCGCCGGTGCCCGCATGTACCCGCCACGGAACGCTTCCAGCAGGCCTGTGAACGGCGAAGAAACGTCTCGCCTCGTGCGGGTCCGGGCGGTGGCACCGCGCAGCTACAGCGGGCACCGCGCCGGTTCCCGATGCGGGAACGTCTTCTCAGCTCGCCGCCAGCCGGACCAGGTCGTTCAAGTGCCCGCCGCAGTCATCTGGCCAGGTCGCAGGCATGGATCGGCACCAGGTCGCCGTCTACGTGGAGGCGCTAGCGGCCGGGACCCTGATGGGCTGGCGGTTTCACCGGACAAGTGGGAGCTTCGGATTCGATGACCTGGGCATGCTCGACGGGGCGCCGTACCTGCTGCCGCCGTTGGCCGCCGCTGATCAGCTCCCGCCGAGGATGCAGACGGCGCGAGCCGGGATGACTCCGATTGCGCTGAAGACCCAGTGCGGGTCCGCTATGGCTGCGCCGACTGAGTGGAGGCAGGCGAAGGAGATCAGGACAGCCAGGGCGAGAACTGGTGCTTGAGACTGGCCGCCGACGGGGCGCCAACCACCTTGTGTGCCGGTTGGCCGTCTGAGAGGAGGATCAGGGCCGGGATGCTCAGCACGTCGTACCTCGGGGGTGCGGCCTGGTTGTCGTCAACGGTGAGGACGTGTCCGGGGCTCAGCCGCCGCTGTTGAGCCAGGCGACCGGGTCCATGTACTGGCCGTCGAAGATGACCTCGAAGTGGAGGTGCGGGCCGGTGGACAGACCTGTCGAGCCGACGAGTCCGACGGGTTGGCCGACGGACACGTTCTGGCCGGCGGACACCTGGAGGACGGCCAAGTGGCTGTAGGTGGTCTCCAGCCGCTTTCCGTCGACCGTGCCGTGGTCGATCACCACGCGGTTGCCGTAGGCCCGGGTCATGCCCGCGAACTCGACCCGCCCCGCCCGTGCCGCGGACACCTGGGCCCCTCGCGGCGCACCGAAGTCGACACCCGTGTGGAGCTTGGTGACCCCGGTCAGCGGGTGTGTGCGCGAACCGAACGGCGAGGTGACGGTGAGCACGGTGACGGGCGGCGTCAGCAGCGCGCCGGGGGCCCGGCCGCTCTCCTGCTCGGGGTTCTGCCGGACCAGGGCGTCGTACCGCGGCAGCCGCTTCTTGACATCGGCGACGAACGTGCGGGCCGAGGCGGGCACCTTGCCGGCCTCCTTGACCTGGTCGGTTCCGGTCCGGTATGCGGCGAGCGTGAGGTCGGCGATGTCGCCGTTGACGGTGCCCTTGGTGCGCAGGGCGGTCACCTCCTTCGCCAGGGAGCAGTCCTTCCGCCCCAGCGCCATGATCGCGTCCACCGCGTCGCCCGGCGAGGAGCTGCCGTTGCCGTCCTCGTCCCGGCCCCAGGTCTTCCAGTCGGCGTCCGTGAAGCGGGCGATGCCCCGCTCGGTGAGGCTCGCGGTGTCGCCCTGCCACCCGGAGAGCTGGTCGATGTGCGCGGCGAGGAGTGCGGGGGTGACGCCCGGGCAGTCCGTGGTCGCCCTGCGCAGCCAGGGGACGTAGGAGCCGTCCACATTGCTGTCGGACGACTGGCTCGGGCCCGGCTCCTGCGACTGGTCCGTGCCGGGGATGCCGGACAGGGCGACGAAGGCGAGGGCCCCGGTGAGCGTCACCAGGCCGGGCAGCACGATCAGGACGAAGGGACCGGGGCCGCGGCGACGGCGCGGGGAGGTGCGGACTCCGGTCCCGACACCGGCCGACGGACCCTCGGACGAGGGGTTCCCGGCCGGCGAGGGGGCGGCCGGCTCCACGACGAGCGGTTCCACGACGGGCGTCCGCGATCCGGGCCGTGCCGAGCAGTGCTCCGCCGGATCGGAGGCCAGGGCCGGGCCGGGGGGCGGTGCCGCGGGACCCGGCCGGAAGTCGTCGTCATGCGCGGTCGTCCCCACCGCCCGGGGGTACGCCGTGCCCTCCCTGTCCTTGGTCACCTGCCGGGCCGGCTCCATGAAGGCGCCACGGCGGGCCGTGAAGTCAGCGGGGTGTATCGGGTCACGCCCGGACGTTAACCTGCCCTTGACGCGGCGTCACCGGGCCACGGGTCAAGATGAACTGCCCGTTGGGGCACCGTCGGTGCCCGGTGGTCCGCTCCCCTCTCCCGCCGGTGTGCGTGCCCCGGGCGGCTGCGGCGCGGAGAACGGCGACGAGATGCCGTGGCCCCGGGGGGGGCGTACCGCGCTGCGAGTGCTGCAGGCCGGACCGGGGGGCCGGCTCGGAGGCCGGTCCCGGTACGGGGAACATGGTCACGGGCGCCGTCCGCCACGTCGGACACCGGACCCACGAGCAGCGGAAATGCTGGATCGCGACACACGGCGTCGGCTGACGGCACTGCGCGCGATGCTCCAGGAGGGACAACGGGTAGGCAGCATCCCCCTTCCCCGCGACGCCGGAACGCTTGCCCGCTTCGTCAACGCGACGATCGCCGGCATGCGCATCTCCAGTCAGGGTGGTGCCGACCGGGCCGCACCGGAGTCGATCGCCGACGTCACCATGGACGCACTCGCCGGTTGACGGTGCACGCCGCCGGGCGCCGCGTCCACGCCTGCCCAAGTTTTGGGTCGCCCGATACACAACTGGTCTCGAAGGAGATCGCCCCGTGCCCCTTGCCGTGTACGTCCTGGCACTCGGCATCTTCGCCATGGTGACCAGTGAGTTCGTGGTCGCCGGGCTGACGCCACAGATGGCCGAGGACTGGACGCGACCATCGGCCAGATCGGCTACCTCATCACCGCTTTCGCGGTGGCCATGGCCGCCGGCGGCCCGTTCCTGACCGTGGCCCTGATGAAGTTCCCACCACGTACGGCACTGATGGTGCTGATCATCAGCCTCGCCGGCAACGTACTGGCCGCCACCGCGACGGGCAGGGCGGTGAACCGTGATACGCCAGGCGCCGGTGTCAAAGCACGGTTCCACGTTGTTGCCGTGACCTCGGGCAGGTGCCGGGCCAGGAGCACGGCCCACCTGCTGCCGCTCATCGGGGGCGCCCTTCTCCGCCTCGGCCGCGCCCGGTCGGCGTGCTGGTGCACCATGGCCAGGGCGGTCGCCCGGCCGAACACGTAGGGGCTGGATCCGATGAAACGGGCGTGCTGCCAGGAGCTGTCGTCCCCGTGGCGGTGGCTTCGTCGATCACCGGCAGCAGCGTTTCTCGACGGGTTCCGGAGTCGGTTGGTGATCACCTGGTCCACGGGTGCCGACCGGGAACGACGGCGTTGCCGAGGGGGTGGCGAGAAAAGGGGAGGCGGGTGCCAACGGGTCGTTGACAGGATGTCCGCGCTCAGCTCCCCCGATGGGAAAGGACCCGACGACCGTGGCTCATGCCATCACACTGATCCGCTCCGCCTCCCTGTCCGACATCGCCGAGTACGCCTATGCAGCCACGGCGCCCGCCGACTCCCGCCTGATCTTCCTCGCAGGGGCGTGTCCCCTCAACGACGACGGTTCGACGGCAGCGATCGGGGACTACGCAGGTCAGGCATTGAAAGCAGTCGAGAACATGCAGACTGCTCTCACTGCCTCCGGCGCGTCACTCCAGGACGTCATCAGCACCAGGGTTCTCGTCGCATCGGCGCGGCGGGAGGACCTGGTGGCTGCCTGGAAGGTGGTCCGGGACTCGTTCGCTGACCATGACGTCCCCAGCACCTTGATGGGCGTCACCGTGCTCGGCTATGAGGACCAGCTCGTCGAGATCGAGGCCGTAGCCGCCGTGCTCGACTCCTGAGGCCCATTGACACACCGCCCTCGGCTGAGAGCTGCGAACAAAAGTGGGTTCCGGTCAGCGGGCGGTGTCCGGTGCGTGCGCTCGCAAGGCGTCGGAAGGTCCGTGTGGCGGAGCTGCCAGGGCTTTCTCCGGCAACGCGGCGAGGGCGCGTGCCGGGCGCCGCCAGCCGGGGCCCACTTTTGTTCGCAGCTCTAAGTAGCTTTTGTGGTTCCGATCTTGAGGGGTGGGTGCCGAACGGAAGTCTCGTTCGGATGGTCGCGGTCGGCCGCAGGCATGAAGGCAGGGCCTCTTGGCAGCTCAGGGTCGCGAAGCCGACAGAGCTTCAGGAGAGCCGGGCCGCAGTCGTACGTGCCCGCGTCGGTCGAGTCGGCCAGCAGAGACCGGGGTTGGCACCCTCCGTTGAGAGATCACCTCCTGACCGGAAGATCATTCTCGTGAGGAGGTCTCAGCGCCTGGCATACGCGCGGATGAACGCATGGGCTCCGTCGATCATGATCTGGCGGATCTGGTCAGGGTCGGCGTGGGCGGGAACCGGTTGGCGTTCGTAGGCCAAAAGGAGAGTCAGGGCGCCGAAGTGATCGGCGGCCAGGCGCGGGTTGTCCGTGTCGAGGAGTCCGGCGTCGACGAAGTGGGCGATGCGTTCCGCGAGTGCTGCCTGTATCGGCGCCGTTTCGATGTCGTCCTCGGTTGTCGGCGTCCGCAGGCGCTCCTGGGCGACGAGGGCGAACCCGGCGTGCAGGTCGGCGGAGCCGACGACCGTCGCGCCGAGGTCGATCGCCAACGCGGTGAGTGCCGCTTCCAGTTCCGGCACTGTCGTGATCAGCGCATCTTTCGGAAGATGTTCCTCGATCGCCCGGAGTCCCGTGGCCAGTAGTGACTCGGACACTTCGGAGAGGATGGCCAGGAAGAGGCTCCGCTTGTCGCCGAAGTAGTCGTACACGGTGCGTTTCGAGACAGCCGCTCGGGTCGCGACAGCATCCATGTTGACGCGGTCCACGCCTTCGTGGACGAACAGGTCCCGGGCGGCGGCGAGGATCGCCTTCCGCTTCTCCGAGGACCCTTCGCGCACCGTCTTCTGCCCACCGTAAGAGCTCACTGCCACCTCCGAAGGCAACTCTACACCGTGCAGTTTACCTACTGCACTGCACGGTGTAGTTTTATTGACGGCAACACCACCAGGACCTCAGGAGAAGAGGAATCGCTCATGCCGCGAGCGCCTGCTGTCATCGGTGATCTCGTCTCATCCGCCATGGGGCGGCCGGCTCCAGCCACTCGACGTCAGTGAGCCCGCCCCCGGCTTCCTCGAACTGGAACTCGACGCCGAGCCGCCGCCCGGCGGCTGGCATCCCGGCCACGAGATACAGATCCGCGCCACCCCCACCCAGGGGCGTCGCTACACCGTGCGGGCGGTGGGCGTCACGGACTCCGGCTCCGAGCGCATCACCGTCCTCGCCGCCACCGACGCCGACGGGCCAGGCACCATGTGGATGCGCCGACTGCGTGTCGACAGCCGCACGACGGTGCCGGCCGGTCGCCACCGGCCGCTCCGCGAGCACGGAACCCGCCGCCTCCACCTCGGAGACGGCTGCGCCCTCGGCACCCTTGACGCCTACGCCCAGGGCGGCGATGCACCGATCGTGACCGTCGAGGTACCGGCAGACGCCGTCGGGCCCCTCGCCGACCGCTGGCCTCGGTACCGCTTCCTGCCCGCCACGGGAGCGCCGGGCGACGCACAGCAGACCTGGCTCGAACGGACCGTCGGCGGCGACGAGGTCAGAAACCTCGACGGCGCCGTGCTGCTGGGCCACGCCCAGTCGATCCAGCGCCAGCGGCGGGTGATCACCGACAGCCTGAACCTGCCGCGCCATGCCATCACCACGAAGCCGTACTGGGCCACCGGCAGGGCGGGACCGTGGTGCCCGCCGACACGACCCGCGCGGAGCAGTACCCCAGGAGTGCGTCCTGCCGAGCGCACCTCCAGAAAACACCCGCAACCCCTGAAGGACTGCACATGACTCAGAACATGACTGAGACACGCCGCCCCCACCGCTCCGTCCTCGTCTCCGGCGCGAGTATCGCCGGCCCTGCGATCGCCTACTGGCTGCACCGTCACGGCTTCGACGTCACCGTCGTCGAAAAGGCAGGCTCCGTGCGCGGAGGCGGCTACCCCATCGACATCCGTGGCACCGCCCTGGAGGTCGTGCGGCGCATGAACATCCTGCCCCGACTGCAGAAAGCGCATGTCGACACGGATCGCATCACCTTCGTGGACACCGACGGCAGCACCATCGCGGCCCTGAGCGCCGAGAGCGTGGCCATCGGCGCGGGCGAAGACCTTGAGGTACAGCGCGGCGACCTGACCGAGACCGTCTACGACGCCGTCCGCGAATCCGTCACGTTCATGTTCAACGACTCCATCGCCGCCCTCGACGACCGTCCCGACGGCATCGAGGTGACCTTCCGCAGCGGCGCCGGCCGCACCTTCGACATCGTCATCGGGGCGGACGGAATCCACTCCCACACCCGCCGACTGATCTTCGGCCGCGAGGAGCCCTTCCACCACTACCTCGGAGCCTGCTTCGCCGGTTTCACCGTGCCCAACCACCTCGGGCTCTCCCACGAGGGCATGCTGTGGAACACTCCCAGCCGGCGCGCCGCCCTCTACGCCGCCGGCTCCGGCGGTCAGGTGTTCGGACTGCTCTCCTTCAGGCGCCCGGACCTGCCCTTCCACGTCCTCCGCGACCCGGACGCGCAGCGCGAACTGGTCGCCGCCGCATTCCCGGACGAATGCTGGGAGATCCCCCGGATGGTCGCCGCGATGCGCACCGCCGAGGACCTGTTCTTCGACGCCATCAGCCAGATACGGATGACCCACTGGTCCCAGGGCCGGGTCGCGCTGGTCGGCGACGCCGCCTACGCCCCCTCGTTCCTGACGGGACAGGGCACCAGCCTCGCCCTGGTCGGCGCGTATGTCCTGGCCGGAGAGCTGGCCACGCACGCCGACCACACCGAGGCGTTCGACGCCTATGACAGGGTGATGCGGCCGTTCGTGACCCTCAACCAGGAACTCGCGAACGGGGGCGACACACGCTTCTTCCCCGCCACCGACGAGTCCCTCCAAGAGCGCAACGCGGCCCTCCGCGCGCTCTCAACCCTCCCCGCCGGCTCTGGGCACGACGCGTTCAGCGCGCTCACGCTGCCCGACTACGAGTAACCCTGACGGTTGTCTCGACGGATGAGCCTGTCACGGTTCCCGGGAGCCGGCGCCTGCTGAGCGCGGTACTACGGGCGGCCGGCCGGACGAGGGTGACCGGCGCGCAATGGCACCTGCTGCTCACCGCTTCTTGTCGAACGGAAGTCCCGATCGGATGGTCGCGGGGCGCTTGGCGCATACGGACAGGGCCTCCTGAACAGCTCGTTGGTGTCGAATCACCGAGCAGCAGGAGGCTCCGATGCAGCAGTCTTGCGTGCCGATGGCCGGGCAGTCCAGCGTGGTCACCCGGGAGTGTGACTGCCTGGCTCACCGGTCGTGCCGTTCTGGCGGAACTCCGTGCGCAGAAGAACGCCACCCAGCACCGCCGCCCTGCCCTGGGCGGCCGGGAACCGCGCGATGCCCACGGTCAAGGCCGTACGCCGCGCTGCCCGCACGGTACTGCGAAGGACGCCGCCGGGGCCGGGCCGCTGACCCGCGGAGCACGCTGCTCCTCGGCGGCGGCCGCGCGTCCGGCGTGCCGGCCCGCGACCGTTCACGGTACGGCCGGGGTCCTGGCTCGCGAGAAGGGCGGGAGCTGGCGCCGGGTCAGCGTCTGCGGGGCCAGGCGCTGCCGATTCCCGCGACGTGCAGGGCGAGGGCGGTCAGGCCGAGGAGCATGACGTTGACTGACGAGAACGTCTGATTGGTGCTGATGTCGGCCGCGTTGATGAGGAACGCGATGAAGAACAGCACTGCCGCGATCATGCCGAGCATGACGAGCCCCTCTCCGAAGGAAGTGAAGTCCGTATGCCCGGGCACCGCCCCCGTAGACGCGGACGGCACCTGGGAATCCGCACACTCCCGACCCGCGCGAAGCCCGACGGCTCGCGCGGGTCAGGGGTGACGGCTCCGCCATCAGGCGGGGGCGTGGCGCGTGTTCGCCGTCGTCCTGCGCGGAGCGGCGTGGTGCGCGGGCCGGCCCGTCGCGGGGACGGGCAGACGCCGCAGGGACCAGCCCGCGGTGACAAGGAGGCCGGTGAAGACGGCCAGGAGGAGGGCGCACACCCACATCTGCCGGCTCCCGGGAGCCTGCCAGCCCGTCCAGGCCAAGGACGCCGCCCACAGCAGGGCACCCCCGGCGTAGAAGGAGCGGACGCGGTGCAACTGCCGCACGGCCCGCAGGAACTGGATACGTTCGGTCTTCGGTGCCATGCCGGGCCGTGTACCCCGAAGAACCACGATGGTGCAGATCGGCGCGGATCTCCCGCCGGTGCGCAGGGACAGTGTGCTGAAGGCCCGACGGTGAGGCGAGCGGGGGCCGGCGGACACGGCCCCGAGACCGGTGGGCGGTCCCACGGCCCGGTCGGTTGCGGGATCACCGGTCTCGGGATGCCTCCGGCTGTCTCGTCCCGGCCGAGACCAGGCAGCGGCACCAGCACGCCCTCGCGGCACAACGATCACAGGGTTCGAGACCACGGGGAACTTCAGGCCGGCAGCTGTACCGTTTCACCGGATGTCGATGTCACCTTGCGCCCCCTCACCCGCGCCCCCGCGGGGCGGTCCCACCGGTCAGGTCCGCCGGCAAGGTCACTCAATACGGAACTCGTTGCCTTCGAGGTCCGTCATCACTATGTGGCCGGCGTCGATCGCGGAGGCGGGATCCTGGCGGCGTACGCGTGTCGCTCCGAGTGCGAGAAGCCGCTTGCACTCGGCCTCCAGCGCCGTCATCCGCTCGTCGCCCGTCAGCCCGGGGGCCGCGTGGACCGCGATGCTGAGGCGGTTCTCGGTGCCCTCCGCCTCCGGCACCCGCCGGAACGACAGCCGGTATCCCCGGCCCCCGGGGTCCTCCAGCACCGCCCGCGTGTCGCGCTCGTCCTCCGTGCCGACGTGGACGTAGCCCAGTGCGGCACTCCAGAAGGACGACAGCGTGCGCGGGTCGTGCGCGTCGACGGTCACCTGGACGCGATCACTCATCGGGGTGCTCCCTCGCCACCAGGCGCGCGGGTACGGACATCGCAGATCGCGTCGTGGGCAAGTAACCACCACAGCACCCCATTTGGGCTGGTACGTGTCCCCTTCCCTGTCCCACGTCCTTCGCGCGCCCCGCCACCATGTGGTCTTTTTACACCAACACGACAGTGGCGACAACGGAGTCTATGAGTCGCGACGTACCGGCAACGGTCAATGCCCCATACGGCTACTGTCGGTCGCGATGCGAGTGCAGAGTGTGCCGAATCGGTTACCCTCGGATGCGTTCATCACCGACATCACCGATTCCGGCAGGAGTACTGGATGATCTGGCGTACCGAGGTCCTCGATCAGCTCGATCTGTACTGGGACCACCACTTGATGCCCAGGCTGGCCGGTCTCACCGACGACGAATACTTGTGGGAGCCGGTGGCGGACTGCTGGTCGGTCCGCGTCGGCGGGGACGGAAGGGCCTCGCTCGACCTGCGACGCCCCGCCCCCGAGCCGCCTCCCGTGACGACGATCGCCTGGCGCCTGTGCCACGTCGCCTTTCACGTACTGGGCATCCGGTCCAGCGCTCACTTCGGCGACGGATCACTGACCTCCGAGACCGCGTCGATTCCCGTCACGGCCGCGGGCGGGCTCGAGGCGCTGCACGAGCACTACCACGCATGGCGCAAGGGGGTGCTCTCCCTCGACGACGCGGAACTGAGCCGGCCCATAGGAGATGTCGAGGGGCAGTGGGGAGAGCGGCCGATGGCGACCCTGCTCCTGCACGTCAACCGTGAAGTCATGCATCACGGAGCGGAGATCGCCCTGCTCCGCGATCTCTACCGCGCCCGCTTCGCGTGAGCTCCGGGTGAGCGCGGCAGAGCAGCCGAGCCAGGCCGTCATCGGATGCGCACCGGAAGCCGGCTCACTCCACTGGCGCGGGCGACGTGCGCGGCCTCCTTCTCGACCGCCTTCACGGCGAGCCGGTCGGCGTCCGGGAACGGGGTCACCACCAGCTCCTGGCCGACGATCTCCCACACCCCGACGACTCTGCCGTCCTTCACGACCACGGGGGAGATCCAGCCGGCGGCGCGGCTCACCGCGGAGCGGTGTTCCGGTGCGAGGACGACCTCGTCCTTGGTTCCGGGGCCGAGGAGGTACTGGTCGAAGCCGCCGAGCAGCCTGATGCCGGTGCACGGGGCGGTGGCGGCGAGTTCCTCCGCGTGCTCCGTCAGGACGAAGGCCTTGCGCCCTTCGACATCGACCTCGGTGAGCTCGTCGCCCATGTCACCGAACCACTTGCGCAGCTTCGGCTTGCTCGTACTGTTGAGCGACAGCCAGCGGTCGAAGGTCTCGATCGTCGCAGGGCCGTACGCACCCAGGTACGCCTTGATCACCGTGGGCGCCGCCTCGTCGGGTTCGGGCATCTTGCCCCAGTCCGCGCCGAACTGGCTCGCCGGCAGCGTGAACGTGATCTTGTTGCCCTGGTTCGGGCCGTGGCACAGGACGCCCCGCCAGGCCAGCGGTTTGAGCACGGAGCCCCACCCCGACCGCAGTCGCTCCTCCATGCTCACGAACCGCTTGTCGGCGACGAGCCGGGTGACGAGTTCGTCCCGGGTGAGCACCACTCCGTCGAGGATCCCCGCCACCTCTTCGGTCAACTCGTCGACCTGCCGGGGCGTGACGCCGGAGGCCCGGGTCCAGGACGGCTTGAGCCAGCTTCCCGTGTTCGCCATGAGCGACAGGTAGGGCCCGGCCTCACTCGGCCGCAGGAGGTGCAGGGTTCCGCGCATGGCCCAGGTCTTCATCAACGAGAGGCCGGCGACCTCCCGGTTGACGCTCTCCCGGTCGGGTGCCGCCTGCCGAAGTGCGACGTTCAGCTCGGCGACACTCCAGACCTGTGCCTGCACGCCACACAGTCTGCCGACGACGTCACTCGCACTCGGCTGGGTACGCGGCTCCAGGAACTGCCGCTGCATCCGCCACGCAAATACCTGCCTCCAGCTGACCTTCACACCGTTCCTTCCGGCCGACAGTTCACACACTGCATCAGAATCTGCATGTCAACCTACACCGAGAAACCCGGGATGCGAGCGGAACAGCGAATGTGGGCCGACCGGAGTCAGGCGGCGGATCCGGCTTCCCGCCACAGCGCGGCGGGGGTGCCCAGCCGCACCGACTCCACGGCCACCATCCGGTACACGGATGCCGCTGTCGAGTGTGCGAGCATTCCCCGTACGCCGTGCAGTTGGAGGGCGATGCGGCTGGCGAGCTGCGCGTGTTCGCCGGCGACCGCCAGCATCGCCGCCGCGTCGGGACGTTCGCCGCGGTCGAACTCCCAGGCCGTCTTGTTCAGCAGAAGCTTCCAGCCCTCCCCCTCGCCGATCAGGAGGGCCAGCCGGTGCGCGACCGTCTGCCGCTCCACGAGCGGTTTTCCCGACTGCGTACGGGTGTTGACATGGGCGCGGGCCACATCGACGATCCAGTCGGCGATGCCCAGCAGCAGTGCCGCCTGACGGATCCGCGCCGCCGCGAGGGCTCGCCGCCAGTGAGCGTCGGTCACCGCCAGGGACCGGGAAGCCGCGCCCTCGAATCTCAACCGCGAGGCGGGTATGCCGAGATGCTCCGCGGACTCCGTGACGCAGGTGTCGGGTTCCGGAATCACCAGACGCCATGCGGCGCCGTCCTCGCCGGCGGCCCGCACGACGCACAGCGCGATGTCACCCACGGGCAGCGATTCCGACTCGCCCCACAGCCGGCCTCCGTCCCGCACGTGTACGGTGCCGCCGCCTCGCGTCCCCACGACCACTGCGTGCCGGGTGCCCTTGTACAGGTCCGCGAGGATCTCGCCCAGCAGTTCCGTGGGCGTGCCGTCGCAGTCGAGCAGGTCGAGCGCGAACGCGGTCGCCCGATAGCTGTCGAGCGGTTCCAGTCCGTGTCCGAGGCGTTCGTTCACGACGATGTCGGCGCTGAGTCCGAGCGCGAAGCCGCCGAGGCGCTCCGGTGCGCCGAGGCAGGGCACACCGATGTCCGCCAGTTGAGCGGGGAGGTCGCCGGTGCGCGTGAGGACCGTGTCCACGGCGCTGCGCAGACGCTGTTGGAACGGATCAGGTCGCAGGTCCATCGCGGTCAGTCCTCCCTCGGGGCGTGGGTGAATACCCGGGCGCTGCTCAGAATGTCCAGCATGACCTCCGAGGCCCCGCCGGAGATGGTCATTCCCGGTGCCTCCCGGAAGGCCGCCTCCAGTGTGCGGTCACCGGGGTCGGGTCCGGGTTCCAGCAGGTCCTGGCCCAGGGTGTCCAGGGCCCACCAGGCGATGCGCTGGGCCGATTCGCTGCAGTGCCATTTGGCGAACGAGGATTCGGCGATGTCGGGACGGCCGTCCTGGAGGTTCTGCATGACCTGGCAGCTCAGCAGTTTGCTCGCGGTGATCCGCGCATCGTGGCGAGCCAGTTCGGTGCGTACGGCATCGGACTGCCGGGCACCGTCCCTGTCGACACGCTGCGCGACGAGATCCAGCCAGTGGCGTCCGCGCGCGTAGTAGTCCAGCCCCGTGCGCTCCGCGGCGAACATCTGAGTGATCAGCGACCAGCCCTCGCCGACCTGGCCGAACAGCGCTGACTCGTCGACCCGCACATCGGTGAACCAGATGTCGTGGAACTGCTCGTTGGCCAGGCTGGGAATGGGACGGATGACGACACCGGGTGCGTCCAGGGGGACGAGGAAGAGGGTGAGTCCCTCGTACTGGCTGCTCTGCGGATCGGTCCGTACCGCGATGAGCGCGATGTCGGCGTAGGCGCTCTTGAGGTTGTAGGTCTTGCGCCCGTTGAGGACCCAGCCGGTGCCGTCGCGCACCGCGGTCGTGGTGATGCCTGCCAGGTCGGATCCGTTGCCGGGCTCGGTGAACAGGATGCACGACGTGAGTTCGGTGCTCGCCAGGGCGGGCAGGAGCGTCCGGCGCTGCTGCTCCGAGCCCGCGGCCAGGATCAGGGAGCCGACGTTCTGCACCGAGATGCAGTACAGATTCTGCGGTATCCGGTGGGCGACGAGCTTCTCCAGCAGCGCCACGGTCGCGGTGAAGTCGGCGCCCCTGCCGCCGTACTCGACCGGCCAGGAGGGAGCGAGGATTTCGGCGTCGCCCAGATACCGGTACAGGGCGCGGGGGTCGCCGTCCATGCCGTCCTGCCGGGTGGCGAGTTCCCGCAGCAGCCGTTCCGTCTCCGGGGACGTCAGGATCTCCTCGACCTCGTTCGCGAAGTCGACGCTCTCCGGTGGCACATCGAAGTCCACGCTCTCACTCCTTGTCGGTAGTCAACGCACTCGACGGATCGCGCCGTGTACGGCCCGCATGATCTCGGCCCGGTGCTCGTTCAGGAAGAAGTGGCCGCCTCGCAGCACGGAGAGGGTGAACTCGCCCGATGTCTGGTCGCCCCAGCCGCGCATCGCCGTGGGAGGCACCTCCGGGTCGGCGTCTCCGCACCAGGCGGAGATCGGGCAGGACAGCCGCGGTCCCTCGTGGTACCGGTAGTTCTCGATCATCGCGAAGTCCGCCCGGATCATCGGCAGGAGCAGGTCCAGCAGTTCGTCGTGCTCGAAGACCGTCTGGTCGGCGGCGCCGTAGTCGCGCAGCATCTGGATGAACTCTGCACGGGGCAGGGGACTGACGGGAGCGACCGGGCGCACGATCGTCGGCGCGGGGCGGCCGCTGACGAAGAGGTGCCGCACCGGCCGGTTCAGCGTCTGAAGGCGCCGGCTGACCTCGAACGCGAGCATGGCTCCCATACTGTGCCCGTACAGGAGGGTCCGCGTGGGTTCGGCGGCGATCGTGTCGGCGATCTCCTCGGCGAGCTGCACGAGATCCTTGGCCGACGGCTCGGTCATGCGGCCACCGCGGCCGGGCAGCTGCACCGGCACCAGTTCGATGGGGCTCGCGCAGTGCGGTGCCCAGTCGGCGTAGTAGGTCGCGGAGCCGCCGGCGAAGGGGAAGCAGTACAGACTGTGTGTCGCCGTGGCGGAGCGGAACCGGCGGTCGAACCACAGCCGGGCATCGGGGCGGTGCAGGGGGTAGCTGCTCACCGTACGTGTGCCCGACGGGGAGTGAACCGCACCGGCATGCTCTTGTAGCCGGGCACGAAGTGGGAGGCGACGTGCTTGACCTCGCCGGCGATCTCGATGCTCTCCACCCGCTCCAGGAGTTCGTCCAGGAAGATGTCGAGGCCGACCTTGGCCAGGTTGGCGCCGATGCAGTAGTGCGGTCCCAGGCCGAAGGCGAGGTGCTTGTTCGGCCGTCGTGCGACATCGAAGGTGTAGGGGTCGGGGAAGACCCTCTCGTCCCGGTTGGCCGCGCCGATCCAGGCGGTGACCGGCTCGCCCGCCCGGATGGTCCGGCCGTGCATCTCCACGTCCTTGACGGCGTACCGCATCAGCGCGGTGACCGGGGAGGACCAGCGCAGGAGTTCCTGGAGGCAGGATGTCCGCAGCTCGGGGTTCTCCTGTACGGCCCGGAACTGGTCCGGGTGTTCGGCCATCACGGACATCAGGGTGCACAGTGCGTGCGGTGTGGTGACGTTCGCGCCGATGAGCAGCACGAAGGCGTTGAGGAGGACCTGCTCCTGCGACATCGGTCCTTCCGAGAGATCCATCCCGACCATCGCGCCGATGACGTCGGGGTCGACGTCGTCCCGGCTCCGCTGCGCGTACTCCTTCTGGAAGTACTCGAACAGCTCGTGCCGGGCCTGGCGCACGGTGGCCTGCGCGCTGCCGGCGGAGTAGTCGGGGTCGTCGTAGGCGATCGTCATCATCACCAGCTCCGCGAGTCTTTCCCAGGACTCGGGGGGCAGGCCCATGAGCGTGCCCGTGACGGCCATCGGGAACATCATCGTCTTGTGGGCGATGTCGTACACGCCGGCTTCCAGGACCGACTGGATCAGGTCCCGCGACAGCTCTCTGAGCAGCCGCTCCTGAGTGGCGACCACGGAGGGTGAGAAGGCCTTGTTGAGCGGCTCCCTGAACTCCCGGTGCCGGGGCGGATCGGTGTCGGCCATCATGTTGTCGGACGCGATGTCCGCGGTGTTGAGGTCGAGCACGCACAGGATCGTGCCCCGCCGGGAGGAGAACTCCCCGTAGCTGCGCAGCACCCGGCTGACGTCCTCGTGGCGGGTCACGACCCAGAACGGCTCCCGGCCGCCGCCGGGGTCGGCACGGTAGAGCGGCTGGTTGTCACGCAGGTCGGCCCAGAGCGCGTGCATGTCCGTCGCGGCGTGGAATCCGGAGTCGAGCAGGTCGGAGTCCTGGAACTGCACCGGGCAGAACGGGGGCTTGGAAATGATCATCTGCCGTACCTCTCGGATTCGATCGGCCAGAGCGCCCATTTCATCGGCGAGTCGGTGTCCCGGGTCCCGTCACGGGATCCGGAGCCGCCGCTCCCACAGGTACTCGTAGAAGGGAATGTGGTGTTCGTAATAGCTCTGCAGCAGCGGGTCGCTGTCCGTCGTCCTGTCGTAGGTCCGCTCGCGGCGCCGTATCGTCGACGTGGCGCTGACATCCGTGTGCCAGCGCGCGGACTGGCTCCACTCCGGACGCTCCCCCGGCTGCCACCGCAGGGCGTCGGGGCGGAAGGGCAGGCCCACCGCCGCGCAGTACTGCCGGACGGTCGCCTCCGGGCGGTCCACGAAGTCGTCGGAGTCCAGGATCACCGCGCTGCCGCCGGCGTCGAGGACCGCCTGATGGATCCGGTGCAGGTAGGCGATGCCCACTTCGTGACAGGCCATGTCCGGCTTGATGGCCGCGTACGAGGGGATGATCTCCTTCGGGTTCCGCAGCAGGAAGGCGTGGTGCCCGCTCTTGAGGAAGTCCTGGCGTGCGAACACGGAGTCGTAGAAGCAGTCGGTGGTGTCCTTGAAGAACACCGGCCGCCGTGCCGCGAGTGCGATGAGCGTGTCCGTCAGGGTGTCCGTGTCCTGCACCGCACGGCCGTCGACCACGGTGCTGCCGTCGTTGGCGATGTTGCAGAACGGCTCGTGCAGCGCCAGCACGTCCTGGCGTTCCACCATCATCCGGAAGAACACCGTGGAGCGGGAGCGGGGCGCGCTCCACAGCGCGAGCAGTGAGGGGTGGCCGGCCGTCGCGCTCATGTCGCCGCCTTTTCCCGTGCCTCGATCTCCGCGAGGGCCCACTCGACGATGCCCTGGGCGACGTCGATTCCGGTCGCGTCGACGGCGCCGTGGAACTCGGGGGTGTGGTTGACCTCGTTGGCGTAGAGGCGTTCCTGCTGGTCGATCAGCAGGTCGACGCCGAGGAACCCGCCACCCACCGCGTGTGCCGCCGCGACAGCGAGCTCCGTCAGTTCGGGGGTGATCGGGCAGGGGGTCGCCGCGCCTCCGATGGCGGTGTTGGTCCGCCAGTCGTCGACCGCGTTCTTGTAGATCGCGCAGATCACCCGGTCACCCGCGACGTATGCCTTGATGTCACGCCCGGGTTTGTCGATGTGCTCCTGGAGGAAGAAGACGTGCTGCTGCGGGTTCGGCAGGGCGGCACGGTGTTCGAGAACGGCCCGGCCCTGCTCCTCGTCGCGCACCCGCGTGGTCAGGTGTCCCCACGAACCGGTGACGGGTTTGACCACGACGGGGTACCCGAGTTCGGGCATCGCTTCCAGGGCCGCCCGTGTGCCCCAGGTCGCCGCGGCCTGCGGCATCCGCAGCCCGGCGTTGTGAAAGGCGAGTGCGGTGCGCAGTTTGTCGCCGCAGACGTCCAGTACGGCGGGAGTGTTGCAGGTGGGGACCCCGAGCGCTTCCAGCGTGGTCGCGACGGAGGCGGCACGGCTGTGGCTCACTTCGCGCATGAGCGCGGCGCGGTAGGGCGGCCGGCCGTCGGCGAGCAGCAGCCTGAGCCCGCGCGGATCGACGTGCTCGCAGCGCAGCCCGAGCCGCTCGAACGCTTCGAGGATCAGTCGCTCCTCACGGCGTATCCGGGAGGCGACCACGGCTATGGGCATGGCAGTTCTGTCCACGATTGCCCTTCACGGTCGATGTGCGGTGGTGGAGGCGCCGTCGGCCGGCCGCGTGCCGGCCGGGTCAGGACACCGCGTCCGCGGCGAGTTCGAGCAGGTCGAGGGCGGCTTCCAGGCGCCGGACGAGTGCGGTGGCGTGCGCGCGCAGTTCCGCCGGCCGGTGCCGCTGCCAGACGCGTGAGTGGGCGCCGGTCATGCGCACCCCGGTCCAGCCGTGTGCCACTGCGTCGACACCGGCCGCCGCTTCCGCCAGTTCCGGGATCCGCCATCGCACCGACTGGGCGCGCAGGAATTCGGCGTGCAGGCCGCTCTGGGCCTGGATGTTCCACGAGATGACGTACAGCTCGCTCAGGGCCTCGGACGCCGCGTCCGTGCCGGGGGTGAGCGCGCACAGCTGGTCGAGGTACTGGCGCAGGCCGGACAGTCCCGTCTGGGTGTCCGCAGGGGACTCCTGCCGGTACCGGGCGACGTTCTCCCGGATGACATGGCCGACCCAGTGCCGGTCCGGTTCCGGGACGGGGCCCGTCATGCGGGTGCTCAGCCAGCGGCGGCCGCTGGGGCTGGCGCTGAAGAACACGTCCGCGTCGTCCGGCGGGTTGAGCGATCCCCAGCTCGCCAGGAAGTCGGCGAGGGGTATCCCGCCCTGGAACGCGGGCGGTTGGGCGTCGGAGACGTACACCTCGGTGTCGGTGATCCGGTAGACGACGAGGAGGTGTGCGGCGTGTACGTCGTGGAAGGCGGGCCGGAACGGCAGATGGAAGTTGTCGACGGCGGCGATGGGCAGCACGCCTGCCGCGAGCGCTTCGCGCAGATCGTCGACGCCGTCGCCGTCGCCGCGATGCCAGGCCGACTCGAAGGGGTGGTGGAGAGCGAGTCGCCCGGCGAGCGAATCGGGTTGAGCGAGGAAGAAGTACTCCTCCGGGCTCCAGGCCCCGGGGCGGCGGCGGAACTCCCAGGGCGCGCCGAGGACGGTGACCGGGTCGTGGCCGTCGCGGATCAGCGCCGTCGCCAGGGTGCCGTGCAGGCAGCTGCCCAGGTCGCGTGTCCAGAGTTCGACCGGCGGTGCGGTGGTGGTCATGTCGTCGCCCCCTGCGCGAGTCGTACATCGGCCGTGGTCCGCAGGGTGAGCGCGAAGACGTGCATCGCGACCGAACGCGGCAGCCGCAGGGAGTGGGCGACACCGTGGCGCGGCATCCCCACGCGGGTCAGCCACATCGTGGTGGGCAGCCCTTCCTGGACGTGGTGCGGGTAGTGCATCCGGGAGGTGCGGAAGGCGCTGAGCTCTCCGAAGGCGGGGGTGCCGTCCAGGAAGTCCGAGATTCCGACCCGGAGCGGATCGGCGTGCCCGTCGTCGTAGTGGGCCCAGATGGTGTCCTCGCTGCGCCGTTCGGAGGCGGCGAGGAGATAGATCCAGTCGTACCGGCCCGGTGGGATGTCGACGACCTGTCCCTCACACCGGACGTTGTCCCCCGTCGCGTGCGCGTTCGCCCAGGTGAAGGGGATGCCGGCCACCTCGATCAGGGATCCGGGCGCGGGAAGTTCCGCTGCCGGGAAGGAGTTTCCCCAGGCGTTCAGCCGCCCGGAGCCGAGGTCGCGGACGTCGGTCGTCGCCCGGTTGTTGAGCAGGCCGTCGATGTCGATCAGGCGGAACTCCGGTGCCGATGCCGCTCCGGGCAGTCTGAGCACGCGCGTGTCCGGTCTGCCTTCGGTGCGTACTGACGTTTCTGCCACGTGACTCATCAATCCCCCATCACCGGAGAAATCTGTACGTGCGTCCTGTCACTTCGTCCGGGACGGGCACGCGGTTGAAGTCGACGATCATGGTGTCCCGCCAGCCGGACTCGGTGCCGGGTTCGGGCCGGATCTCGCTGACGCTGTGTTCCATCGTCGTGTCGGACACGATCAGGGTCTCCAGCGGCTCGGTCATGGCGACCGAGAACTGTGCCCGCGACTCGTTGTTCCGGAACAGGTGGTTACGTCCTCCGGCACACTGGTGCCGGTCGATCAGGTGTATGGCCACGTAGGCGTGACCGTCCGAATGACGGCCCTCCGGCGCCGGTTCCGAGCTCTCACCGGAATCCGCGATGACCCGGATGAAATGGATGCCGAGTTCCCAGTCCTGCTTGCCCGCCGCCTCGTTGACGACGGCGACGGTCTCGCGCAGCAGCCGGGGAAGGCAATCACCCGCCAGTACGGCATCGGTCAGCGGCTCGAACACACGCAGCCGGCCGCCGAAGGCGCGGTTGATCTCCTTGCTCTGGAAGAAGTCGGATCCGCGCAGCGGCTCCAGCGCGCCGTCCCGGTGGGCGAGCACTCTGCCGAACCGCCGGTTGCGACGGCACCGCTCCTCGCCGAGGTAGGGGTCCGGGACGAGTTCGTCCCAGGCCGAGGTGAATTGTTCCCAGTCGCTTCCCTCGGTGGGCACGCTCAGCCGGCCATGTGCCCAACCGTGCTGAGCGAAGTGATCGGCGCACAACCTTCCAGGTGTCGATTCTTCGATCAGCACTGAGTCCTGACCTGGCATGTGGGGCTTCCCCTCTGCGGTGCGACGTCATACACAAAAACCCGCAGTCGTTGCCGAAACAATACTACAAATACTGCACCAATACTGCGACGACCCTCTGGAAAATCCGCAACGAGCCGGGCCCGGGACAGGTGGGTCGCGCCGTCCCGGGCCCGGACGGCCCGGGGTGGCGAGATCGTCATCACCCCGGGCCGGTCGGCCGGTCACCCAGCCGCGGCCGCGACGGCGTCGAGCTGCTCGGGGGTTCCCGCATCTCGTCGAGGCACCGGGCGTTCGTCGACCGGGGCGGTTTCACCGGCGTCCGCGGCGGCACCGCCGACCTCGGCGGCGAGGAACTCCGCGAGGGCGCGGACCGTCGGGTTGCTCCACAGGATCGTCGGCGGCAGGTCCACCGCGAAACACCGGTGCAGCCGTACCCGGAGCGCCACGGTGAGCACCGAGTCGACACCGAGCTCCAGCAGGGGCTGGTCGATCGCGATGTCGTCCACCGCGAGGTTGAGCTCGGCGGCCACCTGCTCGTGGGTCGCCTTCAGCACCAGCTCCGGCAGTTCCCCGGCCGGCACGGTGGCCCAGTCCACGCCCCCGGCATCGGCGCTCTGCGCCCCCGCGTCGGTGACGGACAGGTGGGAGAACACCGGCAGCGTGTGATCCGGCATGACCCGCATCACCGCCGCGTAGGGCAGCGCGAACCGGTCCGCGTAGGCCCAGCTGCGCAGCGCCTCGGAGACGGTGATGCCACCGAGTCCGCGGGACTCCGCCTCCAGGATCGTCGCCCTGCCGGTGGTCTCGCCCATGCCGCGTCCGATCCACTGCGCCCACGCGAAGCTCGTCGTGCCCGTCTCCCCCCGCGAACGCCGCAAGGCGGCGAGCGCGTCCAGGAAGGAGTTCGCGGAGGCGTAGCTGACCTGGCCGGTGAGCCGTGCCAGCTGGCCGCACGAGGAGAACATCGTGAAGAAGTCCAGCGTGCCGGCCGGGAAGAGCCGGTGCAGGACCATCGCGCCGTCGGCCTTCGGGCCCATGGTGGTGTCCAGGTTCGCCGCACCGGTCTTCTCCACCAGTGCGTCGGAGACCACACCGGCGCAGTGCACGATGCCCCGGACCGGCGGCATGTCCAGAACCCCCGGGTCCAGGGCGCGAGCCGTCGCCTCGGCGTCGGAGATGTCCAGGCTGAGGACGCGCACCGTGGCACCCGCCGCCTCCAGGGCGACGACCTCGGCGATCTGCGCGGCCACGGCGGGATCGTCCACCTGGTCCCACCGCGCCCGGGAGGGAAGACCCCGCCGGCCGATGAGCACCAGACGCCTGGCGCCCTGCTCGACCAGATGGCGCGCGGCCTCCAGACCGAGCGCGCCGAGCCCGCCGGTGACCAGGTACGTGCCGTCGGGGCGGCAGTCCACCGGCTCGCGCTCCGCGGGCCGCGCGACCTGGCGCAGCCGGGCGGCGGTGACGCCTTCGGAGTCGAGCGACAGGACGTCCTCGGTGGGCGGCAGAGCGCCGATCAGCGAGGCCACCTGCTGGGGCTCGGCGCTCTCCGCGACGTCGATCACGCCGCCCCACAGGTCGGGGCGCTCGCCGGCGACGATGCGACCGGCGCCCCACAGCGGGGCGTGCGCGAGCGCGGCTTCCGTCGTGGCCGCCCGCACCTCGCGGGTGAGCGCCCACACCTTGGGCCGCCGCTGCTCGTCCGGGATGGCCGCCACCTGCTGCACGGCGTCGACGAGCAGCTGCGTGCACCGGCGCGCCGCCTGCTCGGGTGCCTCCCCGGGCAGCAGCGCCTCGGGCGCCACGACGACCACGTCGCCGCAGGTGAGCGAGGCGTCGCCGATCGCGGCCGGGTCCGCTGCCGCCCGTGCCCGCACTCCGCGTGCGGTGAGCGCCTCGACCAGGGCGGGGCCACCGGCGGCGCCGCCCACCAGCAGAGCCCGGGACGGGACCGGCGCGTCGGCGGGGATCTCCACCGGCTCCCAGGCGAGTTCGTGCACCAGGTCACGCGGGCCGACCGCGCCGGAGCCGATGTCCTGGACCTTGACGTAGCGCAGCCCCCGGGCCTCGCAGACCACGGCGCCGCTCTCGTCGGCCACCGTCATGCTGATGGTGTCCGGGGTGCGCGGGTCACGCACGGTGTGTACGTGGATCCTGGGCGGCGGGGGGCCGACGAAGGACAGGGACTCCAGGTGCGAGCAGGTGCGCAGGACGTTGGAGTTCTCGTCCATCACCAGCACCCCGCTGGCGGTCAGCGCGGCGTCGATGACCGCGGTCCAGCTGGACGGGTGCAGCTTCGGCGTGTGGTCCACCGTGATCGTGGAGAACTGCTCGTCCTCGCCGCGCAGGAGTTCCTCCACGACCCAGGGGAAGGTGTACCCGTCCACGCCCATGGTCCGGAAGATCCCGTCGACCTTGGCCCAGGTCCAGGACACCGGGCAGCGGGCCCGGATGACGTCCGGGTCCTCCATCGGGCCCGCTGCGACCTCCGGCTCGTGCACGACGGTCGCGGTGGTGTGGGTCAGCCACTCGTCGTCGCGGACGTCGCCGCTGTCCTGGTCGCGCTTGATGCGGCTGGCGAGGCGCACCTTGTCCTGCTCCAGCACCACCTGGACCACCCGTGTCGGGTGCGCGGCCAGCGGGATGCGGAAGACGATGTCGCGCAGTCCGCAGGCCCGTTCGCCCTCGTTGGTGGCGGCGCCGATGAACGAGTTGAGCACCACGGACGCGGGCACCGTCTCCACGCCGACGACCTTGTGCGACTGCGCGTACGGACGGTTGTCCATGTGCAGTTCGGTCTGCCAGACACGCTGGACCGGAGCGCTGGCGACGGTGGTGCGCGCGCCGATCAGCGTGTGGGTCTGCGGGTCGTGGCCGATGCCCGCGCCCTGTTCCGGTGCGGTGTCCGGGAAGATCCAGTACGGCTTGTGCTGCCAGCGCACCGCGGGGACGTCCACGAGGTCACCGTCGTACGACCAGGTGACCGGACTGCCGAGGCTGTGGAGCCGGGCCAGGTTGGCCAGCACGGTGCGCTGCTCCGGCTGTTCCCTGCGCAGGGTGAGAGCCACGTGGGCGTCGGGGACTCCGGCGTCCAGTGCGGTCTCGGTGATGGAGTGGGCCACCACCGGGTGCGAGGAGACCTCGAGGAAGACCCGGGTGCCGTCGTCGAGCGCGGCCCGTACGGCCTGGTGGAAGCGGACCGGTTCGGCCAGGTTGGTCGCCCAGTACTCGCCCTCGCGGGGAGCGTCGGAGCGCGGGTCCGCGAGGGCGGTGCTGTAGAGCGTCACCCGGGGTGTTCCGGCCCGCAGTTCGGCGGCGGCCTGTCTGACCTCGTCGAGGATCTCCTGCACGTGCGGGCTGTGGAAGGCGACGTCGGTGTTGACCCGGCGGGCCTGGATGCCGTCGGTCTCCAGGTCCGCGAGCAGGGCCTCGACCGCGGCGGTGTCGCCCGACACCACGGTCGACAGCGGGCTGGCGGCGATCGCCGCGACCACCGCGTCGCGGTCGGCGACCCGCTGTACGACATCGGCGAACGCCATGGGCACCATCGCCATCGCGCCGCGCCCGGCGACCTTCTCGAGGGCACGGGCGCGGCGGCAGGCGAAGCGTGCCGCCTCCGCGCGGTCCAGGCTCCCGGCCACCGCGGCGGCGGCGATCTCGCCGACCGAGTGCCCGATGATCGCGCCCGGACGCAGGCCCAGGTCCGACCACACCTCGGCGAGGGCGACCTGCATCGCGAAGGTCATCGCCTGGGTACGGACGACGGTCCACGGGCCGCCCGCCTCGATCGCCTCGCGCGGGGTCCATCCGAGCTCCTCGGAGAACACGGGGGCGAGTTCGTCGATGACCTCGGCGAACACGGGCTCGGTGGTGAGCAGTTCCTGCCCCATGCCGGTCCACTGCGCGCCGTGCCCGGAGAACACCCAGGCGGGCCCGGCCGCGCCGCCGTCACCGAACCCGGACGCCGACTCCAGGGTCACTGCGGGGGAGTTCTCGCCGCCGGCCAGCGCGTCGAGTCCGTCCAGCAGTTCCTCCGTGGTGCCGGCCACGACGGCGGCCCGGCGGGAGAGGTGGGAGCGGCGGGCGGTGAAGGTGTGGGCGAGATCGTCCAGCGCGGTCTCGGGGTGTGCCCGCAGCCACGCGGCGACCGAGCCGGCCAGTCCTCGTACACCCTGCTCGGAGGCGGCGGACAGCGGGAAGACCCGGGGGCGGGCCGTGGCGGCGGCAGCCGGACGCTCGCTCCTGTCCGGGCGCGGCGGGGCCTGCTGCAGTACGGCGTGCGCGATCGAGCCGCCCACGCCGTAGCTGGAGACTCCGGCGCGCATGCCGTGTTCGCCCCGCGGCCACGGCGTCGGCTCGGCGACCAGGCGCAGTCCCCGGGCCTCCAGCCCGAGCCCGGGATCGGGTTCCTCGTGCGGGCTGGGCGGCAGTTCGCCGTGGCGCATGCCCAGCAGGACCTTGATCACGCCCGCGATGCCGGAGGCTGCCTCGACGTGGCCCACGTTCGGCTTCAGCGTCCCGATCAGCAGGGGGTTGTCGCCGTCCCTGCCGGGGCCGAAGACGCTGCCGATGGCCTGGGCCTCCGCGGCGTCGCCGAGCTGGGTGCCGGTGCCGTGCGCCTCGACGTACTGCACCGTGCCGGGGTCGATGCCGGACCGCCGGTAGATCTCTTCCAGCATGCGCTGCTGGGCACTGCCGTTCGGCGCCATCATGCCGTCGGAGCGGCCGTCCTGGAAGACACCGCTGGCCAGGACGAGTCCGTGCACCGGATCACCGTCGCGCACCGCGTCGGACAGCCGCTTGAGCACGACGACCCCGCCGCCCTCACCGCGCCCGTAGCCGTCGGCCGCCTTGTCGAACGACTTGCTGCGGCCGTCCGGGGAGGTCGCGGAGGCCGCGTCCAGGGCCACGACCAGCGCCGGCGAGGCCATGATGTTGATGCCGCCGACGATGGCCACGCTCGTCTCGCCCCTGTGCAGGGCCTGGCCGGCGACGTGCAGGGCGGTCAGGGATCCGGCGCAGGCGGTGTCCACGGCCATGCTGGGGCCGCGCGCGTCCAGGAAGTACGAGATGCGGTTGGCGATGCCGTAGAAGGTGGTGCCGTTCACGGCCCAGGCGCCCGTGCGGTCCAGGTCTTCGAGCAGGCGGCGGCCGTAGTCGTTGGAGTTCGCCGCCACGTAGACGCCGGCGTCGGTGCCGGCCAGCGAGGTCGGCGGCAGTCCGGCGTCGCACAGGGCTTCCCAGGCGAGTTCGAGCATGATCCGCTGCTGCGGGTCGATGTACTCGGCCTCGCGGGGCGTGATCTGGAAGAACTCGGCGTCGAAGCCCTCGATGTCCCGCATGAACGAGCCCTTGCGGGTGGTCGTGCGCAGGATGTCGCGGGTGCGGCTGTCCCTCACGTACGGGTCCCAGCGCCGGTCGGGCATCTCGCCCACCGCGCTGCCCCCGGCGCGCAGGAACTCCCAGAGCCGGCCGGGGGTGTCGAGGTCGGGGGCGAACCGGCAGCTCATGCCGATCACCGCGAGGGGCTCCAGGGACGGGTTCTGCACATTCTCAGCCAACGCGCTCTGCTCCCTTGTCGTCACCGGCGCGGCGCAGGCTCAGCGGCCGCAGATCAGTCCATACCTCGGCTATGTGTGCCAGGCAGTCGCTCTTGGGGCCCTCGAAGCCCTCCGCGGCCCAGCCGGCCGGGACGTCCTGCCCGGCGGGCCAGATCGAGTACTGCTCCTCGTGGTTGCGCACCACGAGGTATGTGCGCTCGTCCGAACTCACTCCCACTCCCATCGGTCATGCGGTGATGTACGGTCCTGCGGGTCAGCCGCGCGGGGGCTGGACTTTCTCCCGGTCGCTTCCGGCGGCCGGGGCGGTCGCGTCGAGCGTCCGGATGTACCCGGCCAGCTGGGCCGAGGAGTTCAGGGCCCGGGTGCGCAGCAGCTCGTCCAGCTCACCGGGTTCCGCGGGGGCGGTGAAGCGGCGCAGGGCGCGGGGGGCCGTGGCGGAGGGATCCGCGGCCAGCCGGGCGGCGGCCTGCCCTGCGATGCCCGCCACCCAGACCCGGCCGGGGTCCAGGTCGCCCACGGCGGTGTACCACGCGTGGTCCGGGCAGGGGCTCAGTGCATGACCGGCGGCGCGCAGAGCGGCCAGCAGGTCCTCCGTCGTGCCGACGGCCGCCGGGACGGCGTCCAGGTAACGGGTGCCCGGTTCGGTGTGACCGCGGTCGGCCAGCAGCACCGCCCGGGCCACGGCGTCGGCGGGCAACGCCTGGAACAGTTCGTTGCCCGGCTGCGCGAAGCTCTCGGGGAAGCTGCTGGTCTCGATCATCGCCCGGCACCAACTCCACACGGCGTCGGCGGGGTTGATCTGGTACCGCCGCTGATCGCCGAAGACGCTGGGAATCCTGATCACCGCGGCGGGTACGTCCAGTTCGGCTGCCAGGTGGAGGTACTGCTCGGCCATCGCCTTGGAACGCACGTATCCGTTCGCGGCGGACGGCAGTGCCTTCAGCGGTCCCGGCGGCACGGTCGAACCGGGCGGGTAGGCGGCGGAGTCGGCCACCGAGCTGGTGGACACCAGAGTGAGAGCGGAGCGGCGGCCGCGGGCCGCGAGTTCCAGCAGACCCGCCATGCAGTGCGTGTTCGCCGCGGCCAGCCGCTCGTAGGGGTAGACGTGGTTCACCCAGGCCGCCGTGTGGATGATGCGGCCCGCCTGCTCGGCCAGGCGGTCGCGGTCGAGTCCGGCGAGCCCGAGTCCGGGCGCGGCGATGTCGCCGTCGACCAGTTCCAGCCGTGCGGCGTGCTCCTCGTGCCACAGCCCGAGGTCCGCCATCCCCGCCGCCAACTGCTCCCGGCGGCCGGTCCCCCCGCGCAGCAGGCAGATCACCCGGGCCCCCGCGGCGAGGAGTTCGGCGAGCACGAACCGGCCGACGAAGCCGGTGGCCCCGGTGAGCAGGACGGTGTCGCGGTCCGCGTCCGCCCGGGTCCCCGGGCGGGGGATCCGGGCGGCGCGGGCGGCCAGGTCGGCGCGCACGTCGGCGAGTTCGGCCGCCGTGTCCTGTCCCGGCTCCGGCGCCGCGGCGCTCCCCGCTGCGGCACGTACCGCGTCCACCTCGTCGGCCAGCGGCTGCAGTTGAGGGCAACGGAAGAGAGTCTCCACCGGCATCTCGACGCCGAAGGCCGTGCGTATCCGGGCGACGAGGTGCATCACCATCAGGGAGTGTCCGCCGAGTTCGAAGAAGCTGTCCTCGCCGCCCACCGCGTGGGCACCGAGCAACTCCTGCCAGATGACCGCCAGTTGCCGCGCGGTGTCGCTGTGCGGCGCCTCGCCGCGCGGTCCGGCCGGCCCCGCGTGCTCCTTGCGGTCGGCCAGGGCACGGCGGTCCAGCTTGCCGTTCCGGGTCAGGGGCAGCTCGTCGAGGACGGTGACCGAGGCGGGCACCATCCATTCCGGCAGGGAGCGCAGCAGGGTCCGGCGGATCGCGGTGCCGCTGACGCCGGCGTTCCCGTCGGCCGGTACGACGTAGGCCGCCAGGGCGGCGGCGCCCACCCGGTCGCGTTCCACCACCACGGCGGCACGGGCGACGACGTCCAGGGCGTCCAGCGCCGCCCGGACCTCGCCCGGTTCGATCCGGTGCCCGCGGATCTTCACCTGGTCGTCGGCCCGGCCCAGACATACCAGCTCGCCGTCGCCGCGGCGGACCGCCAGGTCGCCGCTGCGGTACATGCGGGCTCCGGGTCGTCCGGCGAACGGGTCGGGGAGCATGCGCTCCGCGGTCAGCCCCGGGTTGGCGACGTAGCCCAGGCTGACCCCGTCCCCTCCGACGAAGATCTCTCCGGGTACGCCGGTGCCGACCGGACGCAGTGAACCGTCCAGCAGGTACAGGGACAGGTCGGCGAGCGGAGGCCCGATCGGGGACGCCGTCCCGGCGAGGTCCTCCTCGCGCACCGGTCGCGCGGTGACGTGCACGGTGGTCTCGGTGATCCCGTACATGTTGATCAGTTCCGGCCGCCGGTCGCCGTACGCGCGTGTCCAGGGGCGCAGCGCGGCGGGGTCGAGTGCCTCGCCGCCGAACACCACGTACCGCAGCGCCGCCGGGTCGGGGTGCTTCAGCAGGGTCTCGCTCACCTGGCCGAACGCGGACGGGGTCTGGCTCAGCACGGTGACCCGCTCGTCCCGTACGAGCTCGGCGAAGACGTCGGGGGCGCGGGTCGCCCACTGCGGGACGATCACCAGCCTGCCCCCGTGCAGCAGCGCACCCCAGATCTCCCAGACGGAGAAGTCGAAGGCGTAGGAGTGGAACAGGGTCCACACGTCGTCCGGCCCCGTACTCAGGTGCTCGCCGCAGGCGGCGAACAGCCGGAGCACGTTGCGGTGCGTGACGAGCACGCCCTTGGGGCGGCCGGTGGATCCCGAGGTGTAGATGACGTAGGCGGGTGCGTCCGCGGGGACGTCCACGGCGGCCGGGCCCGGGGTCTCTTCCCGCCATGCGGGGTCCTGCCAGTCGACCACGACGGTGTGCGGCCCGTCGTCCAGGGCCTCCAACGCGGGAGCCGACGCGGTGGCCGGGGTGGTCAGCACGGTCCGGACCCGGCACTCGGCGAACTGGTCGGCGGTGCGTCCCGCGGGGTTCTCCGGGTCGACGGGCAGGTAGGCGGCGCCTGCGCGAAGCACGCCGAGAACGGCGGCGGGCAGGTCCACGGTGCGGTCGAGGACGAGGCCGACGATGCTGCCGGGTCCCTCGCCCCGCTCTTGCAGTGCGGCGGCGATCCGGTCGGCTCGCGCGGACAGTTCCGCGTAGGTGAGCCGGTCGCGTTCGTCGCAGACGGCGGGGGCGCCGGGCCGCCGGGCCGCCTGCGCGGCGAACGCGCCGTGCAGGGTCCGCGCGGGCCGGGCGGCGTCGCCCTCGGCCGTGACCGGCGCGCGGGCCGGGATCACCACGGGCTCGCCGGGAGCGAGCATCTCCAGGTCCGCCACCGGGGTGTGCGGTGCGGCCAGCCCGGCGCGCAGCAGCGTCTGGAACCAGCCGGCCCAGCGGGCCACCGTCTCCGCGTCCAGCAGTTCGTCGTCGTAGGGCATGTAACCCACGACCTCGTCGCCCTCGCACCACAGTTCGGCCATCAGGTCGTAATGGGTGGCCCCGCCGTCGAGTTCGGCGAAGGTGACGTCGATGCCCGGCATGGCCGGCGGGGTGGGGGCGCCGTCACGCAGCGAGAAGGAGGTCTGGAAGATCGGTGTCTCACCGGGGCGCCGCGAGGGCTGGAGCTCGCGCACCAGCATGTCGAACGGCACCTCCTGATGGGTCATCGCCTCGCTCAGGGCGGTACCGGTGCGGCGTATCAGGGTGTGCAGGTCCGGCCGGTCACCGACCTGGACGTGGATCGGCAGCCAGTTCAGGAAGTACCCGATCATCTGCTGCATCTCCGCGCGCGGCCGCCCGGCCACCGGTACACCGACCACCAGCGAGTCCGACCGCACCAGGCGGGAGAGCAGGGCGATGTACCCGGCGAGGAACGCGCCCAGGAGGGTGGTGTCGTGCTGCCGGGCCGCTTCGCGCAGCCCGGCGACCAGTTCGGCGTCGAAGCGTACGTGGTGGAAGTGCCCCTGGCTGCCGCGGACCGCGGGCCGGGGACGGTCGGTGGGCAGGTCGAGACTGTCCGGGGCACCGTCCAGGCGGTCGCGCCAGTGGTCGAGGGTGCGCCGCATCGTCGTGCCGTCGACCGTGGCCCGCTGCCATGCGGCGAAGTCGGGGTAGTGCAGGTCGAGCGGGGGCAGCTCCCCCGGTGTCCCCAGCTCGCGGGCGTACAGCTTGCCGAGGTCGTCGAGCAGGATGCCCAGCGACCAGTTGTCGGAGACGATGTGGTGCTGCACCACGGCCAGCAGGTGTTCGTGTTCCCCCGTGCGGTACAGCGTGCAGCGCACCAGGGGTCCTTCTTCGAGGTCGAAGTCCTCGGCGACCAGTGCGGAGGCCTGCTGCCGGGCGGTGCGGGCGGGATCGGCGGCGGTGCGGCAGTCGACCCGCTCCAGCGGGAGTCCGAGCTGTTCCCGTACGACCTGGTAGGGGCGGCCGTCGCGCTGCCGGAACACGGTGCGCAGTGCCTCGTGCCGCCGGCCGAGCTGCTGCAGTGCCCGCTCCAGCGCGTCGGGGTCCAGTTCGCCTTCGAGGCGCAGGGCGACCGGGACGTGGAAGATCTCGCGCCGGGTCAGCAGCTCGTACATGAACCACAGCCGCTCCTGCTCGAAGGAGCAGGGGGCCTCCGGCGCACCGCCGGCGCGGCGCGTGATGCCGAGACCGGCGCCCTGACGGGCCAGCAGTCGCTCCACCAGCCGGCGCTTGTCCGGACTCAGTCCGGCCAGCCGCGAGCGCAGTGCGGCGATGTCGGGCGGCACCGCGGCGGCCACCGGCGTGTCCGGCAGGGACCGTGGCTGCTCGGTGGGCAGGTCCATGGCAGAGGACTCCTTGTCGGGTCGGCGGTCCGCGGTACGGGAGGTCGTTCGCGTGGACGTGGTGCGGGCGGGCGGCTCAGTGGGCGGTGAAGCCGCCGTCCACCAGGAGTTCGGTGCCGGTGACACCGCCGGACCGGTCACCGGCCAGCCAGAGGCAGGCGGCCGACACCTCCGCGGCGGTGACCAGCCGGCCGATCGGGTGCAGCGCCGCGGACGTGCGCTCGTAGTCGGGCAGTTCGGCGCCCATCGACGCGGCCACCGCGCGGGTGCTGCGGGTGCCCAGTGCGGCGTCGTCGGCCACGGTGGTGGGACAGACCGCGTTGGCACGGATGCCGTGGCGTCCGTACTCCAGCGCGATGGACTTGGTCAGTCCGATCACGCCGTGCTTTGAGGCGACGTAGTTGGCGTACCGCTCGAAGGCGACGCGCCCGCCGGTGGAGGCGGTGTTGACGATCCGTCCGCCGCCCCGCTCGACCATGTGCGGCAGCACCGCGCGGCAGGTGCGCCAGGTGCCGCTCAGGTTGACGTCCAGTGCCAACTGCCACTGTTCCTCGGTGAGTTCGTGTACCAGGACGCCTCCGGGGCCGAGGACGCCCGCGTTGTTGAGGAGGACGTCGATCCGCCCGAACGCGTCGAGCCCGGCGTCCACCACCTTGTCCACGTCCGCCTGGTGGCGTACGTCGGCGACTCCTGTCAGGACGCGGCTGCCGAGTCTTCGGCAGGCTTCCGCGGTCTCCTCCAGGTCGCGCCGGCCGGCCATCGGGTAGGGGCCGTCGTCGGGGGCGCAGCGGTCGAGGAGGATCAGGTCCGCGCCTTCGCGGGCGAAGGCCAGCGCGTGCGAGCGGCCCAGCGCGCGAGCGGCACCGGTGATCAGGGCGACATCGCCGTCGAGCATCATCATGCCTCCAGCAGCTCGGGCGCGCCGGTCGTCCGCGGCGGCGCCGCGAGGCGGCTCGCGAGCCGGGGCAGCGCGAGGGCCAGGACGTCGATCGCGCGGTACAGGTCACCGAGCGGGATGTGTTCGTCGGTGGTGTGGTCCAGGTGGGCGTCGCCCGGTCCGTAGGCGGCCATGGGGATGCCCCAGGGGGCGAGGGTGTTCATGTCCGAGGTGCCGGCCTTGCGTTTGAGCGTCGGGCGGACTCCCTGGGCGGCTATCGCGGCGCGGAGCTGGCTCACGACGGGGTCGGTGCGCGGCCGGGTCACTCCGGGGACCCGTTCGTCCACCCGTATCCGGCTGTGCGGTCTGCTGCGGGCGAAGCGTTCCAGCGCGGCGAAGTCGAACCCCGGCGGCACCCGGCAGCTCAGGAAGGCCTCGGCCTCGGCCAGATCGCCGTGCAGCCGGGTGAGCGTCGCCGCGGCGACACCGAAGGCGACCGGGTCGTCCTGTTCGGGCGTGAGGCCCCGCAGGTACTCCTGTATGTCGTGGGCGAAGCGGGCGGCGCGCTCCACGGCGGTCGGCTCCGGGCTGCTGGTGTGCAGGGGCGGCCGGCTGATCTCGTAGCCGATGCCGATACGTCCCTTGTAGCCCAGGCAGACGCCGTCCCAGCCGCTCGGTTCACCGATCACCAGCGCCGCCGGGGGCGGCACCGTGGCCAGCACGTGGTGGGCGCCGCGGGAGCCGGCGACCTCCTCGCCGACCGCGCCGATCACGTGCACGCGTACTCCCTCGGTGCGGGCAGCGGCACAGATCATGGTGACGATGGAGCCCTTCGCGTCCACCGCGCCGCGGCCGTACAGCAGGTCGCCGACCTGGACCACCGGTACCTGTCCGGGGACGGTGTCGATGTGTCCGAGCAGCATGACGGTGGGGCCCGTGCGCGGGCCGATCAGGCCGTGCACGTTGCCGACCTCGTCGACGTAGGAGTCGAGGCCCAGCTCGGCCATCCGGTCGGCGAGGAAGCGGGCGACGGGCAGTTCCCGGCCGGAGACCGAGGGGATGCCGAGCGCGGCCCGCAGGAGCCAGGCCGGGTAGTCCTCGTCGCCCGCCGCGGGGCGGGTACGGTCGGCGGTGCGCTGATGGTCAGCCAACTCCGTGTCCCTCCCCTTCGTCGCACAGCCGGCTGCCGGTACCGGACAGGGCCTGGTGGATCGGCCGGTGCAGATGGGCGGCCCCGATGGCCACCTGACCCACGGTCCTGCTGGCCCGGAGTCCGGCGCGCACCTTGTGCCGCATCCGTCCACGGACGACGTCACCTTCCAGGAGGCGCGGGCCCACCCGCGCGATCCGGGTGGCGGGGTCGCCGAGGTCGGCCAGGACGCCGCCCACATCGGTGAGCAGGACCAGGGCCGACGCGTCCAGGGCGGTCGCCAGCCGGGCCGCCGCCTCGTCGGCGTCCACGTTGAGCAGGTTGCCCGCGGCGTCGCTGGCCGGCGGGGAGACCACGGGGACGTGCCCCCGGTCCAGCACCGCGCGGACCGGGGCGGGGTCGACGTGCTCGATGCGGCCGGACCGGTCGTCCCGGATCAGTACGGTCCGGCCGTCCTGCACGGAGCGCAGGGCCGGTTTGCGGGTGGCGGTCAGCAGGGCGCCGTCCGCGCCGCTCAGGCCCACTGACCGTGCGCCGCGTGCCCGTAGTCCGCTGATCAGACGCGGTTTCACCCGGCCGAGCAGGGCAAGGGTGATGACGTCGAGCATGGCCGCGTCCGTGCGGCGGCTGTGCGTGCCGTCCGGGGACCTGATCATCCGGCGCTCCACGCCGAGTTGTTCCGACAGACCGTCGGCGACCGCTCCACCACCGTGAACGAGTACCGTCGGCCGGCCGGCGAGCGCCAACTCGGCCACCTCGTCCAGTACGGGCTCCGGGTCGCTCCCGCCGCCGATCTTGACCACGATCGGCCCGGCGTCAGCGAACTCGCCGATCAGCGGGTTCGGTTCGTACCCCCTCGGGTCCTGCGCCATGTTCCCCGCTCACCTCC
This sequence comes from Streptomyces sp. NRRL S-340, assembly GCF_000720185.1. Classification (GTDB taxonomy): domain Bacteria; phylum Actinomycetota; class Actinomycetes; order Streptomycetales; family Streptomycetaceae; genus Streptomyces. Next base: position 177,714 of record NZ_JOIY01000008.1, on the reverse strand, counting down.
CCTCGTCTCGTGCCGCCGTTCCCCTCGCGCCGTTCGGACGGGCCGTGTTCACGGGCCGGCGTCAGGCGGGGTGCAGTCCGGGGAATTCCAGTCCGGCGTCCTGTGGCATGCCGGCCGCCACGTTCAGGCTCTGCACCCCGCCCCCTGCGGCCCCCTTCACGAGGTTGTCCAGCGCGGCGACCAGGACGATGCGGCCGCCGTCCTCGTCCACGGCACAACCGATGTCGACGAAATTGGTGCCGCCGAGGAACTGCGGATCGGGCATCCGGTGCACCCCGCGCCCCCGGGACACGATCCGGACGAACGGATGGTCGCGGTAGGCGCGTTGCAGCACTTGCAGCACCTCGCGGCGGGTGACCGGCCGCGGGGGTGTGACATGGCAGAGCACCTGCGCGCCGCGCACCGTGGGGACGGCGGTCACCGTCATCCGGGCCCGCACCCCGGCCAGTGCGGCGATCTCCTTCTCGTGCCGGTGTCCCGCGGGCTTGTAGACCCGGAAGGCGTTGCCGCGCTCCGCGTGGTGCGAGGCGGGGCTCGGCTCCGCCCCGGAACCCGATGACCCGGCCCGGGCGTCCACCACCACGTCACCGGCCACCAGACCGCTGCGCTGGACCGGGGCCAGGGCCAGGACGGCCGCCGTGGCCATGCATCCGGGCACGCTGATCCGGGTGGCGCCGACGAGTTCGCCGGCGAACAGCTCGGGCAGGCCGGTCCGGTAGGCGGTGCCGTCCGCCGAGGGCCGGCCGCCGCGGAAATCGGGGCTCAGGTCCACGATGGTCGTGGCCTGGTCCGCCACCGCCGTCTCCACCTCGGCGGAGGCGCCGGAGGGCAGGGCCAGGAACGCCGCGTCCACCGGCTCCAGCTCCTCGGGGGACCGGAAGGTCAGGGCGAGATGATGCAGGTTGGGGTGCACCTCCGCCACCGGCCGGCCCGCATGCCGCCGCGAGAGGGCCTGTCCCAGTTCCAGCTTGGGGTGGGCATGCACCAGCCGCAGCAGTTCACCTCCGGTGTACCCGGCCGCGCCGACGACGCTCACCTTCACGGCTACTCGCCCCAGTCCTCTTCGACCTCGGGAGCGAGGGCCAGCACCACGGGCCCGGTCGCCACGACCTCGAGCTCGCTCGAACACTGTCCGCAGACCACGATCTCGGCGGCGAGCACATCAGGGCGTACTTCCAGCGTCCCGGCACACTCGGGACACGGCACGCTCAGCGCCGTAGTCATGTGTTGCCTCCTGTAGATTGTGTGATTAGCTCCAAGGACACTGCAGAAGCTAACACAGTCTCTACAAGGGCACACCCCCAAAGATCAGTTGATTCAGACTGTCGACAGTCTCTCCAGGATGCGGCAACAATGGGGCGCCGAGTACGCGGAATCTGCACAGTGGGGAACTCGCAGCCGTACGACCGGAGGTGCCCGTCCATGCCCGAGCTCGCCCACGCCACGACCCGCCTGGCACTGCTCGGCGGAGACCGGGCCGTACCGAGGGACAGCCCGGGCGGCACCTGGCCGCTCGTCACCCCCGCCGACGAACGGGCCGTGCTGCGGGTGTTGCGCGAGGGCCCCCTGAACGCCGCCTCCCCCGGAGAACCCGAGGTCGGCGGCCTGGAACGGACCTGGGCGCAGGCCACCGGGACCCGGCACTGTGTCGCTGTCGCCTCCGGCACCGCCGCCCTGCATCTGGCCCTGCGCGGCTGCGGGATCGGTCCGGGCGACGAGGTGATCGTCCCGGCACTGACCATGAACGCCACCGCCCACGCAGTGTGCGCGGCGGGCGCCACCCCCGTGTTCGCCGACGTGGAACCCGACACCTACACACTCGACCCGAGGTCCGCCTCAGCCGTCTGCGGACCGCGAACCGCCGCGCTCCTGCCGGTACACCTGCACGGACTGCCCGCCGACATGCGGGCGCTGGACGAACTGGCCGGCCGACGGGGCATCCCCGTCGTGGAGGACGCGGCCCAGGCACACGGCGCACAGGTCGACGGGCGCCGGGTCGGCGCCCTCGGCAAGGCGGGCTGCTTCAGCCTGCATCCCCACAAGAACCTACCGAGCTGCGGTGAGGGCGGCCTGATCACCACTGACGACGACAGCCTGCACGAACAGCTGGTACGGCTGCGCAACTTCGGCGAACTGGAACCCACCGGGGCCCGCAGCTACATCGCCCACCGGGCCGCGCTCAACGCCCGGATCACACCGATGGCGGCCGCCTTCACCCGCTCCCAGCTGGCCCGCTTCGACGACTACGCCCGCCGCCGCGAGCCGGGGATCCGCCGATTCCTGAACCGGCTGGCTCAGCTGCCCGGACTGCGGGTGCCACAGGTCCCGGCCGGACGCACCCACGCCTGGCACATCCTGCGGCTGATGCCGGAGCCGGAGGCGTTCGGCCTCGGGCCCGAGCACCGCTGCGCCCTGCGCGCCGCCCTGCACCGGATCCTGCGGGCCGAGGGTGTGCCCGTGTCCCGGTACCAGGTCGCTCCGCTCGCGGCGCAGCCCGCGTTCCGTCCCCCCGGGACGTCCCTGACGGACGCCGCGGACCAGGTGGACGCCCTCCTCCCGGTGACCGTCGCCGTCGTCGACGGATCGCTGTGCCTGCAGCGCCGGCACCTCGATCCGGCCGCCGGGCCCCTGCTGCAGTCGTACGCCGACGCGTTCGAGAAGGTCTGGCAGCACCTCGACCTCGTCCGCCGGATGGCCGCCTCCCGCCCCGCTCCCGGCTGGCGGGAGGCGCTGCGCCAGGGGTGAGCCACCCGCCGCTCCCCCGCCGGTTCCTCCACTCCACGTCCTGGTCCACGCCCCGGACCGACGCCCGTCCGAAGGGAATCCGCACGATGGCCGTACCCCTCACCGGCCCACCGCGCCCACCCGCCCCCGCGCCGCCTCCGGAGCCGCTCGACCCGGCGGACATGGCCCGGCGGATCCGCCAGGACGTGATCCGCATGGCGGGCGGGCCCGAGGGCGCGCACGTCGGCGGCAGTCTGTCGTGCGCGGACGTCCTGGCCGTCCTGCACGCTCGGCTCCTGCGCCCGGGCGACTCGTTCGTGCTCAGCAAGGGCCACGCCGCACCCGCGCTGTACAGCACGCTGGTCCAGCTCGGCAGGCTCCCGGCGGACGAACTCGACAGCTACACCGCGCCGGGCAGCCGGCTGTTCGGTCATCCCTCGCACGACCTGCCGGGGGTCGAGTTCGCCACCGGTTCCCTGGGCCACGGACTCGGCCTGTCGGTGGGGCTGGCCATCGCCGAGCAGCTGCGCGGCGGCGACGGACGCGTGTACACCCTGCTCGGAGACGGTGAACTGCAGGAGGGCAGCGTCTGGGAGGCCGCCCTGCTCGCCGGCCACCGCAGGCCGCCCGGGCTGGTCGCGGTGGTGGACCGCAACGGGCTGCAGATCACGGGCGGTACGGAGGGCTGCGTCGGGCTCGAACCGCTGGACGCCAAGTTCGCGGCCTTCGGCTGGGAGACACGCGCCGTCGACGGACACGACCTGCCCGCGCTGTACGAGGCCCTGCAGCCGTCCCCGGGCGGTCCGGTCGCGGTGCTCGCGCGCACCGTGAAGGGCCGCGGGGTGCCGTTCCTGGAGGCCCGCGTTGCCGGTCACTACGCCAAGCTCAAACCGGCCCTGGTCCGCAGGGCGCTGGCCGCGCTCGGCCACCCCGCGCAGGGAGGTACGGCGTGACGACAGCGCACCCCGCCGGGCAGGCCCCGCAGTCGGTCCCCGGCCCGGATCCCCGGGCCGCGTACCGCGAGGCGTTGCTGGAACTGGCCGCTGCGGACAGCCGCGTGGTCTGCCTCGACTCCGACACCGGCGGCCTGGAGAACACCTTCGGCGAGCGCTTCCCGGACCGGTACGTCAATGTGGGGATCGCGGAGGCGAACCTGATGACGGTGGCCGCCGGACTGGCCCGCCGCGGATTCCTTCCCTACGTGCACACGATGGCCACCTTCGCCACGATGCGCGCGGGCGAGTTCCTCAAGCTGGACGTCGTGGGGAACCGGCTGCCCGTGCGGGTGGTGGCCACCCACGGCGGTCTCTCCGCCGCCCACTTCGGCACCAGCCACTTCGCGCTGGAGGACCTCGCGGTGACCCGCGCCCTGTCCGACCTGACCGTCGTCGTACCTGGTGACGCGCGTCAGATCGGCGCTGCCACCCGCCAGTTGCACGAGGTGCCCGGACCCGGGTACCTGCGGCTGGGCCGCTCGGCCACCCCCGTGCCGCCGGGACCCGCCCCCGCCTTCCGGCTGGGCCGCGCCCGGGTCCTGCGCGAGGGCGCCGACGTCACGCTGGTGGCGGCGGGGCCGCTGCCCCTGCTCCTCGCGCTGGAGGCCGCGGCGGAACTGGCGGCCGGCGGCACCGAGGCGCAGGTCCTGGACCTGCACACCCTGCACCCGTTGGACCACGAGGGCCTGCTGGCCGCATGCCGGGGCCGTGCCGGAGTGGTGACGGTGGAGGAGCACCGGCCCCAGGGCGGGCTGGGCGACGCGGTCACCGAGGTGGTCGCCGCCGAACTGGCCCTCCCGGTACGCCGCGTGGCCGTACGAGGCCGCCCGGGCGTGCGCGTCGCCGGCCAGCGCGCCGCGCTGGAGCAGCTCGGCGTGAGCACCGGCGCGGTGGCGGAGGCGGCCCGGCACCTGCACGCAGCACGAGCCGAATCACCGGCGCAGCACACTGCCGCCGGCCCAACCATGAGGGGATGACGATGGCGAGCCCAGGGCTGGTCCACGACGAGGACCGCATCCGTTACGTGCAGAGCGTGTTCCGACGCGTACTCCGTCTGGAACAGGACGCGGCCCCCGACGACGACTTCTTCGTGCTCGGCGGAACCTCGCTGGCCGCCATGGAAGTGATCGACCTGATCGAGCGGGAACGCGGGCTGCGCATCCCCGTACGGAACTTCTACCGCTCCACCGTGGTGCGCGCGCTGGCCCTCGAGCTCGACCCGTCCCGCAGGGAGGCCCCATGACCATCCAGAGACCGGTGCCGGTACCGGAGGTGCCCGCCGCCACGGCCGGACACCGGGTCCACCGGCTTCCGTCCCTGACCGGGCTGCGGTTCTTCGCCGCGTTCCTGGTGGTGATCTCGCACGTCGGGACCAACCTGCTGCCGCGGGTGGCTCCGGACCAGACGTTCGCGATCAGGGTCCTGTACGAGTGCGGTGCCTTCGGGGTGTCGTTCTTCTTCATCCTGAGCGGGTTCGTGCTGACCTGGGTCGCCCGGGACGGAGACTCCGTGGGGCGGTTCTGGCGGCGCCGCTTCTTCAAGATCTATCCGAACCATCTGGTCACGATGCTCGCCGCCCTTCTGCTCGCGGCGGGCGCGGGACATGCCCTGTCGGGACGGGACGCGAGCACGACGCTGCTCCTGGTGCAGTCCTGGATCCCGGACATGAAGCTCCAGTACAACCTGTGGTCGAACACCCCGACCTGGTCGCTCGCCTGCGAGGTGCTCTTCTACCTCGCGTTCCCCTGGCTCCTGAAGCTGCTGCGGAAGATTCCGCCCGCCCGCCTGTGGGTGACGTTCGCAGTGGTCTACGCCGCGATCTGGGCGGTGCCGCTGGTGGCTTCCTGGATGCCGACGTCCGGGGGCGTCCACCCGGGCACCGGCCAGAACTGGCTCTCCATGTGGTTCATGACGTTCTTCCCGCCGGTGCGGATGCTGGAGTTCGTGCTGGGCATCGTGACGGCGCTGATCGTCGTCAACCGGCGGTGGATCCGGCTGCCGTTCGTCGTGGCGCTCGTGTTCCCGCTGATTCCGCTCGTCGCCGAGGGCGGCATGCCCGACGAGCTCGGGTTCGTGGCGCTCACGTCGCTACCGCTCGCCTTCCTGGTCGCGGCCGTCGCCAGCGCCGACATCGACGCCCGCAGCGGCCGGACCTGGCTCGGCAGCAGGCCCCTGGTGTTCCTGGGCGAGATCTCCTTCGCCCTGTACCTGGTGCACTGGCTGGTGGTGGCCTACGGCTGGATCGGCCGCAGCTCCCCCGCCTGGGGCGCGCGGCCTGCCCCCTCGTCATGGCCGGAGATCCTCGGTCTGGCAGGCCTGACCATCGCAACCAGCCTGGTGCTGGCGTGGCTGCTGTACACGCTGGTGGAGCGGCCCGTCATGAAGCGGTGGAGCCGTCCCCGCGCAGCCCGGGCCGAGAGTGTGCTCACAGCCGCCCCGGAACGGGGCTGAGCCCTGTCCCGGCAGACCGGTCCCGCCTGGTTGCTCCGGGTCGAGAGGGGACACGCGGAGCCCGAGGAACTCGCCGCTCTCGCCGCCTTGTTGCTGGTCTGCGCCGCGGCCCGGCGGCGGGCCGGGGGTGTCCCCTCCCGAGACGACTCCCCCGCCGGCCGGCGGCGCCCGCTGCGCATTCCGCGATTCCGGGCACCGCACAGCTGGCAGGACTGAGAGCTGCGAACAGAAGTGGTTTCCTCAGCGGGCGGTGTCCGGTGCGTGCGGCCGCAAGACGCCAGAAGGTCCTCGTGGTGGAGCTGCCAGGGCCTTCCGGCGGCGCGGCGGGGGCGCGTGCCGGGCGCCGCCCGCCGGGGCCCGCTTCTGTCCGCAGCTCTCAGGCCCTCTCCCTTCCTGTCCGTACGGGGCCGCGGTCAGCGCAGGTTCTGCAGCCGGACCTGTCCACGGGCGAGGAGCCGGCCCGCCGCGTCCACCGTCTCCACCGACCAGACCTGTTGGGTGGCGCCGCGGTGGACCGGCAGGGCCGTCGACGTGAGGCGGCCGTCGGCCACGGTCGCGGGAGCGAAGAAGTCCGTGCTGTTGCTGACCCCGACCACGGTCCCCCGGTCGCCCAGCCAGCGGTCCGCCGCCGCGCTGGCCACGGACTCGACCACGGCGCAGTGCACCCCGCCGTGCAGTATCCCGTGAGGCTGCAGCAGGTCGGCGCGCACCGACCAGTACGCCACCGCCTGGTCCGGGCCGATCCGCTCGAACCGCAGGCCCAGGTGCTCGACGTAGGGTCCAAGGCTGCTGTGCAGCTTGTCAGTTGTCATCATGTATCGAGTATTTCAGCTTTTGTCGTAAGTTCCCACTGCATCTGGAAGGCGGTTCGGATCGACCATGGTGATCGGGCCTGAATCATGTGACTGCGGCGTGACCGTCCTGCTGACGGGTCTGCCCAGTGCGGGCAAGACGACGGTCGCGTCCCTGCTCGCCGGGCGACTGCGCGACGCGGGACACCGCGTGGAGGTCCTGGACGGTGACGTCATGCGGAAGACCCTGTCGGCAGGGCTCGGATTCGGCCGGGCGGACCGGCACGAGAATCTGCAGCGCATCGGTCTGATGGCCGAGGTCCTCGCCCGCAACGGCGTGATCGTCCTCGTGCCGGTGGTCGCGCCGTACGCCGACAGCCGCGACGCCGTCCGGCAGCGGCACACCGCGAGCGGAACCGCCTTCCTCGAAGTCCATGTGGCCACGCCCGTGGAGGTCTGCGCGCAACGGGACGTCAAGGGCCTGTACGCCCGGCAGCGGGCCGGCGAACTCACCGGCCTCACCGGGGTCGACGACCCCTACCAGGCGCCCGAGAAGCCCGATCTCGTCATCCCGACGGTCCGGCAGTCGGCCGACGCGTCGGCCTCCCTGCTCATGGATCTGCTCGTGCGCAGGCGGTTCGTGGCATGACGGCGACGACACCGCTCCCGCGCCACGGGATCAGCCATCTGGACGCGCTGGAGTCCGAGGCCGTGCACATCTTCCGGGAGGTGGCGGGCGAGTTCGAGAAGCCGGTGATCCTGTTCTCCGGGGGCAAGGACTCGATCGTCATGCTGCACCTGGCGCTCAAGGCGTTCGCGCCCGCGCCGGCCCCCTTCTCGCTGCTGCACGTCGACACCGGGCACAACTTCCCCGAGGTCCTCGCCTACCGTGATCGCGCGGTGGCCCGCCACGGGCTGCGGCTGCACGTCGCGTCCGTACAGGACTACATCGACCGCGGGGTGCTCAGGGAGCGCCCGGACGGCACCCGCAACCCGCTGCAGACCGTGCCGCTCACGGAGAAGATCCAGAGCGAGGGGTTCGACGCGGTTCTCGGCGGCGGGCGCCGCGACGAGGAGAAGGCCCGCGCCAAGGAGCGCGTGTTCAGCCTCCGCGACGAGTTCTCGCAGTGGGACCCGCGCCGCCAGCGCCCGGAGCTGTGGCAGCTGTACAACGGGCGGCACGCGCCCGGCGAGCACGTCCGCGTCTTCCCGCTGTCCAACTGGACCGAGCTGGACGTGTGGCAGTACATCGCCCGCGAGGGCATCGAACTCCCCGAGATCTACTACGCCCACGAACGCCCGGTGTTCCGCCGCAACGGCATGTGGCTGACCGCCGGCGAGTGGGGCGGCCCCAGGGACGGCGAACACGTCGAGACCCGGCTGATCCGCTACCGCACGGTCGGCGACATGTCCTGCACCGGCGCCGTCGACTCCGACGCGGTGACGCTGGACCAGGTCGTCGCCGAGATCGCCACGTCCCGGCTCACCGAGCGGGGCGCCACCCGGGCCGACGACCGGCTGTCCGAGGCCGCGATGGAGGACCGCAAGCGCGAGGGGTACTTCTGATGACGGGATCCACCGGGCGGTGGGGCGATCCGTCGGCCACCGCACTGCTGCGTTTCGCGACGGCCGGGTCGGTCGACGACGGCAAGTCCACCCTCGTCGGCCGCCTTCTGTACGACTCCAAGTCGGTCCTCGCCGACCAGCTGGAGGCCATCGAGCGCGCCTCCCACCACCGCGGCCAGGACGCCCCCGACCTCGCGCTGCTCACCGACGGCCTGCGCGCCGAGCGCGAGCAGGGCATCACCATCGACGTCGCCTACCGCTACTTCGCCACCGCCCGGCGCCGGTTCATCCTGGCGGACACCCCCGGGCATGTGCAGTACACGCGGAACATGGTGACGGGCGCGTCCACGGCCGAGCTGGCCGTGGTCCTCGTCGACGCCCGCAACGGCGTCGTCGAGCAGACCCGCCGGCACGCCGCCGTCGCCGCCCTGCTGCGCGTCCCGCACGTCGTCCTCGCCGTCAACAAGATGGACCTGGCGGGCTACGAGGCTCGGGTGTTCGACCGGATCGCCGAGGAGTTCACCGCGTACGCGGCGGAGCTGGGCGTCCCGGAGGTCACCGCGATCCCGGTCTCCGCGCTCGTCGGCGACAACGTCGTGCAGCCGTCGGCGAACATGGACTGGTACAGCGGTCCCACCGTCCTGGAGCACCTGGAGACGGTCCCGGTCGGCCACGACCTCACCGGCTGCCACGGCCGCCTCCCCGTCCAGTACGTGATCAGGCCGCAGACCGCCGAGCACCCGGACTACCGCGGCTACGCGGGCCAGATCGCCGCCGGTACCTTCCGCGTGGGCGAGGAGGTCACGGTCCTGCCGTCCGGCGCCACCTCGCGGATCAGCGGTATCGACGTGCTGGGCGAACCGGTCGGCCAGGCGCGGGCGCCGCAGTCGGTGACGCTCCTGCTGGAGGACGACATCGACGTCGCGCGCGGTGACCTCCTGGTGCCGTCGGGGAACGGCCCGGTCGCCCGCCGGGACGTCGAGGCGACGATCTGCCACGTCGCGGACGCGCCGCTCGCGGTCGGACAACGGGTGCTGCTCAAACACACCACCCGTACCGTCAGGGCCGTCGTCGCGGAGATCCGGTCCCGGCTCGTCCTGGACGGGATCGTCGCGCACCCGGAGCCCGGGCAGCTGGTCGCCAATGACATCGGCCGGGTCCGGATCCGTACCGCGGAGCCGCTCGCCGTGGACGCCTACGCCGACTCGCGGCGCACCGGTTCCTTCCTGCTGATCGACCCGGCCGACGGGACCACGCTCGCCGCGGGCATGGCGGGTCCCGCGTTCGGCGCGGCCGTCACCGCCTGAGGGCCCGCGGCTCCCCTTCCGTCACGGGCAGGTCGTCGATCGGGGTCCGCGGGCCGCGCGCCGCCACGGCGAGCAGCTCCAGCACCTGATCGATCCGCCGGTAGCCGGTCGCCCGGTCCCACAGGTCGGTGTTGAGCTCCACCATCGCCGAGAGTCCGGAGGGGCGCAGCAGCCCGTGGAAGGCCAAGTCGTAGCGGGCCGTGCCGTGGGAGACGAAGCGGTAGTCGCAGTCCAGGTCCGCGAACCGGGCGGGCATCCAGGACTCCAGCTGCAGTTCGCAGGTGACCTGGTAGATGGGGTGGGTACCGGGCGCTCGCCGGGGCTGGACCGCCTGGACGATCTCCGCGAAGGGCAGCTGCTGGTGTTCGTAGGAGCGCAGGACGGCCTCGCTCACCCGCTGGACGAGTTCGTCGAAGCGGGGGTTGCCCGACAGGTCGAGCCGGACCGGGACGACGTTGAGGAAGCAGCCGATCAGCCGGTCGGCTCCCCGCTGGGTGCGGTTCGCGGTGGGGATTCCGATGACGATGTCGCTCTGGCCGCTCAGCCGTCCCAGTACGATCGCGACGGCGGCGCAGAACACGGTGAACGGGGTCGTGCGGCAGACGCCGGCCAGCTCGCGCACCGTCGTGGCCGCGTCGGCGGAGGCCGGCCGTTCCAGGAACTCGCCGCGGAAACGGGCCCGGTCGCCACGCGGGCGGTCGGTGGGCAGGCGCAGCGGGGCCGCTCCGGTCAGCTCACGGACCCAGAACCGGCGCAGGCGTTCGCCCTCCGCGCCGGCGAGGGAGTCCCGCTCGTCCTTGGCCAGGGTGGCGAGGTCGGTCTCGTGCGGCGGCAGGACCGGAGCGCGTCCGGCGGTCCTGGCCCGGTAGGCGGTGCTCAGCTCCTGCATCAGCAGGGTCTGGGACACCTCGTCGGTGACCAGGTGGTGGAACAGGAGCTGGACCTGAGCGCGGTCCGCCCCCAGCCGGATGATCCGGGCCCGCAGCAGCGGGCCGCGGGTGAGGTCGAATCCGGTGTACGCGATCTCCTGTTCCAGGCGCCGCAGCTCGGTTTCGCGGGCGGCGTCGTCGTGGCCGGTCAGGTCGGTCACGGGGACGTCGATCGGGGTGTGGGGTCTGATCCGCTGCACCGGCAGGCCGTCGACCTCGACGAACGTGGCGCGCAGGCCCGGCTGGTGCGCGACCACGTCGTTGAGCGCCGCGGCGAACGCCTCGGGGTGCAGCGGTCCGGCCAGGTCCAGGATCAGCGGGATGGTGTGGGTGAGCGCGTCCGGGTCGGCCTGCTGGGCGAGCCACAGCTGACGCTGGCCGGACAGCAGTGGTGTGTCCACGGTCTGCGCGGTTCCGCCCGCGGTCCGCGCGGTGGCGAGGTGCGTGTCGTGCCGCTCCGGCGCCTCCGCGCTCTGCGCCGGCGTGGTGTCCGGCAGCGCGGCGAGGAGTTCGAGCATGCGGTCCAGTTCGGGTTCGGTGTCCCGCAGGTGGGCGGTCAGCTCTGCCGGGGTGGGATTCTCGAACAGCGCGCGGACCCGTACCTTGACGCCGAGTGTCTCCTGCATCTCGGTCACCAGCGCGGTGGCCAGCAGTGAGTGCCCGCCGCAGGTGAAGAAGTCGTCGTCCGGGGCCAGTCCGGGCACCTCGAGCGCCTGCGCCCAGATCTCCGTGACGAGGGCGAGGAGCCGGTCCGGGCCCGTGCCCGTGCCTGTGGCCGGACGGGCGTCCGCCACCGGGGCGGGTGTCTCCACCACGATCTCCAGCAGGCCCCGTGGATCGCGCCGGGCCGTGAGGCCGGTGGGGACCCCGGCGAGCAGCAGGTCCGTGGGGTGGTGCACGGATCCTCCGGGCCGCAGTTCCAGGTCCGCTGCCCGGGCCCCGCGCAGTCCGGTCAGGACGGGCCGGTTCCCGGGACCGCGGGAGCGGTCGAGCAGGAAGGTGACGGACCTGCCGCCGGGCAGGTCCACCCGGAGTTCCTCCGCCTCGCTCCCCTCGGCCGGCTCCTGGTCGACGGGGGCGAGGCCGGCCGGCTCCGGTGCGCTCAGTTCCAGCTCCGGCAGGCGCAGTGCGGGCCGGGCCAGCCACTGCCGCAGCACCCCCGCGTAGTCGTCCACCAGGGCCTGTATCCCGTCCGGGGTGTAGAGGTCGCTGTCGTACTCGAGCCACAACCGGACCTGGTCGTCGGTGACGTCGATCTCCGCGACGGTGTCGAACCGGCCGCGGTCGCGTTCGACGTCCAGGATCCGTACCGGCTGTCCCCCGAGGCTCAGTTCGCCGACGGCGTCCACGCGCGGCATGAACATGTGCTGGATCAGCGGAGGCCGGTCGGTCGGGCGCGGGACGGCCGCGGCCCGCACGATCCGGTTGAACGGCAGCCTGCCGTGCTCGATGGCCGCGGCCACAGCGGCCGAGCAGCGGGACACCGCGCCGGCGAGGTCCGGTGCGCCTCCGAGGTCCAGGCGCAGCGGGACGGTGTTGGCGAACTGCCCGACGAGCGGCTCCAGTTGCGGAACGGTCCGGTTGGCCGCGAGGACGCCGAGTATCAGGTCCGTGTCACCGGTGGAGCGGGTGATCATGGCCGCCCAGCCCGCCAGGCACAGGGCGTAGGGCGAGGCGTGCAGAGTCCGTGCGGTGTTCCGCACGGCGGGTCCGTCGACTCCCCGCAGGACGAGGCCGACGCGTCGGCCGGTGCCTCGGCGGACACGGCGGCGCGGCCGGTCCGGTCTGACGTCCAGGGCGGTGGGCGCGTCACGCAGGGTATCCCGCCACCACGCGGTGTCGGGTTCCTGGACGGCCGGGAGCAGCGAGGCATGCTCCCACCGGGTGAAGTCGCCGTACTGGAGTTCGGGTTCGGGCACCGGTGAGGGGGCCCCGGCGAGCGCGGCGTCGTAGTCGGCGGCCAGCTCCGACAGCAGGAGCCGGACCGCGGTGGCGTCCGCGAAGATGTGGTGCACGGCCAGGGCCAGGATGTCCTCGCCCGCCGGGTCGCTGCCGCGCACCAGCAGGAACGCGATCCCGCACCCGGCGGCGGGGTCGATCCCCTTCGCGGCGAACCGGGACAGTTCCCGGTCCCGGACCTGGCGCGCGTCCGTCTCCCGGCCCGGGGACGGGAGGGTGGTGATCGTCAACGGCAGCCGCTCGGGCACGGGGAGGACCACTTGGCCCGGCTGTCCGTCGTGCAGCCGTACCGCGGTGCGCAGGATCTCGTGCCGGGACAGCAGGGAGCCGACCGCCGTGCGCAGAGCGGCCGCGTCCAGTGGGCCCCGCACCGCCAGCGCCACGCACTCGGTCAGCGGGGCCTGTTCCGTCGCCGATCCGTCCGAGGACCAGAAGTGCTCCTGGATGACCGCTAGGGGCATGTAGTCTTCGTAGTCTCTCATGGACATACGATATCGTGACGCACAGATACTTGCCCAGGGGCCCGTGGGGGGCGGAAGGTTGTCTTCAAGCCACTTCCCCATCCGATCCGGTCGGGTGATCTCGTCATACGTGCCGACTCTGCGGAAGGGCTGGATGTCCGATGCAGACTGAATGTACGGTGCAGCCTGGCCGCATGTGACGCCGTCGTCGATTGTGGTGTGCGTTGAGGGAGTTCGTCTGCCAGCACCCGACCGGACACGGCGTCTCGCACCGAATTCCTGCAATGAGGAGCCACAGGGCATGACCTCGACCAACTCGTCATCCGGGACGGGGACCACTCCGGCAGCATCAGAAAGTGCCGGGGCAGAGGTCTCGCCCGCACCGCCGCCGGAACCGTCCGGCGACACGTCTCCCCCCACGGATGGCACGAGCACGAAGCCGCGCTCCGTCCTGTTCCGCAACCGCGACTTCGCTCTGGTCTGGGGCGGCGAGTCGATCAGCCTGCTCGGCAGCGAGATCAGCGTGGTCGCGCTGCCGCTGCTCGCCGTCATCACCTTCGGCGAGGGCGCGTTCGGCGTCGGCATGCTCATCGCCGCGCAATGGGTCCCGTTCGTCGTACTCGCGCCGCTGATGGGGGTGTTCACCGACCGCCTGGACCGGCGGATGCTGATGCAGCTGTCCAACGCGGTCCGCTTCGTCGTCCTCGGCTCACTGCCGCTGGCCTGGGCGCTGGGCAGCCTGACGATGGTCCACCTGTACGTGGCCGCGCTCGTCAAGGGCGTCTTCGATGTCGTCTTCCAACTCGCCTACCAGGCCTACCTTCCGCAGCTGCTGGCGCGCGAGGACCTGGTGGACGGCAACGCCAAGACGCAGCTGAGCCGCTCGGTCGCCCTGATCTTCGGACGCAGCGGTGGCGGCGCGCTGGTCAGCGCGCTGGGCGCCGCGCGGGCGATCACCGTCGACGCCGTCTCCTACCTGCTGGCGGCCGTCGCGCTGGGCTTCGTACGGTTCCGTGAGCCCGAGAAGCAGCAGACCGCCGCACGCGGTCTGAGCGCCACGCTGGCCGACCTGCGCGGTGGAATCACCATGACCTTCGGCAACAGACTGCTGCGGTATCTGACGCTGATGGCCACCTTCGGCAACACCGCCGTGTCCATGGTCCTCGCCATGATCATCGTGTTCGGGTACGACGACCTGGGACTGAGCGCAGCGCAGGTCGGGCTGACCCTCGGCGTCGGTGGCGCCCCGGTGGTGGTCGGCGCGATCCTGTCCCGCCGGATCAACGAGCGGCTGGGCATCGGCCGCACCCTGCTGATGACCCATTCGATGCTGGTGGTGGCGTTCGCCCTGCTGCCCGTGTCCCAGGCCGGCGGGACCGGGTTCGCCGTCGCCGTGCTGATCGTCTCCCAGGGCATCTCGTCGTTCACCACGCCCGTGGGGAACGTCGGGGTCATGACCCTCATCCAGAAGGCCACGCCGCCGCAGGCGATGGGCCGCGTCGGCGGCGTCTCCCTGCCGCTCGTCTGGGGCGCCAACGCCGTCGGCCCGCTGCTGGGCAGTGCCGTCGCCGTGACGGTGGGCAACAGCGCCGCCTTCTACCTGGCCTCCGCGCTCGCACTGTGCGCCGTGCTCTGGATCCTGGCCGGTTCGGTGACCCGGCTGACCGACGACGTACCGGAGGAGATGCGGCTGGTCGTCGGCTGACCGCCCCTCCGGCGACCCGACGACTGTCCCGTACGGCCGGACCGCCCTGCACGGCTCATCTTCCTTCAGAGAGGACCCTATGATCAGCCAGCAGGACGCTCCGGCCGTACCCGGGGCCGGGCCGGCCACCACGGTGGTCTCCCGTATCGAGCTGTTCGCCCGCGACACCCCCGATGCCCCCGCGGTCCGGCACGGCGAACGGGAACTGACCTACCGGGACCTGGACCGGCGTGCCGAGCGACTTGCCTGCGAACTGGCCGGGTCGGGAGTAGGACATGGCGACGTGGTCGCCATGTACCTGGGCCGCTCCATCGAGTGGGTAGTCGGGATGCTCGGCTGCCTCAAGACGGGCGGTGTGTGCATGCCGCTGGACCCGGCCGTACCCGCCGAACGGTTCGACCGGGCGATCGCCGCGGCGCGCCCCGCGGCAGTCGTGACCGCGGCGCCCGGCCGTGGTACGGGCAACCCCCTGCCCGCGCTCCCCGCAGGGCTGCCCGTGGTCACCCTCGACGCGAGCGCTCCGCTCCCCGAGGAGGCACCCGGCGGCGGGCTCCCCCCGCGTGCGCGACCACGGAGCGAGGACCTCGCCTACGCGATGTTCACCTCCGGCTCCTCCGGTGAGGCCAAGATCGTGCTGGCCCAGCACTCCTGGCTGGCGCTCAGCGCCGCCCGCAGCGCCGCGGTGAACGCCACCACCGCCGCCGACCGCGGTTCCTGGCTCGGCGCGGCCGGCGCCGGGATCGCGCTGCACGAGGTCGGCGGTCTGCTCTGGCAGGGGGCCCAGCTCGTGATCGGCGACCACGAGGTGATCGCGTCGCCGCCCGCCCTGCGGGACTGGCTGCTCGCCGAGCGGATCACCCAGAGTTTCGTGATCACCCCGGTCGGCGAGGTCCTGCAGAATCTGCCCTGGCCGCGCCGGTGCGCGCTGCGGCTGCTCACCCTGGGCGGTGACCGGCTGAACCGGTGGGGGCCCGCGGACCTGCCGTTCGAGGTCGCCGTCTCCTACGGCAGTCTGGAAGCCTTCCAGATAGCCAACTCGTGCCATCCCTGGTCCCAGAGGTGCACTCCCGCCACGGCCACCGACGCCGACCGCGCCAGTGCCCCGCCCGTCGGCCGGCCGATCGACGGGGTCACCGTCCACCTGCTGGAGGACGACGGCCTGACACCGGTCGTCGACGGGATCGGCGAGGTGTGGATCGACTCGGACTGCCTCAGCCTCGGGTATCTCGGCGATCCGGCACAGACCGCCGACCGGTTCCGGCCCAACCCGTTCGGCGCCGCGGGCAGCCGCATCTACCGCTCGGGCGACGCGGGCAGGTTCCGTCCCGACGGGATCCTGGAGCACCACGGCCGGATCGACAACATCGTGAAGATCCGCGGCCACCGGGTGGAGCTCGGGGATGTCGAGTGGGCGCTGGGGCAGCACCCGGACGTCGACCAGGTCGCCGTGGTGGCGACCTGGGACGGCGACCAGCGCCGCCTCGTCGCCTGCTTCGTCGCGGCACGTGAGGTCGCGCCGCTGGAGCTGCGCGACCACGCGGTGGAACGGCTGCCGGACTGGATGGTCCCGGTCGCGTACGTGCAACTGGACGAGTTCCCGCTGAACACGTCCCGCAAGATCGACCGCCGCAGGCTGCCCCCGGCCGACTGGTCCCGGGGACGTCCGTCGCGTGCCTGGCGGGCACCCGCGCCCGGAGCGCAGACCGAGATGGCCCGCCTGTTCGCGGATCTGCTGCAGGTTGACCGGGTCGGAGCAGACGACCACTTCGTGGAACTCGGCGGCGACTCGCTGCTGCTGGCCCGGTTGCAGAGCCGGATCGAGCAGCGCTTCGGCGTCCGGATCGAACTGCCGGACCTGATGGCCGGCCCGACCGTCACCGAACTGGCCGAGCGCGTCCCGGGGGCCGCCGCCGGGCGCACCGGCGCGAGCGCGCTGCCGCCCATCGTGCCCCGGCGCCGCTGAAGCCCCGCCCGTCGGCGGCACCCCGGCACTCCGCACGACTCACCTCGTCCGACCGACGACATCGGCATGGAGGCCTGCATGACCACCGAAGCCGCGGACGCCACCGACCGTCTGGTGACCGCTTTCGACCACCACGACCCCGGATACACCCCGCGGACCGCGGAGCGGGTCAACAGTGAGATCCGTGAGCGGGGGGTGACGTGGTCACCGGCGTACGGCGGGATCTGGATCCTGTCCCGGTACGCGGACGTGCGCGCCGCCCTGACGGACTGGCGTACCTACAGCTCGGCCCGCGGCGTGCACTTCCCGCGCGCCGAGGGGATGCCGATGTTCTCACCGATCGACTACGACCCCCCGGCGCAGCGCGGGATACGTGAGCGGATGGCCGCTCCGATGACGGGCGAGGCCGTCTCCGCGATGGTGCCGGAGCTGCGCCGCATGGTCGCGCGGCTGCTCGCGCCGCTGGCCGGGCGCGGCCACGGGGACCTGATGGCCGAGTTCGCGGAGCCGTTCGCCATCGAGGTGCTCGGAGTGGCCTTCGGGCTCTCCGAGAGCTGCCGCGCCCGGATCCGCGAGGCGACGCGGACGATGTGGACCTACATCTCGGCCGACCGGGACGCGAGCAAGTTCTGGCCCGCCTTCCACGCCCTGCTGGCCGAGGAGGTCGAGCGGGTGCGCGACGAGCCGGACGGCAGCTACCTCGCCCGGCTCGCGGCCACGCGGCAAGACGGCTCGCCGTTGCCGGACGAGGAGCTGTACTCGATCATCGTCAGCTTCTGCGTCGCCGGGCACGACAACACGATGAACTCGATCACCCGCCTCGTGCACACGCTGGCCCAGGATCCCGCGCTGCAGCTGCGGCTGCGCCGCGAGCCGGAGCTGCGCCCGGCCGTCGCGGAGGAAGTCCTGCGCCGCTGGTGTCCCACCGATCGGTTCACGCGGGTCACCACCCGTGAGGTCACCGTCGCGGGCACCGTCATTCCGGCGGGTGCCCGGGTGGTGCTCCTGTTCGACGCGGCCAACCGGGACCCGGAGAAGTTCCCGGATCCCGACACCTTCGATCCCGACCGCGGCAACTCCCATCAGCACCTCAGCTTCGGGCACGGCATCCATCACTGCATGGGGGTGCACCTGGCCCGCGCCGAGTTCGCCGCCGTGCTCGACGAGCTGTCCCAGCTGCCGGTGTTCGATCTGGACGAGCCGAGCGACCTGCATTTCGAGAACGGTCGGCACATCATGTTCGACCGGGTGTCGGTGCGGTTCCGCACCGGAGAGGAGCACTGACATGGCCGCCGGTTCCGGCTCCGGGACGCGTCCCGGCACCCCGCCTCCGACCCTGCTGACCGACCTGGCGACGGGGCTGTGGAAGACCCATACCCTGACCGCGGCGATCGAGACGGGCGTCTTCGAGGCCCTGGCCGCCGGCGACGCCGACGCTCCCGAGCTGGCCCGCCGGCTCGGCATCGGCAAGCGGCCGGCCGAGATCCTGCTGACCGCGTGCACCGCGCTCGGGCTGCTGGAACAGCGCGGCGGGCGCTATCGGAACACCGCCGTCGCGGCGCACTACCTGGTGCCCGGCCTGCCCGACTACTTCGGCGGTTACGTGCAGATGGTGGCCCGGTACACCGCGCCGGGGTGGCTTCGCGCGACCGAGGCGGTCCGCACCGACGCCCCCACCAAGCCGGTGCCCGACCCGGACCGGAACATGTTCGAGGAGGGCAACCGGCCGGAGTCCTTCTGGGAGGGGCTCTTCACCTTCTCCACCCTGACCGCCCGTCAGCTGGCGGGGTCGGTCGACCTCTCCGGTGTCCGTCGGATCATGGACGTCGGCGGCGGCGCGGGCGCCACCCTGATCGAACTGTGCCGCCGGCACCCGCACCTGAGCGGCACCGTCGTCGACCTGCCGCACGTGTGCGCGCTCGCCGGCGAACGCATCGCCGCGGCCGGTATGACCGGACGCATCGACACGGCCGCGGCCGACTTCTTCGCGGATCCGCTGCCCTCCGGGCACGACGCCGTCCTGCTGTCGATGATCCTGCACGACTGGGACGAGAGCCAGAACCGGAAGATCCTCGCCTCCTGCCTGGACGCCCTGCCCTCCGGCGGCACCGTCCTGATCAGTGAGCTGCTGGTGGACGACGACAAATCCGGCCCGGTGGACGCGGCGCTGATGAGCATGAACATGCTGGTGGGCACCTGGGGACGGAACTACACCGGTGCCGAGTACACCGACTGGCTGCGCGACGCGGGCTGCTCCGAGGTGCGCACGGTCCGGTTCTCCTCACCGGGGGCGAACGGTGTGGTGGCGGGGGTGAAGGCGTGATGGAGCCCCGTCTGCGGCGCTGGTTCCTGCGCGAGCCGTCGCCCGGCGCCCGGATGCTGCTGCTGTGCATGCCGTACTCCGGGTGCGGCGCCTCCATGTACCGGGCCTGGCCCGCCACCATCGGTGAGGCGGAGGTGGTCCCGCTGCAACTGCCGTGGCGGGAGAACCGGATGCGCGAGCCGCACTTCGGCACCTACGAGGAGCTGGCCGCCGCGCTGCTGGACGACGTCGGGGAACTGCTCACCTCCCGTCCCTACGCGCTGTTCGGGCACTGCGGGGGCGCCCTGCCGGCGTTCGAGACGGTGATCCAGATCGCGGAGCGCGGGCTGCCCGCGCCGGTGCGGTATTTCGCGTCGAGTCAGGTGGCTCCGCAGGACGGTCCCTGGGGCCGATTCCTCGGGCTGGACGACCAGGGTCTGCGGGACGAGATCGCCGGACTGCTGACCGCGATGGGCGCCGCCGCCTCCGCCGACGAGCTCGTCGACCTGTTCATCGACGTGATGCGCGCCGATCTGGAGGCCAACCGGAAGTACTTCCGTCCGGCCGGTACGGTGCCCTGCCCCATCACGGCGCTGGGCTGGGACGACGATGTCGAGGTACCGCACCGTCTGATGGGCGGCTGGCAGGCCTGGGCGCCCACGGACAAGGTCGTCCTGCCGGGGACCCACTACACCTTCCTGGACGCGCCGCCCGCGCTGGTCCGTGTGCTGGCGGACCGTCTCACCCTCGGCTCCGGTCCCCTCGCGCCGTGACCCGCCGCCGGGACCAGTACGCGCCATTTGAAGTATTGCGTTGACTCCAATGTTGCCTGTTGGATGAGTCTCTGAAGTATGTGTCGTGGTGTACATGCCGACTTGGAGGACAGTGGCATGAGTCAACAGAGCGAGCTGCTTCGCCGACTGCGCCGGCTCCCGGGGGAGCGCCGGGACGCGCTGTTGGCTCAGCTGGACGACGTGTCCGCCGGATCCCGGTCCGCCCCCCTGTCCTACCGGCAGGAGCAGCTGTGGCTGTTCGACCGGTTCGCCCCCAGCAGCCTGGCCTACGGGCTCGGCTTCGCCCTCCCGATCGAGGGCCGGCTGGACGCTGAAGCGCTGGGCGCGGCGCTGGCCGATCTGCTGCAGCGCCACACCGTGCTGCGCTCGACGTTCTCCGACGAGGACACCCGGGGCACCCAGCGGCTGAAGGCGGTGCCCCGCATCCGTCTGGAGACCGAGGACGTTCCCGTGGAGCGGTTGCGCCGGCGCGCCGACGAGGTGGTGCAGGGCGAGCTGCGCCGGGGATTCGACCTCAACTCCGGCCCGATGGTCCGGTTCCGGCTGCTGCGGTCCGCCCCCGACCTGCACCTGCTGGTGCTGACCAGCCACTCCATCGTCCTCGACCCGCGCTCCGCACGCGTGCTCCAGGGCGATCTGGCCCACGCCTACCGCGCCCGGGCAGCAGGCACGGCGCCTGCATGGGCGCAGGAGCCGGTGGACTTCGGTACCTACGCGGCCTGGCAGCGGGGCTGGTGCGAGCAGGACGCCGCCCGTGAGGCGACCGCGTACTGGCGCGACGCCCTCGCGGGCTGGGAGAGCACCGAGCTGCCCACCGACCTCCCCCGTCCGCGGCTGATCGACCTGAGCAGCGACGTCGTCCGGCTGCCGCTGCCACCCCAACTGGCCGCCGCCGCCGACGGCTTGGCGGCCGGGAGCGGCGCCGAGCGGCAGGACGTCCTGCTGGCCGCCTTCCTGGTCGTGATCGCCCGCCACACCTCCCGGGGCGACCTCACCATCGGACTCCCCCGGGACGTCGCAGGCCCGTACGACGAGAGCCGGCTCGTCGGTGACATCGGAAACCTGCTGCCGCTGCGGGTCGAACTGGACGAGGCGGACAGCTTCGCCGCCGTGGTGACCCGGCTGCGCGACGCCCGGCGGGACGGCCTGCGCCACGCGAGCCTGCCGTTCAAGCTGATCCTGGACGCACTCGGGGTGGAGCCCGACGCCGGCCGGCTGCCCCTGGTGCAGATCGGCTTCACGACCCCTGCCGCGCGCGGCGGACCGGTCGAGGTGGACGGGGTGCGCTTCGGCTGCGAGCAGATCGACGCCGGGGCAGGCGCGTTCGAACTCGCCCTGGAGGTCACGGACGGTGAACAGCCCACCGTGGCCGTACGGTTCGCCACCTCTCTCTACCGGCGGGCCACGGCCGCCCGCGTCCTGGACCGCTTCCTGCAGACCCTGGACGCGCTCTGCCGGCAGCCGCAGCGTCCCCTGGGAGACGCCCCGCTGGGCACGCCGCAGGAGCACGCGGACGTACGGGAGCGCTGGAACGAACCGATCGGCGCGCCTCTCGACACCCCGCTGCACGAACTGTTCGCCAAGGTCGTCGCGACGGCGCCGGACCACACCGCGCTGCTCTGGGAGGGCGGCTCCCTGACCAACGGCGACCTGGACGCCTGGTCCTGGCGGATCGCCCACCGGCTGACGGCCGCCGGGGTGGGGCTCGGCGACCTCGTGCCGGTGGTGATGCAGCGGGGCCCGGCCCTGATCGCCGCCGTCCTCGGGGTCCTGCGGGCCGGGGGCGCCTACGTACCGGTGGACGCCGGTCAGCCCGACGAGCGGCTGGCGATGATCCTGGAGGACACCGGGGCCAGGACCGTGGTGGTCTCCCCCGGTACGGCGGACCGGATCCCCGGTCCGCTGGGGCTGGTCGTCGGTGCCGATCCGCTGGACGGACCGCAGGCGGGGCAGGAGCCGCCTGCGGTCGTCGTGCCGGCCGCCTCGGCGGCGTACGTCATCTACACCTCGGGGTCCACCGGCCGTCCCAAGGGGGTGGTGGTCGAGCACCGCAACGCGGCCAACTTCACCCGCACCGTGCGGGACATGTTCGACCTCACTCCCGAGGACCGGGTCCTGCATTTCGCCTCTCCGGGCTTCGACGTCTCGGTGTTCGAGATCTTCGGCACCCTGCTCAGCGGCGCCGTCCTGTACGTACTGGACGAGGACCAGCGACGCTCCGTGGACGCCCTCGACGCAGTCCTGCGGGAGCAGCGGATCACCGTCATCGACCTGCCCCCGGCGATCATGGATCTGCTCTCTCCCGAGAACTATCCCGACCTGCGGGTGGCGTTCGTCGGAGGCGAGGCGTTCACCGGCGAGCTGACCACGCGGTGGGCCCGCGGCCGGAGCTTCTGGAACGGGTACGGCCCGACGGAGACCACGGTGACCGTGGTGGCCAAGCGGTGCGAGGGCGAGTGGACGGCCTCACCGCCGATCGGCCGGGCGATGGCCAATCACCGTGCCTACGTGGTGGACGGCGCCGGTGCGTCGTTGCTCCCGGCCGGCGCGGTCGGTGAACTCGCCATCGCCGGGCTGGGCGTGGCGCGCGGATACCTGGGCCAGCCCGCCCTCACCGCCGACCGGTTCCGGCCGGACCCCGACGGGCCTCCCGGTTCCCGCCGCTACCTCACCGGTGACCTGGCCGTCTGGGACGAGGCGGGGGACCTCTGCTTCGTCGGCAGGGCCGACCGGCAGGTGAAGGTGCGCGGCGTGCGGATCGAGTTGGGCGAGGTGGAGGCCGCGCTGCAGGCCGTGGACGGGGTCGCCCAGGCGGTGGCGGAGGTGGCGACCGACCCGCGCACCGGCGCGCTGCTGGTGGCGTACGTGGTGCCGGAGCGTCCCGGAGAGCTGCAGCTGGACACGATCCGCTCCGCGGTGGCGCGCCGGCTGCCGGCCGCGATGGTCCCCTCCGTCCTGGTGCCGCTCGACGAGGTCCCGCTGACCCCGAGCGGCAAGATCGACCGGCGGCGGCTGCCCGCCGTGGAGTTCGCCGTGGTGGACGAACTCTCCGAGGCCGACGAGGAGAACAGCACGCCCACCGAGCGCACGATGCGCAAGGAGGTGTTCACCCCGCTGCTGGGCGCCCGGATCGGCAATCACGTGAACTTCTTCGCGGCGGGCGGCACCAGTCTGCAGGCGATTCAGCTGTCCTCCCGGGTGAACGCCGTGTTCGGGGTGGCCCTGCCGATCGCCGACTTCTTCGCCACTCCCACCGTGGCCGGTCTGGCCGGGCTCGTCGACGCGGCGCGTTCGGGCCGGGAAGCGCAGCGGGACGCGCTGGCGGAGGCCTTGGACCTGGTGGAGGGGAGCAGCGACGACGAGCTCGCCGAGCTGGCCGCCTCGCTGGACGAGGAGGGGACGCGTTGAGCGCGGACACCCACGCAGGGGCACCCCCGCGGAGCGGACCGGTGAGCTTCGTCATGGACTCGCCCTGGGTGCGCCGCGTCCCCCGCGAACGGGCCCGGGTACGGCTGATCTGTCTGCCGTTCGCCGGTGGCGGCGCGTCCGTGTACCAGCGGACGGCGGCACTCATGCCCTCCTGGGTGGAGACGCTGACGGTGCA
Source organism: Streptomyces sp. NRRL S-340 (assembly GCF_000720185.1). Classification (GTDB taxonomy): domain Bacteria; phylum Actinomycetota; class Actinomycetes; order Streptomycetales; family Streptomycetaceae; genus Streptomyces. Next base: position 154,163 of record NZ_JOIY01000008.1, on the reverse strand, counting down.
GCTGCCCGGCCGCGAGGACCGCTCCCGGGAGGAGCCGCCGGCCCGGATCGACGCGCTGGTCACCGCCTGCTCGATCGCCCTGCGCCCGTACACCACCATGCCGTACGTGCTGTACGGGCACTGTGCGGGCGGGCTGCTGGCGTACGAGATCGCGCACGAGATGGGCCGCCGGTTCGGAACGTGGCCGCAGCGGCTGATCGTCGGCGAGCAGCCCGCTCCGCAGGCGCCGCCGCCTGCGCGGCCGTTGCACCTGCTCTCGGACGAGGAGCTGCTGGCGACGGTGCGCGAGCGCGGCGGGCTGCCCGACGCGGTGGCCCGCAACGCTCCGTTGCTGGACATGCTCCTCCCGCTGCTGCGCAGTGACTTCGAGCTCTGGGAGAACTACCGGTACCGGCCTCGTCCCCCGCTGCCGGTTCCGATCACCACGGTTCGGGGGCTGACCGGCTCGGTGGACGAGTCCGACCTGGCCGGCTGGGAGACGCAGACGGCCGTGGGCCGGACCGGTCTGAGCGTCGAGGGCGGCCACTACTTCGTCGTCGGACTGACCCCGGACGCCGCCCGGGAGATCGGTGGACAGCTGGCCGTCGAACCGCCCGCTCCGGCCGGAAGGACCTCTTCGTGACCACCGCCACCAGCGCCGCAGTCCACCAGCTCTCCCTGGAGACCGTTGCCGAGATCGCGGCCGGTACCGCGGGTGTCCGTGACGCCGCCGCCGTCCGCGACCGCCGGCTGCGCGTCACCGCCACGCGCCGCGCGGCGTCCGGTCCCGGCTCCGGCGAAGTGGGGCGCGGCACCGCCGTCCCCGCCGACCGTCCGGCCCTGGTCCGCGGCCCCGAGCCGGTGCTGCCGCCGGACGCCGTGCCGACGCTGCCGCAAGCGCTGGCCCGGGCCGCGCGGGTGGCTCCGGACCGTGGCACCACCTATCTGCTGCCGGACGGCAGCACCGACCGGCAGACGTACGCCGAGCTGTACGAGGACGCCCGCCGCATGCTGGGCGGACTGCGCCGCCACGGTCTGGCTCCGGGCGACCCGGTGCTGCTGCAGTGCGCCGACAGCCGTACGTTCGTCACCGCCTGGTGGGCCTGTGTGCTGGGCGGCTTCCTGCCCACTGCGCTGGCTCCGGCACCGGAGTACGCCACGGACAACGCCGCGGTACGCAAACTCGCCGCCGCCTGGCAACTGCTCGGCCGGCCGCCGGTGATCGCCGACCCCGGGCTGTGCGAAGGGGTGCGTTCGCTGGCCGGCCGGCTGCCGGGCGGCGGGGCGCCGCGGGTACTGGCCGCCGACGCCCTGCCCGGTCCCGAACCGGCCGACTGGACCGTACCGGACCCGGACACGCTGATCGTCAACCTGCTCACCTCCGGCAGCACCGGCACGCCCAAGTGCGTGCAGCACCGCCATCGCACGATCGTCGCCAGGAGTTACGCGGCGATCGCCGCGAACGGCTTCACGGAGCACGACGTCTCGCTCAACTGGATGCCGCTGGACCACGTCGGCGGCATGATCATGTACAACCTCCGGGATGTGTTCCTGACTTGCGAGCACGTCAACGTACGAACGGAATCGGTGATCCGCAGGCCGTTGCTGTGGCTGGACTGTCTGGACCGGTTCCGCGCCACCAACACCTGGGCGCCCAACTTCGCGTTCTCGCTCGTGTGCCAGCGCGCGGAGGAGATCGCCGCCGGTTCCTGGGACCTCAGCCGCCTGACCAACATCTGCAACGCCGGTGAGGCCGTCGTCGCCCGTACCGCGCTCCGCTTCGTGGAACTGCTCGCCCCGCACGCACTGCCCGCCGACGCCATGGTGCCCTGCTGGGGGATGTCGGAGACCTCCTCGGGGGTCACGTACACCCGCATGCACCGTGATGACGCGGCGGTCGGCACCGTCTCCCTGGTGCCCGCCTCACTGGACGGCGAACTGCGCGAGCTGCCGGCGGGCACTCCCGGCGCGGTCGTGGTGACGGAGGTCGGTGCCCCGGTGCCCGGCGTCGCACTGCGCATCGTGAACCAGCAAGGAGAGGTGCTCCCGGAGGGCCGGGTCGGGCGGCTGCACGTGTCCGGCGACACGGTCCTGAACGGTTACGCGCACAACGAGCGGGCCAACAAGGAGAGTTTCACCGCGGACGGCTGGTTCGACACGGGTGACCTGGGGTTCCTGCGCGACGGCCGCCTCTTCCTCACCGGCCGCCAGAAGAACATGGTGATCGTCAACGGGGCGAACTTCCCCGCGCACGAGATCGAGGCGGTGGTGGAGCAGGTGCCCGGCGTCGTGCCCGCCTGCTCCGCGGTGGCCGGGGTGCCCGACGAGGACGCCGGCACCGACGCTCTGGTGGTCTTCTTCGTGCCCGACACCGACGACGTGCCCGCGCTGGTGGACGCCATCCGCTCGGCTCTCGCCCGCGACCTGGCCCTGCGTCCGGCCTACGTGGTGCCGGTGACGTCCCAGGAGTTCCCACGGCAGAACGGCGGGAAGGTGCAGCGCGAGCGGCTGCTCGAAGGCTGGCGCGACGGCCGGTTCGACGACCGCTGTTACGGCGGTGAGGCGGACGGCGCCGCACCGGACGAGGCGCCGCACGCGGAGAACGGCGTCCCCGCGCTGGCGGTCGTGTGGGAACCGGCCGACGCACGGCTGGGGCAGCGGCCCGACGGTCCGCTCGTGGCCTGCGTCAGCGGTACCGTTCCCGACTGGCTGCCCCCGCTGACCACGGCTCAGATCGTGGTCGGCACGGATGCCGTGGAGCTGGCCTCGGCCCTGGAGCGAGCCTTCGCGGCGGCCGGCGAGGGGCTCACGGACGACGGGACCGTACCGCAGGTGCTGTTCGTTGCCGCCTCGGACCCCGCGACGGCACCGGCCGATGGGGACGCCGGGGTGCCGTCGGAGTTCCTCGCCGTGGCATCGGCCGTGTCGCGGATCCGCCCCGACGCCGAGCTCACCGTGCTGACCCGGGGTGCCGTACCGGCCGCCCCCGGCGATCCGGTGGTTCCGGGCCGGACCGGGCTGACCGCGCTGGTGCGTACCGCCCGCTCGGAACGGCTTCTCGCCCGCACCGCACTGATCGACGCCCCGGCGGACGCCGGCGCGACCGAACTCGCGGCCCTGGCCACCGCGCGGCACAGCGGCGACGTGATCGCCGTGCGTGACGGCAGTCCGCTGCAACAGCGACTGCGCACCGTGCCGTTGCCGGAGGTCTTCGACGTTCCCGCCGATGTGCTGCCCCGGGGCGGGACCTGCCTGATCACCGGTGGTCTCGGCGGCCTGGGACGAGCCGTGGCGGAGCACCTGGTGGTCACGCACGGGGCACGGCTGCTGATCGTCGGGCGGACCCCGCAGGCGCGCCTGGACACCGGGGCCCGGGAGGCGCTGGAGGTCCTGCACGCCATCGGCGAGGTCCGCTACCGCGCGGCCGATGCCGCGGACCCGGACGCGCTGGCCGGGGCGGTGGCTGAGGCGGAGGCGTCCTGGGGGTGCGGCCTCGACCTGGTCCTGCATCTCGCCGGGGCCGCGGTCGCCCCGCAGTGGGAGTCCTTGAGCGACCACGAACTGCGGACCGAGTCCGCGCAGTGGCTGGCGACGATGCTGCGCCCGAAGGCCGGTGGCTGTGAGGCCGTCGACGCGTTGCTGGCCACCCGGCCGGACACTGCCGTGGTGCTGTACTCGTCCGTGAACGGTCTGTTCGGCGGGACCGGTTTCGGCGCGTACGCGGCGGCCAACGCGGTACTGGACGGCTGGGCCCAGCGCTGGGCCGCGGCGGGGCGACGGGCCCAGAGCCTGGCCTGGAGCATGTGGGACGGCCCAGGGATGAACCAGGGCAGTCCGCTGGTCGCGGCGGGCAGGCACCGGGGACTGACCCTGATCGACCCGACCCGGGGCACGCTGGCCCTGCTGGGCGCCCTGCACGCCGGGCCGGTACACCTGCTCATCGGCGCCGATCCGGCGAACGAGCAGATCAAGCCGCTCCTGGCGGCGGACCAACTGGGCGGCGGCACCGTCGCCGTGGCGGTCGTACCCGCGTCGGACACGGACCCTCAGCAGGTGCGGGCCGCGGTGTCGGCCCGACTGGCCGACCGCGGGATCTTCGCCCGGGTGGTGGTGACCTCACGGATCGAGCGGGACCGCAGTGGCACCCCCGACCCGGCCGCTGTGCTCGCGGCCGTCGGCGCGGGCGACGCCTCCTACCTGCCACCCGACGGACGGCTCGAAGCGCTGTTGGCCGAGGCCGCGGCCGAGGTGCTCGGAGTCCCGCGAGTGGGCAGGGACGACTCGTTCTTCAGCCTGGGGTGCGATTCGATCAGGGCCGTGCAGCTCACGGAGGCACTGAGCAGGCAGTTGGACACTCCGGTCTCCGTGGGCTCGCTCTACGAGTCCCCGACGGTCCGCTCCCTGGCGGCCAGGATCGCCGGCTGAGACAACGGGCCTTCCGGGCCGTGGCACGGCCCGGAAGGCCCGTTCAGCGCACAGGTCCAGGGGATGTCCCGCGCACCGATGACACTCCCTACCGGCGTCCTTTGCCCCGCAGTCTGGGGTTGCTCGATTTCGCTTCTTCGAGATGTCCCATACGACGCAGCCTGTCCACCCATGCCTGTGCGGTGTAACGAGGCACGTCGTAGTGCTGCGCCACCTTCCCCACGCTGCTGAGCTTGAGGAAGACTTCTCTGACCTCGTCCGGGTCGGGCATCTTGCGGTAAGGACGCTGATTCTGCGCTGCGGCTGGGGGACGGGACGCGCTTGCAGGCCGGTGACTCTCCGATCCGTTCTCGGAGAGGGAAGAGGGCAGAGCAGCGACCCCGCTCACCGCCTGAGCCAGCATCTCGAAGTCGATGTCGAGTGCTCCTCTGGGGGGGATCGCGCCCCGCTCCGAGGCCTTGACCACCAGTTCGACTATCCGTGGCGGTCCGCCGGGAACGCTCTGCATCACTGCAGTGATCGTCGCCGGTTCCTCGTCAGCGCCTCCGTACGTTTCAACCGTAATCGTCCATTTCATGCCATACCTGCTATCGTCTTCTCTGCGGTTGTTACCCGTGTGAGACGTAGCGGCCGAGGACGCGAGCATCCTTGACGGGGTCACACACGAGTACTCATCCCCCCCGTCATGCGAGAGTGATTCGCATGATCCAAATGTAGTCATCTTTTCGCTCGAAAGCTACGTTGATTTAGTAAACGACTCACAAAGGGCCCCTAGGTCTACTAGCATACGCCCTCCTTGTCGGAGACAGGCGGATCGGTGCCCGACACGATGATTTGCCCGGCCGCAACCCTCTCAAGACGACAGAGCCGCGACCTGCGGTGGTCGGCATTCTCGAAGTTTGCTGACACCCGGACAGACTGCACACACTCTCACCTTCCCTGCCGCGCACTCTGCGGACACCCCCGCGGGTCTTCGACCGGACACCCCCGCTATCGAGCCACGGCGCCCCGTTCCGCCGCGCGGCCTGCCCGAGCGGCCCCCCGCGGCAGAGCTGCGATCCCGGCTGTCGCCTGGGCTCTCCCCTCTCGTCGGATCCACTCATGATTCCGGTGAGGACTTCTCTGTGGCCGACATCGATCGGTACACAGTCGACACAGGTCCGGCAACACGCCGAAGACTTGACCTGAAGTGCCTGCCCCGTACACGGAACCATCATCGCATCGCCCTCTCGAAGATCGTCGCATCGCCCTCTCGAAGTACGGCAGGATGCCGCTGTACGACCGGACCACCGCCGAGCTTGCCACCGGGACTGCTGCCTGATCGGGTGACACCTGCCCCGGCTTGCCGAGTTGAGGCCTGGAAAGACGCTGCTGTGCCCGAGCCGTATCCGGAGGAGTCCCGCGAGGCCGTCGTACGGGTCGCGCGCGACCGCGGGCCCGGCGTCACGCCGGAAGAGGTCGCCGCCGACCTCGGCGTCCACCCATCACGCTGCCGAAGCCGCTGCGCCGCGCCGACACCGACGAGGGCGCCGGACCCGTCACGGCGTCGGGTGGCAGCCGGATTGAGCGAGGGCCGCAATCTCATCCCGCTGCTGGAACAGGCTCTCCGGACCGGCACCTGCGCGGATGTACCGCGGCAGCCGCCTGCCCTCGTCGTCATCGCTCTCCCGGACGCGTACCCGTTCCGCCGCCCGCCCAGCCTGACGCCACGGCACCATCGGGACCAGCAGCCGAAAGGCGCGTCAGGTCCCCCCTGAGCAGAGGCGGTCGCGGCCCGCCGAGCGGTCCGCGCCCAGGACGGCCTGCGGACCGTTCAGCGGGCGCGAGGCGCGTGATGGGCGGCCTGGAAGAGAAGGTGGGACATCCACTGTCAACACTGCCCGCCCCGCTCCGCATGACGTCCTGGCGCATCGCGCGCCAGGCCCCGACCTTACCGATCAGGCTGCGCACTCAGTTCCTCGCGGACACGGCGAACCCTGCCTGACGCGGCACCGGGCCGTGTCTGGCGGCTTCGCCGGCGTACGGGGCCTTCGCTGATCCTCGTAGACTGAGGACGTGGCATTCATGAGCACCCCGCACTGCTGCTTCCTGTGACCGGAAGGCGTTGAGGGCGATACCGGACGGCATCGCCCTCCTTGGTGTGCCTGCGGCGTGAACCAGCTTCCCGTCGCTGCCCGCTCCTTCCTGATGCAGTGACCTCTGAGCGCGCACGCAGGCACGGACTCCTCCCTTCCCTCTTGCCAGGAGTGCATCGTGCCCGTGTCGCTTCCCCCTGCCCTCGAACTCTCCCTCGACCTGCTGCGCTGCCCGACGTGCCGCACGCGCCCCCTGCGGCCCGGCCGCGGTGCACTGCGCTGCCCTGCGGGCCACACCTTCGACATCGCCCGCCACGGCTACGCCGGCCTGCTGACGGGCACCCGCGCCACCAGCGGCGACGACGCGGCCATGGTCCGGGCCCGGGAGCGGTTCCTGTCCACCGGCGCCTACGCGCCCATCCGTGAAGTCGGCGCCCGCCTGGCGGCCGGCGCCGTGTCCGAGCAGGCCGCGGTCGTGGACGTGGGGTGTGGCACGGGCTACTACCTGGCCGGCGTACTCGACCAGCTGCCCGGCGCCCGCGGTCTGGGTCTGGACACGTCGGTGCGCGCTTTGCGGTCGGCGGCCCGAGCCCACGCCCGAGCCGCCGCGGTGGCCTGGGACGTCTTCCGTCCCCTCCCGCTGGCCGACGGGGCGGCCGATGCCGTGCTGAACGTGTTCGCCCCGCGCAACCCGGCCGAGTTCCACCGGGTGCTGCGCCCGGCCGGCCGGTTGATCGTGATCCGTCCCACCGGGCGGCACCTGGCTGAGCTGCGCGGCCGGTTGCCTTCGGTGGTCACGGTCGACCCGGCCAAGGAACAGCGCCTGCACCGGGCGCTGGACCCCTTCTTCGAGGCCGCCGTCACCGAACAGGTGGAGTACCCGGCGCACCTGTCGGGGCTGGATGCCCTGAACCTGGTAGCGATGACGCCGAGCGCACGTCACGTGAGCCGGGCGGACCTGGATGACGGCCGCTTCCTGCCCGATCAGGTCACCGTATCCGTGCTGGCCACCGCCTACCAGCCCCGTTGACCACGATCGGCGACGCCCGGCACGGTGATCGTGTCCGCGTCCTGGCGGCCGTCCGGGCCTCAAGGGTCGCGCAGGGTGAAGGTACCGGCGTCGGTCTCGTCGTGCGCGGCGCAGGCCCTGCCCTGGTGGCCGGGCCGCTCGCCGGGCAGGCGGGTCCGGGAGGAGACCTCGGCCGGGGTGGACCACTCCAAGGGGGATCATCCGGTCCAGCACGGGAACGGCGACGGCGTGCATGGGCCGAACCAGCCTCCCCATCCGCCCGACGGTCCGGCGCCGGTACCCGGACAGCTCCACGTCTCCGCAGCTCGCGGCCTTCCGGAGACGCTTGGCGTTTTTCCGTCGAAACCTGTCACTAGTGCCACTGGGCGATCATTGCGGCAGCCGGTTGACTTCGGAGCGTCCGATGGAAAACGACCCCGAAGGAACCTTCCATGCACATCCAGGTCGTCCTGTTCGACGGCTTCGACCCGCTCGATGCCATCGCCCCCTACGAGGTGCTGTACGCCGGCGGAACGGCCTCGAACGGCGCGGTGACCGTCGAGCTGGTCACCGCGGAGGGCCCCCGGGAGGTGGTCAGCGGCACCGGAGGACTGGTGCTGCGCGCCGACGGCGCCCTCGACCTGGAGCGCGCGGACATGCTCGTGGTGCCCGGTGCCTCCGGCCGCGTGGGCGAACCCGGCGAGGTCCCGGAAGAAGACGCAGGCGCCGGCCAGTGGAAGCAGGACGAGTTCGTCCCGGTACTGCTGGGCCGCACGCTGGCCACCGGGCTGCCCGCGCTCCTCAAGCAGGCGATGGACGACCCCGGCATCACTGTCGCCACCGTCTGCGGCGGCTCGCTCGTCCTGGCCCTGGCAGGCCTGCTGGAGGGACGTCACGCCACCACCCACCACCTGGGCCTCGACATGCTCGACGCCACCGGTGCCCACGCGGTCCGCGCCCGCATCGTGGACGACGGCGACCTGGTCACCGGCGCCGGCGTCACCTCGGGGCTCGATCTCGGGCTGTACCTGCTGGAGCGTGAGGTGGGCCCCCGCGTCGCGCACGCCGTCGAAGAGCTCTTCGCCCACGAACGGCGCGGCACCGTCTGGCGCGCCCAGGGGCCGACGCCCAGCGCCTTGTGAACCCCGGCCCCTCGCAGATCCTCCGCTCACCATCCCCTCGCACAGGCAGGAAAACACATCGGCATGTCCGTCGAAGGCACCTGGAACCTGTCCATCTCCACCCCCATCGGCAAGATCGAGGCGGTGGTCGAACTCCGTGACCAGGACGGCGTCCTGACCGGCGTCGCCCACGGGGCCGGCGAACACGTACCGCTCGGCGACATCACCCTCGACGGCGACCGGCTCACCTGGAAGCAGGCCATCACCAAACCCGTGCGGCTGAACCTGGCGTTCGACGTGACGGTCGACGGCGACACCCTCCAGGGCACCTCCAAGGCCGGCCGCCTTCCGTCCTCGAAGGTCACCGGCGAGCGCCGGACCGCCCCGGAACGCCAGGCGTGACCGAACTCCTTCTGTCCCTGCACGTCCGGGCCGCCGTTGTCGCCGTCGGCCCGGTCACCGTCGCCGCGAGCATGTCCCGCGACGCTGCCGCGCTCTCGCCGACTGCGCCGGCGGCGACGCCCGCACCACCCCGGGGGACGCCGCACCGTAACTGCCGGATCTGCGCGGGCATCCGCACAGCGGTCCAGTGGTCCCCCTCTTCGGCCCCGCCACGGCCGGCAGGTCCGGTGTCCCCGGTGACGCCTGGTTGATCCCTCGGTCCTGCTGAGCACGGCGGCCGCCGACGTACTGGCACCGCTGATCCTGCCCGCCCACGACCGTTCTCCGGCGAGGCGACGGGCTCCGCCTCGCCGTTGCAGGCTCCCTCGGCGCCGGGCCGCCTCGCCTTGGTGACCTGTGTCTTCGACCTGCTCCGAGCCACCGTCACCGTACTGATGACCATTCGTCCGGCTCCACCACCGGAGTGTGACCATGCACCTGCGCTCTCCGCGCCATCTGCACATCGCCGCTCACGCCGAGCTGATCTCCCTGATCGCGATGCTGGCCAACGTGTTCACCGTCCACCTCAAGTCCGTTTCGTCCTTGACGGGCCCCACCCACGGCTGCGCCTACCTGTTCGTCGTGTTCGCGACCTGGCGCCTCCCGCAGGCACCGGCCGCCGTCAAGGTCCTGGCCTTCCTTCCCGGCGTCGGCGGACTGCTCGCGCTACGGCGACTCGACCGCGGCGCCCCGGCCCGCGCCCAACTGGAAGAAGAGGTCATCCCGTCATGAACTTCGTGTCACCGGTGATCGTCGGCACCCTCTACTGCCTGCTGATGTCCCTGATCGAAGAACCGCACCGGCGCCGCTTCAACGCGATCATGGTGGGCGGCGCCGGCGCCGCCTATCTGAGCGGGGGCGGATTCGGCCCGTGGGAGCTGCCGTTCGTCGCGCTCATGGCCTACGTCGCCTACCGCGGACTGGACTCCTGGACCTTCATCGGCATCGGCTGGCTGCTCCACACCGCATGGGACGTCGCCCACCACCTCGATCTCGCTCCGATCCTGCCGTTCGCCCACGACTCGTCCCTGGCATGCGCCATCTGCGATCCGGTCATCGCCCTGTGGTGCTTCCGCCAAGGGCCGTCCCTGATCGCGTTCGTCCGCCGCTCGTTCAGGCCCGGCCGGACAGCAGAACACCCCGACGGCCGCGTCTCCGGTCCCTCCCTTCCCGACCGCACCGGGGTCTGACGGCCGACCGTCCTCGAGCCGCTCCGGAGATCCGTCTTGCAGCCCGCACCGCTCTGCCGCTGAACGCCCCGGTTCCACCCCGCCGAGCCGGTGTCCGTGCGTGCGACCGCGCCTCCGGCATCGTTGTCGAAGGCGCGACCTGCCCGGGGTGCGGGCCTACGGGGTGCAGCAAATCCCGAGGGGGCACCGGGTGCCGGGGAGTGCGTTCGGCCTACGGCGCGTAGACGGCGTCACTGCCGTACAGCTCCCTGGTGAACGCGGAGACGTCGGCGCTGCGGTCGGCGCCGTCCAGGTTGTACGTCAGGTAGACGCCGTACCCCTCCGCGACCGTGCGGCGGGCCAGGGCGGCGGCTGTGCTCTTCGAGGTGCCGCCGATCTCGACGGCCGCCGGCGAGAGCTTCGACTTGGGCAGTGCGATGCCGGGGACCTGCCAGGTGCCGTAGTACGGGTTCCAGGCGTAGTCGAACTTGGACGAGACGTCGACGCCGCCGTAGGACAGGCGAGACGCGGCCGGACCGATGTTGTAGAGACTGATGATCTTGCCCGGCATGTTCGCGCGCAGCGCCGACACCAGGTACACGAAAGAGCTGTTGTTGGGCTGGCCGGTGCCGTTGTTGCCGTACTCGGCGTACTCGTCGTCGAAGTCGATGCCGTCGAGGCCGTACTTGGCCACAGCGTCCGAGAGCTGTTTCGCGAACGCCGAAGCCGCCGGCTGGGACGGGAAGTTGGCGAAGCCCGCGCCCTGGTGGTTGCCGAGCACCGAGAGGACGACCTTGATGCCCTTCTGCTGCAGCGGCCGTATCTGCGTGGCCGCGTTGTCGAGGACGCGTTGCACGTTCTCGTTGAAGTACAGCGTCGCCGCCTTCTTGCTCGTGTCGTAGTTGATGTTCGCCGCGAAGATCACGGCGACGTCGAAGACGTTGCCGCCGCCGTTGGCGAGGGTGTACTTGCCCACGTTGAGCATGCTGTTGTTGTTCACCTCGACATAGGCCACCGAGGTTGGTCCCTGTTTCGCGGGAGCGGGGGCCGCTGCCGCGCCGGTCGTGACGGTCGCGCTGAAGGCGAGGGCCGTGACGGCCAGGAGCGCGAGCGCGGCCGTCCGCACTCTGCTCCGCACCGGAGTGAACATCGTTGATCGGTCTCCCATCGCATGGAGCGGCGCCCGGCCTGTCCGCGAGCGCCGAGTGCCCCGATCCTTCCGCTCCCGTGACGAAATCCCCAGAACCGCGCGAGAGCTCTTCACGACTCCCACACCAACGGAAAACCATGGGGTAGCGGCATGTCACAGGGGACGGTCCTTCGCTGCCCTGACCGCCTCGCCGGGTGCCGGGGCCCACCACCGGCGCCGACGCGACAGACACGGCGATCGGCATGCCGCCGCCTCGCGTCGCTTGTCCAACCGCCCGGGCGGTCGGATCCGTCACTGCCCGCGGCACGGCGAACGCACCCCCATGGCCGGCGTCGCCCTGGGGGCCTCCGTACAGGCCCCACGCCGGACGGGCCCGGCACCGTGCCGTCTCGACCGGCGTTCGACACCGAGATCTTCCACGAACGGAAGCGACACCTCAAACGATCCCTAGGTCTTGACCATGGGTTCTCCAAGTCCAGGCAGCGCACTGTTCCTTCCCCGCCGACCGTGCCACGCTCCCTCCAGGGGCCGTGCGCCCGCGCGGTCCGAGGGGGAGGACTCGAAGCCTTGAAAATCCGCCACATCGCCAAGTTGGGCGTCGTCGCATGCCTCGCGTTCGCCGGTGTCACACTCGGGACCACCACCGCATCCGCCGAGGTCTGGGGTGGCGGCTGCCGCGCGTACGTCATGGAGCCGGGAGACGTCGAAATGGACTCCTGCGGCTACGCGGCGGACACCAGCAACAGCTGGAACAGCACGCGCATCTACCCGGATGTCACCACCGTCGAACATCAGTGGAACCCTGGTGACCCGGACCAGGTCGATCCGTGCGCACAGCTCATGCGCGTCAACCCCGACAGCTCGTTGACTCAGGTCCACGACTTCCTGTGCGGAGGCTGGGTCGGGCCGGGACAGGGCGGACCGTCGCAGAACGAGTGGAAAGGTACGGACCGCGCATGGTCTGCCCCGGCCGGAGGCACCTATGTGGTGCAATCCGGATACTGGGCCACGGTCAACGGCCACTACGGCTACTACGGCAACGTGCAGTCTCCGCGCATTTACACCTGACAGGCGGGCGTTGTCACGCCAAGTGCCTGCCGGCGCTTCGCCCGGTGGAGCCGGGCCCGGATGCGGGTCCGGCTCCACCGCGTGATCCTCGACGAACTCGGCGCCCGGGGCGAGCCGGACCGGTCACGGTGCGCGATCGACCCCGTCGGCGTCCGGGCGGCAAAAGGGGGCCACTGGGCCGCTGGGCCGCTGACGGGACCGAACCCGACCGATCATGGCAAGCCGGGACCGAAAATCCACCTCATCACTGACCGGAACGGTGTGCCGCTGTCGCTGGGCATCTCGGGCGCCGACATGTACGAGAGTCTCGGCCTGGGACCGGCTCGTGCGCGGGATCCCGCCCGTCCGCTCCCGCTGCGGCCCACGCCGGCAGCGTCCGGGCAAGCTCCACGCATCTGACGGGGGTACGGGAGAGCTTCCGGGCGGTCCACCGTACGCCCTGACCGCCGCGTGCGAGGCTTCCGGCAGGGGACGGTATACGTCGGCGGTGTGGTGGAGGCACGGTGTCAGGACAGGTCGATCTGCGCGGCGGCCTCCTCCAGGTCCGCGACGGTCCCCGACATGATCGTCCGGATGTGCCGGGTGATGTGCCGCACGGGCCAGTCCCACCACGCCGCGGCGAGGAGCCGGGCGATGTCCGCAGCGTCGTAGCGGGTGCGGATGAGCCGGGCGGGGTTGCCGCCGACGATGCCGTAGTCGGGGACGTCACCGGTGACGACGGCACCGGCGGCGATGATCGCGCCGTGGCCGATGCGTACGCCGGGCATGACGGTGGCCCCGTGGCCGAACCACACGTCGTTGCCGACGACCGTGTCGCCCCGGCCGGGCAGGCCGGTGATCAGGTCGAAGTGCTCCGCCCAGGAGCCTCCCATGGTGGGGAACGGAAAGGTGGAGGGGCCGTCCATGCGGTGGTTGGCCCCGTTCATGATGAACCGGGTGCCCGTCCCCAGCGCGCAGTACTTGCCGATGACGAGCCGCTCGGGACCGTAGTGGTACAGGACGTTGCGCGTCTCGAACGCGGTCGGGTCGTCCGGATCGTCGTAGTAGGAGAAGTCACCGGCCTCGATCAGCGGCGACTTCACCAGCGGCTTGAGCAGCACCACGCGCGGGTGCCCGGGCATCGGGTGGAGCACCGTGGGGTCGGCGGGAACGGGCGGCATCGCGGGGGCCCTTTCTGGTGGCCGGTCCAGTGCGACACATGTCGCGTTAGCATGCTGGCACGGACCTGCCGCCTTGATCAACCGGATACTGACTGCCGATGACAGAACCACTGGAGACGACCTCGGACCGCCGTCCTGGCGGCCGCACCGCCCGCGTCCGAGCCCAGGTCCTCGACGCCGTCCGCGCGGAACTCGCCGAACGCGGTCCCGGAGGACTCACGATGGAGGGTGTCGCGACGCGGGCCGGAGTGCACCGCGCCACGGTCTACCGGCGTTGGCGCGATGTCGGCGGCCTGCTCGCCGACGTCATCGAGGCCGCCGGCGAGATCGACTGGCAACCGCCGGACACCGGCTCCCTGCACGACGACCTGACGGCCCTCAACCAGGAGATCCAGGAATCCCTGCTCGTACAGCCGTCGCTCGCCATCGCCCTGATGGGCGCCTCGTTCCACTCCGACCAGGCCGCGCGGGCCCAGACACGGTTGTGGACGAACCGGTACGCCCAGTGCGAGATCCTCGTCGAGCGCGCCGCCGAGCGCGGTGAACTCCCCGCAGGGCACACGGACGCGCGGAGCCTGCTGATCGCCGCCACGGCGCCCCTCTATCACCAACTGGTGCTCCTGCGCGCCGGCCCGGACCCGCAGCTGCCGCGACGGGCCGCGAAGGCGGCGGTCCTGGCGGCTGCCGCGGGGGCCTTCTCGGTCCGCCGGGAAGAGAGCGCGTGAGGGAGGAGGCGGGGAGGAGACGCCAGCGCGGTCGACGGCGTGGCAGGTCTGGCTCACCCTCCGGTGGCCGCCGCCCGCGCTGCGCGTGGCGGCCGTGAACATCCTCCTGCGCGGCCACGCCGCTACGCCGCGACGCCCCCCGGACCACAGCCGTGCGGCTGAGTCGCATCGAGGCACGCCGGAAGGGGGCGCCCTACCGGTTCAGAGCGCGGCGGGCGCGGCCCGCCCACACGAGTGAGGCGCGGGCGGCCCGGCGCGCCAGGGGTGTGGGGTAGGGGGAGCCGGGCCGGACGGGGGCGGTGCGGACCCGTGCGGGGGCGGCGCCCCGGCGTCGGCGGTGGTGGACGGAGAAGGCGCCGCCGATGCCGCCGGCGACGACCAGCAGCTCGGCCGCATCCTGAAGACCGAGGACGACGTCGTTGGAGGGAGAGCCCTTCAGTTCGGAGTTGTAGAGGTCGCCCTTCCACGGGCCGTACGAGACGACGAAGCCCACCTCGTAGGTGGGAAGGAGCGGATCACGGTGGCCTGCGCAGGAGAAGGGCCCCCTTCGCCGCTCCTTGGTGAAAGGGTCCGTCCAGACGACTGTGCACGGGCCCGCCCTCGTCGAGCCGTCGACGACCGTCAGGTCGACCATGGGGTCCTCATCCATCCCCCACGCGCCCGCAAGGCCGAACCCGCCGGCGAGCAGGCCTGTCAGGAGGATCCATCGGAAGCACCCGCGACGGCGGGAGCGACGCTCCCGGCGCCCGGCCGCCGGCCCACCGGACGGGCCGGGCTCCGCACCACGGTCCGTGTCCGCCCCGGCCCCGCCGCCACGCGTCATCTGCGACCTCATCCCCAGTGGTGCAAGTTCCCTGTGACCAAGAATAGTTGGCTGATCCTCGGCCGTCAGGACCGGCTTCGGTCGCCCTGCCTGGCGAGCAGCCGGCCGCCGCCGTGCCGTCGGGTGGCGATCCTCGCGGTCGAGCCGGCATTCTCCTCGGACATCGTGGCCGAGCGGTACTGGGGCCGGGGCCCGGTGCTGTTCCATTCGGTGGCTCCGGCGCCGTTCGAGGCGGCGGAAGTCTTCCGCGCCGCCGTCCGCGGCAGCCGTCCCGCGCCCGGCCCCGCCCGGCGCCCGGGACGCTTCGACCGGGCCGGCCGTGTTCTCGCCACCGATCCGCGGCAGGCAGCACAGGCCGCCGGGCGTTCGGTTTCCGACGACGGGGCGCCGCAGTCCTGGATGTGAAGGGCGTAGCGGTCCCGCGCCTGCTCCGACGTCGGTCCCGCTGTCCGCGGCGGTCAGGGTCGGCTTGTCCCCCGTTTCTTTTTCCTGGCTCCGCAATGGAGCCCCTGGCTGCGTAGGTCAGAACGAAGAGCACTTGTCGGTGGGCGCTGGGAACAGCTGGTGGCTGCTGGGCCTCGGAATGTTGGTGAGAAGTAGCAGCGGTCCCGTGCCACGGAATCGTGATGTCGTCAACGTGTTGACGTCCGTATCCTTCGGCGGGTGAGTCTGATCGAGGTGGGTCCCGGGCAGGTCGAGCTCGTCGTGCGAGGGCCGGGGACGCTGGCGGCCTCTGTCCGGTTGTTCGACTGGTCGCGTGCGGATGAGTACGAGGTCGTCTTCGCTGTGGAGGCCGTTGCTGCTGGCGTGCGTGCCCGGCTCGAGAACCTGACCGTCACCGTCTGGGATGACATGAGCGAGTTCTTCGACGGCCTCGCCCGGGACTTCCGTGGCTGGGAGGGGGAACGGGTCTGGATCAACAACCACCTGGTCGTGACGGCGTCCTTCGGCTCGGGTGGTCATGTGTATCTGAACTGGACGCTTCGGTCCGGCTTCTTTCCCGGTGACTGGAAGTGCACGGTGACGACCGTGATCGAAGCCGGTGAGGGGATGACGGTTGTAGCTGCGGACCTGCGGGAATTTCTGCGCCAGGGGTAGGTCGCCCACGTCTCCCTGCAGGCACTCCGCCTCCGGTTCAGCCGACGACTTGCTGCTCAGCGCGGGCGCGCGGATTGTGGCGAGACCGTAGGAATCGGTGCCACTCTCGATGATGTTGCCGCCGAAGGTGAGGCGGTCGACGACGGCCGCCGCAGAGGCGGGGTCGGTGAAGGTCTTGGTCCAACCGCAGAAGGTTCGTTGGAGGCGATGGCGACGCTGTTCTTCTCCTCGTGTTCGGTCAGGACCTGGAAGAGGAGTTCGGCGCCGCGGCGGTCGAGTTCCATGTAGCCGAGTTCGTCGATGCAGAGCAGGTCGATGCGGCCGTAGCGGGCGTGGTCTTGGTCGGCTGCTTCTCGTCGGCGGCTGCGACCAGCTCGTTGACCAGCTTGCCAGGACGTATTTGACTCGGTAGCAGGCCATCGCGGCCTCGGTGCCCAGTGCGATCAGCAGGTGAGATTTACCCGTTCCGGAGTCGCCGATGAGACAGAGGGGCAGGCCCTTCTAAATCCATTCACACTTGCCGAGCGTGTGGATCACGGCTGCGTCGATGTTGGGGGTGGCCTCGGAGTCGAACTGCCGCAAGGACTTGTCGCGGGGGAAGCCTGCGTCCTTGATGTGGCGCTCGGAGCGTCGGCGGGCCCGGTCGTCGCACTCGGCCAGGAGGAGCTCGGCGAGGAAGTCGAGGCAGGACATCTGCTCACGGCCTCGCTGTCTCGGCGAGGTCGGGGAACTGGGAGCGGATGGTGGGCATCTGGAGCGGGCAGCATGCCTGGTCGACGGCGGTGGTGGCGGCCTGCTCGGTGAGTCCTCGCTGGCGGGGATAGGCCACGGTGCTCTTCTCTCACGGGGTGGGATGGTCGGGTCGGCGGAGCCGCAGGAAACTTGGTCGTAGAGGGCGACGGAGGGCAGGGGCCGCTTGTCGGGTGGCAGATTGGTCCTGACGGCTGCGGGCAGCGGGGCAATGGCGGTCTGGCTGGTGGTGGAGGGCGGCTCCGGGGGTTCTTCCGGTCCGGTGTCGGCGTCGGCTGCCTTGCGGGCTTCGCGAGCGACGGCATCGCAGTGAGGGCACCGGTCTTCAGGGCTGCGGCGAGGCCGGTGACGAGGTGTTCGTGGGGCAGGTGTCGGCTGAGGAGCAGTTCGATCAGGGCCCGGGCGTCGTCGCGTTCACCGTGCGCTTTGACGGCGGCTTCCCACCAG
Organism: Streptomyces sp. NRRL S-340; assembly: GCF_000720185.1. GTDB lineage: Bacteria > Actinomycetota > Actinomycetes > Streptomycetales > Streptomycetaceae > Streptomyces. The sequence continues at coordinate 136,723 of NZ_JOIY01000008.1, read as the reverse complement.
GCGTCGTGCGTGGGAGTGAACCGGTCGGCCGCCCGGGCCTGGTCGAGGGCGGTGGCGCCGGGGAGGGCGCCGGACTTGCGGATCAGCGCCTCCAGCTAGTGGCCGAGTTCGAGGCGGGATCCATTGCGGGCGATGAGCCGCTCATGGCGGGCGACTTCCTAGCGGACGTCGTAGACCACGAGCTCGGAGGCATGGAGCATGACGCGGACGGTGCGGCCGATCAACCGCACCGGCACCGAGTAGCGGTTCATCCGGACGCAGACCTGGCCGTAGCGGTCGACCCGCGGGGTGGACAGTCGGCCAGTCTCGAACGGTTCCTCCGGCAGTGGCGCGAGCAGCGGCTGCCTGCCCGCCTGTGTCAGGTCCGTGATGAAACCGCACACCGGTTGTGAATATCGCGGCCCCTTTCCGTGTTCTTCACCACAGCATTGCTGCAAAGCAACGAAGTCGAGGTGTGTCGATATGGCTGGCCGATGTACTGATATGTGGCCCCGCATCCACCGAAAGGAGGGGTGAGCTGCTTCGACATCGGGTCGAGTCGCCCGCGCGTGGGGGCCTTTATGATCGTCGACGAACTACTGGCTCCGCGTCCGTCCTCTCGTCGCCGACGGTTCTTGGCTACCGCGAACGTCTCCCACTGATCGGGTCGCCTGACGGCGACGCAGGTGAAGAAGGGTGAACTCCATGGCTCTCGGGCTACTCCGTCGTCGGCGCTCCCGTGGTGCTTCCGGTGCCGGAGCGAGCATCTCGGTCCCCCTGCCGCCCGGCGCCGGGGCGTTCGGCTTCGAGGTCCTCGATCCCATGGGGCAGCCCATGAGTGGAGCCGAGGTCACCGTGACCGCCCTGGACAGCCACCGGGTTGCGACGCGTGGCACCACGGATCCCCACGGCTACTTCATAGCGACGCTGCCACCGGGCTCCTACAGCGCGATGGTCGCGGCCGAGGGCCTGTCACCCGCCCGCGAGAACATCGACATCACCGCCGGGGTAGCCCTGCCCCCGATGCGCATCGCGCTCCAGCCCGCCCGCCAGATGGAACTTCCGACAGCCGGTACCTGGCTGTTCGATCCTCCGCACACCGCGATCCGGTTCATCGCCAAACACGTGGGCATGGCCCATGTCCACGGGCGGTTCACCCGCTTCCAGGGCGGCATCCACGTCGCACCGAACATGGCCGACTCACACGTGTCGGTGCGCATCGACGCCTCCAGCGTCACCACGGGAAACAACACCCGCGACAACCACCTGCGTTCCGCCGACTTCCTGGACGTCGAACGCTACCCGCACATCGACTTCACGAGTACCCGGTTCGCCCACCGCGGCGGCTCCAAGTGGACCCTGCACGGCACACTCACCATGCACGGCACCAGCCGTTCCGTCGGCCTCGACACCACCTACCTCGGGACGGTCAACGGAGGCTACGACCAGGAACTGCGCTGCGCGGCTCTCGCGAAGGCCGAACTCCATCGGGAGGACTTCACCCTCAACTGGCGCTCCATGCTGGCCCGCGGCATCGCCGTCGTCGGTCCGACCGTCCAACTGGAGTTGGACGTACAGGCGATGTACCGCACCCACGACACGCCCACGCCACCGCAGTAGACCCTCACACGGGGGCGACCGACGCGGGTGCTGTCCGAACAGGGGTGTCGCGGTCATGCATGGGGTGCTGATCGAGGCAGTCCGGCAGCGCACCCCACGTCGCGTCGCGGTTTCACCGTCGGCCGCACGCACCCCGGACGGGACCACCGATCTCGCCGGGCAGTGCCCGGCGACACCTTGACAGCACAGAGCGATCAGATGGGAATGGGCTCAGGATCATGGGCATCTTCAGCCGCCGCCAGACCGATCTCGGCGAACCGATCCCGGCTGCCGGCGCGGGCGCCTCCGTCGCGGAGGCAACGCCCAGGGCTGCCACGCTCGACCCGGCACTTCGAGCCTTGACCGGACGATGGACCATCGACCGCCCGCACAGCCGCATCGGATTCGCCGTGCGGCACGCCATGGTCACGACAGTCCGGGGGGCTTTCACCGATTACGACAGCACGCTGTACTTCGACGGAGCCCGGCCCTCCGAGTCGCGGGCCGACCTCGTCATCCGGGTCGCCAGCGTCGACACGGGCGTGGAACAAAGGGACGCGCACATCATCGGCCCTGACTTCTTCGACGCCCGTCGCTACCCGGAAATGACCTTCCGCAGCACCTCCACCGTCCATGAAGGCGGAGAGACCTTCCGCATGACCGGGGACCTGACCATCCGTGACGTCACCCGGCCCGTCGACCTGCAACTCGACTACCTCGGCTCGGTCCTGGATCCTTTCGGCTACGAGCGAGCCGGCTTCGACGGCACCACCACCATCGACCGCACCGAGTGGGGTCTGGTCTACAACCAGCGCCTCAAGACAGGAGGCACCATGGTGAGCGAGAAGGTCCGACTGCAGTTCGACATCTCCGCGATCCGGTCGGCGTCGTAGGCAGCGTTGCAGTACCGACCCGAGTCGACGCCGTGGGCGCGGCCGGCGGCGAGGCGTCCGGCCTCCTTGGCGAGCAAGCGCCGCACGGTGGCGGGTAAGACACCGGCGAGCAGCCCGACGCAGTGGATGCCGTGGTCCCGAACCGCGGCGGCCTGACGCGGGCCGCTGCCGGGCACGGACCAGATGCTCGCTGAGAGGCAGACCGTCCAGGAACGCCACCCGGGTCACCGCGGAGGGATGGACCAGCGCCAGTCGGAGCGCCACGGCGACACCGCGGGCGTGGCCGACGAGCCCGAAGCGCCGGATGCACGGCGCGACGCGTGGTCCAGCCGCCCGAGAACGGCCCCGCTCGGGGGCCGGGGTGCTCCGGGGTGCGGGGTGGTCAGCCTTGCGGCTCGGGTTCGCCCGTGTCCGGACGCGGCGGTGGTGCGTCGTCGGTGGAGATCACGGAGGCGTCGAGCGCTTCCCCGAGGCACTGCTCGGGCCCTTCGCTGGCGAGAACACCGGCAAGACGGTGCCGGCACTGCGAGCGGTGCGGGCGGAGGGTGTGAACTCGAGTGGGGGCGAGGCACGTTGTGCAGGTGACAGGATCAACCACCCCCCGTTCCTGGCTCAGGGCGGTGGCCGATGAGCCAAACCTACGCCGTTCCGCTCTGGGGCGGCTGGTGCGGCTCCGCCGGCCGCCCGCCCGGCCGGACAAGGAGAGTTCATGCGTAGCAAGCAGGGTCCGCGCCGGCGTTCCCTCATGGCGACGGGCGCCGTCGTCCTCGCCACCGGTGCCGCGGTCGTCGCGGCCGGGACCCCGGCCTCCGCGGCCATCAGCAACCACCGCGTCCAACTGTGCGCCAAGGGCAACTATGACGCCGACATCACCTGGTCGGACGGCGTGCACTCCACAGCGGTCCGCCGCGGGCAGTGCCAGACCTTCGACATCTGGGCTCCCGGCGGCTACACAATCGGCGGCTTCTACAACACCGGCGGAGCGCACTTCGACATAGCCGGCATCGCCTCGCCCCGTGGCGGCTGGCCGGCCGGCACCCCCGGCCGCAAGTACGGCGCAGAGGGCACCACCAAGGCGCCCCGCATCGTGCGCTGGCAGTAGCGCTCCCGGGATGCCGGTGCGCCGGTGATCCCTGCACCACGTACGCGGTCCGACCGTGCTTCCGGCACGGGAGGACCGCGTACTTCACTCTGTCGGGATCGCCTGCCCTGAGTACGTCACCGCCAAGAGCGTCGCACTCGTGAGCAGCGGTTGCGGGACAGCCGCGGGAGTGGATACGGCCTGGTGTGACTCGGTGCCTTTCGCGGACGCCCGGGTTCCACGACGGACCTCGTGCAATGGGCCGGGCGTACCCTGCGCATGCCCTCCGGGCACGGGGAAACTGGCCGCTCTGATTGCGCCGGTGGTCCTCGGACCAGGCGATGATGAAAGAGCAGTACTGCCGCCGGATGCGTACGGACCCTGGCGAAGGTGCTCGGGACGCTGCGTGCGCACGGCACGGACACCATGGAAGCCCTGGCCGACCCTAGGGCGCGCAGCGGCCGGAAGGCCGACAAGCTGTCCGATGAGCGGCGCGCGGAGCGGACCGCGCTCGACAGGCGCTGGCAGCGGCGTGAGCGGCGGTCGGAAGCGTTCCGGACCGGCCGGTATGCGCCTTGCGGCGACTTCGTGAACGCGTCACCGTCACATGGGAAAGTCGAATCCGGTGGTGTCCTGATTGCGACGGGGGGACGGGAATGGACGACAGCGACGAGGCACGAATTCGCAGGGCCGTCGAGCGCGGCGTACGGGATGCCAACGGCCCGTCCTGCGGGGGGTGCATCTTCACGTTGCTCCTCCTCCTCGCGTTCCTGGCCTTTGTTCAGAATCTGGCGTCCACCTCCGGGAGATGATGAAGCGGGCCCGTCGGCGGTCTGAGTGGACCGCCCTCGGTATGCGCTGGGAGCCGTCGGGCGGAGGACAGAGGAAGAGGGTCGGTCGCCACGTGGTGGTGACCGACCTTCTTCGTCTCGTGCCCCGACCGTCGTTCAGGCGCGGTGCGGGCCAGGACCTCCGTCCCGTCACCGGCGGCCCCGGCAGCAGGGCGGCCTGCTCCTCGTCGGAGTCCGCCGTCTCCCGTCCGGCGTTCTGCCGGATGACGGAGCCGTGTGCGGTCGCGCTTCTCGTGGTTCGGCGCGGAAGGCATCACGCCATCACATGGTCCTTGCCGGAGCCGGTGCCGGCCGTGGCCGTGCCCCGCCGGCCGCGGTGACGTCAGACGGCGCGCTGGACGTGGCGGGCCAGCCACATCAGCAGGGCGTCGAGGTCGGTGGCGGCCGAGAGGACCCGATCGACCGCCTCGGGAGTGTGCAGCCACTGCTCGCAGCCGAGGGAACGGGCGGCGATCAGCGAACGGTGGCGCAGCAGTTCCGCACGGGAATGGTCTGCCGGGCAGCCGCGCGGGGGGCGTTTCATCATGTCCCCGGAGATGTCGTAGCCCTTGTGCCGCAGGTCCTCGACGATGGCGGACAGTTCGCGGCCGCTTCCCTCGGCGGCCACGGCCCTGCGGAACATGTCCACCTGGCCGGGGTCGGGGTACCACCAGGCCCCCTGGATCCGCAGGCCGTCCAGGGAGAACCGGAGGCCGATCTCGACTTTGCGGCCGAGTCGGATCACCGCGCCCTGGTGCTGCCACCACCAGGAGCCGGTGCGGTAGTGCCAGACGGAGAAGTCCTCGTACCGGGGGTCGGTGTCCGCGATCTCGTTGAGCAGGGCGATCATCGGCTGCCGGACCAGGCGTTCGCGGTCGGCTCGGCAGCGCTCCCGGGTCGCGTGGGCCGGTTCGCCCTGGAGCTGCCACAACACGTCCATGGCCTGCTCCGGCCAGCCGGTGAACTGTCCGCGCATGCACGGAGGATAGCTCAGCCACGGTCCGCGTGACCGGAGCGGGGAACGAACAGGAGACGGCTGCGGGCACAAGGGGGCGGTGCGGCTCGGAGCGATCGTGCGGGCCGGCCTCACCGGTTGGTTTCGAGATCGACGTGCTGGAGGCCCGCGGGCCCTCCCCGGTCTACGGGGAGTCGGACCAGGCGCCGCTGAGGGGCCGGGGAGTGGCCAGGGACCTGACGACCGTGGGTTCCCGGTCGGCCCCGAGATCGAGGCGCATAGCGTCACGAAGCCGAGTGAGCGCGGCCTCGTACTGGGCGCGGCCACCTGAGTACGCCTCGTCCCCGGCGAGGGCTCCGGATGCGGCGAGGTCCCGTACGTCACGTAGCCGGCGAAAGGCGTTCTCGGAGGCGGCGAATACGTTCGAGGCGGCCGTGATCGACATCTGGTAGCGCATGCCGTAGCACGGAGCGAAGCTGTCGCGGGCGGAGCGCTCTCGTTCGGCCAGGTCCACGGTCTGGTCGCGCGCCAGGCTGCGGAAGTCGTTGCGGGCCTGGGAGAGGCAGGCCAGGTATTCGCCGTACAGGGCACGGCGTGCGCTGATGAGGCGGTCGTCCTGCTCCCGGCGCCAACGACTGCGGTCGAGTAACGCGGCGGAGGCGGTCGCGATCAAGGCGCCGACTACGGCACTGGCCAGTGTTGTCCAAGGCATGTCCAGAGCGTAGGCCTCGTGCCGGCATGCCGATAGCGTGCTGAACGCCGAACGCTCAGGCAGCCGGCTCGACCGCTCAGTCGGCCGGTGAAGGGCAGTCACAACCGGTATGACTGAGCACTCCACTTGGTGGACTGAGCACCTGGGCCGTCAGCTCGGGGCTCGTCCGCACAGCATCTCGCCTGCAAGGACTCGTGGACATCCCAGGAGCGGCCTCATGGAGATCACGTGGCGTCGGATCGAGGAGCGGGACTTCCCGCTGTTGCGGAGGTGGCTTCAGCAGCCCCATGTGAAGCGTTGGTGGAACCACGAGACCACCGTGGAAGCGGTGGCGCGCGACTTCGGCCCCGCCGCCCGGGGTGAGGAGCCCTCGGAGGACCTCCTCGCATCCCTCGAAGGCCGTCCGGTCGGTCTCGTACAGCGTTCGCGCCTGTGCGACTACCCCGGCTATCTGGCCGATCTGGCGGCCGTCGTCCAGGTACCTGACGGCGCGATGACCCTCGACTACCTGATCGGCGTTCCCCGTCACACCGGCCAGGGCATCGGGACGGCGATGATCCGCTCGGCCATCGTGCGAACCTGGGCCGAGCACCCGGCCGCCCCGTGCATTCTCGTCCCGGTGGCGGCAGCCAATCGGCCGTCGTGGCGGGCGCTCGAGCGAGCAGGACTGCGCCGGGTCGGGGTCGGAGACCTGGAACCGGACAACCCGGTCGACGACCGGACCCACTACCTCTACCGAGTCGATCGGCCGGGGAGCGGCGGCTGACGGTCTCACCTGCCCGACGACCAGAATGCCCAGCCTCCCCAGGCCAAGCGGGCATCCGCCGGACGGAGCGCTCAGTCACATCGATCTGTGCGGCTGAGTGAGCGCGCTTCAGTGGGCCTCGCCCTCGTCGGCGCACGTCGGAACGGGTACCGGCCGTGGACGGCGGCACCGGGTTGTCGACGTGTCGTCGGCCGTAGTCGGCGGCATGGGAGACACCACTGCGGCCCGGCCCACCGCTGCACCGGAGGTTGCATGAGCGGCGGGCCGGGCCGGTGGCCCGGTGGCCGGCTTCCGGGCCACCGGGCCTCGGTTCTCAGTACCAGTACCAGCGGCGGGCGGGCTTGTTGCTGAAGATGCGTCGCATCGTTGCGGCCATGGCTACTCACCTCCTTCCGGTGTCGCGTCGGGTCCACCGCGACGAGGTGTGCGGTGGAGCGTGAACGGCCGCGGCACGCTGCCCTCGGCCATGACCGGGCGCAGGTCGCCACCGGTCACGGTCAGGCGGGCGTTGCGGGCCAGGGCGGTCAGGGAGTCGGTGAGCAGCGTCTGCGCCACCGCTGCGCCGGGGCAGGTGTAGGGGCCCGCCCCGAACGTCACGTACTGGCCGTGTTCGTCCGGCTCGCTCCAGCGGTCGGGCCGGAATGCGTCCGGGTCGGTCCATCGGCCTTCTGCTCGGTGCATCAAGTACGGGCTGACGGAGAGGAGTTCACCGGGGTGGAAGGCGACGCCACCGATCTCGACGGGATGGGTGATGGTACGGCCGAGCATCCAGGGGGTCGGACGATACCGGAGCGACTCCCGCACGATCTGGTCGGCGGGCCAGGGCCAGGGCGAGTCCGCCGTGTGATGCAGGCAGGCCAGGAGTACCGACCATGCAAGGGAGGCGCTGAGGGGAACCACGATCGCCCGGGACATCATCAGGTACAGTTCGGCAGCCGTCCGGTCCGGCACTTCGGCGGAGCGGCATACGGCGAGCAGGGCGTCCAGCACGTCACGCGGCTCAGCGGCGGGGTGTTCACGGCGGTGGCGTACCTGGTCGGTGAGGGCGCTGATGAGCTGGGCGCGCAGGACCTCCGCCCGCGCCCGCTGCCACGTGTGCGGTGCGTGGAAGAACACCCCTGTCCGCGCAGCCTGTTCGGCCAGCCGGCGCGTCCTGGCGGGGCTGCCGGGATGCAGCAGCAGGCCTGCCATGCACCGGTGCACCAGCGTGTTCCCGGCCCGTGGCCATCGGCTGGCTGACGGCAGCCCGGCCACTGCCCGGTTCAGCTCGGTACCGTACTGCGGCAGGCTTTCCCGTAAGAAGTTCCGCACCGCATGCCCGACTTCTACCTGTGATTGGCGCGTGGGCAGCAGCTCGTTGAAGAACCTCGACTTACCCGTGTTGTATTCAGGGTCGCGCAAAAGCGTCTGCGACAGATCCGCGTCCCCGACACAATGTCCACCCCAGGGAAGCCGGATGACTTCCGTAAGACTGCTGCGACGGAGGTTGTCGAGGTATTCCAGCGGGTCCCGCCGGAACCGGCGTTTTTCTCCGGGCCTCATCGAGTCATCTCCTCGGCGAGATATTCGGCAGGGACGCTGAGTTGCGTATGATGTCCCTCAACCCGGCAGATCCCCGCCCCAGGGTCCGGGAAACCGGAATATCAGCGCTACCACTCATGTGAGTTAAATGGCAGGCCTGTCAGTTGGATGGACCGGGGTGTCGCCGCCCGGGGGCGACGCCGCCGCCCCCGGGCAGTGCCGCATACCTGCGTGCATCGGCAGGCCCCGGGGGGACGCGTGGCTCGTTCTGCGTCCGGCCGGTGACGCAGCGGCGGCCAACTCATCGGCGCCACGCCGGTGCCCGGTCAGCGGACCGCCGGACAGGAGGCGCAGCGGACACCTGCCACTCCCGTGGGCTGCGCGCCGACCGGCGATGAACTGCGTCCGGCACAGATCTCGGGGACGGTCGCGGACCGTCAGCGGGGTAACGGCATCTACGCAAGCGGATCACAGGGCGTTTTGCCGGGACAGTGAGAAACGCAGGTCGTCTCCCTGGCCGCGCTGGCTTCGTATGAGCCATGCCAGCGATAGACGCGACGTTCGAAACTGACAGCCCTGTCCAGAGCGCTTATCCGCCGCTGGTGGAGGCGGCGTGCTGTATCAGGCGGATCAGGTGTCCCGAATACCTGCCGAAGACCTCCCGCAGACCTACCGATGATCACTGCCGGACACTCGCGCTCGCAGGCCCGGAGGCGTTTCTGGTGCACCATGTGAAGTCGCCATCGCGGAGGTTGAAGCAGGCTCATCTTATTCGCCCGCCCCGGCCACCAGCAGCGCTGGAAGAACCCCGTGTTCTGCGGCATCCGCCACCGGACGCCGGCAAGCCCGGCCTCGGCCGCGAGGCCGGCCAACCGGCGCCGGCCCCCGCGGGCGCGGGCCCGCCGACGCAGCCGGCCCGCGCCGCCGCGACGGGCGAGACGGCCTGGCCGTACCGGCGCCGGCGGCCGAACAGGCAGCAGGCGGCGCAGCGCGGCGGTCCCTGCGCACGTTCACCCATCCCGATGCGGCGAGGCGGCGAGGCCAAGGCCCCTTTCAGATTTCAGAGCCACGGACGGCGCGGGCTCTTCACAGCGCGCACGCGGCCGGCTCCTCCGGCAACCAGCCGCGGCTCCGCCCCACCGGGCGTTCCACGACGCCAGGGGCGCGTACCAGGCCGCCGGGCCGCTCAGATACGGGAACCGACGCTGGTGTGGCGCTGTCCGGTACGGCTCCCGTGCCAGTCGACGACCATGGTGGTGGCATCGTCGGACAGAGAACCTCCGCAGGCCTCGTGAACCGCGGAGATCAGGGCCCGGACCACTTCTCGGGGGTGCTCGTCGCGGGTGGCGCGGAGGAGAGCGGCGAGGTCGACGGTGGCGGCGGCTCGTTCACACATGCCGTCGGTGATCAGGACCAGGCGGTCGCCGGGCCGCAGGTCGAGCTGTTGCACCTGGTAGGCGACCGGGGCCAGCACTCCGAAGGGCATGTTCACCGCGACGGTCAGCTCCTCGACGCTGTCGCCGCGCAGCCGCAGTGGCCAGGGGTGGCCGGCGTTGACCAGTTCACAGGCGCCGGTCTCCAGCTGGATGCGCAGCAGTTGGCCGGTGGTCATGCCGCGGCCGTGACGGGTGATCGCGTCATGGGCGGCGTAGGCCTGGTCGAGGAGGCCGCGCCCTGCGCGGCGGGCTTTGCGCAGGGCGTTCACGGTCAGGGTGGCCAGCAGCGCGGAGGCCGTGTCGTGTCCCATCGCATCGGTGATGGACAGGTAGAGGGCCTCCTGGTCCAGGGCGTAGTCGTAGGTGTCGCCGCCGATCTCGTCGGCCGGGACCAGGCCGCCGGCCAGGGTGAACTGCGCTGCCTCGCAACAGGATGCCGAGGGCAGCAGTTGGTGCTGGATCTCAGCCGCCAGACTCACCTCGGTGGTGCGCCGGCCCCAGTGGTAGAGGTCGGTGAAGCGACGGTCGGTGACCACGATGTACGCCAGCGCGTGCGCGGCCTGCGCCACCGCATCCCGCACCGTCTCGTCGGCTACGGGCACGGTCAGGTCCAGAACGCCGAGGCAGTCGCCGCGGTTCGTCACCGGGGCCGCCAGCCGGCAGCCGCCCTCCCCGTCCGGCTCCTGGTACAGGCGCTGGGAGCGCAGCACCCGCTCGTACACACTGCCCGCCAGCTCGACTGTCTCCGTCTCGGTCCGCGTCTGCGCGGCCGTGCCCGCACGGGGCAGGCGGACGGCTTCCCGCCCGACCATGTCCACGAGCCAGAACGACACCTCGCGCGCCGAGAACCGCTTCTCCAGGTTCCGGGCCACCACGTCGACCGACTCCACCGGCGCGCCGTCCTCAGCCTGCCGCAACACCTCGTCCAGGCCCAAGCCCTCGCCACCCGACACAGGCACCTCCCCTTCCCCCACTGCGCATGCCCGGCAGGCCGTCCTGGATACCACCGGGTGGCGGACGAGGCGTCCGCGACCGTGCCCGGTCCTCGGGGCTTCTTGAGGTGACCGCCGGCGTGGTCGGTCGGGCGCCGCGTCGAAGGCGGGGTGGCTGAGCAGGACCCGGTCCGCGCCGTCAGGCCCAGCATGTGACGTACGTGTTCGCCGGGGGGATCCGCGCCAGGCGGGGCGCCGGTGGCTCTGGCGGTGGGGCAGACCGTGATCGGAAACGGCCTGGACCGTCCTGAAGGACGTCTCCCAGCACACGAACACCGAACCGCGCGAGGTTGCGGGACACCTCGTGCGGGGGTGGCACCGCGGCCGGCCGCCCCGCAGACCGGCCACGCTCCGCAATGCTCGCCGGAGCGCCGCACGCGCACCCGCCCGGCGCCGGCACGGACCGCGGCGTCCGCAGTCCCGGCGGGCGCCGCGACCCGGCCGCGCAGCGTGCCGGCCGCCGGCCGAGGCGATCAGCGGCTGCGCGCACGGTCGGGATATTCGCTGGTCGCCGGTCGCCGGTGGTGGTCATACTGCCGCAATGGATCCGGTGACTCTTGAGACCGACCGTCTGGTGCTTCGGGCCTTCACAGCCGCCGACGTGGATGCGGTGTACGAAGCCTGTCAGGACGAGGACATCCAGTTCTACACCCCGGTGCCGGTGCCGTACCGCCGTGCGGACGCGGAGAAGCTGGTGGGTGAGAAGCTGCCCGCTCAGTGGGCCGAGGACAGGGACTACACCTTCGGCGCGTTCCGCAAGGACACCGGCGCCCTGGTCGGTTCGTACTGCCTGACCCTCATCAGCCGCGGCGTCTGGGAACTCGGTTACTGGGCGGTCAGGGAGCAGCGCGGACGCGGGTATTCGGTGGAGGCCGCTGGGGCCCTGTGCGACTGGGGCTGGGCCACGCTCGACGTGCACCGCATCGAGTGGTGGGCCATGGCCGGGAACACCGGCTCGCGTGCCGTCGCCGAGAAACTTGGCTTCACCGTCGAAGGGACACTGCGCAGTCGCGGCATCGCCAACGACGGCAAGCCGCACGACTGGTGGGTGGGCGGGCTGCTGAGGCCCTGATGCTTCGCCGGCTGCGTCTGTTCTTCCGCAGGGACGTTCCCGGCTCGGACAGTGCCCCAGTGGGTGCCACGGTCGTCGCGGACGAGTGCGAGCGCTGGTACCTGGACATGCAAGCCCCCTACGGCCAGAAGCTGACTTCCGGCGTCACCTGCACCCATGCCCTCAGCCGGCCCGAGGCCCGGCCCGAGGACCCGAGCCGCAGTTCAGCTCGACCGACCGCTGCTGCGGGAGCGGCACCGGCTCGTTCACCGTCTCCCCATCGCCTACGGCCCCTGCGGCCGCATCCGGGAAAAGGACGCCACCTTCGAGCGGTACTGCGGCGGCTCCACACTGCCCGTGCGCGGTGAACTCCGTGCCCGTACGCCCGAGCCCCCGGCGGAGTTCGCCATCGGCATGCGGCTGAACACATGCCGACCCCGGGAGACGACACGGCGCCCGGAGGGGCCGTACCCTCCGGGCGCCATGGGTGTTCGCAGCGCTCTAACAGAATCCGTTCAGGCCCCACCATTCTCCGTTGGTGCGCTCGCCGCCCGCCAGGAGGCCGTTGCCGCGGCCCTGGTAGGTGACCAGCCAGCCGAGGTTTCCGGGGCTGCCGTCGATGACGTACTTGTCGTTGGTGACGGCGGCCAGGTCGGCCTGGCCGTCGCCCGAGAAGTCACCGACCGCGATGAGGTTCGCCATCGCGTTCCAGCCACCGGTGCCGGCCAGGACGCGTCCGCCGAGGGCCGAGGCGCGGCCCGGGTAGAGCCAGAGCTTGCCGGTGGAGGCCTCGCGGGCGTAGAGGTCGGGGCGGCCGTCGCCGTTCATGTCACCCACGCCGGCCAGTGCGTTCATGCCGTTCCAGCCACCGGTGCCGATCACCTTGCGTGAGCCGAGGGCGCCGGTGGCAGTACCCGGGTACAGGTACAGCTTGCCGGTGGACTTCTCGGCGGCGATCAGGTCGGCGCGGCCGTCGCCGGTCAGGTCGCCGACGGCGGTGATCTCGCGCATGCCGTTCCAGCCGCCCGTGCCGATGAGTTCGCGGGCGCCCAGGGACCCGGTGGTGGTGCCGGGGTAGAGCCAGAGCTTGCCGGTGGAGGCCTCGCGGGCGATGAGGTCCTCGCGGCCGTCCCGGCTGAAGTCTCCGTGCCGGGTCAGGGCGTTCATGGCGTTCCAGCCGCCCGTGCCGATCAGCTTGCCGGTGCCGGTTCCGGAGGCCAGCCACAGCCGGCCGGCCTCGTCGCGGGCGATCACGTCGGCCCTGCGGTCGCCGTTCATGTCACCGAAACCGGGTGTCTTGGGGGACACCTCGGCGGACCAGCTCGGATAGGGCTGCTGAGAGCATTCGCGCTCGGTGCGGGCGAACTTGACCGAGCTGATCGTCGCGGTGGGGGACGAGGAGTACTCGCCCGCGCCATTGGGGCCCGCGGGGAAGTAGCCGCCCCAGGGGCTGTAGTTCTTGTCGTCGTAGAGGCAGGCGATGGATTTCGTACGGTTGACGTACGAGTGGATCTTGTTGTCCCAGCTGCCGAGGTCCGCGACGCTCTTGCTCGTCTTGTACATCGTCCCGGTCGCGCTCTGGCCCGACCAGCCGCACCAGTAGCCCGTCGGGCAGTCGTACGAACTGGCCGCGGCCGACGTGGCGTTGACGGCTACCACGGCGGTGCCGGCGAGCACGAGACCGGCGAGTGCCGCCGTCCCCCGGGCAAAACGGTTTCCCATGTGCATCCCTCCCTTGGCTGTGCGCTCGTACTTTAACCTGCCTTTACTGAGAGGGGATCTCCTCACAGGGAGGGACGCGATGCGCCGGCGGAGCGCCCCGGACAGGCGCCGGCCACGACCGGCGCGCCTGCAGCACCGGGACGCCGGGTCCGGAACCGGGCTTGTCGACGGACACCCCGCCGCTGCCACTGCGGCGAGGTGCCGCGCCGGCTCCCGCCCGGCGTCGGCTCCGGCCCGGCGCCGCAGGGGCGGGAACCTGAGAGAGTCGCGGCGGCGGGCGTGGGGCCGTTGACAGCGGTGGACGCAGGGCCCCGGCGAAGTCACGTCGCCGGCTTTTGACCGTGCGGGTGGCGCGGCAGCCGTGCCGGCGATCCGGTCCTGGTCACGGCAGGCACCCGAGACCACGGCGGAGCCTTGAACCGCGCGTACAACGACTTCATCGGCTGAGCGAACGCGCGCGCCCCGGGACCGGCCGGCCTCACCACGCCCCGCGTCGTCGCTCCCGGTGCCCCGGAACCGGGACTCCGAGTACGTCGGTGCCTGCCCCGGACACCGCACGCCGTCCTGGCCCGCTCGGCGGCGGCCGTTTCTCCGCCCTGCCCGTAGTCCGCGACACGGAGGACCGGTGCGGCCGCGGACTGCCCAGGTCCGCCGCGCCGTGCCCGGCCGCACGGCGGCGTGGTGACGAGAACGCCCGGTGCACGCGACCGTTCGCCACTCAGTGGGCGCGCGTGGACCGCACCGCCCGGGTGACCCACAGCAGAACGAGCGCGGCGGCCTGGATGCCGGCGACGACGACGATCAGAAGGGGTACGGAGACGTCGTACAGGACCCCGGCCAAGGTGCCGCCTGCCAATGCGGCCGCGCCCATGATCCCGGCGAACACACCGTACGCGGAGGCCCGGCGGCCCACGGGTACGAGGTCGGCGACGGTGGCACGCAACGTGGACTCCTGAACCCCGACCGCGGCGCCCCACACCAGCACACCCGCCACGGCGACCGCCACCGTGTCGGTGAGGGCCAGGGCAGGAGCGGCTGCGGACAGCAGCGGCAGGACGACCAGCACCTGGGCGCCGAACCGGTCGTACAGCCAGCCCGTGACCAGCGCCGCCACCGCGTCCGCCGCCATGGCCGCCGCGTACAGCACCGGCACCATCGCCGTCGACACCAGATGCCGGACGGTCAGATGATAGGAGAACACACCAAAGGTGGCGAAGCCGGCCAGAGTCGCTGCGGTGAAGACCGAATAGGCCCAGAAGGCTCGCGGCAGTTTCCTCGCCCGGGGCCCGGCAGGAACCGGTTGCTCGGACGAGTCCAGCGCCCCGGACGAGTCCCGCGCCTCGGGCGCCGCCGCGTCGGCGGTCGTCTCGTAGCCCACCGGATCGGGAACCCTGGCACGCAGCCGGAACAGCAGCGCGAGGGCGGCCACGCCGGGCAGCGCGAGCACCCCGAGCGCCGGGGCGTAGTCGCCGCCGGTGAGGGCGAGGACCCCGGCCACCGTGAGCGGGCCGACAAGAGCGCCGACCTGGTCCATCGCCTCGTGGACCGCGAAGCCGCGGCCCCTTCCGGTGGCAGCGGTGGCGTGCGAGAGCAGTGTGTCCTTGGCCGGGGAGCGCACCGCCTTGCCGACGCGTTCCCCGATCACCAGGGTGCAGGCCGCCCACAGCACGCCGGTCAGGCCGAGTACCGGGACGGTGACCGCGGTCAGCACGTACCCGCCGATGGTCCATGCCCAGAAGCGGCGGCTGCGCTCGGCCAGCGGTCCCGAGACCAGACGCAGTCCGAGCGCGGCGGCCTCACCCGCCCCCGTGACCACGCCGACCAAGGCCGCGGAGGCGCCCAGACGGGCGAGCAGCGGACCGGTGACGGAACGAGCGCCCTCGTAGACGAAGTCCATCAGCAGACTGACGCCTCCGAACACCACCACGAACCGCCACGCCGAAAGCCCCCGGGCGGGTCCTTCCGACGGTTCGGGCGTAGCAGACGCGGTGCGGGCCGGCTTCACGGGTTCCTCCCCAGGGTGTCGCGTGCACGGCAGGCCGGTCATCGCCTCCTGAACACCGGACCATCTCCTGTGGCGCTCTCCTCCTCACCGGACGGGTCCGGCAGACACATCCTCTCTCGGCAGGCTGTAGCAGTCAGGTGCGGAGGGAGCGCGGGATGCTCGCTCGCGCCCGCCCGGCGAGCGTGGCGCGGTTCGCGCCCAGGCGGCCCGGTCGGTGGTCCGCTCGGTGGTTCGGTCGTGCTCGTCCGTCTTCCGGAGGCAGGGCCGCGGACCGGGCGGGACTGCGGCCGCTCCTGAGTGCGGGCGCACCCCGTCGGACCGGCCAGTACGGCCGGCAGCACGGCCGACGAACCCGCCGCACCGAGGCCGGGACCGCCCTTCGCGGCCGGCTCGGTCAGGAAGTCGCGGAGCCGGCCACAACAGCGCCTCCCCGCCGAAGCTGACGATGTCACGGCTGAAGATCGTCCTCGGCTTGCGGTGGCAGGAGCGCGGCCGGACGGCCGAGGCGACCGCGCTGATCGCCTGAACGCCGTCCAGCCGTTCAGGCGGCCTGCCGCGTCACGCGCGCGGGGTCCGCGACGTCCTTGCGGGTCACCGCCAGGTACACCACCAGGCCGAGGACGACGGCGAGGAAGAGCCCGCTCGTGACGACGGTGCCGAACCCGAGGCCGCCGTCGCCGGCCGGCTGGGAGAGGTAGTCGCCGATCGAGGCACCGAGCGGGCGGGTCAGGACGTAGGCGATCCAGAAGCCGCACACCGCGTCCAGGCCCAGCGCGAAGTGTGCGACCGCCACGGCGGCGATGGCCAGGCCGAACAGGACCGCCGAGAGCCAGTAGCCCAGGTCCATGCGCTCGGAGACGAGGTCGCCGGCGGCCGTGCCGAGAGCGAAGGTGAACAGGACGGCCAGCCAGTAGAACGACTCGCGGCCGGTGGTGTCGACGCTGTGGATGGAAAGAGTCCGTTCCCGCCGGTACCAGACGACGAAGACGGCCACCAGGAGGAGCGCGAACACCGCGGTGCTGGCCTCCAGCGGCACGCCCATGTTGTCGGTGAGGTTGTCGCTGATCAGTGTGCCGACGACGCTGATCAGGGCGACGGTGAGCCAGTACACGCCGGCGCGGTACGCCGTGGTGCGGAACTGGACGACGAGGACCACCGCGAGCAGCGCGCTCATGAGCAGGGACACGCCGGTCAGGCCCAGCCCGGCCTTCTCGTCGAGCAGGTCGGCAGCGGTCTCGCCGACCGTCGTGCACAGCACCTTGATGACCCAGAAGTAGGCGGTGACCTCGGGGACCTTGTTCCGGCGCGGACGGTGGGAGGGGGGAGCGGAGGCACGCGTGCCCGGTTCGGCCTCGGGAGTCCCGGAGAGTTCGTGGGTCATGGGCAGAACGTTGCCGGCGGTTACCTGAACGCTTCCTGACTGCCGCGCGGCTTTCCCCGCCCGCCGGGTCCGCCCTGGTCACGATGGGGCCATGCACACTCGCGCCGCGTCCTGGCTGCGGCACCGGCTCGGCCGCGTCGTCGTCATGTCCTACGCTCTCGCCCTGTTCCTGCCCGGCCCCGGCCTGTGGCTGCGCCGCATCCATCCCCTGCCGCCGACGCACCTGACCCTGCGCACCGCACCGTTCCTGCTGTCCCTGATGCTGTTCTCGGCCGGGCTGCAGGTCCCCCTCGGCGCGCTGGGCGGCCTGCTGCGGCATCCGAAGGCCCTGCTGGCAGGGCTCGTGCTGCACGTGGGGATCCCGCTGGCGGTCGTGCCGTTCGTCGCCTTCCTGCTGCGGCGCACTCCCGACGCCGACGGCGGCAGCGGGCTGCTCACCGCGCTGATCCTGATCGTGGCGATGCCCGTCGCCGCCGGGGCCACCGTGTGGACCGCCAAGGGCGAGGGAGATCAGCCGACGATGGTGGGCCTCGTCCTGGCCTCGACCCTCCTCAGCCCGCTCACCACCCCCGTGCTGCTGA
The DNA here is from genome assembly GCF_000720185.1 of Streptomyces sp. NRRL S-340. Lineage (GTDB taxonomy): Bacteria > Actinomycetota > Actinomycetes > Streptomycetales > Streptomycetaceae > Streptomyces. Next base: position 119,219 of record NZ_JOIY01000008.1, on the reverse strand, counting down.
CGACGCTGTCGCCGCTGCTCAGCGGCGGTTACGCACACCTCCTCGCGCACACCGGCCGTCTGGCCCAGGGCGGATTCGCCCTCACCACCGTGGTCTGTCCCTGCGCGGCGGGCTTGCTGGGCGCGCTCGTCCTGCCCTCGCCCTGGCTGGGCCGCCTGGTCACCACGGTGGCGCCGCCGGCCATGGCCGGTTCGGTGGTCCTGACCTACGTCAACGCCAGTGGCGCCCTGGGATCCGTCCTGACCCGGCCACGCCCGCTGTTGATCGTGGCCGCCCTGGCGGTGGCGGCCCTGGTCTGCCTGCTCTCCTTCGCACTCGGCCGGGCCGCCACCCGCCTCCTGCGGCTGGAGGCGGGTACCGCCTCGTCACTGACGCTCGCCTGCGGCATGAACAACAGCAGCGCGAGCGCTGTGCTGATCACCGCGTCCTTGCCCGACAGACCACACCTGCTGCTGCCGGTCCTCGCCTACGGACTGCTGCAGAAGACCGCCGCGAGCCGGATCGTCACCCGGCTGCGACCGGCTCCCACCGCGGCGGGCGCCTGAACGTCTCAGGGCTGCGAACAGAAGCGGGCCCCGGCGGGCGGTGTCCGGTGCGGGCGATCGCAAGGCGCCGGCCTCCGCGGCGGAGCCGGGCGCAGGTGCTCCTCGCCGCCGGGACCGAACTGGGCCACGAAACGGGCCAGGACCGTCTCCGGGCCGGTGTTCCCGGCCGAGACCGGTGTGTGTGCGCCGACCGGTCGGGCCGGGCGCTTCCTGTGCGGGAGCGCAGGCGTGGCCGCGGCCCTGCCGCTCCCGGTCGATGACGCCCTTCTCGTGCGGCCGGGTGGTTGTCGCCGCCGCCGTGCGGGCCGGGCCGGTGCCGAGCCCGGCCCGCCCCCGGCCTGGTGTGCGGGCCCCGGCGTCCCGCGACCCGGCCATGACGGCGGATCGGGCTCGCCGGCCGGCCGCCTCTCGTCCCTTCGCGTCCGTCATGGAACATTCCTCACTCCCCCACCGTCTACAGTTCGGTAGACCGTCTACAGCATTGTAGTCATTCGTCGGGTACCGCCCTGCCGGTGTGCTCACCGCAGCCGACGGTCCTGACGACGGATGAAGGAGTTCCGCACGTTGACCGCAGCCAGGCACCCGTCGTCGCGGCTCGCCGCCGATGTGCCGGACGCCGGGTCGCGGCGGGCAGCCTTCGGCGTCCGGGGCGTGGCCGTGGGCGTGATGCCGTTCACCGGGGCCGGGCCGCTGACCGGCTTCTTCCTGCCGGGCGACGCGCCGCTGTCCACGGCCGGTCCGCTGCGTACGGGTGCCGATGACCGCGGCCTCAAGCTGCCGCTGCCCCCGTTCCTGGTCCCCGCGCCGGAGGCGATGCCGGGCGCACGGTGCGGACACCTCCTGGGCCGGGAACGGGCGGCTCCCTGCCGGCCCGGAGCCGCCCGGCCCGCCCGCACGAGCGGACGGAACGCGCGGAGGACGTGCCGGAGATGTCCGCCGCCCAGCGGACCCCCGAAGCGCACGCCTCCCTCAGCGGCCAGGGCGCCTCCCGGAGAACCGGGCGGCCGCCCCTTTCGAGCCACTGAACGCAGAGAACCCTGCCGCGCCCGGCCTCCCGGGCCGCCCGACAACCTATGGAGAACCATGCGCCAGACGATCCTGGTCGTCGAGGACGATCACGCCCTGCGTGACGTGCTGATGCGCGGACTGCGCGACGAGGACTTCGACCCGCTGCCCGCACCGGACGGCGCCACCGCCCTGCGACTGGCCACCGCCGGTGTCTGCGCCGTCGTGCTCGACATCGGGCTGCCCGACGCCGACGGACGGGACGTGTGCCAGGCGATGCGCGCGAACGGATTCCTCTCCCCTGTCATCTTCCTGACCGCCCACCACCGGCTGAGCGACCGGCTGTCCGGGTTCTCGGCCGGAGGGGACGACTACCTGCCCAAGCCGTTCCACCTCGCCGAACTCGCGGCCCGCCTGCGGGCGGCCCTCAAACGGGCCGCGCCGCCGCCCGCCACGACAGCGGGAGACCTGGCACTGGACGCGGTCCGGCACGCGCTCACCGTCCGAGGCGTCCCCGTGGACCTGACACCGACGGAGTTCCGTCTCCTGGCGGCGCTCATGGCGGCTTCCGGCGGCATCGTGCGCCGCCGCGATCTGGTCCGGGCGGCCTGGCCCGAGGGCGCCCGGGTACACGACAACACCCTCGACCAGTACCTGACCCGACTGCGCCGGAAGCTGCGCGACGCGGGCAGCGACCGGACGATCGCCACGGCCCGCGGGCTCGGCCATCGCCTGTCATGAGCGGCACCCGCCACCGGCCGCGGCCCGCCATGACCGCCTTCCTCCACCGTCTGGCACCCCGCACACTGCGCGGCCGGCTCTCACTCGTGGCCCTCACCACGGCCGCGCTGCTGATGCTGGTCCTCACCGTCGCCTTCAACGCCGTCGCCCAGCACCGCCTCCAGCACCAGGCGGACGACGAACTGCGCACCCGCGCCGTCGCCGTCGCGACGACCGTCGACACCACCGGCAGGACCGTACGTGTCCTGGAGACCTCGCACGACGCACTCCTCGACGCCAACGTGTGGATCTACGCCGGCGAACGTCTGCTGGAAGAGCCGCCGAACGCCGGCCGCCTCACCCGCGTCGCCGGCTCCCTCGCCGGGCGCGGCGGGCGGCGGTGCGTCACCACCGACGTGGGCGGCCCGCTGCGGCTGTGCTCGCAGCCGGTGTCTTCCGGCAGGAACGGGGCTCTGGTGGTCACCGCTCTCGACCTCTCCCCCTACCGGAGTTCGGCCGACACCCTGCTCGTGGGGTCGCTCGCGCTGGACGTCGTGATGCTCGCCTGCACCTATGCTCTGACACGTCTGGCGGTGGGCCGCGCGCTGCGCCCGGTCCGCGCGATGACCGACCAGGCCGGCCAGTGGAGCGCCGTCGCCTCCGAAGAACGCTTCGGCCATGTGCGGCACCCTGTCGAACTCGCCCGCCTGGGAACGTCGTTGGACGCCATACTGGACCGCATCCGCACCGTCCTGCGCCACGAGCGCCGGCTCACCGGGGAACTCTCGCACGAGCTGCGTACACCCCTGAGCCGGATCATCGCCGAACTCGACTGGTGGCAGACCCGCCCCCGCACCGCCGACCAGACCCGGGCCACCCACAAGGTCATCGCGGATGCCGCCCGGTCCATGCGCACCATCTGCGACACCCTCCTCGACGACGCCCGCGGCGGCGCACTCACCGCCCCGGGCACCGCCGAGATCCTCCCCACGCTGCGGCGCCTCACCGAAGCCCTCGACGCGCCGAGCCACGTGACGGTGACCGCTGACGGGCCGCCCCTGGAGGCCGGAGTCCCCCGCGCCCTCCTCGAACGCATCGTCAGCCCGCTGCTGGACAACGCCTGCCGCTACGCCCGCTCCGAGGTCGCCGTCCGCGCCTACCGCGCACCCGGCGGCGTACGCGTCGACGTCGTCGACGACGGGCCCGGTGTGCCGGCTCCGTTCGCCGGACAGCTCTTCGAGCCGGGTCGGCGCGCGGATCCGGGTGACGGACACGGCGGAGCGGGCCTGGGACTGCCGCTGGCGCGACGCCTGGCCCGCTCCGCCGGCGGCGAGGTGGCACACGACCCCGGACACACCCGCGGGGCGCGGTTCGTCGTCAGTCTGCCCGCCGGTTGACGGCGGTCGTACCCGCCGCCACCGGCCTGTCACGGCGTGATATCGCGCCGGACGTCCCTTCGCGAGACGGCCAGGTAGCCGACGAAGCCGAGGATGGCGACCGTCCAGGACAGCGTGACCGGCCCCAGGCCCAGGCCGAGTCCGCCCCTGCCGTGGCCGACGGCCATCCAGTCGGCGACAGAGGCGCCGAGCGGGCGGGTGATGACGTAGGCGGCCCAGAACGCGGCCACCGCGTTCAGGCTCCCCCACCGGTGGGCGACGGCCGGAACGGCGATCGCGGCGGCGTACAGGACGGCGGAGCCCAGGTAGCCGAGGCCGATCGTGGCGGTGAGGTCGCCGGCCGCGGTGCCCAGTGCGAACGTGGCCAGCACGGCGGCCCAGTAGAAAGTCTCCCGGCGCCGGGTGTGGATGCTGTGGATGGACAGGGTGCGCTCGACGCGGTGCCAGAGGGCGAAGACGGCGGCCAGCGCGGCCATGAAGAACGGGGTCGAGAGCGTGTACGGCACCCCGAGGCCGACGTGCAGGACATCGGCGGCCATCGTGCCGAACACGCTGACCATGACGATCGCCGTCCAGTAGACCCAGGCCACGTACCGGCGGACGGCGAACTGCACCGCCAGAGCGGCCACCAGGGCCATGCCGCCGAGGCCGACAGCGGGGATCGGGCCGAGCAGGCGGGCCAGGAAGTCGGACGCCGTCTCGCCCATCCCGGTGGTCAGCACCTTGATGATCCAGAAGTAGACGGTCACCTCCGGCACCTTGCTCGCCGCGTGACGGATGTGGCCCGCGGGCCGGTTGTGAGTGAGGTGATCAGTCGACATGGCAGGCACCATGACATGGTGCGCCGCCCTCGTCCCAGACCCCTTTGCCAGAGTTTTGGCGCTTCCGGTACGGGAGTTGCCCAAGGCCCGGCCGGACCTGAACGCGACCTGAACACACTGGCCGGTGCACTGGTCAGCGGCGTGCGGCCGGTGGTAGGGGCGGTGTTGCGGGACATCGGCCCGGCGCCGGAAAGGCCCGCCCGCCGCCTGCTCCGCTGCCGGCCGCGGGCAACGAGGGCGTGTTCACCTGTCGAGGAACTCCGCGCACCGGTAGGGGCCCAGCGGGGCATCCTCGGCCGGCCTCAGCACGACCTCCACGTCGTCGGTCCTGACCCCGGGGACCAGCACCGACTGGGCACGTGCCAGCGTGCACACCAGCTGCCCCGTGCCCTGGTCACGTCCCGTCCCCGCGTAGGGGCCGTCGAGGTGCAGGGTCACGCGTGTGCCCGTCCCGGTCGCCGAGAAGCCGGGAAGCTCGACGTACGAGGTGAGACCGCCGGCCCGCCCGCCGGGCGGCGGCCCCAGCAGGAGAAGCTTCACCACCGCGGCGAGATCCCTGATCTCCCTGTCGCCCACGGGCACCGCCCGCAGTCCGCCGGCGGACGCGAAGTACAGACGCGCGCCGCTCGTCAGTCCCGACGCGGGCCCGCCCGCCTCCACCACTCCGGTCGGCGGGACCCCGCAGCCGGTGAGAACGACGCCCAGCACCGCGGCCACGGCCGGCAGCCGGCCCCTCATCGCTCGTCCCCCACTCCTTGCCGCAGCGGCAGCCACAGCGTGAACACCGCGCCGCCCCACGGCGCGTCGGCCACCTCGATCGTGCCCCCGTGCAGCCGTGCGTTCTCCGACGCGATCGCCATGCCGAGGCCGCTGCCCTGCCCGCCGCCGTCCGCCGCGCCGCGTGTACGGGCCGCGTCCGCCTTGTAGAACCGGTCGAAGACCCGCTCCCGGGCCTCCGGCGGCAACCCGGGGCCATGGTCGGCGACCTGCAGCGTCACCCACTCCTCGTCGCCGCCGTTCGCCGCTCGGGCCGTCCCGAGGGTCACGGTCACCGGCGGGGCCCCGTGCCGCAGCGCGTTGCCCACCAGATTCGCGACGATCACGTCGACGCGGCGCCGGTCGATCACCGTCCGCAGCCCCTCCTGAAGACGGGTCTCCACCCGCTCCGGCCAGCCCCGCAGCGCCAGGGACGCCCGCACCGTGTCGGCTAGGTCCGTCTCGACGGCGTTCAGCCGTGCCGCCCCGGCGTCGAAGCGGGAGATCTCCATCAGGTCCTCCACCAGCCGGGTCAGCCGTGCCGTCTCCGCGCCCACGGTGCGGGCCGCCCGCGCGGTGTCCGGCGGCAGCTGGTCGGCGTCCTCCTCCAGGACGGTCGCCACCATCGTCATCGCCGCCAGCGGTGTGCGCAGCTCGTGCGACACGTCCGCCACGAAGCGGCGGGCCTTCGCCTCCTGCTCACGCAGTTCCGCGTCGGAGGCCTGGAGCGCGTCGGCGGACTCGTTGAACGTACGGGCCAGTTCGGCGAGTTCGTCGTGCCCGGTGACGGCCACCCGGCTGCCGAGGTCTCCGGTCGCGAGCTCCCGGGTGGCCCGGCCCAGCTTCCGCACCGGGCGAAGGACCGTCCCCGCGGCCAGCAGGGCCAGGACCGCCGCCAGCACCACCACCGGCACGGTGCCCGCCCGCACGGAGTCGAGCAGGGCGGCGGTGTCGTCGCGCTCGGCCCGCAGATCCGTGATCGCGTAGACCTCCAGCGCGGAGGGGCGGCGGTCGCCGTCGGCGTAGGTCACGGGCATGCCGACGACCAGGTACGGCTCCCCCCGCCACATCACCCGCTGGAACCGGGCACCGCCTCCGGTCATCACCGCGGCGCGCAGTTCGACGGTGATCCGTTCCCTCGTGTCGGCGCGCGGGTCGGAGACCGCGACGAGGTTCTGGTAGCGGGCGACCACGATGCGGGCGCCGAGCCCGTCCGAGACCTTCGCCGCGAACCGGGACAACGACGCATGGTCCGGGGGCACGTCGAGGTCGGGGGCGACCGTGGTGATCCGCTCCCGGAGGCCGTCCACCGCGGCGTCCTGGGTGCGCCGCAGTACGGCGGTGCGGGCGTCCCGGTAGGCGAGGGCGGTCGCGGTCAGCGCGCTGACGAGGGCCACGAGGACGAACGTGATGACGAGCCGGGTGCGCAGTCCGCCGACGAGCCGCCACGGGCGGCGCCGCGAGGTGGCGCGGCGCACGGCCCCACCGGCCGTGTCCGTACGGTTCACAGCGGTCCGAAGCGGTATCCGAACCCGCGCACCGTCTGTATGTACCGGGGCTTGGCCGGTACCTCCTCGATTTTCGCCCGCAACCTGCCGACCGCCGCGTCGACCAGCCGGGAGTCGCCGAGGAAGGTGTGGTCCCAGACGGATTCGAGGAGCTGCTCCCGGCTGAGGACCCGGCCGGGTGAGGCCGACAGCTCCAGCAGCAGCCTCAGTTCGGTGGGCGGCAGCGGGACGGGAGTGCCGTTCCTGGTGACGGTCAGTGCGGCTCGGTCGATCACCAGACCGGCGAAATCGGCGTCCGCCCCCTGCCGGGCCGACGGTTCCGCCCGTCGCAGCGCGGCCCGGACGCGGGCCTGCAGCACGGGAGCGGTGACGGGCTTGACGACGTAGTCGTCGGCGCCGGCCTCCAGCCCGGTCACGATGTCCGAGTCGTCACCTCGCGCGGTCAGCATGATGACCGGCAGGGTCGCCGAGCGCGCGCGGATGCGGCGGCACACCTCGAAGCCGTCCATACCGGGCAGCATCAGGTCCAGTACGGCCAGCTCGACCCGCGCCCCGTCCGCCCCGGCCAGCAGGGCGAGGGCCTGTTCACCGGTGGCGGCGGTGTCCACGCCGTAGCCGTGCCGGCGCAGCACGAGCTCCATCGCGTCCCGTACGGACACGTCGTCCTCGATGAGCAGTACATGCGGCATGGGACCGATTATGGGCATGCCCGGGCTTCTTCCGCCTAGCCCGGACCGGGGCGGATCCGCAGGTCGGGGGCATTGTTACGTTCTCATCATGTGGCCATGGACGGTTCATCATCCGCGGCGGCGAGCGTGGGGCGCATGAACTTCCCCATCAGGATGAACCGTCGAGTCGCCCACGCCCGGCTGCGCCTGGCCGCCTGCGTCACCGTGTCCGTGTCCGTGCTCTCGCTGGCCGTCGCCTGCGGCGGCGGGGACGGCGGCGCCGGCGGGTCGAAGAAGGACGACGCGATCGCCGACGTACCGGAAGCGCCGGCGAGGAACGGCGCGAGCGCCGGGAAGGACGGCGCGAGCCGGGGCAGAAGGTCCGCGGGCAAGAGCGAGTTCTACGACGCCCAGCTGAAATACGTCCAGTGCATGCGGACCGAGGGCGGTTACAAGGACTTCCCCGACCCCAAGCTCAGCGGGTACCTCGACTGGGACAAAGTCGACGAGATCGGTGCCCGGCCCGGTGCGAACGCGGGCATCAAGGGCGGCAAGGGAGGCGGCTGCGTCGACCAGATGAAGGCCGCCATGGCGGCCGAACCCGAGCGGGACCGGCAGAAGGACTACGAGTCCATGCTCGCGCACGCCAAGTGCATGCGGGACAACGGCGTCTCCAGGTTCGCCAACCCCACCATGAGCGGCGGCAACGTCCAGCCGGGCGGCGATCCCGACCCGGCGTCCCAGTCCATCGACTGGAACTCGCCGGCGTACAAGCAGGCCCGCCAGGCGTGCGCCTCGAAGCTGCTCGACGGTCTGGACGGCATGCAGTGAAGCGCCGCACCACCCTCCTCACGCTCGTCGCCGCGGCTGTCGCCGCGGCCGTCACCGGGGGCGTCGTGTTCCTCGGCGACGGCCGCGGCGGCGCGGGCGCCTCCGGCAGGAACGGCGACCTGCCGCCGGCCACCGCGACCGTCGTGCGCACCGACCTCGTGCGGTCCAAGACGGTCGACGGCAAGCTCGACTTCGCCCAGCGCCGCGCGGTCAAGTCCGCCGTCCAGGGCACCGTCACGGTGGCCGCTTCCGCAGGGAAGACACTGACCATGGGGCAGGCCCTGTACGAACTGAACGACAAGCCCGTCACCCTGCTCTACGGGCCGGTCCCGATGTTCCGCGAGATGAAGGCCGGCGACCGGGGCAGCGACGTGCTCCAACTGGAGCGCAACCTGCGTGACTTGGGGTACGGGGCGAACCTGTACGTCGACACGCGGTACGACGCGGGCACCGAGGCCGCCGTCAAGCGGTGGCAGAAGTCCCTGAACCGCGACGCCACCGGCAGGGTCGGCCGGGGCGATGTCGTCTTCCAGCCCGGCCCGGTCAAGGTGGTCTCCGCCGACGCGGCGCTCGCCGACCAGGTGGGCCCGGACGCCCCGGTCCTGACGGTCGCCTCCACCAGGCCCGTCGTGCGGGCCCGGCTCGACCAGACCGACGGACCGCTCACCGCGCGCGGGACCAGGGTCCAGGTCACCCTGCCGAGCGGGAAGACCGTGGCCGGCCACGTCGCCGGGACGGTACGCCCGGAGGACTCCGACTCCGGGGGCGGTGCGGGCGCACAGGAGGGCATCACCGTCGAGGTCGTCCTGGCGGGCGGCGCGAAGGCCGCGTCGGATGAGGACCCCACGGTGTCGGCGAGCGTGAAGTTCGTCAGCGAGGCGCACAAGGGAGTCCTCGCGGTCCCCGTCGAGGCGGTCGTCGCGCTGCGGGGCGAGAACGGCGGCTACGGCCTCCAGATCGTCCGGGGCACCACCTCCACGACGGTACGGGTGGAGACGGGCATGACCGCCGACGGGTTGATCGAGGTCAGCGGACGGGACGTGCGCGAGGGTCTGAAGGTCGGGGTGGCGAAGTCATGACATCGGCCCCGGTGATCGAACTGCGCGATGCGGCCAAATCGTACCCCGGTGGCGTCCACGCCCTGCGCGGAGTGAACCTGACCGTCGACGCGGGAGAAATGGTCGCCGTGGTGGGCCCGTCCGGCTCCGGCAAATCCACCATGCTCAACATCATGGGCACCCTCGACAAGCCCACCTCGGGCACCGTCCGGGTCGCCGGGTACGACGTGTCCGAGCTCTCCGACTCGCGGCTCTCCGCGCTGCGCGCCCGCCACATCGGTTTCGTGTTCCAGCACTTCCACCTGGCGGCGGGGCGCGACGCGGTGGACAACGTGGCCGACGGGCTGCTGTACGCGGGCGTGCCGCGGGGGAAGCGGCGGGCACGTGCCCGCGAGGCACTGGCCAAGGTGCGGCTGGACCACCGGCGCGGCCACACTCCGGACGAGCTGTCGGGCGGTGAGAAACAACGCGTGGCCATCGCGCGCGCCCTGGTGGGCAACCCCCGGCTGCTGCTGGCGGACGAGCCCACCGGGGCGCTGGACACCGCGTCCGGCGCTGTCGTCATGGAGTTGCTGCACGAACTCAACGCGTCCGGCACCACCGTCTGCGTGATCACCCATGACAACGGGATCGCGGACGCGCTGCCGCGCCGGGTCCGGTTCAAGGACGGAGAGATCGTGGCGGACTCACGGTTCGGGGCGCCTGGAGGCGTCCGGTCCGCCGCCTGCTCCGGCGCCGGGCACACCTCCTGCTCCCGCACCGGGTCCGCCTGCGGTACGGGAGGGGCGGACCGGTGACGAACGACCTCGTACCGGCCCGCCTCTCCCTGCCCGACGTGCTGCGGGTCGGCGCCGTCGGCCTTCGCGCGCGCCGTGCGCGCGTGGTGCTCTCGGCGCTCGGCATCGCCATCGGCATCGCGACCATGGTCGCGGTCGTCGGCCTGTCCGAGTCGAGTCGCGCGGACCTGATGGCCCGGCTCGACCGCCTGGGCACCAACCTCCTCACCGCCGAGGCGGGCAGGGACGCCATGGGGCAGAAGACCGAACTCCCCGAGAACGCGGTCGCGATGGTCGAGCGCATCGGCCCGGTGCTGCATGCCACGGCCACCGCCGACGTCGACGCCCGGATCCGCCGCAGCGACGTCGTGCCCCAGGAACGCACCGCCGGCGTCACCACGCAGGCGGTGCGCCTGGACCTGCTGTCCGCGCTCGGCGGGGAGGTCGACGAGGGCTCCTGGCTCGACCCGGCCGGCGAACAGCTTCCGACCACGGTGCTCGGGGCTGTGGCGGCGGAGCGCCTCGGCATCACCCGCACCGGCGAGACGATCATGATGAACGACATCCGTGTGGTCGTCGTGGGCATCCTCGAGCCGATCGAGCTGGTGCCCAACCTGGACCGGGTGGCGATGGTCGGATTCCCGGCCGCCGAACGCTACTTCGGATTCGACGGCCACCCCACCACCGTCTTCGAGCGCTCCAGGGACGCCTCGGTGGAGGACGTGCGGGCGGTCCTGGCCCGCACCGTCAGCCCCGGTGACACGACGGGTGTCAAGGTCTCGCGTCCCTCGGACGCGCTCGCCGCCAAGGCGGCCACCGGCGAGGGCCTGACGGCCCTGATGCTCGGCCTGGGCGCGGTGGCCCTGCTGGTGGGCGGTGTGGGAGTGGCCAACACCATGGTCATCTCGGTCCTGGAACGCCGTCGGGAGATCGGCCTGCGCCGTTCCCTCGGCGCGACCCGCGGCGCCGTCCGGCTCCAGTTCCTGACGGAGTCGCTGCTGTTGGCGGCGCTGGGCGGGGCGGCGGGGGCGCTGCTGGGAGCGGCGGCGACGTACGGATTCGCACGGGTCCAGGGGTGGACGGCGGTGGTTCCGCCCTGGTCCCTGGCGGGGGGCCTCGGCGCCACACTCCTGATCGGTGTGCTCGCGGGCCTCTATCCGGCGATCCGTGCCTCGCGGCTCCATCCGATGCAGGCCCTGCAGGCAGCGTGAGGGGCGGCGGCGGCCGGTGACGGCGGGCGGGCACGTTTCCGACGTCACCGGCCTGCCCAGGTCCGTCAGCGGGGACGGGACGCCCATGGCTTGCCCGGAGCGGTGGCGTCTCCCACCATGATCCCGCTCTCAGGCACCCGCGCCATGCAGCCGGGGCGGGGACGGGGACCACGGGCAAAGGGCCGCGCGCCGCCCTTCCAGGCGTCACCGCGTGCACGTGAGCGCGCGGCACGGCGTACGCTGACGCCAGATCATCGGGGAGGAGACGCCATGGCGTTGAAGAAGATCGAACACGCTGCTCCGAAGAAGCAGTTCATGACACTCGACGAACTCGCCGCCTTCGTGCAGGACGCGATGCGCTCCGGCGCCACCGGCCAAGAGGTCGTCGCCGCCGTCGTCTCCTTCGGCGGAAAGCTGCAGAAGGTCAGCGCCGAGGTCGAGTTGCGTCCGATGGGAGTCGAGCAGCGCTCCGTCGACTTCGGGAAGCCGCCGGCCTGGCCCGGCCGGTAACCCCCGCGACGACCACCCCGCGTGCACGCTGGAGCCGGCCCACCGGAGCAGTCCAGCCGACGGCAGCGACCCGAAGGCCCCGGCCCGGACACACGCCGATGCGCTTCGGCGGTGGCGGGCTCGGGTCAGGGAGCCGAGCCGGTTGCGATGGCGTAGCCGATCGCGGCGGCCGCGTCGGCAAGGTCCGCCAACGACACCGTGTCGTTCAGAGCGGTGACCACGTCCTGGGTCAGTGGGCGAAGGGCGTACACGTGGCGCACCGCGTCGATGTCGACCGGGATCTCGTAATAGTCCTCGGCGAACTCCTGGAAAGCCTCCGGGGACGGGTCGACCAGCAACTGGAACAGCCAGCCCGAGCCGTCAGGGTCGGCATCGTCCTCGGGGAAGTCGATCTCTCCCGCCTCCCAGCGCTCACTTCCCGCCTCGCGCCACATGCAGGCCGTCACCATGGGCATTCCGTCGTCTGTGAAGGCCGGCTCTTCGACGCAGCTCCGGAACACCTCGGGGACCGAGTCCACCACGCCCGGCCAGGGCGCGCCGTCGGCATACGGGCTCATCGCTGACTCGTGGTCGAAGCCTCGGACGTACGCCCCCGCCGGAGAGAAGACGACGTCGAACTCGTCCCCCGAGCCGTTGCGCATGGAGGCGATCTCCTCCGCCTCGGACCAGGCCCGGCTGAATGAGTAGCAGCGTGCGCCGTCGGGGTTCAGCACCGTCTCCAGCATGGCCATCGCCCGACACCGGTCCCGCAGCGCCGGGATGTCAGGAAGCGCCTCGGCAACGTCGTGAACAGTCATGCGGCCCATCCAAGCGCACGCCACTGACAACAGATCGCGGCCGACTCGGTGAAGGTGCCTTTGCCGCACGCCGAAACGAGGGGGCCGCGGTGGAGCCCAGACGCGGACTCGCATCGCCGACTTCGCGCCAGACCTGTCCCGCGAGCGCGGGTTCGAGGACGTTGACCGTCAGCGAGGTCGCCACGGCCGTCCGCCTGCATGAGCGGTCCGTCCCTCTTCCCGATCGAAGTGCGCAAAACGCCGGACCGGTCCTGGAGGGCCGCCGGGAGCCCGCTCGCGGCTGACACACCTTCAAGGCACCACACTTCCTGCCACACCCCAACGGCGCATGAGGCCACCGGGCTTGCTGTTATATTCGTGCAGCTGTGCACGGGGGGCCGGGGGGCCGGGAACTTTCTGCAGTCGTCGACGCATGCCTGAACGGCGTCGCCGTCCCGTCACGCCTTTTCCTCGAGAGGCCCAGGAGGCGACCATGGCCCGTCGTACCACCGCCCGTGGCGTCGTCGCCGCGCTGGCCGTCCTGACCGTGACGGCCGGTTCCGGCTCACTCGCCGTCGGCGCCGACGCGGAGAACGCCGGGAACGCCGGGAACGCCGGGAACGCCGGGAACGCCGGGAACGCCGTGGGAAGTACCGCCTTCGCGGCGGAGAAGGTCTTCCAGGCCGACCGCTACACACCGCGCGCGGACCGGATCCACACCGCGGGTGCCACCGGCTATCTGCATGTGCAGGAAGGCCGTTCCGGCTACCTGTGGACGTCGTACGCCACCGGCGCGACGACCGGGCTGGGCACCCTGCCCCCGTCCGTGATCCCCGCCTACCTGGGGGCGTCGTCCGACATCGTGGCCGATGCCGTGCCGTCCACCCGGACGGTCGTCCTCAAGGACATGTCAACCGGCGCCACCACCGAGGTCACCCTCACCCACGGCTCGTACCACGCCACCTACGGCGGCCATGTGCTGAGCCAGGCCCGCACCGACGACGGCGCCCGCGTACTGTGGCTGTACGGCGACGGCGCGCCCGCCGAGGGCACCCTCGTCGAGGGCTGGCCGACCGGGATCAGGACGAACTTCCAGGTGCTGGGCGGCGACAGCGGCACGGCCGTCATCAGCTACGGGCTGGCGAACGGGGAGCGGCACCTGGCCCTGGTGGACCTGGCTGCCGCGAAGGTCACCGGTGACGTCACCGTGCCCGTCGCCCCGACGTCCGTCGCGCTGAGCGCGGACCGGCTGGTCTGGTTCCTGACGCGGTACGGGCCGGGTGGTACGACGGCACACGTGCTGGACCGCGCCGACCTGTCCGCCGCCGAGACCACGGTGCCACTGCCCGGGACCGAGGGCGCCCCCTCCGTGGGCATCGCGGGGCGCTGGCTGGTGGTGGCCCGCTCCGTGCCGTCCGAGCCGTCCGACTCGGTCGACAAGCAGGGTGAGCGGCTCATGGCGGTCCCCCTCGCCGGCGGCGAGGCGGTCACCCTGCTCCGGCACGCGAACGACTCCCTGGTCGCGGCGCCGGACGGCACACTGCTGGCCGTCGGCGGCGCCGACGCGGGGCACTGGGCGGTGCGCAGGATCACCGACACGGGGACGGGCGCCCCGACGGTCACCGAGGTGACCGCCGTCCGGGCGGTGGCGGCGCGGATCAACCGGCTGTCGCTGCAGAACGGCACACTGGCCACCGACGAGGCCGACAGCAGCTTCCTCGGCTCCTACGTCACCCGCCGGATCGCCGCCGACGGAACGCCGGGCGCTCCGGCCTGGCGGGCCTGGAACATCGGCCGCGGGACCGGCCCGTACGCGACCGGCGACGGACAGGTGGTGACGTTCACCGCCGACTCCGACCCCAACGGCAGCGGATCATACGTCCGGTCCTTCGACGGCAAGGCCGCTTTCTACCTGCCCTCGGCCGCCGGTTCGGTCCTCGACATCACCGGCCGTTACGCCCTCGTCAACGGCTCTTCCCCGGCCAAGCAGTACGTGGGCGACCTGGGCGTCTACTCCGACCTGGAGCCCATCGTCACCCGCTCCGTCACGGCCGCCTCCGTCTGGGGCACCAGACTGTGGACACCGGGCTCCGGCGCCGGTGTGCTCACCGCGAAGGACCTGAAGACCGGCAAGACCGTCGACACCGTCGCGACCAAAGCTCCGTGCACCCCCGAGGAGCTCCAGGCGGTGGGCCGTTGGATCTACTGGTCGTGCGGGCCGACCGCGGCCGCCGGCGTCTGGGACAGTACGGCGAAGAAGAGCATCTCCGTCCCCGCCGGCCAGGCGCTGCTCGGCGACGGCTACCTCGTGCGGCACGACACCTCGACCGGGTCGCTCCTGCTCACCTCCTTCGCCGGCGGCGCCACCACCACCCGCGAGATCGCCGACCGCACCATGAGCGGCTCCGGGGTGCGCGGGGTGACCTGGACCGTGGACAAGTTCGGCGGGCCCGCGGCCTACGTGGACGCGGACCGCCGCATCCACCTGGTCCCCAGCGGCGTCGCCACCCAGCCGCTGAGCGTCATCGAGTCCGCGGTGAGCGACCACCTCTCGCAGAGCGGCCCGGCCACCGGTCCGTGGTGGCAGTGGCGCGGACTGCTCTCCAAGCCCGCCGCCTCCTGGAAGGCCACGCTGACCAGCAAGGTCACCGGTGCCACGGTGCGTACGCTCTCCGGCGGCGCGGTGGCCGGCAACCTGACGGCACGCTGGGACGAGCGCGACGCCAAGGGCGCGCTCGTCCCCAACGGCACGTACACCTTCCGGCTGACGGCCGCCCCGGCCGACGGCTCGGGGCCGGCGACGACGGTGACGCAGACGGTGCGGGTCTTCGCAGGGGCCGCCGTACGCCGCGACTTCACCAACGTCGTCACCAGGGAACCGGACGGGACGGGCGACCTCGTGACCCTCGCACGGTCCGGTGAGGTCAGTTACCGGCCGGGCGACGGGACGGGCCGCCTCGGCGAGAGCCTGCGGGCCCCGGGCTGGCCGTCCTCCGTGACGCTGGTCCCGTTCGGAGACCTCAACGGCGACCGCCGCAACGACATCCTCGTCCGGTTCAGCAGCGGCGAACTACGCGTGTACCACACGACACTCGGGCAGTCCTTCCTGACGAGCACCCCGCACATCGCCCTGGGCAAGGGCTGGAACCAGTACGACGTGCTGACCTCGCCCGGGGACCTCACGGGCGACGGGCGTGCGGACCTGATCGCGCGCAACGCGTCGACGGGCGAGCTGTTCCTCTACAAGGGCACGAGCACGGGCAAGCTGTCGGCGCGGGTCCGGCTCGCGGCGAACTGGCTGGGCTACAAGAAGATCGTGGGCGCCGGCGACCTGAACGGTGACGGCCGCGGTGACCTCCTGGTCCAGGACCGCTCCAACACGCTGTGGCGCTACGACGGCACCGGCACCGGAGTCTTCAAGGCCCGCGTGAAGGTGGCCACCGGCTGGGGCGCGTCGTACAACGTCGTCGTCGGCGTCGGCGACATCACCGGCGACGGCAAGGCGGACCTCGTCTCCCGCGACACCTCCGGCACCTTGTGGCGCAACAACGGCAACGGCAAGGGATCGTTCGGCGCCCGCGCGAAGATCGGCACCGGCTGGCAGACGTACAAGGGCCTGTTCTGATCCCGTCGGGACCGTCAGAACACCACCTGGGACCCCGGCCGGCATCGCCCGGCCGGGGCCGTCGTGTCCGGGGTTCGTGTCCGGGGCACGGCAGACGGCCGGAACGGACGCAGCGGCCGGGAGGAACGGGCGGCGCAGCAGGCGGCATCGAACGGGGCTCCTGCTCCGTTCCAAGGTGCTGCGACCCTTCCCAGGTCCGGCTTGATCGTGGGCGGCCCGCCGGCAGGACGCTCGGGGCACCCTGAACCGACCGCACACCCGAAAGCCGACCGGGCCCCGGCGTCGTAGCCGCCCCCAGGAGCCCCTGGAGTATCCGGTGTGTCCACCTCGGACGGACCGGGTACCGGGGATGCCGGGAATCGCCGCGGAAATTCCGCCACGTCGACGAGGGGAACCCGTCATGCAGATCGATCTCTCCGGCCGTACCGCTCTGGTCACCGGCTCCACCCAGGGCATCGGCCAGGCCATCGCCACCGGCCTGGCCCGCGCGGGAGCCCGCGTCGCCGTCAACGGACGCGGCGAGGAGCGCGTCGCCGAGGCCGTCCGGACGGTACGTGCCGACTCCGGCAGCGACGACGTCACCGGCGCCGTGGGCGACCTGGCGACGCGGCAGGGCGCCGCCGCCGTACTGGAGGCCGTGCCGAGGGCCGACATCCTCGTCAACAACCTCGGCATCTTCGGCGCCGCCCCGCCACTGGAGATCGACGACGACGAGTGGCGCCGCTACTTCGAGGTCAACGTGCTCTCCGCCGTCCGGCTCATCCGCGCCTACCTGCCCGGTATGAAGGAGCGCGGCTGGGGGCGCGTCCTCAACCTCGCCAGCGACTCGGCCGTGGCCATCCCCGCCGAGATGATCCACTACGGCATGACGAAGACCTCGCTGCTGGCCGTCAGCCGCGGGTTCGCCAAGGACGCCGCCGGGACCGGTGTCACCGTCAACTCCGTCATCGCCGGTCCGACCCGCACCGGCGGCGTCGAATCGTTCGTCCGCGAACTCGTCGGCGACGCGCTGCCCTGGGAGCAGGCGCAGCACGAGTTCATGGTCAAGTACCGTCCGCAGTCCCTGCTGCAACGCCTCATCGAGCCCGAGGAGATCGCCCACCTGGTCGTCTACCTCGCCTCCCCCTACGCCTCCGCCACCACCGGGGGCGCCGTGCGCGTCGACGGCGGCTACGTCGACTCGATCCTCCCCTGATCCGGAGCCGGAACCGGAGCCGGTCCCGGCCCGGCCGGGGGTTCCGCCGAGCGGCACCCGCCAGGCGCCCCGCCGAGGCGCTCGCGGCGGACGGACGGGGGAAGGGGTGCTTGCGGGGTCCTCGCGGGCGCGGGCGGTCCTGGACGGTCTCCTGCGCGCCCTGGCCACCGCCTCGGCCGGCAGGCCCTCGGCCTCCACGGGCGTGCACCGCCGCTCCCCGGACCACGGCCCCTTGATCTCCGTACGGATCGCACCCTGGGTCTCGATGCGTTAAAGTCAGGCCTGCGGTCGCATGACCGTGGGCCCGGCTCGTGGCCCGGTGCGTTCGGCCCAGACCGAACGCGCACGCCAAAGGTGCTCCGCGCCGAGCCATCGCCACCATTTCACTTCGCTGGCCTCGCTCTTCAGCGGCCGGTGAGTCTGGGATCGCCATCGCCGCAGGAAAGAGCTTGAGATGCCGCGGAACCACGCACGCAAGAAGGCCCTCGCCGCCCTCAAGGCCCGCTATGGCGTGAAACACACTGACGCCATCGCGCTCCTGGAGTCCGAGGACCGCGAGAGCCTGTGCTTCCTCCTCGCCGTGTTTCCGGACGTCACCACGTACTGGGAGGCTGCCGACGTCATGGCAGCGAACCGTCGCAGCTACTACGAGGAGTACGACCCCACCCCCTGCCCGGAGTGCGGAAGTGACGACGGCGGCCCCTACGGCACCTGCGTCTGCTACTACGACGATACCGAGGACGAGGCGTCGTGACCCCGGCGGCCGGCATCACCGCCGCCGCACGGGCGATGGACCGGGGCCTGGCCCTGTTCCCCCTTCCCGCCGGCAGCGCAGTCCCGGCACCCGGGTGGCAGCAGCGCACCACCCTGGACCAGGACGAACTCCCTCGACTGCTCGCCGACGGCGGGAACGTGGGCGTCGGCTGCCGCGCCTCACGAGTCGTGGCCCTGGACCTGGACGACCCGTCCAGCGGCATGAAGGACTGGCCGAGCACCTTCACCGTCTCCACGCCTCACGGCGGACTGCACATGTACTTCCGGGTGCCGGCGGACTGCACCATCGGCAGCTTCTCCGGACCGCAGTCGCCGCTCGGCCCCCGGATCGACGTCCGGGGCCCCGGCCGCCGGAGCGGCGGGTACCTGGTCGGGCCCGGCTCCGTCGTGGGCGGCCTGCCGTACCTGGTCGTACGTGATGTGCCGGTGGCCCCGCTGCCCGACTGGCTCACCGGGCGTCTCCGGAAACGGTGGCAGGAGATGCCTCCCACAACGTGCCCAATTCGAGAGGCAGTTGCCGAGGAGAGGTGGACGGCAGTGCGGCGCCTGGAGAAACACTGTGCCGGGGCTGCCCGGCATCACCGCGGACCAGGCCGTCCTCGACCGGCTGCGTGAGCTCGTCGGGGGACGCGACACATGTCACCGCACGGCCGGAGGCTGAGGTTCGTCCGGCGGCCGCCACCGACTCCGGGAGTTCGGGCCCCGGTCGTCCCCGGCCGGCTCAGGGGGAGGAAGGCCGGTCAGTAGGCGCGAGGGCCTCCTTCGGTGGCACGGACCGGAGTCCCGTGGCCGGTCGGCTTCTTGCCCTTGCCGACCGGCTCGCAGCTGTACCTGGACGGGGCGTTCAACGGCGCGAGCACGGCCTCGGGAATGTCGTTGCACAGCACGTACTCGGGACCGAAGTTGCCGTAGAGGACCCGCGCCACGCCGTCCCGGGTGAGGATCCCCGTGCTGGGGGTGGCCTCGTAGGACACATAGTCACCGGTGGCCGACCAGGGGGCCTTGTCGCCGAGGGTCACCTCCCACCGAATCCCCAGGCCCTCGTAGGTGGTGGTGCACGTGACCTTCGTGCCCTTCTTCGCCCCCGTCTTCTTCGGGCACTGAGCGGTCGTCCTGCCCGGAGCACCAGCCATTTTCAGCGTCTTGGCGCGCAGTTCGTAGGCGAGTTGTTCGGAGAAGGGTGCGCTGCCGGCGGGCGAGGGGGACGGCTCCAGCTCGGGGCTCGCGGCCGGTCGCGTCAGCTTCTGCGCCATCGCTGCCGGGGCGGGCGCCGACGCCGACGCCTTGGCGTCAGCGGCGCTCGGATCCGACTTCCCGCCGCATCCCGTGGCCAGCAGCCCGGCCACACCCAGGGTGATGACAATCCTCAATCTCATGACGATCACCCTACGCAACGGTTGCCAGCGATCCGTAATCGCCCCGGGGGGCTGCCCCGCTCCCGCAGGGCAGGGCAGCGCCTACACGCCCCACCCGCGCACTCACCCCTGGTCCCGGCTCCGGCCGCGCCTCGACGCGAGTAGCAACCGGTCACCGTCGAGGGACGGCCGACGGCCGGCAGCCGAGTATTCCCACGAGCGCGGGAAGGGCGGCCCCGGCCTCTCGCCGCGGCCGCCCTCGGCGCGGGCCGGCTCGGGCCTAGACGAACCGTCCGCTCAGACCGGTTGCGCCGAGACCCCGGGGGCATTCGGCCTTGGCGTACTCGTAGCCGATGGCACTGCGTTTGGCGACACCGCCGCCGCACTCGACCGTGACCCTGATGTCGCGTCCGGCGCCGGCGCAGTTGAGGTGTCCGCGGCCGTGGCCGGCGTACCAGTCGGTCCAGCCGCTGCAGGAGGACGGGTAGGAGCCGGTCACGGTGGGGGCGGCTGCCGCGGGGAAGGCGGTGGCGCCGAGGGCGAGGGCCGTACCGAGACCGGCGGTCGCCATGAGTCGACGGATGCGCATGCGAATGCTCCTCGTTCGTGGTCGGTGGATGGTGCCCGGTCCGGCTCGCTGCCGGCCGGGGCGTCATCGAGACTGCTGATCGGCGGCACCGGGAGGCAAGAGGCTTCGGCCGTCCCGGACAAGGGGCGGTTGTCCGTGCTGGTCAGAGGGTTGTCCGGGACGGACCCGGACGGCAGGACATGGCGGGATCCTGTGTTGTCCCCGCTTGCGGGGGCACAGCAGGATGACGTCCATGAGCAGCCTGGGGGATCTGTCGCCGTACGACGCCCGGGACCCGGTCGGCTTCGTCGAGTCGATGCGACGGCTCAAGGAACGTTCCGGTCTGACCTACCGCGAGTTGGAGGTGAAGGCCGCGCGCAACGGGGACACGTTGGCACGCAGCACGCTGGCGGACGTCCTGGGGCGGACGAATCTGCCCCGGCCCGATGTGCTCGCCGCGTTCGTCAGGGCGTGCGGGGACGGTGAGCGGGTGGGGCTGTGGCAGGACGCGCGGGAGCGGATCGCCTCGGGGACGGTCGAGCAGGGGCGGCCCGCGCGGCCGACGCCGGTGGAGAGTGAACCGGGCCGACGGGACGCGGAGTTGACTCCGCCGAGACGGCTTCCGTCCTCACCGTGGCGCCACGTCGCTACCGCCGGCCTCGTCGCCCTGTGCGTTGTGCCGCTGCTCGTCCTGGGTTTGTGGTGGCTGCTGCCGGAAGGAGGTGACGGCAGTTCCGGCGACGAGCGCGCGGCGGCTCTCGGCGGCTGGGTCACCATCCGGCCCGCCCGTACGCCGGAGTTCTGCCTCACGGACGGCCGCGACCGCGCGGGCGCCTACGCGAACGCCGTCGCAGTCCAGCTCCCCTGCGGGCGGGCGACCGTCCCGCGGACGTATCTCGAACCGGCCGGCGAGAACCTGTACCGCATCCAGTGGCACCACCCGCAGGAGGGCAAGGGCTGCCTCACGGTCCTGAACACCGGCCCGGTCAAGGGGATGCTGGAACCCCGCAACGACTGCGCCCAGGGCACGCTCTTCCGGCTCCAACCGCTCGGCGACGGGTTCCGGTTCCGTGTGGTCGGCAGCGGCCGGTGCGTCGGGCTCGCCGACTCGCGGGAGGGGGCGGAGGCGTCGGAGCGGGGGTGCGCGGACTCCGCGGACCAGCGGTTCCTGGTACGACGGGACTGAGAGCTGCGAACAAAAGTGGGCCCCGGCGGGCGGCGCCCGGCACGCGCCCTCGCCGCGTTGCCAGAAGGCCCTGGTAGCTCCGCTACAAGAACCTTCCGGCGCCTTGCGATCGCACGCACCGGACACCGCCCGCTGACCGGAACCCACTTTTGTTCGCAGCTCTGAGCGGCACTCGTCGTGGTCGGCCGGGCCCGGTGCCGACGTACCTCGGCGCCATGATCCACCACCTGGATGATCTCTGAAAACGGACCCTAGTAGCCCAGGGCGCCGGCCGCGCGCACTTCGGCGAGCGCTTGGCGTGCCAGCCGGCCGAAGCCCTCGGTGTTGTCGGTGTCGATCCACCGGTCGTAGGCGATCTCCCAGACGAGGGTGCCCAGATTCGCGGCCACGCGCGCGCTCAGGCTCGGGACTCCGCGGCGGTTGAGGGCCTCGATCATCGAGGCGGTGAGGTCGATCCTCTTCAGGGCTTCGCGTTCACGCAGTTCCGTATGGGCGTTCAGCACGGCCTGGCGCCGGCCGCTGAACTCGCGGCGGTCGTGGGTGAAGAACGTCCGGCCGAGCGCGTCGAGGGCGTCCGCCACGGTGTCGAGCGGCCCGGCCGTGGGCGGCGCCGAGGCGATCCCTTCGACGAGCAGCCCCGTCACCGTGCCCCGGCCGAAGAGCACCTCGCGCTTGTCCGGGAAGTACCGGAAGAACGTGCTCTTGGTGAGCCCCGCGCGCTCCGCGATCTCGATCACGGTCGTGTTCTCGTAGCCCTGCTCCTCGAAGAGGTCGAGGGCGGCGGCGGCGAGTCGTCCTGGTGCGTCGGGTTGCCAGCGAGCCATGGGACCAGTGTACGGGACTTGGTCCCATCACTGGTGTACGGTCGATGAGACCAAGTCCCATCACTGACCAGGAGAGGTCACCGATGAGCAAAGCTGTCCGTTACAGGCGATTTGGCGGTCCCGAAGTACTCGAAGTGCAGGAGATACCCGAACCGCACGCCGCGCCGGACGAGGTCCGGGTCCGGGTCACGGCCGCCGGGCTGAACCCGATGGACTGGCAGATCTCCACTCAGCCCGACATGGCGGCGCGGTTCGGCATCAGTCTGCCGGCCGGGTTCGGCAGCGACTTCGCCGGTGTGGTGGACGAGGTGGGCGCCGAAGCCACGGGATTCGCGGCCGGCGACCGGGTGTTCGGAGCTGCGATCGGCCGGTCCGTCGCCGATTTCGTGCTGGTCAAGACGCCCACGGCACACCTGTGGCCCACCCCGGAGGAAATCGGCGACGAGGTGGCGGCCACGCTTCCGGTGTCCGGTCTGACGGCCTCCGCCGCGCTCGCCGCGACCGGGCTCCGCGCCGGGGACACCGTCCTGATCGGCGGGGCTGCGGGTGGCGTGGGCATCTTCGCCGTGCAGCTGGCGAAGCGTGCGGGCGCCCGGGTGCTCGGCACCGCCTCCGAGCGCACGTTCGGATTCCTGCGCGGGCTCGGCGCCGAACCCGTGGCGTACGGTCCTGGCCTGGCGGACCGGGTGCGGGCGCTGGCGCCCGAGGGGATCACCGCCGCAACCGACCTGTTCGGAAGGGAGGCGGCGGAGACCGCGCTGAAGCTCGGCGTGGCACCCGAGCGGATCTCCGTCGTGGCCGACGGCCCCGCCCCGCCGCCCGGTGTGCACAAGGCGGGCGCCCTCGACGCGGGTCCGGGCGCCCTGGAACGGATCGTCGGCGCGATCCGTTCCGGCGAGATCACGGTGCCGATCGCGGCGACCTTCCCGGTCGAGCAGATCCGCGAAGCCGTGACGATGCAGGCCGAGAGGCATGTCCACGGCAAAGTCGTGATCGCACTGTGAACCGGCAGGAGGCGGACCGAGCGACCAGGATTCAGTGGTCCAGCAGTCAGTGGTCCAGCGGTACGGTCTCACCGTCGGCCACGAGGTGAGGTGTGATGCCCCGCTCCCAGGCGGCGTGGGCGAAGCGCTCAGCCATGTCTGACTGTTCCACGTGCGCCGGAGGGTTGTCGAACAGCGCGTAGTGGATCGCGCAGGCGGTGGAGGCGCCGAGAGCCACCGCCTCCGCCGCCTGCTCGGGCGTCGGCGTGCCGGGCACGTTCGCCTCGTAGCCCTCGAACCTGGCGATCACACCGTTGACGGGCAGGAACGCCCCGTCGAACGGGCCGTGGTCGCGGGCGATCTGCCATCAGTTGCCGTGCCACCTGGTGTCCCCGCAGCGGATGATCCGAGTCCCGGCCCTCTCCACGGCCCACGCGACCTGGTCGCAGTCGCTGCCGCGCCAGTCCGGTGACGCGACGGGGGTGACGGTGGGGAGGGCGCCGTCCGCGCGGGCCTCGACCAGGAGCTGGCGCGTTTCGGTGCCCGTGCCGTCGATGCCTCCATGGCGCTGATCCCATTGGACGGGCCGGCCGAGCCCACGGTCATCGCGGCGCTGTCCGAACGCGAGTGGGACGTCGTCGTCATCGGCGGCGGGATTCGCAAGCCGGAGCCCCTCCTGCCGCTCTTCGAGCAGGTCGTGAACCTGGTCCGGCGCTCTGCGCCGAAGGCCGCGGTCGCGTTCGACACCGAGCGGCGGAGACAGCGTCGAAGCGGCCGAACGCCGGCTGTGAGGGCGGGCTGAGCCGGTCAGCCGTGGGCCGCCACGAGTCGGTCGTGATCTCGGCGGTCAGGCCGGCCGTGACGGGCGGGCCGTCGCCTTCTTCGATGTCGTACTCTGCGATGCGGGCCGCCGCCTGTCTCTCATCGCGGGCGTCGAGCGGCCTCTCTTACCGTGGGGGTATCAGTAACTTTGCGCACGCGCAGAACCGCGACCGCGACGGCGCTCGCGGTCCTCTTCAGCTCCGTCGTCCTCGTCAGCGGTGCGGCCGGCCCGGCCGCCGCCGATTCGAGCGTCCCGCTGCCGATCAAGTCGAGCGGCGACATCCTGGTGGACGGCGTCCACCAGCGGGTTTTCATCAGTGATCCGGTGTCCGGCAAGGTCGTCGCGACGGATTACAGCGGCAAGGTCGTCCGCACGATCGGTTCGCTGCCGGGCGTGACCGGCCTGGAGCTGTCCACCGACTCCGGCACCGTGTACGCGGCGGTGTCGCAGGCCGGATCGATCGCCGTCATCGACACGGCCACGCTCACCGAGACCAAGCGGTACGCCCTCGGCAAGGGCATCGAACCGAGGTATCCCGCGATGGCCGGAGGCAAGCTCTGGTTCGGGTTCAACGGTCCGGACGAGGCCTACCGCGGCCAGATCGGCTCGATCGACGTGTCGTCGCCCGACGCGGAAGTGACGCTGCCCTCGGACGGCGCGAACAGCTGGTACTCCGCACCGCGTCTGGCCTCCGACCCCGGCGCCCCCGATGTCCTGGCCGCGGCCCAGGAGGGTTCCAGCACCGTCTCGCTCGCCGTGTACGACGTCTCGTCGGGCGCACCGCGGGAGGTGGCCTACGGTCCGCATGTGGTCGACGGTCAGTCCCCCGCGTACCTCAAGGACTTCGACGTCACCCCGGACGGCAAGAAGCTGATCGTGGGCGGCGGCTCCCCGCAGGACGCCGCCCAGGTGTTCTCGGCTTCCGACCTGACGCTGGTGGGTTCGTACCGCACGGGTTCGTGGGTCGACGCCGTGGCCGTCGCGCCGGACGGCATGATCGCCCTCGGGAGCGCCCAGTTCTCGCCGGACGTCTTCGTCTATCCGTCGAACGCCACATCCGCCCTGCGCACGTACGACTTCCCCTACAGCAGCGGCAGCACCACCGCCACGAACGACCTGCACGAGGCGGGCCTTGCCTGGGCCCCGGACCGCAGCCGCGTCTTCGCCCTCACCACCAACGTGTACAGCGACGTCTACGCCCTGCGGGTGCTGACCGATCCGACGAAGTCGGCGACCAAGGTCACCGTGAACGCCCCGTCGAAGTCCGCGCTCGGCAAGAAGCTCACGGTCACCGGCAAGGTGGTGTCCAAGGGCGCCTTCCCGGCGGGCACCAAGGCCACGGTCACCCGGACCGACGTCGAGTCGCCGAAGGGCAAGACGCTCAGCCCGGTGACGCTGAGGCCGGACGGCGCCTTCTCCTTCACCGACACCCCGACCGCCGGCGGCCAGGTCACGTACAAGGTGTCCTACGCGGGCGACGCGTCGCGCTCGGCCGCGTCCGGTTCCGGCAAGGTCACCGTGCCCCGGACCGTGCCCACGCTGACGCTGAACCACGACAAGGCGCTGTACGCGTACGGCAAGGACGTCTCGTTCACCGCCCACCTCGGCAAGACGTACAAGAACCGCACGGTCGAGCTGTACGTGGACCCGTACGGGTCGGACAAGCCCAGGAAACGGGTCAAGTCCGCCAGGGTCAACTCCAGGGGTGATCTGTCGGCGACGGTCGACATGACCCGCGACACCACGGTGACGGCCGTGTTCGCGGGTGACGGCAAGTACGCGCCGAAGACGGTCACGTCCACGGCGTACGCGCAGGTGAGGGTCTCGACCGGCATCTCGAAGCAGTACAGGACGGCGAAGATCGGCTCGACGCCGTACGCGTACTTCCACAAGAAGACGAACCCGCTCTTCACGACCACGATGAGCTACTACCCGGGGCGCAAGCACAAGCTGTCCCTCGAAATCTACTACCAGGGCAAGTGGCGCGACGCGGGCTCGCAGTTCTTCCAGCTCGGCTCCAACGGCAAGTCGGCCGTCACGCTGACGGGCACGCACGACACGGGCTACCGGATGCGCGTACGCGCTTCCTACGTGAACGGCGCGTCGGGCGACACCGTCAACTCCACGACCAACGGCGCCTGGAGGTACTTCTACTTCACGAAGTGAGAGGTACTCCTCCTTCACGAAGTGAAGTGAGCGACGGCCGCCCCGCGGACGGATTCTCTGCGGGGCGGCCGTCGGTTCTCCGCCGCCCACCAGCTCGTACGGCACCTGGAGGGCCGTTCGGGGGGCGGCGGAGCGGCTGCGGTCGGTGTACGGGCCCGGTCACGGCCAGGGGATCTCCGTGGAGGCCGAGAAGGCCATGCCCCGCTCCTGCCAGACCCGGGCGCGGCGGGCCGGGCGGCGGGCTTCACCGCCCACTGAGGTGAGCCGCCCCCCCTGGTGGGAGGTGAGCCTCCCCCCTGGCGCAGAGCCGTGGCCTCACGGGGCCGCTGCCGGTGTCTGGTCCCGGCGGCCGTAGTGGGTGCGGCGCAGGGCGATGACCGCGGCGTCGTCGTCGAGTCGGCCGCCGGCGTGCGCCATCAGGTCGTGCCGCAGGAGGCGCACGAGTTCCTCGGGGCTGTCGTCCGCCCACTGGGCGGCCCGTTCGGCGAGTGGGTAGAAGGTGCCGTCGGCGTCGCGGGTCTCGATGACGCCGTCGGTGTAGAGCAGGAGGGTGTCGCCGGGTTCGAAGGAGAAGACGTCGACGCTGTTGTCGGCCGGTCCCAGGCCGCCGACGCCGAGGGGGAGCGCCGGGTGGAGCGCGACCGTGCCGGCGCCGTTGGAGCTGAGCAGCAGCGGTGGCGGGTGCCCGCAGCTGATGACCTGGGTGATGTTGTCCTCGTCGGGAATCTCCACCAGCAGCGCTGTGACGAAGCGCTCCTCGGCTTCCGCGGTGCGCCCCAGGTGGGCCAGGTTCCGGGTGACGCTCTGTTCCAGGGCGGTGGCGAGCGTCGGCAGCGTGGCGTGCTGGTGGGTGGCTTCCCGGAAGGCGCTGATGAGCAGGGCTGCCTCGCCGATGGCGGGCAGGCCTTTGCCGCGTACGTCGCCGATCATGATGCGGGTGCCGGTTTCGGTGGTGGTGGCGGCGTAGAGGTCACCGCCGATCTGGGCATCGTCCTCGGAGGCGAGGTAGAGCACGGCGATCCGCACGCAGCCGAGCTGGTCGGGCAGCGGCCACAGCAGGGCGTGCTGTGTGGCCTCGGCGATGGTGCGCATGCGGGCCAGCTGGCGGCTGCGGCGCTCCCGTACCACGCAGAAGAAGACGACCATGGCGGACAGCACCGCCAGGGCGAGGATCTGCACCAGCACGTTGCGTGTCGTCAGCACGTCGAAGCGCCAGCCGATGTACGCCTGCGCGCCCACGGCGAGCAACCCGATCAGCGCGGTCGTCCAGGCATTGGCGAAGTAGGCGGTGACGGCGGGAGCGACGACCAGCAGCGGACTGAGGTGGATGTCCTCGGGCACGAGCTGGTCCACTGCCGTGATCACCACGATGAGCGCGACGGGGATCGCCAGCAGCGCATGACTCGGCTTCCGCAGGTATGGCAGGAAGTCCTGCTCGATCCGCACCTACCCAACATTGCCACGGGTCCGGGTGGCAGGCGAGGGCTTCGCGCGGGGAGCGCCGTGCGTGTCCCCGCGCTGCCTTCGCTTCCCGGCGCCAGGGCGGCAGGAGAGTGATCAGCGGTGGCGGCTTTCGGGTTCGCGGACGTCATCGGACCAGTCGACGCCGAGGGTCTGCGCGAGGTGTCCGAGTGCCTCGCGGGTGCGGCCGAAGACGGTGAGTTCGCTGAGGTAGTCGCTGCACGGGTCGTGGCAGACGATGACGTCGGGGCCGCCGTGGTACTCGCCGCGGCAGGTCATCTCCCGCCACGGTTCGAAGCCCAGGGGGGTCAGCTTCTCCCGCAGGCGGGCCAGGAGTAGCTCGCCGGGCTCGTCGTCCTCGACGGTCCAGCCGTAGTGCGGGAGCAGCCGGACCATGGCGAGCAGCAGGAAGAACAGGGACGGGCGGTGGCTCGGTGGGCGCCGCACGCGTCGGCCGACGGGCACCGCCGGTCCGCGGGAGACGGCCGGTGCGCGGGAGACGGCCGGTCCGCGGGAGACGCCGGTTTGGCGGGCGGTCCGGTCGGGATACCCATCGCACATGATCCCCTCCCGGGTCGAGGAGACCCTGCCGGAACTGGTCCCGTTCCTCCGCGCCGTGCAGGCGCGGCGGCCCGACGACGGCACCTGGTGCGAGGCGTGGACGGTACGGGACGTCCTGGTCCACCAGACGGGCAACGCCGAGGAACTGACCCGGGTGCTCCAGGCGTGCCTCGCGGGAACACCTGTGGAGACCAGGGGCTTCGAGCGGGAGGCTCCGTACCGGCGGATGTCCGGCCCGCAACTCTGGGCCGCTTTCCTGGGCCACTGCGAACGGCTCGCCGAGACCGCCGCTGCCGCCGCGTGGGACCTGTCCCCGCAGACGGAGGTCATGTGGACCGGCCGGACCGTGAAGGTCCCGTTCTTCGCGGAACACATGAGGGAGGAGCTGATCCTGCACCGCTGGGACCTGACCGGCGACGACCCCACCGCCGTGCGGGCGCTCGACGAACCGTGGATGACCGAGCACAGTGTGGTGTCGGTCGGCCGCCCGCTGCTGGTCCGGGGCCGCGCCGCACTGGACTTCGGACCCGGCGACGAACCGTTCGAGGGACGGTTGCGCACGCCGGGCACGGACGACGTCGTCGTGCCTGCCGACACTGGCGGTGACGGGTGCAGCATCCGGCTGGCCGCTCCCGAGGGTCCCGCCACGATCGAGAGCGACGCCGCCACCCGGGTGCTGCTGCTGTGGGGACGGCGTCCCGCCGACCCCTCGCCGTCCGGTGCGTGCGATCGCAAGGCGCCGGAAGGTCCTTGTAGCGGAGCTACCAGGGCCTTTCGGCAACGCCGCGAGCGTGCGTGCCGGACGCCGCGAGCCGGGCGCCCCTTTTGTTCGCAGCTCTAAGGGCGGTTCCGGCGACGTCCTTTCCGTTCCTCGGCCGCCGACGCCTCGCTCGGCGCCGGCGGTGAAGCGGTGGACCGCCGCCGCGCCGCGAGGCCGGCCGCGGGAAGCCGGGACGGGCGCGTCAGACGGGCGGGCAGCCGAACCAGTCGACCGTGCCGGTGTCGCTGTCGCGGGTGTATCCGAGGCACCTGATGGTCCTGTGGCGCAGGGCCCTGGTCCGGTCGACTCCCCCCTCCGGGGTGTCGCCCTTGTAGTAGGTCTGCATGAGCGTGTCGACCTCTACGGTGTACCAGCGTTTCTGGTGGGCCGGGATGCTGCAGAGCCGGGCGGTCAGGTTGCGGCTGGGCCCGCTGCCCCACACGTCCTGGTCGGCGCGGTCGCAATGGGTGCCCTCGGCGGCGACGGCGGAGGAGCCCTCGGCGGTGACGGCGGGGGAGCCCTCGGCGGTGACGGCGGGGGAGGCGGCGGTCCCGAGCGGGACCGCCGCGCCTATGGCGATCGCCGCGGCGACACCGAGAAGGGGTTGCACGAACAGGCTCATCGAGGGGCCCTCCTGCCAGGGGCGGTGACTGCCCGGAGTCTTCATGTCATCTCTGTGTGATGATCACACCCGATCGGGACGACCGGCCCGGCAGCCGGGGGTTCCTTCCCCCGACCCGGTGACCCCGGTACCGCCAATGCAGCAGACCTCGTCCGTACCCCCGGACCGCCGGGACCGCGCCGCGGTCGCCGCGAGGCCGCACCCCTCGACACGGGAGCCGACGGAGTCGATCGAGTACGGAGCCGATCGGCACGGAAGCCGGACGATGCCGTGCCGCCCGCCCGCCGGCCCGTACCGATGGCCCGTACCGATGGCGCGCGACCCGCTACCCCCTCGCCTGCGACGGCGCCGCGGGGACGGTGAACAGTGCGTTGACGGCGGCGCGCACCTGGCCTGCGACGACGTCGGGGGTGGAGGTGTCGAGCTTGCCGTCGAGGTGCAGGAAGGCCAGACCGTGGACGAGGGCCCACACCGTGGTCGACAGCGCCTCCGCGTCGGCGCCGGGGAAGGCACCGCGGACGATGCCGCGGACGTATTCCGAGATCGCGGCGGTCGCGGTAACCCGTTCCTCGCTGTTCGGATCGCAGGGCTCCGCGAACATCACCCGGAACAGCGCCGGCCGGTCCAGCGCGAAGCGGACGTAGGCGACGGCGACCGCGGCGAGCTCATCAGGAGTCCTGGGCGAGGGATGCGCGGCGGCCAGATGTCCGGCGAGTTCACGGTAGCCCTGCGCGGCGACCGCCGAGACCAACGCGTCACGGTCGGCGTAGTGGCGGTAGGGAGCCGTCGCCGACACGCCGGCCCGCCGTGCCACCGCCCGCAGGGACAGCCCGGCGCTGCCGTCCTCCTCCAGCAGCTCCCGCGCGGCACGCAGACAGGCGGCGCGCAGATCGCCGTGGTGATAGGTGCCGCTCGCTGGCGACATAGGTCACACTCCCTCATGTTTACGCCGCTTACATCACTGTCTTAATGTGAACGATGCATACATCGTAAGCGATCGAGATCGAGACAGAGAGGGGAACCCGGATGACGAGCGAGCTGTTCTCGCCCCTGTCCCTGCGCTCCGGGCAGGTACTGAACAACCGGATCGCCAAGGCGGCCATGGAGGAGAACATGGCCGGCCACGGCCAGCTCCCGGACGAGGAGTTGTTCGGGCTCTACCGGCGCTGGGCCGCCGGTGGCACCGGACTGCTGATCACCGGCAACGTCATGGTCCACGCCGAGGCGCTGACCGGCCCGGCCGGCGTGGTGCTCGACCAGGCGGCACCGCTCGAGCCGTTCGTCGAGTGGGCCAAGGCCGGCAGGTCCGGCGGCGGAGCGATCTGGATGCAGATCAACCACCCCGGGCGCCAGATCGGATCCGACATGCCCGGAGTCGTATGGGGCCCGTCCGCGGTCGCCGTCGACCTCGGCAAGCACAGCGGCCGCTTCGGCAAGCCCGTCGCCATGACCCCCGAGCAGATCCAGGCCACCGTGACCCGGTACGCGGTCACCGCCCAGCGCGCCGAGCAGGCGGGCTTCGACGGCGTGGAGGTCCACGCCGCACACGGCTACCTGCTGTCGCAGTTCCTGTCCCCCCTGGTCAACAAGCGCACCGACCGGTGGGGCGGATCGTTGGAGAACCGGGCCCGGATGCTGCTGGACGTCGTCCGGGCCGTGCGCGCCGCCGTCTCCCCGTCCTTCGCGGTCGCGGTGAAGCTCAACTCCGCCGACTTCCAGCGCGGCGGGTTCGACGCCGACGACGCACGCCAGGTGATCGGGATGCTCGCGCCGCTCGGCGTCGACCTGGTCGAACTGTCCGGCGGCAGCTACGAGAGTCCGGCGATGTCGGGCCGCCCGGCCGACGCACGCACCCAGGCCCGCGAGGCGTACTTCCTCGACCTGGCGAAAGACCTGGTCACCACAAGCCCGCTGCCCCTGATGCTGACAGGCGGCATCACCCAGCGCCGCACCGCCGAGAGGGTCCTCGACAGCGGTGTGGCGCTCATCGGGATGGGCACGGCCCTCGCCGTCACCCCGGACCTGCCCGGCCGCTGGCGCCAGGACCGCGAGGCCGACGAGCGACTGCGGCCGGTGACCTGGTCCGACAAGGCCCTCGCCTCGGCCGCCGGCATGGCCCAGGTCCGCCACCAGATGCGCCGTGTCGCCCGCGGAAGCCGCCCCACACCCGGCACCCACCCGGCCGTCGCCCTCGTCGCCGAGTGGCGCAGGCAGCGACGGGCCCTGCGCCGCTACCGCGCCTGGCTGGCCGCCTCACAGGGCGCTGCCTGAGCGCAGACCTCCGGTGTGAGCGCCGCCGACAGTCTCGCGCCGGGCGGGTCGGACGCCTCGGCCGGCCCCGTCGCGGCGGCTTCGAGGCACGGGGTGTTCAGTGGCGGAGGACCGGTCACGCTCACTCTCTCCCCGCCCAGGGCACACACGGGTCCACTCGTGCGGCCTCGCCGAACGGCTGCCATGGTGACGGTCATCCCCCGGATGGAACCCGAACTCCCCCGGTCCGTCGCCGGTCCGTCCGCCGAGGACACAACCGCCCCGCCCGGACCGCGTCCGGGCTCGCCGCCGGCAGGTCAGGCAGTGGGTGCGGTGGTGATCATCCAGTGAGTGAAGGCGGCGTAGCGCTCGGCGGACTCGGCGGCGCCGTGGGCGTGCTCGATCGCGGCGGAGTGCTCGCGCACCTGCTCGAACCGGGATCGGCGGGCACTCTCGTAGCGGGCTAGGGCGGCGGGTGTGGCGGCTCCGCCGGCCAGTTCGGCGCGCAGCACTCCGGCGTCCTCGATGCCCAGGGTGCCGCCCGCCGCGATGTGCGGGGACAGGCCGTGCGCGGCGTCCCCGATCAGCGCGACCCGGTCCGTGGTCCAGCGCGGCAGCTCGGGGACGACCATGATCTGGTTCTCCAGGATGGCCTCCTCCGGCGTCGCGGCGATCATCTCCAGAAGCTCGTCGTGCCAGCCGGACTCGGCCACGTTGCGGGCCCGCCGCAGCGCCCGCTCCCTCTTGCTGCCGGCCAGTTCACCGGCGTCGAACTGGCCGACCCACCACATGGTCCGGCCCTGGGCGACCCGCGTGTAGCCGCCTCGGGTCCGCGCGGTGCCGATCGTGACGAACGTGCCCTCCGGCCGCTCGTCCCCGGAGGGCAGCACGGCCCGCCAGGCGTAGTTGCCGGCATGGGCGACGGCCGCGCTGCCGGGCACCAGGGCGGCGCGCACGTCGGAGTACACGCCGTCCGCTCCGATCAGCAGATCCGCCCGCAGCGGCGCGCCGTCGGCGAGGTGCACTTCCACGTGTGTGTCGTGTTCGGTGAAGCCGGTGACGTGTGTTCCCAGGCGGATCCGGTGCCTGCCGAGGGTGTCGGCGAGGAGGTTGTTCAGGTCCGGTCTCGGCACCATCAGGAGCTGGTGGGCGGCGGGGTCGTAGCCGGCGGCGCGCATC
Organism: Streptomyces sp. NRRL S-340; assembly: GCF_000720185.1. Classification (GTDB taxonomy): domain Bacteria; phylum Actinomycetota; class Actinomycetes; order Streptomycetales; family Streptomycetaceae; genus Streptomyces. Next base: position 86,305 of record NZ_JOIY01000008.1, on the reverse strand, counting down.
GGGTGTCCGGCGGCGTCGAAGAACCTGGCGTCGACGGTCCTGCCCATGTGCCGCACCTCGTCGCCGATGCCGAGGGTGTCCAACTCCCGCAGCGCGTTGGGCCACAGAGCGATGCCGGCCCCGGCGGCCCGCACCTGCGGCGCGTGTTCCAGCACGGTGACCTCATGTCCGATCAGCCGCAGCGAGGCCGCGGTGGTGAGCCCGACCAGGCCCGCTCCTGCGATCACAGTGCGCATCGTTCCTCCTCCTGCCGTCGGGTGCGGTGGTGAGAGCAGCCGACGGCGATGGGACGCCGACCGGGCGCGGCGGACCGTCGGCCCCGGCGAAGCTCACTCTCTTCCCGCTCAACTTAGCACTAACCGTTAGCATTTACTAACGACTCCATTTCCCTATCCGTTAGTGACATGGCGCTCGGTTGGGAGGCTGCGTGCGATCTCGAGGCGCCGGAAGGTCCTTGCAGCGGAGCTACCAGCGCCTTCCGGCAACGCCGCGAGCGTGCGTGCCGGGCGGCGCGGGCCGGGCGCCCGTTTGTTCGCGGCTCTCAGTCTGTTCGTGGCTCCCAGTCGACCCTGACCACGTACTTGCCCCGCACACCGCCCGCCTCCAGCGCCCGGTGCGCCGCCGCTGTCTCCTCCAGCGGGAAGACCGTGTCCACCGCCGGGCGCAGTGCCCCCTGGGTCACCTGCCGGGCAAGGTGGTCGAAGAGCGCCCGCTTGGGGTTGCCGCTGAAGAAGCGCACCCGGCTGCGTCCGTGTACGGCACTGGCCGCGATGTAGCCGAGCGAGGCGGCGGGACGCGTGGGGTCGAAGGCGATGGAGACCATGCGCCCACCGGGTTTCAGCAGGCGCCGGAAGGCCCGCAGGTCGGTGCCCGCCGTGTCGAGGACCACGTCGAACAGGCCCAGTTCCGCAGGCCTGACGGTCCGGTGGTCGACGGCGTGGTGGGCGCCGAGCGTGCGGACGAAGTCCAGATTGGCGGCGCGGGCCAGCGCCGTGACCTCGGCACCGTATGCCTGCCCGAGCTGGACGGCGGCGTTGCCGACGCCGCCCGCCGCGCCCCGTACGAGCAGCCGTTCGCCGGGGCGCAGCGCGGCCTTGTCGCGGAGCGCGGTGATGGCGGTGGTCGCCACCGGCAGCGCGGCGGCGGACACCAGGTCCAGTCCGTCCGGGACCCGGCCGAGCCGTTCGGCCCGCACGGTCACGTACTCGGCGGCGCTGCCGAACTTGGCGGCGGCGCCCATGACGCCCCACACCCGGTCGCCGACCGCGACACCCGTCGCGCCCGGCCCCAGGGCGACGACCTCGCCGGTGAGGTCCAGCCCGACGCGCTGCGGGAACTTCCGGCCGGTGAAGAGGCGGAGACGGCCGGAACGGACCGCGAGTTCGCCGCCGTTGACGCTGAACGCACGCACCCGCACGAGGACCTCGCCGGGCGCCGGTTCGGGGCGCGGCACCCGGCCCACGTACAACACTTCGGGACCGCCGAAGCGGTCGAACAGCACTGCTTTCATCATGCGGTCGTTCATCGTTCTCACCTTCACTACGAGCGGCCCTGCGGGGGATCCGGGGGCCGAGCGTAGGCTGGGAAACGGACGGCATCGTCCGCTTGGGCCGGAGATGAGAGACAGTGGTGGGCGAATCTTCTCGGATCGCGGGTACGGACGGACTTCGGGCCGACGCCCGGCGCAATCGGGGGCGCATCCTCGTCGCCGCCCGTGCGGTCTTCGCCGAGCAGGGGATCGATGCGCCCATGGCCGCCGTCGCCCGGCGGGCGGGAGTCGGCGTGGCGACGCTGTACCGGCGGTTCCCGACCCGGGACGCCCTGGTACGGGCCGCGTTCGCGCAGCAGATGGAGATCTGCGCCCGGACGCTCACCGAGGCGCTGGCCGACCCCGACCCGTGGCGGGGCTTCCGACGACTGGTCGAGAAGATCTGCGAACTCCAGCGGGAGGAACGGGGGTTCCCGGCCGCGTTCGTCGCGGCTTTCCCGGACCGTACGGCGCAGGACGCGCGGGTCCGGGAACAGGCCGAGCGTGACTTCACGGTCCTGGTCCGCAGGGCCCAGGCGGCGGGTGCGCTCCGGGCCGATTTCCATCCCTCCGACCTCACCGTGGCCCTGTTGTCCCACTGCGGTCTGGTCACTGCTCTGCCGCACGACCGGTCGGCGTCCCGGCGCCTGGTGGCGTATCTGCTCCAGTCGTTTCGTGCCGAGGCGGCCCACGGCGTGCTGCCCCCGCCCAGCGCGCTGTCGCTGCGCAGTCTGCCGCTCGCGGCCGGCGCCTCCCCCGGACAGCGGCCTTCCAGGATCTGATGCGAAGCGGCGTCATCACGCAGGCCCTTCGGCCACCGGGGCTCTGGCCACCGCCCAGGAACTGTCAGTGGTGCTCCACCCGGTGGACGCCGTCGGTGCCGGCGCCGCGGCTCCCGGCAGCGAAGCCACAATCAGGTCGCCCCACTCCCTCATCTCCAAGGAGCGGGTACGGCCTGTAGGTGGGGCCAGGCACAACGCGGCGAGGAGAACCCCCGTCGTCTGTGCGCTGCCTGCCGGTCACCGGCCCACCCGGCTTCCGGCTTCCGGCTTCCGGCTTCCGGCTTCCGGCTTCCGGCTTCCGGCTTCCGGCTTCCGGCTTCCGGGAACGGTTGCCCGCAGGCGTGCGGTGGGCGTACCGCGGGCAAGCGAATAGCCCAGGGAGTTCGCCGGAACATGGCGGCATTCGCAGTCAAGACTGTACCGAGGTGGTCGGCGATGGTGTGGTGGGGCTGGGTGGTCCTTCTCGTCGCGGTGGCGATCGTGCTCACTGTCACGGTGCTGGCGGTCCAGGCGAGGCGGCGCAGTGGGACGGTGATCGCCGTCCGGCCGGGGGGCCGCCGCCGGCGGGGAGGTGCGCTGTGATCGCGCTCGCGCTCGCCTCCGAACTGACCAAGCGGGTGGTGGTGACGCTGGATGGTGAAGCCGTCGCCCAGATCAAGGACACCGTCTTCGACGCCGACGGGGGCCGGATCACCGGCTTCACCCTGAGCGGCCGCGGCCTGCTGGCCGGACCGCTCAAGAAGGTCCTGCCGTTGTCCGGAGTGCACGCGATCGGACCGGCCGCAGTGATGATCCCCAGTCAGGCGGTCCTGGAAAAGCGGGGCGTGGCCATGGGCTCCGGCACGGGAGGAGGGGGTCAGGTCATCGGTACTCCCGTCCTCACGGACCAGGGGACCGAGGTGGGCACGATCCTGGACGTGGTGATCGAGGGCGGGCGGAGCGGACGGGTGATCGGTTTCGAGATCGCCGCCAACGAGAACCTGGACCGGCGGGAGCGGAAGGCGTTCATCCCGCGCGGGGAGACTCTGGCCGTCTCCGGACGTGCTCTGGTCGTACCGGCCCACGCCCGCCGCTTCGTCGCCGACGACCTGCCCAGCTTCAGTGCCCAGGTCGAGGCCTTCCGGGCGCACACAGTGACCGGACACACGGACGCCCCCGTCGACACGGCCCTGGACACACCCACCGAAACACCCGTACGTGGAGAGGGGGATCCGACATGAGGCTGTTCACCCAGACCCAGGGCCTTCCGGTGATCACGGTGGAAGAGGCCGAACCGCTCGGGCGGGTGGAGAGCCTGACCATCGACCCGCACACCAGGAGCATCGCCTGTCTGCGCCTGTCCGGCGCCCCGCGACACGCCACGGCCATCGCCTGGAACGCCGTCGAGGGGGTGGGGCGGGACGCCGTCATCGTGCGCTCGCACGCCGCCGGTCCCGGCGAGAAGAGCTTCCCCGCCCATCAAGAGGCCCTGGGTCACCGGGTCCTGACGGAAGACGGCACCGAGCACGGCAGCGTCAAGGACATCGCCTACGACTCGACGACCGGACGCGTCCTGACGCTCTACACAGCCCTCGGCGAGATCAGCGGAGACTGTCTCCTCGGCCTCGGCGGCTACGCGGTCGTGGTGCGGATCCGGAGCACCCGGCAGTAGCGGTCCGGCGACGGGCTGACAGGCGCCCTTCGCCAAGAGGAGCCCGGGAACAGTACGACCGCACATGCGACTTGCAGCACTGACGGCGGTCCCACGCGGGGATCGCAGGCGCTGGGTGCGCGCATGACCGGCCGGCCGCGCATGGCCCTGGCTTCCGCTCGTCAGGCCTGTCGGCATCCATCGTCTAGGGTGGCGCGGTGACTGATGAGCAGGAGCGGGTGCAGCCGTCGGGAGTGTGGGCCACGGCGGTGGGGGTGGCCAGGGTGCGGGCGCTGGAGACCGAGCGGGAGAACGCGCTGTTCCGTGACCCGCTGGCGCAGGCCTTCGCCGCGGCCGGCGGCCTGTGGCCCTCCTCGCCGCCGCTGCCCGATGACGAGGCCGCGCGACGGCGCCGGCTGGCCGTGTCGTTCTCCATCGTCATCAGGACGAAGTTCCTCGACGACCTGCTGCTGCGGGCCTGCGCGTCCGGTGTCCGGCAGGTCGTGCTGCTCGGTGCCGGCATGGACAGCCGGGCCTTCCGGATGGACTGGCCCGAAGGCACCCGGCTGTTCGAGGTCGACACCGCCGCGCCACTGGACTTCAAGGCTTCGGTGCTGCGCCAGGAGCGGGCCGTCGCACGCTGCGAGCGGATCACCGTCGCGGTGGATCTGCGGGAGGACTGGCCGGCCGCGCTGGCCGCCGCGGGGCACGACCCGGCCGTACCTACCGTGTGGATCGCCGAAGGACTGCTGATCTACCTGCCCGAGGACGCGGTGGAGCTGCTCCTGGCCCGGATCGGCGCGCAGTCGGCGGCAGGCAGCCGGCTGGGGCTGACGTTGGGCTCGCGCGGTGTGATCGAGCGCTTCGGTGCGGACGCCGTGCCGGGATCGGCGGCGTCCATGTGGGTCTCGGAGATGCCCGACGACCCGGTGGGCTGGCTGGCCGGGCACGGCTGGGAGGCCGGCAGCCACACCCTGCGCGAGTGCGCTGCCGCCTACGGCCGCCCGATCAGCACCCCGCCGCGGCGCGAGGAGCGGCCCGGCGGACTGATCTCGGCGGTCCGCCGGTAGAGCACCCTCCCCGAGCAGGTCCGTGACGGGATGGAGGTTACGGCAGTCATCTTCTGTGACCATCACGCGCCGGAGAAGGAGGCGCTTTCATGTCACGTAGTCACACGCATGTGTCCGACGAGGACACCGACGGGGCGTGTCCGCTCGCCGAGGTGCACGTGAACGCGACGGTCTGTTGACGAGGACCGTGCACCCCGCCGTGCCGCCGAACGCCGAGTAAGAGCTGCGAACAAAAGTGGGTTCCGATCAGCGGGCGGTGTCCGGTGCGTGCGATCGCAAGGCGCCGGAAGGTCCTTGTGGCGGAGCTACCAGGACCTTCCGGCAACGCCGCGAGCGTGCGTGCCGGGCGTCGGGAGCCGGGCGCCCCTTTTGTTCGCAGCTCTAAGGCCTACGACTCCACGGCAGCGCCGGCGGCAGCGGCGCGGGGCAGCCGGGTCACTGATCACGGCCGAACGGTGGATCCACCGACAAGATCCCCGCTGCGGTACGGCGAAATGACAACGTCATATGCAAGCATCGCGCTGAGGCCCTTCCCGCGACCCCCAGTGGATCAGCGAGCGGCGTCAGCTGTGGTCCATCGCAAAGCGGAGGATGGTCCTCGTATGCGATGTACGCGGACGATCCGAAAACGCGGCGAGTGGCCGCAACCGGCGGCGGGACCCGCTGGGACTACGGGAAGCCCTTGGCGATTCATCGGTGGGTGCCGCGGTGCTTGCTCGCCTTGGTTCTCCAGCTTGAACTCGGATTCCGAGCTGGTTCTCTCCGCTAGTGCAGTGGCGTGCTTTCGATAGTCATTCAATCACCATCCGTTCTGACGGCTGGTGGGATCTGTCACCGGGCTGTTCTGCCCGTAACCGGGGTGAGGTCACCCCCAGACGCGACAAGGGGCGTCGATGATGTCTTACGACGGTACGGACCAGGTGATCTTTCCAGCCGGTGCCGCGACGCGGACCAGCGCCGCAGAGGCCGCGCAAGGCGAGTGGGATGCCGTTGTCGTCGGTGGCGGCATGGCAGGTTCCATCGTCGCCGAGCAGCTGGGCCAGGCGGGCTACCGGGTGGTGATTCTCGAAGCCGGTCCCGGCAAGGACCTGGACCTCGCCGAGTACGAGTCGTACCTGTCGCGGTTCTACGGCGCAGTCGTCAAGGACAACCAGTCTCCGTACCCGTTCAACCCGAACGCCCGGATGCCCAGGAGCACCGACACCATGCCGGTGCGTCCGGACACGCCCCGAGACGACTTCTACCTCGTGCAAGAGGACAAGTACTGCACGGACACCACCTTCACCCGGGTCCTCGGCGGCACCTCCATGCATTGGGAGGGGAAAGCGCTGCGCATGCTTCCCGAGGACTTCGACCTGCGCACCAAGTACGGCCAGGGCCTGAACTGGCCACTCAGTTATGACGACCTGGAGCCCTACTACCGGCAGGCCGAGGCCGAACTGGGCGTAGCCGCCGAAGTCGAGGACCAGACCTACCTGGGAATGCATTTCCCGAAGGGATACGTGTTCCCGATGCACCGCATGCCGCCGTCCTATCTCGACCGGACGGTCGCCCGGGGCGTGGACGGCATGCGGGTCACCCTGGCGGACGACGAATACACACTCCGGGTGCGGAGCTTTCCGCAGGCCCGTAACGGCGTGCCGAACGCCGCGTACGACGGCGGCAAGGGCTTCGTCCCGGTCGGCGCGGTCAGCACGAGCCAGGTGGAAGAGGGCGAGCGCTGTCAGGGCAACACCAACTGCGTCCCGATCTGCCCCGTGCAGGCCAAATACCACGCGGGAAAGACGCTGGCCAAGGCGCTCCGCAAGGGCAACGTCACGATCGTGACGCAAGCCGTCGCGTCCAAGGTCGAGATCGACGAGCACGACAAACGGGTGACCGGCATCACCATCAAGAACTACGAGGCGCTCAACTCCGAGAAGTACGAGACGTACACGGTGAAGGGCACCGTCTACATCCTCTGCGCGCACGCCATCGAGAACGCCCGGCTCATGCTGGCCTCCGACATGCAGCGGATGAGCCGAAGCAAGCTGATCGGCTGCAACCTGATGGACCACGCGTACCTGCTGTCCTGGGGCCTGCTGCCCAAGCCGGCCGGCACGATGCGAGGCACGACCTGCACGAGCGGGATCACCGACCTGCGCGGCGGGCGATTCCGCGGGATCCAAGCCGGATTCGGCGTGGACATCCACAACGACGGCTGGGGGTGGGCGACCGGCTCGCCCTACACGGACCTGGTCGAACTCGTGGACAAGCGGGGCCTGCGCGGGCCGGAGTTGCGCAAGACGCTCGGGAACCAGATCTCCCGGCAGCTTCTGCTGGCCTTCATGATCGACCTGCTGCCCGACAAACGCAACACGGTCACCGTGGACGACCGGTACAAGGACGCCCTCGGCAACATGAAGCCGGTCGTGTCGTTCAAGATCCCGCCCTACACCATGCGAGGCGCCGCGTTCGCACGCAAGCTCGCGACCGCCATCTTCGAGAAGCTCGGCGCTGAGGACAGGACCACGTACGACAAGGACAGCTACAGCGCCGTCGAGCACGACGGCCAGTGGTACAACATCGTGGGCGGCAACCACCTGGCGGGCACTCACATCATGGGGACCGACCCGGCGAACTCCGTGGTCGACCACACCCAGCACTCGTGGGACCACGAGAACCTCTACCTTGTCGGGCCCGGCAGCCTGCCCTCGATCGGGACGTCCAACATCAGCCTGACCATGGCGGCGCTCGCTTTCCGCAGTGCGGCCCACGTCGTCAGGCACCTGCGTGCCGCGAAGGCGCCGGTCACCGTCCGCAGGTAGACGGCTTGCAGAACGGCGGGTTGAACGCGACACCGCCCACCGCCCACCGCCCACGATTGGGGGAACATGTCCGTTTCAGCATCAGAGCCCGCTCCGGACCCCAAGATCCAGACCATCGAGGAGCTGCACGAATACCTGTACAAGGGGCTCCAGCTGGAGCATGCAACGCTCCCGCCCTACCTGACCGCGCTCTACTCGCTGCATCCGGGGAAGAACTCGGACGCCTGGCATGTCATCAGGGTCGTGGCCGTCGAGGAGATGCTGCACCTCACCCTGGTCGCGAACGTCATGAACGCCGTGGGCGGGACGCCGGACCTCACCAAGCCGAACTTCGTACCGAATTATCCGACGCGACTGCCGTGCGGTCCCGACTACTTCGAGGTGCATCTCCGGCCGTTCTCGCAGGAGGCTCTCGACACGTTCCTGAAGATCGAGAAGCCGGTGGAGGCGGATACCGAGGAAGACAGGTTCGTACCGGTGGACTGGGCGGCCCTCGGACTGACGTCCAACGGCGCGGCGCCGTCATCGGAGAAATTGGCGGAACTCGAGGAGTCCGGGGCAACCTTCGGCCTCGTCCCCGGAGAACCCACCGAGCGTTTCCTGAGTATCGGTGAGTTCTACGAGGAGATCATCCGGGGAATCAACCACCTGGAGGACCAGGCCCGTAAGGCAGGGAAGACGATTTTCACCGGCGATCCAGCTCGCCAGGTGACTCCCGAGTACTTCTACTCCGGTGGCGGCGACGTGATCAAGGTGACCGGCCGCGACACCGCAGTCGCGGCGCTCACCCTCGTCGCGGAGCAGGGTGAAGGGCTGCACGGTGGCATCTTCGACAGCCAGGACGAGATCGCCCACTACTACAGGTTCCAGCAGCTGGAAAAGGGGAGGTACTACCAGAAGGGCGATGAGCCGGGCGAGCCTTCCGGCCCGGATCTGAACGTCGACTGGGATGCGGTCTATCCGGTGAAGCCGGACATCAAGCTGGCGGACCTCGCGGGAGACCCGGAGATCCTGGCGGCGGCCAGGGAATTCAACCAGTTCTACGCCACCTTCCTGACGAGCATCAATCTGGCCTTCAACGGCCAGCCCGACCTTCTGCTCAAAGCGGTCTGGGAGATGTTCCGGATGCGCGACAGTATGCACCGACTCGTCCGCAACCCGCTCACAGGGCATCCAGGGGCGAACGCCGGCCCGACATTCGAGCTGTCGAAGGAGGCGGGATCGTGACGCACAGCACGGACGCAGAAAAGAAGCTGCGTGATTTCGTGAAGTTCTCTGCCACTGTGACCGGGTTCAGCGAGTTCGACCTGTGGGGAACCGGTCAGGCGGAGGTGTACTACAAGACGGTGGTGGATCAAGAAGGCTTGGATGCGATCGAGAAGGCGATGGCTTCCGATCCCTCTGCCGCCCCCGCCGATCCGGTGGTGAAAAGCATCATCAAGCTCTGGTATGTCGGCGTCTGGTACGGCCCGGAACTGGTGGGACGCATGGACGTGGCGGCCTGGACGGCGCCCGGACGGAGCGGAGCGAAGCCCGCCGTCCCGGACGACAGCCGGCCCGGGGGAAGCCGGTTCTGGCAGGCCATGTCCGGACAAGACCAGGACGGGGAAGACCCCGCGCACGGCGGAGACGGACGCAAACCCCTGTTCGTCGTCTCCTCCGACGCCTACACCGAGGGCCTGTTGTGGCGGGCCATCGGTGCCCATCCATCCGGCGCGAAGGCACCGGGCTACGGATCGTGGGCCACTCCGCCCACATTCGAGGACTGCCAAGAGGAGGAAGTGTCATGACCAGCACTGTCCCGAACCTGGGTCGCGACAAGGTATCACTCGGCGTAACGCCGACACTGTGGTGGAACGACGACTTCCCGCTGATCGACATCGGGATCCCGTTCGAGCAATGCGTGAGCGAGATGGCGCTCGCGGGATTCCAGGGCTGCAGCATCGGTCACAAGTACCCTTCCGACCCCGCCGTGCTCAAGGAAGCACTCGACCTGCGTGGTCTGAAGGTGTCCGAGCCCTGGGTGAGCACCTACTTCACCATCGGCGAAAAAGACCGGACCGTCGAAAACTTCAAGAGGCAACTGAAGTTCCTCGAGAAAGTGGGCGGCAGGGACATCGTGGTCGCAGAATTCGGACTGTCGTCCCACCTGCAGCCCATCCCGGTTTTCAAGCACCGCCCCGAGTTCACCGACGAAGAGTGGGATCTCCTCACCAGCGGGCTCAACGAAATCGGCAAGCTGGCCGCGGACAACAAGATGCAGCTGTGCTACCACCATCACATGGGCACTGGCGTGCAGACGGCCGAAGACATCGACAGGTTGATGGCGCACACCAACCCGGACCATGTGCATCTGCTGTTCGACACCGGACATCTCCAGTTCGCGGGCGACAACCCACTCAAGGCCGCGGAAAGACACAAGCAGCGGATTAAGCACGTTCACCTCAAGAACGTCCGCCAGTCCGTGGCCGACAAGGTGAAGAGCGACCACCTGTCCTTCCAGGAGGGAATCCTTCAGGGCGTCTTCACCGTTCCCGGAGACTCGGAAGGCGCGATCGACTTCAAGCCCATCCTTTCGACGCTGGGGGAAGCCGGCTACGAGGGATGGCTGGTCGTCGAGGCCGAACAGGACCCGGCGACGGCACACCCGCTGAAGTACGCCAAGATGGCCCGTGGTTACCTCAGCGAAGTCCTGGGATGGTGACGAGGAGTACACAGCACATCTGTCGCAGCTTCTTCATGTTCACCGTCAACCTGCGCCCGGGTGACCCCCGGCACGCCGAGGGCGCCGTCAGGCACATGAGGAAACTGCAGGACATCGGGTGAACCGGCTTCGCCGTGCCCGTTTTCCCGAACGGCGCCGGCAACCCCCGAGCGGACGTACCTCGCTACGAAAAGCTCAGGACGGCTCTCGACGCAGTCGGCTTGAAGGACGTAGGTCTGACCACCAACGTGGCCACGACGCCGGCCTACGATCCCACATCGCTGATCCCCGGGGAACGCGACGCATCCCTTGTCCACCTCAAGTCCCGGGTGGACATCACAGCGGCCCTGCGCGGCACCATCACGGCGTCACGTCCCACTGACTGCAGGCCCCCCCGGGGGCCCCCGACGCATCTGCTGCCGCGACGGCACGTCCAGCCCCGGTACCGGAGGGGCGTTGGCCGAGGTCGACGGCAGTCCGTGCCGGCCGTGACGGTCATCCGGCGCTTCGCCGGCGTGCTCCGGCCGGCGGCGCGCCCAGGGGGCAGGGCGGCGCGGGCCGCCCTGCCCCCCACTCGGCGGCTGCGCGCGCTGTCGTGGATCTGGTGTTCTCAGGATCAGAGACCGGAAAAGCCGACCTCTGCCCGCCGGATCAGTGCAGTCCGGCGAAGAGGTCGTTCTCAGGTAGGGCCGCTCCGGTCGTGTCCCGGACCCGTACGAAGGTCTCCATGCCCATCAACTCGCCGAACCGCTCCCGGCCCATTTTGAGGAAGAAGATGTTCTCGCCCTGACTGGCGTGCGCGGCCAGTGCGTCGAACTTCTGGCCGCTGAACGCGGTGGTGTCCACCCAGGTCGTGATCTCCTCGTCGGGGAGGCCTATCTCGGCCATCGCGGCGGCCTCGGCGGGATCCGGCTCCGGCATGTCCTCGTGGAACTCGCGCATGACCTCGCCGAACCGCCGCATCGCCGAGCGGGGCATCGTCGTCCAGTACACCTTCGGGGTCAGCTCGGTCATCTCCAGTGCCGCCATGGTGATGCGGTGGGCCTGGATGTGGTCGGGGTGCCCGTAGAAGCCGTTCTCGTCGTAGGTGACGACCACGTCGGGCCGGTAGTGCCGCATGAGTTCCGCGAGGCGGGCGGCGCCTTCTTCCACGGGCGTCTGCCAGAAGGACCCGGGGGTGTCATTGCTCGGCCAGCCCATCATCCCGGAGTCGGCGTAGTCCAGCATCTCCAGGTCGCTGATCTTCAGGACCTCACAGCTCGCCTCCAGTTCCTGACGGCGCATCAGGGCGACGGCCTGCGGATCGTGTCCCGGATCGCCCGGCTTGACACCTCCCGGCCCGTCCCCGCAACGGCCGTCGGTACACGTCACGAGAACCGTGCGCATGCCCTCCGCCGCGTACCGCGCGAGGACTCCTCCGGTTCCGGTGGCCTCGTCGTCGGGGTGGGCGTGCACCGCCATGAGCGTCAAGGGCCGGTCAGTCATCAGACAATCCTCCTGGGGACTCGCGTGTCGGTCCGGGTGCGCGGCGAACGTACCGCGGACCCGGGAGGGCCCGGATCCTGCGTCGGCGACGACCTCGCGCCTTCCGCGCTCCCCGCCCGTGCTGTCCCGGTCCCCCGGTCCGTGCAACGCTGCCGGCCGAACCGGCTGTTCCCGGAACGCACCGAAGGTTTCGCGAACGGGGACGGCAGGCGCGGCAGGCGACATCAGCGACGGCATGGCGCCGTGGGCGGCATCGGCGTCCTCGGCGGCGTCAGCCGCATCGGCATCCCCGAGGCACTGGGCGCCACCGGCGTCCTCGGCGGCATCGACGCCCCGCGGCGGCATCAACATCCCCGGCGGCCTCGGCGGCCGCAGGACCGGTGGTCAGCCGTGCGCGGGCCGGCCGGGTCACACGGCGGGCGTGCCACCGGGCCGGATCAGACCGCTCTCGTACGCCAGGATCGTCGCCTGTACCCGGTCGCGCAGGCCGAGTTTGGCCAGGAGGGCGTTCACATGCGTCTTGACCGTTCCCGTGGCCACGCCGAGTTCGGTGCCGATCTCGGCGTTGGTCCTGCCCGAGGCGATCTGCAGGAGCACCTCGCGCTCGCGCGGGGTGAGCCGGGCCAGGAACGCGGGCGCCGGAGGCGGCAGCGAGCCGCCCCGGGCGAAGGTGTCGATGAGCCGGCGGGTGACGCCGGGGGCGAGGATGCCGTCGCCTGCGGCCACCACCCGGACGGCGGTCAGCAGTTCCTCCGGCTGAGCGTCCTTGAGCAGGAAGCCGGACGCACCGGCCCGCAGGGCCTCGTACACGTACTCGTCGAGATCGAACGTCGTGAGCACCAGCACCCTGGGCCGGGTCTCCAGCCCGGTGATGAGACGGGTGGCGGTGAGTCCGTCCATGCCGGGCATGCGGATGTCCATCAGGACGAGATCGGGTGCCCGGGCCGCCGCGAGTTCCACCGCTGACGCCCCGTCGCCCGCCTCCGCCACGACCGTCAGGTCGGGTTCGGCGTCCACCATGGCCGCGAAACCGGCGCGGACCACCGCCTGGTCGTCGACGACCATCACATGTGTGGTGACGGCGGCACCTCCTGAGTCGGAGTGGATCGCGGTGAGACGGGGAGTGACACCTGCACGGTACCGGTCGGAGCGAAGGTGATCCGTCCCTCTCCCGCGTCGGCCTGCACCCGCAGGCGTTCCGCGACCGGCCCGGTGACCGCGAGGGGTACTCCTGACACCGTGATGTGCAGGGTAGCGCGGCGCCGGCGGAGGGTGACCCGGGCCGGCCCCCGGTCACCGGCGTCGAGGGCGGACGCCGCCATCCGGTACGCCAACAGTCCCACTGACGGCGGTAGTTCCTCGGCCGCGCCGGTCAGGCCGCGCAGCCGTACGTCCCGTCCCGCCGCCCGCAGCCGGCGGCACAGTGCTCCGAGGTCGGCGGCGGTGGGCGACGGTGCGAGCCGCTGACCGCGCTGGTCGGCTCCGTCGAGACTGTGGAGCAGCTCGCGCATCGCGGCGAGGGCTGAGCGTGCCGCGTCGGCGACGTCTTCCAGCCGTCCGTGAGCGGCGTTCTCGGCGACGCCGGCGGTGCGGTCCAGGACCGCTTCGCGCAGTTTCGCCGCCAGCCGCCGCCGTTCGGCGTCCGCCGCGAGGGCGGCCTGCCGTGCCGAACTGGCGAGCGCGTGGTCCTCGCGCGCCAGCACGCGCAGCCGGCGGCGCCGGACCGCCAGTCCGGTGGTCCACAGCAGCGCGAACGCCGGTGTCAGCAGGGCCCATGTCACCGCGGTGATGACGAGGGCCGAGGTCCACGAGGCGGGTAGGCCGCCGAGCGTCCCGTCGGCGCCGGCCGTGACCGGCAGCACCGCCGCCACGGCGGCCGAGGCCACCAAGGCCAGTGGCCAGGTGCCGGCGGGGCGGGGGCCGTACACCGCGACGGCGTAGACCGCGAGCGCTTCGGCGACGAGGCCTGCGGCGAGGAACTGTGCCATCGGGGCGGGCAGGAGTGAGCAGGCGACGGCCGGCGGCCACAGCCAGGCCGCTGTCAGTACGCCGGCGAGGGCGGCCCGGGGTGCGCGCCGCCGCCACAGCAGCGGCAGTGCGTGCACGGCGGCCAGCAGGGCGAGGACGGCCAGACGGCCGACGCCGGTCCGGTGGCCGGTGTCCGTCCGGTTCTCCATGTCGGCGAGGGCCACGAACAGGGGCAGAGTACCGGCGGCGGCGGTGAGCGCCGGGTCGCACAGGCGCTGTACGCGCAGTGCGTCGCGGCGCCGGGGTGCGGTGGTCGCGGGCTGCGGGACGGTGTCGTCGGGCAGCGCCGCCCGCACCTGCCAGCCGCCGTCGGGGCCGGGTCCCGCGGTCAGCCGCCCGCCGGCCGCGGCCGCCCGCCTCCGCATGCCGTCGATCCCCCGGCCCGCGCCCAGTGCGGCTGCCGGGCGCGGTGTGCCGGCGGGGCGCGGCGCGGTGTTGTCCACCGCCAGCAGGAGCTGCCCGCCGGAGCGCCGCAGGCACACCCGCACGGCCGTGCCGGGCGCGTGGCGCAGCACGTTGGTGAGGGCTTCGCGAAGGATGCCCCAAGCGGCCTCAGCGGCCGGGCCCGCCAGGTCGGGAGGGATCTCCGTGGCGATGGGGCGGCCGAGTCTGCCGAACTCGGCGACGAGTTCCCGCATCCGTGCGGTCATCGGCTGCGGTGGGCCGGGCCGCTCCGCGTCCTGGAGCAGGCCGACCAGTCCCCTCAGAGCGGTGAGGGTTTCGGTGCCGGTGCGCTCCGCGAACGCGAGAGCCTCCGCCCGCAGGCCGGGTCTGCTGCCGCCGAGCCGACGGGCGGCGTCCACGGTGACGACGACGGACGTCAGGTGATGGGCGCTCACGTCGTGCAGTTCCCGGGCGAGACGCGCGCGTTCGGTCTCACCCGCCCGCCGTCTGCCGTCCTCGGCGGTGGCCAGCCGCCGGGCCGCGGTGAGCCGCCCGGCGAGCCATTGCCGCCGCCTCTCACCGAGTCCCGCACAGAGCGCGTAGACGACCGTGCTGAGCACCAGTTCCGGTACGAGCGCGGGGTGCGGGCCGACACGCAGGAGGGACAGCAGCCATTCCGTACCGATCACCGCCGCCGCAGCCCGCACGGTCACGGAGGCGGGGCGGAGGACCGCCAGGGAGTACAGCGCGGCCAGCGTGCCGATGCCGAGGTACCCGTCCGGCCAGGACAGCTGTCCCAGGACGGAAGCGGCGACCGTCCACGCCAGCGCCCCCACCGGTGTCCGGCGGCGGTGGCCCAGGGCGGCCGTCTGGACGGCCAGGGCGCACACCGCGCCGGCGGCGCCCGCCGCTCCCGGGGCGGCTTCTCCGGCCCAGGCGGCGCCGGGGCCCAGCCAGGCGGCCTCGGCCGCCGCGATCATCGCAGGAGGCAGCCAGTTGCGTATCGTCTCCATGTCCGGGCCGAGCCTACGGCGCCGCCGGACCGCCCGGCGCACGCCCTCCCCGGCCGGGACCGTCTCTACCTTTGGGTAGAGACGTGGATCCTGCGCACGGCCGATGACGGGGGACGGCCGCTCGGGCAAGTTGTGATCATGAAGTTCTCGCCTCCGCCCTGCGCACCGCCGCTCCCGTTCCACCGGCTTGCCCGTGTCTCGCGCCGCTACCGCTGGTGGCGGCCGGTGACGGGAACGCTGTTCATCGGCGCCGCCTGGACGACGGCGCTGGGGCTGATCCTCCTTCTCGCGGCCGTGATCGGTGACATCGGCGGCTACCCGGAGGACCGGGACGGCCTCGCCGACTTCGGGCCGGTGGCGAACACGGCCGTCGATCTGCTGCTGATCGCCTCCGTCATACCGTTCGTCCTGCTGGCCGCGGGCTGGATCGGCCGCCGTCCGGCCGGTACGGCGTCGTCGGTCGCCGGCGGGCTGCGGTGGCGGTGGCTGGGGCTCTGCGTCCTGGTGGCGCTGCCGGTACTCGCCCTGTCCTTCGGGGTCGTACTGCTGCTGCCGGGGCAGGACGTGGCACCGTCCGGGTGGGCGCGCCCGGAGGCGTTCCTGCCCGCGATGGCGATGCTCGTCGTCCTGGTTCCCCTGCAGTCGGCCGCCGAGGAGTACGTCTTCCGGGGCTGGCTGCTGCAGTCCGTGGGCGCCTTCTTCCGCTCACCGTGGTGTGCGGTGGCGCCGCAGGCCGTGCTCTTCGCAGCCGCTCACGGCTGGGGCACGCTGTGGGGCTTCGCCGAACTCGTCGTCTTCGGGCTGCTCGCCGGGGGGCTGACCGTTCGCACCGGCGGTCTGGAGGCGGCCATCGGTCTGCACGCGGTCAACAACCTTCTGGCATTCGGCCTGTCGGCGGCGGCCGTCGACGGCCTCAGCAGCGAGGAGACGGCCGCCGACGCGACCTTGCCCATCGTCGTGATCGACCTCGCGGGCGTCGCGCTCTACACGGTCGCCGTGCTGTGGTTCGCCCGGCGCCGCCCGCCGCAGCGCACGGCCCCGGCACGGGAAGCCGTGCCGGTCCCCTCGTCCTTCGGGTGCTCCGGCTCCCCCACGTCCGCCCCGCCCGGACACTCCCCCGCGTCCGCCTCGCTCCGGCAATCCCCCGTGCCCGGCCCGCAGGCCACCGGGACGCGCCCGACGCCCGCGCCCGCCCCGCACGCGGCGCCGGGCGCACCGGAGACCGCCGGGCGACCTCCGGTGCAGCCTTGAATCACGGGCCCGCCCCCTCTGTCGTCCCTGACATTCCCGATCCTGATGGGCAACGGGTGGACCTTACGGACAGCCTTGCATTAGCCCGCGTCTGCAATTATTGTGAACGCACATAAGGCGCTCCTGCATCTAAATGCGGTTCGCCAGTACCGCCCGGCGGGTCCCCCACCCCGTGCCCGGCTCCCTCGGGCGAGCCGCCGCACCGGGAGGCATCCGCTCCCGCAGCCTCACCCCACACCGAGGCATCGATCGAAAAGGCACCGTTCATGTCCCTGAAGAACATCCTTCCCGGCCGGCTCGGCTTCGGCACCGCCCCGCTCGGCAACATGTTCCGCGCGATCCCCGACGAGGACGCCCGCGCCACCGTCGAGGCCGCCTGGGACGCGGGTATCCGCTACTACGACACCGCCCCCTTCTACGGAGCCGGCCTCGCCGAGCAGCGCCTGGGCCAGGTCCTGTCCGCCAGGCCCCGCGACTCCTACGTGCTGTCCACCAAGGTCGGCCGGGTCATCCTGGACGAGGAGGAGACCGACGTCCCCGACTTCGGCGAGAAGGGCGGCCTGTTCGAGCACGGCAACCCCAACAAGGTGCTCCACGAGTGGACCGCCGACGCCACCGAGCGCTCCATCGAGGGCAGCCTGGAGCGGATGGGCGTCGACCGCTTCGACATCGTCTGGGTCCACGACATCGCCCAGGACTTCCACGGCGACGCGTGGGTCCAGAAGTTCGAGGAGGCCCGCACCGGGGCCTTCCGTGTCCTGTCCCGCCTGCGGGAGGAGGGCGTCATCAGGGCCTGGGGTCTGGGCGTCAACAGGACCGAGCCCATCGAGATGACCCTGGCCCTGGACGAGCCCAAGCCCGACGGGTTCCTGCTGGCCGGCCGCTACACCCTCCTCGACCACGCCCACGCCCTGCAGCGGCTGCTGCCGATGGCCCAGGAGCAGAACGTCGACATGGTCGTCGGCGGCCCATACAGCTCCGGCATCCTCGCCGGCGGCACCCACTTCGAGTACCAGCAGGCCCCGCCGGAGATCATCGAGAAGGTCAAGCGTCTCAGGGCGCTCACCGACAAGCACGGCATCAGCATCAAGGCCGCCGCCCTGCAGTTCTCCCTGGCCCACCCGGCAGCCGCCGCCGTCATCCCCGGCGCCACCCGCCCCAGCCGCATCGCCGAGGACACCGCCGCTCTGAACGAGACCGTCCCGGCCGCGTTCTGGACGGACCTGCGCGCCGCGGACCTGGTCAGCCCCGCAGCACCGCTGCCCGACGGCGCCTGACCCCACCCGCCCCGAAACACCCACCGGCAGCACCATCCGGAGGAACACCATGGCCTCGACGTCCGTCAGCCGCATCGTCCCCGCCTCGCCCGACAGGGTCTGGGGCCTCATCGGCGGCTTCGACGCCCTGCCCGACTGGCTCCCCTACATCCGCGAGAGCACCCCGCTCGAAGGCGGCCGGGTCCGCCGGCTGAAGAACCCCGAAGGCGAGGTCATCAGCGAGCGCCTCGTCGACTTCAACGAGACCGAACGCCACTACAGCTACGCCATCCTGGAGGCGCCCTTCCCCGTCACCGGCTACGTCTCCACCCTCCGCGTCCACACGGTCCCCGGGCAGGAGAACGCCGCCGAGGTCCAGTGGTCCGGCCGCTTCAACCCCGACGGCGCCACCGAGGACGAGGTCACCGACCTGTTCACCGGCATCTACCGCGACGGCCTCGACGCTCTCCACAAGACCCTCACCGCCTGACACCAGCACCATCCGGAGCGAAGAACGGGGCGAGCAGGTCGAACGAAGCCTCGCCGGGGCCTCCTGCCGCCAGGTGCTCGGCCTCAGCCGCATACATGCCGGTAAGAACCCCTACTGATTCCGTGGTGGATGCCGTTGTCATGGCGCCGGAATGGGCACGACGGCAGATCTTGCTGGCGGAAACAAGACATCACTGCGCGGCGCGGTGGATCTCCGCGACAAACCCAGCTCAAGAAAGGCTCGGGGAAGGGAACGGGAATAGGAAGGGGAACGGGAAAGGGTCCAAACGAACGGCCGCGAGGTCTTTCCAGACGGTTCACGCGTGGGCGGTCAGCAGACGATCACCGGCGGCAGTCTCCCTCCCGCCGACGCCCTCCACGCGGCGGCCGGCGCTCCCCAATTTCCCGCCCCGGACAGCCCAGCCCCCGCCACAGGCCCGGCTCGGGGCGTGGCGGGGGCGGGAGCGGGCGGGCACGGGTCAGCCGAAGTTCCAGGTGAAACTGCCGCCGTTGTTGGCCGCGACGGCGAACATCACGACCATGAACACGATGTCGACCACTCCGAGGCCGATGTCCCACTTCGCCATCGCGGAACCGGTCTGACGCAGCGCGACGGCACCGAAGATGATGGCCAGCGGACCGAGGATGACCGGCAGGAAGAAGAGGCCGACTATGCCGCAGACCAGTCCCGCGATCGCCAGTCCGCTGGTCCGGCTCGTCCCGTGTGCGCCCGTGCGACTGTAGGATGACATCGAAATCTCCTGACCTGTCCCGGTTGGCTTCTTTATTCCTTGGGTTCCTTTCTGGTTGCCCGTCCCGGCCGGGTCATGCCTGCGCGGTTCGGGCAAGTGCCTTCATCCGGCCGTAAGTTGCCGTCGCCGCGTCGATGCGGAATAGCTGCCTCCGCGAGCGAAGCCGCGAACGGTACTCCGTCGGGAGCTTTTTGCTCGTCGGCCCCTCGCGGGTCAGGCCTCTGTGTTCAAATGCTGAGCGCGAGCAAGGGGATCAGCGCAGACGGGGGGAAGCGTCGATGGTTGCAGACGCCCGCGCGGCCGGCGGATGTTCGGCGTGTGACCTCACGGCCGGCAGAGCGCCGCTGCCCGGCGGCAACGTGCTGCGGACCGACTCCTGGGTCGTCGAGCACTGCGTCGGGCCACTGGGGCTGGGCACCGTTGTGGTCAAGCCGACTCGGCATGTGGTGCACGTCGCCGAGTTGACCGCGCGGGAATCCGGCGAGCTGGGGCCGTTGCTGCGGCGGGTGAGCGCAGCCGTCACCGAGGTCATGGCCCCGGAGCAGGTGTACGTGTGTTTGTGGTCGCATGCCGGCGGGGTTCCCGGACATGTCCACTTCGTTGTGCAGCCCGTCGGAAGACAGGACATGGCCCGGTTCGGTGCCTCCGGTCCCGCACTGCAGGTGGCTATGGGTGCGGCGGGATATTTCCCCGGGGCGGCGGAAGTGGAGCGGGTCTGCGAGAGGTTGCGGGAAGCCCTCGGCTGAGTTCTGGGTTCCGCAGCCTCCGTCGAGGGGCGGCTTCTCCGTCCTCTTCCGGCAGGAGGCGGGCTTCTCGCGGGGCACCCTCCTGGCGATGAACCGGCGGCCGAAGAGGCAGTTGCACCACCTCCCGGTCGCTGCCACTCGTTCGTGTGAACGCTGCGCATTCGAAGAGCCGGCCGCCCATTGCTCCATAAAGTGGACGGTGCCGAAAAGCGGATGTGAAGGGGTGGGTCCTGATGCAGGCAGAGGCAGTCGACCGGGTCCGGTTGGTGTTCACACTGTTCGACGCCGACGGCAACGGCGCCATCGAGTCCGACGATTTCGAGCTGATGGCCGACAGAGTCGTCGCGGCGGTACCCGAGGCGGACGCCGCCAAGCGCACCGCGATGGCGGGAGCCCTCCGCAGGTTCTGGACGACTCTGGTCACCGAGCTGGACGCCGACGGCGACGGCAACATCAGTTTCGAGGAGTTCCGAGCGATCGTCCTCAGCCCGGAGCGGTTCGCCGGGGCGGTCGACGAGTTCGCCCAAGCGCTCACGGCTGTGACGGACCTGGACGGGGACGGACTGGTCGAGCGCCCGACATTCGTGGCGGTCATGCGGGCCATCGGTTTCGCCCTGCCGAACATCAACGCGCTGTTCGACGCCTTGGAGCCGGTGGGCACAGACCAGGCGTCGGTACCGGCCTGGGCCGAAGCCATCCGGGAGTATTACCGCCCCGACGCGGCGGGCACCGCGGGAGACCTCCTGGTCGGTACCCCGGCGGGCTGAGAACCGCTGGGTGCCCGGCACTCGACGAGTGTTCTGTCCTGGCGGGGGTGTTCCGGGCGTCGCCGGAAGTGCTCCAGGTCGGCTCACGCGAGGTCGCGGGGCGGAGCCACCACCATGTCGCACCGGTCGAGCTGACGACCGCGTCCGGCCTGGCAGCGGCGGACGCCCGACCAGTACGCGGCTGCCTTCGGCGACTGGATCGACGGGCGATCGACGGCGGAGCCGGCCGGCTGATCCCGCCCTCGATCGCATCACGCTCGCGGTGGTCGACCAGGTCGCAGCGCGGCGGCCGGCCGCGGTCAGTGGGTGCTCCGCCCCTACAGAGTGAGCGTGATCGCCGCGGCGATGCCGGCCAGGCCGAGAGCGAAGGCCGCTTCCTTCCAGCCGCCCTTGCCCCAGCGGAAGGGGCGGTCCGCGGCCAGCCGACCCGGCCCGATGGCGACGACGGCCAGCGCGACGACGGCGATGCACACGCTGTACTCGACGCCGCCGTTCGTCTCCCACAGGCCGTGGCCGCCGGTGACCGTGACCATCGCATTGATCATGACACCGATCAGGGCGGCACCGGCCAGGGGCGTCAGCAGTCCCACAGCCAGACCGAGGCCGCCGAGCATCTCGGACATGCCCCCGACCACGGCGAAGAGCCGGCCCGGGTGGTAGCCCAGGGCAGCGAACCCTTTGCCGGTCGCCGTCAGCCCCGGGCCCCCGAAAAGCCCGAAGACTTTCTGTGCTCCGTGTCCGGCCATCAGCAGGCCGAAAGTGAGCCGTAGCAGCAGCAGTCCGCAGTCCGCGGCCGCCGTCGGCACGGCGGTGGGAGCCGACCGGGCCACCGGTCCCGTGGACGAGGCAGGAGACTGCAGAGAGCCCGGAGAGTTCGCGGGCTTCGAAGGGTTCGAAGAGTTCAGGATGTATTTGGTCAACATGACTGTGCTCCGGTTGGAACGCCAGAACGGGCGTTTCCCCCAGCTCGACCGGACATCGAGCACCGGTCACGGGTGCGTGCCGCAGGCGGCGGACACGGGCGGGTCCCCGACCCGCCCGGGCCTTCCGCCGCGGGCACGGTCGTGTGCGCCGGATCGGTGGCGCGCGGGAGCGGGTCGCCGGTGCCGGGTCAGTGGTCCTGGGACATCTGGTCATCACGATCGGTGTCGTTGGGGTCCAGGCGTACGCAGCACGCGCCGGGCTCAGGGGCCAGAACCGCCTCGATGCCGTTGACCTCGAGGCCGGTGAGGTAGCCGCTGAGGAAGGCCTGGTTCATGCCGCAGACCAGGCCGGGGGCCTTCGCGGCCAGCGGGTGGAACGGACAGTTGCGCAGACGCAGCCGGGTGGAGGTCTCCCGGGCGGGTTCGTAGCCGTACTCCTCCAGCAGCCCCTCGCAGGCCGTCAGCCCGCGCTCGGGACCCAGACGTCCGGGACGGGTCTCCTCCCGCGCCGCGGCACCCAGCTGACGGCCACGCTGCCGGGCCGTCCGCAGAGCCGCCTGCGTGGCGTTCTCGTCGGCCTCCTCGGTCAGGACCGCGTCCAGGAGGAGGTCCGCCAGCAGTTCGTGCCGCCGGTCGGGGATGCTGACGGTGATCTGGGCGTCGCTGGGCTCGTAGACCTTGGGCCGCCTGCCGACCTTCCGGATCCCTCCCGGCGTCTCGTAACGGGCGCGCAGCAGACCGGCGTCGACGAGCTTGTCGAGGTGGAAGGCGGCGAGCTTGCGGGAGATCCCCACGCTCTCGGCGGCCTCGTCACGCGTGACCGCGTGACCCGCACGGCGAATGAACGCGAACATACGCCGCCGCGAGTCCTCACTCAGGACACTGACGCATTCGATGGCGCTGTCGGCCGTGCCGGCCGGAGCAGTCCGATCAGAATCCACAACCCCCACCATAACCCCCATCCGCGTGGACACAAATGTTCCCGCCACGCCACTGCCCTCGGCCCCTTGACGGCCCGCTCCAATAAGACCAAGACTTGTTGGTGAAACCAGAGGAGGGAGTTGTGATGTCCGGTGATTCACAGCTTCAGGCCAAACGCCCGGTCAGCGCCTTGCTGGCCGGCCCGTACGGCCATCCGTTCCACCCGGTCCTGGTCACTGTGCCGATCGGCGCCTGGGTGACCAGCCTGGTGTTCGACATCGCCTCCCACGTGGTCCACCGGCCGGGTTTCCTGACCCAGGGCTCGGAGTGGCTGATCGCGGTCGGGGTGGCCGGCGCCCTGCTGGCGGCCCTGGCCGGGTTCCTCGACCTGTTCGCGATCCCCGCGGGGACCCGGGCCTTCCGTACCGCCCTCGTCCACATGACGCTGAACCTGCTGGTGACGGTCGCCTACGCCGTCAACTTCCTGTGGCGCCAGAGCGGCTACACCGGCGGCGCAAGCGTCGGCTGGGGCAGGCTCGCCCTGTCCGCGGTCAGCCTCGCCGTGCTGGGCGTGTCGGGGTTCCTCGGCGGCAGGCTCGCCTACCGCTACGGCGTCCGAGTCGCCGACGAACGCACCCAGGCCGAGGGATACGCCGCCGCCGGGCGCGCGCGCAGCACCCGCCCGGCCGCCTGAGACCGTACGGACCGCACCACGGCCGGTCCGGCGCCGTACGGACCGCGCCACGGCCGGTCCGGCGCCGTACGGACCGCGCCACGGCCGGTGCCGTACGGCCCCTTCGACGCACCTCATTCGGGAGTTCCCCATGGACATCGCCGCACTGATCACCTGGGTGGTCACCGCCCTCGGCGGCTTCTACATGCTCGGCACCTGGATCCAACGCGGCGGAATCCGCCAGCAGCAGTCCGGCGCCAGTCGCCTGCCCGCGCCCGTCGTCTTCGGCCACTTCGCCCTGGCGGCGGTCGGACTGGTGGTGTGGATCGTCTACGTGGTGGCCGACAAGAGCGTCCTGGCCTGGACCTCTTTCGGCCTGTTGCTGCCCGTCGCCCTGCTGGGGTTCGTGATGCTGGCCCGCTGGATCCCGGTCCGCCGCGAGGGCGCCACCGCCGGAGAGCCGGCCGCCGCGACGGCCCCGGGAGCCGACGGGACGGTTCCCGCCGAACGTCACTTCCCCCTGGCGGTCGTCCTGGCCCACGGCGTGTTCGCCGTGGTCACCCTGGTCCTGGTCCTGCTCACCGCCCTCGGGATCGGAGGCAGCTGAGATGACGGAGCACCCGCAGCCGCAGCACGTCACCGGCCGAATACACCCGCGCGACGAGGAAGACACCCCGCCGGCACGGCCCGCCCTGCGGGTCGTGCACGAGCCGGCCGGCATCGACCTGGCCGCGGCTAAGACCGCGGCCGGCCAGTTCCTCGCCGCCCTCGGCATCTCCACCGCCTCCGAGAGCCTGCGCGGCACGCCGGAACGCATGGCCCGCGCCTACGCCGAACTGTTCAGTCCCCGCCCCTTCGATCTGACCACCTTCCCCAACGACGAGGGCTACGACGAACTCGTCCTGGCCCGCCGGATCCCCGTCCGGTCCGTCTGCGAGCACCATCTCCTGCCGTTCGTCGGCACGGCCCACGTCGGTTACCTGCCCGGCGCCCGGATCCTCGGCCTGTCCAAACTGGCACGCGTCGTCGAGCACTTCGCCTGCCGCCCGCAGGTCCAGGAACGTCTGACCAAGCAGGTCGCCGACTGGCTCCAGACCCATCTCGAACCCAAAGGCGTCGGCGTGGTCATCGAAGCCGAGCATTCCTGCATGACCCTGCGCGGTGTCCAGGCCACCGGCTCGACCACCATGACCTCCACCCTGCTCGGACTCCTCCGCTCCGACGCCCGCTCCCGCGGCGAATTCCTCGCCCTCGCCACCCCATGACCGCTCACCGTCCTTGACCGAACGGCCTGCCGCTTCCGGCTTCGGGCCGCGTACCGTACCCGAGGGCGTCCTCCGGGACGGCCCCCACCCGCCCCGCCCCCTTCACCTGTTCCGGGCCGACGTGCACACGTTTCGGCACACCCGGGCCCGGCTGCCGGCCGTCCGCGGGCCGTGGCCGCGCGGGATCCGCGAGAACTCCGCGCAGCACCTGCGCACCGGCCTCTTCCAGCCGCCCCGCGGAAGGCCGGGCCGGTGGTGGCCGTCACGCCCCGCCGTGCAGCGGAACGGCCTGCCGTTCCGCGACGCGGCCCTCGCCGGGAGAGGGGAGGGTGTGGTCCCTTCCCGTCACGGTACGGTCCTGCCATGTTCCGATCAGCCGAGACCGGCCCCTCGCAGTCCGCCGTGACCGCGGACGACCTCGCCCTCGCCGTGCGCCTCGCTGTGGCAGCCCTCCGCGAGGCGCCCCCCGCGGCGTGGAACGGGAAAGCCGGTTCGCTGGAATGGGACTGCTGGGAAACCGTCGAGCACCTCAGCGACGACCTCTTCGCCTACGCCGTGCAACTGGGCCCCAGCACCCCGCCGCTGGACGGCGAGGTGCCCTTCCTTTGGGAGAGCCGGCGGCCCGGCGGTCCCGCGAACGCGATTCACGCCGACCGTGAGGCGGGACCCGCCGGCCTGCTGCAGGTGCTGGAGGCCAGCGGCGCCCTGCTGGTCGCCATGGTGCGCACGGCTCCCCCGCAGACTCGCGCCTACCACGTCTTCGGTGTCTCCGACGCCGAGGGTTTCGCCGCGATGGGGATCGTGGAGGCCCTGGTGCACACGCACGATCTGGCCCAAGGGCTCGGGCTCGCCTGGAACCCGCCCGCCGGTCTCTGCTCCCGGGTGCTCGTCCGGCTGTTTCCGGATGCCCCGCGCACCACGGACCCCTGGCCCACCCTGTTGTGCGGAAGGTCCTTGCAGCGGAGCTGCCAGGGCCTTCCGGCAACGCGGCGAGGGCGCGTGCCGGGCGCCGCCCGCCGGGGCCCACTTTTGTTCGCAGCTCTAAGGCCCGGTGACGGCGGGCGCGGCGGCCGGTCCGGACCGGTCACCGGGCGGTCGTGGCGGGCCGGGAGCGGAGGCGTCCCGGGTGGCGGGCGGAGCCGTCCGGGTCCGGGTCCACGCGTTGGACCCGGGCACGCCGTACGACCTCCGGTCCCGTCTCCGCGGCCTTGCGGACCAGCGCGGGCCCGTCCCAGTCGGTGGGCCAGCCGTGCCACAGCCGGAGCCTGCCGTCCACGAAGACCGCGGTGATCTGGTCGCGGCCGGCCAGCCGGACCAGTTCCCACGACAGGTCGTAGGACGGGGTGAGTTCGGGCACCCGGAGGTCGACGAGCAGGAAGTCGGCGGCCTTGCCGACGGCGATCTCACCCGTCACCTCGCCGAGCCCGAGCGCGTCGGCACCCAGGGCGGTGGCGTGGGCGAGCCACACGCCGCCGGCGCCGCACGCGCAGTCACCGGTCGTCAGGCCGTAGGCCAGACGCTGGGCGCTCTCCGCGGCGTCGACCAGGCGGAAGCCGTCGCCGCGGGTGCCGTCGGTGCCGGTGCCGAAGCGGATGCCCAGGGCCTGCCACATCAGGGCGTGTGCGACGGCGTTGCCCTTCCAGGCGCTGGCCACCGGGTTGTAGCTGACCGCGGCGCCGGTGTCGGCGAGCATGCGCATCTCGTCGGGGGTGAGCAGGGTGGCGTGGGCGCCGAGGGTCTGCGCGTTGAGGGCGCCGATGTGATGCAGGTAGGACACCGGGCGGCGGCCCACGCTCTTGAGCGAGCGTTCCACGGCGGCCAGGTGTTCGTTGACGTGGACCTGGAAGACCGCGCCGGCGTCCGCGCACAGGTCGGCGGTCCTCTTCAGCACCTCGGCGGTGGCGTCCTCGGGGACGGGTATCGCGAGCGAGGGGTGGATCAGCCGGGATCCGCGGAAGCGCTCCAGGTGTGCCTCGCCGCCCTTGCCGTCGGAGACCACCTTGGACAGCACGCAGCGCAGCCCGGCCTCCTCGGCTGCCTGGGCGATGACGCCCACGTCGACGGGCGCGCGGGTGCCGGCGTCGGCGGCGGTGGTGAACCCGCCGCGCAGTGCCTCCAGGGCCGCGAGCTTCGCCGAGAGGTGGGCGGTCTCCTCGTCCAGGGCGTGTTCCAGCGGCTCCCAGACGGTCTTGAAGATCTCCGAGGGCTGTCCGAACGCCTGGGCCTTGCCGAAGCTCTGCGTCAGGTGGTGGTGGGCGTCCACGAAGCCCGGCATGAGCAGGTGGCCCGTCAGCCGCACGACGCGGGCGTCGCGGTGCGCGTCGGTGAGCCGGCGGACCGGTCCGACGGCCCGGAAGGTGCCGTCCTGGACGAGCACCGCGCGGTCCTTGACCGGCCCTTCGGCCAGCAGGACCACGTCGGGTACGAGCAGCAGCCGCTCGGCGCGGAAGTCCTCCGGTCCGGGAGTGCCGTGGCCGTGAGCGCCGTGAGGGTCCTGACCTGCGCGTCCGGCGGCAGCCGCCGGGGCGGACCCGCCGGCGCCGAGCAGGCCGCCGGCTCCGGCCAGTCCGGCCCCGACGACGAAGCCGCGGCGCCCCACGCCGCGCGTCCCGCCGTCCTCGCGGGCCGCTTCCGGCCGCACGCCCCGCCCCGCGTCGGCCCGTCCGCCGGTGCCGTGCCTGCCGTCCTCGCCCACCGCCTCGTCCTTCGGCTGCGACGACCCGTCCTGCGACGCCTGCTGCACCACCGCACGCTCCTTCGTGTTCGCACAGGGAGACCCGGCCGCGCTGGGCGACCGAGCCGGAGGCGCCGACCCTAAGCGAGCCCGTCATGCGGAACAAGAGTTTCGGCAGACGGAACATGAAGGCGGCCTCTGGGCGCGGAGTCCGACCGGCTCCTCATGTCGCTGCTCTCGCGGCGACGAGGTGGCGCAACGGGTCAGCCCCTCCTGCCGCGCCGCACGTCACGGGTGTCAGCGCAGGTCAGGTGGGGTGGCGTAACGTGCCGGAAACATCGGCGCCCTAGCTTGGGCGGAACCCGCGGGGCCCGGCAAGCCGAACACGGTCCGTCCCGGCCGGCCCCGTGGACGGCGTACGGGCACGGTCCCTGACGGCCGGTCCGGTGGACGGCGTACGGGCGGCCCGTGGTGCCCTGCCGGGACGGTCGGCCCGATCGGCGGCTGCTCCGAGACGCGCGGCCCCCTCGCGGTCACCGCCACGCGTGGCGTCCGCGGCCGCTGAGGCGCGCCGGACCCGCGTGTACGCCCGTCCCGTCCGTCCCCGCCCCCCACGCGTTGCGGAGGTCCCATGAACGCCTCGCCCACCGAGCCCGCGCTCCCGGACGCCGACCCGGGACCGGGCGGACCGCGTGCGCGGGGTCCGGCACCGGAGAGCCTGCGGCGGACCCGGGCGGACCGGGCCCGGCAGGTCGCCGACGTGCTCCGGCGTCAGATCGCCTCCGGGGAGTTCGCCTCGGGCATGCTGCCGGACGAGCGGGTGCTGATCGCAGACTTCGCGGTGTCGCGCAACACCGTCCGCGAGGCGCTGGGCGTGCTGCGCGCCGAGGGCGTGCTGGAGCGGCGCCAGGGGGTGGGCACGGTGATCGTGCGGCGGCCCTACGAGCACACGCTGGAGCGGCTGACCGGCCTGGCCGAGACGCTGCGCGCGCACGGCGAGGTGACCAACCGGGTGCGAATCGCGGACCTGGTGCGCCCGCCCGGTGAGGTGGCGCGCAAGCTGCACGTGCCCGACGGCGGGCAGGTGGTCTACATCGAACGGCTGCGGCTGCTGGACGGCGTGCCGCTGTCCCTCGACCTGACCTACCTGGCCGCGGACATCGGGCTGCCGCTGCTGGCCGCCGACCTGGCCGGGCGGGACCTGTTCGGTCTCATCGAGCAGTCCACCGGCGGCCGGCTCGGCTCGGCGAGTGTCACCGTGCACGCGGTGGGCGGTGACCCGCACACGTGCGCGCTGCTGGACATCCCGGCCGGCTCGGCGCTGTTCACCGTGGAACGGCTGACCAGACTGCCCGACGGGCGCCCGGTGGACCTGGAGTTCCTGCGCATCCGCGGCGACCGGCTGGCTTTCCGTGCCGAACTCGTCCGCGCCGCCCCGGACCTCCCTGACTCGTCCACCGGTCCGGACCCGTACGCCGGTCCGGGCTCGCGCACCGCGCCGGACCGCCACACCGACCCTGCATCACCCGCCGGCCCAGCCCCGCACACCGGTCCGGACCCGGACGCCGGTCCGGACCCGGACGCCGGTCCCGGCACGGACAGCGGTCCGGGCCCGCGCGACGACGATCGCGTACGACGGACAGGAGGCGAACGGTGAACTCCGGCCCCAGGACCACAGGCAGGGCGGCGTCCGGGCCGGCCGGGCCCGCGCAGGCGGGCAGGGCGGGGGCCGCGTCCGGCACCCGGGGCGCCCTCGCCGCCCAGGGCCCCGGACCGCTGACCGTCGCCGTGATGTGTCTGTGCGTCACCTTGGTGGTGGGCATGGTCTCCGCGGTGAACCTCGCCGTCCCCGCGCTGTCGCGCAGCGCGCTGCGCCCGTCGGCCGAGTCGGTGATGTGGGTGGTCGACGGCTACGTGGTGTTCTTCGCCTGCCTGCTCGTCCCGGGCGGCGCGCTCGCCGACCGGCTCGGCCGCAGGCGGGTCCTGGCCACGGGCATGGGCCTGTTCACCGCGGGATGCGTGCTGTGCGCCGTGGCGCCGGGCATCGGGGCGGTGATCGCGGGCCGGATGGTGAGCGGTGTGGGCGCCGCGGCGGTGCTGCCGACGACGCTGGCCCTGATGGTGGACGGCGCGCCGGCGTGCCGCCGGCCGCGGCTGGTGGCGGTGTGGGCGTCGATGACGGGTCTGGCGGCCGTGCTGGGCAACGTGGGCGGCGGCGCGGCGCTGCAGACCGGCTCGTGGCGGGCGGTGTTCTGGTGCGTGGTGCCGCTGTCGCTGGCGGCGCTCGTCCTGGTGGTGGCGTTCTCCCCGGCACCACCGCGGCACGACCGGCCGGTGTCGGTGGTGTCGGCGGGCCTGCTGACGGCGGGATTCCTCGCGCTGCTGTCGGGCATCGTCTCCGGCCCGCAGGCGGGCTGGGTCAGCACGCGGGTGCTGGGCGGCTTCGGTGCCGCGGCGGTGCTGCTGGCGGCCTGGGCCGGCTGGGAGCTGCGACGTGAGCATCCGATGCTGGACCCGCGGCTGTTCACCGTGCCGGTGGTGCGGGCGGGGGCGGTCGGGATGGCGCTGGTGTTCGTCGGGATGTTCGGCCTGTTCTACGTCAACGGGCAGTATCTCCAGTACGCCAAGGGCTGCTCGCCGCTGGGGGCGGGGGTGCGGCTGCTGCCGATGGCGGGTGCGCTGCTGCTCGCACCGCGTTGGGCGGTGGCTGCGCAGCGGAGTACCGGCCCACGGGTGACGCTCGGGTTCGGGCTGGCGGTGCTGGCGGCCGGTCTGGGCACGGTCTCGCTGGTCGGCCCGGACACCCCGTACGTCCTGTACGCGTTCGGGGCGACGCTCACCGCGGCCGGGTGCGGCCTGGCCACGCCGCTGCTGTCGCACGGCATGATGTCCGCGCTGCCGGCGCACCGGGCCGCGGTGGGCTCGGGGTTGCAGAGCCTCGCGCGGGAGCTGGGCAGCGCACTGGGGGTCGCGGTCGGCGGCAGCGTGGTGACCGGGGTGTTCACCGCGGGCCTCCCGGAGCCGCTGCGCGGGCCCGGCGCGCCGACGACCGTACCCGCCGCCGAGCAGCGCCTGGCCGCCCAGGGTCCGACCTCGCCCGGCCTGCGGCACGCCGTCGTCACGGACTTCACCACTTCCCTCGACACCGCGATGCGCGTGCTGGCCGTCCTGGTGGTGGCGGTCGGCGTCCTGGTGGTCGCCTGGTACCCGCGCCGCGAGCCCCGGGGTGCGGGCGAAGACGGCGGGTGAAGGAAGGGGCC
This sequence comes from Streptomyces sp. NRRL S-340, assembly GCF_000720185.1. Lineage (GTDB taxonomy): Bacteria > Actinomycetota > Actinomycetes > Streptomycetales > Streptomycetaceae > Streptomyces. The sequence goes on along the minus strand of NZ_JOIY01000008.1, from coordinate 55,897 downwards.
GGGCACGCGGCCGAGACGCTCTGCCGGGTCTTGCCGAGGGGTTTGTCCCGCCCCAATTGGACTGTACTGCAAAGTAAAAGACCGGCTGAGGTCCGGGCGTGACGGCAGCCGGCCGTTCGCCGGCGGCGGGCACGGTCCGCCGCCGGGAATCCGCCTTGGGCGCCACTGCGACCGGCTGCTTCACGGCCGCCGAGGCACCGGCCGGCCCGCCGCTCCCGTGCGGAGCGCGGCCACCGCACGGGCACCCCGGCCGGGCAGGCTCACCCGGCATGCGAGCGAGGAGCGGGACGGCATGAGCGGACGACCGAGCGCGGACCGGCCCGGGACGCGGCGCGAAGAACGCGGGGGCCGCGGGCCGGCCTCCGCGGAGAAGATCCTCGCGGCGGCGAAGGAACTCTTCCTCGCCGACGGCTACGACGGCGTCAACCTGGAGCGGATGGCCGAGCGCGCCGGAGTCTCCCGGCAGACCGTCTACAACCGCTTCGGGTCCAAGGAGACGGTCTTCCGGGAGATGATCCGCCGCCACTGGTCGACGTTCACCGGCCCGGACCGCCGGCTCGTCGAAAGTCCCCCCGGTTCGAGCGTCGCGGACGTTCTGCGCGGGTTCGCCCGGTCCCTCCAGCGCTTCGCCGCCGAGACGGACCAGATCCGTTTCGCCCGGCTCGTGGTGAGCGAGTCGGGGCGTCTGCCGTGGATCGCCGAGGAGTTCTACCGGCTGGGCAAGGGACCCATCGCGGACGCGTTCACGGACTGCCTCGACGACCTGGTCCTCGGCGGCCGTCTGCGGTGCCCGGACACCCGCCTGGCGGCCCGCCAGTTCATGGGCCTGATCCAGGAGTTCCTCGTCTGGCCGAGGGTGATGGCCTTCGAGACGGAGACGGCCGGCCAGCCCTCGGCGGACGTGGTGATCGAGGAGGCCGTACGCACCTTCCTGGCCCGTTACGCACCCGCGCCGGACGGACCGGCGCACACCGCCTGAACCGCCCGGCGCCCGGTCCCCCGACCGCCGCATCCCATACCCGTCCTCGAGGACCTGGTATGCCCGCAGACACCATCACTCTCGGCAACGTGGAGATCACCCGCGTCGTCGAATGGTCCGGCCCCGTCCGTACCGCCCGCTTCGTCATCCCCGGGAGCGACGAGCACACCTGGCGACGCAACCAGGAGTGGCTGGAACCCGACTTCTGGACGGCGGCCGACGACGCCTACCACTGCCGCATCCAGACCTGGGTCCTGCGCAGCGAGGGCAGGACCATCCTGGTGGACACCGGGGTCGGCAACGACCGGGAGCGCCCGCAGGTACCGCAGTTCGCCGGACTGAAGACCGACTTCCCCGACCGCCTGCGCGCGGCCGGCGTCGCGCCCGAGGACGTCGACGTCGTCGTGAACACCCACATCCACTACGACCACGTCGGCTGGAACACCGAGCTGCGCGACGGCGAATGGGTCCCCGCCTTCCCCAACGCCACGTACCTGATCCCCCGCGCCGACAACGCCTACTTCGACCCGCAAGGCCCTGGTCGCGGCAGGGCACCGCGCGACGACCACGAGCGCGTCCGCTGGGAGGGCAGCAAGCTCGTCTTCGACGACAGCATCGCCCCCGTCCACCGCAGCGGGCAGGCGGTGCTGTGGGAGGGCGCCCACCGCATCGACTGCAACCTGCTGCTGGAGGCCGCGCCGGGTCACACTCCCGGCTCCTCCGTCCTCACCCTGCGCTCGGGCACCGACCGCGCCGTCTTCGTCGGGGACATGCTGCACAGCCCCGTCCAGGTCCTCGAACCCGCGTGGAACAGCTGCTTCTGCGACGACCTCACCCTCGCGGCCCGGACCCGCGCCTCCTACCTCTCCCGCGCCGCCGAGTTGCGCGAACTCGTCATTCCGGCCCACTGGCCGGGACACGGAGCCGCCGAGATCAGACAGGACGGTGACACCTTCGCCATCGCCGCATGGGCCGGCTTCCCGCGCGGCTGATCCCGGCGGGCCGGCCGTCTCCTCCAGGGAGCGGCAGCTGACGTCGTCACGGCCGGACGCAGGGGCGCCGTCCGGCGCCGCCGCCGCTGCCGCTGCCGCTCAGCGGGATCAAGGTCTCAAGCCGGACGTCCTTGAGCCAGGAGCGCAGCAGGCCGCGGTGCGGGGCCGCTCCGCGGGCCCGTGGCCCGCACTCCGTCCGGCCCTTGCGTGTGCGGGGGCTCGTGGCAGCGCCTCCACGACGACGGTCAGCGACCGTCCCGACCTCCCCGACGGGGTCAGCGGGTCCGGAGCTGTGCGTTGCGGGCCACCGCGAGGAGACGGATCACCGCGGGGTCGGCGTCGGGACGGTGGAGGGCGTGCACTGCCGTGTCGAGGTGCCCGGAGCGCCCGCGGAGCGGTACCAGTCGTACCCCGGCGAAGGCGAGGTGACGCAGGCCTTCGGGGGCGAGGCTGACGCAGAGGCCCGCGCCGACGTAGCTGAACAGGCCGCTGAGGTCGTCGGCCACGGCCACCGCCCGGGGGGTGAATCCGGCTTCGCGGCAGGCGACGTGGACCTGCTCGGCCAGCGCCGGGAGTGCGACCGGGTCGGGCAGGACGAAGTCCTCGTCGGCGAGCTGCGCGAGATCGATGCCGTCCGCCTCGGCCAGCCGGTGGCCGTCAGGCAGGGCGGCGCCGATCCGCTCGGTGGCGATGACGGTGCTGACGAGGTCGCCGGTGAGCCGGGCCGGGTCGCGGACGAATCCGAGGTCCAGGGTCCCGCCGCGGACCTGGTCGACCACGCCGGCCGAGGAGTCGTGCTGCAGGTGGACACGGAGTTCGGGCAGGTGGGCTGCCGCGGCCTGCAGCATGGCGGGGAGGTAGAGGTAGCTCAGCAGGCTCACGTATCCGACCCGCACCTCTCCCCTGATGCCCGACGCCACGCGGCGGGCCCGGGCCACGGCCGCGGTCTGCAGGTCGAGCAGGCGCTGCGCGTCGGTGGCGAATCCCTCGCCGGCCGCGGTCAGCCGGACACCGCCGGGTCCCCGGTCGAGAAGGCGCGCCCCGACCGTGCGTTCCAGCCGCTGGATGGACTGGCTGAGCGGCGGCTGGCTCATGCCGAGCCGTTCGGCGGCCCTGCCGAAGTGTTTCTCCTGAGCGACCACGAGGAACTGTTCGAGGAGCCGGCGCGACAGGCTGATATCACTGGGCATATCACTCACTAGATAATCATATATTGGACAGACCCGACCTATCGGGTGTCCACTTGGTCACCGGAACCGCCCGCCGGAGTGCGCGGCACTGAACGCCCCCGTTCAGTCCAGCCCGCTCACCTCTTACCGCTCCCGTCCCTTCGTCCGAGACGGCGACGGTCGCCGGGCCGGGCCCGTGCCAGTTCTTCTCCGCCCTTTTTCCGAGGTGATTCACATGGCGGTCGTGACGATCGTCGGCGCCGGTGTCATCGGTCTCTCCTGGGCCCGTCTGTTCGACGAGGCCGGCTGGGAGGTACGCGTCACCGACCCGCGGCCCGACCTGCGCGAACTGGTGCGGCGGGAGCTTCCGGGCCGTCCGGTGACCGCGACCGCCGACCTGGCCGCCGCCGCGAGCGGGGCGGACTTCGTGCAGGAGGCCGGGCCGGAGCGGATCGAGGTCAAGGAGGAGATGTTCGCGGCCCTGGCCGCGCACACACGGGACGACGTGGTGCTGGCCTCCTCCTCTTCGTCCCTGCTGCCCTCGGTCATCGCCCGGGGCAACCCGGCGGCCGGCCGGATCGTGATCGGGCACCCGTTCAACCCGCCGGAACTCATGCCGCTGGTGGAGGTGGTGCCCGGGCCGCGGACGGCCGCGGGAACGGTCGAGCGGGCACTCGAGGTGTACCGCGGTCTCGGCAAGCTGCCGATCCGGCTGGACAAGGAGATCCCCGGCTTCGTCGGCAACCGCCTGCAGAAGGTCTTCAACGACCAGGCGGTGTACCTCGTGCAGCAGGGCGTCATCGGCGTCCGGGAACTCGACGACCTCGTCCGCGCCTCGCTGGGACTGCGCTGGGCGGTGACGGGACCGTTCGAGAGCGGGTCACTGGGCGGCGGTCCCGCCGGCATGCGCCATCTGGTCGAGCACGTCGGCTCGCAGATGACCTTCGAGACCGGCACCCCGGACCCGGCCCGCCTGGGCGAGGTCCTCGACGCCGTCGAAGAGGCCTACGGCACCGGGGAAGCAGCCTACGAACGCCTCGCGGACCGGCGCGACGAGCGCACCCGTTCCGTCCTCGGGCCGCTCGGCTGGCAAGGTCCCGCGCCCCGGGACGGCAAGACGCGAGGGTGACCGCGCCGGAGCGCAGAGGACCGCCCCGGACGGAAGACGCCCGCGCCGGAGCCGGAAAGACCGCGCCCACGCCCCTTCCGCCCACCGGGGCGGGGCCACGCCACCGAGGCAACAGAGCAAGGAAAGCCATCATGCCGAAAACACTGCTCGCGCTGCAGATCCTGCCGGGGAAGGTGCTGCGGGTGAGTCTTCCGGACGGCCGGGTGCACACCCTCCTGGAGGACGCCGGTCCCGCCCCGGACGGCATCACCGCGGACTCCGCCGCCGTCTACTGGACGACGATGGGCACTCCCGTGAGCGATCCCCGCGTGCCCGGCGAAGCGGGCCAGGACTTCTCCCGCCCCGACGGCGGCGTGCACGCCCTGGGCCCGGACGGCGGACAACGGCGCGACCTGGTCCCGCCCGGGGCGATGACCACGGGCAAGCAGCTCACCACCGACGGGGCCGGCACCCTGTACTGGGGCGACCGCGAGGGACGCCGCGTCAGCCGGGTCCGGGCCGACGGCACCGGCCTGACCGACCTCGTGGTCAATCCTCCCGAGGACGGGATCACGGGCGAGTGTGTCGGCGTGGCGGTCGACCCCGCCCGAGGGCACCTGTACTGGACGCAGAAGGGGCCGGCCAAGGGCGGCAGGGGCCGGATCCTGCGCGCCGGGCTGGACATCCCCGCCGGACAGACCGCCGCGGACCGCACGGACATCGAAGTGCTGTGGAGCGACCTGCCCGAGCCCATCGACCTGCACCTGCACGGCGACCGGCTGTACTGGACCGACCGCGGGGCCCCGCCCGCCGGGAACACGCTCAACCGTGCTCCCCTGCCGCCCGCCGGAGCCGCGGGACAGCGCCCCGAGATCCTCGCCGACGGGTTCGAGGAGGCGATCGGCCTCGCCGTCGACGGCGAGGCCGGCATCGCCTACGTCTCCGACCTCCACGGCCACATCCGCGCGGTTCCGCTGCCGGACGGTCCTGCCGCCGGCCAGGAGCCGCGCGACATCGTCCGGCTCCCGTACCCCCTGACCGGACTGTGCCTGGTGGAGCGCTAGACAGCGCTCTCGCACCGGCACCGGCCGCCCCGCGACGGCGCGGAGAGCGCGGTGGCCGCCGCGCTCTGCGCACACCGCGACACCCGACGAAGCACAGGAGACAGACATGGCATTCACCCTCCCCCAGGACATCCGGAACCGGCCGGTCGCCGTCATCGGCGCCGGCACGCTCGGCCGGCGGATCGCCCTCATGTTCGCCACTCGCGGCGGTCTCGTACGGATCTACGACAGGTCCCCGGAGCCGAGCGCGGCGGCGCGGGCCTACGTCGAGGAGCACGTGCGCGAGATCGCGGCCGGACTCGACGGCGGAGAACCGGGCCGGGTCGCGGTCACCGACGACCTGACCGAAGCACTGCTGGACGCCTGGCTGGTCGTGGAGGCGGTCCCGGAACGCCTCGACCTGAAGAAGGAGATCTTCGGGGAACTGGACCGGGCGGCCGGGCCCGACACCATCCTGGCCAGCAACTCCTCGTCGTACGCGACCGGTGAGTTCATCGACCGGGTCGCACACCCCGAGCGGGTGCTGAACATGCATTTCTACATGCCGCCGCAGCAGAACGCGGTGGACCTCATGTCCGACGGACACACCGACCCGGGGATCGTCGACCTGCTCCGGCGTGAACTCCCGCGCTTCGGCATCTTCCCGTTCCTGGCGCGCAAGGAGTCCACCGGCTTCATCTTCAACCGCGTCTGGGCCGCCATCAAGCGCGAGGCGCTCGCGGTCGTGGCCGAGGGGGTCTCCACCCCCCAGGACGTGGACGAGATGTGGAAGATCAACACGGGCCTCGGGGCCGGCCCCTTCAGGATGATGGACCAGGTCGGCCTCGACGTCGTCCTGGACATCGAGAACCACTACGCGCAGGAACGCCCCCACCTGCCCTCGGGCCCCAGGGAACTGCTGAGGAAGTACGTCGACGCGGGACACCTGGGCGTCAAGTCGGGCCAGGGCTTCTACACCTACGACACCCCGCGGTGACGCCGCGGCCGCCCGGCCGCGCAACGGGCCGCCACCTCCGGCGCCGGTCCAGCGCATCCCGGTGGCCGGTCCAGCACCCCCGGATGGCGGCGCCCGCAACGGATCCCTGTCCCTCTCCGGATCCCGTGCGGCTCTCCCCGGGACGTGCTGGACCGGCCGGCCTACGGCTTGGCCGCGGCCGCCGGATGACCTGCTACGCGGGCAGGTTCCACTTCTGGGTGCCGAGGCCGTTGCAGTCGTAGATCTGCAGCTTCGTGCCGTTGGCGGTGCCGCCGGACGGGATGTCCAGGCAGCGGCCGGACTGCGGGTTCAGCAAAGAGCCGTCGGGCTGGTGGCGCCACTGCTGGCCGCCGACACCCGCGGCGCAGTCCCACAGCTGCACCTTGCTGAAGTTGGCGGTGGCGTTGGCGTCGATGTCCAGGCACTTGCCGAACGCGCGCAGAGTGCCGTCAGGGGCGACGGACCAGCGCTGGCCGGTGGCCGTGTTGCAGTCCCACAGCTGGGCGGCCTTGCCGTTGCCGTTGGTGTTGGTGTCGACGTCGAGACACTTGCCCGCCGTCCACGGCGTCGTGACCTGCCCCACCGGGCCGCCGAGCGCACCGGTGCCGAAGCGGACCTGGCACTGGTTGCCGGTGCCGAGCCAGGTGGCGCTGAGGTAGAGGAAGGAGGTGCCGTCGGCGCCCGGGACGATCGGTGAGCTGTAGCCCGGGCAGGACGGTTCACCGCTGTTGTAGCCGCCGGTCGGCGCGGTCAGCACCGGGGCCTCCACCTCGGTCCACTCCCCCGCGCCCAGGCGGGTGTTGGCGAACACCACGGTGCCCGACTCGGCCATCACGGCCTTGTTCCCGGTGGGTCCGGTGACGACGCGCTGCCCGGACAGGAGGAGGGTGCCCTGCGGTCCGCCGCCCGGGGTCCAGGCCAGGTAGGGGGTGTGCAGCAGTTGCCGCCCGTCGGCGGTCCGCACCAGGGTTCCCGGGTTGTCGGCGGGTGCCCAGTTCAGACCGTCGGGGCTGGTCTTGGTGTACACCTCGCAGGCGTGGTCGGCGTCGGTGGCGTCCCGGCACATCTCGTACGCCATCATGAACGTCCCGTTCGGCAGCGGGACGACCACGGACATGCCGGGGCGGGCGAGGTTGTCGGCGGGGAAGGCGACGTCCTGGGTGAGGGCGCCGCTCCAGGTGTGTCCGCCGTCGGTGGACGTGTAGTGCCCGATGACCTGGTTGTTGGTGGGGCTGTTCGCGGGTCGCTCGTCGGAGATGAAGCAGGCCAGCGTGTTGTTCGGGGCGAGCAGGAACCAGGGCTCCCAGATCCCGTGCCCGATGGTGTTCGGCAGGCCGCTGGTGCGGGTGCAGTCGGACAGGTACTGCCAGCTCTGTCCCTGGTCGGTGCTCTTGAAGACCTCGATCTTCTGCGTGGTGTAGTCGCCGGCCTTCCAGGCGGTGCCGGCGGCGAGCAGGTCGCCCTGGTTCAGGCCGTTCGCGGTGCGCGGTACCTCGTAGAGGACGGGTGCCTCGATGTCCCATCCGGCGGTGTGCGAGGCGATCGTCGAGATGGGCGCGGCGCTCCAGGTGCGGCCGCCGTCGGTGCTGCGGTGGATCGGCAGCACGTTGACGGAGCCCTGGTTGCGCTGGGCGTAGGTGGCCAGCATGGTCCGGCCGGACGAGCCGTCGTGGTCGAGGCGGACGGCGCGCGGGTAGCTGTCGTCGCCCTGCGGGTGTGCCGCCAGGTCGGGGGAGGCCAGTACCTGGCCGGCGGGGGCGGCCGAGGCGGGCTGCGCCCACAGGGACAGCAGCGCCCCGAGCAGGGCGAGGACGCCGAGCAGGGCGGGTGATCTGCGTCCGGGTGACTGCGTACGCACAGATCGACTCCTTTCGGTGGTGCCGGGTGGTGTGGGTGGTGCCGGTCGGTCCCGGTCAGCGGTGTGCTGCGGCGGCCGGGTCGTCGCCGATGTGCGGCTCGGTGCGGGTGTCCACGTCGACGGCGGTGCGGGCGGCGACGGTGCCGTCCACGACCAGCGCCAGGTGCAGCCGGCCGCTGGTCCAGCCCTCGGGCAGGGCCGCGGGCACGGTGACGGGTGCGCCGAGGACGTACGGTTTCGCCTCCGCGCGGCAGCCGGGCACGGCGCCGCCCGGCTCCTGGGGGGCCGGTCCGTACACCGGCGTCCAGGCGGTGTGCACGGCGCCCTCGACCGGGTCGCTCCCGTGGTGGGAGACGCGCAGGTCCACCGTGAAGTCGGGCACGGCGGTGAGCAGGTCGCGGCCCGGTGCGACCGGGGTGACGTCCAGGACGAGCGTGGTCGGCGCGTTGACGTGCGCCGGGTCGACGCCGGCCAGGTCCTTGGCGGCGCGCTGGAAGTCCCACAGGCCCGCGCTCTCGTGCTCGATGTCGTACAGCTCCGTGTAGACGTAGCCCGCGAGCCGGTCGTGGCGGCGCAGTTCCTGGGTCTGCCAGCGCAGGTGCCAGGCGCGCTCCAGGCCGGTGAAGCCGCCGCCGTACTCGCTGTTGAGGTTGGGCAGGCCGCGCAGCGGCTGGGTGGGGACGGCGAGCTTCTTGCGGACGACGTAGTCGGGGCCGAGCTTGACGGGGAAGTCGTCGCGCGCGCCGGAGAGGAGGTCGGCGACGGTGGTGGCCCAGGAGGCGGCGCTCTCGTCGTAGTAGTGCCAGTCGAGCAGGTCCGTCCTGACGTGGGTCCAGCCGGAGTTGTCGACGACCGGCCGGGTGGGGTCGAGGGCCTTGAGCCGGTCGTAGGCGTCGGCGGCGGCGCGCTGCTTGGCCGGGTCGCCGGGGATGTCCCAGTCCAGGCCCCATTCCTCGTTGTACAGGCCCCAGATGACGATGGCGGGGCTGTTGCCGTCGCGTTCGACCATCGGCTCGATCTGCTCGGCGAACGCGGTGACGGAGGCCGGTGAGAAGCGTCCCGCGGAGGCGGGTTCGGCCCACACGAGCATGCCGAGGGTGTCGGCGTGGTGGACGAAGCGGGGATCCTCCAGCTTGAGGTGCTTGCGTACGAGGTTGTAGCCGGCCTCGGCGGCGAGCCGGAGGTCGTCGCGCAGTGCCGAGTCGTCGGGGGCGGTGATGCCGGTGCGCGGCCAGTAGCCCTGGTCGAGGACGCCCCGCAGGAAGAGTCTGCGCCCGTTGAGGTACAGGTTCTCGCCGTCGACGGCGATGGTGCGCAGCCCGGTGTAGGAGGCGACCCGGTCGGTGCCGTCGGCGGAGGTCAGTTCGGCGTCGACGTGGTAGAGGTGCGGGTCCTCGGGTGACCACAGGCGGGGGGCGGCGAGCGGGAGTTCGGTACGGATCATTCCGTCGGGGCCGGCGGTCGCCGTCACGGCGGCGGCCTCGCCGCGTACGCGCAGTTCCAGGGACGCCCCGGCTGCGCCCGGGCCGTGCACGGCGGCCTCGACGCTGATGCCGGTCAGGCCGTGGTTCGGGCGCAGCCGCAGGGAGGCGAGGTGGGTGGCGGGGCGGGCCTCCAGCCAGACGCTCTGCCAGATGCCGGAGGAGGGGGTGAAGCAGACGCCGTCGTAGTCGGTGCGGGGCATGCTGCGCTGCTTGCCGTGGGCGATGTCCCGCTTGTCGGCGGGGGCGTGGACGCGCACGGTGAGCAGTTGCTCGCCGTCGACGAGGGCGTCGCTCACGTCGGCGGAGAAGGGAGTGTAGCCGCCCTCGTGGCGGGCGATCTCGGTGCCGTTCACCCAGACCGTGGCCTCGTGGTGGACGGCCCCGAAGTGCAGGACGACGCGCTGCCCGGCCCAGTCGGCCGGCACGGTGAACGTGCGCCGGTACCAGGCGGTGGGCAGCCAGTGCGCCTCGATGCCCGAGGCGGGGGTCTCCCAGGCGAAGGGCACGGTGATCCGCTGGTCGTAGCCGTCGCCCGAGTCGGCGCCGTGCCGTGCGTCGGGATCGGCGCGGAAGTCCCAGGTGCCGTTGAGGCCGAGCCAGGCGTGGGAGCGGTCGAAGTGGGGGCGGGGGTACTCGGGACGGGGGGTGCCGGCGGTGGGCATGGGGTGGGTGTGCTCCGATCGGTGCGCGGGTTCGGGGGCGGTGGCGGTGAGGCGGTCAGCCCTTGACGCTGCCCGCGAGGATCCCGTTGATGAAGTGGCGTTGCAGCAGGACGAAGACCACGAGCACGGGCAGCATCGCGATGCTGCCCGCGGCCAGGAGTTCGCCCCAGACGCTCGCGAAGTCGGCGCCGACGCGGTTGCCGGTGACGTTCTGCGCGAGGGTCGACAGGACGACCTGGAGCGTCTGGTGCCGCTCGTCGTTGACGGCGACGACCGGCCACACGAAGTCGTTGTAGATGTTCATGGCGGTGAGCACGCCGAGGGCGGCGATGCCGGGCCGGATGACGGGCACCACGATCCTGGCGAAGACGCCGAACTCGCTCGCGCCGTCGACGCGTCCGGCGTCCAGGAGTTCGTCGGGGACGGCGGCGATGGTCTGCCGCATCCAGAAGATGCTGAAGGCGTCGATGCTGCCGGGCAGGATGAGCGCCTGGTAGGTGTTGACCCAGCCGAGCTGGCTCATCTCCAGCAGCAGCGGGATGATCAGCACCAGCGTCGGCAGCATCAGGGTGAGCATCAGCACGCCGAAGAGCAGGTCCTTGCCGGGGAAGCGGTACTTGGCGAAGGCATAGCCGGCCAGCGGGCAGAAGAACATCGTCATGGCGCCCTTGACGGCCACCACCAGCACGGTGTTGAGGAAGCCGGTGCCGATGGGCACGTCGGCGAACATCGCCCGGTAGTTGTCGAGGGTCAGGGAGCCGAGGGAGAAGTGCAGCGGGTCACTGACGATCTCGGCCGGCGGCTTCAGCGAGGAGCTGACGGCCCAGAAGATGGGGTAGACGAACACCACGGCCAGGACGCCGAGGACGACGTACTGGAAGACGCTGGGCCGTGGCCGGGAAAGGCTCTTGCGCGGCTCGCCCCCGGCGCCGGCGCCGTTCTTGGTGTTCTTGGTGTTCCGGTCGTTCCCGGGTTTCCCGCTCCGGCCGGTCGCGGTCACTGTCTGGCTGGTCATGGTCACTCGTCCCGGGAGCGCAGGAGACGCACGGACAGCAGGGACAGGGCGAACACCAGCAGCACCAGCAGGAAGGAGTTCGCGGCGCCGGTCCCGAGGTCGGACGTCGTGATGTGGTTGTAGAGGTACAGGCCGCCGGTCGTGGTCGAGCCGTACGGGCCGCCCTGGGTGACCACGTGGGGCTCTGCGAACATCTGGAACACGGCGAGGGTCTGCACCACGACGAGGAAGGCGATGCTGCGCCGCACCAGGGGCAGGGTCAGCGACCAGAACTGCCGGGTGCGGGAGGCGCCGTCGAGGGCGGCGGCCTCGTACACGTCGGAGGGCACGGCCTGGAGCCCGGCGAGCAGGATGATGATCGCGAAGCCGGTGGTCTTCCACAGGAACAGCAGGGCGAGTGTCGGTTTGGCCCAGGCGGTGGACTGGAGCCAGTCGACGTCGGGCAGGCCCACCAGGCCCAGCAGGTGGTTGACCAGGCCGTAGTCCTTGTCGAAGGCCACGATCCAGACCTGGGCCATCGCCACCAGCGGGGTGACGAACGGCGCGATGAACGCGACCCGGAACATGCCGCGCAGCCGCAGCCTGGCGTTGGCCAGGAGCACCGCGGCGGCCAGACCGCCGACGATCTGCACGGGCACGATCAGCAGCCACATCACCGCGCTGTTGCCCAGTGAGGACCAGAACTCCTCGCTGGTGAGCAGGTAGGTGTAGTTCTCCAGCCCGATGAAGCGCGCCGCGCCCGCGCCCTTCCAGTCGGTGAAGCTCAACTGGAGTGCGAAGACGAGCGGGTAGAGGCCGAAGGCGGCGAAGACGACGTAGAACGGCGCGACGAACAGGTAGGGCGCCAGGAAGGGCCTGCGGCGGGTGCGTCCGGGGCGCGGCGGTGCCGTGGCCCGCCGCTCCCGGCGGGCCGGGGTGAGGATCGTGGGCGTCATGCGCGGTCCACCAGGTTGCGCTGGATCTTCTTCGTGGAGTCGTCGATGACGTCGTCGGGCGTCATCTTGCCCTCCATCAGCCGCTGGAGGTTGTCGCCGAGGTAGTCGACCGACTTGTTCCACCAGGCCGGGATGGGTGCGGCGGCCGGGATGGTGGCGGCGGCGTCCACGGCGACCTTCCACAGGTCCTGGCCGCCGAGCGCGGCCACCGGCTTGATCAGCGGCTTGTCGGGCCGCAGGGCGGGTGTGTAGCTGGGCACGGAGGTGGTCAGCCCGCCGGGGTAGATGTCGCTGGGGCCGTAGACCGCGCTGTAGCCGGGCTCCTTGAAGCACAGGAACTCGTAGAGCAGCCAGGCGAGTTCGGGGTTCTTGGCCTTGGCCGGGATGATGAAGCTGCTGCCGCCCATGGCGCCGCTGCGCGCCCCGCCCGGTGTCCAGGCCGGCAGGGGGGCGGCCCGCCACTTGCCCTTGGTCTTCTTCAGCAGCTGCTGCGGCGCGAAGGACCACCACACCGCCCAGGGGACCAGGGCCTGCTGTCCGTTCTCCAGGGCGGCGAGGTCGGCCTGCTTGAGGTATTCGGCGTGCGTGACCAGGTCGTCGTCGACGGCGTCCCGGATCCAGTTGAGGATGGTGCGGTACTCCTTGGAGTCCAGGCGCACCTTGCCGTGCGCGTCCGCGAGGCTGGTGCCCTGCTGGCCCGCGAGCATCTCCAGCCACAACTGGCCGAGGAAGGGGTCCTTCTCCATGTGCAGCGGACGGGCGGCGGGGTTCTTCTCCCTCAGCGAGCGGGCCGCGGTCAGCAGGTCGGCGTAGGTCTTCAGGCCCGCCGGGTCGACACCCGCGTCCTCCAGCAGGTCCTCGCGGTACCAGAGCAGGCCGGGGTCGAGGTCCCAGGGCACGCCGTAGATGCGGCCGTCGACGGTGTTGACGGAGAGTTTGTACGCCGAGGTCTTGTCGCGGTAGGGGGCGATCAGGTCCGTGAGGTCGTACAGGTGCTCCGCCTGGCTGCCGATCTTGGCGTCGTCCCAGAAGCTGCCGTCCGGCACGTCGGTGCCACTGATCAGGGTGTTGGCCAGCTTGTTGTCGATGTCGACGGCCTGGTGGTTCACCTTGACGCCGGGGTACGCCTTGCGGAAGGCGTCGATGGCCGCTTCGAAGACCTTGAAGAGGTCGCCCGAGCGGTTCCAGATGGTGATCTCGCCCTTGGCCGAGGCGCTGGGCGTACCGGTGAGTTTGCGCGGTGCGGACGCCGAGGAGCCGGGGGCGCAGGCCGCGAGGGGGCCTGCGGCGACGGCGAGCGCGCCGGCGCCGAGGGCGCCGCGCAGGACGCTGCGGCGCGGGACGGACGGTCTGGACATGAGGTCGGCTCCTGGTGTCGGAAGTGCGGGAACGCGGTCGCGGGGGGCCGGCCGGGCCGGGGCGCGTGCGCGGCGGGGGGGAAGGCGCGCAGGCGTCATCGGCACGGCAGCCCGCGGTCACCGCCAACTGCTCTGCAACGATGCAGAGATGATGCTGCGCTTATTGCAACGATGCAATACCTGAGTAACATCAACCTGCGTCAGCGGTGGTCCGCACCGGCGCCGACCAGCGATACTGCCGAGGGAAAGAGCCCGTGAGGGCTGTGAGGGGGAACTGGATGGCCGGCTCCACGCTCCGCGACGTCGCCCGACGCGCCGGGGTCTCGATCCGCACCGTGTCCAACGTGGTCAACGGCTCGGTGCCCGTCTCCGACGAACTGCGCACCCGGGTGCAGGCGGCGCTGGACGAACTCGACTACCGGCCGAACCTGGTGGCCCGCAACCTGCGCCGGGGCCGGAGCGGGATGATCGCCCTCGTCGTACCGGAACTCGACGTGCCGTACTTCGCCGAGCTGGCCCGGGAGGTCATCACCGCCGCCCGCGCCCACGGGTACGTGGTCATGCTCGACCAGACCGACGGCGACGGACAGCGCGAACGGGAGCTGCTGGGCCGGGAGTCACGCGCCACGATGTTCGACGGTGTGCTGCTGAGCCCGCTGACCATCTCGGCGGAGGAGCTGCGCAGCCGCACCAACCGGGTGCCGCTCGTCCTGCTCGGCGAGCACATCTTCAACGGCAGTTTCCACCATGTGGCGATCGACAACATCGCCGCGGCCCGGGAGGCGACGGAGCACCTGCTCGGCCTCGGCCGGCGGCGCGTCGCGGCCATCGGCGACCAGCCGTACAGCACCGGCGAGACGGCGCAGTTGCGTACGATCGGGTACCGGCAGGCGCTGGAGCGGGCCGGGCTGACGGCCGCCGAGGAGCTGATCGTCCCCACCCAGCGCTTCCACCGCCGCCTCGGCGCGCAGGCCGTGGAGCGCCTGCTCGCCCTGCCCGAGCCGCCCGACGCCGTGTTCTGCTACAACGACCTGCTGGCCATCGGGGCGATGAACGCTCTGACGCGCGCGGGCGTGCGGGTGCCCGACGACATCGCCGTCGTGGGGGTCGACGGCATCCAGGAGGGCCAGTACAGCTCGCCCTCCCTGACCACGGTCGCCCCGGACAAGACGCACATCGCCCGCAGCGCCGTCGGCACGCTGCTGGGCATCATCGACGGCTCGGCCCCTCCGCCCGCCGACACCAGGGCGCCGCACCGGCTGCTGGTGCGGGAGAGCACCGTCGGGGCGGGCGGGCGGCGTTGAGCCGCTGAAGCCGGGCGGGGCGGTGAGCGCTCCGGGGCCGTCCTGCGAAAGGCGCGGCACCGGGGAAAGGCGCGGCACCCGGGAAAGGGTGTGACGTTCCCTCGCCAGGCGCCCTCGTGAAGTGCCTTCCGTCATGGCGCCTTCGTGAAGCATCCTCGTGAAGTACGCGCGGCCGAGACTAGGTTGAGAGCCCGTCAGCCCGGCGGACCGGACCTGCGCGCGTGGCCGGGAGGGATACTGGCGTGCCGGGCCGAGGGGTATCTGTCCCATACCCCTCGGCCCGGGTGCCGCCGTGTCAGCGCCAGGTGTCGTCGAGCGTCAGAGTGCCGGTGGACGGGGTGACGACGGTGCGGTTGTCACCGTTCTCCCAGGTGATGGAGCCGTCGGGGTTCTTCTTCAGGTACTTGTACTGCACGGCGGTGCCGGGCGGCAGCTGGTGGGTGCCGGACCACAGCGGGTAGGCGGCGGAGTCGGTGGCCAGGGGCAGGGCCCGGGCCGGGTCCCAGGCGCCGAGGTCGGGCACGTTGCCGCAGACGTAGAGGCCCTGGCCCCAGGTGGTGGTGGCGGTGGCGTGGAAGGCGGTGGCCACCGGGCTGACGTTCCAGCGGTCGTCGTTGCCCGGTACGTCAGGGGCGACGGTCAGGGTGCGGTTGGGGATGCTTTCCCAGGTCACGGTGCCGGCAGGGGTGCGTTTGAGGTACTTGTACTGCACCGTGACGCCGGCGGGCAGCTGGACGCTGGTCGACCAGTGCGGGTAGGCACTGGGGGTGGTGCCGAGGGGGACGGCCTTGACGGGGTCCCAGGCACCCAGCTCAGGAGCGCTGCCGGAGAGCAGGAGGGTCTCGCCCTCCAGGGTGGCCTGCACGCCGAAGGTGACGGAGACGTTCCCCGTCTCGGCTGCCAGGGCGTGGGGGGCCGTGCCGGCGAGAAGTCCGGCGAGGAGCACGCCGAGCATGAGCACCGACCGCCAGGCGGCCGGAACCCGAGTACGTATCGAGAGCATGACATCCCTTCCGACAAAGGAGGAAGCGGCGGACGCCGCCGCGGGCGGAGACGGGTCGCTGCCCGCCGTCCGCGCACATCCCAACACAAGTTGGAGTCAGGCGGTGACGGAAAGTGCCGCGTGCGTTCGACAAGCGATGCGATTCAGCCGCACACCACCCATTGCACCGAACACTTCGTCAAAGACCTGAACGCGAGCGGGCGTCGGGGGCGGAGCACCTCGCCAACCGGCCGGCCCGGGTCCGCAGGCTCGCGGCAAGGCCTCTCCGGCGCCATCCCCCGGTCACCTCCAGGCCGCGCCCGGGCCTCCGCGGGCGTCGTTCAGCCATTGCGCAAGATGACGCAAAACTTTTCACGAAAGGGCGGCAGGCGGCCCTGCCTACCGCCGGTTTTCCGGAGCACGTCCGTCAGAAACCGGTGACATCTCATGCCGAAGTGCGGGAGAGCCCAGTCGCAAATTTCCGAAAACCCTTGCATACGATCGGATCCCGTCGCGCCGGATGTCCCACCTCGGCCTCGCCCGCCCCACCGCGGCGCCGGTCAGCTCGCGGGGTGGCGCCGTCGTGTGCCGTTGCCTTCCGCGGCCGACCCGGCTCTCACCCGGGGCTGCTCGGTGCCGGGTCCAGAGGGGGCTGCCGGCCGCCGTCCCGGTCCTCCTTCGCGAAGCGCGGGAGGACCGGGGACGCGCAGGCGGCGGGCTAGCGCGGCGGCGGCCCCCGCGCGCTGAGCCCCTGCCCGCCTGAATCCGCAGGTCCAGGGGACGCCCTGGTCGTCTCTGGTTGCAGGTGGGCGGGCGGTGACGACTGATCCCGCACGCGCCGGTCCTGGAGAGCACATGCCGCAGCGGCTCACGTCTGTCATCGGATCGCACCGCGGCGCGTGGTGGCTCTGCCGGGAGGTGAGGACCCGGGTGCCGTCTCCGGGCAGTTTCAGTCCGCGGACGAAGAAGAGGAAGAAGAGGACGGCCATCACGGCGACTTGGTGCCGAGCTGCCCAGTCCTTCCAGTTCCCGGACGTCGTCCTGGCCCGCCCCCCCCCGAGGAGGAAGACGCCGAGCGGATCAGCAGGCCGAGCGTGGCGATCACGGCGAAGGCCGCCAGTGACGCGATGCGCTGTCCGGCCGCCAGTCCGGCCGAGCCGATCGCGGCACCGCGGCGACGGTCAGCGGGGCAGGGCGGCCGGTGCCGGCCCCGTACGCCCGCCCCGCAGCAGTTCGGCGTCACAGCGGCGCGGCGGACCGGGCCCGTCGGCGTGTCACCCGCCGGGCGCCCGCAGCCGCCGTACCCGGGCGGGCGCGGGGCCCGTGGACTCGCGGGGGACGTAGGCGGCGCGCAGGGTGTGTCTGCGGGGGCGGGCCGTGGAGCCGTTGATGCGGCGTACCAGGATGTCGGCCGCCAGACCGCCCAGTTCCTGCACCGGCTGGCTGACCACGCTCAGCCTCGGCCGGACGAGCGTGGCCCAGTCGGCGTCGTCGAAGCCGATGACGGAGACGTCGCCGGGGATACGGGCGTCGAGGTCGAGCAGGGCGTCGAGGGTCCCGAGCGTGGCCACGTTGTCGGTGGTGAACAGCGCGGTGGGCCGGTCGTGCGCGCTCATCAGCTCCATCACGGCCGAGCGCGCCCAGGACCGGTCGTACCCGGTGTGGCGGATCAGTTCCGCCCCGCGGGGGATGCCGGCGGCCCGCAGGGCCTGCCGGTAGCCGGTGAGCCGCTCGGTCGTGGTCCAGATGTCCGCGCCGGGTGCCAGCCGGCTGGCGTTCTGATCGGGGGACGCCGAAGTGACCACCGCGATGCGGGTGTGTCCCGCGCCGGTGAACCTGGACACCGCGGCCTTGGCGGCACCGCGGTTGTCGACGACGACCGTGTCCAGGGTGGCGCCGCTCAGCGCACGGTCCAGGAGGACCACGGGGATGCCCGCGGCGACAGCCTTGTCGAGGTGCCCGTGATCGGTCGCGGCAGGCGCCACGACCAGGCCGTCCACGCGCCGCTCGATGAACATCTGCACCGCGGCCCGCTCCGTGTCGCCCTTCTCGTCGCTGTTGGCGAGGACGACCTGCAGGCCGGCCTTGGCCGCGACGTCGGTGACCCCGCGCACGGCGCGGGCGAAGTAGGCGTTCTCCACGTCGGCGACGACCACACCCAGCGTGTGGGTGCGTCCGCTGATCATGCTCCGGGCCACCGCGTTGGTGCTGTAGCCCAGTTCCGCGGCAGCGGCCAGGACCCGTTCCCTGGTGGCCGCGCTGGACGAGCCGTACCCGCCCAGGACTCGGGCGGCGGTGGCCTGTCCGACGCCGGCGTGCCGGGCGACGTCGGGGATGGTGACGCGGCGCGGCGGTGGTGGGGGCTGCGGCATGGGCGATCTTTCGTAGGTGACGGGTCGGCGGACGCCGAGGAACCGGCCGGTGAAATTCGCTGCCATTCAACCATTGACGGGCTGCGGCTGTCCCTGTGTAAGGTCTGGCCCGTTGGTAACGTTATCAATCCTCACCGGTACCGACACCGCCTGCCTTTTCAGGCCGGGCCCGGCACGGCTGCCCGTGTCCGTCCCTAGCCCGCGCCCCGAACACCGGAGGTATCACGGATGGCAACCGACACCCTCTCGCCGCCACCGGCCGCTGGCCCCGCCATCACGCTCGTCGACGTGGTCAAGGACTTCGGCGGCGCGGGCGCCCGGGACGCGGCGGTCGTCCGCGGCGTCGACCTGGTCATCGGTGAGGGTGAGTTCTTCTCGCTGCTCGGGCCCTCGGGCTGCGGCAAGACCACCACCTTGCGGATGATCGCCGGCTTCGAGGAACCCACCTCCGGTCAGATCCTCCTCCACGGCCGCGACATGGTCGGCGTGCCCCCCGACAAGCGCGACATCAACATGGTGTTCCAGTCCTACGCCCTCTTCCCGCACCTGAGCGTCGCCGACAACGTGGCGTTCGGCCTGCGCCGCAAGCGGGTGCCCAAGGACGAGATCCGCGACCGGGTCGAGAAGATCCTGCACACCGTCGAACTCGCCGACAAGGCCGACCGGCGTCCCCGCCGGCTCTCCGGCGGCCAGCAGCAACGTGTCGCCCTCGCCCGTGCCCTGGTCAACCGCCCCCGCGCGCTGCTCCTGGACGAACCCCTCGGCGCCCTCGACCTCAAGCTGAGGCAGAGCATGCAGCTGGAACTCAAGCGCATCCAGCGCGAGGTCGGCATCACCTTCATCTACGTCACGCACGACCAGGCCGAGGCACTGACCATGTCCGACCGGATCGCGGTGATGAACCGCGGCCTGGTCGAACAGGTCGGCCCGCCGCAGGAGGTCTACGAGCGGCCGGCCACCGCGTTCGTCGCCGGCTTCATCGGCACCTCCAACCTGATCGGCGGACGCCTGGCCTCCGTGGGAACGGCGACCGGGGTGCTCGACCTCGGCGACGGCCAGCGCGTCACGGTCCCGCTGCGCGGCTCCCACGCGGCCGGGGACACCGTCGAACTCACGGTGCGGCCGGAGAAGATCACGCTGACCGCGGAGCCCGCCGACACCGCCAGCCGCCTGCGCGGCACCGTCCGGGAGGTGGTCTACCTCGGTACCTCCACCAGTTACACCGTGGACACCGCCACGGGTGCCGAGATGACGGTCTTCCAGCCCAACGACGGCACCGCCTGCGTGTCCCCGGCCCGTGGCGACACCGTCTGGCTCTCCTGGGCCACCGGCCACTCCTACCTGCTCACCACCGCCCCGGCGCCCGCGGCGACGGCCGCGGCCCCGGCTTCCCTCACCTCGCGCTGACGACAGGCGGACCCCCATGCCCGAGCAACCCCTGCCCCTCGCGCCCCCGCCGCGCGCCCCGGCGCCCCGCGGCTGGAGCCGGCGCGGCCTGCTGCGTGCCGCGCTCAGCGCTGCCGCGCTGGCCCCGCTCGCCGCGTGCAGCGTCCCCGGCGCCCGCGTGCACGTCCCCACCGGCGAGGCGGAGATCGCCGCCGCCGTCACCGGCTTCTGGAACGGGAAGAAGCGGTCCGGGAGGCTGGACTTCGTCAACTACACGCAGTACATCGACGTCGACCCGGCCGACCAGAGCAGGCACCCCACCCTCGACGCCTTCACCCGCGAGAGCGGCATCAAGGTCACCTACAACGAGCTGATCGACGACAGCGCCTCCTGGTTCGGCAAGATCCAGCCCGAGTTCGCCTCCGGCCAGGGCATCGGCTACGACCTGATGGTCGTCGGCGGCGACAGCTACCTCACCAAGTACATCGAACTCGGCTACCTCGCCCCGCTCGACCACACCCGCCTGCCGAACTTCGCCCGCCACGGCGGCGCCGCGTTCAAGAACTCCCCCTTCGACCACGGCAACGTCTACACCGTGCCCTGGCAGTCCGGCATGACCGGCATCGGCTACGACCCGGCCCAGGTCGGCCGGAGGATCACCAGCTGGCAGGACCTGCTCGACCCGAAGCTGCACGGCAGGGTCGGCATGTGGAACGACGCGGTGCAGATGGGCAACGTCGCACTGCTGGCCGTCGGGGTGAACCCAGAGACCTCCACCCCCGCCGACTGGCGCAAGGCGGCCGCCTGGCTGCGCCGGCAGCGCGACGCCGGCATGGTCCGCTCCTACTCCACCTCGACCTACCAGTCCTCCCTCCAGCGCGGCGACCTGGCGGCCTCACTGGTGTACTCGGGCGACGTCTTCCAGGCCAACCAGAGCGGCTCACGTCTGGAGTTCGTCATCCCCGACGAGGGCGGTCTGCTGTGGACCGACAACCTCTGCATCCCCTCCACAGCCGCCCATCCCGTCGACGCGCTGGCCTACATGGACTACGCCTACCGGCCCGAGGTCGCCGCGAGGATCAGCGAGACCGTCCAGTTCGTCTGTCCCGTTCCCGCCGCACGGCAGGTCGTCGCCCGCGACGCGGCCGCCGCCACCGGCAAGCGGCGCTCCGTGCTCGAAGCCCTGAGCACCAGTCCGCTGGTCTTCCCGACCGAGGCCGACCAGTCCAAGCTGCGCCGTCTGCGAGTGCTCGACGAAGAGGAGGAGAAGCAGTGGAACGCACTGTTCGAGCCGATCTACCAGGCCTGACCCGGCGGCGGCGCCCGCGCCCAGGGGGCGCCCTGGCCCCGTATCTGATGATCCTGCCGGGCTGGCTGTGGCTGGCCGCGTTCTTCGTCACCCCGGTGATCGTGATGGTGTCGCTGTCGCTGCAGACCGGCGACTTCATCGACGGCTTCCGCCAGACGTTCCACTTCGGCACCTACGCCGACGTGGTCCGGGCCTACCACGTGCAACTGGTCCGGTCCCTGCTCTACGGCGCCGTCGCCACCGTCGCCTGCGCCACCGTCGGCTACCCGGTGGCCTATTGGATCGCCTTCCGGGCCGGCCGGCACAAGTCGGTGTTCCTCTTCCTGCTCCTGCTGCCCTTCTTCGTCTCCTTCGTCATCCGCACCCAGTCCTGGAACGTCGTGCTCGCCGACCACGGCGTCCTGCTGGGACCGCTGAAGGACATCGGTCTGCTTCCCTCCGGTTTCCACCTGCTGGCCACGCCCTACGCGGTGGTCGGCGGCCTGACCTACAACTTCCTGCCGTTCATGGTGCTGCCCGTGTACGTCGCCCTGGAACGGGTGGACCCCAAGGTGATCGAGGCCTCCACCGACCTCTACGCCTCCCGGACGCAGACCTTCCTGCGCGTCGTGCTGCCGCTGTCGCTGCCCGGCGTCTTCGCCGGCGTCCTGCTGACGTTCGTGCCCGCCTGTGCCGACTACGTCAACGCCGGCATCCTCGGCGGCCCCTCCACGACGATGATCGGCAACATCATCCAGACCGAGTACTTCACCAATCTCGACTACCCGGCCGCCGCGGCCCTGTCCTTCGTGCTCATGGGCGCGCTGCTGCTGGCCGTGTTCACCTACGCCCGGACGCTGGGCACCGAAGAGGTCCTGGAGGCGGCCGCGCGATGACCACCACCACCGTCGCCCCCGCGGCCGGGGCAGCCGCCACGCCGCGCCCGCCCCGCGCCGGGCGCCGGCGCCGCCGCCCCGCCCTGACCCTGTACACCGCGCTGGTGCTGGCCTGGCTGCTGCTGCCGATCGCCGTGATGATCCTCTTCGGCTTCAACGACACCGGCAGCAAGGTGAACTTCACCTGGCAGGGTTTCACCCTGCACTGGTACCGGCACCTGTTCGCCATCCCCAACCTGACGTCCGCGCTGGTCAACAGCCTCACCATCGCCGTGGTCGTCGCCGTGGTCGCCACCCTCCTGGGCACCCCCATCGGGCTGGCGCTCGGGCGCCACCGCTTCCGCGGCCGCGGCTCCGTGGACCTGCTGATGTTCGCCGCCATCGCGGCCCCCGAGATCGCCCTCGGCGCCGCGCTGCTGTCGCTGTTCATCGTGATGGGCGTGCCCCGCGGCTACTGGACGGTCGTCATCGCCCACGTGGCCTTCTGCATCCCCTACGTCGCCATCACCGTACGGGCGCGCATGGCCGGCCACGACCCGACGCTGGAGGAGGCCGCCCGCGACCTGGGGGCAGGACCGTGGACGGCGTTCCGGCTGGTCACCCTGCCGATGCTGCTGCCCGGCGTGGCCTCCGGCGCCCTGCTGTGCTTCGCCCTGTCCGTCGACGACTACGTCATCACCAGCTTCAACGCCGGCCGTACGGTCACCTTCCCGCTGTGGGTGTACAGCGCCAGCCGCACCGGCGTGCCCCCGCAGGTCAACGTCATGGGGACGCTGATCTTCGTCGGCGGCCTGATCATCGCCGGGGCGAACGTGCTGTTCTCCCGGCGTCGCGCGAGCTGACCCGACCCGGTCCGCGCGCTCTTTCGGAACACCGGTCCGGCGGCCCACGCCGGCCGGTACGGAACAACCTTCGAGGAAGTCACCATCGTGCTCAAGTTCAACGAAGCCGAGTTCGTCTCCCAGACGGAGAGCCTCCTGGCGCTGCGTCCCCAGATCGAGAAGACCGTCGACCGGCTGGCCGACGACGGCTACGACAACGTCCTCCTCGTGGGCGCGGGCGGCACGTACGCGCAGATGTGGCCCTACGAGCACCTCGCCCGGCGTTCCTCGCTGCTGCCGGTGCGGGCCGCCGTCGCCGCCGAACTCGTCGCCTCCGGCGACGCCCGGCTCGGTGACCGCACCATCGCCGTCTTCACGTCCGTCTCCGGCACCACCGACGACAGCCTGCGCGCCATCGCCCACTGCAAGTCCAAGGGGGCCCACACGATCGGTTTCACCGGCTACCCCGACTCCCCCGTCGCCCGGAACGTCGACACGGCGCTGGTCTCCGAGCCCAAGGCCTGGCCGTTCGACGTCCAGTTGCTGCTGTTCATGGGCCGGCTGCTGTCGCGGCGGGGCGAGTTCGAGGGCTACGAACGCCTCGCCGGCGAACTCGCGGGCCTGCCCCGCATCCTGGTGGACGTCGCCCGGCAGGCCGAGCCGGTGGCCGCGGCCTTCGCCGAGGCCCACAAGGACACCGACTACCACTTCCTCATCGGCGGCGGAAACCTGTGGGGATTCACCTACCTGTACTCCATGTGCATCCTCGAGGAGATGCAGTGGCTGCGCACCACCCGGGTGCACAGCGCCGAGTTCTTCCACGGCTCGCTGGAACTCCTGGAGGAGAACACGAGCGTCATCGTCTTCCAGGGCGAGGACGAGACCCGGGCCCTGACCGACCGGGCCGAGGCCTTCGCCAAGCGCGTCTCCAAGGACGTCACCGTCTTCGACACCCGTGACTACCCCCTGGAAGGCATCAGCCCGCAGTTCCGGGGACTGCTCGCGCCGCTGGTGCTGGACACCGTGATGGACCGGGTCAGCAAGCACCTGGAGCGGGTGCGCGACCACTCGCTCGACCTGCGCCGCTACTACCGCGTCATGGACTACTGAGCCCTCCGACCGGTCAGCCCCGTCCCTCACGTCCCGCGCGCCGGTGCCCCGGCACCGGCGCGCCCACGCCGGGCGCCGTGCCTGCGCACACCGTGCCCGCACCCCGGGAGTTGCTCATGAACGTCCTCGGCTTCGGCGACAACACCGTCGACCGCTTCGTGGACCGCGGCACCGACTACCCCGGCGGCAACTGCGTCAACGTCGCCGTCTACACCCGCCGGCTCGGTCTGGACGCCGCCTATCTGGGGGTGTTCGGTGACGACGGCCTCGGCACCGCCCTGCGCGCGGCCGTCGCGGCGCAGGGCGTCACCGTGGACCACAGCGTCGTCCGCCCGGGCGCGACCTCGGTGTCGACCCTGCACGTGCGGGACGGCGACCGGGTCTTCCTCGGCTACGACCCCGGCGGCCCCGAGGTCCGCCGGGCCCTCCCCCTCACCCCCGCCCTGCTCTCCTACGCCGCGTCCTTCACCCTCGTGCACTCCAGTGTCTACTCCGGTACCGAGGCCGTGCTCCCCCGCCTCGCCACGGCCGGCCCGCTGATCAGCTTCGACTTCTCCGACGAGGACGAGTACCGCACGCCCGCCTACCTCGACCGGGTCTGCCCCCATGTCGACCTGGCCCTGCTCTCGTGCTCGCACCTGGACGAGGCCGCCACGCGCGCGCTGCTCACCGAGGCGGTGCGACGGGGGGCCGGGATGGCACTGGCCACCCGGGGCCTGGACGGGGCGATCGCGTACGACGGCCGGACCACGGCCGCCGCGCCGGCCCGGGTCGCCGACCCCGCCGCCATGTCCGACACGATGGGCTGCGGAGACGCCTTCCTCGCCGGGTTCGCCGTCTCCCTGCTGCGCGGGGGATGGTCCCGGCGCGCTTCCCCGGCACCCGAAGCCCTCGAACGCGCCCTGCACGAGGGTGCGCAGGCGGCCTACCGCCAGTGCTTCGTGGAGGCCGCCTTCGGTTTCGGCTGGCCGACACCGGCGGCACGGGCCGGCGGCCCGGGCCCCAGCGAGCCCGCACCCCGCTGACCGGCCGCGCGCCCGTACGCACCGCCGGCCCGGCCGGCGCCCGCACGTCCTCGTCCGCCCGGCCCGGCCGAGCCCGGACCGCGGACCGCGCCGGGGCTCGCGGATCCCCTTTCCCCGCGCGGGTTCTCCTCCGGGGTCCGCTACTCCGAGGTCTTCACCCGGCCCGCCCCCTCGGTCGTCTCCTCGGTGGCCGCGGCGCGGGTACGAAGGTGCCCCAGCAAGGCGCCTCCCGCGACCACCAGCCCGACCGCGACGACCTTGGCGGCCCCGTAGTAACCGGTCGCCAACTCCTCGGGCGTGCCGGGCAGTCGCAACGAGACCCAGATGATCGCGAGGCCGCCGAAGGCGATCAGTGCGACGGCCCCCCAGGTCCCGAGGCCCGCCCACCATGGCTCCGCCTCGTGCCGCTCGTCGCTCCGCTCGACGCCCTTGTCTGTCACAGTACGTCTTCCTGTTCATGTGCGTTCGTGTGGTGACGGTCGTGCAGGAAGACGCAGGTCCGGGGCGGGCGGTTCACACAGGAGGCACCCGGCTGCCGGAGACCGGGGTCCCCCCGGTCCGGTTCGCCGGGGGCCCGACGCGCTGCGCCAGGTGGGCCGGGGCCCCGACGCCCTCGGGCAGCGCCGGGTCCGGCTCCAGGGCGCCCCAGGTGGCGCGCAGCGGCAGCACGCCCGCCCACAGGCCGAGCCGGGCGTCCTCGCTGTCGCCGTCGTCCGGGGCTCCGGTGCGGATCTTGACGGACGCCTCGTCCAGGGAGAGGGCGAGCAGAGCGGTCGCTGCGAGTTCCTTGCGGTTCGGGCGGCGGGCGTAGTCCCACTGCCCGGGCGCGGCCTGCTCGGTCAGACGGCGCAGGCCGGCCAGCTTCTCCTCCGGATCCGTGACCAGACGGGGGATGCCGTAGACCATGGCGCTGCGGTAGTTGACGCCGTGCTCGAACACCGAGCGGGCGAGGACGAGTCCGTCGACATGGGTGACCGTGACGCAGACCACGGCTTCGGGTGACGCGAGCAGACTGCGGCCGGCGACCGAGCCGTGGAAGTACAGGGTGCTGCCGTCGGAACCGTAGACGGTCGGTACGACCATCGGCGTCCCATCGACGGTGACGCCGAGGTGGCAGACGAAACCGGCGGCGAGGATCGCGTCGAGCTGGTCGCGGTCCAGGCTGCCCTGTTGCCGCAGGCGGCGGTGACGGGTGCGCTCGCTGACCGGCAACTGGCGTTCCGGGGTGTCGGAGTCCATGGCTGTCTTCTCCCTGAGTGCGGGCCGGGTGCTGGTCCTGCGGCGGGCCGGCAGAGGGGGATGGTACTGATTCCATTCCCAGGCCGCCATGGATCTCCGCATTTCGTTGTTTGGAAAAAGCGAGGCAACGAAATCCATTGCCCGACAGGATCGCAGCAGAGCGGGGGGCCGTCACGCCCCGCCGCTTCCCAGCACGGGGAACGCCTCGCGCAGGAGCCGGATGAAGTCGTCGAGCGAGGGAGGCGGACCGGCCGCGGCTTCGTGGGACGCGGCGAAGGCGCAGACCGCACCGCCTGTGGTGCCCGGCCCCGGCACCGAGGGCGGACGGCCGGCGGCGGACCGGCGCACGGACCGTGCGAACGGGCACGCTCCCGGTCCGGCCGCCGCGGCCGGCGGGGCCCTGGAGCAGGACCCGCGCTGACCGAACGGCCGGGCGTCACGGGGCGACCGGCACCGACGGAGCGGCCGGCAGCGGGCCGGCCGGAGTCCGCGGCCGCCACCCGGTCACGGACCGGACTCCGCCGTTCCCGGCACCCGCTTTCACGAGTTGAGACGGACACCGATCCGCACGAACGCCTGCACCAGCGGGACCGGCGGCACCGCGGGCGACATGACCTGCGAGCCGAAGTGGACGACCACGAGATCCAGGCCCGGCGACACGAAGAGCCGCTGGCCGTGGATGCCACTGGCCATGTAGGAACCGTAGGGGTCGTTCAGGACCCACCACAGGTCGTGATAGGAGAGCGTGGCGGGCGAGTCGGGGGGCGCGGCCGGGAAGCGGACGCGGCGGGAGCAGCCGTCGGGCACACCGCTGGCGATGGTGCCGGCCACTTCCGCCGGGACCACCTGCCGGCCCTCCACCGCCCCGCCGCAGCGCAGCATCTCACCGAGCCGGGCCACATCGCGTGCGGTCGCGCTGAAGCCTCCGCAGGCGGCTTCGGCACCGTCTTCGTCCAGGATGTAGTACGCGTCCTCCTCCGCGCCGATCCTGGCCCACAGGACGTCGCTGAGCAGGGCGGACGTGGTGAGGCCCGTGACCCGGCGGAGGACTTCGGCCAGCGTCTCCACGTTGCCGTTCTCGTAGCGGAACTCCTCTCCCGGGGCCCCGGTGGCGCGGGCGGTCAGCAGGTGCTCGCGGATACTGGTCGGACCGCTGTAACCGAACGGCCGCAGTCGCGGGGCGATCACCGCTTGGTACCGCTGGGCCTCCAGTGCCTTGTCGAAGGGCCGTCCCGCGTAGCTGACCCGGGTGCCCATGTGCAGCAGGTCCTGGACCCGGGCGTCGCCGAAGGCGGTCCCCGCCAGTTCCGGGACATAGGCGGAGGCCGGGGCCGTGCGGTCCAGGAGGCCCTGGTGAGCGAGCGTCGCCGCGACGAGCCCGAGGTAGGACTTGGCCGCCGAGGCGTTGAAGTGGGGGGTGTGGGGGTCGGTGCCGTGCAGGTAGCGCTCGTAGACGACCTCGCCGCGGTGCAGCACCAGGAACGCGTCCGTCTGGGCCGCGGCGAACAGGTCGGCGAGTTCGAGTGCGCCGGCGTCGGTGGTGACGACGTCGAGGGCGTCCACATCGGTCTCACGGTGCGGCAGGTGGCGGGCGGGAGCCCGGCCCCGCCAGACGCGTCGGCTGGGTGAGAGTTCACGGCCCTGTGCGGTGAAGTGGCGGATCCAGGCCGGGTCCGTGTAGCCGCGGCTCCACATCAGATGACTCGACGGGGCTGTCTCGGTCATGGGTCGCTCCTGTCGGTTCAGGAATCGGGAAGTGCTGCTCTTCGGGTTTCGCGAGAGCGCTGTCGTTCGAGGCGTTGACCTGGCGACGTCCGGCCACTTAGGTTGCCGAGTCAAGCGATCAGTACCAGACAGCTTGTACGGGAACATACTCCGTTTTCAATATCCCGAGCCCCAGGAGTGCCCGATGGTCCAGCCGCAGTCCCGCCCCGCCTCCCGCCCGGAGGCCACCGGGCCGCCGCCCGGCTCGCCGCCCGGCCGTCGCCGCGCCTGGCTGATCACCGCACTGATCGTGGCGTTCATGCTGGTCAACTACGCGGACAAGTCCGTCCTGGGCCTCGCGGCCGTACCGATCATGGACGAACTGCACATCAGCAACAGCACCTACGGCCTGATCTCCAGCTCCTTCGCCCTGCTGTTCAGCCTCTCCGGACTGCTGGGCGGAATCGTCTCCGCGCGGGTTCCGAGCCGCGTGCTCCTGACCGTGCTGGCCGCTCTGTGGGCGGTGGCCCAGCTGCCCGTGCTCGTCGTGGCGTCCGTGCCCGCCCTGGTGGCGGGAAGGGTGCTGCTGGGCTTCGCCGAGGGTCCGGCCGCGCCCATGTCCATGCACGCGCTCTACACGTGGTTCCCCGAGGACCGGCGGGGTCTGCCGTCGGCGTTGCAGATCAGCGGCGCCGCGCTCGGCACGCTGATCGCCGCGCCGGTCGTGACCTGGCTGATCACCGCGTTCGGCTGGCGTTCCGCCTTCGCCGCGCTCGCGGCGGTCAGCGTGGTGTGGGGTCTGCTGTGGTGGCGGACGGGGCGCGACGGACCGTACGGCCACGAGCCCGTGCACGGCGCCGCGGCCGGCTCCGGAGCGGCGGACCGGCTGCCGTTGCGCCGGCTGCTGCTGAACGGCACCGTGCTGGGCAGCATCGCGGGAGCCTTCGGCGCCTCCTGGGCCCTGTCGCTGAGCCAGGCGTGGCTGCCCGCCTACCTGCGCACCGAGCTGGGCATGTCACCGGGCGGGGCGGCGACGCTCATCAGCGCTGTCTCGGCGTTCAGTTTCGTGCTGCTGCTGGCGGTGTCCCCGCTGGTCGACGCGCTCAACCGGCGGGGCGTGCCGATCCGCTGGTCGACCGGCGCGCCGCAGGGAATCGCCGTCGCCGTCGCCGCGGCGGCCATGGCGGCGCTCCCCTTCGCCGGCGCCCGGGCGCTGCTCCTGGCCCTGCTGGCGGTGGCCTTCGGCGCGCACGCCATCGCGTTCCCGCTGCACTACATGACGACGGCCGCGGTCGTGCCGTCCGCACGGCGCGGAGCGGTCTTCGGCGTCGTCGCCGCGACCGGCACCCTGCCCGGCCTGGTGGCCCCGTACCTGACCGGGCGCCTGCTGGACTCCGCTTCCTCCCGGAGCACCGGCTACACCCACGCGTTCCTGCTGTCGGCCGCGGTGATGCTGGTCTGCGGGCTGACCGCCGTGACCGCGATCCGTCCCGAGCGGGACGTACGGCGGCTGCGGCGGGCCGGCTGAGCGGGGACGTGCGGCGACTGGGAAGGGGCCGAGTGAGCGGGACGTACGGGGGCTGCGGCGGGCCGGCCGGGCCGGGCGGCGGGGAGGGGAGCGGGGCTCAGGCCGGCGACTCGAAGCCGCTGGCCCAGTAGCGCCCGTGCAGGGCCAGGTCGAGGAGCATGCGGACGACCTCCTCGGCCGGCAGTGACGGGGTGTCCTGCTCCACCCACCAGCGCAGTACCGCGATCTGCTCCCCGACCCACACCCGGGCCAGCAGCTCGGGATCGATGCGCGGCTGGACGGCGTTGCGTTCCGCGCGGGCGCGGAACTCCTCGGCCGTGGCCCGCGCGCAGGCGTCGACGAACATCTGCAAGGGCCTGCCGTCCCCTTCGCCGCGCAGCACGATCCGGTACAGATCGCGCCGCTCACGCGCGTGCCGCAGCATCTCGAGGACCGGCTTGCCGGTGAACCCGACCGCGCTGTCGGCGACCGCCGGGGCCAGACGCTCGGACAGTTCGGCGAGCAGGTCCGCGGTCACGCGCGCGAACAGGTCCTCCTTGTCCCGGAAGTGCGCGTAGAAGGTCGCGCGGGCCACATCCGCGCGCTCGGTGACGTCCTCCACGGTCAGCGCCGTGAAGCCCCGTTCGAGCACCAGTTCCACCAGGGCGTCCCCCAGAGCCCGGCGTGAACGTCTGGTCCGCCTGTCCTCCGCCATGCACCCCTCCTCCTCGATCGTCGCGCACGGCCGCTGACGCATGCGGGGGCCAGTCTAGAAGACCCTTGACAGGAGAGACGTTACTGAACAAGCTGTCTGAAACTGAGCGGTATGTAAATTTCCTATGGACGCCCTCTACCGAGTAGGCCCTCATGAACCTCGGCAACTACCTCTCGCGCAGCGCTCGCTACTGGCCCCAGGCCCCCGCCCTCGTCTGCGGGGACCGCGTCTGGACCTTCACCGACCTGGACCGGGCGGCCGACCGCCTGGCCGCCGCCCTGTCCGGCCGGGGCCTGCGCCCCGGCGACGCGGTGGCCTCCCTCGCCTGGAACCGCGGAGAGCTGGTGGAGGTCGAATTCGCCCTGTACAAGGCCGGGTTGACGCGCGCACCGATCAACGCCCGGCTCGGCACCGGCGAGATCGAGCACATCCTGCGCTACGCCCCCGTACGCGCCCTCGTCTACGACGCCGCCCACCGCGAGGACGCCCTCGCGGCCATCGCCGCGGCGGGTACCGGATGCCTGCCCGTCCCCCTCGACGGCGCACAGCCCGGCGAGGTCTCCTACGGCGCCCTGCTGGCCGAGGGCGACGGCACACCGGTCCGCGTCGAGGTCGGCCTCGACGACCCCTGCGTCCTGAACTTCACCTCCGGATCCACCGGCGCGCTCAAGGCCGCGGTGCAGACGGTCGGCAACCGCCTCGCCAACATGCGCAAGCAGCTGATGGCCGACGAGTCCCGCCCCCGCCCCGGCACCCGCTACCTCGCCTGCGGCCCCATCACCCACGCCACCGGCATGGGCCTGCTCGCCGGGGTGTTCGGCGGCTCGACCACCTACGTGCTGCCGGACTGGAGCCCGGCCGGCTTCCTGGAGACGGTCGAGAAGGAACGCATCACCGCGACCTTCCTGGTGCCGGCCATGCTGAACATGGTGCTCGCCCACCCCGGCGCCGCCGGCCACGACCTGCGCTCGCTGACGAGCGTGCGCATCGGCGGCGCGCCCGTCTCACCGCAGCGGCTGCGGGACGCCGTGGAGTTCTTCGGCCCGGTCGTCGCCCAGGGCTACGGGCTGGGCGAGACCACCAGCGTGGTCGCGGGCCTGACCAGCGAGGAGATCGCGCGCGCCGTGCGGGAGGACCCGGAGCTGCTCCAGTCGTGCGGCCGTGCGTCCTACGACACCGAGATACGTGTCGTCGACGAGACGGGCCGGGAGCTTGGCCCGCGCGAGGTCGGTGAGGTGATCGTGCGCGGGCCGGACTGCGTGAGGGAGTACTGGCGGGAGCCGGAGCTGTCGGCGCAGACCTTCCGCGACGGCTGGGTGCACACCGGCGACCTGGCGTGGATGCGGGAGGACGGCTACCTCTTCCTGGTCGACCGCAAGAAGGACATGATCATCTCGGGTGGTTTCAACATCTACTGCACCGAGGTGGAGGCCGCCCTGTACGAACACCCCGCCGTCCAGGAGGCATGTGTCGTCGGCGTGCCCGACGAGCAGTGGGGCGAGGCCGTCAAGGCCGTCGTCGTCACCCATGCCGGTACGGCCGTCACGGCCGAGGAACTGATCGCCTTCTGCGCCGACCGGCTGGACCGCTTCAAGAAGCCTCGCTCGGTCGACTTCGTGCCCGAACTGCCCCACAACCGCAACGGCAAGCTCGACCGCAAGACCGTACGCGAACCCTTCTGGGCGCATGCCGCCCGCCGCGTCAACTGACCCCACCCTGCTCGGAGTCCCGCCGTGACCTTCTCCCTCCGCCCCGCCCACGACGACCCGCGCACCGCCGAACTCGTCGGCCGCCTGCGCGACTACCTCGGCGGTGAACTCGCCGACTACGAACGCGAGCGCGGCCTCACCCCCGGCAGCCGCCTCACCCGCGCCGACCTCGAACCGGTCTGGCGCCGCAGCCGCGAACTGGGTTTCTACGGCATCCACCTGCCCGAGGAGTACGGCGGCCGGAACCTCACCTACACCCAGCTCGCCGCCCTCAAGGAGGAGATCGGCGCCAGCTCACGCGTCCTCGGCCACAGCGTGCTCGGTGACATGGGCGGCCCGCTGCGCGCGGGTGACATCCTCCGGCACGCCACCGAGCACCAGTTGGACAAGTACCTGCTGCCGCTGATCCGCGGCGAGCGGGCGTGCTGCTTCTCCCTCACCGAGACCGACGCCGGCTCCGACGTCCGCTCCATGCGCACGGTCGCCGTACGCGACGCCGACGGCGACGGCTACCGGCTGACCGGGCACAAGGTCTTCTCCTCGGCCGGTCCCTTCGCCGACTTCGCGATCGTCGTCGCCCGCATGGCGGGCACCGGAGAGCGGGAGGGCGAGAAACCGCGGTTCTCCGCGTTCCTCGTGGACCTGGACAGCCCGGGGTGCCGCGTCGAGGACGGGGCGACCCCCATGTCGGGCGAACACATCGAGAGCGACATCGTCCTGGACGACTGCCACGTCCCGGCGGCCAACCTCCTCGGCGAGGAGGGCGAGGGCATGCGCATCGCGCTCGGCCGGGTCACCACCAACCGGCTCCTGCACTGCCCCACCGTCCTCGGCGCCACCCGCCGCGCTCTCACCCTGACCCTCGAACGCACCCGGACCCGCAAGGTGGCCAGCGGTCAGCCCCTCCTCATGCTCCAGGCCATCCAGCACAAGGTCGCCGACATGGCCACGGAGTTCTACGCCGCCCGCTCCATGACGTATGCCGCGCTGGCGGCCCTGGACGCGGGCCGCGAGGTGCCCGCGGAAGCCTTCATGTGCAAGCTGTTCGTCGCCGAGTCCGCCTTCCGCATCCTCGACGAGGCCGTGCAGATCCACGGCAAGGAAGGGCTCACCCAGGGCAACGAGATCGAGTACCTCTTCCGCAAGATCCGCATGTTCCGCGTCCTCACCGGCACGTCCGAGATCCAGCGCAACGGCATCGCCAGGATCCTGGCCTTCGACCACTGACCCGGCGATGTCCGGGTACGCCGTGCGCCGGTGGTGCCGCACGGCGTACCCGGGGCCACCGGACGGCCGGGGCGGCCCCTGCACCGGTGGTGCCGCACGGCGTACCCGAGTCCGGTCACCGCTTCACCGGTGCCGCATCGACCTGGCGGAGGAAGTCCCCGGCATACCGGCCGGCGTGCTCCTGCCGGTCCCGGCCGCGTCCGCATCGCCGGCCCCGGCCGCGGCCCGACCGGCCGGTCGCCCGGGCCGGCGCCGGATCGGGCGGGCCGAGCGGGAGGCGCCCGTCCCGCTGCGGACGACGGCCACGGCTGCGAGACCGGCGGCCAGTCCGAGGGCGGTCCGCACGCCGAAGGGCTCGCCGAACATCAGCGCGCCCCACAGGGCGGTGACCGGGGCCATGAGGAACATGAGGGTGTTGACCTCGGTGACGCCCCTGCGGCGCAGGATCAGCCAGTACAGTCCGTACCCGCCGAAGGTGGGCAGTACGACGAGCCAGGCGGTCGCCGCCCAGAACGAGACGGAGGCGGGCGGGGCCGCCGCCCCGCTGCCGAGCGCCAGCCCGGAGAAGAGGACGGCGCTGGTCACGCAATGGATGGTCAGCGCCGCCCGGGGCGCGACGGGTTCGCGTGAGCGGCCTTCCAGGAGGGTGGCCGCCACCAAGGACAGCATGCCGAGGAAGGGCACGAGGTACACCCACCAGGCGACGCCGGAGCCCGAAGCCGCCGCGTCGGCGGAGGTGACGGTGGCGACCCCGGCCAGCCCCAGCCACAGCCCGGCCCACTGCCGGCGTGAGACGTGCTGACGCAGCAGCGGTCCGGCCAGCGCGCCGGCGACCAGCGGCTGGACTCCGTCGATCAGGGCGGTGGTTCCGGTGGAGACGCCGAGCTGGATGGCGTGGTAGACGCTGAGCAGGTACCCGCTCTGCGACAGCGCGCCGATGAGGATCTGCCGGCCGAGATCCCGCGGCCCCAGGCCCCGCCACGCCGCCCGGGAGAGGGGCGCGACGGCGAGGAGGACCAGCGCGAGCGGCAGGAAACGCCACATCAGGAGGGTGGTGACGGTCGACGTTCCGGCGCCGAGCTTGGCTCCGATGAAGCCGGAGCTCCAGCACAGGACGAAGGCGACGGACAGCAGGGCGTTCACTTGACCACATCCCGTGGACACTCGGAGTTATACAGAACGGTATACCTGCCACGGGTGCCCACTATACAGACCGGTATACTCGTGGGTCATGGAGTCCGAGACGGTCCCGCACCGCATCCGCATGACGCCAGGCGCGCGCCGGGTGCTGGAAGCCGCCGAGCGGCTGTTCTACGAGCGCGGCATCCACCCCGTGGGCGTGGACCTCATCGCCGCCGAGGCGGGGGTGACCAAGAAGACGCTCTACGACCGGTTCGGCTCGAAGGAGCAGCTCGTCGTGGAGTACCTCGCCCATCGCGACGAGCGCTGGCGGGAACTGCTCGGCAGTCACCTGGACGCGGCCTCGGGACAGGCGCCGGCGGCCCGGATCCTGGCCGTCTTCGGGGCCGCGCGCGCCTGGGCTGCGGAACACGGGTCCAGAGGGTGCAGCATGATCAACGCTCATGCGGAGATCGGGGACCCGGCGCACCCGGCCTACCCGGTCATCACGGGACAGAAGCAGTGGATGCTCGCCCTGTTCACCCGCCTCGCCCGGGAGATCGACGAGGCGGACGCGGACCGGCTGGCTCAAGGACTGATGCTGCTGCACGAGGGGGCGGTCGTCGCGCACGGGCTCGGTGTCTTCCCCGACCCGTTCGGCCAGGCCCTCGACCGGGCCCGCGAGCTGCTGGAACACCGGGCCGCGGCCGGGCCGGGCGCGCCGCCCCGGTGAAGCGGGCGGCCCGCGGACGACGTTCTCGCCCGGCGGCGGCACGCCCCGGTGGCCGTCACGACCCGGGGGCCGCACGACCGGCGGTCACACGTCCCGGCGGTCGCCCGTCCGTCGCCGGGCCGAGAGGCGCCGAGGCGTCCGTCACCGGGCCGAGGGGCGCCGAGGTCCCGCCGCGGCCGCACGAGACGTGCCGGACGCCCCAGCCGGTCCTGTCACCGGGCGCCCTTCGACCGCTCGACGGCATCCGGCCCGGCATCTGACCCGGCCCCGGAAGCCGGGCCGGACCGGACCGGTCCCGGCCGTGCCAGACCCCGGAGCCCGGCCTCAAGTGCGTGGTCGCAGGCGTTCGCCCTGCGGCCCGAACACGATCAGGTATTCGACCGGTCCACCGGAACCCGCGTTCGCCATGCCGTGGGCGGTACGGGTGTCGAACTCGGCCACCTCGCCCGCCGAGAGGACGAGGTCCTGCTCACCCAGCGCCAGCCACAGCCGCCCGTACAGCACGCACAGCCATTCGTGGCCGTCGTGGACGGTCTGCCGCGGCCGCGGTGGTGGCCCGTCCACGGGCGGCAGCACGTGCTTGTGGACGTGCAGGCCCCCCACGTACCGGGTCAGGGGCAGGACCGCCTTGTCGTCACCGCGGCCGCGCGACGTGCGCACACGCGCTCCGGCCCCAGGAGCGGGCGCGGTGCCCGCCAGTTCGTCGAGGGAGAGGCCGTACGCGTTCGCCAGCCGCAGCAGCACCTCCAGGGTCGGCCTGCGCCGGCCGGTCTCCATCCGCGACAACGTGCTCAGGGAGATGCCGGTCGCGCGGCTCACGTCGGAAAGCGTGTCACCGCGGTGCTCGCGCGCGGCCCTCAGCCGCGACGCCATCGCGGCCAGCGTCCGGGCCACACCGTCGTCCGTCATGCTCCGCCTCCCCACGGGCCGCGTCCACGGCCCTGTCCTGCCACTTTGCCACCACGGCAACGCTTGTCGCATCGGCCGGCCGCCACAGCGCATGATCGGTGGGCACCCGCGCCCCCCGGCAACCGAGGAGAACAGCCATGTACCAGCCCACGCCCCCCGCCCGCCGGCGCCACCGCACCGTCGAGGCACCCGCCGGACGGCTGCACCTGGTCGAGCAGGGCACCGGGCCGCTGGTCCTGCTCGTGCACGGCTTCCCCGAGTCCTGGTACTCCTGGCGCCACCAGCTCCCGGCCCTCGCGGCGGCCGGGTACCGGGCGGTCGCACTCGACGTGCGCGGCTACGGCCGCTCCTCCAAGCCCGCCGCGACGCACGCGTACCGCATGCTCGACCTGGTGGCGGACAACGTCGCCCTGGTGCGCGCCCTCGGCGAGGAGCGGGCCGTGATCGTCGGGCACGACTGGGGATCCAACATCGCAGCCACCTCGGCCCTGCTCCACCCCGAGGTCTTCCGCGCGGTCGGACTGCTGAGCGTCCCCTACGCCCCGCCCGGCGGCCCCCGCCCCACCGACGTCTTCTCCGGCATCGGCGGCCCGGAGCAGGAGTTCTACGTCTCCTACTTCCAGGAGCCGGGCCGCGCCGAGGCGGAGATGGAGCCCGACGTCCGGGGCTGGCTCGCGGGCTTCTTCGCCGCGCTGTCCGGCGACACCATGCCGTCCCCGGCTCAGCCCGACCCGCACTTCGTGAGCCGTGGCACAGGACGGCTGCGCGACCGCTTCCCGAGCGGCGCGCTCCCCGCCTGGCTGTCCGAGGACGACCTCGACGTCTACGCCGGGGAGTTCGAGCGCACCGGCATGACCGGCGCGCTGAACCGCTACCGCGCCATGGACCGCGACTGGGAGGACCTCGCCCCGCACAGCGGCGCACCGCTCAAGCAGCCGTCCCTGTTCATCGGCGGCGGCCTGGACGCCTCCACCACCTGGATGGCCGACGCGATCGACGCCTACCCCGCCACACTCCCGGGTCTGGTCTCGTCGCACATCCTGGACGACTGCGGCCACTGGATCCAGCAGGAACGCCCGGAGGAGGTCAACCGTCTCCTGACCGGCTGGCTCGCCTCCCTCGGCGACTGAAGCGGAACACGGACCGGCCCGCCGCCGCAGGAAGGCACCGGCGGCGGGCCGACCGCGCGTGGCGGGCGGGTCCAAGAGGGGCTTCCTGCCAGCGAGTTGCGCCTGTGCGGGCAGCAGTCCGTGCCGGCGCCCGTCACCGTCACCTTCGCCGTCACGGGCGGGCATGTACGGCCAGGCGTCGCCGTCCCGGGCCGGCGCTCTCACGTCAGGGCGTCGGCGAGCATGAAGGCGGCCACGACCAGCAGGACCCCTGCGAAGATGCGCTGCATGCGGGGACCGGTGACCTTCGCGGCCATGCGCTTGCCGTCCCAGGCCCCCAGGACCGCGGTTCCGGCGAACGGGCCGATCACCGTCCAGTCGAGCGAGGCGGCGGCGCCGGAGCGAGTGGCCAGGGAAGCCACCGAGTTGACCGTGATGACCAGCAGGCTGGTGCCGACCGCGGCCTCCATCTCGAAGGCCAGGACGGTGACCAGGGCGGGGACGGCGAGAAAGCCGCCGCCCACACCGAGCAGGCCGGTCAGCGTGCCCAGACCGGCACCGGCCGCGGCTGCCCTGCCCGGCGGTACGTCGCCGCTCGCGCGGCGGGCGGTGGCGGCGGGCCGCAGCATCGCAAGGGCGGACAGGGCGGCCGTCGCGGCGAAGGCGACGGTGAGGAGGGCCTGGGGGACGTGGACGGCGGCGGCTCCGGCGGCAGCGGCGGGGAGCATCCCGGCGGCCGCGAACGCCGCCCCGGCCTTCCACCGCACCTGTCCGGCCCGGGCGTGCGTGTACAGGGCGGTCAGGGACGTGGCGGTGACGATGACCAGGCTGGCGGTGGTGGCCGCGGCGGGGGTGAAGCCGAGCAGGTAGACCAGCGCGGGCACCGCCAGAACGCTGCCGCCGCCACCGAGGGCGCCGAGCGTCAGGCCGACGACGGCTCCCGCGACCAGGGCCAGGATCAGGGCGGTCACGCTGTGCACCCACTGTGCCCGCCGCCGTCGGTCACCGCCGGCCCGGCACCTGCACCGGTGCAGGTGCTCGTGCCGCCGGGGCTACCTGGCGCGTCGGCGCCGCTGGAAATCAGCTGGGTCAGCGGACGGGACAGCGGCAGGCGGACGGCAGCGGGCACGTGCCCGGCCAGGCGCTCGGGGACTCGGCGCACGTGCGGCAGCACGGCAGCGCCGTCAGGGACGACGTGGGGGTGGGCCCGTTCCGGACCGGAGCGGCCGGGGCCGTGACGGGAGAGGAACATCGCGTGCTTTCTTTCCAGGCGGAGCAAGGGATTTCAGAGTCGGGGTCCAGGGGACGGGGTCCGGAGGCCGGGGTTCGGAGGCCGGGGTTCGGAGGCCGGGGTTCGGAGGCCGGGGTTCGGAGGGGGATACAGGAACGCGGTCCGGACGGAAGTCCAGAGCTGGGGTTCCGGGCCGGGGTCCAGACCGGCAGTTCAGAGCGGAGGTCCGGCGCCGGGCCCAGGCCGGCGGTTCAGGGCCGGTGGGTTCAGGGCCGGTGGTTTCAGAGCCGGGTGACGCTCAGGCCCGCGTCGGCGGCGGCCTCGAAGCTGTCATCGACGGCGACGACCTTCCGTCCGGTGGCGTCCAGCAGGGATGCGGCGATCGCCGCCCGCATCCCTCCCGCGCAGTGCACCCACACCGTGCCGGCCGGCACCTCACCGACCCGGCCGTGCAGTTCGTGGAGCGGAATGTGCAAGGAGCCGCTGATGAAGCCGTTCGCGCGTTCGGAATCCCGGCGCACATCGAGGATCACCACGTCCGCGTCGCGCTCCCGTGCACCGGCGAGGTCGGCGAAGCGGGCGCGGGGGAAGGAGGCGAGTCGTTCCCCCGCGCGGACCCAGGTGGCTGGATCTCCGGTGGCTGCGGCGGCCGGGCGGTCGATGCCGACCCGGGTCAGCTCCCGCTGCGCGTCGGCGATCTGCGCCGGTGTTTCGGCGAGCAGGGTGACCGGCTTGCCCCACGGGATCAGCCAGGCCAGATAGGTGGCCGGCTTGCCGGTGCCCTCGAAGTTGAACGATCCGGCCACATGGCCGTCGGCGAAGGCGACCCGGCCGCGCAGGTCCACCACCCACTCACCCGCTGCCAGCCGTTCGGCGATCTGTGCGGCGTCGGCAGGCTCGGGCGGGGTCAGGTCGACGGGCGCGGGGCCGGCGGCGTTGGCCGGGCCCATGTGCGTGTAGTAGGCGGGCACGTCTTCCAGTCCGGCCAGGATCCGCTGCACGAAGGTGTCCACGTCCAGGGTGAGAGCGTCGTTGCCGGTACGTTCTGCGCCGATGGTGGTCGCATCGCCCTCGGCCTGCGCCGAGGAGCAGAAGCTGCCGAAGCCGTGCGTGGGCAGGACGGGCACCTCGTCGTCGAGCGTTGCCGCCAGCCGGTGGGCGGAGGCGTGCTGCGCGCGGGCCAGGTGCTCGGTCAGCCGCGGGTCCACCAGGTCCGGGCGCCCCACGGTGCCGATCAGCAGCGAGCCGCCGGTGAAGACCGCCACCGCGTGTCCCTCCTCCTCCAGCACGTAGGAGGTGTGGTGCGGGGTGTGACCCGGGGTGGCTATCGCACGCAGCACCAGGTGTTCGTCCACCTCGCAGGTGTCGCCGTCCGAGACGGACGTGCGGGGGAAGGAGACATGAGCGCCGGCCGGGACCAGGTAGCGGGCTCCGGTGAGACGGGCCAGTTGCAGCCCGCCGCTGACGTAGTCGTTGTGCAGGTGCGTCTCCGCCACGTAGGCGATGCGCACCCCTCGGCGGGCGGCGGTGGCGATCACCTGGTCGACGTCGCGCGGCGGATCGACCACGACCGCCGACCTCGTGCCGCCGGCCAGGTAACTGCGGTTGCCCAGCCCCTCGAACTCCAGGGTGTCGACAAAGAACATGGGTGTGGCTCCTTTCTCCAGAGGGTGCACCCCGCGGATCTCCGTACCGGAGAGTCGCCGCCGCGGCTCCGGAACGCTCGTACCGTGCCGAGACGCTCGTGACGTCCGAGGACTCCACCCGGAAGGTCCTTGCAGCGGAGCTGCCAGGGCCTTCCGGCAACGCGGCGAGGGCGCGTGCCGGGCGCCGCCCGCCGGGGCCCACTTTTGTTCGCAGCTCTTACACGTTCCGGCATACGCATGCGACGGTCATCCGCCGGTTCTGCTTCCTTCAGTCCTCGCGTGCCGCGGCTTCGGCACGGTCGTCGTCGCTCAGCGGGCCCACCCGCTCGGGAAGGGCGACCGGCAGCCCTGCCGCCTCCCATGCCCGGAGACCGCCTGCCACGCTGTAGACGGCGGAACGGCCCGCGCGGAGCGCCTGCGCGCCGGCCCGCACGCTGCGTGCGCCCGTGCGGCACATGAAGGCCAGCGGACCGTCCGGCAGCCCCGGCAAGGAGTCCGGGAACGTGCTGAGCGCGACGTGGACGGCGCCGGCCGGGTGACGCGCGGCCCATTCATCGTCTTCCCGGACATCGACCAGCGTGAGGTCACCGTCCAGGACGCGGCGGCGTGCCTCGGCAGGCGACAGGGAGGCGGGCGCGTGTCCGTCAGCGGGTTCCAGGTCCTGCCGCGGGGCGGGCAGGACCGTCCGGATCGCCTCGTAGTTCGAGGCATGGGCGACGGCTATCTGCTGCCCCAGCATCGGGCAGACGTTCATCGCCTCTTCCCAGTGAGCGGTGGACTCCCATTCCGCCACGTTGACGAGATGGAACTTGCTCCCGGGAACGATCGTGCGGAACATGTGCGTCCGGACGAACCCGGGTTGAGCCGCCATCACGTTCGCGGCCTCCTGCCAGGCGTCCAGGTAGGAGCTTTCCTTCTCTTCGTCGATCTCGATCGGAATGATCACGACATGGCGATTTTCCATCCGCCGACTCCTCTGCGCACGGGGAACTGGTGACTGCTGGTGCAGCGCTCCGGCCGGGGGTTACGCAGCCAACAAGGGAGAACGACCGGGTCTGCAGTCCACGGGGCACCGGCTCCGCGGTGTGAGCCGGTGTTTCCCGAACGCAGCCTGCGCCCAGCCGTCCGCGAGCAGCAATCAACCTTGCTGAACTGGCAAGCGGACAGGCCCTGGTGCGAGACGACGTCGTCGAGGAGGTGCCGCACGCACACACGCCGTGTGTGGTTGGCGCAGCCGTCGCCGATGCCTCCGGCGTCCGGACCGGCCCCAGCCTGCGTCACGGCGCCGACCGGCGAGGAACGCGGCGAGGGCCGCCTAGGCCCTGTATCCGGTTCTGATCACGTGACGGGGCGCAGGCAGTCCCGCCGGTGGCGTTCCGTCAGCCCGCTGCGGTGCCAGGTCGGGGTGCGCCCTCACGTCCGCCATAAATAGTAGCCATGGACATAGTAGCCATGTAATCTATTGGCCATGAGTAAGGGCTCACCGGGCCCCACGCCCGGCTTCCTGGTATGGCGGCTCGCCAACAAATGGCGCGTCGCGGTCGACCGCGCGGTGGCTCCGCTGGGGCTCACGCACGCGCAGTACTCGCTGGTCGCGTCGCTGCACGGCATGCAGCGCGGCGGCGAGCGGCCCAGTCAGCGTCGGCTCGCCGACCACACCGGCCTGGAGGCGCTGTACGTCTCGAAGCTGGCACGCGCCCTGGAGTCGGCCGGTCTGATCGAGCGGACCCGCGACCCCCGCGACCCGCGCGCCGTGCAGCTCGCCCTCACCGAGGAGGGCCAGGCTGTCACGCGGCAGGCCATCGCGGTGGTCCAGGACCTGCATCAGCAGTTGCTGGAGCCGCTCGGCGGCCTCGGCGCCCCGCGCACACACGCGTTCACCGACGAGTTGACGACCCTGCTCGGCGCACCTCTCGCTCCACCCGTACCGAACAACGAGAGCACTCAGGGGACAACACCATGACCACCACTGCATCCACCGCCGCACCCGTCGCCGACGCCCGCGCCCTCGGCCTGGCCCACTACGCCGCCCGGGGCGTCCTGGAGCACGTCCTGGCCCGGCACGGCATCACATTCCAGCAACAGGTCGCCCTGCGCGCCGCCCTCACCACCGGCACCCCGCAGACGCCGGACGATATCGTCACCCAGGTCCAGGGCTCCCTCAAGGCCGATCCGGCCGACGTCCGCGCCACCCTCGACGAACTGCTCGCCAAGCAGCTGCTCACTGCGGACGGCGCGTACCTCCGCCCCACGGACGCAGGGCGCGGGCTGATCGCCGCCGCCGGCGCGGAGACCGCCCCCATCACCGCCCGGATCTGGGGCGGGATACCCACCGAGGACCTGACCGCCGCCGGCCGCGTCCTCAACCTGGTCGCCGAGCGCGCCAACGCGGAGCTAGCGGCGCTGACCGCCTGACCGAGCGGGTCAGGGTCTGCATCTGGTGGTGACCAGAGGGGGGCTCGAGTCAGGTCCGTGATCCAGATCATGGAGGCGCGGAGATGCAGGCCGCCGAGGCAGCCGGCGGGGGTCTTGTCGTATCGGGTCGCGATGCCCCGCCAGGCTTTCAGCTGATCAGGCGCTCGACGGTGGTCCTCTCCTTATGGAGGGCGGAGTCGTGGCTGATGAGCCGACCGCCCCTGCTGCCCTTCTTCTTCCGGTTGACGGCCTGGTCCTTCTTCTCCGGGATGACCGCCTTGATCTGGCGCTTGCGCAGGTGGGCGCGGTTGGCGCGGAACGAGTACGCCTTGTCCCCGGCGACCGCGTCCGGCCGGGTGCGAGGACGCCCGACAGGCCCACGGACCCGGACTATCTGGAGCACTGGGATGAACTGCGGGCTGTCGGCGGCCTGTCCCGCGGTCAGGATGAGCGCGAGCGGGCGGCACTTGCGGTCAGCGGCGAGGTGGACCTTGCTGGCCTGCCCGCCGCGCGATCGCCCAAGCAGGGCGGCCTTCAGCCGGATTCTGTGCCGGCGCCGGAGACGGCGTCGCTCTTCCCAGGCGGGGTCGCTGTCGCCGTTGTGCCCGTCTTGTCCCTCCGGGCCGCCCCTTTTGACCGGGCCTTTTCTTCCTCGGCGGCAGTCGTCTCCAGGGCGGCGAGAACCTCGGGTGCCAGGTGCATCCCGGCGGCGGCGTGGTGGGCGCGGGCCGTGGTGGAATCCACGCTGAACAGGGACAAGTCCACCTCGCCCCGCTCCGCTGCCTCAGCGATCAGACCCTCCAGCAGAGCCTCGAAGACACCGGCGTCCCGCCATTGTCGGAATCGGTTGTGGACGGTCGACCAGGCCCCGAACTCCGCCGGCATCTCCCGCCACTGCCCGCCCGTCCTGAACCACCAGATCACGCCCTCGAACTGCTGCCGGAGCCGCTCGGGATACGGGCCGTACCTGCCGATCTGGCAGGTACGGCCCGATGAACTCCCACCTCGCATCCGCCAGTTGAACCCGCGTCATGCGAGACGCGCATCACCGGATTTGCCCCATGACACAGGGCGAATCCGTCAGATTGATCACGACTCGATACCCGCCCTAGGGGCGCAGGTGGGTCAGCACGTCATCGCTCACCGGGTAGGGGCCTTCGTGCGGCAGGAGTTTCCGGGCGACGTCCAGTTCTCCGTCCTGTACATGAGCGTGGATCATCCGGGCCAGCGGTGTGACATCGGTGATGGAGACGATCCACTCGTCGGCGTAGAGACGGGCGGCTTCGCCCGCGAGACCGAGCTGGAGCGATCGGCAGGGAAGCGGCCGAAGGCGCAGGTCGCGCTCGGGGTCCCACTGCACCCGGGCAGGAGACCGCTTCAACCGGCTCTTCCAGGCGGCCTGTTCAGCATGGAGCCCCGGCTCGTAGTGGGACAGGCAGGCGTGCCGCAGGGCCCACTCGAAGCCGTCCCGGGTGATCTCGACACCGAGGACGTTCTCCTGGCCTTCCTTGGTACCCCATCCGCAGCGGT
Source organism: Streptomyces sp. NRRL S-340 (assembly GCF_000720185.1). Taxonomy (GTDB): domain Bacteria; phylum Actinomycetota; class Actinomycetes; order Streptomycetales; family Streptomycetaceae; genus Streptomyces. The sequence goes on along the minus strand of NZ_JOIY01000008.1, from coordinate 12,320 downwards.
ACATCATCCACAGGAATGACGGCTTGATCCACGTCATCCGGTCCCGCCGCCACTCCGCCGGGAAACGGCCGTCCCGGGCTGCTGCCCGACCGATCTCGGGGCTGTACGCCTGGTAGACAGTGATCGTGGAGTCCGTGTGCAGGGCTCGGATCCGGTACTTGGGTTCTGTCACCGGACCAGGGTGATCACACCGCCGCGTGCGCGCCATCGAATTACCGCGGCCTTGCGTGCACAGGGGCGGTGCCGGCGTGGCCCTCGTCTGCGTGGAGCTTGCCGGGATGTCTCCGGCTGCGGCCGGCGGACGTCTGCCGTGGCGGCCGGGTGACCGCCGGGCGGCAGCCGTTCGTCAGTGGGTGTCGGGGTGGACGGGCGAGAGGCGGTATCCGCCCTCGTGGCGGGCGACATGACCGGCTGTGGGCGGGGCGAAATGGGTGCCCAGGACGAGGGTGTCCGTGTCGGCGAGGGAGGCGAGCAGGGTGCGGCGCGAGGTCTCGGACTGCTGGGGGTCGATGTCGACGCACGCGCCGATGGCGGGGTGGGCGAACTGGACGGGGTGGTGGATGCAGTCGCCGGTGATCACAGCCGTCCGGCCGTGGCTGGTCAGTTGGACGGCGACGTGCCCGGGGGTGTGGCCGGGGGTGGGGAGCAGGCGCAGCCCGGGGACGATGCCGGCACCGTGGGCGGGGACGTCGACGAGGTCGAGGAGCCCCGCCTCCTCCACCGGGATCACGGAGTCCCGGAACATCTGCGCGCGTGCCTCGTCCATGTCGTACCCGGCCCAGAACTCCCGCTCGGTGCGGGCGGTCAGGTAGCGGGCGCGGGGGAAGGTCGGAACCCAGTCGCCGTCCGCCTTCCGCGTGTTCCAGCCGACGTGGTCGGCGTGCAGGTGGGTGAGGATCACCAGGTCGACGGAGTCCGGGGGGAACCCGGCGGTCGTGAGGTTGCGGAGGTAGTCGGTGTCCAGGTCGTGCCAGGCGGGGTTGGCCCGCTGCTTGCCGTTGCCGATGCCGGTGTCGACCAGGATCCGCAGGCCGCCGAGGGTGAAGGCGAAGCTGTGGCTGTCGATGCGGAGGGTGCCCTCGGCGTCGGCGAAGTGGGGGTGGAGCCAGTGCTGCGCGGCGACGAGGTCCGCGGTGGCGTCGGGCAGCAGCCAGGGGCCGGTGGCGGGCGGCAGGGGGGTCTCGTCGATGCGGTGGACGGTGACGTCACCCACGGTCCAGGAGGGCGCGGCGGTCGGGTGGGGGGTGGGTGCGGTGCTCATGAGCGGGCTGTCCTTCGGGTGTCGTTACGGGAGGTCGTTGCGGGGGGTGTCGAGGCGTGTGGTGCCGGTGCGGGCGATGTCGCTGCGCGTGGTGCCGGGGTGCGGGGCGCCGTCAGGTGTGGGCGCAGGTACGTGCGGTGTCGGTGTGCGGGGGTGCTGGTGCGTGCGCCGCCGGAGCGGGTGCTGCCGCGGTGCGCGGCTCCGGTGTGCGGGGGGCCGTCGGGTGGGCGGGGGCGAGGCGTGGGGTGCCGGTGCGTGCGGTGCCTTCGGGTGGGCGGGGGGCCGGGCCGCTCCTTGACACCCCGAGTGCGGCCAGGGCCGCGACGGCGAGCAGGGCGGCGGTGAGGGCGTAGGCATGGGCGGTGGTGCGCAGCCCGTAGTGCCCGGTGGCGGCGCCCGCGGCGATGGCGGGCAGGCTCATGGAGAGATAGCTGAGGACGTAGTAGGCGGCCAGGGTCGCGGCACGGTCCTGCTCGTCGAGTGAGGCGAGTGTCATGCGCAGGGCGCCCTGGGAGACGGCGCCGAAGGCGGTCCCGGCCAGGGCCGCTCCGCCGTAGAGGGCGGGCAGGCCGGCGCCGTGCAGAGCGCTCAGCGTCAGAGCGCCGGCGGGCAGGACAGCCAGGCTGCCGCCCGCGGCGACGGCGCGCGGCGCCGCCCGGCGCAGCGCCCACACGGTGACGGTGGCCGCTGCGGTGAGCGTGAAGAAGACCATGCCGCCGGCCTCCTGCGGAGCGCCGGGGGCCACCAGGCGCACGAGCGCCGGTCCGAGGGAGGAGTAGAAGCCGCCCAGGGCCCAGACGGCGACGACGCCGGTGCCGGCCACGAGCAGGGCGCGCCGGGCCGGCGCCGGCACGGCGAGGTGCGGGTGCAGGGAACGCAGGGCGCCGGGGCGCGAGCGGGCCGTCTCCGGGGTGAACGTGACCGCGACCGCCTGGGCTGCGAAGAGCACTGCCAGCACGGCGTAGACGGTGACGGCCGGGGCGGGGGCGAGACGGATGAGGAAGGTGGAGGCCAGGACACCGGCGGCCATGCCCGCCACCGGGGCGATGCTGTTGGTCAGGGCGGACCGGCCGGGACGCCGGGGGTCGGCCAGGTCGAGGAGGGCCGCGCCCGCGGCGCCGGTGGCCGCGCCGGTGGCCGCGCCCTGCACGACACGGGCGGCGATCAGCGCGCCGGCGCCGTCCGCCGAGGCCAGCAGCAGCATGGAGACGGCCTCCAACGCCAGGGCGCCGACCAGGACGGGGCGCCGTCCCAGGTGGTCGGAGAGCGCTCCGGTGGTGAGCAGGGCCAGCAGCAGGGTCAGGGAGTAGGCGCTGAAGACCACCGTGACGGTGAGCGCGGACAGGTGCCAGGCGTCCTGGTAGTGCGGATAGAGCGGTGTGGGCGCGCTCGATGCCGCGAGGAACGTGGCCAGGACCGAGGCGTTCAGGGCGAAGGGCGCCGCGGGGCGGGCGGTGCGGGTGCGGACGGCCGGGGAGGGGCCGGGCGCGGGTGGTCGTGGTGTGACGGTGGGCATGGGGCTCCATCTGCTCCTCACCGCTAAAAGCTATTGGTTTGCGTTAATTCACCGTAGACCCTACAGTGGGCTAACGCAAACGCTTAGCTTTTGTAGCTGCCGGTGGAGCGCTCCGCCCCTCCGGCAAACGTCAGCACGTCAGCACGTCAGGACTTCACGATCAAACAGGGCGGATTACGCGTATCCAGCGACGCCCGGCATCCGCACGAAACCCGCATATCCCGCGAGGTCCGCGTCTCCCGCGAAGAAGGAAGTACATGTCCGCCGCAGAACTCACCCCGCCCGAAGCGGCCCGCTGGGCCGCCCGTGGCGGGCTCCCGTTGCCGGCCGACCGCCACGCCGCGGTCGCAGCCACCGCCGACCACATCCACTCCGTCGTCGCCGTCCTGCGCGAGCTGGACTTCGGCGACACCCCACCCGCCCCCGCCTACCGAGCGGGACAGGAGACGCACGATGCAGCCGTATGAACTCACCCTGACCGCAGCCGCCGACGCGATCCGCACCCGGCGGCTGTCCCCCGTCGAGCTGACGGACTCCGTCCTGGAGCGCATCGCGCAGCGGGAGCCGCACCTCCAGGCCTACGTCGACGTCGCCGCCGACCGGGCCCGAAGCGCCGCGCGGGACGCCGAACACGACATCGCGGCCGGCCGCCGGCGCGGTCCGCTGCACGGCATCCCCATGGGCCTCAAAGACCTCATCGACGTGGCGGGTTCGGCGACGACGGCCAGCTCCCGTGTCCGCGCCGGCCACCGCGCGCACACCGACAGCACGGTCGCCGCCCGCCTGGCCCGGGCCGGCGCGGTCCTGCTGGGCAAGACCCACACGCACGAGTTCGCCTACGGCCTGACCACCCCGCAGACCCACAACGCCTGGGACACGGACCGGGTCGCCGGCGGCTCCAGCGGCGGATCCGCCGTCGCCGTCGCCGCCGGCATGGCCACCTTCGCCCTGGGCACCGACACCGGCGGATCCATCAGGGTGCCCTCCGCGCTCAACGGCGTGGTCGGCCTCAAGCCGACCTACGGCCTCCTCCCCCGCCACGGCGTCACGTCGCTGTCCTGGTCACTGGACCACGTCGGCCCGATCACCCGCACCACCGAGGACGCGGCCCTGGTCCTGACCGCCCTGGCCGGGCACGACCCCCGCGACCCCGCCTCCCTGTCCGCACCCGCCGCGAACTACCGGCCCCGGGCGGGCACGGACCTGACAGGGCTGCGGGTCGGCGTGCCGCGCACCTACTACTTCGACCACGTCGACCCCGAGACCGAAGACGCCGTCCGCCGCGCCATCGACCAGCTCCGGGACCTCGGCGCCCGCCTCGTCGAGGTGGAGATCCCCATGACGCGCTACATCCAGGCCGTTCAGTGGGGGCTGATGGTGCCCGAGGCCACCGCCTACCACGAGAACACCCTGCGCACGGTCCCCGACCTGTACCAGGCCGACGTCCGCATCCTCCTCGAAGCCGGCGAACTGATGACCGCCGGGGACTACCTGCGCGCCCAGCGCGCCCGCACCCTCATGCGGCAGGAGTGGGCCCGCATGTTCAAGGAGGTGGACCTCATCGCCGCCCCCACCGTCCCGACCACCGCCGTCAGAGCCGGCCAGGAGACCATCACCTGGGCCGACGGCACCGTCGAAGGTGTCTCCGACGCCTACGTACGCCTCTCGTCCCCCGCCAACATCACCGGAACACCGTCCCTGTCCGTGCCCGTGGGCCACGACAGCGCAGGACTGCCGATCGGCATGCAGCTGCTCGGACGGCCACTCGGAGAGGAGGTGCTCCTGCGGGCCGGCCACGCCTACGAACAGACCCGGCCCGCCTCCGCCCTCGCGCACGCCGCGTGAACGAACGGCGGGACCCCGCGGCAGCGGCCCGGTCGCGGTCGCGGGGTACGAGTGCGGGGTGCGGGGTGGGGTGCCCAGTGCCCGCGGGGAGGGGCAGCAGCGTGGGTGTCCCGCCCGCCGACCTGCCGGCCGGGCGGGGCGGAGCCGGCCCCACACCCCCGTCCCCGCACCCGCCAGACGCACCCGCCAGACGCAACGAATTCGCTTTAAGATGGTCGCCATGAGCAGGCAGATGGTACGCCCCGGCGGACGCAGCGCCCGCGTCCAGGCGTCGGTACACACCGCCGTACGCGAACTCGCCTCGGAAGTGGGCCGCGACGCCCTGACCGTACCGATGATCGCCCAGCGCGCCGGCGTCACGCCGTCGACCGTCTACCGCCGCTGGGGGGACCTGCAGGAGCTGCTCTCGGACGTGGCGGTCGAGCACCTGCGTCCCGAGACCGCGCCCGCGGACCACGGCACCCTGGCGGCCGATCTGACGGCTTGGGCCGAACAGTTCCTCGACGAGATGTCCTCCCCCGCCGGCCGCGCCTACATCCGCGACGCCCTGCTCGGCGACCCCGACGGCGGCAACGCCGGCCAGTGCTCCGCCTACGCGGCCGAGCAGATCGACCTCATCCTCACCCGCGCCCGAGAACGCGGAGAGGAGACGCCCGGCACCGAGACCGTCATCGACCGCGTCGTCGCCCCCCTCATGTACCGCATCCTCTTCCGCCCGCAGGAACTCAGCACCCCCTACGCACACCACCTCGTCAGCACACTCCTCGCCCCCACCGCCCCCTGACCTCGGCCGATCCGTCACCTCAGCCGCCCCCCCTGACCTCAGCCGCTCCACGACCTCACCGAGCCCGTCCCGCTCAGGGGCCACTCCGGGGGCCGGGAGCCCCCGGCGGGACGCGCCGTCAGGCGGAGCTGTCACAGACCCGTTCGGCCTCGGCGGCGGTCACGCTGCGCCGGACATCGGCGTCCGCCAGTTCCTGGCGCCCGGCGGCGCCCGGATGCCCGCCCGCGGCGATCTGGGCCTCGTAGGCCTTCTTCGTCTCGTCGAAATCCTTCCGGGCCCGGTCCGCGGCCGCCTGGGCGCTCGTGCAGTCGTCGGGCGTGGCGGCAGCCGCCGGGAGCGTGGTGAGGGGAAGCGCCAGAAGCACGGCCGCAGCGGCCGCTCCGGCGAGCGAGCGGATCGATTCCATGTCCTGGAACTCCCTTCCCCGTGGCGCACGTTGCTGGTGACGCGACTTGCTGGTGACGCACGTTGCTGGTGACGCACACGCACGTTGTTGGTGCCGCACACGCACGTTGGGTGATGCGCACCCTGCCTGTGGCGCACCTCGTGCGTGACGCACCGTGCCGCCTGCCAGGGCACACCCTGCCCGTGGCGCGCCGCCCCGCGGTCCGGCGCGGCGCCGGTCTCTCCTGCCACCGGATGCCTGCACGTGGACGCCGGTGTCCGCACACACCCCGGTGTCCGCACACCACCCTCCCTCCGGGAGACGGGCACCGCCACCGGCGGGGGTCCGCCGTCAGGCCGGCGCGGGTGCCGCACGCCGTCGTGGAGCCTTTCGAGCGGAGCGCTCACGTCACCCGTTCGGCCTAACGGAGATGCCGCGCCGAGGGCGAGGCCCTGCACTGGGACGAGAGCGTCGTCCGGCAGTGAGGAGGACTCATGCGCGGTACAAAGGCTCCCCTCGCCCTCGTCACAGCGGTCCTGAGCGTGGGCCTGTTCGCCTCCGGGGCGGAGGCGCACCCGGCGGTGCAGGTGTCACCCGCGACGGTCGAGGCCGGTGGCACGGTCACGGTCCGTGTCACCTGCGACACCGGCACGTCGCAGACCGTCGACGCCACGTCCCAGGCCTTCCGGGACGGGACGGTGACGCTGCGCCGCACCCGGGGCACCGTGTACACCGGGCGGGCCACGATCGCCCCGGCCGGGAACTTCTCCTCCGGCGGTCCCGACCCCGTCGGGCGCCTGTCGCAGTGGGGTGTCGACGGCACCTGCCCCGACGGCGGCGCGTTCCAGGCGGGTTTCACCGTGGACCGGGGCCGCTGACGCGGGTGCCGCGGGACCGGGCGGGTGTCTCGTGCGCGGACCGCCCCGTGCCCACACCCGTGGTGTGCGCCGGTGCGGGATTCACCGCCGCGGCGTGCCGGTCGTACAACTCGGCGACCAGGGCTCGCGCGTAGTCCTCGTCCGTTTCCGGGATGGAGAACACCACCCTGAAGTAGAGGGGCGCGACCACGCGGTCCAGCACCTGCTCCAGCGCGGGGGTCGTCTCCCCCCGCCGGGCCGCGGCCTCCAGAGCCGCGTGGAACCGGGTGCTGACCCGCTCCAGGCACTCGCGCAGCCCGGCGCGGCGCTCGTCGACGTCCGGCGCGACTTCCGCGCGGAAGAACGCCACGCCTCCCGGCCGGGACAGGTCGGTCAGCGTCCACACGGCGGCCCGTTCGAGGTCCTTGCGCAGATCACCGAGCAGCTCGGGTGTCCCCTCGTCCTGCCGCCGGGCGGCCACGTCCGCCAGGAGGGCGGAGGTCGTCCCCCAACGGCGGTACACGGAGCTCGGGTTGACGCCGGCGCGGCGCGCCACCGCGGGGATGGTCACCTTGTCGGTGCCGACTTCCTGCACCAGTTCCACGGTCGCCCGGTGCACGGCGGCGCGCACCCGGGCACTGCGGCCTCCGGGGCGGCTTTCTTTGCTTTTGGCGGTCACCCCCTCAGCTTAAAGCAATGAGTTGCGCTTTAGTACACCGCTCTCCTAGAGTTGCTTAAAGCGGTGATCGCCGCTTTAAGCAGACTTCCCGAGGAGACCCATGTCCCACTACGAGGCCCAGTACCAGCTCGGCAGGACGTTCCACTCCTGCCTCGCCGCCGGCGACTGGGACGGCATCCGCGCCCTGCTCACCGACGACGCCACCTGGACGCTTCCCGGCGACAACACCGTCTCCGGTACGGCCGAGGGCGCCGAGGAGGTCGTGGAGCGGGCGAAGAAGATCGCCTCCTACGGGCTCGACTTCGAACTGCTGCACATCCTGGTCAGCCGCGAGAACATGGCCCTGTCCCTGCACAACACCGCCCGTCGCGGCGAACTCCGCCTGGACGAGCACCTCTCCACCGTCTGCCGCCTGCGCGACGGCAGGATCGCGAGCATCGAGACGTACCTGTCCGACGTCGCGGGCATGAACGCGTTCTTCGTCTGAACGGGGAACGCCCACCGCGGGGGCCGGCCGGGGCGGCGTGACCGCGCTCACCGCGTCCCGTCGTCGTACGGGGTGCCGTCGGTGACGGCCCGGAGTTTGTCCGGGCCCGCCACGTCGTGGCGGGCGGTGATGCGGCCCTCGGCGTCGAAGTCGAAGGTGAGGCCGGTGATCACCCGTCCCGGCCCGCGTCGGCGGGGACGCTCTCCCCGCCCACCAGTCCCACCGCGTCGGGCAGCGCCTCGGCCACCTCCACGCCGGCCCGCACATGGGCGCCCAGCCGGTCCGGCGCGGTGCGCAGGTACGCCGTGGCCCTGGGGTCCATGGCCGCGCCGGGCGCCGGTCCGCACAGCGGCACGACGTTCAGCCGCGGGTGCCGTTCGGCGATCCCCGCGGCCGGCCCGCTGCCGGCCGGCCCGCTGCCGGCGACCACCACCGTGCCGCTGCCGAGCCGCGCCGGCCGGCCGGCAACTCGGCGTCCTGCGCACTGCTCAGGATGCACGCGTGGTCCTCCGCTCCCGGCACGGCCGAGGTGTCGGCGATCCCGCCCGGCCCGTACACCAGCGTGTCGTAGGACAGCACCCGGTCGTCGTCGATCCGCACGGTCTTCGTCCCGTCCCCGGCGCACCGGCCGTCCGGCCGGCCGCGCCACCCGGACCGGGTGGCGCGGCGTGTGCGGTGCGGGCCCGGCGTCAGGCCCAGGGGGACGTCACGACCCAGCTCGTGTCGTCGGGCCAGGCGGTGGCGCTGTCCCAGTCGTGGGATCCGCCCTGGCCCGCGATGTAGGCGGCGTAGTCGTAGTGGCGGACGAAGTCGCTCGGATAGTTGGCGGACCGCAGCGAGACGCCCTGGCCGTTGTGACCGGCCTGCGGACAGAACGTGGCGTCCTGCTGGGCGAGCCCGCCGGCGATGGTGTCGACGCGCAGGCGGAAGTCGTAGTGGCGCAGGTACTGCCCCGGCTTGTCGGCGGACTCGAAGGAGACGCACGAGGCGTCGCCCAGGCCCGCGCGCACGATCCAGGTGGCGGCGGCCCTGTCGGCCGGGGCACTGGCGGAGGAGACCGTGGCGATGGAGGCGTTGGTGTCGGCGCTGTCGTGGCGCAGGTACTGGCTGGTGCAGCAGGCGGTGGTGGCTCGCAGCGAGACGCGGGAGCCCACGGTGAGTGCGCTCGCCGCGGAGGAGGTGGCGTAGCCGACCGCGTTGATGCCGGCCTGCACCGCGTTCTCGGTGGCGGCCGAGGGGTAGCCGGAGGTCATGACGCCCTCGTAGAAGGTCCCGGCGGAGCTGTTGCTGTTGTCGCCGCCGATGCCGAGGATGATGGCCCCTTCCTTCTTCATCGGGTTGTAGCCGGTGGCGTTGGGGCGCGGCCCGTCGTAGGAGGTGGAGAGGCCGCCGGACTGGGCGTTGCCGGACCGGATCGCCCAGTGGTTCGGTCCGCCCTTGACGACCGCGGTGAGGAAGCGGTGGCTGACGCTGGGGTTGTTGGCGTTGTAGCCGCGGTCGGCGCCGGAGAACAGGCCGTTCTCCAGGTCGGCCATGACCCAGGGCCCGTTGCCGGTGCCGTAGCCCCAGACCTTGATGTTGCCGAAGTAGACGGTCTCCATGTGACCGTTGCCGGTGTCCCGGCTGCTGGTCTCGGCGTTGCCGTAGTCGAAGCAGCAGCCGCCGTTGTAGTGGGTGCCGTCGAGGACCGCGTACATGCCTTCCGGCTGGTCCCCGGTCGCGATGCCGTTGGTGTTGTTGTTGCGGTATCCGGTGCCGGGGGCGATGAAGACGCCGTACGCCTTGTGTCCGCCCACGGTGACCGGAGCGGCGGACGCCTCGGCGAGGTTGTCGTATCCGCCCGCGGCGGGGCCGGAGAACCCTCCGGGCGGTGCCTGGGTGAGGTGGTTGCCGCGGCCCGACTGGTCGTAGAGCACAGTGATGAGGCAGCTCGTGCGCGCGCAGAAGGAGTCCTGCGCGGCGGCGTCGGCGTAACCGCCCGCGCTCAGCACGCCGATGTCGCGGGTGGCTCCGTCCGAGGCGCGTTTGACCTGGTAGAGGCGGCCGCTGTAGGCGGAGTACAGCGCACGGGTGGTGCTGTGCGCGGCGACGCAGGGCGTGCCGCCGGCGGCGTACAGGTCACAGGGCAGTGAGCCGGCGGCCATGGCGGTGCCGCCCGCCGAGGTCTGCACACCGAGCACCGCGCCGGCCATGGCCAGCACCAGGGCCAGCACGGCGAGCGGCCTGCCCCGCCATGCACGGGACGTTCTCATGGACATGAGTGGTCTCCTGGGAGTGGGACGACGGTGGGTCTCCCCCGGCAGGGGCCGGACAGCTCCGTGGGTCCTCCGTCCGACGGTCCGGCCCCCGGCTCGTCGAGGGGCACGGTGGAATGCGAAGCGGGATCACCGCTACCGATTGTTCGACATGCCGGACGGAGTTCGGTTAACCGGTCAGAAGGTAGGGCGCAGTCGCGTACACGTCAATGGAGTGAGCGGACATCGCGCGGAGCCCGACCGCTTCAAACGTCTCGACTCGGCCGTTTCGAGGTGGCGTTGGGGGGGGTGATCCGTGCCTCGGCGGCTGCCGGCGTTGATGCCCGCGAAGGCGTTGCCGGCGGCCGCGTGCGGCGGCGGAAGACTACCGGGCGGCGGGATCCGCCGTCCGGCCGCCGGCCTGGCCCAGCCAGTCGAAGATGACCTTGAGCGCCAGGCCCTGATTGCCGATCCGGCAGTGGTTCTGGGCGTGCTCGGCCTCCGTGAAGACCCGGGCGCTGACCGATCGCGCGGTGGGCAGTGTCAGCATCTGGTCGCCCAGCATGTGCAGCGGTACGTAGTGGTCCGCGGCACCGGCCGGCAGCAGGACGCCGACGACCTGCCCGGCGAGACGCACGGGCCGGGTCCCGTCGGCGGTGACGACCTGGCTGGTCCGGCCGGACCGGTCGTGCACGGACGGTGGCCCGGCGCGGTTCACAGGCCTGATCGGCTTCTTCCAGGAGTCACGAGGGCGTACCCGCCCAGGCGGTCAGCGCCTGGATCCGCTGATCGCGGCGCGCGCCGCCGTCGGTGGTACGGGTGGCCCACGCGACATGGCCGTCGGGGCGTACGAGAATCTCGGTGATCCCGTCGAGGTCCGCGTGCTCGTCGTACTTGTCCACGGTGACGGCCGTCACACGCGAGCCCCAGCCTCCGTCGACGGCCTCCCGAAGGGCCGGGTCCCCGGCCGGAGCGAGCAGGACGAAGCGGCCCGGGGCGAGCAGTTCGTACACCCGCGTCGCCTCGGAACCGGCGGCGGTCAGCCCGACGTCGGGCATGCGCCGGCCCACCAGCGGATCGGCGCCCGAGGCCGCCGGCGGATAGCGGGTGCCGAGCGCGGAGACCTGATCGGCGAGCCACCGGTTGACCTCCGCCATGCCCAGCAGCTGGTCGAGGAGCTTGCGCAGGGCCGCGGCCGGGCGCTGGTACCGCGTGATCAGCGTCAGCTCCGCCAGCAGCGTCTGGACCTCGGTGTTCTCGGTCACCGACCGGCCGACCGGCCGGCGCTCCCCGTCGTAACTGTCCAGCAGCCCGGGCGGGGCCCAGCCGTTGACCACGGCGGCCAGCTTCCACCCCAGGTTCATGGCGTCCTGGAGCCCGGTGTTGAGCCCCTGGCCCGCCGCGGGGAAGTGGATGTGGGCGGCGTCGCCCGCCAGCAGGACGCGTCCCGAACGGTAGCTCTCCGCGAGCCGGGTGGCGTTGCCGAAGCGCGACAGCCAGCGGGGCTCGGCCACCCCGCAGTCGGAGCCGGCGATCCGGGTGAGCGACGTACGGAACTCCTCCAGGGTCACGGGCTCCCGGGCCGGCACCCGCAGCCGCTCCGGGTCCAGGCAGACGAACCGGGTGAGCCCTCCTTCCAGCGGCGCGACGATCACGCCACGGGCCCGTGCCGCGTCGAGGGCGCCGGGCTGCGGGTCGACGACCGCGAAGTCCCCGAGCATCCCGGTCAGGGTCTCGTCGGTGCCGGGGAAGCCGATCCCCGCGGACTGCCGCACGACGCTGCGCCCGCCGTCACACCCGACCGCGTAGAGGCCACGCACGGTCTCGGTGCCGCCCCCGGGGACGCGCGCCTCCACCTCGACCCCGTCGCCGTCCTGGCTCACGCCGAGGGTCTCGCATCCCCGGCTGATCTCCACCCCCAGCTCGTGCGCCCGCTCCTCGAGGATCGCCTCGGTGCGCGCCTGGGCCAGGAAGAGGGTGTAACCGTGCCGGGTGTCGAGGGTGCCGAAGTCCAGTCGGGTGGGCAGTCCTGCGAAGTGCCAGTCCGGCACGGTCCGGCCGAGGGGCAGGAACCGGTCGAGGAGCCCCCGCTGGTCCATCAGTTCCACGCTGCGCGGGTGCAGGCTCAGTGCCCGCGAGTCGCGCTGGGGTTCGGTGCAGCGTTCCAGGATCCGGGTCCGTACGCCCGCCAGTGCCAGCTCGCAGGCGAGCATCAGCCCCGTCGGCCCCGCACCCACGACGATCACGTCGGTGTTCATCGGTGATGTCCTCC
>NZ_JOIY01000007.1 GCF_000720185.1 Streptomyces sp. NRRL S-340 | reverse complement strand
CAGCGTCAGATGTGTATAAGAGACAGCGCCGGGGCCGTCTTCCCACCCGCCGGGTCCTCCCACCCGGCAGGCGCAGGGATGCCGGTCACGGGGTTCCCACCGGTCGCCGCGGGTGCGACGCTGTGATCGTGAGCCGTATCCAAGCCGCACCCGACGCAGCCGAGGCCAACCTCACCGACCGGCTCCTGGCGGGCCTGCCGGCCGAGGCGGTCCTCACCGATCCCGACGTCACGGCCTCCTACGCCCACGACATGGCGAGCTTCTGCCCGTCCGGCGCCCCGGCCGTCGTCGTCCTGCCGCGCACCGTGGAACAGGTCCAGCACGTCATGCGGGTCGCCACCGAACTGCGCGTCCCGGTCGTCCCGCAGGGCGCCCGCACGGGCCTGTCCGGCGCGGCCAACGCCTCCGAGGACTGCATCGTCCTCTCCCTGACGAAGATGAACCGGATCCTCGAGATCAATCCCGTCGACCGCATCGCGGTCGTCGAGCCGGGCGTCGTCAACGCCGCCCTCTCCCGCGCGGTGAACGAGCACGGTCTCTACTACCCGCCGGACCCCTCCAGCTGGGAGATGTGCACCATCGGCGGCAACATCGGCACCGCCTCCGGGGGCCTGTGCTGCGTGAAGTACGGGGTCACCGCCGAGTACGTCCTCGGCCTCGACGTGGTCCTCGCCGACGGCCGCCTGATGTCCACCGGCCGGCGCACCGCCAAGGGCGTCGCCGGATACGACCTCACCCGCCTCTTCGTCGGCTCCGAGGGCTCCCTCGGCATCGTCGTCCGGGCCGTCCTCGCACTGAAACCGCAGCCGCCGAGGCAACTGGTGCTCGCCGCCGAGTTCGCCTCCGCGGCCGCCGCCTGCGACGCGGTGTGCCGGATCATGGAGGGCGGCCACGTGCCGTCGCTGCTCGAACTCATGGACCGTACGACGGTCAAGGCCGTCAACGCCCTCGCCCACATGGGCCTGCCCGAGACCACCGAGGCCCTGCTGCTCGCCGCGTTCGACACGCCCGACCCCGCCGCCGACCTCGCCGCCGTGGGCGCGCTGTGCGAGGCGGCGGGTGCCACCCAGGTCGTCCCCGCCGAGGACGCCGCCGAGTCCGAACTGCTGCTCCAGGCGAGGCGGCTGGCGCTGACCGCGCTGGAGGCGGTCACGGGCACGACGATGATCGACGACGTGTGCGTCCCGCGCTCCCGGCTCGGCGAGATGCTCGACGGTGTCGAACAGATCGCCGAGAAGTACCAGCTCACCATCGGTGTCTGCGCGCACGCGGGCGACGGCAACACCCACCCCACCGTCTGCTTCGACGCCCAGGACCCCGACGAGTCCCGGCGCGCCCGCGAGTCCTTTGACGAGATCATGGCCCTGGGCCTGCGGCTCGGCGGCACCATCACCGGCGAGCACGGCGTGGGCGTCCTGAAGAAGGAGTGGCTGGCGCGCGAGATCGGCCCGGTCGGGGTCGAGATGCAGCGGGCCGTCAAACAGGTCTTCGACCCGCTCGGCATCCTCAACCCCGGCAAACTGTTCTGAGCCCCCGCCCTCACCGGGCGAGCAGTCCGGCCAGCCCGGCGTCGATGCCGAGCTGTTCGCCCTCGGTGCCCGGCGGCACCACCCGCAGGGTGCGCTCCAGCCACGACGACACCTGCGCGGACGGCGCCTCCAGCAGGGCCGTCCCGGACGGTGAGCTGAGCGCCATCAGCACGACGCTGCGGCCCTCCGCCTTCGACGGCCACACCCGCACGTCGCCGTGCCCGCACGGCCGGAACACCCCCTCCACGAGCAGGTCCCGGGCGAACGCCCAGTGCACCGGCTGCCCGGAGTCGACGTGGAAGTCGATGTGCACGGCGTACGGGTCATCGGTGCGGTAGGCCAGCCGCGCCGGCACGGGGATCCCCCGCTCGGGCGACAGGATCAGCCTCAGCTCCAGTTCGCGCTCCACCACCGTGTGCCGCATGGTTCTCGTCCTCTCCGCTCGTGACGCGTGCCGCGTGACGCGTGCCGCGTACGGGCCCGGAACGGACCCGCACCGGTCCAGAGGCGGGCCGGCGCCGGGCATTACGCGGGTCCGCGGAAGTTTTTTCCCGCCCGCCCGCCGTTTCCCCCGCGCTCCCGCGAAAGGTGGAGCACCTGTGCGAGGTTGCCCGGAAAGGAGTGGGTCCGGCGGGACGGGCCGTGCCGGCTGCCCCGGTCTGATAGATGTGGAGGCCCCCAAGACGACCCCCGAGCAGATACGGGACGACGGACATGAGCGCCCCAACCCCCGCACCAGGCGATGACAGGCCCCGCGAGGGGTACTACCCGGACCCGTCCATCCCCGGATACGTCCGGTACTGGAACGGCGCCTCCTGGGTCCCGGGCACCAGCCGGCCGGCACCGGCCGACGGCGAGCCGCTCAGCCCGCCGCCCGGTGTGCGGCCCGCCCGGCCCGCGGTACCGGAGGTCGAGGCGACCGGTCCGCACTTCTTCGACGAGGACCCCCCGGCCGGGCCCGTCCCGGCAGTGGGGTCCTCGGCCGCGCCCGCCCCGGCCGGTCCAGCGCCCGCCGGACAGCCCGGGCCGGCCGCGCCGTGGACCGCCGACGCCGGCCGGTCCGGCCCCGTCGGCGACCAGGGCCGCGGCGGGTCCTGGAGCGCCCCGGCCGGGCCCGACCCCCGGCTCGCCCCCACCAGCGCGCCCGCGGGTGCCGGTCCGGCAGGCCCCGCCGCCCGCGCGGAGCGCACGGCGGGGGAGCAGGACCGGGGCGGCGGTGAGCCCGGGAGCACCTTCGTGTTCCGGCGCCCGACGGCGGCCGACGGCGCGCCCGGCACACCGGCGGGCAGTGCGTCCGGCACACCGGCCGCGCCCGGTGTCCCCGGGCCGGGCGGTCCCGTGGACGCCGGCACCATGACCTTCCGTCCCGTCCCCCGCCCCGACGGCCGCACGGGCCCGGCTGCGTCCGGGCCCGCGGTGCCCGCTCAGGGCCAGTCCGCGCCGGGAGCGGCCGGCGGTCCGGGCTCCGGCGCCGGGAAGGCGCCCGCCGCCCAGCCTCAGGGCCCCGCCCAGCCCCAGGGCCCGGTGCAGGCCCAGGGCCCCGCGCAGAACCAGCCCCCGGCGGGCGTGGCCCCCGCCACTCCCGCGGTGCCCGCGCCCGCTTCTCCCGCCGCTCCGCCGCCCCAGCGGTCCGCCGTGCCTCCGCAGTCCGTCGTGCCCCCGCAGTCCGTCGTGCCTCCGCAGTCCGCCGGGCCCCGGCCCGCCGGAATGCCCGGCTCCGTGCCCGCCCCGGTGACCAGCGGACCCGGCGGCGGCCAGGCCTCCTGGGCCCAGCAGGTGCACCAGCTCGCCGGAGCCGGAGCCGGAGCCGGAGCCGGGGCCGTAGCCGGAGCGGGCGCGGGGGCGGGTCCGGTCCCGGCGGCCCAGGAGCAGCCCGTCGCGCCCTGGAAACCACCGGTCGAGGACCTCTTCCAGGCCGCGGCCCGGCGACAGGCGGCGGCGCGGCCCGCCGGTCTGGGCAAGCGTCTCGCCGCCCGCCTGGTCGACACCGTGGTCCTCGCGGGCGTCACCGCCGTGGCCGCCGTCCCGCTCGGCGCCAAGGCGGCCGACCACGTGGACGAGAAGATCGACGCGGCCAAGCTGTCCGGCCGTACGGTCACCGTCTGGCTGCTGGACGGCACGACGGCCGCGTACCTCGGCATCGTCCTCGCCGTCCTCCTGCTCTTCGGGGTGCTCTACGAGGTGCTGCCCACCGCCAAGTGGGGCCGCACGCCGGGCAAGAAGCTGTGCGGTCTGCAGGTGCGGGACATCGAGGGCCACGAGCCCCCGTCGTTCGCTCCCGCACTGCGCCGCTGGCTGGTCTACAGCGTGCCGGGGCTGCTGTGCGTGGGGATCGTGGGCGTCCTGTGGTGCGTGTTCGACCGGCCCTGGCGCCAGTGCTGGCACGACAAGGCGGCGCACACGTTCGTGGCGGGGTGACCGGGACGGCGGCGCAGGACACCCCGCGCCGCCGCCCCACCCGCCTGGCGGCCCGTCCTCCCGTCGGCCCCTCACCCTGTCGCCCCGTGGGCACCTCGCCGGGCCGGCCCCGTCGGCCCCGCCGTCATTCCGGCGGGTGCCCGCTGTCCTCCGTACGGAGGCTCGCCGGATGCGGCTGCGTCCCGTTCGAGATCCACTCGGCGCATGAGCAGCGAACCGCCCCCCGGCTCCGAACCGCCCGCCGGCTCCGGACCCCCGCACCCGCCCGGCGGCCGGCCGCCGCGGCCGGACGACGGCGCGCAGGGCGGGGACCCGCACCCCGAGGGCCCGCACTCCGGCGCCCCGCGCCCCGGTGACCCGTACGCGAGCGGCCCCTCCGAAAGCGGCGGCAGCCCGTACGGCGGCGGCAATCCGTACAGCGGCGGCGGCGACCCGTACGGCGGAGGCTCCCACGAGGGCGGAGGCCCGCACGGCGGCAACCCGTACGAGGGCGGCCCACCCTACGGCGGGGGCTCCCATGAGGGCAGCGGCCCGTACGGCGGAGGCTCGTACGGGGGCGACTCCTACGGCGGTGGTCCTTACGGCGGCGGCCCGCCCCCCGGCGGACCGCTCGCCGGCATGCCCCCGCTCGCGGAGAGCGGCAGGCGCACCCTGGCCCGGATCATCGACCTGATCCTGGTGGGCATCGTGGTCTGGGTGGTCACCTGGGCGCTGCGCGTCAACGAGTCGACGATGAACGCCGACCAGGTCGAGGTGGGCACGTCCATCTGGCAGTCGGTGGTCGGTGTCGTGCTCTACTTGGCCTACGACACCTTCATGACCGCCAGGTCGGGGCAGACGCTGGGCAAGAAGTGGCTGGGCATGCGCGTGGCCGACCTGAGCGACGGATCGACGCCCTCCGCCGCCACCGCACTGGGGCGCGCCGCGGTTCTCTGGGTCCCGTTCTGGTTCTGCTGCGCCTGCCTGTGGCTCGCGGTCTGCGGCGGCTGGAGCTACTTCGACCGGCCCTACAAGCAGGGCCTGCACGACAAGGCGGCCAAGACGGTGGTGGTCAGCACGGGCACCGGCCGGTGAGCCGGCGCCGCGTCAGGCGGCCGTCGCCGGGCCCTGGCCCGGCTCCGCACCGGCGGAGACGGTCTCCCGTCGCGCCGCCACCCGCGCCTGCCCGCCGGCCGGCGCCGCCGCGGGGGCCGTGACGGCGGTCCCGGAAGCCCCGCTCGCCGCGGCGGCCGACGCGCGCGCCTTCGGCAGCGGTACCGTCATGGCGACCAGGAGCCCCAGCGCGAGGGCCGCGAGGGCGATGACGGCGATCCCGAGGCCCGAACTCGTCTGCGACAGCAGCAGCATGGCGAGCGTCGAGCAGATCACGGTGCAGGAACCGTAGGCGAGCTGTGCGGCGGTCGGACGAGGCATGGCAATCGTGTCCTCGGAAGATTTCGGGGGTGCGACAGCGGGCCGGCCTGGCTTTCCACCGGCTTCCGGGCGTGGTGCCAATCGACTGTAATCCCCTGGATGCCCGCGAGGAACGGCCGGTAAGCGTGACCTAACCCACGGTGCCGGTGCACGGGGGGCGCACGGAGTCACGGCCGCGGCGTGCCGGCCCGCCCCGGCCCTCGTCCGTCCGCAAAGCGAACGCCGCCTCCGCATAGTGCACTTGAACTGTCCAAGTCAAGGTCTGTCTTTTCTCGTAAACCTCTAGTCAAATGTCGTCACTTGACTAACACGCGTTGATCGCGCGCGGACTTTCTCGTGCCTCAGAGGCCCCCCTTCCGCGCGTACGGGCGCGTCAGGGGAGGACAGCAAGTGACCAGTAGACCCTGGACGTTCAGAGCGGCCGCGATCGGTGTCGCGCTCGCGGCGGCCACCGCCACGTTCTCGACGTTCGCCGTCGCCGAGGCCGCCACCACGGCCGGTTCCGCCACCGTGGACCGGCACGACCCGCAGGCGGCCGGACAGCACGAGCACAACCTCGACGGTCCGCTGAGCAAGACCCAGGAGGCCCAGCGCCAGGAGGCCCTCAGCCAGGTCATCTCCGGCAAGGCCAAGATCCAGGACCGCAACGGTTCGAAGGTCGTCGGCCTCAAGGGCAAGAAGGGCGACACCAAGTACGTCGAGATGGGCCGGGAGAAGACCGACAAGATCTTCACCATCCTGGTCGAGTTCGGTGACAAGACGGACCCGAAGTACGGCGGCACCCCCGGGCCGCTGCACAACCAGATAGCCGCGCCGGACCGTCAGAAGGACAACTCGACGGCCTGGCAGAAGGACTACGACCAGAAGCACTTCCAGGACCTGTACTTCGGCACCGGCAAGAACACCGAGTCGGTCAAGAAGTACTACGAGAAGCAGTCCTCGGGCCGCTACTCGGTGGACGGCGAGGTCTCGGACTGGGTCAAGGTCCCCTACAACGAGGCCCGTTACGGTTCGAACTACTGCGGCTCCACCAACTGCTCCAGCGTGTGGAACGTCGTCAGCGACGGCGTCAACGCCTGGGTGGCGCAGCAGAAGGCGGCCGGCAAGTCGGACGCCGCGATCAAGGCGGACCTGGCCAAGTACGACCAGTGGGACCGCTACGACTACGACGGCGACGGCAACTTCAACGAGCCGGACGGCTACATCGACCACTTCCAGATCGTGCACGCGGGCGAGGACGAGTCCGCGGGCGGCGGCGTCCAGGGCACCGACGCGATCTGGGCCCACCGCTGGTACGCCTACGGCACCGACGCCGGCTCCACCGGCCCCTCGGACAACAAGCTCGGCGGCGCGCAGATCGGTGACACCGGCATCTGGGTCGGCGACTACACCATCCAGCCGGAGAACGGCGGACTCGGCGTCTACGCGCACGAGTACGGCCACGACCTCGGCCTGCCGGACGAGTACGACACCGCCGGCGGCGAGAACTCCACCGGCTTCTGGACGCTGATGTCCTCCGGTTCCTGGCTCGGCCGCGGCGAGGACGCCATCGGCGACCTGCCCGGTGACATGAACGCCTGGGACAAGATGCGGCTCGGCTGGCTGAACTTCGACACCGCCAAGGCGGGCGTGAAGTCCTGGCACAAGCTGGGTGTGTCCGAGTACAACACCAAGTACCGGCAGGCCGTGGTGGTCTCGCTGCCCGACAAGGCGGTCACCACCGAGGTCGTCAAGCCCGCGCAGGGCGCCACCCAGTGGTGGAGCGGCAGCGGCGACGACCTGAAGAACACCCTGACCCGCTCCGTCGACCTCACCGGCAAGAAGTCGGCCGCCCTCTCCCTCGACGGGTGGTACGACATCGAGGCCAACTACGACTTCCTCTACACCGAGGTCTCGACCGACGGCGGCGCCAACTGGACCGCGCTGGACGGCACGGTGGACGGCCAGGCCATCCCCCGCGACGGCAGCGACAAGCCGGCCCTGACCGGTTCGGTCGACGCCTACAAGAAGCTGTCGTACCCGCTGGACGCCTACGCGGGCCAGAAGATCCAGCTCCGCTTCCGCTACCAGACGGACGGCGGCGCGGCGCTCAAGGGCTTCGCGGCCGACGACATCACGCTGACCGCCGACGGCGCGGCGCTCTTCTCGGACAACGCCGAGACCGCCGACCCGGCCTGGACGGCGAAGGGCTTCTCCCGCATCGGCGCGTCCTTCACCAAGGACTACGAGCAGTACTACATCGCGGAGAACCGCCAGTACGTCTCGTACGACACCACGCTGAAGACCGGCCCGTACAACTTCGGTTCGGCCAAGCGCCCCGACTGGGTCGAGCACTACCCGTACCAGAACGGCCTGCTGATCTGGAAGTACGACACCTCCCAGGCGGACAACAACACCAGCGTCCACCCGGGCACCGGTCTGATCCTCCCGGTCGACTCGCACCCGGGCGCCCTGAAGTGGTCCGACGGCACCCTGATGCGCAACCGCGTGCAGGCCTACGACTCGCCGTTCAGCCGCTTCCGCACCGACGGCATCACCCTGCACAAGGCGGACGTCACCACCCGGATCAAGTCGTCCAAGGGCGTGCCGGTCTTCAACGACCACACCAGCACGTACTACGACCCGGCGAACCCGGCCGGCGGTGTCAAGATCACTGACACCAACACCCGGATCGAGATCACCAAGGAGGCCCACGACGGCTCCACGATCGAGCTCGAAGTCGGCCGCGCGGTGAAGTAAAGGCAAAAAGCGCAGGTCAAACGCGTATCGGCGGCAACCCTCTGGCGGGTTGCCGCCGATCGTGTTTAGGTGCCTGCTGTGGCTCTCTTATTGACACCGACCGGAACGGGGAAGTGACCGCATGGCCGCAGGAGGTTTCAGCAAGCTGCCGAACGGCACCGTCGTGGTGGCCCTCAACCTGCCCAGCCCCGCCCCCGACGGCCTCGGCGGCGTCCGCGTGCTCGTCCACGCGCACAACCGCGCCCGCGCCCTGACCCGGCTGCGGAACCTGGGCCTGCGCGCCGTCTACCTGCGGGGCAACACCGCCCCGCCCAGCCCCGACGAGATCACCGCGGTCCTGCACCACCCCGACGGCCTCCTCTGGCGCACCTCCCCCGACAACGCTGTCGGCGGCGCTCCCGTCGGCCCGCCGGAGCTGTGGCACCCCATCCGGGCCCTGCTGCGCCGCCGCACGCCCGCCCAGGCGTGAGCGGGGCCCCGCGCGGGTCAGGCGACGACGGGCTTGCCCGTCAGCTCGACGCCCGCCTGCCGCAGCTCCTCGAGCGCCCGCTCGGTGCTCTGCGCGGACACCCCGGCGGTGAGGTCCAGCAGGACCTGGGTGCGGAAACCCTCCCGCGCCGCGTCCAGCGCGGTGGCCCGCACACAGTGGTCGGTGGCGATCCCCACCACGTCGACCTCGTCGATCTCCCTGGCCCGCAGCCACTCGGCCAGCGGCACGCCGTTCTCGTCGGCGCCCTCGAAGCCGCTGTACGCGGCCGAGTACGCGCCCTTGTCGAAGACGGCGTCGATCGCGCCGGAGGCGACGGCGGGGGCGAAGTTGGGGTGGAAGCCCACGCCCTCCGTGCCCGCCACGCAGTGTGCGGGCCAGGAGCGTACGTAGTCGGGGTCGTCGGCGAAGTGCCCGCCGGGGGCGATGTGGTGGTCGCGGGTGGCCACCACGTGCCGGTAACCGGCCGGGGCCTGCCCGATCAGCTCGGTGATCGCGGCGGCCACGTCGGCACCGCCGGCCACCGCGAGGCTGCCCCCCTCGCAGAAGTCGTTCTGCACATCGACGACGATCAAGGCGCGGCGCATGGTGGGTGTCCTTCGGCTGTCGGCGGTCGGGTCGGTCGGTCGTGGGGACGGGGGCGTACGGGGGCGGGCGCGGGCACGCGCTTTAGCTACCCGAGCCCCCGGTGACGTACTCCGTCGGGAGGACGGGTTCCCCGCGCGAGAGCTGGGTGGCCGACAGCGGCAGTCCGGCGCGGGCCGCGACGTGCCGGTCCCGTACGACGTCCAGCGGCTCGCGGCCGACGACCTCGCCGCCCTTGACCAGCTCGACCTGCAACTGCCGGTCGGCCAGGTCGGTGGGCACCTCGCCGGTGCCCACCACCTCGGTCTCCGCGATCCCGTACGCGTCCAGGCGGCGCGCCGCCCACTTGCGGCCGCCGATGGAGGTCTTGCCGCCGCTGGACTTCTTCGCCACCGGCGTCAGCGGGGCGCGCGGGTCGGCGGACTCGGCCCGGGCGACCAGCTTGTAGACCATGGAGCAGGTCGGGTGCCCGGACCCGGTGACCAGCTGGGTGCCGACGCCGTACGCGTCCACGGGCGCCGCGGCGAGCGAGGCGATGGCGTACTCGTCGAGGTCGGAGGTCACGACGATCTTCGTGTCCCGGGCGCCCAGCTCGTCCAGCTGCTGCCGCACCCGGTGCGCGACCAGCAGCAGGTCGCCGGAGTCGATGCGCACCGCGCCCAGCTCGGGCCCGGCCACCTCCACGGCCGTCCGCACGGCTTCGGCGACGTCGTAGGTGTCCACCAGCAGCGTCGTGTCCCGGCCCAGCGAGTCCACCTGGGCCTGGAAGGCGTCGCGCTCGTTGTCGTGCAGCAGCGTGAAGGCGTGCGCCGAGGTGCCGACGGTGGGGATGTTGTAGCGGAAGCCGGCGGCCAGGTCGGAGGTGGTGGCGAAGCCGCCGACGTAGGCGGCGCGGGAGGCGGCCACGGCGGCCAGCTCGTGGGTGCGGCGGGCCCCCATCTCGATCAGCGGGCGCTCCCCGGCGGCCGAGGCCATCCGCGAGGCGGCGGCGGCGATGGCGGAGTCGTGGTTGAGGATCGACAGGATCACGGTCTCCAGCAGCACGCACTCGCCGAAGGTGCCCTCCACCCGCAGCACCGGCGAGCCGGGGAAGTAGACCTCGCCCTCGGGGTAGCCCCAGATGTCGCCGCTGAACCGGTAGCCGGCCAGCCACTCGAGGGTCGCCTCGTCCACGACCCGCCGCTCGCGCAGGAAGCCGAGCACGTCGGCGTCGAAGCGGAAGTTCTCCACCGCGTCCAGCACCCGTCCGGTTCCGGCCACGACGCCGTAGCGGCGGCCTTCGGGCAGGCGCCTGGTGAAGACCTCGAAGACACTGCGCCGCTCGGCGGTCCCGGCCCGCAGGGCGGCCTGCAGCATGGTCAGCTCGTAGTGGTCGGTGAAGAGCGCCGTCGAGGGAACGTCCACCGGCAGCCCAAGGTCCGCTGTGTTCATGACCGAGAATCGTACTCCCATTTCGTCAGTCT
This sequence comes from Streptomyces sp. NRRL S-340, assembly GCF_000720185.1. Taxonomy (GTDB): domain Bacteria; phylum Actinomycetota; class Actinomycetes; order Streptomycetales; family Streptomycetaceae; genus Streptomyces. The sequence goes on along the minus strand of NZ_JOIY01000007.1, from coordinate 181,830 downwards.
GACGATTTACGGACGCGGCCTGCTCATTTGTGCTCCCACCCCCCTGTGGTGGCAGCATGGGCCATGTGACGGCAGCCGCACCCATCGAGATCGAGAAGACCGAGCCGGCGGAGGAGGTCTTCGCCGTACCCGAGCCCGACGTCCCCTGGGTGACGATCGTCCACAACGATCCCGTCAATCTGATGAGCTACGTCACCTATGTCTTCCAGACGTACTTCGGGTACTCGAAGGACAAGGCCACCAAGCTCATGCTCGACGTCCACCACAAGGGCCGGGCGGTCGTCTCCAGCGGCACCCGCGAGGAGATGGAACGGGACGTCCAGGCCATGCACGGCTACGGTCTGTGGGCCACCCTCCAGCAGGACCGCAAGTAGCCACGTGAACGAGCGGCGCCCTGGGCGCCGACGACGAGCCCGGACCGGAAGCAGCGAACCCCCTCCATGCCTGGACACTTCGAACCGCTCCCCGGCGGCGGCGCGGCCGTCGCCCTCGACGACGTCGAGATCTCCATCATCCGCTCGCTGGCCGTGCAGCTCCTGGAGCTGATCGGCCCCGGCCCGGCCGAGGACGAGAAACCCGCCGACCCGCTGGCCGAGCTGTTCGCCGAGGGCCCGAGCGAGCCGCCCGCCGATCCGGTGCTCAGGCGGCTCTTCCCGGACGCCTACGGCGATCCTCAGCAGCCGCCCGCCGGCGCCGAGGAGGCCGCCGAGCAGCGCGCGCACGCCTCGGAGTTCCGCCGCTACACCGAGAACGACCTGCGCGCGGGCAAGCGTGAGAACGCCCTCGCGGTGATCCACTCGCTCAACGAGCTGTCGGCGGCCGGTGCGGGCGGGGCGGTGCTGAAGCTGTCGCAGGAGGAGTCCCGGCGCTGGCTGGGCGCCCTCAACGACCTGCGCCTGGCCATCGCCTCCCGGCTGGAGATCGGCGACGAGGACGACGCGGACGACCTCTACCGGCTGCCGGACGAGGACCCGCGCAAGCCGATGGTGATGGCGTACCTGTGGCTGGGCGGCCTCCAGGAGACCCTCGTCTCCACCCTCATGCCCTGATTCCACCGGTCTGCACGGATTGCGTGTTCGCTCAGAGGACGCTCAAATCCGCATAACGATCGCGTCAATACGATCCGATGGTATGAGGCGTTCGAGTGGGTTTTGTCCGCTTCTCGTTGTGCCGTGTGCCACACGTCACCCTGCGATCTTTGTTGCGGCCGTGATAAATCTTCACGACCGCCCGGCGAACACCACCCACGTTCGCCCGGGTGCGCCACCGAGCCGGCAACCGCCGGCCAGGCATGAACGAGTCCGGTGAGGCCGGGCCCGCTCACTCCATTTCAGTCCGGGGGGATCGAGACCCGATCCGCGGCCGACGAACGGCCCGGGTCGGCATGGAGAAAGGCGCACGACACATGACCTCAGCGCAGGTCGAGCAAGACCACGGCGGCAAAGAGGCCGTGCAGGACGGCGAGGGGTACCAGCGCGGGCTCGGCGCCCGGCAGATCCAGATGATCGCCATCGGCGGCGCCATCGGCACCGGCCTGTTCCTCGGTGCGGGCAAGGGCATCTCCAAGGCCGGACCCAGCCTGATCCTCGCCTACGCGGTGGCCGGCTTCGTCATCTTCCTCATCATGCGGGCGCTCGGCGAGCTGCTGATGTACCGCCCGGTCTCCGGTTCCTTCTCCGAGTACGCCCGCGAGTTCATCGGCCCCTTCGCGGGCTTCGTGACCGGCTGGACGTACTGGCTCTTCTGGGTCGTCACCGGCATCACCGAGGTCACCGCCGCGGCGGCCTACATGACGTACTGGTTCGACATCCCGCAATGGGTGTCGGCCCTGGTCTTCACCGTCGTCCTCTACGGCGCCAACCTGATCTCCGTGAAGCTCTTCGGCGAGCTGGAGTTCTGGTTCTCCATGGTCAAGGTCACCGCCATCATCGGCATGATCCTGATCTGCGCGGGCATCCTGACGATCGGCTTCTCCGACGCCGGCGACACCGCCACCGTGGCGCACCTGTGGAACGAGGGCGGCTTCTTCCCGCACGGCGTCGGCAGCACCCTGATGACCCTCCAGATGGTCATGTTCGCCTTCCTCGCCGTCGAGCTGGTCGGTGTGACGGCGGGCGAGTCGAAGAACCCCAGGACCGTGCTGCCCCGGGCGATCAACACCGTGCCGTGGCGCATCGCCGTCTTCTACATCGGCGCGCTGATCATGATCCTCTCGGTCGTGCCGTGGACGAGCTTCCACGCCGGCGCGAGCCCCTTCGTGGTCGCCTTCCAGAAGATGGGCCTGCCCGCCGGCGCCGGCATCGTCAACTTCGTCGTCCTCACCGCCGCCCTGTCCTCCTGCAACTCGGGCATGTACTCCACCGGCCGCATGCTGCGCGACCTCGCGCTCAACAGCCAGGGCCCGCAGTTCTTCACCAGGCTGACCCGCAGCGGCACCCCGCTCGTCGGGACCACCTTCTCCGCCGCGCTGATGCTGGTCGGCGTGTGGATCAACTACCAGTGGCCGGGCAAGGCGTTCGACTACGTCGTCTCCTTCGCCACCATCTCCGGCATGTGGGCCTGGATCGTCATCCTGGTCTGCCAGATCCGCTACCGCGCCAAATCCGACCGCGGCGAGCTGCCCAAGTCGGAGTTCCGCGCCCCCGGCGCGCCGCTGGCCAGCTGGTTCGCGCTCGCCTTCATCGGCATGGTGATCGTCCTGATGGGCATCGACAAGGACGCCCGCGTCTCGCTGTACTGCGCGCCGCTGTGGGGACTGGTCCTCGCCGTCGCCTACCTGGTGCTCAAGCGCCGCAACCCGCAGGCCGCCGCCTTCCGCAAGCGCTGACCGGCACCGGAACCCGGACGTCCGGCCGGAGCGGATTCCCGTGGGACCCGCTCCGGCCGCCGCTCAGGACGTCCGTCATATGGGCCGTTCCGTACCGTTCCCCGGTACGGGGCGGCCCGCCCGTCACGCACCGCCCCCCTGCCGGACGCGCCGGCCCCTTCTGGTTCCCTGTCTATCCTTTGGCCCATGCTGACCATCACCCAGGCGCTCTACGACCAGATCGTCGCCCACGCCCGCGCCGACCACCCCGACGAGGCGTGCGGCGTGGTCGCGGGACCCGTCGGCGCCGGCCGCCCCGAGCGGTTCATCCCCATGCTGAACGCGGCCCGCTCGCCCACCTTCTACGAGTTCGACTCGCAGGACCTGCTCAAGCTCTACCGCGAGATGGACGACCGCGACGAGGAGCCGGTGATCATCTACCACTCCCACACGGCGACCGAGGCCCACCCCTCCCGCACCGACATCTCCTACGCCAACGAGCCCGGCGCCCACTACGTCCTCGTGTCCACCGCCGACACCGACGGCGCGGGCGAGTTCCAGTTCCGCTCGTTCCGCATCGTGGAGGGCGAGGTCAGCGAGGAGGAGGTCAAGGTCGTCGAGGCGTACTGAACGGGCCGCCGTCTCGCAGCGCGGATGTATTCCGTCCGAAGGATGAGATCACACTCCGGGGACCGGACCGGGAATCGATACGATGAGCCCATGGTTCTTCACGACGTGAGCGACGACATCCCGGGCACGCTGCTCGTGGCGCGGCTGCACGTCGACCTGTGCAGGTTGAACAGCGCCATCTGTTGACGTTCCCTGCCGCCGCCGTACGGCCGTGAGCCGCGGCGCTCCCCCAGGGGCGAACGCCTGGGGGCCTCACGACGCGCGCCCCCCGATCCGACGACACCTTCCTGACAGGAGCCCGCAACCATGGCCATCGAGGTCCGCATCCCGACCATCCTCCGCACCTACACCGACGGGCACAAAGCGGTGGAGGGCAACGGGGAGACCCTCGCCGCGCTCTTCGCCGACCTCGAGGCCCGGCACCCGGGCATCCAGGCGCGCATCGTGGACGGTGAGCAGCTGCGCCGCTTCGTCAACGTGTACCTGAACGACGAGGACGTCCGCTTCCTGGACGGCATCAACACCAAGCTCGCCGACGGCGACAACGTGACGATCCTGCCGGCCGTCGCCGGCGGCATGCGCTGAGGCCGCTGAGCAGCGATGCGCTACGACTCCCCGCTGGCCGCGGTGGGCAACACCCCTCTGGTGCGCCTGCCGCGGCTGTCGCCGTCCGCCGACGTCCGCATCTGGGCGAAGCTGGAGGACCGCAACCCGACCGGCTCGGTCAAGGACCGCCCCGCCCTGCACATGATCGAGCAGGCGGAGAAGGCCGGCCGTCTCACCCCGGGCTGCACGATCCTCGAACCGACCAGCGGCAACACCGGCATCTCGCTCGCCATGGCGGCCAAGCTCAAGGGCTACCGCATGGTGTGCGTGATGCCCGAGAACACCTCCCAGGAGCGCCGGGACCTGCTCGGCATGTGGGGGGCTCAGATCATCTCCTCCCCGGCCGCGGGCGGCTCCAACACCGCCGTGCGGGTCGCCAAGGAGCTGTCCGCCGAACACCCCGACTGGGTGATGCTCTACCAGTACGGCAACCCGGACAACGCCGGCGCCCACTACGCGACCACCGGTCCGGAGATCCTCGCCGACCTGCCCTCCGTCACCCACTTCGTGGCGGGCCTGGGCACCACCGGCACGCTGATGGGTGTCGGGCGCTATCTGCGCGAGCACAAGCCGGACGTGAGGATCGTCGCCGCCGAACCGCGCTACGACGACCTGGTGTACGGCCTGCGCAACCTCGACGAGGGCTTCGTCCCCGAGCTGTACGACGCCTCCGTCCTCACCACCCGCTTCTCGGTCGGCTCCGCCGACGCGGTCACCCGCACCCGTGAACTCCTGCAGCAGGAGGGCATCTTCGCGGGCGTCTCCACCGGCGCCGCGCTGCACGCCGCGATCGGCGTCGGCCGCAAGGCCGTCACGGCGGGGGAGAGCGCCGACATCGTCTTCGTCGTCGCCGACGGCGGCTGGAAGTACCTGTCCACCGGTGTCTACACGGCGGCCACCACCGAGGAGGCCATCGCGACGCTCCAGGGCCAGCTCTGGGCCTGACGTCCGCCCGGGACCCCTCCCGCGGAGGGGTCCGGCCCGTCTCAAGCACGCCCCAGCCCCCTCCCACGAGGGGGCCAATCTCATCCTATGGAGGGGCAAAGAATTCCCTCCGGTACTGCCGCGTCCCGGCGGCCCGGGGCTACGTTCCTGGCGCACCCTGACATGTCACGAACACGTGAGATCCCGGGGTGTCAGGTGTCATGCTCATGACTGCGCGGTCGCCGCCGCTACGCGCGTCACGGGCTGCCCGACCAGTGCGCATCCCCACGTCAACGGAGGCAGTACCGTCATGCGTGAGTCACGCCCGAGCAGCCGGAGACGGAGTCTGCGCAGACTCCTCGCCGTCGCTTTCCCCGCCCTCGCCCTCACGGTCACCGGGTTCGTCGCGGCACCGACCGCCGGTGCGGCCCAGCCCGCCGCCGCCCACCCCCACACCACGAGGACCGCCCAGAACGCGCGGGCCCTCACGGCCCCCGAGCGGCAGACCTTCCACACCACCGGCAGGGCCGGCCAGAAGGTTCCCACCACCCGGCTGTGCGCCGACGCCCGGCCCGGCGAGGCCTCCTGCTTCGCCCAGCGCCGCACCGACATCAAGCAGCGGCTCGCCTCCGCGCTCGCCGCCGCAGCGCCCTCCGGCCTCTCCCCGGCCAACCTGCACAGCGCCTACAACCTGCCCAGCACGGGCGGCTCCGGCCTGACGGTCGCCGTGGTCGACGCCTACAACGACCCCAACGCCGAGTCCGACCTGGCCACCTACCGCTCGACGTACGGCCTGTCGGCCTGCACCAAGGCCAACGGCTGCTTCAAGCAGGTCAGCCAGACCGGCTCCACCACCTCCCTGCCGACCAACGACAGCGGCTGGGCCGGTGAGGAAGCGCTCGACATCGACATGGTCAGCGCGGTCTGCCCGAACTGCAGCATCATCCTGGTCGAGGCGAACTCCGCGAACGACACCGACCTCGGCACGGCCGAGAACGAGGCCGTCGCCCTCGGCGCCAAGTTCGTCTCCAACAGCTGGGGCGGCTCCGAGGCGTCTTCCCAGACCACCGAGGACACCCAGTACTTCAAGCACCCGGGCGTCGCGATCACCGTCTCGGCCGGCGACTCCGGCTACGGCGCCGAGTACCCGGCGACCTCCCAGTACGTGACCGCCGTCGGCGGCACCGCCCTCACCGCCTCCTCCAGCTCCCGCGGCTGGAGCGAGTCGGTGTGGAACACCAACTCCACCGAGGGCACCGGCTCCGGCTGCTCGGCCTACGACCCCAAGCCGAGCTGGCAGACCGACACCGGCTGCACCAAGCGGATGGAGGCCGACGTCTCCGCGGTCGCCGACCCGGCCACCGGCGTCGCCGTCTACGACACCTACGGCGGCTCCGGCTGGGCGGTCTACGGCGGCACCAGTGCCTCCGCCCCGATCATCGCCGGCGTCTACGCCCTCGCGGGCACCCCGGGCGCGAGCGACTACCCGGCGAAGTACCCCTACACCCACACCGGCAACCTGTACGACGTGACCAGCGGCTCCAACGGCTCCTGCTCCACCGCGTACTTCTGCAGGGCGGCCGCCGGCTACGACGGCCCGACCGGCTGGGGCACCCCGAACGGCACGACCGCCTTCACGTCCGGCGGCGGTGGCACCGGCAACACGGTGACCGTCACCAACCCCGGCAGCCAGTCGACCACCACCGGCGGCTCGGTCAGCCTCCAGATCAAGGCCGCCGACAGCGCCGGCGCGGCACTCACCTACAGCGCCACCGGCCTGCCCACCGGCCTGTCCGTCAACAGCTCCACCGGCCTGATCACCGGCACCGCCTCCACCGCCGGCACCTACCAGGTCACGGTCACCGCGAAGGACTCCACCGGCGCCTCCGGCTCCACCTCGTTCACCTGGACGGTCGGCACCGGCGGGGGCGGCACCTGCACCGCGTCCCAGCTGCTGGCCAACCCGGGCTTCGAGTCCGGCACCGCCTCCTGGACCGCCTCCAGCGGCGTCATCACCACCGACAGCGGCGAGCCCGCCCACAGCGGTTCCTACAAGGCGTGGCTCGACGGCTACGGCACCTCGCACACCGACGCCCTGTCCCAGACGGTGACGATCCCAGCAGGCTGCAAGGCGGTCCTCACCTTCTACCTGCACGTCGACACCGCGGAGAGCGGCAGCACCGCCTACGACAAGCTGACGGTGACCGCGGGCTCGAAGACCCTGGCGACGTACTCCAACGCCGACGCGGCCTCCGGCTACGTCCAGAAGTCCCTCGACCTGTCCTCCCTGGCGGGCTCCACGGTCACGCTGAAGTTCAGCGGCACGGAGGACGCCTCCCTGCAGACCAGCTTCGTCGTCGACGACACGGCGCTGAGCACCAGCTGAGCCACCGGACGCAGCGGGGGAGGGGCCCCGGCCGGTGATCCGGCCGGGGCCCCGGCGTGCGCGTGCGCGGGGATCCTGATGTGCTGGAGGAACGTCACATCGGCACCAGGGCACCGGGTTCCCGGCCCACCGGGCACCCGGAACGGGACTGCAGAAAGGCGGACGCCCCATGCGCCGTACGACGCTCCACCGCACCACCGCCGCGACCGCCGCCGCGGCGGCGGCCGCCCTGCTCCTCGCCGGCTGCGGCACCCAGCAGGACGGCAAGGGCACGGGGGGACCGGCGAGTGCCACGGCCCCGGGGAGCGGCGGCGCCTCCCCCTCCACCGCCCGGCCGCCCGCGCCAGGCTGCACCGCCCACGCCGACCTCACCGCCGCGGACTCCGGCCGCACCCTCTGCCTCACCGTCGGCGGCTACCTGCGCCTGACCCTGGACGGCACCAAGGAACGCCCCTGGACGCCGGTCAGGGCCACCGGCACCGTCCTCAAGGGCGCCGACGCGGGCATCGTGATCCTGCCCGGCGACGCCCTCGCCGCCTACACCGCCACGGCTCCCGGCACCGCCCGCCTCACCGCCTCACGCCCGCTGTGCGCCACCGCCCCCGGCAGGGTCTCCTGCCAGGGCATCCAGGAGTGGACGGTCACCGTGAAGGTGACGGAGCCATGAGAGACGCAGGGGCGGTTCGCGGCGTACGGGCAGTTCACGGCGTACGGCCGGTCCGGGGCGAGTACGGGAGGTCCACGGTCTACGGGCGGTCACCGCCGTCCGTCTCACCCGGCCAGGTAGCGCACCTGGTCCCAGAGCACCGGGTCCACGACCCCCACCCGGCGCCGGAAGTCCCACACGGGCACCTCCCGCACCTCGTCGGTCTCCAGGAAGCTCGTCCGCCCCTGCGCGTCCCCCACCGAGCCGGGCGGCAACGGGATCACCCCCGCCCGCTCGTCACGGTACCTGCTGGTGATCTTCGCGACCCGGGCGCGCTTGCCGTGCACGGACAGCACCAGACAGGGCCGGTCCTTCGAGCCGGGACCCTCCTCGTAGGGCACGGTCGCCCACCAGATCTCCGCGGGCCGCGGACGCGCCACGGCGCCCCGGCCCTCCGGACGCCCCGGCGGACGGGACCTGCGCCCCGCGGGACGGCGGCCCCGGCCCCACCCGTCGACGAGCGTGGCGACGAGCGCCAGCAGTACCACCGCCGCGAGCGCCAGCCACCAGGACGTGTCCATAAGGACGACGTTACCGGCGCGCAGGGGTCCGTGCGCGCCCTCTTCCGCACCTCATGCGCCCCACGTCCAGCCGAACCGGTGACACCACAGGTGAGTTCGCCCACAACCGACCTTGCCGAAGGAGCGACCCGCCCTCGCGCGCCTTACGCTCGACGGACCGCACGACCCCCGTCACCTTCTGTATCTTTCCCGCCAGCGGAGGTTTCTGCTCCATGAAGCTCACCGTCGTCGGCTGCTCGGGGTCGTTCCCGTCCGCGGAATCGGCCTGCTCGAGCTACCTCGTAGAGGCCGACGGCTTCCGGCTGCTCCTCGACATGGGCAACGGCGCCCTCGGCGAGCTGCAGCGCCACTGCGGTCTCTACGACCTCGACGCGATCTTCCTGAGCCACCTGCACGCCGACCACTGCATCGACATGTGCGCCTACTTCGTCGCGCGCTACTACCGGCACGAGGGCGGACGCTGCGACCCGCTCCCCGTCCACGGCCCCGAGGGCACCGAGCACCGGCTGACCACGGCCTACGCCGACACGCCCACCGCCTCCTCGATGAGCGAGGTCTTCGACTTCCACACGGTCAAGCCGGGCACCTTCGACATCGGCCCCTTCACCGTGCACACCGAGCGGGTGGCCCACCCCGTGGAGGCGTACGCCATCCGGCTCGAACACGGCGGCCGGACGCTGACGTACTCCGGTGACACCGGCACCAGCGAAGCGCTGGAGGAACTCGCCCGGGACGCCGACCTGTTCCTGTGCGAGGCGGCCTTCACGGACGGCAAGGAGAACATCCCCGACCTCCACCTCAACGGCCGCGAGGCCGGCGAGGCGGCCGCCCGCGCCCGCGCCCGCCGCCTGGTCCTCACGCACATCCCGCCGTGGACCGACCCCCAGATCAACCTCACCGACGCCCGCGCGGTCTACGACGGCCCGGTCGAACTGGCGGCGCCCGGGGCGACGTACGAGATCTGAGGCGGGCGGCCGTCCGCCGGCGCACGACGAGGCCCCCCGAGCCGCAGCGGCTCGGGGGGCCTCGTCACGTTCCGGGGAGGCTCACGCCTTGGTGAGGTCCTCCACCTCCTCCTCGGGCTCGCGGCCCGGGGTGGGGAGGTTGAACTTGATGATGGCGAAGCGGAAGGTCACGTAGTAGATGACCGCGAAGACCAGTCCGATCGGGATGATCAGCCACGGCTTCGTCGCCAGGTGCCAGTTCAGCGCGTAGTCGATGAAGCCGGCGGAGAAGTTGAAGCCGTCGTGCACGCCCAGGCCCCAGGTGATGGCCATCGACGCGGCGGTGAGCACGGCGTGCAGCACGTACAGGACCGGCGCGATGAACATGAAGGAGAACTCGATCGGCTCGGTGACACCGGTGACGAACGAGGTCGCGGCCAGGGAGATCATCATGCCGAGCACGACCTTGCGGCGCTCGGGACGGGCGCAGTGCGCGATGGCGAGCGCGGCGGCCGGCAGGCCGAACATCATGATCGGGAAGAAGCCGGACTGGAAGAGACCGGCGGACGGGTCGCCGGCGAGGAAGCGGGTGATGTCGCCGTGCACGATCTCACCGGCGGAGTTCTTGAAGTCACCGAGCTGGAACCAGGCGACGGTGTTCACGAACTGGTGCATGCCGACCGGGATCAGCGCGCGGTTCACGCCGCCGAAGAGGGCGGCGCCGCCCGAGCCGAGGCCGGTCATCCAGTCGCCGAAGTCGCTGATGCCGGTGCCGATCGGCTTCCAGATCAGGGCGAAGACGACGCCCACCACGATGCCGACGAAGGCCATGATGATCGGCACCAGGCGGCGGCCGTTGAAGAAGCCGAGCCAGTCCACCAGCTTGGTGCGGTGGAAGCGCTGCCACAGCACCGCGGCCAGCAGACCCATGATGATGCCGCCGAGCACACCCGGGTTGTTGTAGGTGGCCGCGACTATCTTCCCCTTCTCGATGTGCTGCTCGGTCAGGGGGAAGGCCTCGAGGACCTTGCTGTAGACGAGGAAGCCCACCACCGCGGCCAGCGCGGTCGAACCGTCCGACTTCTTGGCGAAACCGATGGCCACACCGATGCAGAACAGGAGCGGCAGGGAGCCGGTCAGCGCGCCACCCGCGTTGTTGAACACGGCGGCGACCTTGTCCCAGCCCAGGCCGTCCTTGCCGAAGATGTCATCCTGGCCCAGCCGGACCATGATGCCGGCCGCCGGCAGCACGGCGATCGGAAGCTGCAGGCTTCGGCCGACCTTCTGCAGGCCCTGGAACAGGCCTGATCCCCGCTTCTTCGCGGGTGCCGCCGTCGACTCGGCGGTGGCGGTGCTCATAACGTCCGTCCTCCATCGGGTGGTGGTCTACACCACTCAGTGGTGTAGACCTGTTGTAGCACGATGAAGGTGGCGTAAGGAACCCGCGAAAACGCGACCGGACCACTACACGCCGTGCGGGCTCCCGAGGGTCCTTGCGCGCCGCTTTCGCGCCGGTTTGACCCGTCAGGCCTTCGTGGTGTCCTCGACCTCGTCCTCGGGCTCCCGACCAGGAGTCTTCAGATCGAACTTCGTGATGGCAAATCGGAAGACCCCGTAATACACCACGGCGAAGCACAGCCCGATCGGGACGATCGCCCACGGCCGCGTCGCCAGGTTCCAGTTGATGACGTAGTCGATCAGCCCCGCCGAGAAACTGAACCCGTCGTGCACGCCCAGCGCCCACGTCACCGCCATCGACACCCCCGTCAGCACCGCGTGCACCGCGTACAGCACCGGGGCGATGAACAGGAACGAGTACTCCAGCGGTTCGGTGATCCCCGTGACGAACGACGTCAGCGCCACCGACAGCATCAGCCCGCCGACCTCCTTGCGCCGGCCCGGCCGGGCGGTGTGCGTGATCGCCAGGGCCGCCGCCGGCAGCGCGAACATCATGATCGGGAAGAAACCCGAGGTGAACTGCCCCGCGTGCGGGTCTCCCGCCAGGAACATGTTGATGTCGCCGTGCACCACCGTCCCGTCCGGCTCGGTGTAACTGCCGAACTGGAACCAGATCGGCACGTTCAGGAACTGGTGCAGACCGATCACCAGCAACGCCCGGTTCGCCAGCCCGAAGACACCCGCACCCCACGCCCCGGCAGCGCTCAGCCAGTCGCTGAAACTCTCCAGACCCCGGCCGACCGGCGGCCACACCCACAGGCACAGGGCGGCGAACAGGATCGCCACGAAGGCCATGATGATCGGCACCAGCCGTCGCCCGTTGAAGAAACCGAGCCAGTCCACCAGCTTCGTACGGTGGAAGCGCCGCCAGAAGAAAGCGGACAGCAGCCCCATCACGATCCCGCCGAAGATTCCCGGATTCTGGAACGTGAACGCCGTCACCGTCCCGTCCGCCGCCTGGCACCCCGTCGCGATCACCCGCGCCCCCGCCGGACACTTGGTCGGGAACTGGTGCAGCACGTTGTAGTAGACGAGGAAGCCCGTCACCGCCGCCAGCGCCGTCGAACCGTCCGCCTTCTTCGCCATCCCGATCGCCACACCGACGCAGAACAGCATCGGCAGCCCCAGCTGCCCGTCGAGCAGCGCGCCGCCCGCCCCCGCCATCACCTTGGAGACGTCGACCCAGCCCAGCCCGTCCTTGCCGAACACGTCCGGCTGCCCCAGCCGGTTCAGGATCCCCGCGGCCGGCAGCACCGCGATCGGCAACTGGAGACTGCGGCCCATCTTCTGCAAGCCCTGGAACAGGGCGTTCCAGCGCTCCCGCACAGCAGAGGTCCCGACGTCCGCACCGCCCGCGCTGCCGGCACTCATGACGCCCTCCCGAGGCTCCGCTCCACGGCGCGGCACCGCGTTTGGCCACCGCGCCAACGGTGGTGTAGACCAGTTGACGGACGGTTCCGCTGTCGTGAACGCCATCATGGGGCACCCACGGCGCGACCGCTCGCGAAGATGGGCCAACTGTGGGTTACTGCGACAAAGCGGTTCGGATCAGGGAGACAGAACATGGCCAGCAAGGCTGAGAAGATCGTTGCCGGGCTCGGCGGCATCGAGAACATCGAAGAGGTCGAGGGCTGCATCACCCGCCTCCGCACCGAAGTCGTCGACCCGAGCAAGGTCGACGAGGCCGCCCTCAAGGCCGCCGGCGCCCACGGCGTCGTCAAGATGGGCACCGCCATCCAGGTCGTCATCGGCACCGACGCCGACCCGATCGCCGCGGACATCGAAGACATGATGTGAACCCCGCGGGTCCCGCCCGAGGACCCGGCGGTTCACCCTCAAGGGGCTCTTCCCGACGCGGGAGGAGCCCCTTCCTCGCGGGGCACTAGGCTCGCCCCATGTCTCGAATCGACGGCCGCACCCCCGACCAGCTCCGCCCCGTCACCATCGAACGCGGCTGGAGCAAGCACGCCGAAGGCTCCGTCCTCGTCTCCTTCGGCGACACCAGGGTCCTCTGCACCGCCTCCGTCACCGAAGGCGTCCCGCGCTGGCGCAAGGGCAGCGGCGAGGGCTGGGTCACCGCCGAGTACGCCATGCTGCCCCGCGCCACCAACACCCGCGGCGACCGCGAATCCGTCAAGGGCCGCATCGGCGGCCGCACCCACGAGATCAGCCGCCTCATCGGCCGCTCGCTGCGCGCCGTCATCGACTACAAGGCCCTCGGTGAGAACACCGTCGTCCTCGACTGCGACGTCCTCCAGGCCGACGGCGGCACCCGCACCGCAGCCATCACCGGCGCCTACGTGGCACTCGCCGACGCCGTCGCCTGGGCCCAGGGCAAGAAGCTGATCAAGACCGGCCGCCAGCCGCTGACCGGCACCGTCAGCGCCGTCTCCGTCGGGATCATCGGCGGCGTCCCCATGCTGGACCTCTGCTACGAGGAGGACGTGCGCGCCGACACCGACATGAACGTCGTCTGCACCGGCGACGGCCGCTTCGTCGAGGTCCAGGGCACCGCCGAGGCCGAACCCTTCGCCCGCGACGAACTGAACGCCCTGCTCGACCTCGCCGTGGCCGGCTGCACCGACCTCGCCGCGATCCAGCGGGCGGCGCTCGAGAAGTAGCGCGCGAGCGCCCCGGGAACAGCCCGGCGGGCGCCGCGCCCCGGGAGTTCCGAAGAGTAAAGGGAACATCAAGAAAGGGAGCCGCGCGGACGCAACCCGTCTCCCGCGCCCGGCGTCCCTACGGGTACGGGCGTACGGCACCACAGCCATGCGCCCGGCCACCGAACGGGGAGGGGACCCAGCCATGGCCACGAGCCGGTACCGACGTCCGGGCCGCACCACCGCCGTCGCCGCCACCGCGGCCGCCGTCGCGCTCACCGTCGCCGCCCTCACCGGCTGCGACGCGGTCGGCAAGGCCCTGGACTGCGTACAGACCGCCGACTCCATCGCCGACAGCGTCACCGACCTCCAGCAGGCCGTGCGGAACGCCGTCGACGACCCGGCGAAGTCCGACGACGCGCTCCGCGCCATAGAGGACAACCTCGAGAAAATCGGCGACAAGACCGACAACGCGGACGTCAACAAGGCCGTCGACGACCTCGACAAGGCGGTCGGGAACGTCCGCACCGCCCTCAAGAACGGCGACGACACCCCCGACCTCACCCCCGTCACCGACGCCGCCGGCGAACTGACCAAGGTCTGCACACCCTGACCGGCACCGGATACTGGTGGGCATGACCCGCTTGATCCTCGCCACCCGCAACCCCGGAAAGATCACCGAACTCAGGGCGATCCTCACCGAGGCAGGACTGCCCCACGAACTGGTCGGCACCGACGCCTACCCGGACGTCCCCGACGTCAAGGAGACCGGCGTCACCTTCGCCGAGAACGCGCTGCTGAAGGCCCACGCGCTGGCCCGGGCCACCGGCCTGCCGGCGGTCGCCGACGACTCGGGCCTGTGCGTCGACGTCCTCGGCGGTGCCCCCGGCATCTTCTCCGCCCGCTGGGCCGGCCGCCACGGCGACGACAAGGCCAACCTCGACCTGCTGCTGGCCCAGCTCTCGGACATCGCGGACGGCCACCGCGCGGCCCACTTCGCCTGCGCGGCGGCCCTCGCCCTCCCCGACGGCACGGAACGGGTCGTCGAAGGCCGGCTGCGCGGCACCCTGCGCCACACCCCGGCCGGCGAGCACGGCTTCGGCTACGACCCGATCCTCCAGCCCGACGGCGAGACCCGCACCTGCGCGGAACTGTCCCCCGCGGAGAAGAACGCGATCAGCCACCGCGGCAAGGCCTTCCGGGCACTGGTGCCGGTGGTGCGGGAGTTGGTGGGCTGACACAGCAACGGCCTGCGGAGATCCTTCGATCCGCAGGCCGTTCGTGTGCGGCGGAAGGGATTCGAACCCTCAAGCCCGATCAAGGGCCACAGATCCTAAGTCTGCTGCGTCGCCATTGCGCCACCGCCGCCGGTTGCTTGTCATCGTACCGGCAACCGCCTTCCGCCCCGCGTCGCGCCTGCGCCAGGTACCGGTGACCGCACGGCAGTTGGGGCCCAGCGGCGGCGGCTTCCCCCGCCGGCCGCACCGGGAAGCGGCCCGTGCCCGGTGTCCGGGGCGGGCCGCTCGGGTGGGGCGGGGCGTGGGGTCAGATGCCCAGGTCCTTGATGATCTTGGCGACGTGGCCGGTGGCCTTGACGTTGTACAGGGCCCGTTCGACCTTGCCGGACTCGTCGACGACCACCGTGGAGCGGATGACTCCGGTGACCGTCTTGCCGTAGAGCTTCTTCTCGCCGTAGGCGCCGTAGGCCTCCAGGACCTTCTTGTCGGGGTCGGCGAGGAGGGTGACCTTCAGGGACTCGGTGTCGCGGAACTTCGCGAGCTTCTCCGGCTTGTCGGGGGAGATGCCGATGACGTCGTACCCCGCGCCGGCCAGCAGGTCGAGGTTGTCGGTGAAGTCGCAGGCCTGCTTGGTGCAGCCGGGGGTGAGGGCGGCCGGGTAGAAGTAGACGATGACCTTGCGGCCCTTGCGGTCGGCCAGCGACACCTCGTTGCCGTCGGCGTCGGGGAGGGTGAAGGCGGGGGCCGCGTCGCCGGGCTGGAGTCGCTCGCTCATCGAAGGTCTTCTCCTCGTGCGTGTCCTCGTAGGTGCCAATACCGTGTGGGTCCGAGGGTAACCGGGGGTGCCGACAGTGCGGTCGCGGCGAGAGCTGACAGACTGTGCTGAACACGCATCAGTTGACTTCGGAGGCGCTACGGTGGCGGACACGGCGGACACCAGAACCCCGGCTGAGATCGAGGCGGACATCAGGCGTCGCCGCGAGACGCTGGCCGAGACCCTCGACGAGATCGGGGTGCGCGTGCACCCGAAGACCATCGTCGGCGATGCCAGAGCCAAGGTCGCCTCCCACGTCGACCACACCCTCGGACGGGCGTACGTCCAGGTCAACCGGGTGGTGAGCGAGGTGCGCGGGCAGTTCGTGGACGAGGCGGGCGCACCCCGGCTGGAGCGGATCGTGCCGGTCGCGCTCCTGGCCGTGGGGGTCGTCGGCCTGCTCGCCGTCGGCGGGCGCAAGCGCCGCGGCTGACCCGCTCCGTACGGACAAGGCCCGAGCAGGTAGGTTTCAGGCGTGAGCGCCAACAGAAACGAGCACAGCCCCCACGAGGACAAGCTGCCCATCCGGATGCTGCACGACCGGGTGCTCGTCCGCCAGGACACGAGCGAGGGCGAGCGCCGGTCGGGCGGCGGCATCCTGATTCCCGCGACGGCGGCGGTGGGCCGCCGCCTCGCCTGGGCGGAGGTCGTGGCGGTCGGTCAGAACGTGCGGACCGTGGAGCCGGGCGACCGGGTGCTGTTCGACCCGGAGGACCGGGCGGAGGTCGAGGTGCGGGGCACCGCGTACGTGCTGATGCGCGAGCGCGACCTGCACGCCGTGGCCGCGGACCGTTTCGAGGGGTCGGAGGACTCCACCGGTCTGTACCTCTGACAGGACGGCTCAAAGGGAACGAAGGGGCCGGTGACCGTCGTCACCGGCCCCTTTGTCGTTCCTTTGCTAACCTCGGAAGGGAGCCCGACGAGACGCGCCGTACCGGGTCGAAGGCAAAGACGACGCACCTGATGTCCGTCGTGACGCCCGGTCGACCGCCCGGCGTCGCCGTCTTCGCGGAGGTGCCCGTCGTGGCCTGGGTTCTGCTTGTCGTCGCCGGTCTGCTGGAAGTGGGCTGGTCGATCGGGATGAAGTACAGCGAGGGGTTCACGCGGCCGGTGCCCAGCGTCCTGACCGGGGCGGGGATCGTCGCGAGCATGCTGCTGCTGTCCTACGCCGCCCGTTCGCTGCCCATCGGTACCGCCTACGGCGTGTGGGTGGGCATCGGGGCGGCCGGTGCGGCGGTGCTCGGCATGGTGGTGCTGGGGGAGCCGGCGACCGCCGCCCGGATCTTCTTCGTCTGTCTGCTGCTGGTGGCCGTGGTGGGTCTGAAGGCCACCTCGGGTCACTGAGGACTCGTCACCGGCGCGGGGCCCGCGCGGGGCTCAGGCCTTCCGGCCCGTGCCCCGCGCGGGCCCCGCGGGCGGGCTACTACTCCCGCGCCGCGGTGACGTGCTGGCCGTGGCCGGTGCCCGTCGTCGTGCCGGTGTCCGTGCCCGTGCCGCCCGCGCCCGGGCCCGTGCTGGTCCCGGTCCCGCCGTCGCCGCCCGCGCCGCCGCCTCCCGTCGGGTCCCCGGTGGTCGGCGTACCGCCGCCGGAGCCGCCGGGGGTGCCGCCGCCCTGGGTGTCCCCGCCGGTGGGCGGAGTGCCGCCGGTGCCGTCCGTGGCGCCGGTGTCGCCGCCGGGGCCGCCCTGGGTGTCGCCGGTGCCGCCGCCGTCGGTGGGCGTTCCGCCGCCGTCGGTGGGCGTGCCGCCGGTCTGTCCCCGGTCCTGGCCCTGGGTGCTCTGGCCCTGCGTGGTCTGGCCGGGGCTGGCCGAGCCGGCCGTGTCACCGCCGCCGGTGCCGGTGCCGGGGCTGGTCTGCGCGGGGTCGCTCGGCGGCGCCTGGGTCTGGTCGGCGCCGGGCTGGAGCTGGAGGTCGAAGTCGCTGACCGGGGTGCCCTTGAGGGCGTCGCCCATGAACTGCGCCCAGATGCTGCCGGGCGGCCCGCTGCCGTTGACGCGGGCGAGGCCGAGGGCGCCGTAGAGCGGCTTGTGCGCGGCGGTCTCCGGGTCCTGGCCCATGACGGAGACGACGGTGGCGAGGTCGGGTGTGTATCCGGCGAACCAGGCCGCCTGGTCGTTCTCGGCGGTACCCGTCTTGGCGGCGGCCGGGCGGCCGATCGCCTGGGCGGGCGCGCCGGTGCCGTTCTGGACGACGCTCTGCAGCACGGCGGTGGTGGTGTCGGCGGCCTCGCGGCTGACGGCCTGCGAGACGGTGCTGTCGTGGCCCGGCAGGGCCACCGCGTCGGCGCCGTCCTTGGTGATCTTCTTGATGATCGTGTACGTGCCGTGCTTGCCGTGGTTGGCGAGGGTCGCGTACGCCTCGGCCATGTCCACGACGCTGGCCTGGGCCACGCCGAGCGCGATCGACGGGGAGCCGATCAGCTCCGGGGTGTCGGAGGGGAGGCCGAGGGCGAGCGCGGTGTCCTTGACCTTGTCGGAGCCGACGTCGACGGCCATCTGCGCGTACACCGCGTTGACGGACTTGTCGGTGGCCTCGCGGACGGTGATGTCGCCGTAGGACTGCTGGTCCTCGTTCTCCGGGGCGTAGTGGCCCCCGTTCCAGCCCTGTACGGGCCGCTTGTCGGTGCCGTCGTAGAGGGTGTTGGGGGTGATGGGGCGCGAGTCCTGGGTGGTGGAGTCGTTCTGCACGGCGGAGGTGAGGACGAACGGCTTGAAGGTGGAGCCGACCTGGAAGTCCCGCCGGGTGGCGTTGTTGGTGTACTGCTTCACGTAGTCGATGCCGCCGTACATCGCCACGACCTGCCCGGTCTTCGGGTCGACCGCGGCGCCGCCGGCGCGGACGTAGGTGTCGGTCTTGTTGTTCTTCTTGTCCAGCTTGTCGATCAGCTGGTCGTCGACCGCCTTGACGAAGGCGTCCTGCTTCTTCTTCTGCAGGGTGGTGGTGATGCGGTAGCCGCCGGCGGCCAGTTCGTCCTCGTCGAGGATCTTGTTCTTGGCCAGGTAGTCCTTCACCGCGCGCACGAGGTAGCCGCGCTGCCCGGCCATGTTCGTCGGGACGGTGGCGGACCTGGGCTCCGGGAACTTCAGGCCGGCCCGCTCGGAGGCGCCGAGCCAGCCCTTCTTGACCATGCCGTCCAGGACGTAGTTCCAGCGGGCGACGGCCGCCTGCTTGTTCTCCGGGTGGGCGGAGACGTCGTACTCGCTGGGGGCGTTGACCAGCGCGGCGAGGTAGGCGGCCTGGGCCGGGTCGAGGTCCTTGGCCTTCACGCCGTAGTACGCCTGCGCGGCGGCCTGGATGCCGTACGCGTTGCGGCCGAAGAAGCTGGTGTTGAGGTAGCCCTCGAAGATCTCGTCCTTGGACTTGTTGCGGTCCAGCTTGATCGAGATGAAGAACTCCTTCACCTTGCGGGTGACGGTCTGTTCCTGGCCCAGGTAGTAGTTCTTGACGTACTGCTGGGTGATCGTGGAGCCGGACTGCTTGCCCTTGCCGGTGACGGTGTTCCAGCCGCCGCGGACGATGGCCTTGGGGTCGATGGCGGACTCGCTGTAGAAGTCGCGGTCCTCGGCGGCGAGCACGGCGTGCTGGGCGGCCTTGGAGACCTGGTCCAGCGGGACGCTCTCGCGGTTGACCTCGCCGTCGCGGGCGATCTCGGTGCCGTCGGCGTAGAGGTAGACGTTGGCCTGCTTGACGGCGAGGGCGTTGGCGGACGGGATCTTGACCAGCGAGTAGCCGAGGAAGAACGCGCCGAAGCCCAGCAGGACGAGCGTGAGGAACGTGCCGAGCGTCATGCGCCAGGTGGGGAAGATCCGCCGCCAGCCGGTACGCCGGCGCTTGGGGCGTTTGCCCGTGCCGCCCGTGCCGCCCTTGCCGTCCGGGCCCGGCGTCCCGCCGCCGCCCGCGCCCGCGTTGCCGCCGCCGGCGACGGAGGCGTGGGCCGCGGTGGTCATGGCGGCGGGGGAGGAGGCCGGTGCCTTGCGTCCGTTGGCACCGGCTCCCGTCGCGGCCCAGGCGGGAGGTGCCGTACGACGTCGCGGCGCGCCCTGCGGCTCCGGCTCCCGTCCGGGCTCACGCAGGGGATCCCGCCCGGCCTCCGGTGCTGACCCCGGTGCCGCATCCGGCACCGGAGCGGCGTCCGGACGACCGGCCTCACCCCCGGTGCCGGCCCCCGCGCCGGGCCGCGAACCGGCTCCGGCACCGCCCGAGCCCGACCGCGGGCCCGCACCGGGGCTCTTCTGCGCACCGGAGGCGGATCCCGCACCGGAGGCGGACCCCGGACCGGAGGGAGACCCCGTGCCGGAGCCGGACCCCGGACCGGAGGGAGACCCCGCGCCGGAGGCCGACTCCGTGCCACGGGCGGCCCCCGCGCCGAAGTCCCGTCCCGCTTTGGGGCCCTGGCGCTGTGCCCCGGCCTCCGGTCGTGGGCCGGGCCGTTCCTGCGGCTCCCGGCCGGGCCGCGACGGCGGTCGCGCTCCCGGCTGCGGCTGCGCGCCGGTCCCTGGCTGCTGCGCCCCGGCCTTCGGCTGCGGCTCGTCGCTCATCTCGTGCACGGACTCCTGTTTCGCCTCGTACGTTCCCGTACGCCCTCATGCGTCTTCTGCGCCCCCGGATGAAGACTCTCGTACCTCACGTTCCGTTCCCGCGCTCCGGAACTTCCGGCGCGCGGAAAATGCGTGGCACCTCACGTTCCGCGCGCACTAGGCTCCTGCGCTTCGGTGTCGGCGGAGCTTGGAGGGCGTGACGTGGGCGCTGGACGGTTGTACGTGGCCGTCGCGGCAGGCGGATTCAGACGGTACGCGACGTATCGGGCGGCCACGGCGGCCGGGGTGTTCACGAACACGGTCTTCGGCCTGATCCTCGTGTACACCTATCTCGCGCTGTGGGACGCCCGCCCGCATCTGGGAGGGTACGACCACTCCCAGGCGGTGACGTACGTGTGGCTGGGCCAGGCGTTCCTGGCGACGCTCGCGATCGGCGGGGGCGGGGTCGAGGACGAGCTGATGGAGCGCATCCGTACGGGGGACATCGCCACGGATCTCCACCGCCCGGCCGACCTTCAGCTGTGGTGGCTCGCGGCGGACCTGGGCCGGGCGGTCTTCCAGCTGCTGGGCCGCGGGGTGGTGCCCTTCGTGTTCGGGGCGCTGGTCTTCCCGGCCATGCTGCCCACCGACCCGGTGACCTGGGCGGCCTTCCTCGGCGCGGTGCCGCTGGCGATGCTGGTGAGCTTCGGCATCCGGTACCTGGTGGCGCTGAGCGCGTTCTGGCTGCTCGACGGGGCGGGAGTCGTGCAGATCGCGTGGCTGGCCGGGCTCTTCTGCTCGGGGATGCTCCTGCCGCTGAACGTCTTCCCGGGCGCCCTCGGCGAGGTCGTACGGGTCCTGCCGTGGTCGTCGCTGCTCCAGGCCCCGGCCGACGTCCTGCTCGGGCACGCGGATCCGCTGCGCACGTACGCCTTCCAGGGTGCGTGGGCGGTGGCGCTGCTGGCGGCGGGGCGGCTGCTGCAGACGGTGGCGACGCGCCGGGTGGTGGTCCAGGGTGGCTGACCTCACCGGCGACACGCCGGGCTCCGTACCGGCCGACCCGGGCTCCGTTCCGGCCGACCCGGGCTCCGTTCCGGCCGACCCGGGCTCCGTTCCGGCCGCCCCGGACGTCGTACCGCCCGCCACCGCCTCCGCACCGCCCGCCGCGGACCCCGGGTCCGCGTCCCGCGGCCGGCTCGCCGACGGTCTGCGCGCCTACCGCATGATCGCCGCGATGTGGCTGCGTTCCACGATGGCCTACCGGGCCTCCTTCGTGATGACCACCTTCGGGAACTTCGCGGCGACCGCGCTCGACTTCGTGGCGATCCTGCTGATGTTCTCCCGCGTGGACGCGCTGGGCGGCTACTCGCTGCCCGAGATCGCCTTCCTCTACGGGCTGTCCGGCACGTCCTTCGGGCTGGCCGACCTCACGATCGGCTCGATGGACCGGCTGGGGCGGCGGGTGCGCGACGGCACCCTGGACACGCTGCTGGTCCGCCCGGCGCCGGTCCTCGCGCAGGTCGCCGCGGACCGGTTCGCGCTGCGCCGGCTGGGCCGGGTCACGCAGGGACTCCTGGTGCTGGGGTACGCCCTGTGCACGCTCGACCTGCACTGGACGCCGGCCAAGGTGCTGCTGATGCCGGTGATGGTGCTGAGCGGCTGCGCCATCTTCTGCGCGGTCTTCGTGGCGGGCGCGGCCTTCCAGTTCGTGGCGCAGGACGCCTCCGAGGTGCAGAACGCGTTCACCTACGGCGGCACCACGCTGCTGGAGTACCCGCCGACGGTGTTCGGCAGGGAGCTGGTGCGGGGGGTGACGTTCGTCCTGCCGCTGGCCTTCGTCAACTGGGTCCCCGCGGCCTATGTGCTCGAACGCCCCTACCCGCTGGGGCTGCCGTGGTGGACGGCGTTCACCCCGCCGCTGGTGGCGGCGGCGTGCTGCGCGCTGGCGGGACTGGCGTGGCGGGCGGGACTGCGGTCGTACCGGAGTACGGGAAGCTGAAGCTGGAGGGACACAGGACATGGACACGGGAGCGGACGGCGCGCTCGGGAGCGCCCGCGAGCGGACGGCCGGCGGGGCCTTCATCGAACTCGACCGGGTCGAGAAGGTCTTCGACGTGCGCAAGAAGACCGGCTTCCTCAAGCGGGAACGGCGGCGGGTGCGGGCGGTCGACTCGATCTCCTTCACCGTGGCGCGCGGCGAGATGGTCGGCTACATCGGCCCGAACGGCGCGGGCAAGTCGACGACGATCAAGATGCTGACCGGCATCCTGACCCCGAGCGGCGGTCGGCTGCGGGTCGCCGGCATCGACCCCTCGCGCGAGCGGACGCGGCTCGCGCAGCGCATCGGGGTGGTGTTCGGGCAGCGGACGACCCTGTGGTGGGACCTGCCGCTGATCGACTCCTACCGGCTGATGCACCGCATGTACCGCATCCCCGACGCCCGTTACCGCGAGAACCTCGACCGCTGCGTGGAACTCCTGGAGCTGTCCGGCCTGCTGGACGTCCCGGTACGGCAGCTCTCCCTGGGGCAGCGGATGCGCGGCGACATCGCGGCGGCCCTGCTGCACGACCCGGAGGTGCTGTACCTGGACGAGCCGACCATCGGCCTGGACGTGGTCAGCAAGTCCAGGGTCCGTGAGTTCCTGCGCGACCTGAACGCCGAGCGCGCCACGACGGTGCTGCTGACCACCCACGACCTCCAGGACATCGAGCAGTTGTGCTCGCGGGTGATGGTGATCGACCACGGCCGGCTGATGTACGACGGCCCGCTGGCCGGCCTGCACGAGGCGGGGGAGGGCGAACGCACCCTGGTGGTGGACCTGGAGCGCGAACTGCCGCCGGTCGACGTGCCGGGCGCGCGCGTGGTCCGCGTCGAGGGGCCGCGGCAGTGGCTGGCGTTCCCGGCGGGCGAGTCGGCGGCCCCGCTGGTGGCCCGGATCGCGGACCGCTACCCGCTGGTGGACCTGTCGGTGCGCGAACCGGACATCGAGGCCGTGATCGCCAAGATGTACGAGACCGGAGCGCAACGCGTGGGCTCGTAGCCTCCCGCGCGGCGAACTCGTAGGCTGCTGCCCATGACCGACGCCGTGCCGCCCCCAGGAGAGACGCCCGCCGGGCACCCCGTCCCCGAGCTGCGCGCCTCCGACGCCGACCGTGAACGAGTCGCCGAGGTCCTGCGGGACGCCCTCGCCGAAGGGCGCCTGGACATGGCGGAGTTCGAGGAGCGGCTGGAGGCGACGTACCAGGCGCGCACGTACGGGGAGCTGGCGCCGATCACCCGTGACCTGCCGGTCGGGCAGGGCGCGGTCCCCCTCTCCCCGGCCGTCTCCCTCCACAAGGAGCCCGCACCACAGGGGAGTTGGGCGGGACGGATCACGGGCGGCGAGGGGTCGTCGTCGTGGGCCGTCGCCGTCATGTCCGGCTTCCAGCGCAAGGGCCGGTGGACGGTTCCCAAGCGCTTCACCTGCTTCTCCTTCTGGGGCGGCGGCGAGATCGACCTGCGCGAGGCGGACTTCGCCGACCGCGAGGTCGAGATCAACTGCATCGCGATCATGGGCGGGGCGCAGGTGATCGTGCCGCCCGGTGTCGAGGTGGTCGTGCGCGGCATCGGCATCATGGGCGGCTTCGACCACCGCGAGGAGGGCGTGCCGGGCGAGCCGGGCGCCCCGCGCGTGATCGTCACGGGCTTCGCCTTCTGGGGCGGTGTGGGGGTCGAGCGCAAGCTGACCAGGGCCGAGCGCCAGCGGCAGAAGGAGGAGCGCCGCCAGGAGAAGCTGGACCGCAGGGCCGAGCGCCGCGAGCTGCAGGGGAGTCACCGCGACGAGCGCCGAGAGCGCTGGGAGCGGCAGTGGGAACGCCACGAGGAGCGGCTTGAGCAGCACCGCGAGCGGCACGAGGAGCGCTGGGAGCGGCACCGCGAACGCCGGGAGCAGCGCCGGGACGGCCGGGGACACCGGGACTTCTAGGCCCTTCCTCCCGTTCTCCCCGCCCCTCCTGCCCCTCCTGCCCCTCCTGCCGCTCCTGCCGCTGGTTTCTCCCCGCCCCGCAGTCGGCCTCCGCCGTCCGCGGACTTTCCCCGTGCCGCCGTGCCGCCGTCGCTCCCCGCGCCGTCGCCCCTTCCGGGTGAGGCCGGGAACTCCTGTTCCGTCCCGGGAGTAGGTCAGGAGGGGACAATCGTGCGCGGGGCGGGTGCGGGAACACGGAACGGGTGGAGCGGATGGAACGAACGACGACGGCGGTGCCACAGGCGGACGCGGAAGCGGCGGACGCCGCGGCCGTCCCCCGGCGCGCGATGACCGTGTTCAGCCCCGCCGACGAGGAGCGCCGGCGCGGTGTGCGCCGGATGAAGCTCACCGCGACGGGGCTCCTGCTGTTCGTGGCGGTGGTGTACGTCCTGGCCAAGTGGGCCGAGCACACCGGTGCCGGTGCCTGGGCGGGGTACGTCGCCGCGGCCACCGAGGCGGGCATGGTCGGCGCGCTCGCCGACTGGTTCGCGGTCACCGCCCTCTTCCGGCACCCGCTCGGGCTGCCCATCCCGCACACCGCGATCATCCCCACCAAGAAGGACCAGCTCGGCGTCTCGCTGGGCGAGTTCGTCGGCGAGAACTTCCTCTCCGAGGACGTCGTGCGGCAGCGGCTGCGCGCCGTCGGCATCGGCGGCCGGCTGGGCGCCTGGCTCGCCCGCCCGGAGCACGCCGACCGGGTGACCGCCGAACTGGCCACCGCGCTGCGCGGCGCGCTGACGGTGCTGCGCGACTCCGACGTGCAGGCGGTGGTCGGCGAGGCGATCACGCGCCGGGCGGCGGTGCAGGAGATCGCGCCCGGGCTCGGCAAGATGCTGGAGAAGATCGTCGCCGACGGCGGGCACCGGCGCGTCGTCGACCTGGTCGTCAGCCGGGCGCACGACTGGCTGGTGCTGCACGGCGACTCCGTGATGGACGCGGTGCAGGGCGGGGCGCCCGGCTGGACCCCGAAGTTCGTCGACCGGAAGGTCGGTGAGCGCGTCTACAGGGAGCTGCTGCGCTTCGTCACCGAGATGCGGGACATGCCGAGCCATCCCGCGCGCGGCGCCCTGGACCGCTTCCTCACCGACTTCGCCTGCGACCTCCAGTCCGACGGCGACACCCGGGCCCGTGTCGAACGCCTCAAGAGCGAGGTGCTGGGCCGCGGCGAGGTCCAGGACCTGATCGCCTCGGCCTGGTCCGCCGTACGGTCGATGATCGTCTCGGCGGCGGAGGACGAGCGCAGCGAGCTGCGGATGCGGGTGCGGGCCTCCCTGCTCTCCCTGGGCAACCGGATGGCCGAGGACCCCAAGGCCCAGGGCAAGGTGGACCGCTGGGTGGAGGGTGCCGCGGTGTACGTGGTGACGACGTACCGCAAGGAGATCACCTCGCTGATCACCGACACCGTGGCGGGCTGGGACGCCGAGCACACCACCCGCAAGATCGAGGCGCACATCGGCCGTGACCTGCAGTTCATCCGGATCAACGGCACGGTGGTGGGCTCGCTGGCGGGACTGCTGATCTACACGGTGTCGCGCGTCCTCGGAGCGTAGGCGGCCGGTGCCAGGGCGTGATCCCATGGGTTCGGGGGCACCCGGAGGGACGTCCGCCCGACGAGGAGGGAGCCCATGGCCACCGCAGACGCCGCAAGCGCCGCAGGGTCGGCAGGTGACGGCACCGGCCGCACCGTGACCACCGACATCCCCGCCAGACTCGACCGTCTTCCGTGGTCGCGCTGGCACTGGACCATCGTCGTGGGCCTGGGCACGGTGTGGATCCTGGACGGGCTGGAAGTCACCGTCGTCGGCAACATCGCCAGCCGCCTGTCGGAACCGGGCAGCGGTCTGGCGATCAGCTCCGGGCAGGTCACCGGCGTGGCGGCCGCGCTGTACGTGGCCGGGGCCTGCGTGGGCGCCCTGTTCTGGGGACGGCTGACCGACCGCTACGGCCGCCGGAAGCTGTTCATGATCACCCTGGCGGTCTATCTCGCGGCCACCGCCCTGACCGCCGTCTCCTTCCACGCCTGGTGGTTCTTCCTCTTCCGCTTCCTGACCGGGTTCGGCATCGGCGGCGAGTACGCGGCCATCAACTCCGCGATCGACGAGCTGATCCCCGCGAACTACCGCGGCCGGGTCGACCTGATCATCAACGGCAGTTTCTGGGTGGGCGCGGTCGGCGGTTCGCTGCTGTCCATCCTCGCGCTGAACACCCGCTTCCTCGCCGCCGACGTGGGCTGGCGGCTGACGTTCGCGCTCGGCGCCGTCCTCGCCCTGGTGATCCTGCTCGTACGGCGGCACGTGCCGGAGAGCCCGCGCTGGCTGCTGATCCACGGCAAGGACGGCGAGGCCGAGGAAGTGGTGAGCGGGATCGAACAGCGGATCGAGTCGGAGACGGGCGGGCGGCTGCCGGAGCCGCACGGCGAGATCACCATCCACCAGCGCCGCAGCGTGTCCTTCCTGGAGATCGGCCGCACGGTCTTCGCCCGCTACCCCAAGCGGGCGGTCCTCGGCTTCTCCCTCTTCATCGGCCAGGCCTTCCTCTACAACGCCATCACCTTCGGTTTCGGCGCCATCCTGACCAAGTTCTTCGACGTCCCCTCCGACCGCACCGGTTACTACTTCGCCGTCATCGCGGTCGGCAACTTCCTCGGCCCGCTGCTGCTCGGCAAGCTCTTCGACACGGTCGGCCGCCGGGTGATGATCTCCTCCACCTACCTGCTGTCCGGCCTGCTGCTGTTCGGCACGGCCTGGCTGTTCGACCGCGGCGCGCTCGGCGCGACCACGCTGACCGCCTGCTGGTGCGCGGTGCTGTTCTTCGCCTCGGCCGGCGCCTCCAGCGCCTACCTGACGGTCTCGGAGATCTTCCCGATGGAGACGCGGGCGATGTCCATCGCGTTCTTCTACGCCCTCGGCACCGCCGCCGGCGGTATCAGCGGCCCGGTGCTCTTCGCCGACCTCACGGGCACCGGCAAGGTCGGCGACACGGTCCTCGCCTTCTCGATCGGCGCGGCCCTGATGTGCGCGGCGGGCCTGGTGGCCGCCTTCCTCGCGGTCGACGCCGAGCGCCGCTCCCTGGAGGACATCGCCACGCCGCTGACCGCGGTGCCGGCGAAGACCGGACCGTCCGCGGGCAAGGGCCGCCCCGACGTCACGCCCCCGTCGTCGAGCCCGGCCTGACGATCATCAGGACGGTGACGGCGGCCCACAGCAGGTTGAACAGGCCGGTGAACATGGCCAGCCGGGCGGTGGCGCGGACGGTGGTGCGGTCGGGTCCTGCGCCGCCGCCCGTGCCTTCGCCGGTGGCCCCGGTGCCGCTCACGGCGACGAGGGTCGCTGAGGCGGGGCCTGCTGAGGTGAGGCGTTCCGCGGTGAGGCTCTTCCCGGCCAGGTTCTCCGAGGTGAAGCCCTCCGAGGTGAGGCTTTCGACGAGGGCCGCCTGGCGGGGCAGGACCAGTGCGGCGAGCACCAGCGCGGCGAGCGCGGTCAGCGCGATGGACACGAGGAGCCACGTGTCGCCCAGCACGCCCATGTTCCGTGCCGTGGCGAACCCGAACACCGGCACGACGACACCGACGACCGCGTACACCTGGCAGATCCGCAGCAGCAGCCGTACGGTCTCCGCCGCCCGGTGATCACCGGGCGAGGACAGCGCGCGGCGCGCGGCGGGCGGGAACATGCTGGCGGCGACGGTGACGGGCCCGATCGCGACGATCGCGGCCAGGACGTGCACGGCGAGGAGGAACTTGGTCACGCGCCGACGCTAGACGGGCCGGTGAGCCGGAAGAAGCGGCAGGAATGCCAGGTACCGACGGATTCCCGCCAGGACCCGGGCCCGGACGGGAGCCGGTGCGGGGGCGGGGAGAGGCGGGGACGGGTGCTGGGGCTGGCCAGGTGCTGGTGCGGGGCTGAGCACTGAGCGGTGCGGGACAGAGGCCGGACGGGCGCCGGGGCAGGTGCGGGGGCGAGCAGCCGGTGTGGGGGAGACCGGGCGGACGCCGGGGCCGGCGCGGGCGGAAGCCGGACGGACGCCGGGGGCGCCGGTGCGCGGCTGAGCAGGGGGCGCGAGGCGGAAACCGGGCGGACGCGGGTGGACGGGAAGGGCGGGCCCGGCGGGACACCGGCTACCCCCAGTGCCCGCCCCCGGCGCGCCCGCCTACGCTCCCGGCATGCACACCGTGGCCGTCCTGGCGCTGGACCAGGTGATCCCGTTCGACCTCTCCGCCCCCGTCGACACCTTCGGCTGGGCCAGACAGCCCGACGGCCGGGCCCTCTACGAGACCCGGGTCTGCTCGGTGGAACGGGAGGTGCGGACGGCCGGCGGCGCGTTCACCGTCCGGGCGCCGTACGGACTGAGCACCCTCGCCGAGGCGGACACGATCGTCGTGCCCGGGGTCGCCGACCCCACCGCCCCGCTCCCGCCGGGCGTCGCGGACGCGCTGCGCGACGCGGCGGCGAACGGCACGCGCATCGCCTCGATCTGCGTCGGCGCCTTCCTCCTCGCCGCCACCGGCCTGCTGGACGGCCTGCGCGCGACGACCCACTGGACCGCGGCGCGGACGCTGGCCCAGCGGTACCCGCGGGTGACCGTCGACCCGAACGTCCTCTACGTCGACAACGGCCGGCTCCTGACCTCCGCGGGCGCCGCCGCGGCCCTGGACATGTGCCTGCACATGATCCGCAAGGACCACGGCTCGGCGATCGCCGCGCACGCCGCCCGCCTGTCGGTGATGCCGCTGGAACGGGAGGGCGGCCAGGCGCAGTTCATCGTCCACGACCTGCCGCCCGCCCCCGCCGGCGCCACCCTGGAGCCGGTGCTGCGCTGGCTGGAGCAGCACTGCGACCGCGACCTCGCCCTGGAGGAGATCGCGGCCCGGGCCGGCATGAGCACCCGCACCCTCAACCGCCGCTTCCGCGAGCAGACCGGCACGACGCCGTTGCAGTGGCTGCACCGTGCGCGGGTGCGGCGCGCCCAGCACCTCCTGGAGACCACGCCGGACCCCGTGGAACGCATCGCCGAACAGGCCGGTTTCGGCTCGCCCACGGCCTTCCGCGAGCGCTTCCGCAGGGTGGTGGGCACGAGCCCGAGGGCGTACCGGAACGCGTTCCGGGCGACGCGGGGCTGAGCCGGTGCGTGGCCGGGGCGGCGCGGGGCTGAGGCGGTGCGTGGCCGGGGCGGCGCGGGGCTGAGGCGGCGGTCCGGAGCGCGGGCGGGACCCGTGTCCCTTACGAACCGCGCCTACGAACCGCGCCGGTCGGCCACGGCCCAGGAGGCGGCGGCGACCGCCCCGGCGACCCCGAACACGGCGGGCCAGGCGCCCACCTTCTTGGCCAGCGGGTGCGACCCGGCGAACGCGGCGACGTAGGCGGCGGTGAGCGCGCCCGCCGCCTTCCCGCCCGCCCGCTGCCGCCACTGCTGCGCGGCGGCGGCCCCGGCGACGGCCAGCACGGCCCCGCCCAGCTGCCGCTTCTTGGTCCAGCGGGCCACGCCGTAGCCGCCGACGAGCCCGGTCGCGGCGACCGCTGCCGTAGGAATCCTCGCCATCACTGTCTCCCTGTCTCCCCCGACTCCCGCACGTGCCGTGACTGCCGCACGCGTCGAACGCCCCGAGGCTAACCCCCGTCCCGGCCGGCGGGCGGACCGGCCCCGAGCGGGTCAGAGTGAGACCCAGGTCACACCAACAGGATCCGCAGGCCTGTCACACACCGCGCCCCGGATCCGTCGTATCACTGCAACCGCACGACGACGAGCAACGATGACCAAGGAGCCCACGATGGAAGCCCGCCTCAACCTCTTCGAGAACCCCGTCGCCGGCAAGTTCTTCCGCTACATCAACTCCGCCGGCAAGGTCCTGTCGGACTCGACGCTCCCGGCCGCGACGCAGGAGCTGGTGAAGATCCGCGCCAGCCAGATCAACGGCTGCGGTTTCTGCACGGACATGCACACCAAGGACGCCGCGCACGCCGGTGAGACGGCACAGCGCCTGCACCTGGTCGCCGCGTGGAGGGAGGCCACGGTCTTCACGGAGGCCGAGCGCGCCGCCCTGGAACTGGCCGAGCAGGGCACCCGCATCGCGGACGCGGCCGGCGGCGTCAGCGACGAGGTCTGGGAGAACGCCACCAAGCACTACGACGAGGACCAGCTCGCCGCCCTCGTCGGCCTCATCGCCCTGATCAACGCGTACAACCGCCTGAACGTCGTCATCCAGCAGCCGGCGGGCGACTACCAGCCGGGCATGTTCGGCTGACCCGGGGCCGGCGGACACCGTCGGCACGGTCCCACCGCGGAAGGCCCTCTGGCGTGCCCCCCGTACCGCGCCCGCGGGGGGCCGGGGCCGGGCGCACCACTGGGCCCCGGCCCCGGCGGCGAGTCACCGCGCGGGAGTGCGTCCGCCTCACAGGTGCTGGTCGGAGATGAGCTTGCGCAGCCAGGGCCAGGACGAGGGGCCGGGCATGCCGTCCACGGTCACCTTGTGGCCGTACCAGTCGTTGATGTCCTCCTGCGCGTTGCGCATGGCGGCCTGCGACCGGGCGCCGAATATGCCGTCGACCGCGCCGGCGCCGTAGTTCTTGAGCAGGCACTGGGCCTCCGCGCCCGCCTGGGACACCGAGGTCCTCGTCGGCACGACGGTGTTGCCGCTGTAGTGCCCCGCGTACGCCCTGCCGCCCGAGTAGGACATGTGACAGGTGTACGCCTGCGTGGAGAAGGAGGCGGCGTGGGCGGCGGGCGTGACGGCCGTGACCGCGCCGAGCAGTGCCGTGGTGGCGAGGGCGCTCGCGAGGATCGAGCGCGACGGACGAAAGAACACGGTGTTCCCCCTCTTTTTCCGATCCGATGACGTCCCGGTGCGCGTGCGGGGCCGTTGACCAGATCTGTGACCTCACGGGCGGTGGTGACCCACCGTCGGCCCCGCCGCCGGCCGAACCCGAACGTACTGTCCGGCCCGTACGGCCGACGTCCCGCACAGGGTTGAACCTCCTGCAACCACAGCGGTAGCCGGACTCGGCTCCTGCAACCCAGGTGGTAACTCGGGCCGGACGGCGGTCCGCGGGGGCCGGCGCCCGCTCCCGGGACCGCGGTTCCCGCCCTCCGAGAGTCCGGTGAGGGCCGCGCCCCTCGCCGGCGGCCGAGGAGAATGCGGAGACGAGCGGCGTCGGCCCGACGGCCGCCGCCGGACGACCGGGGCCGGCCGGCCGTGGTCCGTGACCGGATTCGAACGGTGATCTGCCCCGGGAGGACGAGCGGTGCCTGGTGAACCGATACGACCGATGCCCCACCGCACCCCACGCCCGCGCCAGGGCCGCCTGGCACGTCCGGACGGCACGCACATCGCCTACGAGGACCACGCCCCCCAGGGCCACCCGCCCGGGCCCCGTACGCCCGGGTCCCGCAGCTCCGACTCCCGCACCGCCGAGGCCCGCAGGCCACGGTCCCCGCAGTCCCCGCACCCGTCGGCGCCCCGCAAGTCCGTACTCCTCCTGCACGGCCTGGCGGGTCACAGGGGTGAATGGGACGACCTGGCCGGGCGCCTGCGGGCGGACGGCCACCGCGTGGTGGCGTACGACGCCCGCGGCCACGGCGACAGCACGCGCCGCCCCGGGGACGTGTCCCGGCAGGCGTACGTGGGGGATGCGGCGGCGCTGATCGAGGACCGCGCCCTCGCCCCGGCCGTGCTCGTCGGCCAGTCCTTCGGCGGCCACACCGCACTGCTCCTCGCCGCCGCACGCCCCGACCTGGTGAAGTCCCTGATCCTCGTCGAGGCGGGGCCCGCGATGGCGCCCGCGGACCTCCCCGGCCGGATCGCCGCGTGGCTGGACTCCTGGCCGGTCCCCTTCCCCACCGCCGGGGCGGCCGCCCGCTTCTTCGGGCACGAGGTCTGGGCACGGAGCCTGGAGGAGCGTGCGGACGGCTGGTGGCCGAAGGCCGACCGGGACGTGATGGTGTCCTCGATCACCGAACTGGCGCGCCGCGACCACTGGCGGGAGTGGGAGGCCGTCACCTGCCCCGTGCTGGTCGTCAGGGGCGCCGACGGCACGATGCGCGAGGCGGAGTTCACCGAGATGCACGCCCGCCGCCCGCACGGCACGACACCGCTGACGGTCCCCGGCGCGGGCCACGACGTCCACCTGGACCAGCCGGAAGCCCTGTACGAGGCGGTCAGCGCGTTCCTGACCTGAGTCGAGGCTTGTCAACTTTAGTCCGGCGAGTTATATAAAGAGACGTAGGGCATCGCACCCAGTGCCACAGGAAAGGAGTGACCTGTGATGCTCATGCGCTCGGATCCCTTCCGCGAATTCGACCGTCTCGCGCAGCAGGTCTTCGGCCCCGCCCGCCCCGGCACCATGGCCATGGACGCCTACCGGTCGGGGGACGACTTCATCGTCCACTTCGACCTCCCCGGGGTCGACCCCGAGACCATCGACCTCGACGTCGAACGGAACGTGCTCAACGTCCACGCCGAGCGGAAGTCCCCGGCCGCCGAGGGCGCGGAGATGATCGTCGCCGAACGCCCCACGGGCACCTTCACCCGCCAGCTGTTCCTCGGCGAGACCCTCGACACGGAACGCATCGACGCGTCGTACGAGGCCGGCGTCCTCACGCTGCGCATCCCGGTGGCCGAGCAGGCCAAGCCGCGCAAGATCCAGATCACCGGCGGCAGCGAACGCCGCCAGCTGAGCGGCTGAAGAGCCGCCCTCGGCCCGGCCCACCCCGGCCACCACTGGCCGGACGGACCCTGTGAGAAGAGCGTCCCGTGAGCCCGTGTCCCGCTCACGGGACGCGGCCACGCACCACCCCGGCGAGCCAACCCACGCGGAGGAGGCCCCACACGATGACCGCGCCGGCGGCACCCATCCGGACCATGACGACCCCGACGGAGGCGGACTCCGCCTCCACGTCCCGCCCCTGGCAGACCCTGATCGAACGCGTACGCGAAGCGGGCGGATACACGACGAGAGCGCAGGCGGAAGGCGTCACCCGCACCGTCCTGTCCGCCCTCGGCACCCACGTGACCGGCGACGAACGCGTCGCCCTGGCCCGCGCCCTGCCCGAGGAGGCGGCCAGGGTGGTGGCCGCCCAGATCCCGGTCATCCGCCCCCTGACGGCCCGCGAGTTCGTCGAATCGGTGGCGTCCCGCATCGACAACTCCACCCCGGCGACAGCCCGCTGGGACACGGGCACGGTCCTCACCGTCCTGGCCGACCTCCTGCCCCCACCCGTCCTGACGGACATCCTGACCCAACTCCCCCCGGGCTACGCCCTGCTGTTCGGCCGCGCAGAACTGTCCGGCCCCCGCCCGCCGGCGCCCCGGAGGGGATGATCCGGACGGATTGGCGAGAGCGTCGAGAAACGTGACCTGCCCATCGCCTCGCAAGCCCGGCGAGAGGCGGCCGGGGTCCCCTCGTCCGCCGGTGCGGAAGTTCCGACGGTGACCCGCGACGCCCGCCGTGCCATGCTCAGTCCCCGGGCGGCCCGCCGGGACGGAGGATCGCCGCGCGAGGGGGGACTGACAGCATGGCGCGGAACGACTCTGCCCGGACGGCGGCCGCACCGGCCGGCCTGCGCCCCTGGTACGCGGCCAACGAACTCCTGGCCTTCCTCCTCGAACTGGCCGCCCTGGCGGCCCTGGCCTGGTGGGGCTTCCGCACCGGCGAGGGTGCCACGCCGTTCCTCCTGGGCCTCGGCGCCCCCGCCCTCGCCATCACCCTGTGGTCCCTCTTCGCCGCCCCCAAAGCCCGCCTGCGCCCCGGCCTCCCCTGGGTCCTCCTCGTCAAGACCCTGGTTCTCGGCGGCGGCGCGGCGGCGGTGTACGGCGCGGGCCACCCGGCGGCGGCCGTCACGATGGCGGTCCTCGTCATCGCGAACACGGCGATGGCGGAGACGTTCCGGCTCACCCGGGCCACTGCGGGCAGGCCGCCGCGCCCGAACCCTTCGCCGGACCGCTGAAGCCGAGTCGGCCCTATCACCGTCGTGCAATACGGCAGTGGCTAGGAGCAGGGCCGACTCCGCGAGAGGTGGTAATCCAGCACAGTGGAGAGCGCGCTTACGTGCCCGAGGCGTACGGTCAACGGCGCGTCAGGCCACCGCTCCCGACGGCCCGGACGAAGGCGTCCCAGGCCGCTTGCTGAGTCTGGATGGGCCGTCTTTCGTTGTCCTTTGAGTCGCGTATGCGTATGCCCTCGGTGGCGTACGCGCACTCAACACATTCGGTGCCGCTTCCACCGCTGTAAGAGGACTTGAACCAGCGTGCTTCCGGCGATGCCGCCATCAAAGTTCCCTTCTGACCTGCTCGATGAGCTCGACTGAGGACTCCAAGTCCATGGCTTGGGCATTGAGGTACTCGAACGCGGTCTTGTAGCGATCCAGTTCCTGACGCTTTTCCATGAAGAGGCCGCCGCCGATGAGGTCCACGTACACCACGTCGAGTTCCTCCGTCTGTCCGCGCAGGACAGCGAAGCTACCGACGGCCGCAGCATGCGCGCCGCGTGCGAACGGCAGCATTTGGATGGTGACGTAAGGCCGTTCGGCTACGTCGAGCAGGTGGCGCAATTGCTCTCGCATGACCTCCCGGCCGCCGACCAACCGTCGGATGGCCGCCTCGTCGATCACACACCACAGGCGCGGTGGCTCCGCGCGATCCAGCAACTCCTGGCGCTTCATGCGGATGTCGACCATGTGCTGCACCTCGCGCTCTGGGCATCTCACTTCCGAGGCGCGGTGCACCGCCTCGGCGTACGCCCGGGTTTGGAGCAGACCTGGAATGTACATGCAGGCGTAGTGATCCTCGCGGACGACTTCGTCTTCGAGGGTGAGCATGAGATTCATGGACTCGGGGATGGGGTCAGCGAGGGAGCGCCACCACCCCTGAATCTTGGCGCCCTTAGCCAGCTCGACGAGTGCCAGGCGTTCCTCGTCGGTGGCGCCGTACTCGCGGCACAGGGCGTCAACGGCCGGCCACTTCACCGTCCCTTCCTTTGTCTCGTAGCGACTGAGAGTCGCTTTCGAGATGCCGACGCGTGCTCCGGCCTCCTCCAGCGTCAGCCCCTTCGCATCGCGTAGGCGACGCAGATCGGCTCCCAACTGGCGCCTGCGTGTGGTGGGTCCAACTGCCATGCCGTGCGGCCTTCCTCTCGGTGCGGTAGATCGTCCCCGTCTCCTAGGAGGAACGGCAAGGTGGTGTGCGCCGGGGCGCATTGCGAGCGGCCGTGCTCCCTAAGACAGCAGGTGAGACTTCCATTTTGAAACTCTCACTGCAACTCTTGGTGTTCGCAGGGCTACTACACGCAGTGAGCATGGCGGTGCGGGCGAGGGAGTGGGGTACGTCATGGATTGCACAGGTTGTGTGCCATCACGGATGTGGGAACGGAGGTTCCAGGCTGAGGCCGAGGGAGTCGCCGGGCTGCGGCGGCTCTTGCAACTCCAGTTGGAGCTGTGGGGGCTCGAGGCAGTGAGTGAATCCGCTCAGCTGTGCGTCACCGAGCTCGTCGCCAACGTCATCAAGCATGTGGGGTCTGGAACCCCCGCCACACTGGCGGTTCGTGCGAGCGACGGCCGCTTGCGCATCGAGGTGCACGACCCCGACCCCCGCGCTCTTCCGGTCCTGATTGAGGCGAGCTCGGACGCCGAGGGCGGGCGCGGTATGGCTCTCGTCGATGCCGTCACCGACCGCTGGGGCGTCGACCTCACCACCGGGCGCAAGGCGACATGGTGCGAGTTCGCTTTACCTACCGGCCAGGTTGATCCACTGGCGGCCGGTCCTCGTATGACACGGGCCGTGAACGTGATCGGGCTTTACGTCGACGCCGTGAATGTGCCGGCGGTTTCCCAGCCCAGTCGGCTGGGGGCGCTGGTGGCGGAAGAGGCGGCGATCAACGTCATCGCTGATCTTCTGCACTGGCTGGACGCGCAAGGCAGGGACCCGGATGAGGTGCTGGAGCGGGCCCAGGCTCACTTCGAAGCCGAGGCCCACTGACCGCGAGTTGATCCCGCCTCGCGCGAATCAGCTCGCATTGATCGCCGAGTACGTCCACACGTCGGCTGGAAGATCGTGCTCAAGGCGCCACTTGATCGCCATCGGCTTGCTCCCTGCGTGTTCCTCATAGGTCGCCGGGCCCAGCAGCATCCACGGCTGTGATTTCCCTATGTCCGAGTTCTTGTAGCGCCGGAGGAACAGCAGCACGTGACTTCCGCGCTGCACGTGGTTCCGGTAGCGCAAGCCTGTGGGTGAATTCTCTCCGGTTGCGTTCTGCGATTCCCAGTGGAAGAGATTCGGGGTCATCGCGTAGTCCTTGTAGCGAACCGTGGGGGAGAAGTCCTTCTCGTTCTTCTCTGAGGTGATGAACAGCGCATCGGTCTGGAATTCCGCCGCCCACTGGACCCCCTGTGACCAAGACCGGGGCATCTGGCCGCCGAACCGGGCCACCCCCAGTGCTGCGAGGATTTCGGAGCGGTTGTAAGAACTGTGCACCTTCAGCGGAACTTGGCTCAGAGCGCCGGTCAGCGGAAGGGGGAAGTGGTCAGCTTGCCCGATGACGTACGACAGTACTTGCCTGAGTTCGTCGCGGAAGAGTCGCTGGTGACGGAGCGATGCGAGCCCCTCCTGGAAGCTTTGGAAGTTTCCCGCGTCGTCCCAGAGATTGAAGAACAGCATGCGGGCGTACGACTGATCTGAGGCGCCCAGTTCTTCGTACGGGGGAGCATCGTCCTGGAGTAGGCGAACATAGGCGTCAGCGCGCTCGGGGTCGTCCACGTGAAGGAAAGCGTGGACGCGTTTGAGGAGGGCGGCTTCTTCAGGGGAGGTGGGCTCCTCGATGAGATGCGCACGGCGCAAGATCGAGGTCCAGGAGTTGTCGCTCTTGTACAGCTCCTTGATCTCCCGGCGGCTCTCCCGGATGTAGTCGGCGAGGAGAGTCGTATTGTAGGCCTTCACCTCATTTGCCAACGTCTTCACCGTGGCGTTCACCTGTGAACGAATATTATTCAGGATGAGCTCTTTAGACTTGCCCTCCAGGAGAATCTGGCAGCCGGACGGCAGTTGAGGAAAGTCGTGCTCTATGTGCTCGATGAGCCGGTTGCGCGACAGGTTGGTCAAAGCGCGGAACTGCTCCTCGAAACGGAACTCGGCGCGATGCTGTCCGATGAAGTCCAGGACCGTGAGGACAGGCTTAGTCGGAGTGCGCCTTAGCCCCCGACCCAATTGCTGGAGGAAAATGGTGGCGCTACTGGTGGGGCGGAGGAGGAGCAGGGTGTCGACATCCGGAACGTCGAGGCCTTCGTTGAAGAGGTCGACGGAGAAGATCACTTGCAGCTTTCCCTCACGCAGATCACTCAGCGCCTGGGAGCGGACCTCGGCGGACGAGTCACTGTCCAGGGCGACGGCCTGCAAGTTGGCCTTGCGGAAGAAGTCAGCCATGAAGTGGGCGTGCGCCTTGCTCACGCAAAAGCCCAATGCCCGCATTGCTCCCGGGTTGGAAACCTTGTCCTCGATCTGCTTCACCACGATCCGCGCGCGGGCGAGGTTGCCGGTGTACAGGGCGTCCAGGTCCTGATCGGTGTAGGCCCCCCTTTGCCAACCGAGGTTCGTCAGGTTCGTGCCGTCCGGGATCCCGAAATAGTGGAAGGGGCACAGCAGGTCGTTCTCCAGTGCCTCCCACAGACGCATCTCTGCGGCGATCCGCCCACCGAAGAACTCGTCCTGGACGGTGAGCCCGTCCATCCGTTCCGGAGTGGCGGTCAGACCCAGCAGCTCCGTCGGCTTGAAGTGGTCGATCACCCTTCGGTACGTGGCGGCGGTGGCATGGTGGAACTCATCGATGACGATGATGTCAAAGTGCTCACGGGCCAGCTGCTCCAGCCGCCGGATGTTGAGTGACTGCACGCTGGCGAACACGTGGTTCCACTCGCGCGGCTCCTGCCCAGCGTGCAGAAGCTCTCCGAAGGAGGCGTCGTTCAGGACTTCCTGGTAGGTGCGCAGGGACTGCGTGAGGATTTCCTTGCGGTGAGCGACGAACAGCAGCTTCGGTCGTCTCTCTGGGGAGGCCTTGCACAGGTTCCGGTAATCGATGGCGGCCATGACGGTCTTGCCCGTGCCAGTTGCCGCCACGAGCAGGTTGCGGTGTCTCCCGCGGATCTCCCTCTCGATACGCAACCGTTCGAGCATGTCCTGCTGGTGCGGGAAGGGGCGCACCTCAAGCCCTGACAGGTTGATCTTCCGATCGGCGGCGACCGTGTTCCCGCTCGCCTGGTTGAGCGCACCATCAAGGCGCTCCCTGTCCCGGTCAGGGTCGTACGTCTCGAAGGCGACGTCGTTCCAGTACGCGTCGAACGTCGCTTCAAACTTATCCAGTACCGCAGGGGTGGCGACAGACGAGAGGCGCACGTTCCACTCCAGGCCGTCGAGCAACGCGGCTCGGGACAGGTTGGAGCTGCCGACGTAGGCGGTATCGAAACGGGTGTTGCGCCGGAACAACCATGCCTTGGCGTGAAGGCGCGTGGAACGGGTCTCGTAGTTGACCTTGACGGTGGCGCCGAAGTCGCGGACAAGGCGGTCGAGGGCATGCCGGTCCGTTGCACCCATGTACGTGGTCGTGATGACACGTATCTCTACCCCGCGCTCCCTAGCGGCGCGTAGAGCGTCCTCCAACACTCTTATGCCGTACCACTTCACGAACGCGCAGAGCAGGTCGATGCGGTCCGCAGTCGCGAGTTCCGCACGCAACTCGGCACCCAGGCTGAGGTCTTCTGGCGAGTTGGTGAGCAGTGAGGTCTCGGACAACGGAGTGAGCGGACGGATCGCGTATGCTCCCGGCGCTTCCTGCTGGGCGAGCGCGAGCAACTGGCGTGGTCCCTCGACCACCGCGCTGATCGGATCGGCATCGCGGGGCGCAAAGTCGTCGGCGGCCACGGATTTCAGGACCCTGTTGGCGAACGGCACCTGCTGGTGGACGGGGAGTTGGTTGAGCCGGCGGGCGACCTCCTCGGCGATGTGGCGGGCCAGCACATGGGGTGTCGACTCGGCACTGACCTCTGCGTCGATCGCTTTCCAGCCCAGGGCGTCCAACTGTCCGAGTTCATCGTGCAAGCTCTCGGTGATCAGCTTCTCGTACACCCCAGCGATCGGCTGTCCCTGCTCGCCCGCATCGGTCACCGCAACCCCCTCGATCATGCGTCAACGTGTGTCCGTTGTAACAGGAGGCACTGACACGTACCGCAGCGGCCGGGCCCTTGCGCCTCCACCGCGCCAAGCGAGTGGCTCCTCGCTGGTGGCGGTGGGCCCGGTGGGGGTGGTTTCGATGGGCGGTGGGTGGCCTTCCGGGTGGGCTCTCGGGTAGGTGCTGCTCCTCAGAGCAGTGCGAGCGCCCCAAGAGCGGCCCCGTCGCGCAGAAGCAGATGCACCAGATGAGGTTGGCCGTGGGGGAGAGGGATTTCTGGGTGCGGAGCACCACCACGCGGCGCGGGTCCGACGGGTCGTAACGGACGTGGACCATCGCGCCGCGGTGCAGGGCGTTGGGAGCGTCGGTGTTCAGGGGGACCTGGCGGTAGGTGCGGTCGGCGGGGGCGTGCGGGCGGCCGGGGGGTGGGGCCTGGTAGCGGATCTGAGGCGGGTGGTAGGACGGGCCGATCCGGCGGGGGCCGTTGGCGACCTCGCCGCTCGTCCGTACGCCGGGGATACCCAGGCGGCGTACGGAGCGGCGGGCGCGCAGCGCGGCGCGGGTGCCGTGGGCGCCGACCAGGGTCCACAGGGCGGCCAGGAGGAGGCAGAGTACGCGCCAGAGCGCAGGCATGGTCCCTTCCGGTCCTGCATCTGCTGGATGGAGGGTGCGAGCAGGTCGGGCGTCCGGCTCAGGACGCCCGGCCGTGGCACTCCCCGTACGCCCGGCCCGAGCCGCACCAGCACTGCGCCGCTCGCTGCGGCGGCCAGGCCACCGCACGTCCCCGGGCCGCCAGGGTCGTCGCGTACTGGGGGAGCAGGGACGTGTCGGACGGGGAGGAGCCCTCCGAGGCGGCGAAGGCCTCGTAGGAGGGGACCGTGCCCGTGACGATGCCGAGGTTGGCGGTGCCGGAGGCGGACAGTTCGCGCAGGGAGCGCTCTATCGTCGCGAGGTGGGTCTCGTGCGAGGGGTACTCCGCGGCGAGGTCGGCGTAGGCGGCGACCAGTTCCTCCAGTTCGCCGGCCGGCCAGTGCAGGACCGCCACCGGGAAGGGGCGGGAGAGGGCTTCGCGGTAGGCGCCCAGTTCCGCGCGCAGGCGGACCAGTTCCGCCTGGAGTTCGGCCGGGTTCTCCGAGCCGAGGGACCAGACCCGCTTGGGGTCGTGCAGTTCGTCCAGGGAGACCGGCAGGGAGTGCAGGGTGTCGGCGAGGGCGTCCCACTCGTCGTGGGAGGCGCCGAGCATGCGGCGCACCCGGTGCCGGCCGAAGAGGAGGGGGTGGGTGGCGTACGGGGGCTCGGCGACGTCGGTCAGCAGGAGCGTCACCGCCTCCGTGAACGTCTTGTGCGCCGCCTCCAGTTCGTCGTGCGACTCCAGCGACTCCGCGACGATCACCCAGGGGGCCGGGTCGCGCGGCGCGGCCGCGCGGACGCCGTCGATGATCGCCCGGGCCTCGGCCTCGTGGTCGTACTCCCAGAGGTTGGCCGCCTTCAGCGCGCGCACCAGCGTCGCGTTCTCCAGGGGCGCGGGAGAGGCCAGCAGGCGGTCGTAGAGCGCTGTGGCGGCGGGGCGGTCCCCGGCCAGCTCCAGGTGGGCGGCGGCCCGCAGCAGGAGGGCTTCGGCGTCCTCCGGGTACAGGCCCGCGGTCCGCTCCAGGCGGGCCGCTTCGGCGGTGTGGTCGACGGTCTCGGCGGTCTCGGCGGTCTCGGCGTTTTCGGCGGGCGTGTCGGGGCGCATGCAGGACACGGTACTGCCGGGCGGTGGCAATGATGAGGTACCCGCGGGCAGGCCGCCCGGCCCTCGTGGAGGACGTGCGCCCCGTGCCCTGCGGCCCCTGCGGCCCGCGTCACCGCTTCCTCCGTGCCCTGCGGCCCGCGTGACCGGCACCCCGCGCTCCGCGGCCCGCGTGCCCGCACTCCGCGTGCCTGCGGTGCGCACGGATCCCTTGCGGCTCTTCCGGGGCGGTCCTGTATAACCGTAGGAACCAGTGAGACGAGTGATACCCGGGTGTGGGACCGAGGGAGCGGGGAGGGCCGGTCGTGATCCGTCGCGTTCGTCACCGGCTCGGTGCGCCGCTCGCCCCCGTTCTGGGGTCCCTGCTCGTGCTGGCCCTCCTGGTCCTCCAGCTCTCGCTGCTCGACACGGGCAGCCTCTCCGTGACCGTCGCCGCCGGTGCCGCGTTCGTCGCGTGCGCGCTGCTCGGCTCGCGGTGCGCGCCCGCCGTGGCGCCCACGCGGGTGCGTACGGCGATGCGGGAACGGGACCGGCGTACGGCGTTCCTGCCGCAGCGCGATCCCGATGCCGCGGGCCGGCGACGGCCCCGGGCACCCGGACGGGCCCTTCCGGCGACCGCCGCCGCGTAGGGCACCTCGCGTCACGCCTGTCCAGGCCCCCTGTCCGATGCGTGTTCCCGCGCCGCGGGTCGTCATGCCGCCATGTCTTCTTTCCCGGCACGACGAGACCCCCGGAGGGCTCCTCACCCATGTCCGTCATCCCCGCGTCCGTCTTCTCCGCCTTCGCCGGCGGCGTCGAACACCTCGCCGGCCTGCTGGAGCCGGTGTTCCACGCCTCCGCCGCTGCCGCCGCGATCGTCCTGGTCACCGCGCTCGTACGGCTCCTCGTCCACCCGCTCTCCCGGGCCGCCGCGCGCGGGCAGAAGGCGCGGACCGCGCTCCAGCCGCGCCTCGCCGAGCTGCGCGAGAAGCACCGCGGGGATCCGGAGCGGCTGCAGAAGGCGGTGCTCGCGCTGCACGCCGAGGAGAAGGTGTCGCCGCTGTCGGGTTGTCTGCCCGGCCTGCTCCAGATGCCAGCCTTCTTCCTGCTCTACCACCTGTTCTCCAGCACGACGATCGGCGGGGACGCCAACGGGCTGCTCAGCCACCGGCTGCTGGGCGCGCCGCTGGGCGGGCGGTGGAGCGACGCCCTGGCCGGCGACGGTCTCTTCGGGGCGGCCGGGCTCGTCTACGCCGGGCTGTTCGCGGTCGTGGCCGTCGTCGCCACCTTCAGCTTCCTGCGGGCCCGGCGGGCGTCGGCCGGTCTCGGTGACGGCGCGGGCCTCACGGGCGGCACGGGCGGCGCGGGTGGGCAGGAGCGGGTTCCCGGGCTCGCCGCCGTGGGCAGGGTGATGCCGTTCATGTCGTTCGCCACGCTGGTCACCGTGGCCGTCGTACCGCTGGCCGCCGCGCTGTACGTGGTGACCAGCACCACCTGGAGCGCCGTCGAGAGGGCGGTGCTCCACCGCTGAGCGCGGCCGGGCGGCCGGGAGGTGCCCCGCGGGCCCGGCCTGGTCGCTGGGGGTCCACGGGTTCGGCCCGGCCGCCGGCAGGTGCCCTACGGTCCAGTACGTGAACGGGGTATTGCGGAGTGGAACGCGACCTTGGAGGATCGAACAGTCCTCCGACGGCTGCGCCCGCCGCA
Source organism: Streptomyces sp. NRRL S-340 (assembly GCF_000720185.1). Taxonomy (GTDB): domain Bacteria; phylum Actinomycetota; class Actinomycetes; order Streptomycetales; family Streptomycetaceae; genus Streptomyces. The sequence goes on along the minus strand of NZ_JOIY01000007.1, from coordinate 139,119 downwards.
CTCAGGTCGCGTCGCTCGGCCGGGCTGCCCGCGATCGAGGGAGTTGGGGAACATGAAGCTGCTGCGAGTCGGTACGGCCGGGGCCGAGAGGCCCGCGCTGCTGGACGCCGGGGGCACCTTGCGCGACCTGTCCGGCATCGTCCCGGACATCGACGGCCCGCTGCTGGCCGACGCCGCCGCGCTCGGCCGGATCCGCAGCGCCGCCGACGCCGGGGTACTGCCCGTGCTGGACGCGGACGGGCTGCGGATCGGTCCGCCGCTCGCCCGGATCGGCAAGGTCGTGTGCATCGGGCTGAACTACCACGACCACGCCCGCGAGACCGGCGCCGAACCGCCCGCCGAGCCCGTCGTCTTCTTCAAGGCGGCGGACACCGTGGTCGGGCCGCACGACACCGTGCTCGTACCGCGCGGCTCCGCCAAGACCGACTGGGAGGTGGAGCTGGCCGTCGTCATCGGCCGTACCGCCCGCTACCTGGAGACGGACGAGCAGGCCCTCGCGCACGTCGCCGGGTACGCGGTGGCGCACGACGTGTCCGAGCGGGAGTTCCAGATCGAGCGGGGCGGCACCTGGGACAAGGGGAAGAACTGCGAGACGTTCAACCCGCTCGGGCCCTGGCTCGTCACCGCCGACGAGGTGCCCGACCCGCAGAACCTCTCCCTCAAGCTGTGGGTGAACGGCGAGCTGAAGCAGGACGGGTCGACCTCCGAGCAGATCTTCCCGGTCGCCGAAGTGGTGCGCTACGTCAGCCACTTCATGACCCTCTACCCCGGTGACGTCATCAACACCGGTACGCCGGCCGGGGTGGCCATGGGGCAGCCCGAGCCGAAGCCGTACCTGCGCTCCGGTGACGTGGTCGAGCTGGAGATCGAGGGGCTGGGGCGGCAGCGGCAGGAACTGAAGGACGCGTAGGCGCTTTGCCGGGGTGCGGGGAACCGCGGTGCCTTCGCGTCCGCGGCGCCGCCCGGGCCTCCCGCGCCCGCGCGGCACAGCCGCGTGCGCCCGGGCTTCCCGCCCGCGCGGCGACGCCGTGCACCGGCACCGCCCCCGCGCCCCTTCGAGGCGGACCTCAGCCGAGCAGTGCGGCCAGGCGGCGCCACTCCTGCCTCGGCAGGTCGTCGGGGTCCGTGGTGCCGGTGACGATCTGGAGGGCCAGGTGGTCGGCGCCGGCCGCCTGGAACTCCTCCACACGGGCGCGGATGCGGCTGTCGTCGCCCCAGGCGTACACCGCGTCGATCAGGCGGTCGCTGCCGCCGTCGCGCACGTCGTCCTCGGTGAAGCCCAGACGGAGGAAGTTGTTGGTGTAGTTGGGGAGCTGGAGGTACATCGCGAGGTAGTCGCGGGCCGTCGCGCGGGCGCGCTCGGGGTCCTCGTCGAGGACGACCTTCAGCTCGGGGGCGAGCAGCGGGCCCTCGCCCAGGATCTCGCGGGCCTTCGCGGTGTGCTCCGCCGTGACCAGGTACGGGATCGCGCCCGCCGCACGGTCCCGGGACAGTTCGAGGGTCCTGGGGCCGAGCGCGGCCAGCACCCGGCGCTCGGCGGGCACCTCGGCGGCGTCCAGCTCGTCCAGGTAGGCGACCAGCGCCGAGTACGGCCGGCGGTACTGCTCGGCCAGCTTGGCGTGGCTCACGCCGATGCCCAGCACGAAGCGGCCGGGGTGGGCCGCCTCCAGCTCGGCGAAGCCGGCCGCGCTCGCCGGGGCGTCGTGCTGCCAGATGCTCTGGATGCTGGTGCCGACGGTGAGGGCCGACGTCGCGTCGAGCAGGGGGCGGGCGTTGGCCGGGGCGCTGCTGCCGCCGAGCCACGCGGTGCCGTAGCCCAGCTCCTCCAGTTCGGCGGCGGCCTCGGCGATCGCACCGCGCCGGGCCGGGTCCTCCGAGCGGAGTCCGACGCTCCAGACGCCGTACCGTCCGACCGTCTCCTTCAGTGGGGCTGCCGTGTCGCTCATCGGTTCCGATCCCTCCGGGCGCGTGCCGCGATCAGGTGCGTGCGCGGTCAGTTGCCTGACCGGCGATGCGTACAGCCAACCCCAACCGCGAGCACGGCGCCCGTCATTCCCCGGCCCGGGCGAGTCCGGCGCGGGGGTGTCCGGCCCAGCGGCTCCGGGCCTCTCGTTCGGGACACGCCGGGCCCGGCGTGCCCCGAACGAGAGGCGCAGGTCCTAGTGGAGGCCGAGGTACGTCTCCAGGGCCTCCACCACCAGCCGGTGGTCCTCCACCTGGGGCAGGCCCGACACCGTCACGGCGCCGATCACACCCACGCCCTCCACGGTGATCGGGAAGGAGCCGCCGTGCGCGGCGTAGGTGCCGGGGTCCAGCCGGGAGGAGGCCTCGAAGGTCGTCCCCTTGGCGCGGAAACGGGCACCGACCAGGTAGGAGGCCGCGCCGTAGCGCTCCACGACCCTGCGTTTGCGCTCGATCCAGGCGTCGTTGTCGGGCGTGGAGCCGGGCAGGGCCGCGTGGAACAGCTGCTGGCCGGCGCGGTGGATGTCGACGGCGACCGGGGCCTGCCGCGCCCGCGCCAGCTCGACCAGCAGCGAGCCGAGCGCCCAGGCGTCCTCGTACGTGAACCGGGTGAAGACCAGGCGGCGTTCCTGCGCCTGAAGTTCCTCGATCCCGGGGACCGCCGGATCCGCGGCCGCGGGCTGCGGGGTCTGCGGGGCCCGAGGGGTCTGCGGGGACTCCGGAGGCTGGGGGGAGCGCGCCGGCTGCGGGGGCTTCGACGGCTGCGGCGGCTTCGTGGGCTGCGGGGGCTTCGGGGACGTCGGGGGCTGCGGTGCGCTCGTCACAGTCGCACCGCCACGCCGTCGCGGGCCGAGCGGCGGGCCGCCTCCAGGACGTCCAGCGCGGCGGCGGCCTCGTGGGCGGTCACCGGGTTCGGGGCGCCCTCGCGCAGCGCGGCGGCCACGGCGGCGTAGTACGCCGGGTAGTCGCCGGGCAGGGTCGGTACGGGGCTGCCGCCGCCGGACACCGGGGACTCGCCCGCGCCGATACGGCCCCACAGGGACTCCTCCTCGACGCCCCAGCCGTCCGGGCCCGGACGCGCGCCCTCCCGCAGCGCGGCCTCCTGCGGGTCGAGCCCGTACTTGACGTAACCGGCCCGCGAGCCCAGCACCCGCAAGCGCGGGCCGAGCTGGGCGGCCGTCGAGGAGACGTACAGGTGGGAGCGGACGCCGTTCGCGTGGGTGAGCGCGAGGAACGTGTCGTCGTCGGCCTCGGCACCCGGCCGGCGCACGACCGACTCGGCGTACACCTGCGTGGCCGGGCCGAAGAGCACCAGCGCCTGGTCGACCACGTGGCTCCCGAGGTCGTAGAGCAGACCTCCGATCTCTGCGGGGTCGCCGGACTCGCGCCAGCCGCCCTTCGGCTTCGGGCGCCAGCGCTCGAAGCGGGACTCGAACCGCCACACGTCGCCCAGTTCGCCCTGCTCGACCAGTGCGCGCAGGGTCAGGAAGTCGTTGTCCCAGCGGCGGTTCTGGAAGACGGACAGCAGGAGCCCGCGCTCCTCGGCGAGGGCGGCGAGGCCGCGCGCCTCGGCCGCCGTGCCGGCGACCGGCTTGTCCACGACCACCGGCAGCCCGGCCTCCAGCGCCGCTGTCGCGAGCGGGACGTGCGTCTTGTTCGGGGAGGCGACGACGACCAGATCCAGCTCGCCGGCGCGGGTGAACAGGTCGCCGGCGTCCGCGGCGAGGCGGACGTCCGGGAACTCCTCGCGGGCCTGTGCCTGCCGTTCCTCGTTGGAGGTGACGACCGTGTCGAGGGTCAGGCCCTCGGTGGCGGCGATCAGCGGGGCGTGGAAGACGGAACCGGCGAGGCCGTAGCCGATGAGGCCCACGCGGAGGTCGCGGAGGGGGGTGCTAGTCATGCCTCCTACTTTCGCAACGCTGTTGCCTAAGTGCAAGCGCGGGGGAGAATGGGGGAGGACGGTTCGGCGGAGGCGAGCAGCCGGACGCGGAGGAAGGCGCCCGCCGCCGGGAGCGGCGAACAGTGCACGCGGGCGGTGGGCGGGCGGGAGCAGGAGCGGTGGAAGTGCGCGGTGACGACGACGGCGAGGCTACGGGGATCGCTCGGGCTGCCGGTGCGCTGGGAGTCGCCGGTGTGGCCGGAGCGGCCGGTGCGCATGGCGGGCTCAGGCCCGCCGCGTCCGAAGCGGCGGGCGTTTCCGGAGTCGTGGGGGCTTCAGGGGAGGCGGGGGTTTCAGGAGAGACCGGTGGGGCTGAAGCGGCCGGTGCGTCCGCTGGGCGTGATGCGCACGCTGAGCCCGGTGCGGTCGGGGGTTCCGCCGTGGTGACCGGGGAGGCGGTGCGGAGCGCGAGGATGCGGGGTGCGGGCGGCGGGGCCAACCTGCTCGCCCTGCGCAGCCACAACACCGCCCTCGTGCTCGATCTGCTGCGCGGGGCGGGAGCCGCCGGGATCAGCAGGCTGGAGCTGGCCGAGGGCACCGGACTCACCCCGCAGGCCGTCAGCAAGATCACCGCACGGCTGCGGGAACGCGGGCTCGCGGCCGAGGCGGGACGCCGGGCCTCCACCGGGGGCAAGCCGCGGACCGTGCTCCGGCTGGTCCCGGAGGCCGGGCACGCGGTGGGCGTGCACGTCGAGCGGGACGAGGTGCGGGCGGTCCTGGTCGACCTGAACGGCACGGTCACCGGCGAGCGGCGCCGGCCGCTGGACCTCGGGGCGCAGGCCGGCGCCGTCGTGGAGGCGGTGGCGGAGCAGGCCGAGGCGCTGGTCGCGGAGGCGTTCGGGGCCGGCGCGCGGGAGGCGTCCGCCGCCTCGCTCCTCGGGGCCGGGGTGGCGCTGCCCGGCCCGCTGGACCACGGGCGCGGGGTGCTGCACCGCGTCACCGGGTTCCCCCAGTGGGACGGGTTCCCGCTGCGGGACGCGCTGGAGCGGCGGCTCGGTGTGCCCGTCGTCGTCGACAAGGACACCAACGCGGCGGCGCTCGGACTCGCCGTCACCGGTGAGGGCGGCGGCTCCTTCGCCTACCTCCACCTCGGGACGGGCCTCGGGGCCGGGCTGGTCATCGGCGGGACCGTGCACCGGGGGGCGCGTACCGGGGCGGGTGAGTTCGGGCACCAGGTGATCCAGTTGGACGGCCCCCCGTGCGCCTGCGGGGACCGGGGGTGCGTGGAGGCGCTGTGCCTGGCCGCGGTCGCGCGCGGGGACACGCGGGAGGCGGCACGCGTGCTGGGCACGGCGGCCGCGAACCTCGTCGGGCTGCTGGACGTCGACCTGGTGCTGCTCGGGGGGCGCACGGTCGCCGAGCGCCCGGAGGCGTTCGTGACCGGGGTGGGGGCGGTGGTCGCCGCGCGGGCCCGGCGGGGCGGACTGCCGGGCGCGGCGGTGCCGGTCCGGCAGGCGCCGGCCGGGGCGCGCGGGGTCGCGGAGGGCGCGGCGCAGTTGCTGCTGGCGCCGTTGTTCGGGCGGGGGGAGGGATAGGCCCCGCGATCCCGCGCACGCGCCCGCGCGGGCCGACCGCCCCTGGCCGGCCCGCGCCCGCCCCCACCCGTACGACAGGCTCGGCGTCAGGCCGTACGACGGGCTCCCGTCACGCCGTACGACCGGCTCCCTCCCGCCGTACGGCGGGCTCCCGTCACGCCGTACAGCGGGTCCGCGTCACCCCGTACGGCAGGCTCACGGCCGTCGCCCTCTTGCTCGCCGCCGCCCGGGGCGGGCGTGCTGATCCGGAGGCGGCGCCGAGCGCGCGCCCCCACCCGTACGACCGGCTCCCTCCCGCCGTACGGCGGGCTCCCGTCACGCCGTACAGCGGGTCCGCGTCACCTCGTACGGCAGGCTCACGGCCGTCGCCCTCTTGCTCGCCGCCGCCCGGGGCGGGCGTGCTGATGCGGAGGCGGCGCCGAGCGCGCGCCCCCGGTCTGCGACGATCCCTGCGTGGACTATCCGAACGACCAGGCCCCCGGCGCCCCGGTGCGCTCCGGCATCCCGGAGCACGGCCGGATCCCCAAGTACTACGCGGTGAAGGCGAGGATCGACCGCCTCGTCGGGGAGCTGGGCGAGGACCGGCCGATCCCCACCGAGCGCGATCTGTCCGAGGAGTACGGGGTCGCCCGCGAGACCGTGCGGCAGGCGCTGCGCGAGCTGGTCCTGGAGGGCAAGCTCAGGCGCCGCGGCCGGGGCACGGTCGTGGCGGGGCCCAAGCTGGAGCAGCCGCTCTCGCTGGCCAGCTACACGGAGGGCGTGCGGCGCCAGGGCCGTACGCCGGGGCGCACGCTCGTCGGTCTGGAACGGTTCCCGTGCCCGGACGCGCTCGCCGCCGAGACGGGACTCAGCCGCGGGGAACCCGTCTGGCACCTGGAGCGGGTGCTGCTCGCGGACGAGGAACGGGTCGGCCTGGAGAGCACCTACGTGGCGGTGGCGCGCGTGCCGCGCCTGGACACCGACTTCGACCCGGACTCGTCCTTCTACGCCTACCTCCAGAGCCTGGGCCTGGCCTTCGGGGACGCCGACGAGCGCATCGAGACCGTGCTCGCCACCCCGCGCGAGGCGCTGCTCATCGGCACCCCGCCGGCTCTGCCCATGCTGCTGATCCACCGCGTCTCGCGGGACGCGCTGGGACGGCCGCTGGAGCGGGTGCGCAGCCTCTACCGCGGGGACCGCTTCTCCTTCACCGCCCACCTGAACGGCTGACGCGCCGGCCGCGGGGCGTCTCCCCGCCACCCCGCGCACAACGGTAACGAAAAGATAACGGGTCTAGCCCAATCGTGATGCCTCGTTCAGGCTCTCGTTGTCAGCCGGACTCTTCCGGTTCTCCGTCCGAGAGGAACGTCGTCGTCGTGAAAGTGACAGTCGTCGGAGCCGGCGTGGTGGGCACCATGCACGCCTGGCAGGCAGTGGAACGCGGCCACGAGGTCGTGCAGATCGAGCGCGAGGCCGAGGCCCGCGGCGCCTCGCTGCGCAACTTCGGGCAGATCTGGGTGAGCGGCCGCGCGAGCGGCGAGGAGCTGGAGACGGCCCTGCGCGCCCGTGAGTTGTGGGAGGAGATCGGCGGCCGGGTGCCAGCCCTCGGCTTCCGGGCCAACGGCTCCCTCACCCCCGTGCGTGGCGCCCTCGAACACGCCGTGGCCGAGGCCGCCGCGGCCGCGCCGGACGCCGCCGCCCGCGGACACGAGCTGCTGACCCCCGCCGAGGCCCGCGCCCTCAACCCCGCCCTGCGCGGGGACTTCGACGCGGCCCTCTACTGCGAACGGGACGCCGCCGTCGAGCCGCGCACCGCCCAGCGCGCCCTGCGCGCCGAGCTGCTCAAGCACCCGAAGTACACCTTCCTGCCGGGCCGCGAGGTCCGCGAGGTCGTCGGCGCGGGCGCCGTCCGCGACGACCACGGCGAGGTGCACACCGCCGACGTGGTGGTCCTCGCCACCGGCGCCTGGCTCGGCGGACTCGTCCGGGAACTGGCCGGACCCGGCCTGCCGGTGCGCCGCGTCCGGCTCCAGATGATGCAGACCGACCCGCTCGGTGAGGCGCTGCCCACCTCGGTCGCCGACGCCGACAGCTTCCGCTACTACCCGGCGTACGCCGGCGCGGCCCTGGACGCGCTCAACGCGGGCCGGCCGCAGCCCCGGACCGCCGCCGAGCACCGGATGCAGCTGCTCATGGTGCAGCGCGCCGATGGCGGACTGACCATCGGCGACACCCACGAGTACGAGCACCCCTTCGCGTTCGACACCGTCGAGGACCCCTACGAGCACCTCACCGCCGTCGTCGAGTCCCTGCTGGGCCGCCCGCTGCCGAAGATCCGCCGGCGCTGGGCCGGGGTGTACGCCCAGTGCACCGACCCCGGCCGGGTCGTCCACCGCCAGCAGGTCCGCGACCGTGTCTGGCTGGTCACCGGGCCCGGCGGGCGCGGCATGACCTGCTCCCCGGCGATCGCCGAACGCACCGCGAACGAACTGGGCTGGTGAGAGAACCCATGACCGAAACCCACACGGCCACCGCGGCTCCCGCGGACATCCGGCTCGTCGTCCTCGACATGGCGGGCACCACCGTCGCCGACGGCGGCCTGGTCGAGCGGGCCTTCGCCGCTGCCGCCGCCGAACTGGGCGTCGCACCCGGCTCGGCCGACCACGCCGACAAGCTCGCCTACGTCCGCGCCACCATGGGCGAGTCGAAGATCTCCGTCTTCCGGCACCTGTTCGGTACGGAGGAGGCCGCCCAGCGGGCCAACACCGCATTCGAGAAGGCGTACGGCGACCTCGTCGACGGCGGGCTCGTCGCCCCCGTGCCCGGCGCCCGCGAGGCCGTCGAGGAACTCCGGGCCGACGGCCGCACCGTCGTCCTGACCACCGGCTTCGCCCGCGTCACCCAGGACGCCGTCCTCGACGCGCTCGGCTGGCGCGGCCTGGTGCCGCTCACCCTGTGCCCGGCCGACGCGGGCGGGCGCGGGCGGCCGTACCCGGACATGGTCCTGGAGGCCTTCCTGCGCACCAAGGCCGCCGAGGACGTGCACCAGGTGGCCGTCGTCGGCGACACCTCCTACGACGTGCTCAGCGGTGTCCGCGCCGGGGCGGGCCTGGTCGCCGGCGTGCGCACCGGGGCGCACGGCGACGCCGAGTTCCGCGCCGCGGGCGCCACGCACGTCCTCGACTCGGTCGGTGCCCTGCCCGCCCTGCTCCGGGGAGAACGGTGAGATGAGCATCCGCTTCGACTCCGTCACGGTCGCCTACGACGGCAACGTCGTCCTCGACTCGCTCGACCTCACCGTCGCGCCCGGCGAGGTGATGGCGCTGCTCGGGCCGTCCGGGTCCGGGAAGACCACCGCGCTGCGGGCGGTCGCCGGGTTCGTCCGGCCCGTGTCGGGGCGGGTGCTTCTGGGGGAGCGGGACGTGACGGACCTGCCTCCCCACCGGCGGGGCATCGGCATGGTCGTGCAGCAGTACGCCCTCTTCCCGCACCTGCGGGTCGAGGACAACGTGGCCTTCGGCCTGAAGGCCCGCCGGGCCGGCCGGGCCGAGATCCGCGCACGGGTCGGCGAGGCCCTGGAGATGACCGGGATGGCCGCCTACGCCCGCCGCCACCCCCGGGAGCTGTCCGGCGGCCAGCAGCAGCGCGTGGCCATCGCCCGCGCGCTCGCCATCCGCCCCGCCGTCCTGCTGCTCGACGAACCGCTGTCCGCGCTGGACGCCCGGCTGCGCTCCGGCATGCTCGCCGAACTGGCCCGCCTGCACCGGGAACTGCCCGACGTGTCCATCCTGTACGTCACCCACGACCAGATCGAGGCGCTGACCCTGGCCGACCGGATCGCGGTGATGGACAAGGCCCGGCTGCGGGCCTGCGGCACGCCCCGGGAGCTGTACCGGGCCCCGGCCGACGAGTTCACCGCGTCCTTCGTCGGCAACGCCAACCTGCTGCCGGTCACCGTGACGCCCCGGGGCGCCGCCCTCGGCGACGCCGAGCTGACCCTCGACACGGCGGGCGCGGCGGCCGGGACGCGGGGCACCCTGTGCGTACGCCCGCACCTGGTCGGCCTCGGCGACGGCCCCAACCGGCTCACCGGCACGGTCAGCGAGGTCCAGTGGCGCGGCTCGACGCACCGGCTCTACGTCGACGTCGCCGGCCATCACGTGATGGCGGACGTGCCCGAGCTGCGGCGGCCCCCCGCCCACGGCGACACCGTCAGCCTGCACTTCGCCGCCGAGGACGCGGTGCTGCTCGCCGCGGGGGTGAGCGGCGATGAGCACTGAGCCGCTGACCACCGCGGCGCCCGGCCGGGTGCCGGGCCCGGGCACCGCCGCCCCGGCGCCCTCCGCGGTGCGCGCCCCCCGGAGCGCCCGGCGCCTCCTGTGGGCACTGCCCCCGGTCGTGCTGCTCGCCGTCTTCTTCCTCTACCCGCTGGCCCTCGTCGTCCAGCAGTCCCTGAGCCCCCAGGACGGCGGGACCTCCGTCCGGCCCTACGCCGACGTCTTCGCCTCCGACGGCTTCCGCGAGGCGCTGTGGACCACCGTGTGGCTGGCGCTCGCCTCGACCGCCGGATGCCTGGTGCTGGGCTTCCTGCTGGCGCTGGTCATCGCGTTCGTACCGTTCCCCGGGGCGAAGGCGGTCGCCCGGTTCATCGACGTCTTCCTCTCCTTCCCGTCCTTCCTCATCACGCTGGCCCTGCTGTTCGTCTACGGCCGCACCGGCCTGGCCAACGGGCTGTGGGAGCAGGCGGGCGGCGCCCCGGACGGCCCCTTCCAGTTCCTGGCCACGCCCTGGGGCGTGCTCCTGGCGGAGATCACCTACTTCACGCCGTTCGTGATGCGCCCGCTGCTCGCCGCGTTCACGCAACTGGACACCGCCCAGCTGGAGGCGGCCAGTTCACTGGGCGCCCGCGCCCCGCGCATCGTCCGGCAGGTGATCCTGCCCGAGGCGCTGCCCGCGCTCGGCGCCGGCGGCTCCCTGGTGCTCGTGCTGTGCCTCAACGAGTTCGGCATCGTCCTCTTCACCGGCGCCAAGGGCGTCACCACCCTGCCGATGCTCGTCTACGGCAAGGCGATCCTGGAGTCCGACTACCCGGGCGCGTGCGTGGTCGCCGTCGTCAACGTCCTGATCTCCGTGGGCCTCTACGGCCTCTACCGGGTGGTGAGCCGCCGTGCTGGTGCATAGCCGCAGGGCCCGCTGGGCCGTGTGGACGGTGTTCCTCGTCTTGTTCGTGCCGCTGTTCGCGCTGCCCCTCCTCGTCGTCCTCGGCGCCTCCTTCGCCACCCACTGGTCCGGTGCCCTGCCCTCGGGCCTCACCACCGGCAACTACCGCGCCGCCACCCGCGGCGAAGCCCTCCAGGCACTGACCACCAGCCTCGTCACCGCCACCGTCGCGAGCCTGCTCGCGCTGGCCGTGGGCACCTGGGCCGCGCTGGCCGGGGCCGCCCTGAAGAAGGCCCACCGCCGCGTGCTGGACGCGCTGTTCGTCCTGCCGGTCGCGGTGCCGTCGGTGGTCGTCGGACTGTCGGTCCTGGTGGCGTTCTCCGAACCGCCGATGCTCCTCAACGGCACCCGCTGGATCGTGGTCCTCGCCCACACCGTGCTGGTCACCGCCTTCGCGTACCAGTCCGTCTCGGCTGCGGTCCGCCGCCTCGACCCGGCCTACGAGCAGGCCGCGGCCTCGCTCGGCGCCCGTCCCGCGTACGTGCTGTGGCGGGTGCGGCTGCCGCTGCTGCTGCCCTCGCTCACGGCCGCCGCCGGCCTCTGCTTCGCCCTGTCCATGGGGGAGCTGAGCGCCACGATGATGCTCTACCCGCCCGACTGGACCCCGCTGCCCGTGCTGATCTTCGCGGCCACCGACCGGGGTTCGCTCTTCACCGGTTCCGCCGTCGCCGTGGTGCTGATGGCCGTCACGCTGCTGGTCCTGCTGGCCGTCTCCCGTGTCCGCACCCGGGCGACCTACCGCTGACCCGCACCCATCGCCCTGCCCCCCTGCCCCCCCCTGCCCCCTTCCCTGCCTCGTCCCTGCCGTCCGCCGCCGCAAGGAGTCCGCCCCGCCATGCCCAGGAACACCCTCAAGCTCGCCGTCGCGCTCGCCCTGCTCGTCACCCCCCTGCTGTCCGCCTGCGACGGCTCCTCCTCCGCCGACGACAAGTCCGTCACCGTCTACAGCGCCGACGGCCTCAAGGGCGAGAACGGCGACGGCTGGTACGACCGGGTCTTCAAGGACTTCGAGAAGCAGACCGGCATCAAGGTCGAGTACGTCGAGGGCGGCTCGGGCGAGATGGTGCAGCGCGCCGTGCGCGAGAAGGCCAACCCGCAGGCCGACGTGCTGGTCACCCTGCCCCCGTTCATCCAGCAGGCCGACGGCAAGGGCCTGCTGCAGAAGTACGCCCCGAAGGGCGCCGGCCAGGTGGGCCCCGCCGACAAGGCGGCCGACGGCACCTGGACCTCCGTCGTCAACAACTACTTCGGGTTCGTCTACGACAAGAAGGAGCTGAAGCCCGCCCCCACCACCTGGGAGCAGCTCCTGGACCCGAAGTTCAAGAACCGGCTCCAGTACTCCACGCCCGGCGTCGCCGGTGACGGCACCGCCGTGCTCGTCAAGGCCATGCACGACTTCGGCGGCAAGGACGCGGCCCTGGCGTACCTGAAGAAACTCCAGTCCAACAACGTCGGGCCGTCCGCCTCCACCGGCAAGCTCGCCCCCAAGGTGGACAAGGGCGAACTCCTCGTCGCCAACGGTGACGTCCAGATGAACCACGCCCAGTCCAGGACCATGCCGAACCTCGGCATCTGGTTCCCGGCCCGGCAGGGCGGCAGGCCCACCACCTTCGCCCTGCCCTACGCCGCCGGGCTCGTCACCAAGGCCCCGCACACCGAGAACGGCAGGAAGCTCCTCGACTTCATGCTCGCCAGGCCGGCCCAGCAGCAGGTCAGTGAGATCGGCGGCGGCTTCAGCGCCCGCCAGGACGTCCACGCCACCGACGCGAACGCCACCGCGCTGGCGGCCCTGATGAAGGGCGTGGAGATCTTCCGGCCCGACTGGTCCGACATCGGCGAGAACCTGACCGCGTACGTCGAGGACTGGAAGCGGGCCACCGGCAGCTGACCGCCCGGCCGGGCTCCGGCTCCCCGGAACAGCGCGGCGCTGAAGCGTTCCGGCAAGATCCGGTCACTGGTTAGGCTGGGGCTCACGCAGACCCGCGTACGGCAGGAGAGCGAAACCCATGGCAGACCGCAAGCCCATCGAGTCGTGGCTCACCGACATGGACGGTGTCCTGATCCACGAGGGTGTTCCGATCCCCGGCGCCGACGCCTTCCTGAAGACGCTGCGTGATTCGGGCCGGCCGTTCCTGGTGCTGACCAACAACTCGATCTACACCCAGCGCGACCTGCACGCCCGGCTGCGCCGCATGGGCCTGGACGTGCCGGAGGAGAACATCTGGACCTCCGCACTGGCGACCGCCCAGTTCCTCGACGACCAGCGGCCCGGCGGCAGCGCCTACGTCATCGGCGAGGCCGGCCTGACGACCGCGCTGCACGACATCGGCTACGTCCTCACCGACCACGACCCCGACTTCGTGATCCTCGGCGAGACCCGGACGTACTCCTTCGAGGCCCTGACGAAGGCCGTGCGGCTGATCAACGACGGGGCCCGGTTCATCGCCACCAACCCCGACAACGTCGGCCCCTCCGTGGAGGGCGACCTGCCCGCCACCGGCTCGGTCGCCGCCCTGATCACCGCGGCGACGGGCAAGAAGCCGTACTTCGTGGGCAAGCCCAACCCGCTGATGATGCGGGCCGGGCTGAACGCGATCGGCGCCCACTCCGAGACCTCCGCCATGATCGGCGACCGGATGGACACCGACGTGCTCGCCGGTCTGGAGGCCGGGATGCGCACCTTCCTGGTGCTGACCGGCGTGACGCAGCCCAAGGACGTCGACCGCTACCCGTTCCGCCCGTCCGAGGTCATCGACTCCATCGCCGACCTGGTGGAACGCGTCTGACGCCGGCCCCGGGCGGGCCCTGACCCGTCGGCCGGTCACCCGTACGGAGCAGTACCGGCCGGTCGCGGATGCGGTCCCGGGCTCCGTGACGTCTCCTGGTACCGGAGGTGTCACGATGGGTTCGCTGCGCCTGACTCTGTGCACAGGGCTGCTGGTGGCCGGTGCCTTCGCCCCGGCCATGGCCCCCGCCACCACCTCCGGCAGCATCCAGGGAGCGGCCGGGGCCGGTGGCGGCCGTGCCCCGGCGTCCGCGCCGCCCGCCCCCGGCGGCGTCGCCGTCGCCGTCGTCCCGGTGCAGGCGCGCCCGGCCCCCTCCGCCCCCGCGGACCCGCACGCCGTCGCGGCCGCGCCCGGCATGGCGCACGCGGTGACCGGACTGGTCCTCGCGGGAGTCGCGGCGGCGGCCGTCGTCCTCCTGCCGCGGGCACGCGGCGCACGCGGCGCACGCGGCGCGGGCCGCCCCGGGGACGACGACGCCGCCCCGCACGGCCGCCGGCGGACCGAGGACTGAAGGACGGGATCACGATGTCCGACACCGAACGCCCGCGCGTCACCGAACGCCCGCGTGTGACGGAACGCCCGCGCGTCCCCGCGCGGTCTGGCGTCACCGGACCTCCGTGTGCCACCGCACGGTCTGGCGTCACCGGTCTCCCGCGCGTCACCGATCGTCTGCGTGGGCTCGGCCGCCTCGTCGCCGGGCTGGTCTGGGTGGTGCTGCTGCTGGCGCTGTGGCAGTGGGGCGGCGCGTCCGCCGAGGCAGGGCGCCGGCCGGCCGCGCCGACGACCGGCGACATGGCCGCCGTCGGCCGTCCCGCCCAGGACCACCCCGCCCGGCGCCCCGAACTCCCCGGCCCCGCCGTCTCGGTGTACCTGCCCCGAACCGGCCCGTGAGCGTGCCGCCGCCTGGCAGCATGGAACGCGCGGAATGCGGGACGTGCGGCCGTACGGCCCGGTGCACCGAGGGGGAGTCGTATGCACGGCACGAGGGGGGCGCTCTCGCACGTCCCCGCGGCGCGGACCCGGGCGTGCGCGATGCTGCTGGGAGCGGCGCTGATGGTCACCGGGTGTTCCGCCGGGGGCGGGGGAGGAGACGGGAAGGGCGGGGCCGGCGGTGCGGGGGCCGCGATCGGCCAGCGGCCCCGGGCGGCCGGCCCGTTCTGGGTCGACCCGGACAGCCGGGCCGCCCGCCAGGTCGCCGCCTACGCCAAGTCCGGCCGGAAGGCCGACGCCGAGCAGATCCGCAAGATCGCCGAGCAGCCGACCGGTGAGTGGATCGGACCGGAGAACCCCGAGCGGGAGGCGCGCGGCTTCACCGAGGCCGCCGCCCGGGCGGGCCGCACCGCCCTGCTCGTCCTCTACGACATCCCGCACCGCGACTGCGGCCGGTACTCGCGCGGCGGCGCCGCCGACGGTGACGCCTACCGGGCCTGGGTCGACGGCGTTGCCCGCGGCATCGGCGACCGCGCGGCCACGGTGGTCCTGGAGCCGGACGCGGTGCTGCACCTGGTGGACGGCTGCACCCCGCGCCAGTACCAGGAGGAGCGCTACGACCTCCTCAAGGGTGCCGTCGCCACGCTCAAGACTCTCGAGAACACCAGGGTCTACCTGGACGCGGGCAACGCCAGCTGGGGCCGGCCCGACCAGATCTTCGAGCCGCTCCGGCGGGCGGGCGTGGACCGGGCCGACGGCTTCGCCGTCAACGTCTCCAACTTCTACTCCACCCGGGCCTCGCTCGCCTACGGCAGGCACCTCTCCGCGAGGGTCGGCGGCAAGCACTTCGTCATCGACACCAGCCGCAACGGCAACGGCCCCTACACGCAGGGCGATCCCGGCGAACGCTGGTGCAACCCGCCCGGCCGCGCCCTCGGCGAGGCCCCCACCACGAAGACCGCCGACCCCTTGGCGGACGCCTATCTGTGGGTCAAGCGCCCCGGTGAGTCCGACGGCACCTGCAAGGGCGGGCCGGCGGCGGGCGACTGGTGGGAGACGTACGCGCTCGGGCTGGCGCGGGCGAGCGGGTAGCCGCGCGGCGCGGGCCCCCGGGCGCCCGAGCGAGGCAGGGCGCCTCGGGGACCGTGCGGGGCGGCGGGGCGTGCCGGGTGGCCCTACGGGACCTTCACCCACCGCGCCTGGCTGGGCGTGCCCCGGTCGTCGACCACGAACAGCATGTACCAGCCCGACTGCACCAGGTTCCGGTTCTTCGGGACCGTCACCGTGACCCTGTCGCCGGACGCGTGGAAGTCCAGCGCGATCGAGCGCTGGTCCACGTCCGTGACGTGGGTGGAGGCGCTCGGCCGGATCAGCCGGGCCTTCCTGATCACGGTGGCGTGCCGCGAGGTGAACGTGCCCGACGTGCCCCGCGCGAGGGTCCGCGGCCCGCCCGACAGCGAGGGCCGCGTGTCCCGGTACAGGTAGGGCGGTGTGTAGATCTCGATGCGCTGCTCGAACGTGCCCGGCCTGGTGCCGGCCTTGTCGCCGTAGAGCGGGTCGGAGCCGAAGAACATCACCCGGCCGTCGGGCAGCAGGATCGAGCCCGCGTGGTAGTCACGTCCCACCAGCGGGTCGGCGACCCGGCGGAAGGCGTTGGTCCGCGGGTCGTAGAGGCGGGCCTGGAGGATGTCCGAGTCACCGCGGCCCCGGTAGTCCCTCGAGCCGCCGGAGACCAGCACGGTGTCGTCGGGCAGGACCGAGGCCTGCGGGTAGCGGGTGCCCTCGTCCAGCGCCGGACCGTCGGTGAAGTGCGGGTGCTTCGCCTTCAGGCCGATGAGCCGGGTCTTCCTGCTGGACAGCCGGGACTCGCCGACCCCGCCGCCGCCGATGACCAGGAACCTCTCGTCCTGGGCGGGCGGCAGCAGCACCGTGCCGGACGTCTCCAGCATGCTCGCGTCGCTCATCCCGGGCAGCTCGGTGAACGCGTTGCTCCGCACGTCCCAGATCCCCGGCTTCCGGCCGACGTCGTCGGGACCGTACCCCGCGTTCGAACCGGAGTAGAAGATCCTGCCGTTCTGCATCAGGAACAGCGCCGGGTAGGTCGGGAACTGACGGACCTTCGGGGTGTACGTCCACTTCCGCGTGCGCGGGTCGAAGATCTCGTTCTTGCCGGGGACCAGCTGGCCGATGTCGTCGAGGCCGGAGACGCCGAGGATCCTGCCGTCGCCGAGCGTGGTGAGCGTCGGGTACCACCGGGCCTCGTGCATCGGGTCGGTCTTGATGTACTTCTCGGCGACCGGGTCGAACTCGTAGGTGTCCCGGATCCCCTGGAAGTCCTTCTTGTCCAGGGCGAGCTTCTGCGCGATGCCGTAGGTGTTGCGGGCGTCGGCGCCGGCCAGGCCCTGGATCCGGTAGTTGTCCTGGGTGCCGGTCTCGTAGCGGGCGCCGCTCTTCTGCGCCTCGACGTAGATCCGGCCGAGCCCCGCGGTGGTGCCGAGGAACTTCCCCGTCCCGCGGTCGAAGTTCTTCCGCGCGCGCGGCACGAGCACCGGGTCCCTGGAGACGAACGTCCTGCCGTTCGCCTTCCCGGTGAACCGCGTCCCGGCGGGCAGCGTGACCGGCTTGTCCGGGTTCTCGTTGTGGACGATCATCAGGCCGCCGGCCTTGGTGACGTCGCCCCTGAGCTTCTCGTACCGCTTGGTGCCGCCCGCGATCAGGATGCTGCCGTCGGCCAGTTGGGTGTGGCCGGTGCAGAACAGGTCGTTGGGCGTGGGCACCTTCCTGACGGTGCCCTTGACCGGGTCCCAGACGCGCGAGTCGAACTTCTTCGCGTCGAAGTTCGCCTGGTTGTTGCCCGAGCCCGCCACCAGCAGGACCTTGCCGGTGTGCAGCAGCACCGCGTGGATGGTGTCCTGCCGGTACTCCCTGGGGAACTCGACGACGTCCCAGTGCCCGTTGGCCGCCTTGTACCCGGGCTCGTCGATCCTGTACTGGTGATAGCGCGCCGTGCCGAAGCGGTAGAGCCACGGCCCGTTCGTCCCGGCCAGGGCGAGCACCACCACCGCCCCGATCCCGATCCGGCGGGCCCGGCGGAGGCCGGCCTGGTCCCTCATGCGTGACGCCCTCCCGCTCCGTGGCCCGCGTACGCCGGTGGCACGGCGTCCTGCGGGGCGTCCTCCGGCTCTGCCGCCACGGGCGCCGGAGCCGCCACCGGCCGGGCGGGCGCCGGGGCACGCCGGGCGCGCCGCAGCGACCAGCGCCAGAGGGCCACGGGCGAGACGGTGATGAGCAGGGCGAGCGCGGCCCAGACGAGCATCGCGGGGTGGGCGTGGCCGCGTGCGAGACCGGCCGCGATCGAGCCGCCGAAGACCAGGACGAAGAACCAGTGGACGCGGAACGTGCCGAACAGGGTGTCGGGGCTCGCCGACTCGCCCTTCGGTGTCACCACGAACCCGCTCCGGCGGCGCAGCGCCGCGTCCATCAGTGAGCGGGCGTAGACCGGCGCCGACAGCGCGGACATCACCATGCCGGCCACGCCGCCCGACCCCTCGGGCTCGTGCGGGGAGACGTTGTGCCGCCGGTTCCAGACGTACAGGCCGATCTGGAGCGCGGACGCGTTGCCGTACAGCATGAGCCACACGGCGGGGTCGATGTTCACGCCGGAGGCGCCGAGGCCCAGGAAGAGCGCGCAGCTCAGCGCGGCCAGGATCCAGTTCAGCGCGGACATCGGATAGAAGATGACCAGCATGGTGTAGTGGAGGAGCCGGCCCGGCGGCAGCGAGCCGAACCCCTTCCAGTACTGCTTGAGGATCGTCTCGTACGTCCCCCGGGACCAGCGCAGTTGCTGGGTGAAGAAGTCCGTCCAGGAGTTCGGCCCCTCGCCGACCGCGAGCACGTCCGGGGTGTAGACGGACTTCCACCGGCGGCCCGTGGCCGGGTTCTTCGCGCGGTGCATCTCGAACCCGGTCGCCATGTCCTCGGTGATCGAGTCGTACAGGCCGCCGATCTGCTTGACGGCGCTGATCCGCACGGCGTTGGAGGTGCCGACGAACATGGGCGTGCCGTAGCGGTTGCCGGCCCGCTGGATCAGCGCGTGGAAGAGGAACTGCTGCGACTCGGCGGCCTTGGTGACGAAGGTGTCGTAGTTGCCGTAGACCTGCGGGCCGACGACGAAGCCGACGTCCGGGTCACGGAAGTAGCCGAGCATCCGCTCCAGGTAGTTGGGCAGCGGGACGTGGTCGGTGTCGACGGAGGCGAAGAAGTCGTACTCGTCCCCGTGCGCCTGGAGCCAGGCGTTGTAGTTGCCGTGCTTGGTCCTCGCGCGGTGCGGGCCGCTCGGCCGGTTCCAGCGCTCGACGCCCTTGCGGGTGAAGTGGTGCACGCCCAGGCGCGCGCAGACCGCCTTCACCCCGGCGTCGTCGCCCTCGTCGAGCAGCCACACGTGCATGACGCCCCGGTGCCGCAGCCGGACGGCCGCCCGCAGGGTCCGCGCGACCATCTCCAGCGGTTCCTTGCCGGGTACGAAGGTGGTGAGGAAGGCGACGCGGGTACCGGCCTCCGGCACCACCGGGACCGGGTCGCGGGCGACCAGGGTGGCGTGCGCGTTGGACAGCACGTTCAGGCAGCGGAAGAACTCGATCAGACCGATCGAGACGAGCATGACCCCGTCGAGGACCGGCAGGAAGCCGTAGGCCGGGTGGTCCCGCTCGGTCCAGTGCTGCGGCCGCATCAGCCAGGCCAGCAGGACCAGGGAGAGCAGCGGCGCGGCGGCCGGCATCAGCGCGGCCCGCAGCCGGTGCGGCTCCTGCGAGAGCAGCGAGCGGTACTGCACCTGGTAGGGCCGGTCCGGGGCGGGCCGGGTGAGCGGTCCCGCCAGGCGGCTGTGGTGCTCGTAGTCGTATCTCGGCAGGGTGCTCCTGATCCTGCGGAGATCGCCGGTGGTGCTGCCGGTGCGGCGCGCCGGCCCCCGCGCCCGGGTCGTCTCGGACGCGTTCTGCTGGTGCCGGGCGCCCGGCGGCGTCGACGTCATGACTCATCCCCCCACACGCCGGTCAGCGCGTGTTGATCCGGTTCCGTACCGGTTGCATGGCTGCCCGCCTCCGCCGCCCTCGACGCAGCGGGACCCCTTTTCCCACGCATCGGGCAACTGGTTCAAACGATCTTTCGAAATCCCTCGCGCCCCGGCCGCACCGCTCCCGAGGGCCCCCGCCGCCACCCGCGACGCCCCGCGGTCTCCAACTGCCGTCGGCAGTCGGCATGGTGACGGCCAGAGTCCTGCGGCTCAGCGTGATCGCACCATGCCGAAAGCGGAGTAACGGCTCATATGGATGCGAGAGGGGCGGGCGCACAGGAGTGCGAGCGAGCGGGGATGGGGGCGGATGCGGGGCGACGTGGGGGCCTCGCCGTACGCGGCGCGGCGCGCGCGCAAAAGAAGACGGCGGTCGTGCTAGCGCTTTCCGCGAACACGACCGCCGTCGTCACCGTGCGCCGCCAGGGACTCGAACCCCGGACCCGCTGATTAAGAGTCAGCTGCTCTAACCAACTGAGCTAGCGGCGCCTGCTGACGTGGACAACTTTACAGGACGCGGTGAGGTGCCTGTGACCACGGCCGGGGCGGCGGACCTGCTCCGGAAGGCGTCGTTTCCATCATTCGGACCGTCAGACATGCGTATTTCCGGGCCGATTGTGACACTGATCAACGTGCACAGATCCGGACAAGTCCGTATGGAGTGTGACGTGGATCGCATGGAGCTCCCGGCTGACCGGCCGAATCGTTCCTTCCCCCGGCTCATCCAGAACGAGGCGACCACCGAGATCCCTCTCCACCTGCTCTTCCGGGACGATCCCGGCCCCGGCCGGCTCGACCGCGACCCTCCCGCGGCCGCGCTCCGGCCCGCCGTGGTGGGCAGCAGGCGCGGCACCGGCGAGCGGCCGCGCCAGCGCCGCCGGGTGCCCGCCCCGGCCGGCCCGGCGCCCGCGTCCGATCCCGGCCTGGTGGAGCGGCCGGCCCGGGTGCTGCCGGGTGCCGCCGGTGTCCTCGTCGGTGCGTGCGGGACGGCGGGCTGCGTGCTCACCTCCTGGTGGGCGGGGGTGCTGCCGCCGCTCGCCGCCCACGCGCTGCGGCTGCCGGCCGGTGCGGGCGCGGGGCTCGGCCTGCCGCAGTGGGCCGCGTACGCCGGGGCCGGGGCGCTCGCCCTGTTCGGCTTCGGCGGGCTGACCAGGGGGCGCTCCGGGCGGGCGTGGGTGCTCGGGCTGTTCGGCCGCTACCGCGGGACCGTCCGGCGTGCCGGGCTGCTGTGGATCAATCCGCTCCTGCCGCGCCGCGGCGTCGACGTGCGGCTGCGGCACTGGCGCAGCGAGCCGATGCCGGCCGCCGACGCGGACGGGATCGCGCTGCGGGTGGTGGTGCTCGTGGTCTGGCGGGTGCGGGACACCGCGCGGGCCGTGCTCGGGGTCGACGACCACGAGGCGTACCTGCGCGCGTGCGTGGAGGCCGCGCTGGCGCGGGTGACGGTGCGCGGTGCCGGGGGCGTGCGGGGCGCGGTGGAGGCGGCCGGGGAGGCGCTGACCCGGTGGGTGGCGCGGGAGGCGGAGCCGGCCGGTCTGGAGGTGTTCTCCGTCCGCCCGGCGCGTGTCGAGTACGCCCCGGAGGTCGCCGGCGCCATGCACCGGCGCGGTGTGGCCGCCCTGGACGCCCGCGACCGGGCCAGTGCCCTGACCTCGGTGGTGGACTCGGTCGAGGACACGGTGACCCGGCTGACCATGCGCGGGCTGGTCGATCTGGACGACGGCGAACGCAAGGTGCTGGTGCGGGACCTGACGGTGGCGTTCTGCGCCGGACGCCGGGAAACCATCCCGTGATTGGTATGGACATGTTCAAGTAGTCGCCATAGTCTGGTTCTTGGTCTAGACCAACGCACAGGTCCTGCTCACCGAACTTCCCCACACGTTCACCAGGAGCGACTTCATGCGCACCAAGGCCAAGCTGTACGCGGCCGTGCTGGGCCTGACCACCGCCGGAGCCCTCGTGCTCTCCGCCGGCGGCGCCAGCGGCCACGGGTACACCGACCTCCCCATCAGCAGGCAGCTCCTCTGCGCCGACGGCACGGTGCGGGGCTGCGGCGAGATCCAGTGGGAGCCGCAGAGCGTCGAGGGCCCCAAGGGCTTCCCGGCGCGCGGGCCGGCGGACGGCCACCTGTGCTCGGGCGGCCTGGACCGGTTCGGGCAGCTCGACGGCGCCCGCACCCCCCAGGGTGCCGCCTGGCCCACCACCAAGGTCACCGGCGGCCAGAGCTACACCTTCCGCTGGCAGTTCGAGGCACGGCACGCCACGACCGACTTCAAGTACTACGTCACCCGGCAGGGCTGGAACCAGGACCACGCCCTGACCCGCGCGGACCTCGACACGACCCCGTTCCTGACGATCCCCTACGGCGGCAAGCAGCCCCCGGCCACCCTCAGCCACAGCGGCACCCTGCCCAGCGGCCTGAGCGGCCACCACGTCATCCTCGCGGTCTGGACGATCGCCGACACGGGCAACGCGTTCTACGCCTGCTCGGACGTCACGTTCTGACCCCCCGGCCCGGCCCCGGGACCCGCCGGGCGCCCGCCCGGGAGCGGTCCGGCGGTTCTCAGAGCTTTCCTTGAGCGAGCGGCACGGCCGGCGTGGGTAGCCTCCCGTCCACGCCGGCCGATCACGGCCGCGCACGGCGCTCGGGGGGCTCCATGGAAACGCTCTTCTACATCGTCCCGGCACTCATGGCGGGCGGCGCGGTCTGCGTACTGGTCGCCGTCGCCCGGCAGGCGAGCCGCCTGCGGCGGGCCTGGCGCAGCGGCCTCACCGCCCAGGCCCGGTGCCTGCGGGCGTACACGGCCACCAGCGGCGGCGGCACGTCCGGGAGCGCCGGGATGCACCACGTGTACGAGTTCACCACGCCCGAGGGGCGCGCCGTGCGGTTCGCCGAGAGCGGCGGCCCGGCGACCGTCGTCGAGGGCGACGTCGTCACCGTGCGCCACCCGGCCGGGCAGCCGGAGCGCGCCACGGCGCACGCCCCCGCGCCGGGTCTGCTCGCGGCCGGCCAGGGCTGCGTCTGCGCGTTCCTCGGGGTGTTCGTCGCCGGGTGCCTCGCGTTCATGGCCGCCGTCCACGTGGTCTTCTCCGCGTCCGGCGGTCTCCTGCCGTGAGTGCCGGACGCGCGAAAAGCGGTGAGGCCGGTCCACGTCGTGTGAACCGGCCTCACCGTTGCGTGCGCCGCCAGGGACTCGAACCCCGGACCCGCTGATTAAGAGTCAGCTGCTCTAACCAACTGAGCTAGCGGCGCATGACTCCCGCCGTCCGCTTCCCGCGGCCGGCGACGAAGAAAATACTACCCGGTCCCCGGGGGTGCTCGTGACCACCACCGGGGACCACCGGGACGGGGCGCGGGACCGGTCCCTGACCCGGTCCCGCCGGCCCGCGGACCGGACGCGGGCGCGGGCGCGGGAATGCCGCCGAGGGAGGCCCGCCGGGCCCCGGCGGCCAGGTCACAGCACCGCGCTGAGGAACTCCCGCGTCCGCTCCTGCTCCGGGTCCCCGAAGATCTGCTCCGGCGGCCCGGCCTCCACCACCCGCCCCGAGTCGAACATCAGCACCTGGTCGGAGATGTCCCGGGCGAAGCCCATCTCGTGGGTCACGCACAGCATCGTGATGTCCGTGGAGCGGGCGATGTCCCGCAGCACGTCCAGGACGCCCGCGACCAGCTCCGGGTCGAGCGCGGAGGTCACCTCGTCCAGCAGCAGCACCTGCGGCCGCATCGCCAGCGCCCGGGCGATGGCCACCCGCTGCTGCTGGCCGCCGGACAGCTGCGCGGGCCGCGCGTCGCACTTCCCGGCCAGCCCCACCAGCTCCAGCAGCTCCCGCGCGCGGACCTCCGCCTCGTCCCTGGACAGGCCGAGCACCGTGACGGGAGCCTCGGTGACGTTCCGCAGCACCGACATGTTCGGGAACAGGTTGAAGTGCTGGAAGACCATGCCGATCTTCTTGCGGATCTCCCGGACCCGCTTCTCGGGCGCCGGGAAGAGCTGCTCGCCGTCGACCATGATGGTGCCCTCGTCCGGCCTGGTCAGCGTCATCAGCAGCCGCAGGATGGTCGTCTTGCCCGACCCGGAGGGGCCGATCAGCGTGACGTGCCTGCCGGCGTCCACGCGGAAGTCCAGGCCGTCGAGGACCGTGTGGTCGCCGAACCGCTTGGTCACGTTCTCCAGCCGGACCAGTTCGCCCCGCCCGGTCAGGGCGGCGGCCCGTTCCTGCCGGGCCCGGTGCACGGAGCCCTCCGGTTTCCCGGTGTTCTCGGGGGTCTCGGGATTCTTCGTGGCGTCAACGGACAAGACGTCGCTCCAGTGCTCGCAGGAGGAGGGAGGCCAGATAGGAAACGAGGACGAAGGCCACACCGATCACGGTCAGCGGCTCGGTGAACTGGAAGTGCTGCTGCGAGAACAGGCGCGCCTGCCCGAGCATCTCCAGCACCGTGACCGCCATCAGCAGCGGCGTGTCCTTGAGCATCGAGATGACGTAGTTGCCGAGCGCCGGGACCACGCGGCGGACCGCCTGCGGCAGGATCACCGCCGTCCAGGTCCGCCGCCGCGGCAGGTTCAGCGCCGTCGCCGCCTCCCACTGGCCGGCGGGCACCGCCTCGATACCGGCCCGGTAGACCTGCATCGTGTACGTCGAGTAGTGCAGCCCGATCGCGAAGACACCGGTGGTCAGCGCGGAGAACGTCAGGCCCCACTCGGGCAGCACGTAGAAGAGGAAGAACAGCTGCACCAGCAGCGGGGTGTCCCGGACGAACTCAGTGACCACCCCCACCGGCCAGCGCACCCACCGGGTCGGCGCCCGCATGAGCAGCGCCCACACCAGCCCCAGCACGAACGAGATCACCGAGCCGAGCACCAGCGCCTGCAGCGTGACGAGCAGACCGTCCCACAAGTGCGGCAGGAAGTCGCGTACGGCGCCCCAGTCCCAGTTCACGCCGCACCACCGCCGACCGGTGTGCCCACGGGTTCGGGCGACGTCACGGCCCCGCCCCGCACCGCCTTGCCGACGCCCCGCTTCAGCCGCTTCTCCAGCCCGCGCATCAGCCGGGTCAGCGCGAACGCGATCACGAAGTAGATGAGCAGGATGTACGTGTAGATGTGGGCGCTCTCCTGGAGCGCGAGCCGCACCAGGTTCCCGCTGAACGCCAGGTCGCCCATGCCCATGACCGACACCAGCGAGGTGCCCTTGAGCAGTTCGACCAGCAGGTTGCTGAACGGCGGGATCATCTCCGGCACCGCCTGCGGCAGCAGGATCAGCCGCATCCGCTGCCAGGGC
This sequence comes from Streptomyces sp. NRRL S-340, assembly GCF_000720185.1. Lineage (GTDB taxonomy): Bacteria > Actinomycetota > Actinomycetes > Streptomycetales > Streptomycetaceae > Streptomyces. Next base: position 114,420 of record NZ_JOIY01000007.1, on the reverse strand, counting down.
GTGAAGCTGAGCGCGACGCCGCCCTCACGCTGCGCCGGGTCGACGGAGTTCAGCGCGCCGCGCACGATCTCCGAGCCGTAGGCCCCGTAGGTCAGTCCCAGCGCGAGCGTGCCCGCCCACATCGGCACCAGCTGCCAGCCGAAGGCGGGCGGCAGCACGAAGAACACCCAGAAGATCATCACCAGTGCGGAGGTCCCGCGGAACACCTCGGTGTAGAAGCCCGCCACGAAGCGGACGATCCACAGCCGGTGGGTGCGGGCGACACCGACCGCGAAGGAGACGGCGCAGGCCAGCAGTGCGCTGAAGAACAGCAGCTGGACGGTGATCCACACGCCCTGGAGTACGAGTTCCCACAGTCCTGTCGTCATCCGCCGCACAGCTCCTTCGCGGTCAGATCCGTCATCTCGTCCCGCGAGAACCCGAAGGGCTTCAGGATCCGGAACAGCTCGCCGCTCTTCTTCAGCCGGTGCAGCTCGGTGTTGAAGGCGTCCCGCAGCTTCGTCTCGGTCGGCCGGAAGGCGAAACCGCCGCCGTCGACGTGCGGCTTGCCCTTCACCAGCGGCGCGAACGGCTTGGTGGCCTCGGCCTTCGAGGACTTCCTCACCACCTCGCGGGTGGTGAGCGCGGTGCCGGCGAAGACGTCCACCCGGCCGGCCTCGACGGCGTTCAGCCCCGCCACCTGGTCGGGCACGATCAGGATGTCGCTCTGCCGGTACCCGGCCTCGACCGCGTACTGGATCTCCGCGTAGCCGGTCCCGGTGGCGAACCTGGCCTGCTTCGCCACGACGTCCCGGTAGTCGTGCAGCCCCTTCGGGTTGCCCTTGCGGACGATGAACGAGTCGAGCATCCGGTAGTCGGGATCGGCGAACAGGACCTGCTCGCAGCGGTCGGCGTTGATGTACATCCCGGCGGCCACGACGTCGAACTGCTGGGAGTTCAGACCCGGGATCAGGGAGCCGAACTCCGTGGGCACGGGCTGCACCCGGTCCACCCCGAGCCGCTTGAAGATCACCTTGGCCAGCTCGGGCGCCTCGCCCGTCACCTTCCCGTCCTTGCCGATGTACCCGAACGGGATCTCGCCCGCGATGCCGAGCCGTACGACCCCCTGGGCCCTGAGCCGGTCCAGGAGGTCACCGCCCCCGGCGGCGGACGCCGTGGCCACGCGGCTGCACCCGGCCGCGCCGAGCGCACCGGCCGCCGCGACCCCCGCGAGCAGCGACCGGCGGCTGGGCCGCCCGGGTGTCCGTCTGCCTCTTCCAAGTCCATGTGGTGGAGCCATGAGCGCGCCGCTACCCAAGCGAACCGAAGTTATGCGAAGCAAAATCGGCGCCCCGCTGGGTACCCGCACCGCGACGGCTCCCGGCCACCGCCCCCCGGCGGCCCCCCCACGGCGGGTCCCCACGGCAGCGCGACCGCACCAGGAAGGCAGGACATGACCGCACTCGGATTCCTCTACCCGGGCCATTTCGCCGAGGACGACTATCCGCGCATCGAGCAGCTCCTGGGCAGTGACATCCGGGTCGATCTCGTCCACACCGGGATCGGTGAGGACGCGTACCGGCTGGAGGCGCTGCGCGGGACCGGCGCGGTCGACCAGGTGGCGCGCAGCGTGGAGGGGCTGCGGCTGTCCGGCGCCGAGGCGGTGGTCTGGGCCAGCACCAGCGGCAGCTTCGTGCACGGCTGGGACGGCGCCCACCAGCAGGTGCGCGCCCTGGCCCGGGCGGTCGGCATGCCGGCCTCGGCGACCTCCTTCGGCTTCGTGTACGCGGTGCGCGAGATCGGGGCGCGGCGGGTCGCGGTCGCGGCGACCTATCCGCAGGAGGTGACGGCCCTGTTCACCGAGTTCCTGCGGGCCGGGCAGGTGGAGGTGGTCGCCGAGCACAGTGCCGGGGTCGCCGGCGCGGCGCAGGCGGCGGCCTGGGACGAGGCGGAGATCCTCGCCCTGGCGCGCGCGGCCGACACGCCGGACGCCGAGGCGGTCCTCCTGCCGGACACCGCCCTGCACACCGCCTCCCACATCGCGGTCCTGGAGAAGGACCTGGGCAAGCCCGTCCTCACCGCGAACCAGGTGACCGTCTGGGAGGCGCTGCGGCTCACCGACCGCCGCGTCAACGCCCCGGGGCTGGGCGCGCTGTTCACCCGGGAACCGATCGTCCAGGTATGAGGTTCGTATGAGCTTCGCGTGACGTCCGCGGGAGACCGGTTCGAGGCCGGGACGGGGCCCGCGCCGGGTTCGGGCCGCGCTTGCGGGTGCTCTCGCACAGGCGTTACCTGGAGATGTCCGGCGGTGCGGCGAGAACGTCCCGGGCCCGGCCCGGGCACGCACCGGCACACCGGCGGTACCCGCCGGTCCGTGATCGCGTCCGCGTGTCCTCCCGTGTCCCGCGCCCGTGTCCCGCCCGGGTCGCGGTCCGTCGTCGCCGCTGTCGTGGAGCGATGACGCGGAGGTGACCGAAGGTGAAAGCCGTCGTCTACGAAAAGCCCTTCAACGTGACGGTGCGCGATGTCGACGATCCGCGGATCCAGCATCCCAACGACGTGATCGTACGGGTCACGTCGAGCGCGATCTGCGGGTCCGACCTGCACATGTACGAGGGCCGCACGGCCGCCGAGGCGGGCATCGTCTTCGGCCACGAGAACCTCGGCATCGTGGAGGAGGCCGGCAGCGGGGTGACCTCCCTGGCCGAGGGTGACCGGGTCGTCATGCCGTTCAACGTCGCGTGCGGGTTCTGCAAGAACTGCCTCGCCGGAAAGACCGGGTTCTGCCTGACGGTCAACCCGGGATTCGCCGGCGGCGCCTACGGATACGTCGCGATGGGTCCCTACACCGGTGGCCAGGCCGAACGCCTGCGCGTGCCCTTCGCCGACTTCAACTGCCTGAAACTGCCGCCGGGGGAGGAGTTCGAGACGGACTTCGTACTGCTCGCCGACATCTTCCCGACCGGCTACCACGGGTGTGAACTCGCCCAGGTCATCCCCGGCGAGTCCGTGGCCGTCTTCGGTGCCGGACCGGTGGGGCTGATGGCCGCCTACTCGGCGCTGCTGCGCGGCGCGTCGAAGGTGTTCTCGGTGGACCGGGTGCCCGAGCGCCTGGCCAAGGCGGAGGAGATCGGGGCCATCCCCATCGACTTCACCAAGGGCGACCCGGCCGGGCAGATCAAGGAACAGACGGGAGGCGAGGGCACCGACAAGGGCGTGGACGCCGTCGGCTACCAGGCCCAGTCGCACAAGGACGCGAGCCACGAGGAGCCCGCCGTCGTCCTCAACACGCTCGTCGAGACGGTACGGCCCACCGGCATGCTCGGCATACCGGGCCTGTACGTCCCGTCCGACCCGGGCGGGCCCGACGAGCACGCCAAGCACGGCCAGCTCCTGGTCTCCATCGGCAGGATGTTCGAAAAGGGCCAGCAGATGGGCACCGGCCAGTGCAACGTCAAGCGGTACAACCGCCAGCTGCGTGACCTGATCATCGCCGGGCGGGCCAAGCCCAGCTTCGTGGTCTCGCACGAACTGCCGCTCGACCAGGCTCCGCAGGCCTACGAGAAGTTCGACAAGCGGATCGAGGGCTACACGAAGGTCGTCCTCCACCCGGGACACGCCCTGGCGGCGTGAGGAGCGCGCCCCGGCACGCACGGCGGCCCCCGCGAGGGGGCGTAGGCGGACGCGGGGAAGAGGAGGCGTACGGAACGCAAAGCAGGATGTGAGGAGCGCCGCGGAAATAAACGGGGACTGTCTCCTGTTGTCGCCGGGAAGAACGAGCACGGCCAACCAGCAGGAGGCACCCCGTGGCGGCAGACGAGATCCGAGGCGAGGGACACGGCACCGCACCCGTACCCCTCTCCGTCCTGGACCTGGTGACGGTGGGCGCCGGGCACACCGCCGGTGACGCCCTGCGCACCAGCGTCGAGCTGTCCCGCCTCGCCGAGCGCCGCGGCTACCACCGGTACTGGGTCGCCGAGCACCACTCCATGCCCGGCGTCGCCTCCTCCTCACCGGCCGTGATCCTCGCCCACCTCGCCGCCCACACCGACCGCATCCGCCTCGGCTCGGGCGGCGTCATGCTGCCCAACCACGCCCCGCTGGTCATCGCCGAGCAGTTCGGCACCCTGGAGGCCATGGCTCCCGGCCGGATCGACCTCGGTCTCGGCCGCGCCCCCGGCACCGACGGCGCCACCGCCGCCGCCCTGCGCCGCACGGACCACCTCAACGAGGGCGCCGACGACTTCCCCCAGCAGCTCGCCGAGCTGACCCGCTTCCTCGACGACGACTTCCCCGACGGCCACCCCTACCGCCGTATCCACGCCGTCCCCGGCCCCGTCCAGGCCACCTCCCCGGGCGGGGTCCAGTCCCCGCACCGCCCGCCGCTGTGGCTGCTCGGCTCCTCCGGCTTCAGCGCCCGGCTGGCCGGCATGCTCGGCCTGCCCTTCGCCTTCGCCCACCACTTCTCCGCGCAGAACACGGTCCCGGCGCTCGACCTCTACCGCGAGTCCTTCCGGCCCAGCGCCGTCCTGGACGCCCCCTACGCCCTCATCGGCGTCGCCGCCCTCGCCACCGACGAGGAGCGCGAGGCCCGGCGCCAGGTCCTGGCCGCCGCGCTCAACATGGTCCGGCTGCGCACCGGGCGCCCCGGACTCGTCCCCACGCCCGAGGAGGCGGAGGCGTACGAGTTCAGCCCGATGGAGCGGGACTTCATCGCCTCCTGGAACGCCAACGTCATCCACGGCACGCCCGACGAGGTCCGCTCGGGTCTCGACGACCTCCAGAAGCGCACCGGCGCCGACGAGCTGATGATCACCAGCAACGCGCACAGCGGCGACGTACGCGTCCGGTCCTACGAACTCATCGCCGACGCCTACGGGTTGCCCACCGCCTAGCCGGGGCGGGCGCCCGCCGCGCTCCCGCCGCGACCGGAGTCCGCGCGGAGGCTCACGGCGCCCGGGGGCCCGGGGGCGCTCGCAAGTGCTCAGTGGCGCCCGCAGGCGTGGCCGTCCAGCAGTTCGGAGATGCGGTCCGGTGACACCGGGCGGGAGTACAGCCAGCCCTGCCCGGTGTCGCAGCCGATGCGGCGCAGCCGGCTGGCCTGGTCGGAGGTCTCCACGCACTCGGCGGTGACGGTGAGCCCCAGCCGGTGGGCGAGCTGGATCATCGCCTCGACGATCACCTCGTCCGCGGGGCTCGGCGCCTGGCCCGTCTCCTGGGCCGCCCCCTCGCACGGCTGCCCGTACTGGAAGCCCCGGACGAACGAGCCGTCCAGCTTCAGGACCGACACCGGCAGCCGGCTGAGGTAGGCGAGGTTGGAGTAGCCGGTGCCGAAGTCGTCGATGGCGATGTGCACGCCCATGTCGCTCAGCGCCCGCAGCGCTTCCAGCGGCCGTCCCGCCGAGCCCATCACCGCGGACTCGGTCAGCTCCAGTTGCAGCAGACCCGGCGCCAGTCCCGTCTCCGCCAGCACCTGGGCGACGTCCTCGACCAGGTCCGAGTCCCACACCTGGCGGACCGCGACGTTGACGCTGACGAAGATCGGCGGCTCGTCCGGGTGGTCGAGCTGCCAGCGGCGGGCCTGGCGGCAGGCGGTGGCCAGGATCCAGCGGCCCAGCGGCACGATCGAGCCGTCCTCCTCCGCCAGTGTGATGAACCGATTCGGCGTCAGGACGCCGAACTGCGGGTGCCGCCAGCGGACCAGTGCCTCCACCCCGCGCAGCCGCCCGTCCTCCATGGCGACCAGCGGCTGGTACTCCAGCGTGAACTCGCCCCGCTCCACGGCCGCGCGCAGCGTGGACACGAGCGCCTGGCGGGTCATGCGGTGCGCGTTGCGCTCCGGGTCGAACAGGGTCCAGCGGGCCCTGCCGTCCGCCTTCGCCCAGTACAGGGTCGTATCGGCCGCCTGCATCAGGGCGGTGGCCGACGTCCCCGCCGCCTGCCGTTCGACCACGCCGATCGACGCCGACACCGACAGCCGCCGGCCGGAGATCTCGAACGGCGCCTGGAGGGCGGTAAGCGCCGACTCGGCCAGGTCGGCCAGTTGTTCGGTCCCGGTGGAGTCCTCCACGAGCAGCGCGAACTCGTCCCCGCCGAGCCGGGCCACCAGCGGCGTGCTGCCGCGCCCGTGACCGGCCTCGTCCGCGCAGCCGGTCAGCCGCCGCGCCACCGCCGCGAGCAGCCGGTCGCCGACCCGGTGCCCCAGCGTGTCGTTGACCGCCTTGAACCCGTCCAGATCCAGGTAGCACAGGCCGATCCGGCCGGTTCCGCCGCGCTCGTACGCCTCCGCCTCCAGGGCGGCCGACAGCCGCTCGAAGAACAGGGTGCGGTTGGGCAGCCGGGTCACCGGGTCGTGCATCCGCAAGTGCCTGAGCCGGGCCTGGAGTTCGCGGCGAGCGCTGACATCGGCGACGGACAGGAGCAGGGCGCCGGGGGCGTGGGGCGCGAGTCCGCGGGGGGCATCGGGCGCCGGTTCGTGGGTGTCCGCGTGTCCGGCGGAATTCTCCGGCGGCAGGGGCGCGACCGTGACCTGGGCCCACAGCGAGCGGCCGTCGGGCTGCTTGAGGCGGCGGGTGCAGCGCAGCCGCGCCTGCCGGCCCCGCAGCACCTCGCGGTAGGCCTGCCAGGTGCGGGCGTCGGAAGCGAGGCCGACCAGGTCGGCGGCCACCTGCCCGGCGAGTTCCTCCGGGGACGCGCCGACCAGCACGCCGAAGGTGTCGTTCGCGCTGACGACCAGGCCCTCCCGGTCGAGGACCGCCATCGCGAGCGGGGCGGCGTCGAAGACCGACCGGAAGGGCTGTGGGACCGGGGCGGAGCCGGAAGCCGGGGCGGGGGCGGCGGGGGAAGCCGCCGGGGAGTGGACCGTGCCGGTGAAGTACGGCGGCGAGGACCCGGGTTCCGCCATTGGGGTGAATCCGGGCTCCGGGCCGCGGACCGGGCTGAGCACCGGCGCACGCTCCGGGGCGTGCTCGCAGGTGTGTCCCGACGCTGGTTCCGTGGCGGCACACTCGCCGACGCCGACCACGGGCGGTTCGGCACCCGCAGCCGTCGTTAGATCACTCTGTGTGACTTTCGGCTGCATGCAGTCTGCCGTGGGCGTCGGCCCTTCGGACGTTCCGCTCACCGCTCGCTCCCGCAGTGCACTCGGTCTTCGTATCGGTCTCGTCGGGTGGCCGGCCGAAGGGGAACGGCCGCCCGGCCCGTGTCCGCGCAGGAAAGTGCCAGGAAAGTGTGCCGATCATAGAGGCTGGCGCGGTGCCCCTTCCAGCCGTTCACCGTTTCCGCCCGGCGTGCGCCCCTCCTGCCAGATCGTTTCTGCCCACACCTGGACGGGTTCTTCAGGGGCGCGACCACTTGTGACGTTCCGTGAGCGGGCTGGGGGTGCCGCTCCCGTGGGGACGGTGCGGCGCCACGGCTCCGCAGGCCGTGAACGCAGGCCTCGTGTGCGTCCGGTCACCCTTGCGATCACCCTTCCGGTGCAGACAAACAGGGCGTACTCCTCCAAACTCCCACAGGCTGGGTTCGGTGTCCCCGCGAACCGCACCCGGAGGTCCCTGTGCCGCGTCAGCTCCCCCTGAAAGCGCTCGGCCGTGACGCTTTCCAGGCGCTGAGCCGTGCGCGCACCCGCCCCCGACTGCGGAGCACCGCCGCGGTGTTCACCACCCTCTCGGCGGTCGCCGCCACCTCGATCCTGAGCGGTCCCTCGGTCGCCGAGCCCTTCTCGACCGCACCCTGCGCGCTCCGCAGGACCGACGCCCACCACTCCGAGGGCGTCGACACCTGGAACCCCTCCTACGTCCGTCCGGCCAGGACGCTCGACGCCGTGATGGTCTTCCTGTCCTTCCCCGACTCCGCCCCGCTCGCCACCCCGGCCGAACTGGCCGCCGACCACTTCCCGGCCACCAGCCGGTTCTACCGCCAGGCCTCCTACGGCAAGTTCACGCTGCGCCCGCATCCGCTGCGGCACTGGATCCGCATGCCGCGGCCGTCCACGGCGTACGCCATGCACCGCGACTGGGACGCCGAGGACCGCGCGGCCTACCTGCGGGACGCGGTCGCCGTCGCGGACCCGGAGGTCGACTTCTCGCGCTACGACATCGTCTACCTCGTGGCCGACCCGGACGCGCCCGGCGTCGACTCCGACGCCACGAAGGTCATCAACCTGAACACCCCGCTGCGGGCCGACGGTACGGACATCCGGCGGGTGGTCACGGTGTTCGAACGGCACCCGCCGGACCGGCTGGTGCTCGCCCACGAGACGGGGCACGTCTTCGACCTGCCGGACCTGTACCACCGGCCGGCCGACGACAAGGGCGACTGGGACACGTACGTCGGCGACTGGGACCTGATGGGCAGCCAGTTCGCGCTCTCGCCCGACCTGTTGGCCTGGCACAAGTGGAAGCTCGGCTGGCTCGACCCCCGGCAGGTGACCTGCGTGCGCGGCAGCGGGCCGACCCGGCTGACGCTGGAGCCCGTCGAGGCGGGGCCGCCCGGCACGGAGGCGCCGGGGCCGGGGGAGGCCGACTCGGGCGCGGCCGGGGCTCCGCTGTTCGGGCTGGGCGGCGGGACGAAGCTCGCGGTGGTGCGGACCGGGAGCGACCAGGTGCTGGCCGTGGAGGCGCGGGCCCCGGTGGGCAACGACGTCACCGGGTGCCGGCCGGGGGTGCTGGTGTACCGGGTGCGCGGTGACGCCGAGTCCGGGGGCGGAGCCGTACGGGTGCTCGACGCCCATCCGCACACCAGCGCCTGCGCGGACAGCTCCGTCTACCCGCCGCTCGCCGACGCGCCCGTCGACGTGGGGGAGAGCTACACCGTGCCGGGAGACGGTGTCCGGGTGGAGGTCGAGGACCGCACGGCCTCGGGGGCGTACACCGTGAGGATCACACCGGGCTGAGGAGCGGGGCGAAGGCGGTGGCCGCACCGGGGCCGGGGGAGAACGAGGAAGGCGATACGTGCTCGCTCTCGCGAACCCGTATCGCCTTCGTCATCGTGCGCCGCCAGGGACTCGAACCCCGGACCCGCTGATTAAGAGTCAGCTGCTCTAACCAACTGAGCTAGCGGCGCCTGCTGACGTCGTAGACATTAGCATCCTGATCGGCGGGAGGAAAAATCGAAATCCGTACGGCCGACCGCGCCGCCCGTACGGCCGCCCACACCAGGATCTCGGGGCCCGGCAGCCACGGGTGACGGGTGTCCGGCGCGACCAGCCAGCGGGAGGCGGAGCGCACGGCGGCGCTGGAGCCGACGGGCGCCGGGACGGTCACGGCGTCGCCGTTGCCGTGGCACAGCAGCGGTGGCACGCCGCCGGTGCGGCCGCCGCCGTCCTTCCGGCCCCGGGAGCCCCACTCCTCCCACTCCAGCAGCGAGGGCAGCCGGTGCGCGGTGCCCGGCGAGGCGAACAGCAGCATCCGCCCCCGGTGGACGGCGACCGGTCCCGAACCGGGCCCGTCCTCCCAGAGCCGGTCCAGCATGCGGCGGCCGAAGACCGCGGGCACGTTGACCACGTCGAAGACCGAGCCGCAGGGCAGCACGACCGGTGCGTCGGGGCGCTCGCGCCAGTGGGCGAGCGTGCTGCGGGGGTACGTCCCGGCGGAGGCGAGCCATGCGGCGCCGTCCGCGGTGACACCGGTCACCTTGGTGACACCCGTGATGTCGGTGATACCCGTGAGCGCCGTGACGTCGGAGGCGCCGACGGGGGTGCCCGCGGGGGTGCCGGCCCCCGCAGGGGCGCACCGGCTGCCGGTCGCGAGTTCGGGGTGGGCGGGGGAAGGGCGTGTCCCTGTACGGCTCATGACTGTTACGTCTACCGACCGTCAGGGCCCGCTTCCACACGGTTGCGGGAAATCGGGACACGAAAGGGCCGAAGGGAGTATCTTGCCCCGCTGGCATATGCCAGCAGGTAGTGAGCGAAGGGGGCCGCGGGGAGCCTGGGCGGTCAGACGGGGTCGGCGGGGTTGGCGTGCGCGCTGCCCTCGGCGCCGCGCAGCAGGTCCCGTCCGAACTCGACCATCTTCTTGGCGTAGTCCTCGGTCCACTCCGCCCGCTCGGCGATGTCCGCCGCGCTCAGCCGGTCGAAGCGGCGCGGGTCGGCGAGCTGGGCCGCGGCGACCGCCTGGAACTCCACGGCGCGGTCGGCCGCCGCGCGGAACGCCAGCGTCAGCTCGGTCGCGCGCTCCAGCAGCGCCCGCGGATCGTCGATCGACTCCAGGTCGAAGAAGTGCTCGGGGTCGGCGGCGGCCGCGGCGGGCTCGAAGAGCAGGGGCGCGGGGCGTAGCCGCGGTTCGTTCCGACGCGGCGTGGGCTCCGCCATGTCTCGTCCTCCTCGTACGGTTTCCGGTGGCGCCCTCCTCTGGAAGGCCACCGTCCATTGTCTCGCGCATGCGCAAGGGGCCGGGCGGTCCCTGCCCATCCCCGGACCTTCTCAAGCCCGCGCGCCCGCGGGATGTTCCCGCGCGCCCCCGGGTCCCGGGTCAGGGCCGCCAGGAGATCCGGTGTCCGTACGGGCGGGCGAGGAGGGCGGGGCCGGTTTCCCGGCGGCCGTCCGGGCTGTGCCGGTCGCCCGCCTCCGGCGGGGAGGGGGGGGTGGCAGTCGGCGCCGGGTCCCCGCCGGATGGTCGCGGGCGTCGTCGGGCACGCGGCCGGCCGGGCGTCTCGGTGTCGGGGGCCGGGTCCCGGGTCAGGGCCGCCAGGAGATCCGGTGTTCGTGCAAGCGGGCGAGGACGGCGTGGTTGGCCTCCCAGCCCTGGGAAAACAAGATCACCAAATTTGGACCCCAGGGCTCCGGTAACGGAAGGTGAGGCTATGTCCAGTGCACGTCTCTTGCCCGGTATGCGAGTCCTCAAGGTGCGGCGTATCAGCCGTGACACCGAGGACAGCTCCGCCCTGCTCCGCCAGGGGGAGGAGTTGGACCGCGCGACCGAGGAAGCCCGGTTCACCGTGGCTGGAGAGGTCGAGGATGTCTGTGTGTCCGGCGCGGTCAACCTGGACGACCGGCCGAAGCTCGGCCGATGGATGAAGGACCCGCTCTGGCACGAGTGGGACGCGATCATGGTTACGTCGCTGGACCGGATCACCCGGGATCAGCACCACTGGGACAGGTTCGCGGAGCGTTGCCACAAGGGCGGCAAGGAAATCGTCTGTCTCGATGATCCGAGCCTGGACATCCACACGCCCACGGGCCGGATGATCGCCTACATCAAGGCGACCCAGGCACAGGAGTACCGCGAAGCGATCGTGAGGAAGCGTCGGAATCAGACGCAGTACTACCGTGACGCGAGCCTGTGGGGCGGCGGCACCTGGCCCTTTGGCTACCGGCCTGTCTTGGTGGATCACCACGGCAAGCAACGCTTCAAGCTCGTGATTGACCCGGTGACCGGTCCTCTCGTCCGTGAGGCGTACGAGCGAATCGCGGAGCAGGGATGGTCCATGGGTCAGCTCTGCACCGACTGGAACTCCCGTCCCCGGCACGTCGCGGAATGCGTCGACCAGGGCAGCGAGACGCCGCAGTGTGACTGCCCGCGCGGAGTTCTGACCTCTCAGGACTACCAGCGGAGCATCAACGCCCAGGAGAGCAAGGCGGGCGTCAAGACGCACATCAAGGGCACCAAGTGGAGCACGTCCACCCTCGGCAAGATCCTGAAGAAGCCCACGCTCAAGGGCGTGGCAATGCACAAGGGTGAGCCGCTGCTCAGGGACGGATTGCCCGTGCGATGGGCTGACCCGATCCTGACGGACGAAGAGTTCGACAAGCTACAGATCGCCGTCACCGATCTGGGCAAGTACAGGGCGGGCATCAAGTCGAACGCCTCGCCCATGACGGGAGTCTTGTACTGCCCGTGCGGCATGAAGATGTACGAAAACAGCTCCCTGGTGAAGCTGAGCACGGGGGACACGAAGAAGCACAAGTACTTCCGCTGCGCCTCTTGGTCCAACGGTGACGCTTGCCAGTTCTCCACGTCGTGGCACCAGGATGAGATCTACCAGGCCGTAGAGGAAGCGTTCCTCTCCAAGCTGGGAGACGAGTACATAACGGAGCGCTCGTACGTGCCCGGCAAGGACAACAGGCAGCAGATCAAGGAACTGGAAGCGGCCATGGAGAACCTCTCCCAGGCCATCGCCCAGGCTTCTTCCGCCGCCGCTGTCACGGCGCTCACGGCGACGCTTGAGCGCCACGCTACGAACCTCGCAACGCTTCAGGAAGAGCCCTTCGTCCCAGGCCGCTGGGAAGAGACGAGCACCGGCCAGACCTACCGCGCCAAGTGGCAGCAGATGGCCGACTGGAAGGAGCGAGGCCCGTTCCTCCGCAAGGCCGGTTTCCGGATCTTCCTCGTAGGTAGCCCCAGGGCTGGCCTGTCCATCGGCCTCATCACCCCGAAGGATCTGCAAGAGCGGGCGAGTGGCGCTCTGCAAGGCAACTGGGCGTCGAGCGAGGGCGAAGAGTACGAGCGGGGCGCTCACGCGGCTTTCTGTAGCTTGCTCGCTGATCAGCTTCACCAACTGACCGATCTGGAGGAACTGAAGCAGGAGAAGTACAGGGATGACTTCGACCCCGAGCCGTAGCCATCCCGCCTGACCCCTCCCAGGACCCCGGGCTTGTTCCGGGGTCCTCCCCTTTGTTTAGGAAGTGCGAATGACTGAGACTCCGTGGCCCCGCCGCCTGGTTGCTGCGACCCATGACGTGAAGACCGAGTGGACCCGAGCCCTGTTCGATGCCTTCGGACCGGGTGGCCTACTGGCCCGAGAGGCACCCGAGTTCGGGCGTGAACATCTGCTGTGGGCCCTGGCCCAGCTCCGGCATACGAACGGCCGGACCGGCCTGATGTTCACCGGGGATACGACGATCGCGGATGAGCTGGGCTACAACACGAACGACCACCCTGGGAAGAGGTGCCGGGACGTGCTGACGCGGCTCGGGTTCTTCACCCAGCAGGGCAAGCAGGGGCGAGCGGCGAAGCTGCGTTTGTCAGTGCCCCTGGTGCTGCTGGACGCCGAGGACGCCTACCCTGCGCTGGCGAACTCCGTGGACGACGAGGTCATCACCGTGGCCGACACCATGCCGAGCAAGCCCAGGAAGAAGGCAGCGCCGAAAAACGGAGCGTCACGGCCGGCTGAACCCTCCGAGACGGGAAGCGTCGAGGTCTGCCCAGTTCACCCGGGAGGAGACTGCCCTGATCCCACCGACCCGTTCAGCGCGGCGCCACCCTGGGGCCCGGTGGTCTGTCGAGCTGCCCTTGGCGTCTAGCGTGCTCATTTTCCCGTTGAACCAGGGACTTAGTTAGTAGTGGGTAGTACGTAGCTCATAGAGCGTAGGTAGTAGTGAGTAGGGGCCCCTCTGCCGGGGCCCTCTCTCATTTCCTGTTCAGTTCAGGACCTTTGGGGTCCTGAGTGAGCCAAGGCAAGTGGAGTTAGGCAACTGGTTGCCAACGACACCTAGGGATTCTCGGCCATGGAAGCGTCTTCCAGGGAGGCGCGTACATCTAGGACGGAATCTGCTTCGGTAATCTCAAGCACCCGTTGAAACTGCGGTGCGGGAGCAACGAGCCGAAGACTGGTCTGTGAATGAACGCGAAGCAGTAGATTCAAGAATGTCGAGTCTCCGAAGGTAACCCCGGCGACGTCCAGCACCACAATCGAGTGCTTTCGCGCGGCGGTCTCCAGCGCATCGGCGAGGGGGGTGATCGTGTTCATGTCGTAGTCCCCGTGAGCGACGACTACCCACGCTCCGTTCAGCTCGTACTGAACAACGCCAGCGGACGCGGGAGCGGCCCCGCTGAGCTGCGGCTCTGCCTGCTCACCATGCCTCTCACCTTGACTCATGGGTAGCAGTATGCCTGACGGGACACGGCGCGACGAGAGGTCTCTTGCCCTCCCGCAACTGTTCACACACTCGTGACATGCGTCTCATTCACTGATGGTGCTGTCCCAGCCGGGACGCTTTGACACCGACATCTGTAGTGAGAGCAGGTTTCCTATGGTGTCCGTCTCACTTCCCCCTCGTGGGGGCAGATTCGCGCGACAGGACACATACATCAATAGTGAGAGCCCATCTCACGGGACTTGATCGACCCCGGCCGACTTGGCCGGGGTTTTCTTTATGCCTGTTGTCGCGCATTCCTGCATGACTGGAATGGAGTCATCAATGTTTGATCGTCATTTCTTCGCTGCCCGCCGTGCGGCTCTAGGGCTTTCCGTAGAGGCCCTGGCTGAGCGAATGCGCGTAGCCCCGTCCACAGTGCGCCGCTGGGAGTCCGGTGAGACGTGTCCGAGTCTTCGCACTCTTGCACTAGCCGCCAGGCATCTCCGTATCCCACTGTCCTCACTCATGAGTGAGACAAAGAGTAACCGGGCTGCCTAAACCCGAATTCTTAGTTAGGAGGTGTCGCAATGAGCGACGCACAACCGACCCCCCAGGCCATGCCGGCCGACCCTTCCCCTTCGGTCCGAGCCGAAGTCGAGCGGGAGTATTCCGGGAAGCTGGCACGGGCTGAACTTAAGGGCTACGCCGCCCAGGCCGGAATCACTCTCCCGGATGGATTCACCGAATACCTGGATGGTTCCAAGCTGCTTGGTGAAGACGGCAAGCCTTCAGCCGAGGCCATGGACAAGGCCCTTGCGCCTTTCAAACCCAAGGACCCGGCCTTCCCTCATCTTGTCGGCTCCGGCCCAAACCGCGGTGGCGGCCCTCTTCCTGAGCCCCGCCGCGTTTCTCTCGACGTTCGTAAGCGATAACTAGGAGTACCTCTATGAGCCTTGCCTATCAGCAGCCCGGCACTACCACTTTCATCCCTGAGATTTGGGATGCGGAACTTCTCACGCAGTTTGACCCACTTCTTGTCTGGGCGTCTCCGTTCGTGTCCAACAACAAGTACGAAGGGGAGATCCGGCAGAAGGGCGATGTGGTCCACATCAACAGCCTTCTTCGGCCCACCGTGGGCGATTACACGATCGCTGACGGAATGACGGCCCAGCGGCCGGAAACCGTGGATCAGAAGCTCACTATTACTGAGGCGAAGTATCTACAGGTTTTGGTCGAAGATGCGGAACGGGTTCAGCTTGCCGGTGGCCTGGACTCGCCCATCAATCAGCAGATGATCCGGGCCCTGGCTCGTGAGGCTGACTCGTTCATGGGCAACATCATCGCCAACGGGGCGACGGCGCTTCCTGTCGTTGTGCCGACCGCTGACAACATCCCTCAGAGCCTCTACAGCGCGATCCTGGACATGATGCTGGAGCTGGACTCCAGTGACATCCCGGCGGGCCGTTACGTGGTCGTCTCGCCGCGCGTGAAGCGGTACCTCATCGAACACCCCTCGGTCGCTAACGCTGCTGCGTATGGCGAGGGCGGCGTGACTGCCAACGGTGTTGTTGCTCGGCTTGCTGGCTTCACCATCCTGACGACCACCGCCATGCCCGCCGGTGTGGACATCGTGGCGGGTCACTCGGAGTTTGCCACCTATGCCAGCCAGTTCACCGGCTTCCGCGAGGGGCAGTCGGAGAAGTACCGCGCTGACTACATCGACACTCTCCACCTGTACGGCGGCAAGATCGTGCGTTATCCAGAGCTGGACACCAAGAAGGCCGATAGCACCTTCGATGAGTCCAAGCCCACCAAGGGAATCGTCAAGGCTGCTGTCACCTGGCCCACTGCCTAGTAACAGGGTTGGTTCGGGCCCTTGCACCCAGCAGGGGCCCGTTCCTCTCACGCTCAGTCGACCGAGAGGCGCGCCGGCCGTCGACTCGCTGTGACGAGAACCAAGAGTCAGGATGCGCAACTGGTGTCCATTTCTGTTTTCTGGGACACCACCCGCCAAAAATGTGACGGACCTCTCTCATTTTCGCCTCTTTAGCTCCCGAAGCGCCCCTTATTGGAGTCAATCTGAGGTCATTCGGGTCCCCTGGTCCTGGAAATCGATGAGCTGCGAAGATTTGAAACCCGTACACGCAAGAAGGACAGCACCCCCGGTGGGTCCTTTCCTTATCTAAATTGACATTACCCCCGGTATTCATAAACATTTGAGTAATGCTTCAGTTATTCGTTAGTTACCATTCCGTGATAGGGGTGCGGAAGAATGGTGGTCAAGCGGGGAAGCCGTAGAGCAACGCTCCGGACCCTCACTCAGACTTCCGTACTAACGAAGGAATGCAGCGCTATGCGTAAGACGGTGCTTGTGCCGGTTGAGTACACCTTTTGCGATGCGCACATTGCGCGTGATGGTTCTGAGGTTGAGGCCACTTCATCGCTGACACTGGGTAAGGACACCTGGCACCTGTGCCTTGAACACGATGTTTCGTTCGGCAGGTACCTCTGTGACGCTTTGGGCGCGCCCTCTGAGCGAGAGGCCGTACAGACTGAGGGTGAGTCCGTGTCGGTCGTTGAAGCTGTTCCGGCTCCGGAACCGGAGCCGGAAGCGGCTCCCGTTGTGGAGTCCGAGTCCGACCCTGAGTCGCTGCCGTCCGTGATGATCGCTGGTGAGGTTCCGGGATACGACTGGGAAGACGCACGGGAAGCGGTGCGCAACCTGGGCTATGACGTGGTTGGCCGTGCCGGTGACAGCACGGTCCTGCTGATCCTGGGGGAGGGTGGCGAGCGGAACGCCACCAAGCTGCGGGACGCTTCCGAGCGCGGCATCCCTGTGATGGACGTGCGTGAACCCGGACGCTTCAGGTCGGCTGTCCGCTCCGGTGCGTTGATCGGTGGTGACCCACTTCCGGAGCCTGCCAAGGTCGACCGCTCCGGGATGAGCGAGCGGGAGCGCAACCATGCCGTACGAGCGTGGGCGCGAGAGAACGGCTTCACCGTACCTACCAAGGGCCGTATCCCGATGCACGTGCGTCACGCCTGGGAGCACCGGGACGCATCGGAGGGAAAAGCGGCAGCGGCCTGACCGCCGCCCCCGCTGTGCCGGGCGTCGAGTACGCCCGGCCTCCCCGGCCAAAGGCTAACCAACCAACGTTGTTCGAGATTGAGGCAGCATGAGCACGCCCGTTCTGTACGGCCCTATCGGTCGCGCAGTCCGCAGGATCGCCCCGTTTGTTGAAGCGGACCCCTTGGGGGTGTATGTGGCCGCCCTGTCGATGTGGTCGGCCGCTATCGGTGGCTCGGTAAAGGTGTCCTCCCGTGGTCCCCGGCCCGTGCTGCTGTGGTCCGCTCTGGTGGCCGGTACGGGGCGCGGTAAAGGAACCGCGCTCCGGGCCGCTCATCACGTTCTGGACAAGGCTCTGGGCCGCTTCCTGGCCACGCACACCACGTCCGGCATCACGTCCGGGGCGAGCATGGTGAACCACCTGTGGGAGCAGCAGGAAGCGACGGCCGAGACCGAGCACGGACGTGACGTGCGCACTCTGGTAGTCGAAGAAGAGTGGTCGGAAGTGCTCCGCCGGGTGAAGCGGGATGCATCGTTCACGACCAAGCTGCGGACTGCATGGGACGGTGCGACGCTGCGGAACACGACCAAGGATGAGGCGCAGGAAGTACGCGACCCGGCAATGGTCCTGCACTGTCACGTCACGCCCTCTGACTGGTCCAAGTACGTCGGTGAGTCGGAAGCGGCCGGAGGCTCCTACAACCGCATCCTCCCCTTTCTGCTGGGGTCGGTGCCGCTGCTGGATGACGATCGGGTGAGCCTGCCGGAAGTGGATGGGCGGGACCTGTCCGACGCCTACGGCTGGGCCACTGCCCGACCGCGCGTGATCACGCTTGCAGAAGACACCCGTCCGCTGTGGCGGCTGGTTCGCCGGTACGCCCGCATCCTGGGTGAGACCCTGCCCGAAGGACAGGCAGTGTTCATCGAGCGGACGGCAGAGCAGACGCTCAGAGTCGCGGCCTGCCTGGCAGCGTCCGAGTGCTCGGAGACGATCACGGAAGACATGCTGTCTGCCGCCTTCAGCTTGGTCCGCCGGTCGGTGCAGGACGCCGTCCGCATAACCAAGGGAGCGACCTCCCCCAAGGTGAAGCGGCAGCCGCTCACCCTTGAGGACAAGGTGCGGGCCCGGATCGAGATGCACGGCGGTCGGGCCACCTCCTCCCAGGTGCTCCCGTACGTGGGAGCGACCGCAGCAGAGGTCAAGGAACTGCCCGGCATCGTCGTGACCGTGGAACGGTCCGGGAGGACCGGCCGACCGGCCACCGTTTTCACGCTCCGCGGGGACAGTTCTGGTGACTCTGTGCCGCAGCCGGCCAGCGCGGAGGGTGAGCAGAATGGGAGCACTTCCGGTCACGCAGAGGCGCGGCCGGCAAGCGCGGAGTGTGAGCAGAACCGCGCCCGGGTCGTCCGTCTGGACACTTACCGCCAGACACCCAAGCAGGCCCCGAAGCCTGCGCCCGAACCGAAGCGGTCGGAACCGCTCGGGGACACAAATCCGTTCCTCGCGCTGCTCTAACGAACCGATGAAAGCCCCGGCCGTTTTTGGCCGGGGCTTCTTTGTTACTTCGACTAGGCCACTGGGCAGGCCAGTTCAGGGTTCGAGCGATTCGGGGAGCACGTCACCACTGCCAGAGACAGATACGAGGGGCGCTCCAGATAGAAGCCGTAGGACACATCCGTACCCGAGTGCAGTTGCTCAGCAGCAACGCTCACCAGTCGGGCCAGACGCGTGGTGTCTCGGTCCCTCTCCGATGCGAACCGGGGCGCGTACTCGGTCAGCCGTTCGCCGATCCATGCTGCCGCTTCCTTGGGCTCGTCCCAGGTGCCACGAACTAAGGAACGGGGCTTGATGAGCCAGTACGCCGTTTCGATCGGCGGCAGATCGGATGTCGGGAACTCGGCCACCACTTCCCGGTAGCGCTTGAGTAGCTGCTCTGCCTTCACGTCCTCATCGGACACCGGAGCCGGTGGAGGCTGAGGATGTGGGGGACGCCGTAGAGCCTCATTGTCGAAGCGCTCTTTCGGTCCGGTCCATAGGTAGCCGTGGTGGTGCACCAGTCGTTCCCGTTCGAGTGGTGCCAGCCGGGCCGGACCCCGGGACGGGGGATGGACCCGGCCCGACTGGCGGGAGGGGGGGAGGATCAGACGTTCAGGCCGAAGCGCGCCGGGTCGATACCGGCCGCGCTCAGCTCCTCCGTGGTGAACCGCAGCGGCTGCGCCTCCGGCCGCTTGCTGTCACCGAGCGCCCAGAGACCGTCGCCGATCTGGGCCAGGGTCACGCACCCCTCCGAGCAGGGGCCGCCGCACGCCTGGACGAACGAGGCCCCGCTGATGTCGAGCGCGTACAGGTCGGTTCCGTTCTGCATCACTGCACCTTCCTGCTAACTGATCACGGCCTTGTTGGCCGTCGCCACCCGTACCGGGCGGGAGTTCGGGTTTTCCACCGCTGTGGTGGGGGCTTACTCGGCGCGAACCACCATCGCGAACGATGTCCGGATGCGTCGGAAACCGGCGTGGCCAGACCGGCCCGTGTGGCTCATGCACTCAACGTCGACGGGTGCCGAGTCATCGGCGGGGGTGGCCTTCCAGCCGCAATGCAGGCACTCGGCCTCGAATGTCACGTCTGTGTCGGGGTGCTCGGTGATCCGGTGCATCACGTACCGCATGGCGGCTCTGATGCTCACAGCCCACCCCTACGGCTCCGCGCGTTGACCTCAGAAACTCTGGTGCGTAGTCCCTCTGTCGGCCTAGTCGGCGGGGCCTTGTAGTCAGGGCACTTCGGGCTCCCGCACTCGCACCGGGGCCAGTGCAGGGCCGAACTGGGAGCCATATCGGCCCCTTCGGGGCCAGGATCGCTCTTCTGCACCATGAGCACTCCGTTTACGCCGAATGCTCCGGAGAGGCGGGAGAGGAACTGTCGGGCCTCACTGCTGCCCAGACGATCAGCCGCTTCGGTGTCCTGTGCCTTGCTCTCGCCCATCGCACCGCACCCTCCCGATCGGTTCCGCATCGATGTGGCGACGGTAGGAACCGGCGAGTGTCGGGCTCCACAAACTTGCACGAGCTTGCACGCCAATTGGCTTGACCAGTCGCCCTATTGACGGTGTCTCCGCAGTTCAACGAAGCTGATGCAAGCCCGAGCAAGCGCCTAGACCAGGGAGCTAGTCATGGCCGTAGAGTTCATCGGAATCGACCCCGACACGGACCGGGACCACTGCCCCACCGTGTGGGCAGACGCAGAAGCTCAGGAGATCTTGTTGCAGGGGTGGAAGCCCAGCACCGAGACTCAGGCGGAGTGCGAGGCGAGTAGCCCCGCGAACGGCTCGGTACCTGACAGTGAAGCCATCGTCAGGATTCCGGCTCGGATGATCCCGATGATCAGGGAGGCGTGTGATGCCGTCGAGCGTGCCCAGCTTCGCTGAGCTGCTTGGCCAGTGCGAGCGGTCCGCCGTGCACCTGGAGCTGCGTGACTCGTACGCCCCGACCGACCGGTTCGAGGCATGGCAGCGGGGCGAGCGGATCGACTGGGAGGACCGCGCATCCTGGTGGCATCCGTACGACCAACTGATCGCGGACACCGTGACCCGGGGAGTGGTGATCCGCCGGGCCCGGGTGGTCTCCGAGCCTGTATCGGACTACATCCGCTGGGAGCACTACGTCACCCGCGCCAACGTCACGGCGGGCGAGGAAGTGCGGTGGTTGCCACGGCGACGGGCTACGACTATCGCCCTGCCGGGCAATGACTTCTGGCTCTTCGATGGCACCCTGCTGCGGGTGCACCACTTCTCAGGTGATGGAGTGGTGGTGGAAGACGAGATCACGGCGGACCCGGAAGCCGTGAAGCTGTGCTCCGCCGCCTTCGAGGCGGTCTGGGAGCGAGCGATCCCGCACCACCTGTACGAGATCTGACGAAAGCCAGCTCCATGCCCCCGCACCCCTCCTCACGCGTTCAGAAGGCCCGTGAAGAACTGGCCGGCCGTCTGCGTGAGATCCGGAAGGACGCGGGGATCAGCGGGCGGGAGCTGGCCGTCAGGTGCGGCTGGTCAGAGTCGAAGTCATCCCGGATCGAGAACGCCAAAACCCCTCCCTCCGACGCGGACATCAAAGCCTGGTGCCGAGCCTGCGCCGCTGATGACCAAGCTCCCGACCTGATCGCAGCCAACCGACAGTCCGCAGATGCTCATGTGCAGTGGAGGCGACTCCAGCGAAGCGGTCTCCGTCGTTTGCAGGAGTCCACTGGGGATCTGTACCAACAAACGAAGATATTCAGGGTCTACGTCTCCGACGTGATCCCCGGTTTCCTTCAGACACCCGGATACGCTGCCGCCCTGCTGTCCTCCATCGCACACTTCCGTGGGACTCCGGACGACGTGAGCGATGCCGTGGCGGCCCGTATGAGGCGTAACGAGGTGCTCGGCAACGGCGCACGCCGGTTCTCGTTCGTGCTGGAGGAATCGGTGTTGCGGTACCGGCTGTGCAGCGCGGAGACGATGGCGGCACAGCTTGGACACCTGCTCGGGGTCATGGATCTCCAGAACGTTGCCGTGGGGCTCATCCCGTTCTCGGCTCAACGAGCGGTGTGGCCCATGCCCACCTTCACGATCTTCGACGACGCCAGGGTGCACGCGGACACCCTGGACGCTGCCGCCACCCTTACGCAGCCCAGCCAGGTGGAGCTGTACGGCCGAGCCTTTGAACGGCTGTCACAGGAAGCCGTGAGGGGAGCGGCTGCACGTGCTCTCATAGCCGGTGCGCTGGCGTCCCTGGACTGACCGCCTGCGCGTCACCGCAGCTCAGGGACGCCACGACACACGGTGCTCCAGCAGGTGCAGGTATGTGGTAAACATTGCATCCCAGCCGTCCGGGAACTTCACCGTGACGCCGAGCTGGACCGGTTCCGTGGACGGGTGGTCGTCCAGGAGTTCGCTCACGCCCGCGCGGCAGACCACGATGCAGGCGTGCCGGTGGCGGGAGGCCAGGACGCACAGGCGGCCGGTCTCCAGGTGGAAGGCCGTGGCGTCGGGGCGGCCCGAGAGCGGATGCAGGACGACGGTGACGTCGAACTCCCGGCCCTGGAGCCGGTTGGCCGTGTCCACGGTGACGTCCGTGACGCCGCGCTCGGCGAGGGCCGCGCGGACGGCCGCCGCCTGGTCGCGGTGGGCCGTGCCGACGGCGATCCGGTCGGCGGTCAGCGGCGCCGGGTCCGGGTCCCGCTCCGAGACGGCCGCACCGCCCCGCTCCAGCAGCCGCGTCACGACCGCCGCGAGCGCCCGTACCGCCTCCGGGTCGGTGCGCGGAGTGTGCCGGGCGGGCAGCTCCAGCAGGCCCCAGCCGGACGCGGCGGCCTCGTCGATCACCCGGTCGGGGCCCGAGCCGTCCGAGGCCACCGCGAACGTGAGCCGCCGGTCCCCGGCCGCCGTGCCGCTGCGGAAGGGCGTGTACGGGTAGAACGCGTCCGAGACCAGCGGCGCGGCCGACGCGGGCAGCCGCCACGACACCGGCAGCCGGTGCTGGGGCAGCTCCGGGTTGTGCGCCAGCAGCGTCGTCACCGCCGAGGCCGACGGGTCGTACGACAGCCCCGCCCACTGTTCGCCGCCCACGATCGAGAACGGGTCGAGCTGGCCGGGGTCGCCCACGAACAGCGCCCGCTCGAACAGCCCCGCCACGGCCAGCAGCGCGTCCGAGCGCATCTGGTACGCCTCGTCGACGATCGCGTGCCGCCACGGTTCGTCGACCTTCACGTGCGCCCACTTCGCGGCGGTGGACAGCACGACGTCGAGCCCGGCGAGGTCGGCGGCCTTCGCCGACGTACGGACGTTCGGCAGGGCGTCGAGCGTCTTGTCGTAGGCGTCGGCGTCGCTGCTGTGCAGCCGGCCGACGGGCAGGTCGGGGTTCTTCTGAGCCAGCCGCAGGACCAGGTCGTCGACCTGCGCGTTGGTCTGGGCGACCACCATCAGCGGCCGCCCGGCGTCGGCCAGCTCCAGGGCGGCACGGACCACGAGCGTCGACTTGCCGGCCCCCGGAGGGGAGTCGACGACGACACCGCGGTGCGCGCCGCGCAGGGTGTCGGAGAGGATCGCCCCGGTGGCGCGGGCGGCCGCCGCACCGGGGTCGAAGCCGCCCCCGGACGCGCCGCGGCCGGCGGTGGTCTCCTCGGCGGGGGCGGTCACAGCAGGTCCTCCTCGGTCACCGGGTCCGGGGCCTCCGGCGCGCTCTCCGCGCCCGGCGGGCCGCCGTGCGTCCACGGGGTGTTCTCCGGGTCGGGCAGCTTCGCGCCGCCGCGCTGCTCGTGCTCGAAGAGCGTGAAGCAGACCCGGTCGCCCTTCTCCGGCACGGAACCGGCCTCGGGCTCCTTGCCGCGGCCCATCTTGTCGAGGATCCGCAGCACGATCAGCGTGCCGTCCTCCTCGCGGGCGACGGCCTCCGCCGACTGCGGCCTGCCGTCCAGCGAGCGGTACACCTTGACCCGCTCGCCCAGGTGCGGCCGGTCGTCGGTGCGGACGGTGACCAGCGGGCGCGGGCCGGGGCGCTTGCCCTCGCTGTACGCCATGGTCACGTCCGTGACCTCGCCCGCGAACGCCTCCCCGGCCAGCCGCCGCCCGGCCATGACCAGCGGGTCGTCCAGCGCCTGCTGGGCGTCCAGCCGGGCCTGCTCCCGCTCGCGCGCGGCCAGCTTGTTCGCCGCGGTGACCGCGTCGTCCCGGCGCGGCTGCGGCGGCTCCCCGGCGAGCACCCGGTCGCGGTGGCCGGTGAACGACCAGCGGTCGCGGGTCCACCGCTCCTGCACGCGCGCGCCCTCGGGCAGGGCCCGCAGCAGGTCGAGGCCCTCCCAGACCTTCTCCCAGGTGGGCAGGGCGCAGCGGCGGACCAGGCCGCGGATGTGCTGCTCGGCCTCCGTGAGGGCGCCCAGCCGCTCGTCGGCCTCCAGGCCGTCCTCGGCGGCGGCCAGCGCACCGCGCGCGCGGTCGTAGCGCTCGATGGCCGGGGCGAGGAGCTTGTTGTCGAAGGCCGGGTCGGTGGCCGGCCCTGCGGGCGGGCAGAGCAGCTGCCCGGCCGCGTCCCGCTCCCGCTCCGCCCGCAGGGCCGCCTCGGCGCCCGAGAGGCCGTCCGGCGGGGCGATCCATGCCAGCAGCGCGCCCAGGTGCTGGTCCTCCAGGGCGGACTGGCCGGTGGTCCAGTGCAGGGCCAGGACGTCGGTCAGGGCCAGCAGCAGCGAGGAGCCGGGCACCCGGGCGCGCTCCGCGAAGTGGGTCAGCCACCGCCCGAGCAGCGGCACACGCGGCGGTGCCGGGTGCGGAGTCTCCGGATCCTGCTCGGCGGTGCGCCTGAACCGCATCGAACGTCCGAGCAGGCGTACGAAATCGATGCCCGCGCGGCTGGGCACGATCAACTGGGGCGCGTCCGCGCACAGCTCGACCTCGACCTTGACCCGCTTGCCCGTCTCCGGATCGGTCTCGCTGCGCTCGGCGGCCTCGACCGCCTCCGCGCAGGAGTCGATGTAGGGCAGGACGACGTCGGCCAGCTCGGCGAGGAACGCGAACCGCAGATCCCGGTCGCGCGGCTGCGGCACCACCAGCAGCCGGGGCGCGTGCCGGTCGGTGCCGACGAGCGCGCCGAGCGGGGCACCCGCCTCGCCCGCGGTGGTGAGCGGCACGCACACCAGGGGCCGCTCGGACAGGTGCCGGTGCCGGACGGTCGCGGCGGGCTCGGCCCGCCCGGACCGCACGGCCTCCAGACGGGCGAGGGTGGTGATCAGCGACATGCGGCCTCCCGCCGGCCGGCGGCCCGCTCGGCGTCCTGCCGGCCGGACGCGGCCCTCGGGTGGCCGCGCAGCGCCTCCGCCCGCAGCGCCGCCGCCCGGCGCAGCGCGGCCACCGCCGGATCGTCCGGGTCGCCCGCCTCGCCGTGGGCCGCGGCCAGCACGTCCCCGACGGTCGTCAGACCGCCCAGTTCGGCACGGGCCGAGCGGCCCAGTGCGGTCACCGCGCCCTCGGCGCGCGAGCGGGCCCGGCAGTGGAAGGCCAGCTCGCAGGTGGACAGGCACTCGGGGGCGTAGGCGGCGGGGACCGCCTCGACCGCCGCCGCCAGCTCCTCGCGGGGCAGCTCGGGGGAGAAGCACACGCCCTCGGGGAGCAGATCGGCGATGTCCTGCAGCCGGGTCAGCCGGGTCAGCTGGCGGGCGGTCACCGCGCGCTGCTTGCGCACGTCGACGGCGCAGGCGGTGGGCAGGTTGGAGAAGTCCTTCGGGCACACCAGCAGTACCCGGTGGCGCACGCGCGGGGCGGGCGCCGCCTCCTGGCCGAGCCGCGCGGCGACGTCCTCCAGGGCCAGGACGTACACCGCGGCCTGCCGGGCCGCCGCGCCGACCTTCGCCGGGTCCGCGGAGCCGTCCAGCATCGGGAAGGACTTGATCTCCACGACCGTCCACGTGCCGTCCGGGTGGACGACCACCGCGTCCGGCTCCAGGAAGGCGGGGGAGCCCGCCACGTCCAGGGCGAGCAGCGGATGGTCCAGCAGCGTCCAGGCGCGCGCCCCGGTGGCCTCGCGCAGCGCCAGCGCGGTGCGCGCCGCGCGTCCCTCGGGACCGACGGCGCTCAGGTCGGGGACCTCCGCCTCGCGCGGCGGCTCCGCACCGGGGTCCAGCCGCCCGTGCACCAGACGCAGCAGCTCCGCGCCGCCGTCCGCCTTGACCCGGGCCTCGAAGGCGTTGCCCCGGGTGAGGGCGAACTGGGACTGACCGAACGCGGACGGCGCGCCCAGCGCGCCCGCGAGTGCCGTCTTGTCCACGCCCGCGCCGTCCAGGATGGCGCGCCGTCTGCAGCCCGGGTTGGCGGCGAGGGCCGCCAGCGCGCGGGCGTCCAGCGCCCGCGCCGGTACGCCGCTGCCGCGCAGCTCAGCGAGCTGGTGCCGGAGCGCCGTCCTCCGCGTCCTGGGAGGAGGCACCCGGCTCGGCCGGGGAACCGAGCCGTGTTTCGCGCTGCCGTGGAATTCGCTCACCCGCCGAAGTCTGGCACCCGCCACTGACAATCGGGGAGATCTCGCCGTCCGGGCGGCCGGCGAGGGCCGGGACCCGCGCGGCCAGGACCGCCCGGGCCCGGTCCACGGAGCGTGTCACGACCGGGCCGAGCAGCAGTCCGACGCCCATCACGGCGACGCCCGCGACCGCGTCGAGGAAGTAGTGGTTCGCCGTGCCCATGACCACGAGGGTGGTCAGCAGCGGGTAGGCGACACCGGCCGCCTTCGTCCAGCGGGTGCCGCCGTGCCGCCAGAGCATCACCCCGCACCACAGCGCCCACCCCACGTGCAGGCTGGGCATGGCCGCGTACTGGTTGGTCATCCCGCCCATGCCGCGCGGCGCGCTGGCGTCACCGCCCCACCAGCCGTACGAGCTGTAGTGGGCCATGGTGTCCACGAAGCCGTGGTCCGGCGAGAGCAGGCGGGGCGGGCAGGTCGGCAGCAGGGTGAAGCCGATCAGGCCGATGAACGTGGAGGTCATCAGCCAGGTGCGGGCCGTGCGGTAGAGGGCGGCGCGGCTGCGGAAGAGCCACACCAGGACGACCGGTGTCACCACGTAGTGCAGTGACGCGTACCAGAAGTCGGCCGGGACGCCGAGCCAGGGTTCGCGGGTGAACAGCCGGTTGAGCGGGTGTTCGAAGTTGAGCCGGAGCACCTTCTCCAGGCGCAGGATCGACAGCCCGTGGTCGACGGCGCCCGAGACGTCACCGCGGACCAGCAGCCGGCCGGCCGTGTAGCAGCCGTAGACGAGCAGGATCAGCGGCACTTCGGTCCACCAGCGAAGCCGGGTCCGCGGGGCCGCCTCGGTACGCGGTGCAGGTGCCGGTGCCTCGGTCTGCGGCATCCGATGCCCCTCCCCCTTCAGGTCGCTCTACTACTCGTCGCTGCGGCGCCCGGCGACATGGGTCGGTCCCCGGCCGGTCGTGACACTTTACGGTCTCGGCGCCCGCTCGCGCGGGGCGCCCCGGACCTCGAAGACGCGAACACCGCCCCCCGGGTTGCTCCCGCACAGGGTGCGCGATGATGGGAAGGTCCCGCCCGAAGATCTCACTTTTCCCCCGGAAAGGCTGCTCATGGCACCGCGCATCCTGCTGGCCCGGCACGGACAGACCCAGTGGTCGCTGTCCGGCAAGCACACCGGCAGGACCGACGTGCCCCTCCTGGCGGAGGGCCGGCGGGGCGCCCAGATGCTCGGCGAGCGCCTGCGCCGGGCCCCCTTCGACGGCCTGCCGGGTGTCGAGGTCCGCACCAGTCCGCTGGCACGCGCGCGCGAGACGTGCGAACTGGCCGGCTTCGGCGAGCGCGCCATGTGCTGGGACACCCTCATGGAGTGGGACTACGGCGCCTACGAGGGCATGACGCCCGAGCAGATCCAGGCCGAGAACCCCGGCTGGCTCATCTGGCGCGACGGCGTCCCGCGCGGGGAGACGCTCGCCGAGGTGACGGCCCGGGCCGACGAGGTGGTGGCCTGGGCGCGTGCCGAGGACTGCGACGTGCTGGTCTTCGCCCACGGGCACATCCTGCGGTCGATCGGCGCCCGGTGGCTCGGCCTGCCGCTCGACTTCGCCGCGCGCGTGCGCCTCAGCCCCACGTCGCTGTCGGTGCTCGGCTGGGCGTACGGCGAACCCGCCCTGGAGAGCTGGAACGACGTGGGGCACCTGGCCGCGTAGGGCGCCTCACACGGTCCTGGGCGTGCTCGCGTGCCGCTCCAGGAACGCCGACACGCCGCTCGCCCGGCGGTGCGGGGACAGCACCCGCGCCGTCCCCGCCAGCATCATCCGGATGCGCGAGGACTGGACCTGGTCCAGCAGGTCCAGGACGCGCATCCCGGCCGCCGCCGCCTCGTCGGGACGGCCCCCGCGCGCGAGGTCGTCGGCGAGTTCCGCCGTGTACAGCGCGATGTTCCGGCTGAAGTGGGGGTCCTGGAGCCGGGCCGCCCGCCCCGCGTGCTGCGCCGCCCGCGGCCAGTCGCCCAGCATCGACCAGCACTGGGCCTCCAGCCCCTCCAGCTCGGCCTCGCCGTAGAAGCTCATCCACTCCGGGTCGGCCTCCGAGGGGCCCCGCCCGAACAGCACCTGCGCGCGCGTGAGGGCCTGCGCGCAGCCGGTGCGGTCGGCGAGCCCCGCCCAGCCCCCGGCCTCGCGCAGCGCGAGCAGCGACATCAGCCGGTCCGAGCCCAGCCCGCGGGCGGCACGCTGCGCCGCCTGCGCCGCCCGCACCGCCTCACGGGGCCGCCCGGCGTCGCGCGCGAGGAACGCCGTGTTGCAGAACGCGTGCGCCTCCACGGCCGCGTCGCCGGTCATCCGCGCGGTGGCCAGCGCCTCCGCGTAATGCGAGCGCGCGTCGTCGAAGCGGCCCGAGTCGTGGGCCAGCCAGCCCACCGAGATGGCGAGTTCACCGGCGCCCGCGTGCAGCCGTTCGGCCGTGGTCTGCCGGGTGGCGCCGGCGTCGAGCAGGGCGTACGCCGCGCGCAGCGGAGCCGCCGCGCGCCGGTAGAGGCCGTCCGCGCCGTGCCGGTCGTCGAGCAGCCGGATCCTGCGGACGGCCTCTTCGAGGGCGCCCGCGTCGCTCGCGCCGGCGCGGCGGACGGCGCGGTCCGCGGCCGCCGCGTCGGCGGCGAGCCCCAGGGGGCCCAGCGAGGCGGCGGCCACCGTGGCGCCCCCGCGGGTCATGAATGCGCGACGCAGCACGTCGCTCTCCTCGTGGTCCTCGTGCGGGTGGTACAGGTCTTGCCCGTCGTACAGGTCGTACAGGTCGTGCCGGTCGTGCGGGTGGTGCTGGTCGTGCCGGTGCTGCTCGTCCTGCGGGAGGTGCCGGTCGCTGTCCGGGCGCGCGGGAGGCACGCCGGTGGGCGCTTCGGCGCTCCCGGGGGCGCGTGACGCCCGCCCGCGCACGGACGAACGGGGCGCGAACCCCAGGTCGGTCAGGGTGCGGCCGGGGAACATGTGCAGGAACACACGTTCGTAGGCATAGTTGGGGCAGCGGATCTCGCCCGCCTCCACCCGGCCGATGTAGCGCGCGTCGCAGCTGACCCGCTCGCCGATCTCGCGGGCGGCACGCCGCACCGCCGCGGCGAACTCGGCCGGCGAGCGCTGTCCGCGCAGGTGCCGGAAGGCGAGGTTCGGCCGCGGTGGCCGGGGGGACGGGGACGAGGTCACCGTTGACGACGCCATGGCCGGGCCCTCTCGTGCGAACCGTCGAACCATGCCGGATTCGGGGTGAGTTACCCGGGTTGCCCCGGTGGCACCCTGTTTCCGGCGAGCAAGAACGTACCGGTTGTGTCCGCTCCGCCACGCAGGGTTTAGCTACAAACCGGATATCTCATCCACGATCTGCCATGAACTGCCATCCTTTGTGGCTGACTTCGGCCGTAGCCGTTGACGCGCTCTTCGCGTTGAACCGTGCGAACCGGGAGCCGCCCGACTCCCGACCCGCTCGCGCACGAGGAGGGGTACCCGTGGTGGAGTCCGGGACGCAGGCTCACGGGAGCGCCGACCGCTGTCGGCCGCCGGAGCCGGAAACCGGCTGCGACCTGGTGACGGTGCCGGCCCGGCAGGGCCTGGAGGCGGTCGACATCCTGCGCCGTGAGGCCGGGGACGCGGTGGGTCCCGTCCTGCACGACGACGGCGGTGACACGCTGGGGTTCGTGGTCCCGGCGGGCACGGCCGCGGCATGGGACCTGCCGGGCAGCACGTGCACGCGGACGGACGGCCGGGGCCTGCGGATGGCACCCCAGCCCCCCGTCGAGGGCTCGGACTGGCTGCTCCCGCCCGGGGAGGCCGACCACGCGACGGACCCCGCGGTGCTGCGGCGCGCGCTGGGCGAGGCGGCCCGGATGATCGAGGCCGCGGACAGCTGCTGCTGAGGGTTCCGGCGGGCCTGGGACAATGGCGGGATGGGAAGGTCCAGAAGCTCCCGCCGAGAGCGCGGGTCCGAGCAGGCCGTCGCCGAGCAGGTGGACGGCGGGCTCGCGCAGCTCGTTCCCGACCGGGAACGGGCGCGGGCCTGGACGCTGCTGATCGACGGGGCACCGCAGTCGCACGTCGACCTGGACGACGCTGCGTACCTCTCCTTCGAGTACCAGCGCAGGCTCGGCCACGTCATCGACCTCGCCGCACCCCCCGGGAAGCCGGTCCGGGCCGTCCACCTCGGCGGCGGCGCCTTCACGCTCGCCCGGTACGTCGCCGCAACCCGCCCCCGCTCCACCCAGCAGGTCGTCGAGCGGGACGCCGCCCTGGTGCGGCTGGTGCGCCGCGAGCTTCCGCTGGACGCGAACGCCCGGATCCGGGTGCGGTCCACCGACGCCCGCGAAGGACTCGTGAAGGTGCCCGACGGATGGGCCGACCTCGTCGTGGCGGACGTGTTCAGCGGTGCCCGCACCCCCGCGCACCTCACCTCGGTGGAGTTCCTGGACGAGGTCCGCAGGGTCCTGAAGCCGGGTGCCGTCTACGCCGCGAACCTCGCCGACGGGCCGCCGCTCGCCCACCTGCGCGGCCAGATCGCCACCGCCGCGGCCCGCTTCGCCGAACTGGCCGTGGTCGCCGATCCGGCGGTGCTGCGCGGCAAGCGCTTCGGCAACGCGGTCCTCGTCGCCCGTGACCTGCCGCTGCCGGTCGCGGAGCTGACCCGTCGGGCCGCCTCCGACCCGCACCCGGCCCGGGTCGAACACGGCCGTGCGCTCATCGACTTCACGGGCGGGGCCGTCCCCGTGACGGACGCGGCGGCCGTGGCGTCCCCGGCCCCGCCGCCCTCCGTCTTCCGCTGACGCCGGAAGCCGGCGGCACCGGGGCGCCGCCGGCTTCCGGCGACCGCGCACCGAACCGACGGCGTGGCTGAGCCGGGCGCGGGACGGGACCTGGTGACGGGATCTAGTAGTTGCCCACTTCCACCCGCGGCGGGCCGTCGTGCCAGGTGCAGATGACCGACACCCGGTCCGTGCCCGACGTGAACTCGACGCGGATCCAGGTCGCCGTCTTCCACACCTGCATCGACCAGCCCGTGCCCGGTGTCGCCGAGACGAGGGTCGCGGAGGCCGTGCCCAGGTCGAAGACCGCCCGCCCGCCGGCGGTGTCGTAGCTCTTGACCTGTCCGGAGCCGCCGGGCGGACCGGCGGAACCCGCCGAGCCCGTGGACGAACCGCCGTCGCCCGGCGGCGCCGTGGGCCTCGCGGTGCCGGATGCCGCGGAAACACCGGAAGCGCCCGGGGCGTTCGAGGAAGAGGGGGCCGGGGTGCGGGCCGGAGCGGCCGACGGGGCGGACGGGCTCGTGGACGGTGCCGGGCGGTGCGCGGAGGGACCCGGCGCCTCGGGCTGCCGCGGGTCGGCACCGGCCGCGGTGACGGGCAGGGCGCGCGGCGGGTCGTAGGCGGTGCCCGCCATCACCGTGTGGACGCCCCACCACGACAGCGTGGCCGCGGCGCTCGTCGCCAGCGACCACGCCAGTACGTGAACGACTCCTCTGTACACCGGGGTCATCCTGCCGCACGCGTCCCGCCGGCGTCGCGGGAGAGCGGCCGGGGAGGGCGGGGGAGGGGGCCGACGAGAGGCCCGGGAGAGCGAGTTCGAGAGTGAGTTGTCCACAGGCGGTGGGGTCCGCGCGGGCTTGGTCCACAGGCTCGCACCGCGTCCGCCCGTATGGCGTACGGTGCGGCGCATGGCAAGTGTGCTCGTGGTCGAGGACGACCAGTTCGTACGCTCGGCGCTCATCCGTCACCTGACCGACGCCTCGCACACCGTGCGCAGCGTCGGTACGGCGCTGGAGGCGCTGCGCGAGGTCGCCCACCTCCGTTTCGACGTGGTCGTCCTGGACCTCGGACTGCCCGACCTGGACGGCGCCGAGGCCCTGAAGATGCTGCGCGGCATCACCGACGTGCCCGTCATCGTCGCCACCGCGCGCGACGACGAGGCGGAGATCGTCCGCCTGCTGAACGACGGGGCGGACGACTACCTGACCAAGCCGTTCTCGGTCGAGCACCTCTCGGCGCGGATGGCCGCCGTGCTGCGGCGCGTCCGCTCCGGCCCCGCCGGGGCCGCGCCGTCCACCGTCGTGCGCGTCGGCGGACTGACCGTCGACGCGCTGCGCCGCCGCGCCGAACTGGACGGCGTACGACTCGACCTGACCCGCCGTGAGTTCGACCTCCTCGCCTTCCTCGCCGGACGGCCCGGCGTCGTCGTGTC
The DNA here is from genome assembly GCF_000720185.1 of Streptomyces sp. NRRL S-340. Classification (GTDB taxonomy): domain Bacteria; phylum Actinomycetota; class Actinomycetes; order Streptomycetales; family Streptomycetaceae; genus Streptomyces. Next base: position 82,388 of record NZ_JOIY01000007.1, on the reverse strand, counting down.
CCGCAAGGAACTGCTCGCGCAGGTGTGGCAGCAGTCCTACGGCGACGACCAGACCATCGACGTCCACCTCTCCTGGCTGCGGCGCAAGCTGGGTGAGACCGCCGCGCGGCCCCGCTACCTGCACACCCTGCGGGGCGTGGGCGTGAAGCTGGAGCCACCCGGAGCGGAGCCGGGGCGATGAGGTGGGCGCTGGTCAAGGTCTGCCTGGCGGTCACCACGATGGTCGTCGTCGCCTTCGCGGTCCCGCTGGGGCTCGTCATCAAGGAGATGGCCCGCGACCGCGCCTTCTCCAGCGCCGAGCGGCAGGCCGCCGCCGTCGCGCCCGCCCTGTCCATCACCACCGAACGCGACCAGCTGGAAAGGGCCGTCGCCGCGGCGGGCACGGACGGCCGGATGGCCGTGCACATCCCGGCGACCGAGGGCGGCGGTGCCGTCGACATCGGCCGGCACCGGGCCGCCGGGGCGGACATCGCGACCGTCCGGCGGATGGGCCGCGCCTCCACCACCGCGGTGTCCGGCGGATCCGCGCTGCTCCAGCCGGTCGCGCTCAGCTCCGGTGCCATCGCGGTCGTCGAGGTCTACGTCCCGCGGACCGAGGTCAGCAACGGCGTGGGCACGGCCTGGGCGGTGCTCGCCGGTGTCGGGGCCGCCCTCGTCGTCGGCTCGGTCGCCGTCGCCGACCGGCTCGGCGTGCGGATGGTGCGGCCCGCGCGGCGGCTCGCCGAGGGCGCGCACGAACTGGGGGAGGGCAAGCTGGGCGCGCGGGTGCCCGAGGAGGGACCGACCGAACTGCGCCGGGCGGCGGTCGCGTTCAACTCCATGGCCGACCAGGTCGTCCAGCTCCTCGCGGGCGAGCGGGAGCTGGCCGCCGACCTCTCCCACCGGCTGCGCACACCGCTGACCGTGCTGCGGCTCAACGCGGCGTCGCTGGGCGAGGGGCCGGCCGCCGAGCAGACCCGGGCCGCGGTCGCCCAGTTGGAGCGCGAGGTGGACACCATCATCCGCACGGCCCGGCAGGCCAAGCCGCGCACGGCGGCGGTGGGACCGGGCGCGGGCTGCGACGTGGCCGAGGTGGTCCGGGAACGGATGGAGTTCTGGTCCGCGCTCGCCGAGGACGAGGGCCGCAAGTGGCGGCTGGCCGGGGTCGAGCGGCCGGCGCGCGCACCGGTGGCCCGCGCCGACCTCGCGGCGGCGCTGGACGCCCTGCTGGGCAACGTCTTCCGGCACACCCCCGAGGGCACGGCGTTCGCCGTCGACGTGCACCACGCCGAGGACGCGGTGATCGTGCTCGTCTCCGACGCGGGTCCCGGCATACCCGACCCGGCCGCGGCCATGCTGCGCGGCCGGGGGTCGGGGAGCGAGGGATCCACCGGGCTCGGCCTGGACATCGTGCGCCGCCTCGCGGAGTCGACCGGCGGCGACGTGCGCATCGGCTCCTCCGTCCTCGGCGGCACGGAGGTACGCGTCTGGATCCAGCTGGACGGCCGCCGGCCGGAACGCAGGGGCCACCGGGGCGCGGTCCGCCGCCGCCGGCGCGCGGCGGCGGACCGAGCCGGCTCCGGCGGCGGCCGGGGAAGCCGTGCGGAGGGCCCGGCCGGTGCGGACCATTAACCGGCCCCGATGGCTTCCTTAAGCGCACCCTAAGATCCTCGACCGCCGCCCGGATCACGCTGATTGCCCGGTTCCGGATCGCTAGCGTGCTGCCGCACCGCACCCCTCCGAGGCCCCCCGGCCCCGGATCCCCGTGAACAGCGAAGGCAGGCAGGCACGATGAGCACGCACCGGCGCAGGATCAGCGGCAGGAGCAAGGCGACAGGCGCCCTGGTGGCGGCGGCCGTGGTCGGCGGCGGGGTGTTCGTGTTCACCGCCACCGCCCAGGCCGCCGGGACCGGGGCCGCGTACACGAGGACCAGCGACTGGTCGACGGGCTACACCGCCCAGTACGTGGTCACCAACAACAGCGGCGGGACCCAGAAGGACTGGACCCTGGAGTTCGACCTCCCGTCGGGCACGAAGCTGGGCTCCCTGTGGAACGGTGAGGCCGGCGTCAGCGGGCAGCACGTCACCGTGAAGCCCGCCAAGTGGGACACCGCCGGGCTCGCCCCCGGCAAGTCGGTCACCGTCGGCTTCGTCGTCGACGGCACCGGCGACCCGGCCGGCTGCCGGATCGACGGGGCCGCGTGCTCCGCGGACGGCGGCGCCACCCCGCAGCCCAGCGGCCGCCCCACCCAGTCCACGAGCCCGGCCCCGACGTCCGCCCCCACCACCACGACGCCCGCCCCCACGAAGACCTCGACGCCGACCGCGGACCCCACCCCGTCCCAGAGCACCGGCACCGGCACCACCGCGGGCGCCGGCTTCGCGCCCTACGTCGACACCTCCCTCTACCCCGCCTTCGACCTGACGGCGAGCGCCGACGCCACCGGCGTCAAGAACTACAACCTCGCCTTCATCACCGACGGCGGCGGCTGCACCCCCAAGTGGGGAGGCGTCACCGACCTCGGCGGCGACGCCGTCGCCGCACAGATCGGCGCGCTGCGCGCCAAGGGCGGTGACGTCCGCGTCTCCTTCGGCGGCGCCAACGGGTCCGAGCTGGCGACGAGCTGCTCCTCGGCGGACGCGCTGGCGGCGGCGTACGGCAAGGCCGTCGACCGGTTCGAGCTCACCAAGGTCGACTTCGACATCGAGGGCGGCGCGCTGCCCGACACCGCCGCCAACACCCGCCGCGCACAGGCCATCGCCAGGCTCCAGCGGCAGCACCCCGGCCTGGACGTCTCCTTCACTCTCCCCGTCATGCCCGAGGGCCTGACCCAGGACGGCGTCGACCTGCTGGCGGGCGCCAAGTCCGGCGGCGTGAAGATCTCCACCGTCAACATCATGGCGATGGACTACGGCGCCTCGTACAACGGCGACATGGGCGCCTACGCCGAGCAGGCCGCCACCGCCACCCAGGCCCAGGTCAAGGGTGTCCTCGGCCTGTCCGACAGCGCCGCCTGGAAGGCGGTCGCCGTCACCCCGATGATCGGCGTCAACGACGTCTCCACCGAGGTGTTCAAGGTCGACGACGCCGCCCAGCTGGTCGGCTTCGCCAGGGCCAAGGGTCTCGGCGGGCTGTCCATGTGGTCGGCCACCCGCGACAAGCAGTGCGCCGGCGGCCCCAAGCCGACGGCCGACGCGACGTGCAGCTCGGTCACCCAGGAACCGTTCGCCTTCAGCAAGGCGTTCGGCGCCTACAAGTGACCGGTGGGCGCGGCACACCCCTCGACTCCCGTGTGCCGCGCCCCGCCGGTCCCCCGCCCGCCCCCCGTGCGGCCGGTGGAACGAGGGCCGTCCGTCACACGGCGTCCACCGGCGGCAGCTGACCGGTCCGGGCCGCCCTGCCGTACCAGTGGGCGCTGGACTTCGGCGTCCGGGCCAGCGTCGCGTAGTCCACGTGGACGGCCCCGAACCGCTTGGCGTAGCCGTAGGCCCACTCGAAGTTGTCCATCAGGGACCACAGGTAGTACCCGCGCACGTCGGCGCCGTCCGCGTTGGCCCGGTGCACGGCCGACAGGTGGCCGTGCAGGTAGGCGATGCGCTCCGGGTCGTGCACCCGGCCGTCGTCGTCGATCTTGTCGGGGTAGGCCGCGCCGTTCTCCGTGACGTAGAGCGGAACCCCGGGGGCCTCACGGGTGTAGCGCATGATCAGCTCGTGCAGGCCGCCCGGATCGATCGTCCAGCCCATCTCGGTCTGCTCGCCCGGCGCCTGGTGGAAGGCCACGTCCTCCGAGCCCGGCCACGGCGAGTGCGCGCTCGACCCGTGTCCGTCGGCGCGCGGACCCTCGGGGGCCGTGTCCGCCGACGACACCAGGGCGGTCGTGTAGTAGTTGAGGCCGAGCGCGTCCAGCGGCTGCCGGACGGCGCGCAGGTCCCCGTCGAGGACGTACGACCAGTCGGTGAGCGACGAGGTCGCCTCCAGCAGCGTGGCCGGGTACGCGCCGTGCAGGATCGGGCCGTGGAAGACACCGCAGGCCAGGTCGTCGATGCGCTGGGCCGCGGCCAGGTCGGCCGGGTGCTGCGACAGCGGGCGGATCACCTGGGAGTTGAGGCTGACCGCGACCGAGGCACCGGCCGGGAGCACCGAGCGCAGCGCCTGGGTGCCCAGGCCGTGCGCCAGGTTCAGGTGGTGGGCGGCGCGCAGCGCGCCCAGGGGTTCGGTGCGGCCGGGCGCGTGCACCCCTGAGCCGTAGCCCAGGAAGGCGCTGCACCAGGGCTCGTTGAGCGTGATCCACTGCTCCACCCGGTCGCCCAGCGCCTCGCCGACGAGCTGCGCGTACTCCGCGAAGCGCAGCGCGGTCTCGCGCTCGGGCCAGCCGCCCGCGTCCTCCAGCTCCTGCGGCAGGTCCCAGTGGTAGAGGGTGACGGCGGGCCTGATGCCGTGGGCCAGCAGTTCGTCGACCAGGCGCCGGTAGAAGTCCAGGCCGGCCTGCGCGGCGGGGCCCCGGCCGGTGGGCTGCACGCGCGGCCAGGAGACCGAGAAGCGGTAGGCGTTCAGGCCGAGGCCGGCCATCAGGGCGACGTCGTCGCGGTAGCGGTGGTAGTGGTCGACGGCGACGTCGCCGGTGTCGCCGCCGGCCGTCGCGCCCGGCGTACGGCTGAAGGTGTCCCAGATCGAGGGCGTACGGCCGCCCTCCCGCACGGCTCCCTCGATCTGGTACGCGGAGGTCGCCGCGCCCCACAGGAAGTCGGGAGGAAACGTCACGGGCTTCGGTTCGGGCATGGAATCGCTCCCACGAGTCGGGTGGGCCTCATTATGCATGGGAGCGCTCCCACAGCAAAAGAGGGGACCACCCAGCCCGACCCCACCGCGCGGGGTGTCGCCCTCGGCCGTTCGGCGCACCGCCGGCACCGCCCGCACCGCCCGCTCGCCCCGAGTCCCGTCCCAGCCGCTCAGGCCGACGCCCGCACCACCAGTTCCGTCGGCAGCACCACCTCGCGGTGGCCGGTGCCGCGGTGGGCGATCTCGTCCATCAGGAGGTCGGCCATGGTGCGGCCCATCTCCTCCAGCGGCTGGCGGACGCTGGTCAGCGGCGGGTCGATGTGCCGCGCGACGATCGAGTCGTCGAAACCGACCAGGGCGACGTCGTGCGGCACCCGCAGCCCCGAGGCGCGCAGTTCCAGTACCGCGCCCGAGGCCATGACGTCGGAAGCGGCGAAGACGGCGTCGAGACCGGGCCGCCGGTTCAGCAGCTCCCGCATGGCGGCGCGCCCGCCCTCCTCCGTGAAGTCGCCCCGCGCGATGAGGTCCTCGTCGGCGGGCAGACCCGCCTCCTCCAGGGCCGCGCGGTAACCGTCGAGCCGGGCCTGGGCCGCGTCCATGTCCAGCGGCCCCGTGATGGTGCCGATGCTCCGCCGCCCGCCCGCCACCAGGTGCCGCACCGCCGCCCGTGCGCCCCCGCTGTTGTCCGCGCGGACGTGCCCCAGCCGTTCCCGGTCGCTGCGCCGCCCGGCCAGCACGGTCGGCACCGCCAGCTCCTCCAGCCGGTCGGGGAGCGTGTCGTCGCTGTGGACCGCCATCATCAGGACGCCGTCCACGCGTTGCGCGGACAGGTACGTGGCGAGGCGGGCGTACTCCTTCTCGTCCCGCGCCAGCACCAGCAGCAACTGCATGCCCGCGCTGGCCAGTCCGGTCGACACGCCCCGGATGATCCCCGAGAAGTACGGCTCGGAGAAGAGCCGGGTCTCCGCCTCCGGGACGACCAGGGCCACCGAGTCGGTGCGCCGGGTGACCAGGGAGCGGGCGGCGCGGTTGGGGACGTAGCCGAGTTCGGCGATGGCCTGTTCCACCGCCGCCCGCGAGCGATCGCTCACCTTCGGGGAGCCGTTGATCACCCGGGAGACCGTGCCCCTGCCGACCCCGGCGCGGGCGGCCACGGCGTTCAGGGTGGGGCGCCGGACGTCCGCTGGCCTCGGGGGCGGTTCGGCGGGGCTCATCGTTCACCTTCCGGCGGTTGCGGTGGGGGTCCGCTCATTCTGACCCAGAAATTCCGGACACCGCCCCGGCCGACCGCACCGCGGGCGCCACCGGCCCGCCAATCCCTGTGTGACCTGCGTGAATCCGGCGCGAGACCGTTCGATGACGGGCCGGTTACGGGCGGGTGCGTGACACGTTCACGTGACGTGCGGAACACGCTTGCGCAACAACGCCGTTTTCAACTCTTGACACCTGGCCCGGCAGCAAGGAGTCTTCCGGCATGCCGCGTGGGAGCGGTCCCACGGAGCGTCGGGACTCCCTCCCGTGCGGACCCCAGTACCAACGGCCCTTCCCTCTATCTCGCATGGCACACCGTTGACCAGCACCTTCGCACCGCACGCCGCGTGCTGTGGGCTGGCCGCTGCTCGAACCGAGAGGGCAGGTCCGAACCGCCGGAGCACCGGCGGCCTGATTCCTTTGAGGCCCCGTTCCCCCTGGAACAAGGAGTAGTGGAATGCGCATCACCCGTACCGGCGGCGGTCGAGGCCGCAGAGCAGCGGCCCTGACCACGACGGTCCTGACGGCCTCGGCCGTCCTGCTGACCGGCTGCAGCAGCGACAGCGACTCGGACAGCTCGGACGCCAACGGGAAGATCACCCTCAAGGTGGCCGACTACGGGCAGTTCGGCTACAAGGAGGCCGGCCTGTTCGCCCAGTACCAGAAGCTGCACCCGAACATCACGGTGAAGGAAGAGACCACCGCGAACGAGCAGGACTACTACCCGAAGCTGCTTCAGCAGCTGAACGCGGGCAACGGTCTGGCGGACGTCACGGGTATCGAGGTCGGGCGCATCAAGGAGGTCGTCGACACCCAGGCGGGCAAGTTCGCCGACCTGAGCAAGTCGATCAACGTCACCGACTGGGTGTCCTGGAAGGAGAAGCAGGCCACCGCCAAGGACGGCTCGGTCATCGGCGCCGGCACCGACATCGGCCCCATGTCGCTGTGCTACCGCCGGGACCTCTTCCAGCAGGCCGGCCTGCCCAGCGACCGCGAGGCCGTCGCCAAGGCCGTCGCGGGCGGCTGGGAGGACTACCTCAAGCTCGGCGAGCAGTACAAGAAGAAGGCGCCGTCCGGCACTTACTTCATGGACTCCGCGAGCGCCATGTACAACGCGGTCGTCAGCTCGTCCCCGAAGCAGTACTACGACGCCGACGGCAAGGCGGTCTACAAGGACAGCGAGTCCGTCAAGCAGGGCTGGAACCTGGCCGCCGAGGCCGCCGCGAAGAAGCTCAGCCAGGGCGTGCCGCAGTTCCAGGACCCGTGGCAGGCCGCACTGCGCAAGGGCACCATCGCCTCCATGGCGTGCCCGGCCTGGATGGCCGCCCAGATCACGACCTACTCCGGTGACAACTACAAGGGCAAGTGGGACATCGCCCGTGCGCCCGGTTCGGCCGCGGCCAACTGGGGCGGCTCCTTCCTCGCGGTGCCCAAGGGCGGCAAGCACGTCAAGGAGGCCACCGACCTGGTCAAGTGGCTGACCGCTCCCGAGCAGCAGGCCGCCGTGTTCAAGGCGGTCGGTGTCTTCCCGTCGAACAAGGGCGCCTACGAGCTGGCCAGCGTGAAGAACGCGACCCTGCCGTACTTCAACAACGCCCCGGTCGGCCAGATCTACGCCGAAGAGGCCAAGTCCATCCCCGAGGCGGTGCTCGGCCCGAAGGACGCCGCGATCAAGGACACGATCTCCACGCAGATCAACAACATGGAGCAGCGCGGTACTTCGCCCGACAAGGCGTGGGACGCCGCGACCGAATCGATCGACAAGGCGATCGGCTGACACCCGCCGGTGCGGGCGGTCCCCGGGCCGCCCGCACCGGCCGCGCACCCGGCGCCGCGCAGCGGCCGCCGGCGCGGCACGGGAACGTCCGCACCAGGCCCGGCCGCCGCAGGCTGGGCCGCAGCGGTGTTTCCGGTGAGCGGCCCGGCGGTGAGCGGCCCGGCGGTGGCGAGCGGGCCGCGGTGGCCGGGCGGCGGTGAGCGGCCCGGCGAGGGCAGGATCCGGTGGCCCGGCCCGGCGGCGGGCCCCGGCGGCGAGGACCGCCGGCCCGCCCGGGTGCGGCACCCACCGGCAGGCCGGGGCGGCTGAACTCCGCGGCGGGCCCCGGTCTTCGTCCCCTCCCGCCTCCGTCCACGTGCCGCCGCCGGGCCCTGCCGCGGCCCGCCCGGCACCGCGGCGACCGGGCCCGCAGCGCCCCTGCCGCCGGCCTGCCGGCCACCTCCCGATGCCCTACCGATCGCCTGCCGGTCCGCGCAGGGAGCGGCGGGGACGCGGCGGACCCCGTGCCGGCGCCCGTGCACCCGACCTCCGCTCCGCCCCCGCCCCCTACCCGGCCGAAACCTCCCAGGGAAGGACTCCCTCCGTGGCAACGACAACCCCCGCACGGGGCGCCTACACCCCGCCACCCGGCGGCACCGGCGCCGCGCCGAACGGACGCGCCAAGTGGCGCAGCCGGCTGTGGCGCCTGGACGACAAGGTCTCGCCGTACGCGTACATCGCCCCCTTCTTCCTCGTCTTCGGTGCCTTCGGGCTCTACCCGCTCCTCTACACCGGCTGGATCGCCCTGCACCGCGTGGAGCTGACGGGCCTCGACCAGTCGCAGTGGGTCGGCTTCGACAACTTCTCGAAGATCCTCCAGGACTCCGAGTTCTGGACGGCCGTCACCAACACCTTCATCATCGGCGTCATCTCGACCGTCCCCCAGCTGCTCGTGGCGCTGGGCCTCGCCCACCTGCTCAACTACAAGCTGCGCGCCAGCACGTTCTGGCGGACGGTGATCCTCACCCCGTACGCCACCTCGGTGGCCACCGCAGCCCTGGTCTTCGCTCTCGTCTTCCGCGCCGACGGCGGCTTCCTCAACTGGGTGCTGCACTTCTTCGGCGCGGGCAACACCGACTGGGGCAACGGGGAGTGGACGTCCAAGATCGCCATCTCGGTCATCGTGATCTGGCGCTGGACCGGCTACAACGCCCTGATCTACCTGGCGGCGATGCAGGCGGTGCCGACCGACCTGTACGAGGCGGCGTCGATCGACGGAGCCACGCGCTGGCAGCAGTTCCGCAAGGTGACCATCCCCTCGCTGCGTCCGACGATCCTGTTCACCATCGTCATCTCGACGATCGGCTCCATGCAGCTCTTCGGTGAACCCCTGCTGCTCCAGGGCGGCACACTCGGCGCCGTCGGAGGCAGCGAGCACCAGTACGAGACCCTCAGCATCTACCTCTACAACTACGGCTGGAAGCTGCAGCACCTGGGCCCGGCCGCCGCCGTCGCCTGGGCCATGCTCGTCCTGCTGCTGCTCATCGCACTGATCAACTGGATCGTCGGCCGGCTCGTGCGCAAGAGCGCGGCCTGACGGGAGCGATATCGATGACCACGACTCATCCCGAAAAGAGCGCTCCGGCCCTCGCCCCGGCATCGCTGCCCGCCTCCCCGCAGCGGGGCCGCGGCCGTTTCAGGATCGGCGCCGGACAGCAGCTCAAGGGCGGCCCGTTCACCTACATCGCCCTGGTCGTCGTCGGCCTGGGCTCGATCTTCCCGCTGTACTGGACGCTGGTGGCCGCCTCCCACGACCAGCAGCGGGTCCTCGACAGCCCGCCGCCGCTGATCCCGGGCGGCAAGCTGTGGCACAACCTCCAGGCGGCCTGGGAGCAGGCCAACCTCGGCAAGGCCATCGTCAACAGCGTCATCGTGGCCGGCTCCATCACCGTGGCCACGCTGTTCTTCTGCACGCTGGCCGGGTACGCCTTCGCCAAGATGCGCTTCCGGGGCCGCGGCGCGCTGATGACCGCGGTCATCGCCACCCTGACCATCCCGCCGCAGCTCAGCGTCGTCCCGCTGTTCATGCTGATGGCGGACATCGGGTGGGGCAACAAGCTGGAGTCGGTGATCTTCCCGACCCTGGTCGGCGCCTTCGGTGTCTTCTTCATGCGCCAGTACCTGCTGGAGGCCCTGCCCTACGAGCTGATCGAGGCCGCCAAGGTGGACGGCGCGAGCAACATCCGCATCGTGTGGAGCGTCGTGCTGCCCGCGGCCCGCCCGGCGATGATGGTGCTCGGCATGCTCACCTTCGTCCAGGCGTGGAACGACTTCTTCTGGCCCTTCCTCGCGCTGAACCAGGAGAACCCCACCCTCCAGGTGGCGCTCGGCCAGCTCAGCGCCTCCTACACCCCGGACCAGAGCATCGTCATGGCCGGAGCCCTGATCAGCACGCTGCCGCTGCTGGTGGTCTTCATCGTCTTCGGCAAGCAGATCGTCGGCGGCATCATGGCGGGCGCGGTCAAGGGCTGACCCGCCCGCACCCGCCCCGGCAGACCCGCCCGCACCGGTTCACCTCCCCCCGTCCCACCCCGCACCACCCGTCAACCGCACCCCTGCACCGTCTCGTCCGCGGGCCGGGCGCGTACCCCCGCGCCCGCCCGCATCCCCCACCGGGCCCCGGTCGGGGCCCTTTCCGCACGCCACTCCTGGGAGCGCTCTCACGATGACCGCCGTACGACCCGAGACCACTGCCCGGCAGACCTCCGCCACCGCCTTCCCCACCGGCTTCGTCTGGGGCGCCGCCACCGCCGCCTACCAGGTGGAGGGCGCCGCCGCCGAGGACGGCCGCACCCCCTCCATCTGGGACACCTTCAGCCACACCCCCGGCAAGGTCCTCAACGGCGACACCGGCGACATCGCCGCCGACCACTACCACCGCTACCGCGACGACGTGGCGCTGATGAAGGACCTCGGCCTGAAGGCGTACCGGTTCTCCGTCTCCTGGTCCCGGGTCCAGCCCACCGGCCGGGGACCCGCCGTCGAGCGCGGCCTGGACTTCTACCGCCGCCTCACCGACGAACTGCTCCAGGCGGGCATCACCCCCGTCGCCACCCTCTACCACTGGGACCTGCCCCAGGAACTGGAGGACGCCGGCGGCTGGCCGCACCGCGACACCGCGCACCGCTTCGCCGAGTACGCCGAGATGACCGCCCGCGCCCTCGGCGACCGCGTCGGCGTGTGGACCACCCTCAACGAGCCCTGGTGCAGCGCCTTCCTCGGCTACGGCTCCGGCGTGCACGCCCCGGGACGCACGGACCCGGCCGCCACCCTGCGCGCCGCGCACCACCTCAACCTGGCGCACGGCCAGGCGGTCGGGGCGCTGCGCTCGGTGCTGCCCGCGTCCGCGCAGACCTCCATCACCCTCAACCTGCACCAGGTGCGCCCGCTCACCGGCAGCCCCGAGGACGCCGAGGCCGCCCGCCGCATCGACGCGGTCGGCAACCGGATCTTCACCGGCCCGATCCTGGACGGCGCCTACCCGGAGGACCTGCTCGCGGACACCGCGCACCTCGTCGACTGGGGACAGCTGGTGCACGACGGCGACCTGGCCGAGATCTCCCGCCCGATCGACGTCCTCGGCGTCAACTACTACGCGCCGACCGTGGTCTCCCACTCCGCCGGCGGCGCCGCCACGAAGAACGACGGGCACGGCGCCAGCGACCACTCCCCGTGGACCGGCTCCGACCACGTCGCCTTCCACCTCGCCAACGACCAGCTCACGGCGATGAACTGGGCCATCGACGCCGAGGGCCTGCACACCCTGCTGACCGGCCTGGCCGCCACGCACCCCGGTCTGCCGCTGATGGTCACCGAGAACGGCGCCGCCTTCGACGACTACGTCTCGCCCGAGGGCCGGGTCAACGACCCGCGGCGCATCGCGTACCTCCACTCCCACCTGGACGCCGTACTCCGGGCCGTCGCGGACGGCGCGGACGTGCGCGGCTACTTCCTGTGGTCCCTGCTGGACAACTTCGAATGGTCCTACGGCTACTCGAAGCGCTTCGGCGCCGTCTACGTCGACTACGGCACCCAGCGCCGCATCCCCAAGCAGAGCGCGCACTGGTACGCGGGCGTGATCCGGGACAACGCGCTGCCCTCGGCCGGCTGAGCCCGGACGGCGGGCGGCGGAGCAGCCGGGGGAGGGGAGCAGGAGGGCCGGGAGGAAGGCGGCGCGCGGGCCCGGGCACGAGACCACGGGGGGCGGGCCCGCGCGGGACCATGGGGCCAGGGGGCTCCGGGCCCGGCTGTTACATTCCTGACCTGGATTCCTGGCCTGACGGCTGCGAACGGAAGGCGGCGACTATGGCGGTCAACGGTGGGCGGGGCCGGGGTGGCGGCCGGCCGACCCTGGAGGAGGTCGCCGCCCGGGCCGGTGTGGGCCGCGGCACGGTCTCCCGCGTGATCAACGGTTCGCCGCGGGTCAGCGACGCCACCCGCGCGGCGGTCCAGGCGGCGGTCGCGGAACTCGGCTACGTCCCCAACACCGCCGCCCGCGCGCTGGCCGCCAACCGCACCGACGCGATCGCCCTGGTGGTCCCGGAGCCGGAGACCCGGTTCTTCGCGGAGCCGTACTTCTCCGACATGCTGCGCGGGGTCGGGGCCGAACTCACCGACACCGAGATGCAGTTGCTGCTGATCTTCGCGGGCGGCGACCGGGAACGCCGGCGGCTCGCCCAGTACCTGGCCGCGCACCGGGTGGACGGCGTGCTGCTGGTGTCCGTCCACGCGGACGATCCGCTGCCCGACCTGGTGGCGCAGCTGGAGATCCCCGCGGTGATCAGCGGCCCGCGGTCCGCGGCGGAGGCGCTGACCTCGGTGGACTCCGACAACTACGGCGGCGCCCGCTCGGCGGTGGAGCACCTGCTCTCCCGCGGCCGCCGCCGCATCGCGCACATCACCGGCCACATGGACGTCTACGGCGCCCAGCGTCGCGTGGACGGCTACCGCGACGCGCTCGGCGACGCGGGTCTCGGCGTCGACGAACACCTCGTGGAACAAGGCGACTTCACCGAGGAGGGCGGGCGCCGGGCAATGACGCGCCTGCTGGAGCGGGCGCCCGGGCTGGACGCGGTCTTCGCCGGTTCGGACGTCACCGCGGCGGGCGCCCGCCAGGTGCTGCGCGCCTCGGGCCGCCGCATCCCGGAGGACGTGGCCCTGGTCGGCTACGACGACTCCGCCATCGCCCGCCACATGGACCCGCCGCTGACCAGCGTCCGCCAGCCCATCGAGGAGATGGGCCGCGCGATGATCGACCTGCTCCTGACGGAGATCGCAGGCCGCCGCCCGGCCGGCGCCGCCGCACCGGAACGGCGGCACGCCGTGCTGCCCACGGAACTGGTCGTCCGCACGTCGTCGTGACGCCGTGGGCAGGACGCCGGAGCAGCGCAGCCGTGCCGGTCCGGAGGACGTGCCGTCACCGTGGCGGCCCGGGGAAGCACCGGACCGGACCGCAGCGGCGCCTTCACCGTGCCGGTTCCCGGCCGGGCCCGCACCGTCGACGGATCGAGGCGCGGGCCGCGCACCGCGTCGTCACCGCCCCGGTGCCGGCGCCCGCCACACGGTCTCGCCGTCCCGGCTCTCCCCGGTCGGCGCGAGTCCGGCGGACGCGGCGACGGCGGCGGAGGCGCGGTGGCCGGGGTGGATGTACGCGACGACGCTGCCCACCCCCGCCCGCCCGAGCAGCCCGACCAGCGCGCGGGCCGCCTCCGAGGCGAACCCCCGCCGCTGCCAGGCCGACCCCACCACCCAGGCGATCTCGGCCGTCTCCCTCCCGTGCACGGTGGCCTGTACGGTCCCCACCAGCGGGCCGTCCGCCCGCTCACCGGGGCCGCCCCCCTGGCCGTGCGGGCGCAGCCGCAGCACCCAGTTGCACCAGGAGACGTCCGGGTCGCCGGATCCGGCCACGAGCCGTTCGTAGCGCGCCCGCAGCTCGTCGGCGCCGAGCGGCGCACCGCCGATGAAGGTGTGCAGCGCCGGGTCGGACAGCACGGCGGCCATCTCCGCGGCATGTCCGGCCCGCAGCGGGACCAGATCGAGGCGGTCGGTACGGACGGGCTCGGTACGCACGGAGGACTCCCGGAAACGACATCGGCCGGTGATCGCGACATCTGTCGCGGCCACCGGCCGATCCCACAGGGTGAGTGACGGGACTCGAACCCGCGGCATCCTGGACCACAACCAGGTGCTCTACCAGCTGAGCTACACCCACCATGACCGGTGGCGGTGAATCTGTCGTTTCCCCGACCGGCCGAGAAAAAGTGTACAGGGTCCGAAGGGGTGCTCGCGCACGTGTTTCGCGGCGCCCCTTCCCGGGCCCTTTCTAACCCTGCTGAGCAGGCAGGACGTACTTCGCGGCGATCGCCTTGGCGCTGTCGGAGTCGGGGCCGGGCTGCGGGACGAAGACGGCCTCGCGGTAGTAGCGCAACTCCGCGATGGACTCGCGGATGTCGGCGAGGGCGCGGTGGTTGCCGTTCTTCTCCGGGCTGTTGAAGTACGCCCTCGGGTACCAGCGGCGGGCCAGTTCCTTGATGGAGGAGACGTCGACGATGCGGTAGTGGAGGTAGCCCTCCAGGTCCGGCATGTCGCGCAGCAGGAAGCTGCGGTCGGTGCCGACCGAGTTCCCGCACAGGGGCGCCTTGCCGGGCTCCTTCACGTGCTCGCGGACGTAGGCGAGGACCTGCTCCTCGGCGTCCTTCAGCGTCGTGCCGCCGGCCAGTTCCGCGAGCAGGCCGGACGCGGTGTGCATCTGACGCACCACCTCCGGCATCGTCTCCAGCGCCGCGTCCGGCGGGCGGATGACGATGTCGACCCCCTCGCCGAGTACGTTCAGCTCGGAGTCGGTGACGAGGGCGGCCACCTCGATGAGAGCGTCGTCGGACAGCGAGAGACCGGTCATCTCGCAGTCGATCCACACCATGCGATCGTTCATGTGTCTCACCTTACGGCGCGCCGCGGCGCGCCGGACCGGCCGTGCGCGACCTCGCACCGGACGCGGCGGGGGGAGCGCGGTCACCGCGCTCCCCCCGCCGTCCGCCGCCTCAGTTACCGCTGCGCTGGCCCGGCAGGCTCGCCGACAGGGCCGCCGGGGTGCGCCGCCCCGGGTGGGCCGGCGGGCCGTCGGGGTGCAGCGACGAGGGAACCGGCCCCGATGGCTGCGGGACCCCCAGGAGGGGACCCGGGCCGGCTCCCGGCCCCGCCGCGCCCAGCGGCGACTCCGCCTCGGCCGGGCGCTCTCCCTGCGGACGCCGGGCCCGGTACGCCGCCCGGTAGGCGGCCGGGGACGATCCCAGCTGCCGCCGGAAGTGGCCGCGCAGCGCCACGGGGGAGCGGAAGCCGCAGCGGCCCGCGACCTCGTCCACCGAGTAGTCCGACGTCTCCAGCAGCCGCTGTGCCTGGAGCACCCGCTGGGTGATCAGCCACTGCAGCGGCGCGCTGCCGGTGAGCGAGCGGAAGCGGCGGTCGAACGTACGCCGGCTCATGTAGGCGCGCGCGGCCAGCGTCTCCACGTCGAACTGCTCGTGGAGGTGTTCCAGCGCCCAGGCGACGACCTCGGCGAGCGGGTCGGCGCCGATCTCCTCGGGTAAAGACCTGTCCAGGTAGCGTTCCTGGCCTCCGCTGCGGCGCGGTGGCACGACCAGGCGGCGGGCCAGCGCGCCGGCCGCCTCGTTGCCGTGGTCGGTGCGCACGATGTGCAGGCACAGGTCGATCCCGGCCGCGGTGCCCGCCGACGTCAGCACGTCGCCGTCGTCGACGAACAGCTCGCGCGGATCGACGTGCACCGACGGGTAGCGCTTGGCCAGCGTCGGCGCGTACATCCAGTGGGTGGTGGCGGGACGGCCGTCCAGCAGGCCGGCCGCGGCCAGGACGAAGGCCCCGGTGCACAGGCCCACGATGCGGGCGCCCTCCTCGTGCGCCCGGCGCAGCGCGTCGAGCGCCTCTTCCGGCGGTGGCGCGGTGATCGAACGCCAGGCGGGCACGACGACGGTGCCCGCCCGTGAGATCGCCTCCAGGCCATGCGGCGCGGTGAGTTCCAGGCCCCCTGTGGTCCGCAGCGGGCCTTCCTCACCGGCCGCCACCAGCAGGCGGTAGCGCGGTACTCCGGCGTCCTGGCGGTCGATCCCGAACACCGACAGCGGTATGGAACTCTCGAAGATGGGGCCGCCGCTGAACAGCAGCACCGCGACGATCTCCTTGCGGCGGCGCCCGGACAGTTTCCGGGCCGCGTTTTCCGGCGCGGCAGTGGAGTCGTGGCTCATACTGCTAAGCCCCCCTCGGTGGTCGCGGCTCCTCGGTTGTGTCGCTCCTGCACGTTTCCCCTCGGTCCTGCACGAGTCCCCCGCCGTAAGACAGTCAAGATCGAATCTACTGCGTCCCGCCGTGCCGCGGTGACCAGTTCGACACCCGGCACATTGTCGACATGGCAACTTGGCGTGAAGCATTCGATCACGAAGCGTTGCACTCCCACGGCGTGCAGGGAAGTGCGCCTCGTGGCGGTGGCCAATCCACGTAGGGTGCGCGGTGCTCCCGGGACCCTTTCCGTGCAGGTCAAACGCGGGTTGAGGGGGTGCGGGACGGGGGGATGCGCGAGTTCAAGAAGTTGGCTGAAAAGATGCGGTCGCGTGCGCGGAAACCGGTCAGTTGACCGGTGTCGTTCCCCCCGAGTGCCGACCGCCCCGGTGCGCGCCCGTGCCCGTCCGCTGGTGCCGGCCGCGGTGCGGGGCGCGCTCCTCGGCGCGCAGCCGGGCCGCCCCCCGCTCCGACTGCCGCAGCAGGACGCGGCAGGCCCCGGTGACGGCCGCCAGGCCCAGCGCGGCCCCGAGGGCACCGGCCGGCGAGGTGCCGTGCCAGAGCAGGACCACCGGGACCAGGACGCAGCTGAACAGGGCCCAGCGGACCACGTCGCCCGCGCTGTCGCCGGCGGCCTGCGCCCGCTCCGCCGGCCGCTCGCCGGACGCGTCGGGCACCGGCCCGGGTGCGGGCGGCGAGGAGTGCCTTCCGGGGGCGGTACGGGGTCCGGACACGGCGTGCTCCCTCTCGGTGCTCCCTGGGCGACGGCTCACCGGGTTCAACGCGTGTTCGATCCGCCGGTCACTGTACGGAGCCGAAGGACACCGGTACGGCGGCGCCCGGCCCGGCGGCGGGCGCCGCCGTACCGGGCCGCCGGCCGTGCCGGGGCACGTGAATCCCGTGCGAACCGCCTGTACGGGGCAGCAACCATTGCGTTACGGGCGGCTGTCGTGCATGCTCCGGTGAACCGCCACGGAGCGTGTGCGGGATCTGGGCCAAGGAGGAGTGCGGCCGTACCCTTGCGGGTATGGGGACGGGAAGACGATTCCCGGACACAGCTCCGCCGCAGATTGCCGTCCCCGACAAAGGATCACATCGCCGAGACAGCCATGGCCGGTCACGAATTCTTCGAACACGCGGACCGCAAGCGGCCGGTCGCCGACCCCACGGCGGCCGAACCCCTGGCGGCACAAGAGCTACGCCATCCCTGCGATCCGGCGTTCAAGCACGGCGTCGTCGTCGGCTTCGACGGATCGGACTCCAGCGAGCGAGCCCTCGCCTACGCGATCGGGATGGCGCACCGCACCCGGTCCGGTCTGATCATCGTGCATGTGGCCAACCGGCTGCCCACCACGGTCTGGGCGGGCTGCGAACCGCCGGTCTTCGTGGACGTGCCCGACCACCGCACCGAGGTCCTCGGCCTGGAGCTGGCGTGCGCGGAGTACCTCGCCGAGGTGCCCTGGATCCTGGTCGAGCGCGGCGGCGACATCTGCCACGAACTGGAAGAGGTCGGCAAGGAGTACGCGGCGGACGCCATCGTGGTCGGCTCCACGCACGGCATCGTGGGCCGCGTCTTCGGATCGGTCGCGGGCCGGCTCGCCAAGCGGGCGCAGCGTCCGGTCGTGGTCATCCCCTGACGACACGGCCGCCGGTCGTGGTCATCCCCTGACGTCACGGCGTCCGGCCGTGGTCATCTCCTGACGTCACGGCCGCTGGTCGGGGTCACCCCCTGACGGCCTGCGGGCGGCGTCCTCTGCCCCCTCGTCCTCCGCCCCTCAACTCCCGCTGCCCGGCGTCCACATCACTCGGGCGCGACAGCGTTCGTGCCTGCCGGGAGGACTCTGTCCGGCCTCCACGGGCGGGGCCGGTCGCGCCCGGGCGGCGGAGCCGCACACCGGCCCCGCCGCCGTGTCCCTCGGGGGCGCCCCCCGGGGGGGGCGCCCCCCCGGGGGGCGCCCCCGAGGGTTCTACTCCACCGTCACCGACTTGGCGAGGTTCCTGGGCTTGTCGATGTCCCGGCCCAGGGCCAGGGCCGTGTGGTAGGAGAGGAGCTGGAGCGGGATGCCCATGAGGATCGGGTCCAGCTCGTCCTCGTTCTTCGGCACGACGATCGTCTGGTCGGCCTTCTCCTGCTCCTGGTGGGCCACGGCGAGGATCTTGCCGCTGCGGGCCTTGATCTCCTCCATGGCCGCCCGGTTCTTCTCCAGCAGGTCGTCGTCGGGCACGATCGCCACCGTGGGCAGCGCGGGCTCGATCAGGGCCAGCGGGCCGTGCTTCAGCTCGGAGGCCGGGTAGGCCTCGGCGTGGATGTAGGAGACCTCCTTGAGCTTCAGGGAGGCCTCGCGGGCCACCGGGTAGCCCCGGACGCGGCCGATGAAGAGCATCGAGCGGGCGTCGGCGTAGCTCTTGGCCAGCTCCTCGATCTCCGCCTCCTGCTTCATGATCTGGGAGATCTGCTCCGGCAGCTTGCGCAGGCCCTCGATGATCCGCTTGCCGTCGCGCACCGACAGGTCGCGGATGCGGCCCAGGTGCAGGGCGAGCAGCGCGAAGGCGACGCAGGTGTTGGTGAAGCACTTGGTGGAGACCACGCAGACCTCGGGGCCGGCGTGCACGTAGATGCCGCCGTCGGCCTCGCGGGCGATCGCCGAACCGACCACGTTGACCACACCGAGGACCCGCGCGCCCTTGCGCTTCAGCTCCTGCACGGCCGCCAGCACGTCGTAGGTCTCACCGGACTGCGAGACGGCGATGTACAGGGTGTCGGGGTCCACGACCGCGTTGCGGTAGCGGAACTCGGAGGCGGGCTCCGCGTCGGCGGGGATGCGGGCCAGCTCCTCGATCATCTGGGCCCCGATCATGCCCGCGTGGTACGAGGTGCCGCAGCCCAGGATCTTCACCCGGCGCACCGCGCGCGCCTCGCGGGCGTCCAGGTTGATGCCGCCCAGGTGCACGGTGGCGAACCGGTCGTCGATCCGGCCGCGCAGCACCCGGTCCACGGCCTCGGCCTGCTCGTGGATCTCCTTGTGCATGTACGTGTCGTGGCCGCCCATGTCGTACGACTCGGCCTCCCACTCCACGGTGGTCGGCTCGGCGGTCGTCCGGGTGCCCTCGGTGGTGTACGTGCGGAAGTCGTCGGCCTTGAGGGTGGCCATCTCGCCGTCGTCGAGGGTGACTATCTGCCGGGTGTGGGCGACCAGCGCGGCGACGTCGGAGGCGACGAACATCTCCTTCTCGCCGATGCCGAGGACGACCGGGGAGCCGTTGCGGGCCACCACGATGCGGTCGGGGAAGTCGGCGTGCATGACGGCGATGCCGTAGGTGCCCTCGATCAGGCGCAGGGTCTCGCGGACCCGGTCCTCCAGCTTGTCGGCCTCCGAACGCGCGATGAGGTGGACGAGCACCTCGGTGTCGGTCTCGGAGAGGAACTCCACGCCGTCCGCCTCCAGCTTGCGGCGCAGGTCGGCGGCGTTGTCGATGATGCCGTTGTGCACGACGGCGACCTTGTTGTCGCCGGACATGTGCGGGTGGGCGTTCACGTCGGACGGGGCGCCGTGGGTGGCCCAGCGGGTGTGGGCGATGCCGGTGGTGCCCTTGAAGCGCGCCGGGACCTTCGCCTCCAGGTCGCGGACCCGGCCCTTGGCCTTGACCATCCGCAGGCCGGGCGTCTTCGGCGAGGTGACGACGATGCCCGCGGAGTCGTAGCCGCGGTACTCCAGGCGCTGCAGGCCTTCCAGGAGCAGCGGGGCGACGTCACGCTTCCCGATGTATCCGACGATTCCGCACATACAAGTCCCGTCCCTTTTCCCCGAGTCGATGCTGCTGTGGGTGCTGGTGCTGGTGCTGGTGCTGTCGCTGCCGCCCGGTGGTGCCGCCGTGCCGGCGGCGCCACCGGTGCGCGGTCAGCCGTAGACGATGCGCCGCAGCTGCCGCAGGGACAGCTCCGGCGGCGCCACCGCGCGGTACTTCAGGTCCGCCGCGATCCGTTCGAAGATCTCCGCGTTCACCAGGCCCTGGGCCTGCAGCTCGCGGTGGCGGCGACGGACGAACTCCTCGGTCGTCTCGTCGAAGTAGGCGAGCACGTCCTGGACCACACGCAGCGCCTCGCCCCGGTTCAGGGGCGTGGACCGCGTCAGATGATCAACCAGTTCGTCGTGCACCCGGTAGATCCTGGGGTACCGCGATCACTTTCGCAAGAATCCTGCCCGATTTCGGGCAAGGGCCTGTTCATGCGCCGGTGAGGTGCTGTTCGTGAGCCGTCCACCCGCCGTCCCGTCCGCCGCCGCCCCGGTCGGCCATTTTCAGACGCCATGGACATTCCTCGCATGGGCGTACCCGAGAAGCTGGCCGAGCGCATGAGCATGGCCGAGCAGCACGAGTACCTGCGTTCCAAGTTCTCGCGGCGCACGATGATCCGGGGCGGCGCGGTCACCCTCGGCGCCGTCGCGGGTGGCGCGTTCGTGACGGGCACCGCCGCGCAGGCCGCCGTGCCCGCGCAGCGCACCGCCACCACGGCCCCCGCCTCCTCGGCCGACTCCGTCGACGGCGCCCTGGTCGCCCCCTTCGGCCGCCACCTCGCCTTCGGCAACGACCCGCGCACCGAGATCACCGTCTCCTGGCAGGTCCCGGTCGCCGTCAGGAAGCCGTTCATCCGGGTCGGCGCGCACCCCTGGGACCTGTCGCGGAAGATACCCGCCGAGGTCCGCACCCTTTACACCCCGGCCGGTGTCGGCGCGAGCGGCGACCGCACCCAGTACTACCTGCACGCCAAGCTCACCCACCTGCGCCCCGGCCGCACCTACTACTACGGCGTCGGCCACCAGGGCTTCGACCCGGCCGAGCGCCACCTGACCGGCACGCTCGGCACCTTCACCACCGCCCCCGCGGACAAGGCGCCGTTCACCTTCACCGCCTTCGGCGACCAGGGCGTCAGCTACCACGGCCTGGCCAACGACGCCCTGATCCTCGGCCAGGACCCCGCCTTCCACCTGCACGCCGGCGACATCGCCTACGGCGACCCGGCCGGACAGGGCAGGACGAGCGACAGCGGCTTCGACTCCCGCGTCTGGGACCAGTTCCTGTACCAGACCGAGTCCGTCGCCAAGCAGGTCCCGTGGATGGTCTCGTACGGCAACCACGACATGGAGGCCTGGTACTCGCCCAACGGCTACGGCGGCGAGGAGGCCCGCTGGACGCTCCCGGACAACGGACCCGACGCCGAGAACCTGCCGGGCGTCTACTCCTTCGTCTACGGCAACACCGCCGTCATCTCGCTGGACGCCAATGACATCTCCTTCGAGATCCCGGCCAACCTCGGCATCTCCGGCGGCACCCAGACCAGGTGGCTGGAGGCCCAGCTCAAGAAGTACCGGGCCCACCGCGACGTCGACTTCGTCGTCGTCTTCTTCCACCACTGCGCCTACTGCACCTCCACCGCGCACGCCTCGGAGGGGGGCGTGCGCCAGGAGTGGGTGCCGCTGTTCGAGAAGTACACCGTGGACCTGGTCATCAACGGTCACAACCACGTCTACGAGCGCACCGACGTGATCAAGGGCGGCCAGGTCGCCAAGAAGCTCCCGATCGGCGGCACCGCCTACCCCGAGACCGACGGCGTCGTCTACGTCACGGCGGGCGCGGCCGGCAAGAGCCTGTACGCCTTCAGCGCCGACCAGACCTACGAGGGCCACGAGAAGCAGGTGGACGCCGTCTCGTCGTTTGTCTGCCTCAAGGACGGCGCCCGGCAGAAGGAGACCGCCGACTGGTCGCGCGTGCGCTACCTCGACTACTCCTTCCTGCGCGTGGACGTCACCCCGGCCGCCCGGGGCCGCCAGGCCACGCTGACGGTGCGCGGCATCGCCGAGACCGGCGCGCAGGTCGACCACTTCACGGTGGCCCGCCGCGCCAAGTAGCGCCGGGCCGGCGCGCACCCGGCGGCACCCGGCCCGGCAGGGGCCCCGCGGGCGGTTCTCACATGCGGCTGAGGACCGCCCGCTTGGCCTGCGTGAACTCCTCGTCGGTGAGCACGCCCGAGCGGTGCAGCTCACCCAGCTCCCGCAGCCGCCGCAGCAGCGCGTCGTGCTCGTCCTCGGCGGCGGACGGCGCGGGCCGCGCGGGCGGGACCGCGGGTTCTGCCGGTCCGTCGTCCGGCACCGGGGCGGACGGGTGCGGCAGCCGTGCCTGCACCGCCGCCGCGACCAGCGCCATCAGCGGGTCCTTCTTGAAGCCCCACAGCTCGACGGCGTTCGGGTCGTACTTCGGCGGCGCCGAGGCCGGCGCGCCCCGAACGGTCAGCCGCAGGTGACCGTTCTCCAGGCCGGCGGCGGGCACCCACTCCACGCCGGTGATGTCCGCCAGCTCCAGGGTGCGCACGCCGGTGGCGGCCTTGGCGTCCTCCGTCTTCCAGTTCCACTCCAGGCGGACCCGTTCGCCGTCGAAGCTCGCCGTGCCGTCCCCGGCGGACACCGACAGCGGCACGGACGGCCCGGGCAGCAGATACTCCTTCACCGGTCCGGGCGGGACCTCTTCGAGCAGCAGGGCGCCGCGCACCTCGTCGACGACGTACTCGGCGACGCCGTAGCGGTCCGGCTCCACGAGGAGCTGGTAGGGGTCGTGCGGTTCGGTCAGCCGGCCGCCGGTGGCGTGCAGCAGGGGGTCGGCGCCCTCGCGCAGCCGCAGCCTGAGCCGCCCCGCCCGCTTGCCCTGTTCGAACGAGATGCCCGCCAACGCGCGCAGCGGCACCCGGAGTTCACCCAGCTCCCGCCGCAGCACACTGATGTTCCGGTCCCGCCCCGGGGTCAGCCGGAGGGCGTCGCCGTCGAAGGCCCAGGTGCCGTCCTTCTGGAGGATTTCCGCCATGGGGTGATTGTTTCACCGGTTCTGCGGGAGAGTGGTCTATACCCTCGGGGTACCCCCGGGCCTCCCGGGCCCCCGCCCCAGTGTGAAGGGAGCGCATGTGAGACGGCACCGCAGCACGACTCCCCGCAAGTCCCTCACCGCCCGCACCGCTTTCCGGACCGGCCGGCCGGACCGGCCCGCCCCGTCCGGCCACCCCGCCCCCCGCCCCGCCCGCGCCCCGCGGGTCCTGGGCGCCCTGCTGCTGGTTGCGGCGGCCGGGGCCTGCGCGGTCGGCGCCGCACCCGCCGGGCAGGCCACCGCCGGGCAGTCCGCCACCGGCCGGACAGGCGCGGCGACCCCGCTGAACCAGGTGATCCCCGCCCCGGCCTCCGTCACGGCGGGCGGATCCCCGTACCGGATCACGCCCGGCACCCGCATCGGCGTCGGCGGCTCCCGCGAGGCCCGCCGGGTCGGCGCCTACCTGGCGGACCTCCTGCGCCCCGCCACCGGCTACCGCCTGCCGCTGACCACGCACGGCCCGGCGGGCATCCGGCTCCGCCTGGACAAGGGCCCGTTCGGCGCCGAGGGCTACCGCATCGACAGCGGCCCCCGGGGCGTGACCATCACCGCCGGGAAGCCGGCCGGTCTCTTCCACGGCGTGCAGACGCTGCGTCAGCTGCTGCCCGCGGCCGTCGAGAAGAAGTCCGTGCAGCGCGGCCCCTGGCTGGTCGCGGGCGGCACCGTCCAGGACAGCCCGCGCTACGCCTACCGGGGCGCCATGCTCGACGTCTCCCGGCACTTCTTCACCGTCGGCCAGGTCAAGCGTTACATCGACGAGCTCGCCCTCTACAAGATCAACGAGCTGCACCTGCACCTCAGCGACGACCAGGGCTGGCGCATCGCCGTGGACTCCTGGCCGCGCCTGGCCGCCTACGGCGGTTCCACGCAGGTCGGCGGCGGGCCGGGCGGGTTCTACACCAAGGCCGACTACCGCGAGATCGTCCGCTACGCCGCCTCCCGCTACCTGGAGGTCGTGCCCGAGATCGACATGCCGGGCCACACCAACGCGGCCCTCGCCTCCTACGCCGAGCTGAACTGCGACGGCGTGGCGCCCCCGCTCTACACCGGCACCAAGGTCGGCTTCAGCTCGCTGTGCGCGCCCAAGGAGAGGACGTACGACTTCGCGGACGACGTGATCCGCGAGCTGGCCGCCCTCACCCCCGGCCGCTATCTGCACATCGGCGGCGACGAGGCGCACTCCACCAGCCACGAGGACTACGTCACCTTCATGAACCGGGTGCAGCCGATCGTCGCCAAGTACGGCAAGACGGTCATCGGCTGGCACCAGCTGACCGGCGCCACCCCCGCCGAGGGCGCCCTTGCCCAGTACTGGGGCATGGACTCCACCAGCGCCGCCGAGAAGGCCCAGGTCGCCCAGGCCGCGCAGCACGGCACCGGGCTGATCCTGTCCCCGGCCGACCGGGTCTACCTCGACATGAAGTACACCAAGGACACCCCGCTCGGCCTGTCCTGGGCCGGGTACGTGGAGGTGCGGCGCTCCTACGACTGGGACCCCGCCGCCTATCTGCCGGGGGCGCCCGCGTCCGCGGTGCGGGGCGTCGAGGCGCCGCTGTGGTCGGAGACGCTGTCCACCTCGGCCCAGCTCGACACGATGGCCTTCCCGCGGCTGCCGGGTGCCGCCGAACTCGGCTGGTCGCCCGCGGCCACGCACGACTGGGACACCTACAAGGTCCGGCTCGCCGCGCAGGCACCGCGCTGGGACGCCCTGGGCATCGGCTACTACCGCTCGCCGCAGGTGCCCTGGACGAACGGCTGACCGGCACGGACGTGCCGGCGGGCGCCCCGGAGGACCGTACTCCGGGGCGCCCGCACGTCTTCGGGAGCCGCGGCCTACAGCCCGGCCAGGGGGTTGCGCAGGGTGCCCGCAAGTTGCAGCGCGCCCGACGGGTCGGCCAGGTCCACCATCTGCCGGTTGTTGCGCAACTGGAGCCGGTTGAGGCAGGACAGCGCGAACTCGGGTGCGAACAGGTCGTACCGGCGGAAGCGGTCGGCGAGGGAGGGCACCGACTCCTGGTAGGCGCGGACGACCTCGGCGACCGTCGCCCAGAAACCGTCCTCCTCCAGCACGCCCTCCTCGGCCAGGATCGCCGCCAGGAAGCGGAAGAAGCAGTCGAAGACGTCGGTGAAGACGGACAGCAGCTTGTGGTCCTCCGGGACCTCCACCCGGATCCGGCGCACCTGGGGCGGCAGCACCGCGTCCGGGTCCATCACCGCGATCTCCTCGGCGATGTCCTTGAACACCGCCCGGCGCACCGCACCGTCCTCCAGGACCAGGATCACGTTCTCGCCGTGCGGCATGAACACCAGGTCGTAGGCGTAGAAGCTGTGCAGCAGCGGCACCAGGTAGGCGCGCAGGTAGTCGCGCAGCCACTGCCGGGGCGGCAGCCCGGAGCGGGCGATCAGCGCGCCCGCGAAGGAGGCGCCCTCGTGGTCGACGTGCAGCAGCGAGGCCATCGTCGCCAGGGACTCCCCGCCGCGCAGCGAGGGCACCGGGCTCTCCCGCCACAGCGCGGCCAGCATCTTGCGGTACGGCGAGTGGCGGTCCGTGGCGGCCTCGTACTCCAGGTGCCGGTAGCCGGCCGCCGCCCGCTCCCGGATGATGCTGAGCCCGGTGTCCTTCAGGACCGGATCGCCCGCGATCAGCCGGGCCAGCCAGTCGTTGATGGCCGGGGTGGCCTCCATGTAGTCGGCGGACAGGCCGCGCATGAAGCCCATGTTGAGGACGGACAGGGCCGTCTTCACATAGTGCTTCTCGGGGTGGGAGGCGTTGAAGAAGGTGCGCACGGACTGCTGGGCCAGGTACTCGTCGTCGCCCTCGCCCAGGCACACCAGGTGGCGGCGGGCGATCTCGGCGGCGAAGGTGACGGAGAGCTTGTTCCACCACTGCCAGGGGTGGACGGGGAGGAAGAGGTAGTCGGCGGGGTCCAGGCCCTGGGAGGTGAGCACGCCGTGGAAGCGGCGGATCGTTTCCTCGCCCAGTTCCGCGCGCAGGAACGTCTCGTACTCGATGCCGGTGCCGGCGGTGAACGCCGCCCGTGAGCGGTGCGCGGCCAGCCACACCAGCCGCAGCGGGCTCGCGGTCTCGGGTGCGTACGACAGGTACTCGTGCACTCCGAAGCCGAGCCGTCCGTTGTTGGCGACGAAGCACGGGTGGCCCTCGGTCATGCCGGTCTCGATGTCCTGGAAGGAGCCCTTCGCCAGTTCGGCGGAGGTGACCTGGGGCTTGGTGAGCTTGTAGCAGGTGCTGGAGAGGGTGGAGGAGATCTCCTCCAGGTAGACCGGCAGGATGTCCTCGCCCAGGCCGAGGGTCTCCCTCAGCTCGACGAAGAAGTCGAGCGCCGCGAGCGGAACCTCGGTGCCGTCGCGGTGGCGGGTGAGCGAGTCCGGGTCGACCTGCCAGTGGTCCAGCGCGCGGCGGGTGGCGGTGAAGCGGTAGCGGGTCAGCCCGTCGTCGCTGCGCACCGCGTAGCCGTCGCCGTCCGGCTCGGGCGTGATCAGCCGCTCGTGGGCGAACTCGGCGAGCGCCTTGCGGATCAGCAGGCGGTTGGCCCGTTCCCAGTTCGCGGGGGAGAGGTGGGAGACGGCGTCGGCGAGGCTCACGCGGCCACCGCCTTCTCGAACCGCTCGCGGGTGCAGAAGCTCAGCAGCGCCTTCTTCTCCGGCTTGTCGATCTCCCGTTCCGCCACGAACCCGACGGCCTCGTTCAGGGCGTGCACGGCGGTGTTGCGCACGTCCGGCTCCACCACGATCCGCCGGACGGCCGGGTCCTCGAACAGGTACCGCAGCACGGCGGTGATCACGGCCCGGGTGAAGCCGTGCACGGGCGTGTCGGTGGGGGCGACCAGGAAGTGCATGCCGACGTCGCCCGGCTCGGCCTCGTACAGCCCGGCCAGCTCGCGGCGGGCGGGGTCGTACCGCTCCATCAGGAAGACGGGTTCGCCGTCGTGGAGGCCGAGGAAGGCGTCGTGGTGCTCGTCGGCCGCGATCTCCAGGTAGGCGCGTTCCACGTCCTGGAGCCTCGCGTCCTGCATCATCCAGAACACCGCCTTGGGGTGGGTGACCCAGCCGTGCAGCAGCTCGGCGTCCTTCAGCGGGTCGAGCGGGCGGATCGTGAAGGTCATACGGCGAACTCCTGGAATGCGATCGACTTCTCGACGGGGTAGTACTCGGTGCCGAGCAGCTCGCGGATGATGCAGCTGTTGCGGTAGGCACCCATGCCCAGGTCGGGGCTGGTGATGCTGTGGGCGTGCACGCCCGCGTTCTGGAGGAAGACGCCCCGGCCGGTCACGTCGATGGCGTAGTTGCGGCCGATGGCGTGGTTGCCGCGCGTGTCGTGGCGCAGCCGGTGGCGGACGGGCGCGAGGAACTCCGGTTCGGTGTAGCGGTAGCCGGTGGCCAGGACCAGGCCCTCGCTGCGCAGCTCGAAGTCCTTGCCCTGCTCCTCCTGGCGGAAGCCGAGGGTGTAGGAGCCGCTGCCGGGGTCGTAGGAGGCGCTGTGCAGGGCGGAGTTGGTCAGCAGGCGGGTGGGGACGGGGCCGCTGAGGCTCTTCCGGTAGAGCAGGTCGAAGATCTCGTCGATCAGGTCGCCGTCGATGCCCTTGAACAGGCCCTTGTGCTGCTCGGCGAGGCGATAGCGGGTGGCCTCGGGCAGCGCGTGGTAGTAGTCGACGTACTCCGGCGAGGTCATCTCCAGGGTGAGCTTGGTGTATTCGAGGGGGAAGAAGCGCGGGGAGCGGGTCACCCAGTTCAGCCGGTAGCCGTGGACGTCGATCTCGCCGAGCAGGTCGAGGTAGATCTCGGCGGCGGACTGGCCGCTGCCGACCAGCGTGATCGACTTCTTGCGCTGGAGGTCCGCCCTGTGCTCCAGGTAGCGGGAGTTGTGCAGGAAGTCGCCGCCGAGGCCCTGGCAGGCGTCGGGCAGGTGCGGCGGGGTGCCGGTGCCGAGGACCAGCCGGGGCGCCCGGTACGCGGTCCCGGTGTCCGTCCCGACCGTGTACAGCCCGTCGTCCTCGTCGTACGTCACCTCGGTGACCGTCGTGCCGAAGCGGACGCTGCTCAGCCGGTTCGCCGCCCAGCGGCAGTAGTCCTCGTACTCGACGCGCAGCGGGTAGAAGTTCTCCCGGATGTAGAAGGAGTACAGCCGTCCCTTCTCCTTCAGGTAGTTGAGGAAGGAGTACGGGGACGTGGGGTCGGCCAGGGTGACCAGGTCCGACATGAACGGGGTCTGCAGGTGGGCGCCGTCGAGGAACATGCCCGGGTGCCAGGTGAAGTCGGGCTTGGACTCCAGGAAGACCCCGTCGAGCCCGTCGATCGGCTCGGTGAGGCAGGCGAGGCCGAGGTTGAAGGGGCCGAGCCCGATCCCCACGAAGTCGTGGGTCGTGGCGGCGGGTGCGGCTTCAGGACGCGCGGTCAAGGGACTCTCCCAGGTACTGCTCGGCGTGGCCGGCGATCAGGTCGAGGACGGCGGCGAGGTCGTCCCTCGTCGTCTCCGGGTTGAGCAGGGTGAACTTCAGGTAGTGGCGGCCGCCCGCCTTGGTGCCCGCGACCACGGCCTCGCCGGAGGCGAACAGCGCCTTGCGGGCGTGCAGGTTGGCGCGGTCGACGGCGGCCGGGTCGGTGACGGCGGCGGGGACGTAGCGGAAGACCAGGGTGGACAGTGCCGGTTCGACGACGACCTCGTAGCGGGGGTCGGCGGTGAGCATCCGCCAGCCCTCGGCGGCCAGGTCGCAGACCTCGTCGAAGAGCCGGCCGACGCCGTCGGCGCCCATCACGCGCAGCGTCGTCCACAGCTTGAGCGCGTCGAAGCGGCGGGTGGTCTGCAGGGACTTGTCGACCTGGTTGGGAATGCGTTCGGCGAGAGCACGGCGGGGGTTGAGGTACTCGGCGTGGAAGGTGGCGTGCCGCAGGGTCGCCGCGTCGCGGACCAGCAGGGCCGACGAACTCACCGGCTGGAAGAAGGACTTGTGGAAGTCGACGGTGACCGAGTCGGCGCGTTCGATGCCGGCGAGCAGGTGGCGCCGGGTGGGGGAGACCAGCAGGCCGCAGCCGTAGGCGGCGTCCACGTGCAGCCAGGTGCCGAAGCGCGCGCACAGCTCGGCGATCTCGGGCAGCGGGTCGATGGAGCCGTAGTCGGTGGTGCCGGCGGTGGCGACCACGGCCATGGGCACCAGGCCCTCCGCGCGGCAGCGCTCCAGTTCACGGGCGAGCGCGACCGTCCGCATCCGCTTGTCGCGGTCGGCGGGGACGGGGATCACCGCGTCGGGGCCGAGGCCGAGCAGTTTCGCCGATTTCTGGACGCTGAAGTGGCCTGCCTCGGAGGCGAGGACGCGCAGCCGGGCCGGGTCGTCGGTCTTGGCCTCCTCGCGGGCCAGCAGCAGCGCCTGGAGGTTGGACTGGGAGCCGCCGGAGGTGAACACGCCGTCGGCGGCGGGGCCCAGGCCGATCCGGGCGGCGGTCCAGCCGACGAGCTTGCGCTCGATGAGGGTGGCACCGGCCGACTGGTCCCAGGTGTCCAGGGAGGAGTTGACGGCGGACAGGACCGCCTCGCCGAGCACCGCCGGGATGACGACCGGGCAGTTGAGGTGGGCGACGTAGCGGGGGTGGTGGAAGTAGACCGCGTCCCGCAGGTAGACCTCGTCGAGTTCGTCGAGGACGGCGGCGGTGTCGCCCAGCGGCCGGTCGAGGTCGATCCCGTCGACGCGGGGGGCCAGGGCGCCGGGGGTGACACCGGTGAACGGACGGTCGGTGGCGGCGATCCGGGCGGCCACCCGCTCGACTCCTTCGGTCACGGAGCGGCGGTAGTGCTCCGCGGTGAGGTCATTGAGCAGGTGCGAGCGCATGGGGGTCCTCCGGGGGTGGGGACGGTCCGGGGCAGGACGTGACGAAGGGCGGAGCCTCACGATCAACTTAGGTAAGCCTAACCTAACTTTGTATCGCTCACACTCCGCCCCCGCGTGACCGGCGTCACTGCTGTGCCGTGTCACCGTGAGCCGGTGTGCCGCGCGCGGCGGCCGGTCTCACTCCTGGGCGCGCAACTGCTCCTCCGTCAGGCCGCGCCGCCAGTAGCCGACGAAGGTGACGCGCCGTTTGTCGATCCCGCGCTCGCCGACGCAGTGCCGGCGCAGCGCCCGCACGCAGCCGGACTCGCCGGCGAGCCAGACGTACGGGCGTTCGGCCGCCGGGAGGCCCCCGGCGCGCAGTGCGCCGAGGGCCATGGGGGAGCCCTCGGCGCCGCTGCCGTCGTTCACCAGCCAGGTGATCTCGGCGTCGGCGCGGCACGCCACGTCCTGGACGTCCCCGGCGTGCCGCACTTCCAGCCAGGCGCGTACCCGGGTGCCGGCCGGCAGGGACTCCAGGATCGCGGTCGCGGCCGGTACGGCCGTCTCGTCGCCCCACATCACCACGAGGTCGGTGTCCTCGGGCGGGCGGAAGCGGATCGCCCGGTTGTCCGCGACGGCCGGGCCGAGCAGCAGGACACGGTCGCCGGGCCGGGCGCGGGCGGCCCAGCGCGAGGCGGGTCCGGCGGGGGCGGCCGTGCCGGGCTCCGTGCCGTGCAGGGCGAAGTCGATGTCGATGCCGGTGGTGCGGCCGGCGGCGTCCCGGTGCCGCGCGCGCAGGGTGTACGAGCGCATCACCGCCCGTACGTCGTCGGGCAGTTCGCGCCAGCCCTGCCACCAGCCGTCGCCCAGTTCCAGCGGCACGGCGGGCTCGTCCTGGCCGGGGTGCGGCAGGAACAGGGAGAGGGACTGGTCGCGCCCGTGGGAGGCGAAGGCGTGCAGGCCGGGGCCGGCGAAGCCGATCCGGACGAGCGACGGGCCGAGCCGCCTCGTCCCGGTGACCTGGAGGGAGAAGAACCGGAACGGGGCGGCCACGGCCGTCGTCATGAGTGCTCCTGAGTCGTCGTCAGTTCGTCGTCAGGGGGCGGAGAGGGGCTGGGTGGTCAGGAGACCTTCTTCGCCGTCTCGATGGCCTTCGCCAGGTCGTCGAGGAGCGGCACGCACTTGTCGTAGGACAGGATCGGCTCGGGGTTGCGCGCGATGACCTGGCCGGCCTTGACGGCGGGCAGTTTCTTCCAGGTCGCCTGGGTGATCGCGGCGGGCTGGATGGCTGAGGTGCGGTTGTCCATCATGATGATGTCGGCCGGGTACTTGTCGATGTTCTCCCAGCTCAGCGACTCGTACCAGCCGCCGCCCTGCTTCTTGGCGCTCTCCGGGGGCTCGACGAAGTTCACGCCGAGGGCCTTGAAGTACTCCAGGTCGACGGAGAGGTTGGTGCCGGAGACGTAGAACAGGTCCTGGCTGGCGGAGCCGACCAGCACCTTGATGCCGGGCTTGGCCTTGGCGGCGGCGCGCAGGCGGGCGGCGGCGTCCGCGAAGCGCTTCTTGGCCTGCGTGACCTTGTCGCCGGTCACGTCGCCGCCGAGCGACCTGGCGAGCGCGAGCATGCGCTCCAGCGGCCGGGTCAGCTGCCGGTCGTAGACGGAGATGCCGACGGTCGGGGCGCCCACGCCGAGGATCTTCTTCTTCTGCTCCTCCGGGACGTACCAGAGGGTGCCGGCGGCGTCGAACATCGTGGAGACGAGGAGGTCGGGCGCGAGGGCCGCGTACTTCTCGATGTTGAACTGGCCCCACTCGTTGCCGAGGATCGTCACCTCGGTGACGTCCAGGTCGCCGGCCTGCACGTCGGGCTTGCCGTCCTTGGTGGTCGTCGGGCCGAAGACGCCCTTGACCGGGACGCCGTAGTCGTGGAGGGCGGCGGCCACGCCGACGAACGCGACGATCGCCGAGGGGGTCTTGCCGGCCTTGGCCCTCTGCCCGCGGTCGTCCTCGAAGGTCCACGGGCCGGACTTGGCCCCCGCCGCGCCGCTGCCCGGCCCCCCGGATTTCCCGTCGTCGGTGCCGCAGGCCGTGAGCGCGGCCCCGAGACCGAGGGCGCCGCCCGCGGCCAGGAGGCCGCGGCGGGAGAGGGTGGTGGCACGGGCGTTGGACATGGGTATGGCTGCTTTCGAACGGGGCGGAGCACCGCCGGACAGGTTCGAAGGTAGGTTAGCCTAACCTCACTCTCTGTCCAGGGGGCGGGGCGCGTCCCGGCGTTCAGCGCGGGAGCGACCACGGCGAACACCCTGTCGAGCAGGCGCGCGGCGTCCTCGGTGCCGTCGCTGTGGCTCCACCGCCGCAGCGCGGTGCCGAAGGCCGCGGGCGCGCGTGGTGGACCGGTGGCAGCAGGCTCGTCGCCGTCACGGCCCGTCGACTCCGGGGGAGGAGTGTGCCGGAGCGATGGCGGACCGGCGCCCCGGCACACCCGCGGCCTCTCGGGAGCGACGCCGCCTCAGCTCGTCAGCCCCAGTTCCCGGGCGATCAGCATGCGCTGGACCTCGCTCGTGCCCTCGCCGATCTCCAGGATCTTGGAGTCGCGCCACATGCGGGCGACCGGGTACTCGTTCATGAAGCCGTAGCCGCCGTGGATCTGCGTGGCGTCGCGGGCGTTGTCGACGGCGATCGTGGAGGAGTACAGCTTGGCGAGGGCCGCCTCCTTCTTGAAGGGCTCGCCCGCGACCAGGCGGTAGGCCGCGTCCCGCCACGCCAGGCGCGAGGTGTGGGCCTTCATCTCCATGTCGGCGATCTTGAACTGGATCGCCTGGTTGGCGCCGATCGGGCGGCCGAAGGAATGGCGTTCC
Source organism: Streptomyces sp. NRRL S-340 (assembly GCF_000720185.1). GTDB lineage: Bacteria > Actinomycetota > Actinomycetes > Streptomycetales > Streptomycetaceae > Streptomyces. The sequence continues at coordinate 49,685 of NZ_JOIY01000007.1, read as the reverse complement.
TTGGCGTACTTCACCGACTCGTCCACGCAGCCCTGGGCCAGGCCGGTCGCCAGCGCCGCGATGGCGATGCGGCCCTCGTCGAGGATCCGGAGGAACTGCGCGTAGCCGCGGCCCTCCTGGCCGAGCAGGTTGGCGGCCGGGACCCGGACGTCCTGGAAGGACAGCTCGCGGGTGTCCGAGGCGTTCCAGCCGACCTTGGAGTAGGCGGGGGCGACGGTGAAGCCGGGCGTGCCGGACGGGACGATGATCGCGGAGATGAGCGGCTTGCCGTCGGGCTTGTGGCCGGTCACCGCCGTGACCGTCACCAGGCCGGTGATGTCCGTGCCCGAGTTGGTGATGAAGCACTTGCTGCCGTTGATCACCCACTCGCCGGTGGCCGCGTCCAGGCGGGCCGTCGTCCGGGTCGCGCCCGCGTCCGAGCCGCCGTCCGGCTCCGTCAGGCCGAAGGCGCCCAGGATCTCGCCCGCGCACAGGCGGGGCAGCCACTCGCGCTTCTGCTCCTCGGTGCCGAACAGGTGCAGCGGCATGGCACCCAGGGAGACCCCGGCCTCCAGGGTGATGGCGACCGAGGAGTCCACCCGGGCCAGCTCCTCCAGGGCGATGCCGAGCGCCAGGTAGTCGCCGCCCATGCCGCCGTACTCCTCCGGGAACGGCAGCCCGAACAGCCCCATGCGGCCCATCTCGCGCACGATCTCGTACGGGAACTCGTGCCGCTCGTAGAAGTCGCCGATCTTCGGCGCGACGACGTCGTGCGCGAACTGCTCCACGGTGCGGCGCAGTTCCTCCAGCTCGGGGGTGAGGTGGTGGTTCATCGTCGATCACTGCTCCTTGTGGGAGAGGGCGCGGAGGGTTCGGGAGGGGCTAGGGCGGCCCAGGTGCGCGGCCATCCACTCGCTCGTGGCGACGAGGCGGCCGAGGTCCACTCCGGTGTCGATGCCGAGGCCCCGCAGCATCCACACCAGGTCCTCGGTGGCGAGGTTGCCGGTGGCGGACCTGGCGTAGGGGCAGCCGCCCAGGCCGCCCGCGGAGGCGTCGACGGTGGTGACGCCGTGCTGGAGGGCGGCCAGGGTGTTGGCGAGTGCCTGGCCGTAGGTGTCGTGGAAGTGCACGCCGAGCGCCGAGACCGGCACCCGCTGCTCGCTGAGCGCGGACAGCAGCTCCAGGACGTGCCCGGGGGTGGCGACGCCGATCGTGTCGCCGAGGCTCAGCTCGTCGCAGCCCATGTCCAGCAGGGCGCGGCAGACCCGGACCACCCGGTGGACGGGGACCGCGCCCTCCCACGGGTCGCCGAAGCACATCGACAGGTAGCCGCGCACGTGCGCGCCCGCGTCCTTCGCGCGCCGCACCACGGGCTCGAACATGGCCAGTGCCTCGTCGACCGTCCGGTTGAGGTTGGCCTTGGCGAAGGACTCGGTGGCGCTGGCGAAGACGGCGACGCGGTCGGCGTGCAGGGCCAGGGCGCGGTCCAGGCCGCGCTCGTTCGGCACGAGGACCGGGAGGGCCACCGGGAGGTCGCCGAGGAGCGGGAAGAGGGTTTCGGCGTCGGCGAGCTGCGGCACCCACTTGGGGTGGACGAAGCTGGTGGCCTCGATCGTGGTCAGGCCGGCGCCGGCCAGGCGGCGGATGAACTCCGCCTTGACCTCGGTGGGAACCGTCGCCTTCTCGTTCTGCAGGCCGTCGCGCGGACCGACCTCGTGGATCCGGACCCGGGCGGGCAGGTCGGGGGCCGGGACGGTCATGGGCAGGGCTTCGGGGGTCATGGCCGCGCCGTCCCTTCCTCGTCGTGCGGTGCGACGACCGCGAGAACCTGGTCCATGGCGACCGTCGTGCCGGGGGTGACGTCCAGCTCGGTGACCGTGCCGGCGTGCGGGGCGGAGATGACGTGTTCCATCTTCATCGCCTCGACCACCAGCAGGCTCTCGCCCGCGCTCACCTCGTCGCCGACGGCGACCTTCACCACCGTGACCGTGCCGGGCATGGGGGCGGTGAGCGAGTCGGCGCCGGAGTGGGCCGACCGGGTGAGGGAGGCGGCCACCGGGTCGTGGTCGCGCACGTGCCAGGCGTCGCCGTCGCGGCCCAGCCAGTCGGCGGCGCGGTGGAAGGTGTGGCGGACGCCGTCGAGGGTGACGGCGACCGTGTCCTCGGTGACGGTGTGCGTGCCGCGCGGGGTGTACTCCACGGGGTCGGTCACCCGCAGCGGGAAGGCCACCGGCCTCGGCTCGCCGCCCAGCCGCCAGCCGCTCGGCACGGAGAACGGGTCGGTCCAGCCCTCCGCCTTCGGGCGCAGCGCGTCCAGGCGGACCGCCGCCGCGGCCTCGTAGACCTCCTCCGGCACGTCGGCGGGGACCAGCTCGTCCACCACCCGCTCCACCAGACCGGTGTCCAGGTCACCGGCCACGACGGCCGGGTGGGCCAGCAGCCGGCGCAGGAACCCGGCGTTGGTCTGCACGCCCAGCGTGACCGTCCCGGCCAGGGCCGCGCGCAGCTTGCGCAGCGCGCTCGCGCGGTCGGGGCCGTAGGCGATGACCTTGGACAGCATGGGGTCGTAGAGGCTGCCGACCTCGGTGCCCTCGCTGAGCCCGGAGTCGGTGCGCACCCCCTCGCCCTGCGGTTCGCGCAGCCTGAGCACGGTGCCGCCGGAGGGCAGGAACCCGCGCGCGGGGTCCTCGGCGCACAGCCGGGCCTCCACGGCGTGACCGGTGAGGGTGACGTCCTCCTGCGCGTAGGGCAGGTGCTCGCCCGCCGCGACCCGCAGCTGCCACTCCACCAGGTCCACTCCGGTGACCAGTTCGGTGACCGGGTGCTCCACCTGGAGGCGGGTGTTCATCTCCATGAAGTAGTACGACGACGGGTCGCCGCCGGGGACGATGAACTCCACCGTGCCCGCGCCCCGGTAGCCGCAGGAGCGGGCCGCCTGCACCGCGGCCTCGCCCATCGCGGCCCGGATCTCCTCGTCGAGGAGCACGCTGGGCGCCTCCTCGATGATCTTCTGGTGGCGGCGCTGCAGGGAGCACTCGCGCTCGCCGAGGTGGATCACGTGGCCGTGGCCGTCGGCCAGGACCTGGATCTCGATGTGCCGGGGGGTGTCCACCCAGCGCTCGACCAGCAGGGTGTCGTCGCCGAAGGAGGCGCGGGCCTCGCGGCGGGCGGCGGCGATCTCGTCCGCGAGCGCCTCCTGCGCGCGCACCAGCCGCATGCCCTTGCCGCCGCCGCCCGCCGACGGCTTGAGCAGCACCGGCATGCCGATGGCGCGGGCGGCCTCGGCGAGCTGCCCGTCGCTCAGGCCGGAGCCGCTGGAGCCGGGGACGACCGGCACCCCGGCCGCCGCGACCGTCTCCTTCGCGCGGATCTTGTCGCCCATGAGGGCGATCGCGTCGGCCGGGGGGCCGACGAAGACCAGGCCGGCCGCCTCGCAGGCGCGCGCGAAGTCGGCGTTCTCCGCGAGGAAGCCGTAGCCGGGGTGGACGGCCTGCGCGCCGGTGCGGGCGGCGGCCTCCAGCAGCCGGTCGATGGACAGGTAGCTCTCGGCCGCGGGCGCCGGGCCGATCCGTACCGCCGCGTCGGCCTCCCGGACGTGGCGGGCGTCCGCGTCGGCGTCGGAGAAGACCGCCACCGAGCGCACGCCCAGCGCGCGCAGCGTGCGGATGACCCGGACGGCGATCTCGCCGCGATTGGCCACCAGAACTGTGTCGAACATGTTTACGAAGTCCCCCTCACATCCGGAAAACGCCGAACTGGGGGTCGCCCAGCGGAGCGTTGGCGCAGGCGGTCAGGGCCAGGCCCAGCACCTGCCGGGTCTCCAGCGGATCGATCACCCCGTCGTCCCACAGCCGCGCGGTGGCGTAGTAGGCGCTGCCCTGACGCTCGTACTGCGCGCGGACCGGGGCCTTGAAGGACTCCTCGTCCTCCACGGACCACTCCTCGCCGCGCGCCTCGAGCTGGTCGCGCTTGACCGTGGCGAGCACGGAGGCGGCCTGTTCGCCGCCCATGACGGAGATCTTGGCGTTGGGCCACATCCACAGGAAGCGGGGGGAGTAGGCCCGGCCGCACATCGAGTAGTTGCCCGCGCCGTAGGAGCCGCCGACGACGACCGTCAGCTTGGGCACGCGCGTGCAGGCGACGGCCGTGACCATCTTCGCGCCGTGCTTGGCGATGCCGCCCGCCTCGTAGTCCCGGCCCACCATGAAGCCGGAGATGTTCTGCAGGAACAGCAGCGGGATGCCGCGCTGGTCGCACAGTTCGATGAAGTGGGCGCCCTTCTGGGCGGACTCGGAGAACAGGATGCCGTTGTTGCCGACGATCCCCACCGGGTGGCCGTGGATCCGGGCGAAGCCGGTGACCAGGGTCTGCCCGAACTCCGCCTTGAACTCGGCGAAGCGGGAGCCGTCCACCACGCGCGCGATGATCTCCCGCACGTCGTAGGGGGTGCGGGAGTCCACCGGCACCGCGCCGTACAGCCCGTAGGGGTCGACCTTCGGTTCCACGGCCGCGGTGACGTCCCAGGGCAGGGCCCCGCGCGCGGGGAGGGTGGAGACGATGGTGCGCACGATCCGCAGCGCGTGCGCGTCGTCCTCGGCGAGGTGGTCGGTGACGCCGGAGGTGCGGGAGTGCACCTCGCCGCCGCCCAGCTCCTCGGCGGTCACGACCTCCCCGGTGGCCGCCTTCACCAGCGGCGGACCGCCCAGGAAGATGGTGCCCTGGCCCCGGACGATCACCGCCTCGTCGCTCATCGCGGGGACGTACGCCCCGCCCGCCGTGCACGAGCCGAGCACCGCCGCGATCTGCGGGATCCCGGCGCCGGACATGCGCGCCTGGTTGTAGAAGATCCGGCCGAAGTGCTCGCGGTCGGGGAACACCTCGTCCTGCATCGGCAGGAACGCGCCGCCCGAGTCGACCAGGTACAGGCACGGCAGCCGGTTCTCCAGGGCCACCTCCTGGGCTCTCAGGTGCTTCTTCACCGTCATCGGGTAGTACGTGCCGCCCTTGACGGTGGCGTCGTTGGCGACGATCACGCACTCGCGCCCGCTCACCCGCCCGATCCCCGCGATCACCCCGGCGGCCGGGGCCTGCCCGTCGTACATCCCCTCGGCGGCCAGCGGGGCCAGCTCCAGGAACGGCGAGCCCGCGTCGAGAAGGGCGTCCACGCGCTCGCGCGGCAGCAGCTTCCCGCGCGCGGTGTGGCGGGCCCGAGCCCGCTCGCCGCCGCCGAGCCGGGCGGCGGCCAGCTTGCCGCGCAGTTCCTCGACGAGCGCCCGGTGCGCCTGTTCGTTGGCCCTCCAGGCCTCCGACGCGGGGTCGGCCGCGCTCGTCAGCTCCGGTGCCTCCTGCATCCTCGCGGTCCCCTCACCCAGTGGTCCACTGTTAATGAGCGTTAACCCATTTCCTCCAGGTTAACGAGCGCTAACGCCGCTGTCTAGAATTGTTCTCATGGCCACGCGAACCGACGCCCCCACCCGCCGCGAGCAGATCCTCAAGGAAGCCGCGCGGCTCTTCGCCGAACGCGGCTTCCACGGCGTCGGCGTCGACGAGATAGGCGCCGCCGTGGGCATCAGCGGACCGGGCCTGTACCGGCACTTCCCCGGCAAGGACGCCATGCTCGCGGAGCTGCTGGTCGGCATCAGCGGCCGGCTGCTGACCGGGGCGAAGCGGCGCCTGGCGGAGGCGGACGGGGCGGCGGGTCCGGACGCGGTCCTCGACTCGCTCATCGAGGGGCACATCGACTTCGCGCTCGACGACCGGTCCCTCATCACCTTGCACGACCGCGAGCTGGACCGCCTGCGGGACAGCGACCGCAAGCTCGTGCGGCAGCTCCAGCGGCAGTACGTCGAACTGTGGGTGGACGTGGTCCGCCGGGTCCACCCGGAGCTGGCCGAGCCGGCCGCGCGGTCGGCGGTGCACTCGGTGTTCGGGCTGCTGAACTCGACGCCCCACCTGGGGCGCCGCGGGGTCCTGCCGGGGCGGGGGGCCACGGCGGAGCTGCTGCACCGGATGGCCCGGGGGGCGTTCGCCTCGGCGGGGGCGCCTGCGGGGTCGCCTGCGGCGGGCTGAGCGGGGAGGGGCTGGGGGCTGCGCCCCGCGCCCCGGTCGCCCACCGGGCGGGTGGGGCTGACTCCGCGGGCGGGCGCGGGTGTGTGGTGGCTCGTCGCGCAGTTCCCTGCGCCCCTGGGGGGCGGGCTTCGCCCTGCCCCCTGCGGCGGGTGGGTGCGGGTGTGTGGTGGCTCGTCGCGCAGTTCCCCGTGCCCCTGGGAGGTGGGCTTCGCCCTGCCCCCTGCGGCGGGTGGGTGCGGGTGCGTGGTGGCTCGTCGCGCGGTTCCCCGTGCCCCTGGGGGGCGGGCTTCGCCCTGCCCTCCTCCTTCACGTGACGAGCGTTACCGGTTCCGCTCTTTACTGGCCCCGTACTCGCCGGTACGTTTGTATGAGCAAGCGCTTAGACAGTCGAGGTCGCGGAGGTGGGCGGCGTGCGCCGTACGGTGTTCAACGAGGATCACGAGGCGTTCCGGGAGACCCTTCGCGCCTTCATCGAGGCCGAGGTCGTACCCGTGTACGACGAGTGGTTCGCGGCCGGCCAGGCCCCGCGTGACTTCTACTACAAGCTCGGTGAGCTGGGCATCTTCGGCATCAACGTGCCCGAGGAGTTCGGCGGCGCCGGCCTGGACAGCCACAAGTTCGAGGCCGTCCTGTACGAGGAGACCGCCCGCGCGGGCGTCAGCTTCGGCGGCTCCGGCGTGCACGTGCTGCTCGCCCTGCCGTACATCAAGATGCTGGCCACCGACGAGCAGAAGAAGCGCTACCTGCCGAAGTTCGTCACCGGCGAGGAGATGTGGGCCATCGCGATGACGGAGCCGGGCACCGGCTCCGACCTCGCGGGCATGAAGTCCACCGCCAAGCTCTCCGAGGACGGCACGCACTACGTCCTCAACGGCGCCAAGACCTTCATCACCGGCGGCGTCCACGCCGACCGCGTCATCGTCTGCGCCCGCACCGCCGCGCCGACCGCCGAGGACCGCCGCCACGGCATCTCCCTGTTCGCCGTGGACACCAAGTCCGAGGGCTACTCCATCGGCCGCAAGCTCGACAAGCTGGGCCTGCGCACCTCCGACACCGCCGAGCTGGCCTTCGTCGACGTCAAGGTCCCGGTCGAGGACCTGCTCGGCGAGGAGAACAAGGGCTTCTCCTACCTCGGCCACAACCTCGCCTCCGAGCGCTGGGGCATCGCCTTCGGCGCCTACGCGCAGGCCAAGGCCGCCGTCCGGTTCGCCAAGCAGTACGTGCAGGAGCGCACCGTCTTCGGCAAGCCGGTCGCCCACTTCCAGAACACCAAGTTCGAGCTGGCCGCCTGCCAGGCCGAGGTCGACGCCGCCGAAGCCGTCGCCGACCGCGCCACCGAGGCCCTGGACGCCGGCGAGCTGACCCCCGCCGAGGCCGCCTCCGCCAAGCTGTTCTGCACCGAGGTCGCGCACCGCGTCATCGACCGCTGCCTCCAGCTGCACGGCGGCTACGGCTACATGAACGAGTACCCGATCGCCCGTCTGTACGCCGACAACCGCGTGAACCGCATCTACGGCGGCACCAGCGAGATCATGAAGACGATCATCGCCAAGAACATGGGCCTGTAGGACCCGTGAGCACGGCACTGGAGTCCCTGCTCGATCTGCTCGACCTGGAGCGGATCGAGCGGGACATCTTCCGCGGCCGGTCCCGCTCCGCCGTCGTCCCGCGCGTCTTCGGCGGGCAGGTCGCCGCGCAGGCGATGGTCGCCGCCGGGCGCACGGTCCCCGCCGACCGGCACGCGCACTCGCTGCACGCCTACTTCCTGCGCCCCGGCGATCCCGGCGCGCCCATCGTCTACACGGTGGACCGCATCCGCGACGGCCGCTCCTTCACCACCCGCCGGGTCGTCGCCGTCCAGCACGGGCAGCCGGTCTTCCACCTCTCGGCGTCCTTCCAGACGTACGAGGAGGGCCTGGACCACCAGGTGCCCATGCCGCCCGCGCCGGACCCGGAGACCCTGCCCACCTCCGCCGAACGGCTGCGCGGCTACGGCCACCTGGCGCCCGAGGTGGTCGAGCGGTTCCTGGAGACCCGCGAGGCCGTCGACCTGCGCTACGTCGGCGAGCCCCCGTACGGTGAGTTCGGCGCGCCCCGCGAGCCGCACTCCCAGGTCTGGTTCCGCACCAACGGCAAGCTCGACGGCGCCGTCGACGAGCCCCTCCTGCACGTCGTCCTCGCCACCTACGTCTCCGACATGACCCTGCTCGACTCGGTGCTGCTCGCCCACGGGCGCGGCGGCTGGGCGGTCGGGGACGTCGTCGGCGCCTCCCTGGACCACGCCATGTGGTTCCACCGGCCCTTCCGCGCCGACGAGTGGCTGCTGTACGACCAGGAGTCGCCCTCGGCGTCCGGCGGGCGCGGTCTCGGGCAGGCCCGCATCCACACGCGGGACGGCCGGCTGGCCGTCACGGTGATCCAGGAAGGCGTGGTCCGCGTTCCCCGGGAACACTGAGGGGCATGGCGGACACGGCAGGAGAGACGGCAGCACAGCGGTCAGGCGGCGGCGAGAGCACCTTCACGGTGATCGTCGCCGCCCTGGCCAACCTCGGCATCGCGCTGGCCAAGGCGGTGGCCGGGGTGATCAGCGGATCCAGCGCGATGCTCTCGGAGGCCGCGCACTCGGTGGCCGACACGGTCACCGAGGTCCTGCTGCTCACCGCGCTCAAACGCAGCGAGCGCCCCGCCGACGAGGACCACCCGCTCGGCTACGGCCCCGAGCGCTACATCTGGGCGCTGCTCGCCGCCGTCGCCACGTTCGTGGGCGGCGCGGTCTTCTCCCTCTACGACGGCGTCCACACCCTCCTGTCGGGGGAGGAACTCGGCGACCCGCTGGCGTCGTACGTCGTGCTCGCCGTGGCCTTCCTGCTGGAGGGCTTCTCGCTGCGCACGGGGCTGCGCCAGGCCCGCGGTGAGGCCGCCCGCCTGAGGGTGCCCTTCCGCCGCTACTTCCGGCGGACCGCCGACACCGCCGTCAAGGCCGTGGTCATGGAGGACTCCGCCGCCCTGGCCGGTCTGCTGCTCGCCGCCGGCGGCCTGCTCGGCGGGCAGCTCACCGGGTCCGGCGTCTGGGACGGCGTCGCCTCGCTGTGCATCGGCGCGCTGCTCCTGTACGTGGCCTGGGTGCTGGGCCGCTCGAACGTGGAACTGCTCATCGGCCGCCCGCTGCCCCGCGCCACCCGGGAGCGGATCCGGGCGGAACTGCTGGCGGTGGAGCACATCGAGGCCGTACTGGAGCTGACGACGCTCGTGCAGGGGCCCAGGGAGGCCCTGGTGGCCGCGAAGGTCGACTTCCGGGACGTGTCGAGCGCGGCCCAGATCGAGTGGGCCTGCGAGCAGGCCGAGCAGCGGCTGCGCGAGGCGCTCCCCGTCGTCAGCCGGGTCTACCTGGACCCGACGCCGGGATTCGCGCAGCGCCGCTCGGAGGGGCTCAACCCGTGGCCGTGACGGGGTGCCGTGGGCTCCGGCGCGGTCAGGAGGACAGACCCGCCCGGTCGAGCAGGTACGCGGTCATCGGGTCGTAGAAGCGGGGGCTGACGACGTGGTCGTCCAGGGGGACCGCCACCTGGAGGGTGCCCTCGGCCTCGGCGAGGAAGAGGGCCGGGTCGTTGCAGTCGGCGTAGCCCACGGAGTCCACGCCGAGCTGTCCGGCGCACCCCGCCCAGCCGTGGTCGGCGACGACCAGGTCGGGCAGCGGACGGCCCGCGCGCTCGAGGCCGGTGAGGATGGCGCGCATCGGCTCGCCGGAGTGGGTGTGCCACAGCGTGGCGCCGTGTTCGAGGACCGCCACGTCCGCGAACTGCACGACGTAGCCCTCGTCCGTCCCCAGTCCCTCCGGGACGACGACGATCTCGCAGCCGGCGGCGCGCAGCGCGGCGGCCGTCGCGCGGTGCACGTCCAGCAGGCCGCCGGGGTGGCCGGTGGCGAACAGCACCCGCTGCCTGCCCGCGGCCGCCTTGCGCAGCCGGCCGGCCAGCCGCTCCAGGCCGTCGACGGTCAGTTCCGGGTCGATGGTGTCCTGGCCCTGCCGGTACTCGGGGTCGTCGTTGACGCCGACCCGTTCGGCCATCACCGCGAGCACGTCCTGCTCGTCGCTCCAGCGGTCGCCGAGTTCCAGACCGAGCCAGAAGTTGCGGTCGCCGTTGGCCAGCTTGCGGTAGTGCGAGAGGTTGTTCTCGCGGGGCGTGGCGACGTCCCCCGCGATACGGGTCCTCACGAGGTGGTCGACGAGTTCGGCGCGGCTGGGTGTCCCGGGTATCGGCATGGCTCCCATTGTGGGGCAGAGCGCCGCGCGAATCCGCCGCTGGTGCCGCGGACGGGAGGGTCCGCCGGCTCGCGACGCCCGGCACGGCGCCTCGCCGCGTCACCCGGGTACATCCGGTACGCGGGTCGTGCTTGGCCTTGCGGTCCACCGCACCGGACGCCGCGAGCTTCCCGGCGGACCTTCCGGCCGCGGCACCGGCCACGGGACGGGACGCGGGTCACCCACCGTGTCTCAGCGCGAACCACAGCTCCATGCGGACGTCCGGGTCGTCGAGGTCGGCCGCCAGCAGGGCGGCGCAGCGGGCGATGCGCTGCCGCACGGTGTTGCGGTGCACGGCCAGCGCCACCGCGGTCCGGTCCCAGCTGCCGTGCAGGGAGAGCCAGGCGCGCAGGGTCTCGGTGAGCGCGGGGTGCGCGGCGAGGGGGGCGAGGACGGCGCGGGCGTGGGCGGCGGCCTCCTTCGCCGGGACCAGGTCGCCGAGGCCGGGCCGGTCGCCGTGGCGGACCAGCGGGGCCCGGGTGGCGCGGGCGCGGGCCAGGGCGCGCGCCGCCTGCGTGTCGGCGGCCGGCCACTCCCGGGGCTGGACGGCCGCGCTGACCCCGAGGGTCCAGCCCGGCTGCCGTACCGCTTCCCGCTCGGCCGGCAGCAGCACCCGTACGGTCCCGGAACCTTCGGTCAGGTCGACCAGCGCCGAGCCCAGGGCGGCGCCCAGCGCGGAGGCGGCGACGGCGTCCGCCGGACGGTGCTCGGGGCGCGCGTGCACGACGGTCCACGGCCCCTGCCCGAGCAGCGCTGCCACGTCCTCGGCGGACGCCCCCAGCAGCATCCGGACGAGCGCGGCGGAGCGGGCCGCCGAGGTGCCGCTCTGGTGCTCGCCGGTCAGCAGGGACAGCAGCACGGCGGCCACGGAGGCGATGGTGTGGTCCCCCGGCTCGCGCCGCGGGGAGGCCACCCCGAGGACGAAGCCCTGGCCCGCGCCGAGGGCGTAGGCGGCGAGGTGGCTGCCGGCGACGGTGTCGGCGGCCGAACTGGGCGCGTACGGCCCGCCGGCCCCCGCCCCGGGTCCCGGCGCTGCCCCCGCCCCCGTCCGTCCCCCGGGCCCCGTCCGTCCCCCCGGCCCCGGCCTCACCACCGCCGCCAGGCCGGCCAGGGCCGTTCCCACCTCCTGGGCGGGCTCCCGGCCCGCGGCGGCGATGCGGGTGCCGTCGGGGCCGTAGAGGACGGCCAGGCCGGTCAGCCGCTGGGCGAGCTGGCGCAGCACCGAGGGGACGGGGTCGGGGCGGGACGCGGCGGCGGCCAGGCTCTGCTGCGCCTCGGTGACCCGGCGCAGCTCGGCCGTCCGGGACTGGGCGACCAGTTGCCACACGGCCCGGGCGACCTTGGCGAACGTCGTCCGGGGCGGCACCTCCAGCAGCGGCAGCCCCCGGGCGTCGCAGGCGGCGGTCAGCGCGGGCGGGACCGTGTCGTGCAGGGGCGCCACACCGAACCCGAGGGCCGCGCCGCCCGCCGCGACGATCCGCGCGACGTAGTCGTCGAAGTACCCGGCCGGCGCGTCCCGCGGGATGTGCACGCCCGCCGTCAGCAGCAGCTCGCCGCCCAGCAGGTACGGGTAGGGGTCGGCCATCTCCGAGGCGTGCGCCCACTGGATGACGACGTCCGGCCCGGCGGGCCCGGCGAGCTGGCGCAGGGCGAGGTCGTCGCGGGCCATGAGCGCGGCCAGCGGGACCGGTGGGGTCGGCGGGGCCACCTGGGTCAGCGGGCCAGGTGGGGCAGGCGTGTCCGGCATGGTGTGCGCTTCCTCCATCCCCGCCCCCTCGAATGGATGAAAAGTACACTTCGCAGTCGCTTTCCGGCCACCTAATGTCGTTCCAGACCCGGCGGCCGCGGGTACGGGCGGATGTCCCCGCGTGCCACTGCCGGCGCCCCCTCCCCGGGGGACCCCAGGAAATCCACACGTCTCTGCACGACCCGCCACCGGACAGTGCGCGAAGGAGGGCCCCACATGGCCGTCGACTACACGGTGATCGTTCTCTATCTGGCCGGCATGCTGGCCATGGGCTGGTGGGGCATGCGCCGCGCCAAGTCCAAGAGCGAGTTCCTGGTGGCGGGCCGCCGCCTGGGGCCCGCGATGTACTCCGGCACCATGGCGGCGATCGTCCTCGGCGGCGCGTCCACCATCGGCGGTGTGGGCCTCGGCTACAAGTACGGCCTGTCCGGCGCGTGGATGGTCTTCACCATCGGCCTCGGCATCCTCGCCCTCTCCGTCTTCTTCTCCGCCCGCATCGCCCGGCTGAAGGTCTACACCGTCTCCGAGATGCTGGACCTGCGCTACGGCGGCAAGGCGGGCATCATCTCCGGCGTGGTCATGTGGGCGTACACCCTCATGCTCGCCGTGACCTCGACCATCGCCTACGCCACGATCTTCGACGTGCTGTTCGACCTGAACCGCACGGTCGCGATCGTCATCGGCGGCGCGATCGTCGTCGCGTACTCCACCCTCGGCGGCATGTGGTCCATCACGCTCACCGACATGGTGCAGTTCGTCGTCAAGACGATCGGCGTGCTGCTCCTGCTGCTGCCCATCGCCGTGGTCAAGGCGGGCGGCTTCGGCGCGATGCGGGCCGAGCTGCCGACCTCGTACTTCGACCCGCTGGGCATCGGCGGCGAGACGATCTTCACCTACGTGCTGATCTACACCTTCGGCATGCTCATCGGGCAGGACATCTGGCAGCGCGTGTTCACCGCCCGCAGCGACAGGGTCGCCCGCCTCGGCGGCACCGTCGCCGGCACCTACTGCCTGGTCTACGCCCTGGCCGGCGCCGTCATCGGCACCGCCGCCAAGGTCCTCTACCCGCACCTGGGCAGCGCCGACGACGCGTTCGCCACCATCGTCAAGGACGAACTGCCCGTCGGCGTGCGCGGCCTGGTCCTGGCCGCCGCACTGGCCGCCGTGATGTCGACCTCCTCCGGTGCGCTGATCGCCTGCGCCACCGTCGCCAACAACGACATCTGGTCCCGGCTGAGGGGCGCGGTGCGCCGCGGCGGGGACGAGCACGCGGAGCCGCACGACGAGGTCAAGGGCAACCGGGCCTTCATCCTGATCATGGGCGTCGGCGTCATCGGCACCGCCATCGCCCTGAACAACGTCGTCGAGGCGCTGACCGTGGCCTACAACCTGCTCGTCGGCGGACTGCTCGTGCCGATCCTCGGCGGGCTGCTGTGGAAGCGCGGCACCGCGCCCGGCGCCCTCGCCTCCGTGATCGTCGGCGGCCTCGCGGTCATCGGCCTGATGGCGGGCTTCGGCATCCTCGCCAACGAGCCCGTCTACTACGGCCTGCTGTCCTCCCTGGTCGCCTACGTCGCCGTGTCCCTGGCCACCCGGCCCACCGACGAGTCCGTCCTCGCCGTCTGGCGCGAACGCCTCGCCGGCCGCACCCCCGAACCCGCGTCCGAACCGGTCCCGGCGCACCCGTAGAGTCGCCAGGGAAGCAGTACATGCGCGACGAAGCGCAGGAAAGAAGGCATTTCATCATGAGCAGCACCGAGACGCCCCGCGGCCCCGTCGACTCCTCCCGCGTCCCGCGCTACGCCGGCCCCGCCACCTTCGCCCGGCTGCCCCGCCTCGACGAGGTCGGCCGCGCCGACGTCGCCGTCGTGGGCGTGCCGTTCGACTCCGGCGTCTCCTACCGGCCGGGCGCCCGCTTCGGCGGCAACGCCATCCGCGAGGCGTCCCGGCTGCTGCGCCCCTACAACCCCGCGCAGGACGCCTCCCCGTTCGCCCTCGCCCAGGTCGCCGACGGCGGCGACATCGCGGTGAACCCCTTCAACATCAACGAGGCCGTCGACACGATCGAGGCCGCCGCCGACGACCTCCTCGCCACCGGCGCCCGCCTGATGACCCTCGGCGGCGACCACACCATCGCCCTGCCGCTGCTCAGGTCCGTCGCCAAGAAGCACGGCCCGGTCGCCCTGCTCCACTTCGACGCCCACCTCGACACCTGGGACACCTACTTCGGCGCCGAGTACACCCACGGCACCCCCTTCCGGCGCGCCGTCGAGGAGGGCATCCTCGACACCTCCGCCCTCTCCCACGTCGGCACCCGCGGCCCGCTGTACGGCAAGCAGGACCTCACCGACGACGAGAAGATGGGCTTCGGCATCGTCACCTCCGCGGACGTCTACCGCCGCGGCGCCGACGAGGTCGCCGACCAGCTGCGCCGGCGCATCGGCGACCGCCCGCTGTACATCTCCATCGACATCGACTGCCTCGACCCGGCCCACGCGCCCGGCACCGGCACCCCCGAGGCGGGCGGCATGACCTCCCGCGAACTCCTGGAGATCCTGCGCGGCCTGGCCTCCTGCAACCTGGTCTCCGCCGACGTCGTCGAGGTCGCCCCGGCCTACGACCACGCCGAGATCACCTCGGTCGCCGCCTCCCACACGGCGTACGAACTGACCACCATCATGAGCCGCCAGATCGCGGCGGCCCGCACCGCATGACGCGCTGAGGAGACCGAGCCCAAGTGACGCACGACCACGACCTGGTACTCCGCCCGACGGCCGCCCAGACGGAGGCCGCCCTGAACCCTCCCCCCGGCCGCACCGGCGGAGACCTGGTCGTGGAGACCCTGGCCGGGCTCGGCGCGACCACCGTCTTCGGCCTGCCCGGCCAGCACGCCCTCGGCGTGTTCGACGCGCTGCGCCGCTCCGCCCTGCGCTACGTCGGCCTGCGGGTGGAGAACAACGCGGGCTTCGCCGCCGACGCCTACGGCCGTGTCACCGGCGAGGCCGCCCCGCTGCTCCTGTCGACCGGCCCGGGAGCCCTCACCTCCCTGGCCGCCCTCCAGGAGGCGGCTGCGGCCTCCGCGCCCGTCCTCGCGATCAGCAGTCAGGTCCCCACCGCCGGGCTCGGCGGCGGCCGCCACGGCTACCTGCACGAACTGCCCGACCAGGCGGCCTCGTTCCGGGGCGTGGTGAAGTCCGTCCACACGGTCCGCACCCCCTCCCAGATCCCGTCCGCGATCGCCGCGGCCTGGCAGTCGGCGCTCACCGCCCCGCACGGCCCGGTCTGGGTGGAGATCCCGCAGGACGTCCTGCTCGCGAAGACCGCCCTGCCGGTGGTGACCGCGATGGACGCGACCCCGCAGGACCTGGTGCCGCGCCCCGAACTCACCGCCGTGGCCGCCCACTTGCTGTCCACGGCGGCCCGCCCGGCGATCATCGCGGGCGGAGGCGTGGTCCGGGCGGACGCCTCCGGGAAGCTGCGGGCGCTGGCGGAGAGGCTGGACGCCCCCGTCGTCACCACCTTCGGCGGCAAGGGCGCCTTCCCCTGGAACCACCCGCTCTCCCTCCAGTCCTGGCTGGAGGACCGGCACACCACCGGCTTCCTGGAGGACGCCGACGTCCTGCTCGTCGTCGGCTCCGGCCTCGGTGAACTCTCCTCGAACTACCACACGTTCGCCCCGCGCGGCCAGGTGATCCAGATCGAGGCCGACGCCGGCAAGCTGGAGGCCAACCACCCCGCCCTCGGCATCCACGCCGACGCCCGGCTCGCCCTCCAGGCCCTCCTGGAGACGGTGGAGGAGCGGACGGACGACACCGCGGCCGGCCGCGTACGGGACCTGCTGGCCAGGGTCCGCGACCGCATCGCCGCCCAGGACCTCACCCTGGAGCAGGACGTCCTGGCGTCGGTGCGCCGCGCCCTGCCCGCCGGATCGCCGTCCTTCTGGGACATGACGATCCTGGCGTACTGGGCCTGGTCGGCCTTCGACGCCCAGGCACCCAACACCATGCACTCCGCCCAGGGCGCCGGCGGCCTCGGCTACGGCTTCCCGGCGGCACTCGGCGCGGCGGTGGCCGACCCGACCCGCCCGGTGCTCGCCGTGTCCGGCGACGGCGGCGCCCTGTACTCGATCGCCGAACTGGCCACGGCCCGCCAGTACGGCCTGGACGTCACCTGGCTCATCGTCGACGACGGCGGCTACGGCATCCTGCGCGAGTACATGACCGACGCCTTCGGCCGGGCCACGGCCACGGAACTCACCCGCCCCGACTACGTGGCCCTGGCGGAGTCCTTCGGCGTACCGGGCGTGCGCACGTCGCCTGACACGCTGGAGGCCGACCTGGCACGCGCGCTGGCGGCGCCCGGTCCGTCGGTGGTGGTCCTGCCCGCGGTGCTGCGCATGTTCGCGCCGACGCACCTGGGATGAGGGCGAGGCAGGAGTGGGCCTACCCTTTGGCTTCCGTGCCGGGGCAGGCTCAGTGCGACCCATGGTGTGAAGGTGGCTCGATGACGTGGACTGTCCCGCACGCCGCCCGAGGGCGGCCTCGCTGCCTGTTCGTCGCCGGTACCGGTTCCGTCTCCAGGATCGCCGCCACGGTCGAGGCCGGGTACGTGGAGCGAGCCGAGGGTTTCGTCGTGCACGCGGCCGGTCTTCCCATTGAGCAGCGGATGACGTCCGAGCAGCTTCACTCCATATTCACCTGGATGAGTGAGGCACTGGCCGATGTGGTTACTGCACCGCGCGGATCCGAGGCCCCAGCGCGCTGGTCCGGCTTCGCGCCCACCTCACCTGCGCCAGAGTACCTTCGCCCGCCGTTCGCTGCCGAAACCCAGACCGTGGCGGTAGATCTCTGCTACCCAGTACCGGCCATCGTTGCCCCGTGCAAAAACACCCGACTCGACAAGAAAGTCGGCCTCGGTCACATCCAGCCCCACCTCAGCCAGTGAAAAGGGTACGGTCACGGGTTCTCGTACCTGCTGAAGGCGGCTGAGCAAATCACCGATCTCCTGGCTTTCGTCCTGGATGGCACTGATTTTGATCATGCTGCACTCAAGTAGAGCCTTCCGCATGGCACCTGGTACCAGCACACGGTCCTCCCAGGACGTCTGAGGAATCGACTGGCGTGCTGCCTCAGCAAGGAAGACCACGACATCCCGGGCTTGCACCTGATCCTTGAAGTCCCCGAGGGCTGCTGGCACCCAGAGGTGTGAGCGCGCTTCTTTAGACCTTTCTGTACCCATCTTCCAGCCCCAGACAGGAATGAGGGCATCGACCAGCGCGTCGTAGGAAAGCTCGGCGATCTCGGACTCGGCCATCGCCGTCGGCAATGCATCGGCGTGTGCGGTGACCCACAGAGCCAACCGCAGAGCCTCTTCCTTGTTCCAGCGCAGTGCGTAAGGCTCGTAGCGTGCAAGTAGTTGCTCGCTGTTCTGCCGAACCGCTCGCTTCACAAGGTCTCGGCGTACGAAGACGACGAGACCGAGAGGACGTCCTCGCAGGGAGCGCAACCAGGCGAGGACGTCGATGAGAAGCACACGCAGCGCAGTGCGCTTGGACTCATTGTCCAGAGACTGCAGCAAGTCTTCGAGTCCATCCATGACGAACACCGCTCGTGTTCGCTTGCTGAGTTCCGTGAGGGCGGTTTCCGCGTCACGGCCCTCCGTCAGCGGCGCCCCAGCAGCGACCGCCAGGCATTCCAGCCACAGGTGCCGCCATCCGATCTCGTCTCCCGCGTCGAGTTCGGACAGACCTCTCCTCAGCCGGTCCTTGATGGCCTGGGAAGTTCCGGCCTCTCCTGCTGCCTCGCTGTGTGCAGCGGCGAACGCGTCTCTGAGGTCCTGTGTCGTCAGGTCTTCGTTCTCGAGGTTGTCCGACTCCAGGACTGGGACCACGGGCAGAGCCAGTCGTACGTCTTTGACGCCGGACTGCTCGGCGAACACATTCCAGGTTCTCGCAGCACAAGCTTTCGCGTACATGAACGTCTTGCCTGCACCTTTGGCGCCGACCACAAGAGCCAGCGGCGGTTCGGTGCGGTGGTCACCCAGCAGCCTGCGCAGGGGATCTGTAGCGAGGAATCCGCTGGCTGACGACATGCCTTTCAGCTCGGCGTAAATGAGCGGTTGTGCGGTGTCCATGAGGCGCTTGCGAAGCGTCGAGTAGTCGACGTGTTGTTCCTTCTGCTCCGGATTCGGCAAAGAGGGAGAGGCCGGGGCGGGTACGATCGAGTCCAGGACCTCGGATACTTTGCAGCTTTCCAGTACTCGCAACACCGCGTCCCAGGAGGAGGGGAGCGCCAACAATTCCTCTCGGAACGGGCTCAGCAGAGGCTGGGAGAGGACATCGGCATCCACTTCACCTGTGTCGTCGGGATCGGTCTCTGCGGTGTCATTCGGGGGCCTCAAGGATGAAAGCAATGCACTGCTCAACTCTGCTCGTGCCTGTTCCGCCTGCGCCTCGTGCACGTCCTGCCGGTATTGCGTGATGATTACGGAACTGGCGGGGTCCGTGCCCCGGAGGGCCGGTGCGCGGCGGCCCAGTTGCTTCAGCAGAGTCTTGGTTCCTTCGAGGGACTGGTGGCTGAGCGTGGTGACGAAGACTCGCTGCACCCGTGGGTCGAGCAGAACGGGAGCTGACAGCTCGGAGGCCCCGGCACGCAGATCCACGACGACGGTGTCCGCACCGGTTCGGACGGCGAGCGCGGCCAGGGCCTCGGTCAGGAAGTACGGAGAGCGCCCGGGCGTCAGCAGATCCGCCGGCTCGATGCGTGGCGGTCCAAGCTGCTGCCTTCTGCTGGTGGGTACCACGGTCACCCGCCCCCCGCTCACGAACCGTCCTACCTGCTGATTAGGCAGGTAGGCGGCCGCGATGTCGACGGCCGGGGACCAGCCACCGTCCTCGGACCCTTGCAAGAGGGCAAGTAGGTCCTCGTACGAGAAGTCAAGCTGGCCCCCTTGGGCCCTGTGCATCCAGGTGATTCCGGGTGCCTCCAAGTCCGAGTCGACCAAGAGGACACTGCCACCTCTGCGGGCGATCGTGTCGGCCATGGCGACCGCATGCACCGTCCGCCCCACTCCGCCTTTGAATGAGTGGAAAGCCAGGATCTGCACGTCACCGGGGAAACGCTCTGTCGCGGGTCGCTCCAGCGCGTGCGCCAACTGCGGCGTGATGTGCTTCTCACGGAGCAGAGGCAGACGGCGCGGCTGGTCCGCGTGGTCCGGTTCCGAACTGAGAACGACGGGGATACCGGTGAAGTCGGGCCTCCGCGGGTCGTCGAGTCGGAGCATGAGGACGCCGTCACGCCATTCCGTCGACCCTGTTCCGAAAACCTCGTCCAACCAGTGTTTCGCCGCCTCGGCTTCCGTACCACCGGAGACCACCAGTTCCAGGCCGTCCCACCAGCCGTCCGCTGCACGGAGCCAGTCTGGCCAGCAGCCGGCAGCGGCGAGAGACGCAAGGTGATCGTCTACGTCCACCCAGGTGAACAGGTGCTCCGGGGGCGTCAGCCCTTCCAGATCCGTCAATCCGGCCACGGCCTCGTCGTCTCCTAGCCTCGGTCCCGCTCGCACCACTTGATCAAAGCCCGGAGGGCTTCCTTCGCTGCTATTTCATCTGTTCCGTCAAGCTTTGCACCATAACGCCATGCCTGGTGCAGCTCCGCCAAGGCGACGGACGCGCCCGCAGGCGCGTGCAGTCGACAGCTCCGAAGCATGCTGAGGACGTCGTCCAGAGCGCGGGGGAGCCTTAGTTCCTTGGCGAGCTTGCGGAGGTCGTGAGTGGGCTCCAGCGCCGATGTGTCCCGAAGTCCTCTGCGGATCAGGAGTCGCTCCTTCAGGCCGCACTCGGCGGCGTAGAACAGTAGGAGACCCACGGTGGCCGCGTCCTCGCCCTTGCCATGCGCTTCCACCGACTCAGCCGAGACCTTGAGTTCGTCTCGTCTCCTCTTGAGCGCCTTGGCCCCCACCTGAAGCACCATGGGAATATCTTCGCAGGACTTGCCGGGGCGATCCATCGGGATGCCACCAACAATTGCTGAGCCGCGCTGAGTCGGCGACGCGTCGGCGGTGTGCCCCCTCACCCCTCCACGAGCCGCCCGTACTTCTCCGCGTACGCGGCGCGCTGTTCGGCGTAGCCGGCCGCGAAGGCGCGCTGTTCGGCGGGGCTCATGTTGTCGGCCAGGACACGCTGGGGCGGCAGGAGGTCCGGTACCTCCCGGAAGACCTCCGCGGCCGCGTCCCAGTGGCCGCCCCCGCGGCACTTGGCCGCCAGGACGTGAACCGACAGCGAGGCCAGCTCCTTGTCCAGGAAGTGCAGCGGCCTCTGCTTCACCACGAGGTCCTCCCGCCGCGGGGCCGGCCCCGCCTTGCCGGCCAGCAGGCGTATCGTCCACAGCGCCGCGAGCAGGCGTCCGGACAAGTGGTGCTCGTTCGGCTTCTGTTCTGCCACGCGCTCTTCCTACCCATCGCGGTGACGCTCACCCGGCGCCGGTGAGGGGCGTGATCCGGTCACCCGTGCGGAAGTTGCCGCGTTCGTACAACCATTCCCGTGAATCCGCGCGTCCACTGGGTATGACTCACTGGATATCACGACGCGTCAGGGTGCTCGCGGCGATCGGCGCGGGCGCCGGGATGCTCGTTCCCTGCGTGGCCGCCGCCACGCCCGCGGCGGCCGCCGCACCGAAGGTCAGCTGCACCTCCGGCAGGGCGGGCCTGGCCGCCAAGCTGCAGAAGGACATCACCGCCGCCATGGCCGGCCGCAAGGGCTCCATCGCCGTCGGCGTGCGCGACCGCGGCACCGACACCACCTGCACCTTCCGGGAGTCGAGCGCCTACGACTCCGCGAGCGTGGTCAAGGTGACCGTCCTCGCCACCCTGCTGTGGGACGCCAAGAAGACGAACCGCAAGCTCACCGACCGCGAGGCCTCCCTCGCCAAGGCGATGATCACCCAGTCGGACAACGACTCGACGTCCGCCCTGTGGAAGCAGCTCGGCGTGAGCAAGGTCAAGGGCTTCCTGAGCGCCGCCGGCATGACCCAGACCAAGCCGGGCGCCGACGGCTACTGGGGCCTGACCCAGATCACCGTGCGCGACGAGCAGAAGCTGCTCGCCCTCGTCACGGGGAAGAACTCCGTCCTGAGCGACAACTCCCGCGCCTACATCCTCAAGCTGATGGGCCAGGTCGTGTCCTCCCAGCGCTGGGGCACCCCCGCCGGCGCGCCCTCCAACGTCGCCTGGCACGTCAAGAACGGCTGGCTGCAGCGCGCCACCCACGGCTGGCGGGTGCACAGCGTCGGCACCTTCAACGGCGGCGGCCACGACTACACCATCACGGTGCTGACCCAGGACAACAGCACCATGGACTACGGCGTCACCACCATCCAGAACATCGCCCGGGCCGTCCACAAGGACCTCGCCCCCACCGCGCGGTGGGTCAAGCGCGTGGAGCCCGCGCCCCGGCCCGCGGAGGCGACCGTCCCGCTGCCGCCGACCGGCTGACGCTTCACGGCGCGGTCTCCCGCCGGTCACCCGGGAGACCTACGGTGACGGTCATGCGTCTGAGAACCGTACTCGCGACCGCCACCGCCTCACTGGCGGCGGCCACCTGCCTGACCGCCGGTCCGGCCGCCGCCACGACCGCCCCCGCCGCCCGGGACCACGCCTGCTCCCCGTCCGTCTCCCTGGACCGTTTCACCGACGCGCTCGACAAGACGACGTACCAGGGCTCCTACGCCGGCAACTTCTCCGCGCTCGCGCGCGACCGGCACGGCGACCTGGCGGCGCTCTCCGACCGCTCCGAGCTGTTCACCCTGGACCGGCGCACGCTGAAGCCGACGAGTGTGGTCCGGCTCGCCGACGAGAGCGGCGCGCCGCTCGACTCCGAGGGCCTGGTCGTCGACCGGGACGGCACCCGCCTGGTCACCTCGGAGACCGAGCCGTCCGTACGCCGTTACTCCCGCGACGGCCGCGTCCTGGACCGGCTGCCGGTGCCCGCCGCGCTGCGCGTGGCCCCCGCCGGCCGGGCCACCGCCAACCAGACCTTCGAGGGCCTGACCCTGCTGCCCGGCGGCCGCACCCTGCTCGCCTCCATGGAGTACGCGCTCAGCGGCGACGACGCCCGCACCGTCCGCTTCCAGACCTGGCGCCGCACCGGCGACGGACCCTTCCGGCTCGCCGCGCAGTACGCCTACCGCACCGACGACGCGAGCCTCGGCGTCCCGGAGGTCCAGGCCGTCCCCGACGGCCGGCTGCTCGTCCTGGAGCGCGGCTTCACCGCCGGCGCGGGCAACACCGTCCGCCTCTACCTCGCCGATCCGCGCGGCGCCACGGACACCGGCGGCACCGAGAAGCTGACCGGGCAGCCCGGCGTCCGCCTGATCAGGAAGACCCTCCTGACGGACATCGCCGCCTGCCCCACGCTCGGCGCCACCGCCAGGCAGCCGCAGCCCAACCCGCTCCTGGACAACATCGAGGGCATGACGGTCACCGGCCGCGACACCCGGGGCCGCCTGCGCGTCCTCCTGGTCAGCGACGACAACGCGAACCCGGCGCAGACGACCCGCTTCTACTCCCTGCGGGTCCGGGTCTGACCGCCTCCTGACCGCCTTACGCCCCTTTTCCGCCCTTCAGGCCCCTTCCGGCCCCTTCAGGCCCCTTCCGGCCCCTTCAGGCCCCTTCCGGCCCCTTCCAGCCCCTTCCGGGACCTTTCCAGACCCTCCGGGTCCTCCTCGGCTGCCTCCCGACCCCTCCGTCCCCTTCCCGGGCATCCCCGCCGCGCCCGGCGAATGTTGCGGAGGGATGAAATCCGCCGCCGCCCTTGTTGGTGCCTTCCGGAAGATCAGGCCGTCAGGGAGGCACCGACGTGGCAGCGCAACCGGGGGAGACACGAGGGTGGGTGCGCAGGCTCGCCTCGTACGCGTGGCGCCATCCCAGGGACGTCGTCCTCGCACTCGGCTCCTCCCTCGCCGGGATGGCGGTCATGGCCGTCGTCCCGCTGGTCACCAAGGTCATCATCGACGACGTCATCGGTGACCACAGCCGCGCCATGGCCCCCTGGGCGGGCGCCCTGATCGGCGCCGCGCTCCTCGTGTACGCCGCCACCTACGTCCGCCGCTACTACGGCGGCCGGCTCGCGCTCGACGTCCAGCACGACCTGCGCACCGAGATGTACGGGTCGATCACGAAGCTGGACGGCCGCCGCCAGGACGACCTGTCCACCGGGCAGGTCATCGGCCGCGCCACCAGCGACCTCCAGCTCATCCAGGGCCTGCTCTTCATGCTGCCGATGACCATCGGCAACATCCTGCTCTTCGTGATCTCCCTGGTGATCATGGCCTGGCTGTCGCTGCCGCTGACCCTGGTCGCCCTGGCCGTCGCCCCCGCCCTCGGCTGGATCGCCAGGCGCAGCCGCAGCAGACTGCACCCCGCCACCTGGTACGCGCAGGCCCAGGCGGCGGCCGTCGCCGGTGTGGTGGACGGCGCGGTCAGCGGCGTGCGCGTGGTGAAGGGCTTCGGGCAGGAGGAGCAGGAGACCGCCAAGCTGCGCGCGGTCGGCCGCCGGCTGTTCGCGGGGCGGCTGCGCACGATCCGGCTGAACGCGAAGTTCACCCCGGCCCTCCAGTCGGTCCCCGCGCTCGGCCAGGTCGCCATGCTGGCGCTCGGCGGCTGGCTGGCCGTGAAGGGGCACATCACCCTCGGCACGTTCGTCGCCTTCTCCACCTACCTCGCCCAGCTCGTCGGCCCCGTCCGCATGCTCGCGGTGGTCCTCACGGTCGGCCAGCAGGCCCGCGCCGGCACCGAACGCGTACTGGAGCTGATCGACACCGAGCCCACGCTCACCGAGGGCACCAGGGAACTGCCGGCCGACGCCCCCGCCACCGTCGAGTTCGACGACGTGTCCTTCGGCTACACCGACGGCCGGCCCGTCCTCAAGGGCCTGTCCTTCGAGATCCGCCCCGGCGAGACCCTGGCCGTCGTCGGCTCCTCCGGCTCCGGCAAGTCCACCGTCTCCCTGCTCCTGCCGCGCTTCTACGACGTCACGCACGGCGCCGTCCTGATCGGCGGCCACGACGTGCGCGAGCTGACGCTCGACTCGCTCAGGGCCGCGATCGGCCTGGTCCCCGAGGACTCCTTCCTCTTCTCCGACACCGTCCGCGCCAACATCGCCTACGGCCGCCCCGACGCCACCGACGAGGAGATCACCGCCGCCGCGCGCGCGGCCCAGGCGGACCGTTTCATCGCCGAGCTGCCCGACGGCTACGACACCAAGGTCGGCGAGCAGGGCCTGACCCTCTCCGGCGGCCAGCGCCAGCGCGTCGCCCTGGCCCGCGCCATCCTCACCGACCCGCGCCTGCTCGTCCTGGACGACGCCACCTCCGCCGTCGACGCCCGCGTCGAGCACGAGATCCACGAGGCGCTCGGCCAGGTCATGCGGGGCCGCACCACCCTGCTCATCGCGCACCGCCGCTCCACCCTCGGCCTCGCCGACCGCATCGCCGTCCTCGACGGCGGCCGGCTCGCCGACATCGGCACCCACGACGAACTCCAGGAACGCTGCGCGCTCTACCGGCGCCTGCTCACCGACCCCGACGAACTCGGCGGCGTCTCCCCGGGCCGCGCCCTGCCCGCCGCGCCCGTGGAGGACACCTCGGTCCGCGAGGAACTGGACGCCGAGTTCGACGCCGAGCGGGGCATCACCCCGGCCCTGTGGGCGGGCGAGCGCGAGCCGCGCGACGCGGCGACGGCCGGCATGCCCGCCACCCCGGAGCTGCTCGCCCAGGTGGAGGCCCTGCCGCCGGCCACCGACACCCCGGACGTCGACGAGGCCCGCGCCGTGCGCCCCGAGGCCTCCTACGGCCTGCGCCGCCTGCTGCACGGCTTCGGGCTGCCCCTGCTGGCCAGCCTCGGCCTCGTCGCCGTGGACGCCGGGATGGGCCTGCTGCTGCCCGTCCTGATCCGGCACGGCATCGACCAGGGCGTCACCCGGATGGCGCTCGGCGCCGTCTGGACCGCCTCCCTGCTCGGCCTGCTCGCCGTGCTCGTGCAGTGGGCGGCGCAGACCGGCGAGACCCGGATGACCGGCCGCACCGGCGAGCGCGTCCTGTACACGCTGCGCCTGAAGATCTTCGCCCAGCTCCAGCGGCTCGGCCTCGACTACTACGAGCGCGAGCTGACCGGCCGGATCATGACGCGGATGACGACGGACGTCGACGCCCTGTCGACGTTCCTGCAGACCGGCCTGGTCACGGCCTTCGTCTCCGTGGTCACCTTCTTCGGGATCATGGTCGCCCTGCTGGTGATCGACGTCGAACTGGCGCTGGTCGTCTTCGCGACCCTGCCCCCGCTGATCGTCGCCACGTTCTTCTTCCGCCGGGCCAGCGTCAAGGCCTACCAGCTCGCCCGCGAGCGGGTCTCGGTGGTCAACGCCGACCTCCAGGAGTCGGTGGCCGGGCTGCGCATCGTGCAGGCGTTCCGCCGCGAGGAGGACGGCGGACGGCGGTTCACCGAGCGCAGCGACAGCTACCGCCGGGCCCGCATACGCGGCCAGTGGCTGATCTCCGTCTACTTCCCCTTCGTCCAGCTCCTGTCCTCGGTCGCGGCGGCCTCCGTGCTGATCGCGGGCGCGGGCCGGGTGGAGGCGGCGACGCTGACCACGGGCGCCCTGGTGGCGTACCTGCTCTACATCGACCTGTTCTTCGCGCCCGTCCAGCAGCTCTCCCAGGTCTTCGACGGCTACCAGCAGGCCACCGTCTCCCTCGGCCGGATCCAGGAACTGCTCCAGGAGCCGGCGTCCACCGAGCCCGCCGCCGAGCCCCGCGAGGTGCCCGCGCTGCGCGGTGAGATCGCCTTCGAGGACGTCAGCTTCGCCTACGGCGACGAGGAGGAGGCCCTGACCGGGATCGACCTGCGCATCCCCGCCGGACAGACCGTCGCGTTCGTCGGCGAGACCGGCGCGGGCAAGTCGACCCTGGTCAAGCTGGTCGCCCGGTTCTACGACCCGACCGGCGGCCGGGTCACCGTCGACGGCACCGACCTGCGCGAGCTGGACATCACGGCGTACCGCCACCGGCTCGGCGTCGTCCCGCAGGAGGCGTACCTCTTCCCGGGCACCGTCCGCGACGCCATCGCCTACGGCCGCCCGGAGGCGACCGACGCCGAGGTGGAGGCCGCGGCCCGCGCGGTCGGCGCGCACGAGATGATCGCCACCCTGGAGGGCGGCTACCTGCACGAGGTCGCCGAGCGCGGCCGCAACCTGTCGGCCGGACAGCGCCAGCTCATCGCGCTGGCCCGCGCCGAACTCGTCGACCCGGACGTCCTGCTGCTCGACGAGGCCACCGCCGCCCTGGACCTGGCCACCGAGGCCCAGGTGAACCAGGCCACCGACCGGCTGGCGGGCCGGCGCACCACGCTCATGGTCGCCCACCGGCTGACCACGGCCGCCCGCGCGGACCGCGTGGTCGTCATGGACCACGGCCGCGTCGTCGAGGACGGCACGCACGACGAACTCCTGGCCCTCGACGGCCGGTACGCGGGCCTGTGGCGCACCTTCATCGGTGCGGGCGAGCCCGAGCAGCCCGTCAGCGCGTCCCGGTGAGGCGGCGGAGGCAACCATCCGGGGTACGTACGGCGTCCGTACGCGTGTACGTCGATGTGCCTGCCGCAAGGGGAGGGGTGACCGTG
Source organism: Streptomyces sp. NRRL S-340 (assembly GCF_000720185.1). Taxonomy (GTDB): domain Bacteria; phylum Actinomycetota; class Actinomycetes; order Streptomycetales; family Streptomycetaceae; genus Streptomyces. Next base: position 22,917 of record NZ_JOIY01000007.1, on the reverse strand, counting down.
GACCGCGCTGCGCTGCGCCGCCGGCTGGCCCTCGGCCTGGCCGTGCTGACCGGATCCGGACTGCTGTCGCTGGCGGTGCCCGGGGCCGCCCAGGCGGCCTCGGCCCCGTCCTCGTGCCGGGGCCGCGAGGTGCGGACGCTGTCGTTCGCCACCGGCTCCGTGCACGTCTACAAGCGCGACGGCTACGTCTGCGCGGTCACGGTCGCCGACCGCCCCGGCCGCGCGCAGACGATGTCGGTGACGGTGCAGGCCCGCGGCAACCGCCCGGTCACCGACAAGGGCCGCTACTCCTACCGGGCCGGCCCGGTCACCGTGCACGCCGGACACCGCTGCGTGCGCGTCGGCGGCTCGGTCGGCTCCCGGTCGGCCGGCAGCGGCTGGATCCTGTGCTGACGCCTGACGCCTGACGCCTGACGCCTGACGCCTGACGCCTGACGCCTGACGCCTGACGCCTGACGCCTGACGCCTGACGCCTGACGCCTGACGGGCGACGGGTGACGGGTGACAGGCCACGGCCGGGCTGACGCCCGACGGGCCGCCCCGCCGATCCCCGCCGCGCCGAGCCGGCGAGTGCCCCGGCGGCGGCCCCGGCAGGGCCGATTCGCCGACTCCCCTGGTGCGCACCCGAGTTGCTCCGATAGCTTCCGGCGCACATCTGTCTCACAGGGGAGTGTGCATGCGCAAGGCGCTCAGATGGCTGCTGGCGCTGGTGGTGCTCGTCGGCACCGTCAGCACGGCCGGGGCGGCCACCGCCGCCCAGACCCGGGCCACCGGCACCGACATCAAGGACCGGCTGCTGTCCATACCGGGCATGAGCCTGATCGAGGAGAAGCCCTACACCGGCTACCGCTTCTTCGTCCTGAACTACACCCAGCCGGTCGACCACCGGCACCCGTCCAAGGGCACCTTCCAGCAGCGGATCACCGTGCTGCACAAGGGAGTCGACCGCCCCACGGTGTTCTACACCGGCGGCTACAACGTCTCCACCACCCCGAGCCGCCGCGAGCCGACCCAGATCGTGGACGGCAACCAGGTCTCCCTGGAGTACCGCTTCTTCACCCCGTCCCGGCCCGCCCCGGCCGACTGGTCCAAGCTCGACATCTGGCAGGCGGCCAGCGACCAGCACCGCCTGTTCACCGCCCTCAAGCAGGTCTACTCGCACCGCTGGATCGCCACCGGCGGCTCCAAGGGCGGCATGACGGCCACCTACTACGAGCGGTTCTACCCGCGCGACATGGACGGCGTCGTCGCCTACGTCGCCCCCAACGACGTGGTCAACGACGAGGACTCCGCCTACGACCGCTTCTTCGAGACCGTCGGCACCAAGGAGTGCCGCGACCGGCTCGGCGCCGTACAGCGCGAGGCACTGGTGCGCCGTGAGCCGCTGGAGGAGAAGTACGCCCGGTACGCCGCGGACAACCACTACAGCTTCACCACCATCGGCAGCCTGGACCGGGCCTACGAGGCGGTCGTCCTCGACTACGTGTGGGGCTTTTGGCAGTACAGCCTGCTGAAGGACTGCGACACGATCCCCGCCGACGCCCGCACCGCCACCGACCAGCAGATCTGGGACTCGGTCGACACCATCTCCGGCTTCTCCGCCTACACCGACCAGGGCCTGGAGACCTACACGCCGTACTACTACCAGGCGGGCACGCAGCTGGGCGCGCCCACGATCAGCTTCCCGCACATCGAGAAGCAGCTGATCCGCTACGGCTACCAGCCGCCGCGCAACTTCGTGCCCCGCTCCATCCCGATGCGCTTCGAACCGTGGGCCATGCGCGACGTCGACACCTGGGTGCGCCACCACGCGGACCGGATGATGTTCGTCTACGGACAGAACGACCCCTGGGGCTCGGAGCGGTTCCGCCTCGGCCACGGCGCCCGGGACTCGTACGTCTTCACGGCACCGGGCATGAACCACGGCGCGAACGTCGCGGGTCTCGTGCCCGCGCAGAAGGCGCTCGCCACCGCCCGGATCCTCGACTGGGCCGGCGTCGCCCCCGCCGGGGTGCGGGAGAACCCGTCGGCGGCCCGGCCGCTGGCCCGCCCCGACGCGAAGCTGGACGTGCGGGACGTGGAACGCGAGCCCGCGCTCAGGCCGTAGGAGCCACACCCGCCGACCGGTCAGTACGACAGGCCGTACCCGATGGGGTACAGCACCCGCGAGGGGTCGTCCGCCCGCTGCACCGGCACCGGCAGCTTCCCGCGCGGCCGCACCCGGCCGGCGATGACGCGGGCGGCGGCGCGCAGTTCCACGTCGGTCCAGGAGTACGACGCCAGGTACGCCGGTACGGACGGGAGCTGGGCGACGTCGTAGGGGTTGCGGACGGCGAGGGCCACCACCGGGCGCCCGGTCGCCGTCAGCCGCTCCACCAGCGTGCGCTGCGCGCTGCCCGCCGTGACGTTGTACGTCGCGACGACCACCGCGTCCGCGTCGCGCGCCGCCGCGACCGCCCGGTCGATGACGGCCGCCGAGGGGGCGGTGCCGGTGGACAGGGCGGTGGCCGTGAAGCCCAGTTCGGTGAGGGCGGCGGCGAGCACCCCGGTGGGCGGTCCCGTGGTCCCCGACGGCGAGGCCGGGTCGGCGCCCACCACGAGGAGGGTGCGGTGGCTGCGGCGCGACAGCGGCAGCAGCCGGCCCTCGTTGACCAGCAGGGTCGTCGTCCGCTCGGCGATGCGGTCGGCCTCCGCCAGGTGCTCGGGGGTGCCGACCCGGTGCGCCACCTGGCGCTCGGAGACGTACGGGTCCTCGAAGAGGCCCCGGCGGGCCTTCATCCGCAGAATGCGCAGGATCGATTCATCGAGCCGGGCCTCGGTCAGCTCGCCGCCGCGCACGGCGTCCAGGACCGCGTGCCAGGCGACGTCCAGGTCGGGCGGGTTGAGCAGCTGGTCCACGCCCGCCTTCAGCGCGAGCACCGGCACCCGGTCGTCGCCGTACTTGGTGCGCACCCCCTGCATGCCGAGCGAGTCGGTGATCACCACCCCGTCGTAGCCCAGCTCGCCGCGCAGGATGCCGGTGAGGATCGGGTGGGACAGCGTGGCCGGGTCGCCGGAGTCGTCGAGCGCCGGGAACTGGATGTGCGCCGTCATGACCGAGTCGATCCCGGCCCTGATCGCCGCCCGGAACGGCACGGCGTCCAGCTCCTCCCACACCTCCCGGCTGTGCGTGATGACCGGGAAGCCGTAGTGGCTGTCCACCGCGGTGTCGCCGTGCCCGGGGAAGTGCTTGGCCGTCGCCGCGACCCGGGCCCCTTGATAACCCTTCACCTCGGCCGCCACCAGCCGGGCCACCGCGTCGGGGTCGGCGCCGAAGGAGCGGACGCCGATGACCGGGTTGGCCGGGTTGACGTTCACGTCGGCGTCGGGGGAGTAGTCCTGGTTGATGCCCATCGCGCGCAGCTCGGTGCCCGAGATCCGGCCGAGGGCGCGGGCGTCGGGGACGGAACCTGAGGCACCGACGGCCATCGCGCCCGGGAAGAGCGTGGCGGGCTTGCCGACCCGGCAGACGATGCCGTGCTCCTGGTCGGTGGCGATCAGCACGGGCAGGCCGCGCGGCTGCTGGAGCGAGGCCCGCTGGATGCCGTTGGACAGGGCGGCGATCTGCTGCGGGTCGCGGGTGTTGTGGGCCCAGGTGAAGTAGATGATGCCGCCGACGCGGTACTTCGCGACCAGCTCGGCGGCGGTGCGGACGCCGATCTCCGTGAGGTTGGCGTCGATGTCGGCCTGGTCGGGGTCGGTGGCCGAGTGGCCGTAGACCCGCATCACGAACAGCTGCCCGACCTTCTCCTCGAGCGTCATCCGCGAGAGAAGCGCGCGCAGCCGCCGCTCGTCGGGGCGGGCGGCGGCCTCGGCGGTGCCGGCGCCGGTGCCGACGGCGAGGGCGGCCGTGAGGGTGGCGGTGGCGGCGAGGACGCCGCGTCTGGAGGGGCGGGGGGAGGAGGGGGTGGAGGGGCGTGTGGTGTCGTGCACGTGCGCTCCTTCCGGAGGGGTTCCGCTGAAGGAAACTTCCGAGGAGTCACCAATATCCGGGAAGTTTCTGCCAGTCAAGGGAACGCACGCACCGGACCGCGGACGCGGCGGCCACCCCACGGCCCCGCCGACCGGGGCCGTCGTGCCCGGCGGCGGACTGCGTAGGGCGCCACCCGGCCGTGCGCGGGGGCGGACCGCGTTCGGCCCGCCCGGCGTGTGTGTGGCGGCGGATTCCGTGCGTCTTGCTCGGTCCGTGTGCGCGGCGGATTCCGTATGTCTCGCTCGGTTCCTGCGCGCGGCGGACCGCGTACGGCCCGCCCGGCGTGTGTGTGGCGGCGGATTCCGTACGACTCGCTCGGTCCGTGCGCGCGGCGGATTCCGTACGGGGCGCGCGACTCTCGGCAGCACGCCGCGTGCTCTCCCCACCCCAGGCCGCGGGCGACCGGCCTCGACAGCGCACCGCGTGCCCTCGTCCGGCCGCGCGCGACTACGCATCCCGTACGTCTGACCGGCCCGAGCCCCGGCGGATCCCGTACCCCTCAGCGGCCCGTGCGCGGCGGATCCCGTCCGCCTCACCGGCCCGCCCCCGGCAGCGGAGCCCGTGACGGCCCGCGCGGACGGCCCTCCTCGACGGCGCGCCGCGTACGTCTCAGCCGGCCGTCCGCGGCGTGTGCGCCGATGCGGCCGGCCAGTGTGCGCGCAGCGTGCGCACCGTCTCGGCGATGGCCGGCCGGCGGGCCGCCCCCGTCCGCCACAGCGCGTACAGGTGCCGTACGGGCACCGGATCCAGCGGGACCTCGACCACCCCCTCGGGCAGCGGCCCGCGGCCCAGGCGCGGGATCAGCGCCACGCCGAGACCGGCGGCGACCAGCGCGACCAGCGTCGGGTTCTCGTCGGCCTGGTGGACCACGTCCGGCTCATGGCCGGCGGCGCGCAGGGTGCGCAGCAGCCAGTCGTGGCAGACCCGCCCCGGCGGCTGGCAGATCCACCGCTCGCCGCCCAGCTCGGAGCGCCGCACCGCGGCCCGCCCCGCGAACGGATGCCCGGCCGGCACCAGCAGGTCGCACAGGTCGTCCCCGATGGCCGCCTGCTCCACCCCGGCCGGCGCGGGCAGCGGCGCGATGTCCCAGTCGTGCGCGACCGCGAGGTCGACGGCCCCCTTGGCGACCAGGTCCACCGACAGGTGCGGGTCGACCTCGCTGAGCCGGGCGTCCAGCGCGGGGTGACGCCGGGCCAGGTCGGCCAGCACGCCCGGCAGCAGCCCGCGCGCCGCCGAGGCGAACGCGGCGACGGCCAGCCGCCCGGCGGGCACCCCGCGCCGCTCCTCCAGCTCGGTCTCCGCCCGCTCGACGATCGCCAGCAACTCCTGTGCCGTAGCCACGAGTTGGTGCGCCTCGTCGGTGAGCCGCACCCCGCGCCCCGCGCGCTCCAGGAGGACGGTCCTGGTCTCCCGTTCCAGCTTGGCGATCTGCTGGGACACCGCCGACGAGGTGTAGCCGAGCGCGGTGGCCGCCGCGCCGACGGTGCCGTGCACGGAGACGGCGTGCAGGGCGCGCAGTCGCTGCAGATCGAGCACGGTTCCTCCAGGGGCCGGACTGGAACGGTTAGCGTTGCTGCATCCAACAGTGCAGCAATCATCGCTGGTGCTACACGGTTCGGGCGAGTGATCCTCGACGCATGCGACCCACCCATGTCCTGATCGCCGTCCTCGTCGCCGCTGTCTGGGGCGTCAACTTCACCGTCATCGAGGTCGGCCTCGGTCACTTCCCGCCGCTGCTCTTCTCCGCCCTGCGCTTCCTGGCCGCCGCGCTGCCCGCCGTCCTCCTCGTGGGCCGGCCCAAGGTGGCCTGGAAGTGGATCGTGGCGGTGGGACTGGTCCTCGGGGTCGCCAAGTTCGGTCTGCTGTTCGTGGGCATGGACCACGGGATGCCGGCCGGGCTGTCCTCCCTGGTGCTCCAGATCCAGGCGGTGTTCACGGCCCTGTTCGCCTTCGCGGCCCTCGGTGAACGCCTCACCCGGCTGCGGCTGGCGGGCATGGGCGTGGCGCTCGCCGGGATCGCCGTCGCCGCCGCGGACGAGGGCACCACGGGCCCGCTCGGCGCCTTCGCGCTGGTCGTCGCCGCGGCGGCCTGCTGGGGCGTGTCCAACGTCCTGACCCGCAAGGCGGCCCCGCCGGACGCCCTGAACTTCATGGTCTGGGTCAGCACCGTCCCGGTCCTGCCGCTCCTCGCCCTCTCCCTGCTGACCGAAGGCCCCTCCCGGGACCTGGCCGCGCTGCGCGGCCTCGACTGGCAGGGCGCGGGCACGGTCCTCTACGTCGCCTGGGTCACCACGGTCTTCGGCTTCGGCGCCTGGGGCTGGCTGCTGCGCCGCCACCCCGCCTCCACCGTGGCGCCCTTCTCCCTGCTGGTCCCGGTCTTCGGCATGTCGGCGGCGGCGCTCTTCCTGCACGAGTCGGTGACCGGACTGCGCTGGTGCGCGGGGGCGCTGCTGGTGGGCGGGGTGGCGCTGACGTCACTGGCCCCGGCCAGGACCGGGGCGAAGGCCCGCGCCGGGGCCCCGGCGGCGAGTCCGGCCCACACCCCGGTACGCGACCGGGTCGCCGTCCCCACCCGGCGGCCGGACTGAATCCGGCCGCGCGGTCCCCGGCGGCGGCCCGGCCGGAACGGGGTCGACGCGGCCGGGGCCGTGCGTCAGACTCCCCGCGTGACGATCACCATGGAGGGGCCCGTCCTGGAGGGCGGCCTCGTACGTCTGGAACCGCTGGCACACCGGCACGCCGCCGACCTCGCGGTGGCGGCGGAGGAGGACCGGGACTCGTACGCCTACACGTGGGTGCCCCGGGCCGGCGAGACCGAAGCCTACGTCGACGCCCAGCTCGCCCGCGCGGCAACCGGCCGCCTCGCCCCCTACGCCCAGATCTCCCTCGCCACCGGACGGGCGGTCGGCGCCACCTCGTACTGGGAGCCCCGCTCCTGGCGCGCGGAGGACCGGCTGGACGCCGTCGAGGTGGGCTTCACCTGGCTCGCCCGCTCCGCCCAGGGCACCGGCATCAACGCCGAGGCCAAGTACCTGCTCTTCCGGCACGCCTTCGAGGTGTGGCGGGTCTCCCGCGTCGACCTGAAGACCGACGCCCGCAACAGCCGCTCACGCGCCGCGATCGAGAGCGTCGGCGCCCGTTTCGAGGGCGTCCTGCGCAACTGGTCCCGCTCCTGGGCGCCGGGTGAGGACGGCCTGCTGCGGGACTCCGCGATCTACTCGATCACGGCCGAGGAGTGGCCCGGGCGCCGCCCGGCGCTGGAGGCACGGGTGCGCAGGGCGGCCGGGCGGGGAGACCGGTAGGGGCGGGAACCGGGGCGGAGGGACCGGACCGGCTGGACCGGCCAGACGGGCCGGATGGCCCGGTCGGCCGGGAGGACCGGCGGGAGGACCGGGAGGGCCGGCGGGAGGACCGGGCGGCGGAAGACGCGGACTACGCCGACTCGTTGAGCAGCCGCGTCAGGTACTCCCGTCCCGGGCCCAGGAGCCGCGGCAGCGGCTGTGCCGCCTCGTACCACCGCTTCTCGTACTCCCAGCACAGCCAGCCGTCCCAGCCCGCGCGGGCGAGGACGTCGACGCACTCGGTGAGCGGCAGGACACCTGCGCCCAGCGCGAGGGGGACGGTGTCCTCGGCCGAGGCGATGTCCTTGACCTGCACGTACCCGAGGTGCGGGGCGAGCGCCGCGTACGTCTGCGACGGCTGCTCACCGCCCAGCCAGGTGTGCATCACGTCCCACAGCGCGCCCACCTGCCCGTGCCCGACCGGCCCGAGGACGCGGATGGCGTCGGCGCCGGTGCGGTGCGAGTCGTGGGTCTCCAGCAGGACACGGACCCCGAGCGCGGCGGCGTCCTCGGCGGCCACGCCCAGCCGCCGGGCGGCGGTGGCGTCGGACTCCTCGCGGGGGCGGCCGGCGTCGGCGCCGGGGAAGACCCGGACGAACGGGGCGCCCAGGTCGTGCGCCAGTCGCAGCAGCCCGCGGATCTCGTCCAGGACGGGACCGTCGTCGCCCGGCGCGGCGACGCGCGCGTACCCGGCCACGCCCAGCACCTCGACCCCCGCCGCCTCGAACAGGGCGGCGGTCTCCCCGCGTTCGGCGGGGGAGAGGCCGGGGTGCACCGGTTCCTCGGGGTGCGCGCGCAGTTCGACGCCGTGGTAGCCGTGCTCGGTCGCGAGCGCCAGGACCTCCGGGATCGGCAGGCCGGGGACACCGAGAGTGGAGAACGCGAGTTTCATGGGCAGGGACCCTACCCGCCACCCGCACCGTCCACGCGGAACCGGTGACCGGGAAGGCGGGAGCCGCGGCGGTCCGTGTGCCGGAACAGCACCGGTGCGGGCGCCCGTCCGCGCAAGGGGGGGCGGCCGGGTCGTCCGGACCGGCCGCGGGGCGGTACGGCGCCTGCCCGCCCGCCGCGGGGTCACCTTCGCCGACACCCGCCCCCCGGGCGGCCCGCGCCGCCGAACGCAGGGAACCACCCGCAGCCGCGTCGGCGGCGAGGAGATCGTCCCGCTGCCGCGGACGTCCCCGCGCCACCGCGGCCCGGCCGGCCCGGCGGCCCCGTGCGGTCAGGGCGCCCAGTAGTGCTGTGAGGGGGAAGGTTCACCGGCTCGCGACGCCCGGCACGGCACCTCGCCGCGTCACCCGGATACTTTCCGGTACGCGGGTCGTGCTCCGCTCTGCGGTCCACCGCACCGGACGCCGCGAGCTTCCCGGCAGGCCTTCCCGGCCACGGCACTAGAGCTGTGAAGCCCCTCCGTCGACAGGGAACTCGGTTCCCGTCGAGAAGGTGGCACCGAACGCCAAGTACGCCACAGCGGCGGCCACCTCCTCGGACCTCCCCAGCCGCTGCATCGGGTTGGTGCTCCGGTAGGTGTCCTTCATCGTCCCGACGACATCGGCGGGCAAGGTGCGGTCCAGGATGCCCGTGTCGATCGGGCCGGGGCTCACGGCATTCACCCGCACCTTGCGCGGCAGCAGCTCGCGGGCCAGGGTGCGCGTCATCGACCGCAGGGCCGCCTTGCTCGCCGAATAGACGCTGAGTGCGTCGATGCCCAGGACGTTCACCACCGACGTGGTGAGGACCACGCCGCTCCCCTCGCGCAACAGGGGCGCCAGCGCCTGCACCGTGAAGTAGGCGCCCTTGGTGTTGGTGGCGAACAGCGCGTCGTACATCTCCTCCGTCGTCGAGTCGAACGGTGCGGAGGCGGTGGCCCCGGCGTTGACGAACAGCGCGTCCACCGCGCCGAACTGCTCCTGGACCGTGCCGGCCAGCGCTCCGATGTCCTCCAGGGACGCGGCGTCGCTGCGGACGGCGACCGCCTTGTCCCCCAACCGCCCCAGCGCCGCGTCCAGGGCGGGCCGGGTGCGGCCGGTGATCAGCACGTGCGCCCCACCTCCGCGAACAACCGGGCCGCGGCCAGGCCGATACCGCTGCTTCCGCCGGTGATCACGATCTTCTTGCCGTCGTAAGTGGTCATGCCCGCAAGCCAAATGTCCGGGCGCACCCCCTGTCCAAGACCTGTTCCGTATGCCGCCATGCTCCAGGCGTATGACGACGCGCGACGTACGCTGAGCCGATGGACGTCGACCTGCGGCTCGTGCGCTACTTCACGGTCGTGGCGGAGTACGGCAACTTCGGCCGGGCCGCCACGCGGCTGCACCTGGCGCAGCCGTCCCTGAGCCGCCAGATCCAGCGGCTGGAGGCTCAGCTCGGTGTCCGGCTGTTCGACCGCTCGCCGCAGGGCAGCAGTCTCACCGACGCCGGCCAGGCGTTCCTTCCCCGGGCCCGGACACTGCTCCACGAGGCCGAGCAAGCCGCTCGCACGGCCAGAGCCGCCGCCCGCCCCCGTGCCGTCACCGTCGGCTACGCCGAAGGACTGGTCATCACCGCCTGCGTGCAGGAACTGCGCCGCCGGCACCCCGACAGCCAGGTCCGCACCCGGCACGTCGACTGGCGGGACACGCGCGCCCTCGCCGAGGGGCGGGTCGACGCCCTCGTCGCGTACCGGCCCCTGCCCTTCCCCGCGGACGGCCTCCGGGTGACCACGCTCCACGAGGAAGCGCGGGTACTCGTCACGTCGGCGCGACATCGTCTGGCGAACGAGGAAGCCGTCAGCCCGCGGGCTCTGTCGGACGAGGATCTGGTGGCCTGCGTCAGCACTCCGGTCGTCTGGAGCACGCCCAGGCCGGCCGGCGGCCGTCCGGCACCGCCCCCGCCCGCGAGCGACGACAGCTACGAGGACAAGCTGGAACTCATCGCCACCGGCCACTGTGTCGCGATCTTCCCCGCCGGAGACCGGCGCGCCGTTGCGCGCGAGGACATCGCCCTGGTGCCCGTCGTCGGCATGGACCCCTGCGAGGTCGTGCTCGCCACCCGCGCCGACGACCCCAACCCGCTGCTCGGATCACTGGAAGGAGTGGCACGCACCGTCCTCGGCGGCACCCGGACCACGCGCTAGGTGTCCTGTCGTCGCCTGCCGTCCGCCCCGCGACGCCACGCACGCAATCTCGCCGCACCGGGCCCGGGCCCGGGTACGTCCGGTACGAGGGTCAGGGCCCGGCACGCCGAGAGCACGCACCCGACGCCGTGGGGCCCGCCCTGCGGGCGGACGACGGGAAGGTGACGACAGGTTCTAGCGCTGCTCCGCGGGCCGGAACACGTTGAGCTGCGCCCCGGTCTTCGCGGTCTGCGACGACACCAGCCGCCAGGTCCGCTTCACCCCGTCCGCCGGGAAGACCGACTTGCCGCCGCCCAGGAGCACCGGCATGACGGCGAGCCGCAGTTCGTCCACCAGGTCCGCGGCCAGCAGCGCCCGCACCAGCGTGGGGCTGCCCATCATCGCGAGGTCGCCGCCGCCGGCCGCCCGCAGTTCGCGTACCTTCGCGAGCGCCTCGGCGCCGGGCACGCGCACGGTGTTCTCCCAGGCCGGAGCGGAGTCGTCGAGGGTGTCCGAGACGACGTACTTGCGCAGGGAGTTGATCCGGTCGGCGAAGGGGTCACCGGCCCGCTCGGGCCAGGCCGCGGCCATCGTCAGGTAGGTGCGGCGGCCGTAGAGCAGCGCCTCGGCCTGCTCCAGGCCGGCGGCGAACGCTCCGCCGAGCACCTCGGGGTCGAAGAAGGGGTGCGACCAGCCGCCGTGCGCGAAGCCGCCGTCGGTGTCCTCCTCGGGACCGCCGGGCGCCTGCACGACTCCGTCGAGGCTGATGAACTCGGTGACGACGACACGCATGGGAATGCCTTCCGTTTCCTGGCCGATCGGTACGGGAGAGGAGACCGCGAGCGGCGCCGGAACTCATCGGCGCCCGCACCGGCCCAGGGGCCCGTGTCCGCACCCGAACCGTACGGCAGCACCCCGGACCCCGCCGCCGGACGCCGCACAACCGACCGTCCCGCACGGCACGGCCGACCCTCCGGTGCGCCGCCCGGCCCCGGTCTCACCCGCGCGGCACTCCCGTGGACCCGCGCACCATCAGCTCTCCGCGGACCGTGGCGATGCCCCCGGGCGGGGGCTCCTCGCGGCCCATGGCGACGCGGCCGGCCCGTGCGCCGGCCTCCGCGAGGGGCAGGCGGACCGTCGTGAGGGAGGGCACCGCGTCGACACTGAAGGGCAGGTCGTCGAAGCCCGCCACCGAGACGTCCCCCGGGATGCGCAGCCCGGACTCGCGCAGCGCCGCGCAGGCGCCCAGCGCCACGGAGTCGTTGGCGGCGACGACCGCCGTGAGCGCGGGGTCGCGGCGCAGCAGCTCCAGCGTGGCCTCGTAACCGGACCGGCGGTCGAACCGCCCGTGCACGGTCCGGTCCGGGTCGTCCTCGATGCCCGCCGCCGCCAGGGCCTCGCGGTGCCCTTCGAGGCGGTGCCGGGTGGTGGTGCGTTCCCGCGGGCCCGCGATGTAGCCGAGCCGCCGGTGTCCCAGGCCCGTCAGGTGCTCGGTCAGCTGCCGCGCGCCCCCGCGGTTGTCGAAGGCCAGCGCGACCGCCTCGGTGTCCGGCACCGGCGGCCGTCCGCACAGCACCACCCGGGTCCCGGCCTCCGCCAGCCGGCGCAGTTTCGCCGCGACCGCCGCCGCGTGCGGCGCGCTCTCCACCGCACCGCCGGTGAGCACGACCGCGGCGGCCCGCTGCCGCTGGAGCAGCGTCAGGTAGGTCAGTTCCCGTTCGGGCGAGCCGCCGGTGTTGCAGACCACCGCCAGCCGTTCGCCGCCGGCCCGCCCTCCCGGGCCGCCGATCTCCGACTGGATCGCGCTCGCCATGATCCCGAAGAACGGGTCGGCGATGTCGTTCACGAGGATGCCGACCAGGTCGGAGGTAGCGGCGGCGAGCGCGCTGGCGGGCCCGTTGAGCACGTAGTCCAGCTCGTCGACGGCCTTCAGGACCCGCTCCCGGGTGGAGGCGGCCACCGGGTAGTTCCCGTTCAGCACGCGCGACACCGTCGCGGGCGAGACCTGGGCGCGGGCCGCCACGTCCGCCAGGGTCACCGTCATCTCGTCGTCCTCCGGTCGCGCGTGTCGTCGTAGGTGAGCAGGCACCGTCCGGGCGGCTGCCGCGGGCCGTGGTGTCGTGCAGACCTTACGGCCATTCGCCCTCTTGTTCGCCTGCTCGGACGCCACGGTGCCCGTCCGCACGGACAACACGGTGTCCGTCCGCCGGGACACCGCGGTGTCCGTCCGCCCGGACAACACGATCCGCGCCCGCTCTTGTCCGGACCGCTGTCCAGAGGCTAGCTTCTCCTGACGTAGAAAGCGCTTGCTGTCCTCGTTCGCCGCACCCGCGGCCGCACGAGCGCCGCGACGCGCGGCGGGGACGCGTGACCGAACGCGCGGCGGTGACGAGCGGCGCGGACACATGACCGCGACGAGCGACGAGCGGCGAGGACAGAGGACCGCGACGAGCGGCCGCGGGAGAGCGGGCGCGAGCGGCCGTACGAAAGGACTGGGACCGACGTGACACGCAAGACGGTGCGGATCGCCATGAACGGCGTGACCGGACGCATGGGCTACCGCCAGCACCTGGTCCGCTCGATCCTCGCCCTGCGCGAGCAGGGCGGACTCGACCTCGGCGACGGCACCGTGCTGTGGCCGGAACCCGTCCTGGTCGGCCGGCGCGAGCACGCGCTGAAGGCGCTTGCCTGCCGGCACGGCCTGGAGCACGTCTCCACCGACCTGGACGCGGTCCTCGCCGACCCGGCCGTGGACATCTACTTCGACGCCCAGGTCACCTCCGCCCGCGAGGAGGCGATCAAGAAGGCGATCGCCGCGGGCAAGCACGTCTACACCGAGAAGCCCACCGCCACCGGCCTCGACGGCGCCCTGGAACTGGCCCGCCTCGCCCACGCGGCCGGCATCAGGCACGGCGTCGTCCAGGACAAGATCTTCCTGCCGGGCCTGCTGAAGCTGAAGCGGCTGATCGACGGCGGCTTCTTCGGCCGCGTCCTGTCCGTGCGCGGCGAGTTCGGCTACTGGGTCTTCGAGGGCGACTGGCAGGAGGCCCAGCGCCCGTCGTGGAACTACCGGGCCGAGGACGGCGGCGGCATCGTCGTCGACATGTTCCCGCACTGGGAGTACGTGCTGCACGAGCTGTTCGGCCGCGTCACCTCCGTCCAGGCCCTCACCGCCACCCACATCCCCCAGCGCTGGGACGAGAACGGCAAGCCGTACGACGCCACCGCCGACGACGCCGCCTACGGCATCTTCGAACTGGAGGGCGGCGCGGTCGCCCAGATCAACTCCTCCTGGGCGGTGCGCGTCAACCGCGACGAACTCGTGGAGTTCCAGGTCGACGGCACGGAGGGCTCCGCCGTGGCGGGCCTGCGCCGCTGCCGCGTCCAGCACCGCTCCGCCACGCCCAAGCCGGTCTGGAACCCCGACATCCCGGCCACCGAGGTCTTCCGCGACCAGTGGCAGGAAGTGCCCGACAACACCGGCTTCGACAACGGCTTCAAGGCCCAGTGGGAGCTGTTCCTGCGCCACGTCTACGCCGACGCCCCCTACCACTGGGACCTGCTCGCCGGTGCCCGCGGCGTCCAGCTCGCCGAACTGGGCCTGAAGTCCTCCGCCGAGGGCCGCCGCATCGACGTCCCGGAGATCGCGCTGTGACCCTCCACCTGCCGGACGCCGACGGCACGCTGCGGGCCTACGAGCCGCGCACCGAGCCCTTCGCCGCCACCCCGGGCACCCCCTTCACCTCCCGCACGGTCTTCTCCGCCGCCCACGTCGTCGCCGACCCGTTCGCGGACGTCTCACCCGACTCGCCCGCCGCCGTCGACTGGGACGCCACCCTCGCCTTCCGCCGCCACCTGTGGTCCCACGGGCTGGGCGTCGCCGAGGCCATGGACACCGCCCAGCGCGGCATGGGCCTGGACTGGGCGGGCGCGGCCGAGCTGATCCGCCGCTCGGCGGCGGAGGCGAAGTCGGCGGGCGGCAAGATCGCCTGCGGCGTGGGCACCGACCAGATCACCGGCGGCACGCTCGCCGGCATCCGCGCCGCCTACGAGGAACAGCTCGCCGTCGTCGAGGAGTCCGGTGCCCAGGCCGTCCTCATGGCCTCTCGCGCCCTCGCCGCCACCGCCCGGGGCCCGGAGGACTACCTGGAGGTCTACGGCCACCTGCTGCGGCAGGCCGCCGAACCGGTCGTCCTGCACTGGCTCGGCCCGATGTTCGACCCGGCGCTGGAGGGTTACTGGGGCTCCGCGGACCTCGACGCGGCCACCGGCACCTTCCTGGACGTCATCGCCGCCCACCCCGACAAGGTCGACGGGGTGAAGATCTCCCTGCTGGACGCCCAGCGCGAGATCGACCTGCGCCGCCGCCTGCCCCGGGGCGTGCGCTGCTACACCGGCGACGACTTCCACTACCCGGAGCTGATCGCGGGCGACGACCAGGGATTCAGCCACGCCCTGCTCGGCATCTTCGACCCACTGGGCCCGCTGGCCGCCGAGGCGGTACGCGTCCTGGACACCGGCGACACGGCCGGCTTCCGCGCCCTCCTCGACCCCACCGTCGCCCTCTCCCGCCACCTCTTCCAGGCCCCCACCCGCTTCTACAAGACGGGTGTCGTCCTGCTCGCCTGGCTGGCCGGGCACCAGTCGCACTTCACGATGGTCGGCGGCCTGCAGTCGGCCCGTTCCCTGCCGCACCTGGCCCGCGCCTACGAACTCGCCGACGGCCTGGGCCTGTTCCCGGACCCCCAGCTCGCCGAGGAACGGATGCGCGGCCTGCTCCTCCTCCACGGGGTGGACCGATGACCCACGACGATCTGAGCCGCTTCTCCGTCAACCAGATGACCGTCAAGCAGCTGCCCCTGCCCGAACTCGTCGACGCCTGCGCGGAACTGGGCGTCGGCGGCATCGGCCTGTGGCGCGAACCGGTACGGGCCTACGGGCCGGAGGCCGCCGCCAGGCTCGTCCGGGACGCGGGCCTGACCGTCACCACCCTGTGCCGGGGCGGCTTCCTCACCGCGGCCGACCCCGTCGAACGCGCGGAGGCGCTGGGCGACAACCACGCGGCCGTCGACGAGGCCGCCGCGCTCGGCACGGACACCCTGGTCCTCGTCTCCGGCGGCCTCCCCGCCGGGGACAAGGACCTGCACGGCGCCCGCGAACGCGTCGCCGACGCCCTCGCCGTCCTCGGCCCCTACGCGGCCGAACGCGGCGTACGCCTGGCCATCGAGCCGCTGCACCCCATGTTCGCCGCCGACCGCTGCGTGGTCTCCACCCTCACGCAGGCCCTGGACCTGGCCGAACGCTTCCCCGCCGACCAGGTCGGCGTGGCCGTGGACACGTACCACATCTGGTGGGACGACCGGGCGCCCGCCGAGATCGCCCGGGCGGGCGCGTCCGGCCGCATCCACACCTTCCAGCTCGCCGACTGGACCACCCCGCTGCCGGCGGGCGTCCTCAACGGCCGCGGCCAGATCGGCGACGGCGCCATCGACATGCGCGAGTGGAAGGCGTACGTGGAGGCCGCCGGCTACACCGGCCTCATCGAGGTCGAACTGTTCAACGACGGTCTGTGGGCGCGCGACGGCCGGGAGGTGCTGGAGGAGACGGCGGCGCGGTTCGTGGAACACGTCGTGCGCTGACCGCCGGGCGGGGGCCGTCGGTGTCGTGGGCGTTCCCGCCCGCCGGAAAACACCGCGAAGAATATCGCCGCGCAGTGCAACCCTTCCCGCGCGCGGCATGTCGTATCTGTCGTCGGAACCCCCGGTGGGGGCCCGGGGCGACCCGGGGAGGCTCGGGGGGAGCCACGGGTTCCGGCGCAGGAGGGGAAGAGCCGAGGGGGCCGGGTCGACGACCGGGCCCCCTCGAAGCTGTCCGGGCCCGGCCGGACGATCCCGGACCGAGGCTGTCCCCGGGGCGTAAGCCGTCCGGGACCGAGGCTGTCCCCGGGGCGTAAGCCGTCCGGGACCGAAGCCGTCCCCAGGGCGAAAGCCGTCCCGGACCGAAACCGCCCCCGGGCGCGAAAGCCGTCCGGTTCCGGACCGGACGATCCCGGACCGGACCCGGTCCCGTGTTCCGGCCGGGCAGCCGGGCAGCCGGGCGGCAGGGCGGCCGGCCGGGCGGTCTCCTAGAAGAACACCCCGCAGCGCAGCAGCACGTTGGCGTACGGCCGCGCCTCCCCGGTCCGTACGACCAGACGCGCACCCGCCGACAGCTCCTTGAGCCGCTCGTGCGGGACCAGGACGAGCCCGGGGAAGCGGCCGTCCAGCAGCGCGGCAGCCGCCGGATTGGCCCCGCGCACCTCGGCCGCCGCCGTCGCGCCCTCCACCACCAGCTCCGCCAGCAGCCCGTCCAGCACCTCGGCGAAGGACGGCACCCCGGCGCGGAACGCCAGGTCGACCACGCGCGGGCCGGCCGGTATCGGCATGCCCGCGTCGCACACCAGCACCTCGTCGGTGTGCCCCAACTCCGCCAGGGCACCGGACAGCTGCCGGTTGAGGATGCCCGCCTTCTTCACCGTGACCCGCCTCGCGCCGGGTCCCCGGACGTGCCTTCTCCGTCCCGGCCGGGGGCCCCGGGGCCGCCCTCCGGGGCCGCACAGGACAGGGCGTCGACCTCCGCCGCCGTCGGGTACGACTCCTGCGCACCCCGCTTCGTCACGGCCGCCGCGCCCACCCGGGCCGCGTACGCCGCCGCGTCCTTTAGGGACGCGCCCGCGCCGAGCCGCCAGGCCAGCGCCGCGGTGAACGCGTCGCCCGCGCCCGTGGTGTCCACGGCGTCCACCTTCACGGACGGCACCCGGGCCACCCCCTCGGCGGACGCCACCAGCGCGCCCTCGCCGCCCAGGGTGACGACCACCGAGCGCGGGCCCCGCGCGAGCAGCGCCCGCGCCCAGTCCTCCGGGTCGGTGCCGGCGTCCGCCCCGCCCAGGATGACCTTCGCCTCGTGCTCGTTGACGATCAGCGGGTCGCAGGCCTCCAGGAGCTGGGACGGCAGCGGGCGCGGCGGCGACGGGTTGAGCACGAACCGGCTCCCCGCGGCCAGGTGCCGCACCGTCTCCACGACCGTCTCCAGCGGGACCTCCAACTGCGCGGACACCACCCGCGCGGACCCGACGAGAGCCGCCGCGGCACGGACGTCCCCGGGGGTCAGCCGGCCGTTGGCACCCGGCGAGACCACGATCGAGTTGTCCCCCGACGGGTCCACCGTGATCAGCGCGACCCCGGTCGGCGCGCCGCCGACCAGCACGCCCGCCGGGTCGACCCCGGCCGCCCGCTGCGCGTCCAGCAGCAGCCGCCCGTGCGCGTCGTCACCGACCCGGGCCAGCAGGGCCGTGCGGGCCCCGAGCCGGGCCGCGGCGACCGCCTGGTTGGCGCCCTTGCCACCGGAGTGGACGGCCAGGTCGGAGCCGAGGACCGTCTCCCCGGCCGCGGGCCGGCGCTCGACGCCGATCACCAGGTCGGCGTTGGCCGACCCCACGACCAGCAGGTCGTAGTCGTACATGCGCAGTGTCTCCTTACGGGAACGGGTCGCCGGTCAGCCGCTGAACCCGGCCACGTTCTCCTTCGTTACCACCTTGACCGGCACCTTCACCGTCGGCGCGACCTTCTTGCCCTGGACCGCCTTGAGCGCGTTGTCCACGGCGATCCGGCCGAGCTGGCTCGGCTGCTGCGCGACCGAGGCGTACAGCGTGCCGTTCTTGACGGCGGTCAGACCGTCCGGGGTGCCGTCGAAGCCGACGACCTGCACGGACTTGCCGGCCTTGGAGCCGAGCGCCTTGACCGCGCCGAGCGCCATCTCGTCGTTGGCGGCGATCACGCCCTGCACGTCGGGGTGGGCCTGGAGCAGGTTCGACATCACGTCGAGGCCCTTGGTGCGGTCGAAGTCGGCGGGCTGCTGGGCGAGCACCTGGATGCCCGGGTAGGCCTTGAGGCCCTGGGCGAAACCGGCGGCGCGCTCACGGGCGGCGGAGGTGCCCGCCTGCCCCTGGAGGATCACGATCTTCCCGTGACCGCCCAGCTTCCCGGCGATGGTCTTGGCGGCCAGTTCGCCGCCCGCGACGTTGTCGGAGGCGACCAGCGCGGCCGTCTTCGCGTTGTTGACGCCGCGGTCCACGGCGATGACCGGGATGTCCGCCTTGCCGGCGGCCTTCACGGAGTTGCTGGCCGCGTCGGAGTCCACCGGGTTGACGATGATCGCGCCCAGGCTCGAACTGGTGAAGTTCTGGAGCTGGTTGGCCTGCTGCGAGGCGTCGTTCTGCGCGTCGGTGACGGTCAGGTCCAGGCCCAGCTTCTTCGCCTCGGCCTGCGCGCCCGACTTGATCTGCACGAAGAACGGGTTGTTGAGGGTGGACAGCGACAGACCCAACTTCGGGGTCGTCGAAGCGGACCCGGTGTGCAGCAGCGAGGTCGCGGCCACCAGCGCCACGGTCACCACCGCTGCCAGCCCGTACGTCGCCGCCTGCTTGCCCTTGCCGCCGCCGCTGCCGGTGCCCGCGGCCTGCGGGGTCGCCCCGGCCTTGCGGCGCACGGTGTCGAGCAGCACCGCCAGCGCGATCACGACACCGATGACGACCTGCTGCCAGAACGCTGACACCGACAGCAGGTTGAGGCCGTTCCTGAGCACCGCGAGGATCAGCGCGCCGATCAGCGTCCCCGACGCCTTGCCCGTGCCGCCCGCCAGCGAGGCGCCGCCGATGACGACCGCCGCGATCGCGTCCAGCTCGTAACCGTTGGCGGCCTGCGGCTGCGCGGAGGAGAGCCGGGCGGCGAGCACGATGCCCGCGGCGGCCGCGAACAGCCCCGACAGGGCGTAGATCGCGAGCTTCTGCCGCTTCACCCGCAGCCCCGAGAGCCGGGCCGCCTCCTCGTTGCCGCCGATCGCGTACATCGAACGCCCGATGTACGTACGTCCCAGCACGAACGCCGTGATCAGACCCATGACGACCATGACGAGCACGGGCACCGGCAGCCAGCCGCCGAGCGTGTCACCCAGGTGCGAGACCGAGTCCGGCAGGGCGATCGGGGAGCCCTGCGAGATGACCAGCGACAGACCGCGGCCCACCGACAGCATGGCCAGCGTCGCGATGAACGGCGGCAGCTTCCCGTAGGAGATCAGGAAACCGTTGACCAGGCCCGCCGCGACGCCCGTGGCGACGGCGAGGACCACCGCGAGTACCACCGGCACCCCGTGCGAGGTCGCGCTCCAGGCGAGCACGGTCGCCGACAGCGCCGCCACCGAACCGACCGACAGGTCGATGCCCGCCGCGACGATGACGAAGGTGACACCGAAGGCCAGGATGGCGGTCACCGCCGCCTGGACACCGATGTTCAGCAGGTTGTCCGTCGTCAGGAAGTCCCCGGAGAGCGCGGACAGCGCGATGACGAGGACGATCAGCGCGGTCAGCGCGCCGTTGTCGAGCAGCAGGCGGCGCAGGCCGCCGGAGGCGCCACCCGCGCCCGCCTTGCTCTTGAGCGTGTCAGTGGCCACGGGGGGCCTCCACTTCGGTCGTTCCGTTCGTAGGAGTGCTGACGGCGAGCGCCATCACGGCGTCCTGGGTCGCCTGGTCGGCCGGGAGTTCCCCGGCGATCCGGCCCTGCGCCATCACCAGCACCCGGTCGCTCATGCCGAGCACCTCGGGCAGGTCGCTGGAGATCATCAGGACGGCGGCGCCGGCGGCCGTCAGTTCGTTGATGAGCTGGTAGATCTCGACCTTGGCGCCGACGTCGATGCCCCGGGTCGGCTCGTCGAGGATGAGGACCTTGGTGTCGGCCAGCAGCCACTTGCCGATGACGACCTTCTGCTGGTTGCCGCCCGACAGGGTCCGCACGTGCTGGCCGAGACCGGCCATGCGCACGCCGAGCTGCCCGGCGATCCGCTCGGCCTGCCGGTGCTGCCCCTTGAGGTCCACGAGCCCGCCGCGCGAGGCCGACCGCAGGGTCACCAGACCGAGGTTCTCCTCCACCGAGGCGTCCAGGACGAGCCCCTGCCCCTTGCGGTCCTCGGGCACCAGCCCGATCCCGGCGGCCATGGCCGCGTTCACGTCGTGCCGCCGCAGCCGGGCACCGGCGACGCGGACGTCACCCCGGTCGTAGGGGTCCGCGCCGAACACGGCCCGCACGACC
This sequence comes from Streptomyces sp. NRRL S-340, assembly GCF_000720185.1. Classification (GTDB taxonomy): domain Bacteria; phylum Actinomycetota; class Actinomycetes; order Streptomycetales; family Streptomycetaceae; genus Streptomyces. The sequence goes on along the minus strand of NZ_JOIY01000007.1, from coordinate 2,349 downwards.
TCCGTACGTCCCGCGCCCACCAGCCCCGCGATGCCGACGACCTCACCGGCGTGCACCTGGAAGCTGACGTCGTGGAAGACACCGTCCCGGGTGAGCCCCTCGACGGCGAGCAGCGGCTCGCCCCGCTCGGCCCGCTCCCTGGGGTACTGCTGCTCGATGGAGCGCCCCACCATGAGCCGGACCAGCTCGTCCTCGGGCGTCGAGGCGGGCACCTGGCCCACGCTGCGCCCGTCCCGGATGACCGTGACCCGGTCACCCAGGGCGGCGATCTCCTCCAGGTGGTGCGTGATGAACACGATCCCGACACCGTCGGCGCGCAGCGCCCGCACGATCGAGAACAGCTTCTCGACCTCCTCGGAGGTGAGCACGGCGGTCGGCTCGTCCATGATCAGCACCCGCGCGTCCAGGCTCAGCGCCTTGGCGATCTCGACCATCTGGAGCCGGGCGATGCCCAGTTCGCGCACCCGGGCGCGGGGCGACACGCTGACGCCCACCCGTTCGAGCAGGGCGGCGGCCTCGGCCTCCATCCGCTTCCGGTCGATCATCCCGAAGCGGCGCGGCTGACGGCCGAGGAAGATGTTCTCCGCGACCGTCAGATCGGGTACGAGGTTGAACTCCTGGTAGATCGTGGCGATCCCGAGCCGCTCGGAGTCCTGCGCACCATGGATGCGCACCTCCTCGCCACCGGCCAGGATCCGCCCGGCGTCGGGGGTGTAGGCACCGGAGAGCATCTTGATGAGCGTGCTCTTGCCGGCGCCGTTCTCACCGAGCAGCACGTGCACCTCGCCCCGGCGCAGGTCGAAGTCGACGCTGTCCAGCGCCACCACGCCCGGGAAGGTCTTCCGGATGCCCTCGATGCGCAGCAACTCCTCCGGGTCGCTCACGGCATGCTCCTGTTCGTTGCGACGGACTCGGGGACGGTGGGGGCGCCGGCGGCCGGGGCGACGGTCTCCGCCCCGTCTGCGGCGGCGGCCCGGGCGGCGAGCGCGGGAGCCGGCCCGGCGGCGGTCTCGCCGCACGAGCGGCGGACGACGAGCCGGGCGGGCAGGGTCACCGACTCCGGCCCCCGGCCCTCGATACGGTCCACCAGCGCCCGTACGGCCGCCCGCCCCAGCTCGCCCGTGGGCTGGGCGACGGCGGTGATCGGTGGATCGGTGTGCACGAACCACGGGATGTCGTCGAACGCCGCCAGCGCGATGTCGTCCGGCACCCGCAGCCCGCGCGCCCGGATCGCGTCCAGCGCGCCGAGCGCCATCAGGTTGTCGGCCGCGAAGACCACCTCGGGCGGCTCGGGCAGGTCGAGGAACCCCTCGGTGACCCGCCGCCCGCTCTCGGCCTGGAAGTCGCCCTGCCCGGTGTAGGCCTCGGGGAGGTCGAGCCCGTAGGCGGCCAGCGCCTCCCGGAAGGCCCGCACCCGCTCACTGCCGGTCGTGGTGGCCGCGGGACCCGCGATGATCGCGAGCCGCCGGTGCCCGAGCCCGTGCAGGTGCGCGACGAGGTCCCGCACCGCCTGCTGCCCGTCGGCCCGCACCACGGGCACGTCCACGCCCTTGATCCACCGGTCGACGAACACCATCGGCGTCCCCGAGCGCGCGGCCTCCAGCATCAGCGGGGAACCACCGTCGGTGGGGGAGACGAGCAGGCCGTCGATCCGCCGGTCCAGCAGGGTCCGCACGTGGTGGTCCTGGAGATCGGGCCGCTCGTCGGCGTTCCCGATGATCACGCTGTACCCCAGCGCGCGGGCCTCCTCCTCGACGGAACGGGCCAGCTCGGTGAAGTACGGGTTGAGCACGTCGCTGATGACGAGACCCAGGGTGCGGGTCTGGTCCGTGCGCAGCGAACGGGCGACGGCGTTCGGCCGGTAGCCCAGCGCCTCGACGGCGGCCATTACGCGTGCCCGTGCCTCGGCGCTGACCGACGGATGGTCGTTCAGGACGCGCGAGACCGTGGCGACGGACACGCCCGCCCCGGCAGCGACATCCTTGATGCTCGCCATCGCCGCTCCACCTCCTCGTGGAATCGATTACACGAGGGATTGGAATCGATTACACGAGGCGTGGCAAGAGGGTGTTACCGAATCGTTACGTACCGTGTGGAACGCCGCGATCTGTGGGTGTGGCAACCGCGGGACGCGGCTGTGTCAGTGCTGTGACGCAAGACGGTTGCGAGTGTGATCGCCGGTGGTGAACATAGTGGGGCAGAAACGTTCACTGAGGGTTGGCGGCCTTGAGCCTCGGGTCAACCCTCTGATGGGGGAGGCGAGTTCGGCGTGAAGTTCGACATGGGTGCGCAGACGTTGTCGACGTTGATGCGTGATTCGCGTGGGTCGAGTGATGATCTGGGGTCGTT
>NZ_JOIY01000006.1 GCF_000720185.1 Streptomyces sp. NRRL S-340 | reverse complement strand
TCTATCAGATCTTTCCGATCCGATTTCCTCGGTGCTTTCCAGGTTCCCGCTCCGCTTTCGCTTCGCGTTTCCCTTTCCGGCGGTTCCGACTCTATCAGAAGTTCTCAGCCGGTCTGACCGGGCTTCGTTTTCCGATTCATCGGGGGCTTCCTCGGAATCGATATCGACTCCGGAAGCAGATAGATGTTCACCGTCGCCCATCCGGACGTGACGTCCAGCTCCAGGCAACTGTTCGAATCTACCTCCCCGCCCGGCCCGTGTCAACGGCTCCGGTGGGGCGAAGAGGAGACTAGCAGCTCAGCGGGCCGAAACGCACATCAGGCGGCCGTCGGCACGCTGGCGCTTCGCTCGGCCGGCGCCACGTCACCTGTGCCGCCGAGGCGCGCTGCACGGCCGCCCAGGACGTAGACGTACGTCAGAAAGGCCAGTTCGGCGGCGATTCCGATGGCGATACGGGCCCAGGTGGGAAGGCCGGAAGGGGTGACGAAGCCTTCGATAGCGCCGGAGACGAACAGGACGAGGGCCAGTCCGATGGCCATGCCCACGGCTGCCCGCCCCTCTTCCGCCAGAGCGGCGCGGCGCGTGCGCGGGCCGGGGTCGATGAGGGTCCAGCCGAGGCGCAGTCCCGTACCGGCGGCCACGAAGACCGCCGTCAGTTCGAGCAGGCCGTGCGGCAGGACCAGGCCGAGGAACGTGTCGAGCCGGCCTGCCGAGGACATCAGCCCGATACCGACGCCCAGGTTGAGCATGTTCTCGAAGAGGATCCAGAGGACGGGCAGCCCCAGGAAGACGCCCAGGACCAGGCACATGGCGGCGGCCTGGGCGTTGTTCGTCCACACCTGGGCGGCGAAGGCGGTCGCGGGGTGATCCGAGTAGTAGGTCTCGTACTCGCCGCCGGGGCGGGTGAGCTGCCGTAGCTCACTGGGAGCCGCGATGGTCGCCTGTACCGCCGGGTGGGTGCCGATCCACCAGCCGAGGAGTGCGGCGACGGCGGTGGAGAGCAGTGCCGTGGGCACCCACCAGTGACGCGCCCGGTAGACCGCCGCCGGGAAGCCCTCCAGCAGGAAGCGGCTGACGTCGCGCCACGAGGCCCGGCGGGTGCCGGTCACGGTCCCGCGCGCGCGGGCGACGAGCCGGCTGAGGCGGCCGGTGAGCAGCGGGTCGGGGGCGATGGACCGGATCAGCGACAGGTGGGTGGCCGCACGCTGGTAGAGGACGATCAGTTCGTCGGCCTCCGCGCCGGTGAGGCGGCGTCGGCGGCCCAGCAGGACTTCCAGGCGGTCCCACTCGGCTCGGTGGGCGGAGACGAAGACGTCCAGGTCCATCGTGTCTGCCTGCTCCTCGGCTGGTCGGTCGGCTGCCCGTCGGACGTGCAGCTTGTCCTACTGCGACGGGGCGGCCCTCAGCTTGGCAGACTGGCGGTCTTCGGGGGCAGGCCAGGGAAGGGTGGCGGGCGTGAGTGAGCTGGTGACGGGTGAGGCCGTGGCGCTGGAGCTGCGTCCGGCGAGGCTGCCCAGCAGGGCACTGGCCGTGCTGCTCGACCTCGTCGTGGCCCTGGCCGCCTATGTCGTGGTGAGCGTGGGCCTGCTGGCCGCCACGGCCTCGCTGGACGAGGCGGCAGGCGTCGCGGTGTCGATCGCCGCCTTCGTGCTCGTGCTGGTGGGCGGGCCGATCGCGGTCGAGACGCTCAGCCACGGACGCTCCCTGGGAAAGCTGGCGTGCGGACTGCGCGTCGTCCGGGACGACGGCGGGCCGATCCGGTTCCGGCACGCGCTGGTGCGGGGGGCGATCGGCGTGGTGGAGATCCTGATGACGTTCGGTGTCGTCGCCTGCATCGCTTCGCTGGTGTCGGCGCGGGGGCGGCGGCTGGGCGACGTGTTCGCGGGGACGCTCGTCGTACGGGAGCGGATCCCGGCCGGTCAGGCCGCCTTCGTACCGCCTCCACCGCCGTGGCTGTCGGGACGGTTCTCGACGCTCGACCTGTCGGCGGTGCCGGACGGGCTGTGGCTGGCGGTGCGCCAGTTCCTGACACGGATGCAGCAGATGGACCCGGAGATCGCCTGGGGCATGGGGCAGCGCCTCGCCGGGGACCTCGCCGCCCGCACCGGGACGCACGCGCCGGCCGGGGTTCCGCCGGCGATGTATCTGGCGGCGGTGCTGCAGGAGCGGCAGGTCCGGGAGGCCCGGCGGGCCTTCGGCGGCTCTCCCGGTGATCCTTCCCCGGGCTTTCCTCCGGCCGCCTCCGCGTCGGCCGGCTTCCCCCCGGCCGATCCCCCTTCGGCCCAGCTGCCGCAGGCGCCGGAGGTCCCGCAGGCGCCGGTCGTACCGCCGTCGGAGGCCGGCCCGCTTCGGGATGTGGGCACGGGTGAGCCGCCCGCAACGGGGTTCGTGCCTCCCGCGTGACCGGTCAGGGGGCGAAGACGGACGGCGGTGTCCGGAGGTCCTCCAGCTCGATGCCGGGGGCGGCCAGGACCACGTCACCCGCCAGGTGCACGGTGTGCCGTTCTCCCGTGTCCAGGGCTGTGACCTGGTATTCGTCCACGATCAGGGGGCCGTTGTCAGTGGCGTGTGCTTCTCTGTCCACCAGGGCCCAGGACTGGTCCACGGTACGGGGGGCGAGGACCGGATCGGTGAAGGCGACGAGGCGTACGCGGGTGGCGGAGGCCGAGGGGGTGAGGCGCAGGAGACGGGCGGTGGCGACGAGGAACGCGGGGGACGTGCCGGTGAAGGCGTGGGCGCGCACATTGCCTTCGGTGGCGTGGGTTCCGGTGGGGTCGGTGCGCACCCAGGTGACGCCGTCGAGGGCGGCGCCGCGCACCTGCCAGCCGCCCGCGTGGAGCTCGAGGCGGATCGGGCGGCCGAGTTCGTCGAGTGCGAGGTCGACCGAACCGCGGTGATCGCCCGAGGGGGTGGTGACCTGGGAGACGTAGCGCCAGCCCGAAGGGCCCGGGGCGCACTGGAAGTGTTCTTCCGCCAGGGGGGTGTGATCGTGCGGATCGTGGAGCGAATAGCGGCCGCGGGGCATGGGGTTCCTGGGGCTTGACGTGGCCGGGCCGGTCGACGGGCGGTCAACGGGGCAGGCCCCCGGCACGGGGGTGCGGGGGCCTGCCTCGGAGGACCGGGGGGACCGGCGGACCGGGCGGGCCGGGTGCGGCTCGCGGACCGGTCCTGGGGTTCGGTCCGTGGGGGTCGGTCAGTAGCGGTAGTGGTCCGACTTGTACGGGCCGTCGACCTCCACACCGATGTACGCCGCCTGCTCCGGGCGCAGCCGGGTCAGCTTGACGCCGAGCGCGTCCAGGTGGAGGCGGGCGACCTTCTCGTCGAGGTGCTTGGGCAGCACGTAGACGCCGGTCGGGTACTCGTCGGGCTTGGTGAACAGCTCGATCTGGGCCAGCGTCTGGTCGGCGAAGGAGTTGGACATCACGAACGACGGGTGACCGGTGGCGTTGCCCAGGTTGAGCAGGCGGCCCTCGGACAGCACGATGATGACCTTGCCGTCCGGGAAGGTCCAGGTGTGGACCTGCGGCTTGACCTCGTCCTTGACGATGCCGGGGATCTTCGCCAGACCGGCCATGTCGATCTCGTTGTCGAAGTGGCCGATGTTGCCGACGATCGCCTGGTGCTTCATCTTCGCCATGTCGGAGGCGAGGATGATGTCCTTGTTGCCGGTGGTGGTGACGAAGATGTCGGCGGTCTCGACGACCTCGTCCAGGGTGGTGACCTGGTAGCCGTCCATCGCCGCCTGCAGGGCGCAGATCGGGTCGATCTCGGTGATGATCACGCGGGCGCCCTGGCCGCGCAGCGACTCCGCGCAGCCCTTGCCCACGTCGCCGTAGCCGCAGACGACGGCGGTCTTGCCGCCGATCAGGACGTCGGTGGCGCGGTTGATGCCGTCGACCAGGGAGTGCCGGCAGCCGTACTTGTTGTCGAACTTCGACTTCGTCACGGCGTCGTTGACGTTGATCGCCGGGAAGAGGAGGGTGCCCTCGCGCTGCATCTCGTACAGCCGGTGCACGCCGGTGGTGGTCTCCTCCGTCACGCCGCGGATCTCGGAGGCCAGCTGGGTCCACTTCCGGGGGTTCTCACCCAGGGTGCGGGTCAGCAGCTGGAGGATGACGCGGTGCTCGTCGGACTCGGCGGTGTCGACCGAGGGGACCTTGCCGTCCTTCTCGTACTCGACGCCCTTGTGGACCAGCAGGGTGGCGTCACCGCCGTCGTCGAGGATCATGTTCGGGCCGCCGGTGGCGGCGTCGGGCCAGGTCAGCGCCTGCTCCGTGCACCACCAGTACTCCTCCAGGCTCTCGCCCTTCCAGGCGAAGACCGGAACACCCTGGGGGTTCTCCGGAGTGCCGTTCGGGCCGACCGCGATGGCGGCGGCGGCGTGGTCCTGGGTGGAGAAGATGTTGCACGACGCCCAGCGGACGCGGGCGCCCAGCGCCACCAGGGTCTCGATCAGCACGGCCGTCTGCACGGTCATGTGCAGGGAGCCGGTGATGCGGGCGCCCTTCAGGGGCTGCGTCTTCGCGTACTCCTTGCGGATCGCCATCAGACCGGGCATCTCGTGCTCGGCGAGGGTGATCTCCTTGCGGCCGAACTCGGCCAGGGACAGGTCGGCGACCTTGAAGTCCTGTCGGCTGTCGACAGTCGTCATTACGGGCTGCTCCTCGGGATCGGGTCGAGGTGGGTACGGCTGACCTGCGCGGCGGCGGACACAGGAGTGCCCGAGGAGGACACAGGCATGCCCGCGTGCGCGCAGCGCAGTCCGTCGGAGGCCCTCTCTCCCTCGGCCGGCCCGTCCTCGGGCCGCCCGACCGCCATCAGCAGCGACGTCTGGCTCCGTCCCAAGCTACACCGCGGATGCGGGCGGCCCCAGTCCGCCTCCGCACGGACCGGGCCGTTCGTGGGGTCAGTGTCCGCCGCCGGCGTGGGGGTTCGGGCCGCCCGGGGTGGCCTCCGGGTCCGGGCCCTTGGCGGCCTCGGCCGCGCTGTAGATGTCGGGTTCGAGGTAGATGACGCGGGCGATGGGGACGGCGGTGCGGATGCGGGCCTCGGCGGCGTCGATGGCGGCGGCGACCTCGGCGGCGGTGTCGTCGTGCCGCACGGCGATCTTGGCGGCGACGAGCAGTTCCTCGGGGCCGAGGTGCAGGGTGCGCATGTGGATGATCCCGGTGACGGTGGCGCCGTCGACGGTGGCGGCCTTGATCTCCTCGACGACGTCGGCGCCGGCGGACTCACCGAGCAGCAGGGACTTGGTCTCGGCGGCCAGCACGAGGGCGATCAGGACGAGCAGCACACCGATGCAGACGGTGCCGATGCCGTCCCAGATGCCGTTGCCGGTGAGCAGGGAGAGTCCGACGCCGCCGAGGGCGAGGACGAGACCGATCAGGGCGCCGAAGTCCTCCAGGAGGACGACGGGCAGCTCGGGGGCCTTGGCGCGGCGGATGAACTGCGCCCAGGAGAGCGTGCCGCGCAGTTCGCTGGACTCCTTGACGGCCGTGCGGAAGGAGAAGCCCTCGGCGCAGATCGCGAAGGCGAGGACGGCCACCGGCCAGTACCAGTTCTCCAGTTCGTGCGGGTGGCTGATCTTCTCGTAGCCCTCGTAGATGGCGAACATGCCGCCGATGGAGAACAGCACGATGGAGACGAGGAAGGCGTAGATGTAGCGCTCGCGGCCGTAGCCGAACGGGTGCTGTTCGGTCGCCTCGCGCTGGGCCTTCTTGCCGCCGATCAGCAGCAGGAACTGGTTGCCCGAGTCGGCGACCGAGTGCACTCCCTCGGCGAGCATCGACGAGGAGCCGCTGAAGGCGAAGGCCACGAACTTCGATACCGCGATCGCGAGGTTGGCGCCGAGTGCCGCCACGATCGCCCTGGTGCCGCCTGACGCGCTCATGTTGTCCGGGGTGTCCCTTCGCCTTCGTATCGCCTTCGTACGCGCTCGCGCACAGGGCATGTGCGCGTGCGCGGGGGTGCCGCACGGGGCAGTGCGTACCCGTGGTGGGGCGCACGCGTCCGTTGTGCCGTACGCGTCCGCCCCCGGCCCGGGCCTTTGCCCGCCCTTTGCCGGTGGGCCATTGTCGCAGCCCCGTCCGGCAGGGGGACGCGCGGTCAGGTGGCGCGGGTCACACGACGACCGTGGCCCGGAAGACGGTGCCCGCCCCGAGGACCTCTGCCTTCTCGCCGGCCGGGACGAACACGGACTGCCCGGGGGTGAGTTCCTGCTCGCCGGCCCGTACGGAGCCTGCCGTGCAGAGCAGGATCTGCGGGGTGTGCAGGGTGAGGTCGTGGGCCGGGGCGCCCTCGGGAAGGACGTACCGGGAGAGCCGGAACTCGTCGATGGGGGTCTCGTAGACCTCCTCGCCGTCCGGGGCGGCCTCGGGGCGCAGCACGCCGGCGTCACGCGCCTCGAAGCGGACGATGCGCAGGAGTTCGGGGACGTCGACGTGCTTGGGGGTCAGGCCGCAGCGCAGGACGTTGTCGGAGTTGGCCATGATCTCCACGCCCAGCCCGCTGAGGTAGGCGTGCGGGATGCCGGCGCCGAGGAAGAGGGCCTCGCCGGGCTGGAGGCGGACGTGGTTGAGGAGCATCGCGGCCAGCACGCCCGGGTCGCCGGGGTAGTGGTGGGCGATGCCCGCGTACGGGGCGTGGTCGCCGCCGAGGCGGGCGCAGGCGGCCGCGGCCTCGCCGACCGTGTGGGCCATCTCCTCGGGGTCGGCGGTGAGGAGCGCGGTGAGCACCTCGCGCAGGGCCGCCTCCTGGGGGCGGGCCCGCAGCAGGTCGACGTAGGGCTTGAGGGAGTCCACGTCGAGGGCGGCGAGCAGGTCCGCGGCCTCGTCGGGGGCGCGGAAGCCGCACAGGCCGTCGAACTCGGTGAGCGCGCAGATCAGTTCCGGCTTGTGGTTGGCGTCCTTGTAGTTGCGGTGCGGGGCGTCGACGGGGACGCCGCGGCGCTCCTCGTCGGCGTAGCCCTCCTCGGCCTGCCTCAGGTCGGGGTGGACTTGGAGCGACAGGGGTGCTCCGGCGGCGAGGATCTTGAGCAGGAAGGGCAGGCGGGGGCCGAACTTCGCGACGGTCCCGGCACCCAGTTCGCGCTCCGGGTCGGCGTCGATGACCTCGGCGAGGGTGCCGCGTGCGGTACGCGAGGGCGCGCCCGGGTGGGCGCCCATCCACATCTCCGCCTGCGGTTCGCCGCTCGGTTCTACGCCGAGGAGGTGCGGGATGGCGGTGGTGGAACCCCAGGCGTAGGGGCGGATGGTGTTGTCCAGGCGGTCCATGCGCTTCTCTCTGCAGTTCTGGTCAGGGCACCGCACCCCGTCGTACGGCGATCCGGGCGTCCAGGTCGGTTCGGGTCGTGTGGGAGGCCGGGCCGGGCGGGTGGTGCCGGATGCGCCGTCCCGGTCCGGCTCGTCCCGCGTCAGGCCCTGGAGGCGAGCGACAGGTAGACGGCGGCGAAGTCCGTGACGGCGATGAGTTCCGCGAGGCTCTCGATCTCGCCGCCGGGCTCGGGTTCCAGTTCGCTGATCGGCGTGTCGTGGCTGAGGGCCAGTTCACGGGCGGTGGGGGCGGCGGTGAGGCCGCCGAGCGGGCGGTCGCGCAGGAGCACCACGCGCGCGTGCAGGGCGGGCGGCTCGTCGACGCGGTCGCGGAAGAAGTCGTCCGGGTCGGCGCTGGCGGCCAGCGGACCGGCGAGGAGGGCGCTGTGCGCGGCGAGTGCCTCGGGGAGTTCGGCGACGACGGCGGGGATGCCGGACAGTTCGGCGAGTCCGGCGGCGAACCGGCGTCCCGCGGGGCCGGCGGCGGCTCCCTCGGTCCAGATCACCGGCAGGGAGTCGGCGAGTTCCGCGGCGAGGGTCTTGGCCGGGTTGCTGTACGTGACGATGGCGGGCCCGCAGCGCTCGGCGATCTGGTCGAGCCGGTCGGCGGTCGCCTCCAGGGCGTCGGGCGGGGCGGTGAGCAGGCCGACGCGGTCCAGGAGCGCGAGCAGCGGGGTCAGCAGCGCCCACAGCACGCCGGGGGCGGATCCGGCGAGGGGTTCGTCGTGGTCGTAGGGGGCGGTCGCCATGGGGACGAACAGGCCGTGCGCGCCCGCGATGGACTCGGCGAGGGGGGTGCCGGCCGGGGCCACGGCGACCACGGTGCAGCCGCGGCGGTAGGCCTGTTCGGCGAGCAGGGCGAGGCTCGGTTCGGTGCCGTCGGGGGTGGCGATGAGCAGCAGGTCGACGGAGCCGGCCCAGCCGGGCAGTTCCCAGCGCAGGGCGCCGGACGCGGAGGCGACGCCGGTCGGGGCCAGCCGGGTGACCGGGCTGCCCGCGCCGGCGAGCGTGCCGAGGAGGTCGGCGGCGTGGGTGGCGGCGGCGCCGGGACCGGCGATCAGCACGGCGCGGGGGCGGCCGTCGGGTTTCAGGTCGCCCACGCCCGCCTCGGCGGCGTGCCGGGCGGCGGTGCGGACGCGGGCACCGGCCTCGGCCGCGCCGCGGAGCAGTCCGCGGTGGTCGGCGGCGGCGAGTGCTTCCGGGGCGTCGAGCAGCGATTCGTCGAGCATGGGCGGCAGCCTCCGATCGGGTGCCGAACGCCGGGCCTCGGGGCGTCGGAACGTCGGGTGGTCGGGACGGCGGGCGTCTGGACTGCGGGGCGTGGGGTCTGCGGGGCGGTTGCCGACGGGCGGGCCGCCGGACGGGGAGACGTTCGGCCTTCCGTCGCCGGGCCTCCGGTGACCGGGCTCGCGTGCCCGGCCTCCGGGTTCCCGGGGTTCAGGTACCTGGACTTCAAGTACCCGGACTCCGGGTGTCGGAGCTTCGGGGCGCCTGCCTGGCCGTGCCGGGTGCTGCCCGGACGGGATTCGCGCTGCCGGGCGGCGGGCCGGCCGCGGGCGTCAGGCGGGGCGGCGGGCCTCGTCGACGAGCAGGACGGGGATGCCGTCGCGGACCGGGTAGGCCAGGCCGCAGTCCTGACCGGTGCAGACCAGCTCGGTGTCCTGCTCCTCGAGGGGAGCGTGGCAGGCCGGGCAGGCGAGGATCTCCAGAAGGCCGGCTTCGAGCGGCATGGGGTTTCCCTTCGGGACGCGGGGTGCGTGTGTGGTGGTACGGACCGTGTGTGGCCGTACGGACGTGCCTGGTCAGCGTACCGCCGGTCGGGGCCCGGGTGGCGGGGCCGGTCAGGGGCCTGTCCGGGCCCCGGCGGAGCGCTCGTCGGGCCGGTTCCGGCGCGACCGGGACAGGCCCTCACGTCCTTGCGCGACCGGGACCGGTCCTCAGCCGCGGATGATCGCCAGGACCTCGTCGCGCACCTTGGCCATCGTCGCCGGCTCGCGCGCCTCCGCGTTGAGCCGCAGCAGCGGTTCGGTGTTGGAGGGGCGCACGTTGAACCACCACTCGTCGGCGGTGACCGTGAGGCCGTCGAGTTCGTCGAGGGTGACGTCGTCGCGGCCGGCGTAGGCGGTCCTGAGCGCGGTGAGGCGGGCGGCCTGGTCGGCGACCGTGGAGTTGATCTCGCCGGAGCCGGTGTAGCGGTCGTACTGGGCGACCAGGGCCGACAGGGGGCCGTCCTGGCCGCCGAGCGCCGCGAGGACGTGCAGGGCGGCCAGCATGCCCGTGTCGGCGTTCCAGAAGTCCTTGAAGTAGTAGTGCGCGGAGTGCTCGCCGCCGAAGATCGCGCCGGTCCTCGCCATCTCGGCCTTGATGAAGGAGTGGCCGACGCGGGTGCGCACCGGCGTGCCGCCGTTCTCCTTCACCACCTCGGGGACGGACCAGGAGGTGATGAGGTTGTGGATGATCACGCCGTGGCCGCCGTGCCGGGCCAGTTCGCGGGCGGCGACCAGGGCGGTGATCGCGGACGGGGAGACCGGCTCGCCGTGTTCGTCGACCACGAAGCAGCGGTCGGCGTCGCCGTCGAAGGCGAGGCCGAGGTCGGCGCCCTCCGCGCGGACCCGCTCGCGCAGGTCGACGAGGTTGGCCGGGTCGAGCGGGTTGGCCTCGTGGTTGGGGAAGGTGCCGTCCAGTTCGAAGTACATCGGGACGAGGTCGACGGGCAGGCCGGTCAGGACCGTGGGGACGGTGTGGCCGCCCATGCCGTTGCCCGCGTCGACGACGACCTTCAGGGGGCGGATGGAGGTCACGTCCACGAGCGAGCGCAGGTGCGCCGCGTAGTCCTCCAGCGTGTCGCGCCGCGTGACGGTTCCCGTGCGCGCGGCCGGTCCGGGGGCGCCCGACGCGCGCCAGCGCTCGGTCAGTTCGCGGATCTCGGCCAGTCCCGTGTCCTGGCCGACGGGCGCGGCCCCCGCACGGCACATCTTGATGCCGTTGTACCGGGCCGGGTTGTGCGAGGCCGTGAACATCGCGCCGGGCAGGTGGAGTGCGCCGGAGGCGTAGTACAGCTGGTCCGTGGAGCACAGGCCGATCTCGGTGACGTCGACGCCGCGCCGTGCCGCTCCGCGTGCGAAGGCGCGGGCCAGGCCGGGTGACGAGGGCCGCATGTCGTGCCCGGTCACGAGGGCGTCCGCCCCGGTCACCTCGGCGAACGCCGCGCCGAACAGCTCGGCGAGCGACTCGTCCCACTGGTCCGGGACCACCCCGCGCACGTCGTACGCCTTGACGATCTGCGACAGATCAGCAGCCACGGCCAGCCCTTCTGAAGTCCCAATCGGTCCCCACAAACTACCCGTCCCGGGCAGTGCGGCCGACGCACGAGCGGGGCGGGGAAGGCGCGCCGCCCGGCGCGGCACACGGCGCCAGGGTCGCGGAGCGCGCGAGGGCGCAGGGGGACGACGGAGGGCGTCGGACCCGACTCGGGCCGTGGTGAACGGTTTTGTCAGTTGTCCGGTGAGCGCAGGACACGCAGATGGCCGCGGCGCGCGACCTCCATCGGGTCGGCTCCGCGGGTGCCACCGCCGCCGGCCTCGGCCGCCCGTTCCTGCGGGCGGGCCGCCTCGCGCACGGCGTTGGCGAGCGCCTCCAGGTCGTCACCGCTGGGCCGGGCGGGGGCCGAACCGTCGAGGAGCCGGACGACCTCCCAGCCGCGCGGGGCGGTGAGGCGCTCGGAGTGCTCGGCGCACAGGTCGTAGCAGTGCGGCTCGGCGTAGGTGGCGAGCGGGCCGAGGACGGCGGTCGAGTCGGCGTAGACGTACGTCAGCGTCGCTACGGCGGGACGGCCGCAAGCGGTGCGCGAACAGCGACGTACAGGGCTCACGACGTTGGACGGTACCGCACTCTTGAGCGGGCCGCGACGACTCTCCACCAGGTCACTCCCCCGTGTCGTACTGTGAATCACCCCACACACCCCTTCGGGCACACCCTACTGACCTGCGCAGACGGCGCCCGCCGGGATCTCGAACAGCCCTTGCTCCGGTCACGATTGGGTACAAAAACCGTCAATTGCCTTGAGATCGGCGGTCTCGGAGAGATACGGAATCGAGTCCGAGCTTGGCCGGAACCGGCATCAAGTGACCGGTCCGGCGGGGGCGGCACGGCGGCGGGCACGGCGTCCGCAACGAGGCGCGCGAGGGGGCCGGGGACTACCCTTCAGCGGTGATGGACAACCGTGTACCGCCCCGTGCCGCAGGCCCCGGGCCCCGCCGACGTGATCGCCACGGCCGGGGCATGCGCGGCCCGATCGCACCGCCGCAGGTGCCGCTCGCCGCGAGCCGCGCCGAGGTGTTCGCGGACCTGGTGCAGGATTCCGTGGACCGTCTGGAGCGGCGGTGGCCGCAGCTGGCCGACGTCGACTTCGTCGTGCTGGAGGTGCCGCGGCCGGCCGGGTCCGGGCAGACCTGGAGCGACGAGCCGGTGCCGCTCGGCGACACGGTGCCCGCGGACGAGGGACGGCGGGCGCGGGTCGTGGTCTACCGGCGGCCGGTGGAGATCCGCAGCAAGGGCCGCGACGAGCGGGCCGCGCTGGTGCACGAGATCGTGGTCGAGCAGGTGGCCGAACTGCTGGGCCTGACACCGGAGACGGTGGACCCCCGTTACGGGGAGGACTGACCGGCCAGAGCCGGCCCGGGCTGCTTCCTGGCCGGCCCCCGCCCGGCCCGGGGCGCGCCCGCCGGGGCGGGGGCGCCCGGACACCGAGGAGGTGCGGCGAGCCCCGGTGCCGGCGGCGTGCCCGGTCAGGACCGGGTCCCGCTCCGGCCCTGACGCTGCTGCCCGCCCCGGCCCGCGGTCACTTCTCCTGGAGTACCGCGATGTCCTCGTCGGCGTGCGGGACCGACACCGTCCCCCGGTCGTCCGGGAGGGTCTGGATCGTGAAGCCGGGAGTGTCCTCCACCGACGCGGTCAGCGTACGGGCGCCGTAGACCGGGCCGCCGGACAGGCACTCCACGGTGAGGGCATAACCGCCCTTCAGGCCGGACGGGCGGGGCGGGACGATGTCCTGGGTGGTGCCCGCCTTGATCGTGTACGTCCGCGACGCCTGCGTGCCGCCCTCGGTGCCCGCCGACGCGGTGACCTTGACCTGCGCGGTGGCGGTGGGGGCGGTCAGCGACAGGGTCGAGCCCTTCGCGCTGTTGTCGGCGGCCGTCGCCCGTGCCCCGACCGGTGCGGACGCCGGGATGAACGCCGTCTCCCGCTTGCTTCCCTTGCCCCTGGTCACCCGCAGCGCGGCGACCACCGGCACCGGTGACGAGGCCTGGGTGAGCACCAGCGAGCCGGCCTCCCCGCGCGTGAGGTCGCCCAGGTCGACGGCGGTCGTCGTGCCGCCCTTCACGTGCACGGTCTCGTGCCCCGCGGGGGTGATCAGCCCGGTCGGCGAGGCCAGTTTCACCTTCAGGTCGGTGTCGGCGTCGGCCGCCGTGAAGGCGATCAGCCGCACGGAGGCGGCGTCCTTGGGGATGCCCGGCAGCACCAGACCGGTCGCCGGGTCCGCGGCGGCCGACAGCCAGTCCCCGCCGTCCTTGTCGTCGAGTGCCTGCACCGCCGCGCCGACCCTGCCGCTGCGCACGCTCACGTGCACCGTGAGGTCCTCCTGCGGCGTGTCGCCGAGCGTGGACAGCAGGACGGGTTCGCTGGAGTGCGGGGCGACGGTGATGCCCTCCCCCGCGGTCGACTTCACGGCGCCGTCCTTGCCGTACAGCTCGATGTCGACGACGGCGGCGGAGTCGTCCGGGTTGGTCAGGTGGACGTAGTCCGAGCGGCCGGGGGCGGTGCTCGCGCCGGGGAACCAGAACTCGGTGTCCGGGGCCGTGCAGTCCACACCCAGCAGGCCGCGTCCGGCGCCCGCCGCGACCTCGGTGGTCTGCTGCATGGTCCAGCCGGGCGCGAACTTGCCCTCGGCGGTGCCGATCAGCGCGGGGGTGTCCCCGCCCGAGGTGTCCCCGGTGACCGGCGTACCGGGCGCCTTGGGCTGCAGCGCGGGCCGGCCGGCCTTCTTGCCGCCGTCCTCGCCCTTCCCCTTGCCCGCGGAATTGCCGGTGGCGGAGTCGGACTCCTCGGTGGCGGACCGGAGTTCGGCCTTGCCGCCGCTGCCCGTCCCCGCGGTCACCGGGGTGAAGGACGTGTACGAGGTGTCGGCTATGTCGGAGCTGCTCGGCGCCGGGCAGACCAGGGTGGTGCGCTCGACCGGCAGCCGCGCGGCGGCCTTCGCGGTGCCGGCGCCTGCCGCGTCCGGGCTCTCCAGCGCGGCGAATCCGGTGACGGCGGCGAGCGCGGCCACACCGGCGATCAGGGACAGGGTCGTGCGGTTCACTGCTGGCTCCCGTCGGGGCGCTCACTGCCGTTGCCGTGCGGATGGTGCTGCGCGGGGTCGTACGGCTGCTCCTCGTACCCCTGGTGGTAGGTCTGGCCGTAGGAGTCGGCCGGGACCTGGCCGCCGCCGTACGCGTACGGGTCGTAGGGACCGCTCTGGTACGGGTCGGTCTGGCCGCCCTGGTACGCCTGGTCGTACGTGCCCGCCGGGTACTGCTGGGGCGGGGCGGCCGCCGGGTACTGCTGGTCGCCGTAGGCGCCGTAGCCGGTCTCCGCTCCGGTGCCCGCGTAGGCGGTGGTGTCCCACTCGCCGTAGGACTGCTGGTGCGGCACGGCGGCCGGGGCGGGCTCCGGGAGGGGCGGCACACCGCCCGGCTCCTGGGGCGGGGTCTGCCGGTCCTGCTCGTCGGTCCCGGACTCGGCCTCCGCCTCGGCCTGGGCGCGCAGCCTGCGGGCCCGGCGGCCCTCGCCGGCCACGGCCTGCGCGGGCACGGGCTGCTCCTCGGGCAGGTCGTCGTCGACGTCGCGGCGGCGGCCGGGCAGGGCGAGCACCACCAGCACGACGGCGAGGGCGCCCTGGGCCCACAGCCAGGCGGTGCGCGCGAGCGGGGCGTCGAAGGTGACGTCGAGCCTGCCGCCGAAGGCGGGGAGCTGGAAGCCCTGGGCCCAGCCGTCGACGGTGGTGCGGGTGAGCGGCTTGCCGTCCAGGGTGGCGGTCCAGCCCGCGGCGGCGGAGTCGGCCAGCCGCAGCACGCGGCCCGCGGGGCCCGACGGGACGGTGGTGTGGATCTCGACCGGGCCGGCGGCCACGGGCTGCGCGGCGGCGGTGCCCGCGCCGGAGGCGCCGCCCCGTCCCGCGGCGGGGTCCGGCGCGGGCAGGACGGCGGCCCGGGAGACCTCCTGGTTCACCCGCCACAGGGCGCTGCCGTCCTGCTGACTGAGCCGGGAGAGGCCGGGGGTGGCGTCCAGCACGCGGCTGATCTCGCGGGGCGCGCCCTTGTGGACGAGGACGTAGCGCACGGCGAAGCCGCCGAGCTGGCCGGCCTGGTCGGCGCCGGAGCCCGCGACCAGGTTGGCGACGACCTTGTCGAGCCTGCTGTTCCCGCCGTCCGCCGCCAGTTCGGCGTCGCCCATGCGGACACCGGAGCCGCGGACGAGCATGTAGCCGACGTGGGCCGGGGAGTCGCTGTCGAGGACCAGGGTGCGGGCCTGGTCACGGGTGCTGCTCTCCTCGGCGACGAAGGCGGGCACCTGCACCGCGTCGCGCCGCTCCAGCGGGCCGTCGGCGCCGCGGATCATCCAGCCCGCGACCACGAGCAGCGGGCCGGCGGCCGAGGCGAAGGCGATCAGCGCGGCCACCGGCTGACGCCAGCCGAAGCTCTGCTCGGCCACGCGCGCGCGTGCCCCGTCGGCGCCGAGCAGGGCCGCGGTCAGCAGGGCCAGGCCGTAGACGAGGGTCGCGGGGCCGGCCCAGGTGGAGCCGTTGGACAGGACGGCGAAGACGAGTGCCACCAGCGCGACGGACCAGGCGGCCCAGACGGTGAACTGGCGCTGCGCACGCAGCAGGGCGGCGAGCGCGGCCAGGACGATGCCGATGAGCATCAGCCCGTGCACCGTGCCGGGGCCGCCCGGGGTGGCGCCGAGCAGGTCCAGGGCGGAGGCCGCCGAGGAGCCGTACTCGAGACCGGCCTCCTTGAAGAAACCGGACGGCAGCAGCGTCAGCGACCAGGGGGCGAGCAGCAGCAGCGGGGTGAGCAACTGGGCCAGGAAGCGGGGCAGGTGGGCGACCAGGTCGCGGCGGCGCACGGCCAGCACGGCGATGCCGAGGACCAGCGCGATGGGCCAGACGATGGGGGTGAAGGCGGTGGTGACGGTCAGCAGCAGGGCGTAGGCCCAGGTGGCGCGCCAGCTGCCGCGTGCGCCGGGAGGTGCGGTGAGGCCGCCGGCCGCGATGCCCGCACGGGCGATCAGCGGCAGCAGGACGGCGAGCACGGCGGTGCCGATGCGGCCGCCGGCCAGGGCGCCGGTGGTCGCGGGCAGGAAGGCGTAGACGACGGCCGCCCAGGCGCGCAGCAGGCGGGAGGGGACGAGGGGGCGGGAGGCGAAGTACGCGGTGAATCCGGCCAGCGGCACCGAACCGACGAGCAGCACGGTGACGGCGAGGCCCGTGGAACCGAGCAGCAGGGAGGCCAGCATCGCCACGAGCGCCAGGTAGGGCGGCGCGGACGGGGTGCCGCCGGCGCCGACGGGGTGCCAGGCGTCGAGGTAGCGCGACCACAGGTCGCCGGAGTCGGCGGGGGCGGGCAAGAGGGCGCCGCCCGCGAGCGCGCCGCCGCCGAGCAGGCTCCGGCAGGCGATCAGCGAGACGAGCAGCAGGACCAGGAAGAGCACCGGGCCCGGTTTGCGGGCGATGCGCTTGAGGCGGGCGAACTGCTCGATCTCCAGGTAGTCGGCGTCCTCTCCGCCGGGTCCCGACTCGACGGCGCCGCCGTGCCGGCCCGCGGCCGAGGCCTCGGGGTCGGAGCGGCCCACGAGGTTGCCCGCGACCTGTTCGACGGTGGCGCGGACGGTGGCGCCGGGCGGCGGGAACAGGGCGCGCAGCTCGCCCTTGTCGATCCGGGAGGCACCGCGCGCGCGCCGGCCGGCGATGATCCGCTCGGGGCGCAGCAGGGTGCCGGCCAGGCCGCGGATCTCGTCGAGGGCCTGTCCGGGGACCTTGCCGACGAGGTAGGCGAGGGTGCGCAGCACGGTGCCCAGGACGATGCGTGCGAGCACCCAGGGCAGCGCCGCCGTGCGGGTGTTGACGAGCAGGGTGTAGACGGCGCCGGCCTTGTCGACCTTGTGCGGGGAGGCCGCTGTGCGGCCCACGCAGTCGACGGTGCGGCGCTCGCGGGAGGCCGCCTCGGCGTGTCGTACGACGGCGTCGGGGGCGATGAGGACGCGGTGGCCGGCGGCGTGGGCGCGCCAGCACAGGTCGACGTCGTCGCGCATCAGGGGCAGCCTGCGGTCGAATCCGCCGAGCTGTTCGAAGATGTCACGCCGGATCAGCATTCCGGCGGTGGACACCGACAGGACCGACCGGACGTGGTCGTGCTGCCCCTGGTCCTGTTCGCGGCGGTCCAGGCCGGTCCAGCGGCGGCCGGAGTTGGCGATGCTGACGCCGACTTCGAGGAGTTGGCGGCGGTCGTACCAGCCGCGGAGCTTGGGGCCGACGACCGCCACGTCGTCGCGGCCGAGTTCGTACTCGTTGTCGACGACCCGCAACAGCTGGGCGAGGGCGTCGGGTTCGGGGGCGCAGTCGTCGTGCAGCAGCCAGAGCCACTGCACCGGTTCTCCGTGCGGCAGGTCGGGCAGGTCGTAGGCGTCGTCGCGCCAGGTGCGGCCGACGGGGTCCCAGCCGCTGGGGCGCTTGAGGTAGGGCAGTTCGTCCGGGGTGAGGTACGGAGCGGTGCGGGTGGCCTCTTCGACGGCCTGGCCGAAGCCGGTACGGCGGGCGAGGTGGAGCACGCGGTCGTCGCCGAGGGCTTCGCCGAGCACCTGGGCGGAGGTGTCCGCACTGCCCGTGTCGGCCGCGACGGCGTACTGCACCGGGCGTTCCTGGCCGAGGAGCCCGGCGAGGGCGTCGGGCAGCCAGCGGGCGCCGTCATGGGAGACGAGGACGGCGGTCACGACGTGCCGCGGGAACTCCGGCGGGCGCTCGGGATCGGACTGCGCGGGGGCGAACGGCATGGCGCGCGGGGGGTCCGACGGCGCTGCGGCGTCGTAATGGGCTGCCGTACGGCTGTGCACGGACATCGAGATACACGGCCCCGGTTCGGTGGATGCGGTGGACGCCTGTGCCCCTCGGGCAGCGGGGCGTCTCGGACGAGCGACCACACTACTGGCTGGCCATGACGGCGGCCCGCCGCCTGTGGATAACCCACCTGCGACGGGCCGTTCGTGAGGATTCTGCGGGGAGGTGCGGCGCCCGGCGGGCGGGCGGACGGCGTCAGACCGCGGCCTTCTTCAGGCGGCGCCGCTCCCTCTCGGACAGGCCGCCCCAGATGCCGAAGCGTTCGTCGTTGGCGAGGGCGTACTCGAGGCATTCGGAGCGGACCTCGCAGGCGAGACAGACCTTCTTGGCCTCGCGGGTGGAGCCGCCCTTCTCGGGGAAGAAGGACTCGGGGTCGGTCTGGGCGCACAGCGCGCGCTCCTGCCAGCCGAGTTCCTCGTCCGCGTCGTCGACCAGCAGTTGCTGCACCAGCTCGGTCATGTGCGCCCCTCGTCTGTCTTTCGCGTCCCCGTGATGTAGCCGTTACCGATACCGGCTGAACGACACGAGTGAAATTACAAGTGTGCTGCTCCGGGCGAGTCAAGCCGAGATCTGCTATTGGGCCCCTTATTCACTCTGCGGAACCAAGGCCATGCGGAAAGTGTTCAAATCGGCATAAACCTTGACACACAGCGGGGGCCCCGAAGACCTCCCGCCCCGCGCGGGCCCCCGCCGGGGCCCACAGAAGGAAGGACGCCCAGGCCTTCGATCCCGTTCCGGATCGCCCGCCGAAGCGAACCGGATCACATTCGGATCACGGGATCGCAACGGGGCTTGCGCGCCCGGCATGTGCGCCATGTGTCCCGGACTCCCGCTGAGCAAACCTTTCACCTGCGAGATGAACCGGATGAGGTGAAGCATGTCCCACATTCCGGGCATCGAGTTGACAGCGTTGGTGTGAACCGGTGTCCTTGTGGGCATGCTCGCGAACTCGGTACTCACCTCGACCCGCACCGCCGGGTCCCACGGTGCTGCCCGCGCTCGCTGTAGCTGTCGCTGCTGCGGCTGTTGAGCCCCGCGCCCCCGGGCGCCCGCTCCAGTCGCCGTCCGGGCCCCGCGCGCCCGGCACCCCGCCCCTCCCAGCGGATCACCGGACTCCCCCGGTCCGCGCCGATGCCTCCGGCCTCGCTTCGGTCTCCGCCCCCTCCCCCGGTCTTCTCCGACCCCCTCCGAGGAACCACCGCACCTCATGAACAGCGACAGCGACCTCCAGATCGCCGGCGACCTCCTCGAGGTCCCCCACCTCCTCCAGGCCCCGCGCGAGCACCCGGTCACCGTGGCCGAGTTCGTGGGGCTGGCCAGGTCCATCGCGGCCGACCGCGCCCAGTGGGAGCACCTCGTCCGCTACGACGCGACGACCCGCTGGTACCACCGGCTGCGCGCCGTCCCCGAGGCGCACGGCGCCGTCCGGCCGCCAGGGACCCCGATCGGCTACGAGGTGTGGCTGCTGTCCTGGGTGCCCGGGCAGGGCACCGGACTGCACGACCACGGCCGCTCCTCCGGCGTCCTGACCGTCCTGGACGGCACCCTGACCGAGCGCACCCGGAAGGGCACGCGCGCGCTGCGGGCCGGTCGACAGCACGTCTTCGCACCGGGGTACGCGCACGACGTCGTCAACGACGCGCTCGAACCCGCCGTCAGCCTGCACGTCTACTTCCCGGGGCTGACCGAGATGCCCATGCACCCCGCACACCCGGCGCACACCGCCGCCCGGTGCGCCGCCGCCCCCGCCGGCCGGGAAGCGGCGGACGCCGCCGACGCGTGACCCCTTCTGCGCCCACCGCGTCCCCCGCTGTCGTACCCGCCTGCCAGACTTGCCCCATGCGCATTGTGGTTCTGGCAGGCGGCATCGGTGGTGCCCGGTTCCTGCGCGGTCTGAAGCGGGCCGTGCCGGACGCGGACGTCACGGTCATCGGCAACACCGGCGACGACATCCACCTCTTCGGGCTGAGGGTCTGCCCGGATCTCGACACGGTGATGTACACGCTCGGTGGGGGCATCAACGAGGAACAGGGCTGGGGCCGGGCGGAGGAGACCTTCCACCTCAAGGAGGAGCTCGCGGCCTACGGCGTCGGGCCGGAGTGGTTCGGGCTCGGCGACCGGGACTTCGCCACGCACATCGTGCGGACCCAGATGCTGGGCGCGGGCTATCCGCTCAGCGCGGTGACCGAGGCCCTGTGCGACCGGTGGAAGCCCGGCGTGCGGCTGATCCCCATGTCCGACGACCGGGTGGAGACGCACGTCGCGGTGGACATCGACGGCGAGCGCAAGGCGGTCCACTTCCAGGAGTACTGGGTGCGGCTTCGGGCGTCGGTCCCGGCCGAGGCCGTCGTGCCGGTCGGCGCCGAGCAGGCCAAACCCGCGCCGGGTGTCCTGGAGGCGATCGCCGAGGCGGACGTGATCCTCTTCCCGCCGTCCAACCCCGTCGTCTCCGTCGGCACCATCCTCGCCGTCCCCGGCATCCGGGAGGCGATCGCCGACGCCGGGGTGCCGGTGGTCGGCCTGTCCCCCATCGTCGGGGACGCGCCCGTGCGCGGGATGGCCGACAAGGTCCTCGCCGCCGTCGGTGTGGAGTCCACCGCCGCGGCGGTCGCCGAGCACTACGGTTCGGGGCTGCTCGACGGCTGGCTCGTCGACACCGTCGACGCGGGCGCGGTGGAACGGATCGAGACGGCCGGGATCCGCTGCCGCGCGGTGCCCCTGATGATGACCGACGTCGAGGCCACCGCGCAGATGGCGCGGGAGGCGCTGGCCCTCGCCGAGGAGGTGCGGGGAGCATGAGCGCGACGCCGCCGGCGGACGGCCCCTCGGGTGCGGCGGCGCCCGCCTTCCGGGTGTGGGCCGTGCCCGGGATCCCCGAGGTGGCCCCGGGGGACGACCTGGCCAAGCTGATCGCCGCCGCCGAGCCCGCCCTGGCCGACGGGGACGTGCTCCTGGTCACCTCGAAGATCGTCTCCAAGGCGGAGGGACGTGTCGTCGAGGCCGCCGACCGGGAGGCCGCGATCGACGCCGAGACCGTCCGGGTCGTGGCGCGCCGCGGCCCCCTGCGCATCGTGGAGAACCGCCAGGGCCTCGTCATGGCGGCAGCGGGGGTGGACGCCTCCAACACCCCGTCGGGCACGGTGCTGCTGCTGCCCGAGGATCCGGACGCCTCCGCGCGCGCGATCCGCGAGGGTCTGCGCGCCGCCCTCGGTGTCGATGTCGCGGTCGTCGTCACCGACACCTTCGGCCGCCCCTGGCGGGCCGGGCTCACGGACGTCGCCATCGGCGCCGCAGGCCTGCGCGTCCTGGACGACCTGCGCGGCGGCACCGACGCCCACGGCAACCCGCTCAGTGCCACCGTCGTCGCCACCGCCGACGAACTGGCCGCCGCCGGTGACCTGGTCAAGGGCAAGGCCGCCGGACTGCCCGTCGCCGTGGTGCGCGGTCTGGGGCACACGCTCATGGCGGACGGCGACGGCCAGGGGGCGCGCGCCCTGGTGCGCGAGGCGCGCGACGACATGTTCCGGCTGGGCACCTCCGAGGCCGTACGGGAGGCGGTGACCCAGCGGCGTACCGTGCGGTCCTTCACCGACGAGCCCGTCGACCCCGGTGCGGTACGCCGTGCGGTGGCCGCGGCGGTGACCGCGCCCGCACCGCACCACACCACGCCGTGGCGGTTCGTGCTGCTGGAGTCCGAGGGGGCGCGGACCCGGCTGCTGGACGCGATGCGCGACGCCTGGATCGCCGACCTGCGGCGGGACGGCAAGAGCGAGGAGTCGATCGTCAAGCGGGTGCGCCGCGGGGACGTTCTGCGCCGGGCCCCGTACCTGGTGGTCCCGTGCGTGGTCATGGACGGCTCGCACACCTACGGCGACGCGCGGCGCGACGGTGCCGAGCGGGAGATGTTCGTGGTCGCCGCGGGCGCCGGCGTGCAGAACCTCCTGGTCGCCCTGGCCGGGGAGCGCCTCGGCTCGGCATGGGTGTCCTCGACGATGTTCTGCCGGGACGTGGTGCGCGAGGTGCTGGAGCTGCCCGCGGACTGGGACCCGATGGGCGCGGTGGCGGTCGGTCACCCGGCCGAGCCGCCGAAGCCCCGCGCGGAGCGGGACGCCGGGACGTTCATCGAGGTGCGGTGAGAGGGCGTGCGGTGAGGCGTCCCGGCCGGCGCGGGTGACCGCTTAGGCTCGTAGCGCACCACCGGCGACCCTGGGATCTGATTCGTGGCAGGACGCTTCGCCCCGCGACCGCGGCCCGCGCGCACCACCGTGCGCGGCGGCCATGCCGGCGCGCCCGCCGCAGCGGCCCGCGCCGGGGCCGTGCCGCACCAGGCGGCCGCCCCCGCGCGGGTACGGACCTGGGTGCCGGACGGGCCGCTGGACCTCGGGCTGGTGCTCGGGCCGCTGCGGCGCGGTCCGGGCGATCCCACGTTCCGCGCGATGCCCGACGGATCCGTGTGGCGGGCCAGCCGCACCCCGGCGGGGCCGGGGACGCTCCGGGTGTCCGCGCGCGGCGGCGAGGTGTGCGGGCAGGCCTGGGGGCCGGGCGCCGCATGGCTGCTGGAGCAATTGCCCGAACTGCTCGGAGCGGCCGACGACCCGTCGGAGTTCGTGCCCCGGCACCGGCTGCTCGCGCTGACCCGGCACCGCCGGCCCGGACTGCGGCTGACGCGGACCGGGCTGGTGCTGGAGTCGCTGATCCCGTCGGTCCTGGAACAGAAGGTCACGACGGTCGAGGCGTACGCGGCGTGGCGGACGCTGGTGCGCACGTACGGGGAACCGGCGCCCGGACCTGTGCCCGTACAGATGCACGTGATGCCCGAGCCGCGTACCTGGGCGCTGATCCCTTCGTGGGACTGGCACCGCGCCGGGGTCGACGACAAGCGGGCGTCGACGGTGCTGCGTGCGGTGCGGGTGGCCGCGCGGCTGGAGGAAACGCTGCGGATGCCCGCGGGGGCGGCACGGGAACGGCTGGAGGTCGTGCCGGGGATCGGACCGTGGACGTCGGCGGAGACCGTGCAGCGCAGTCATGGCGCGGCGGACGCGGTGACGGTCGGGGATCTGCACCTGCCGGGGATCGTGGGCTTCGCGCTGGCCGGGGACCGCGAGGCGGACGACGCGCGGATGCTGCGGCTGCTGGAGCCTTACGCCGGGCAGCGGCACCGGGCTGCCCGGCTGATCCTGCTGAGCGGGCGCGTGCCGCCACGGCGGGCCCCACGGATGCCGGTGCGGGACATGGGGCGCTTGTGAGACACGGTCCCGGCTTCGGCCTTCGGGCCGGCCGACCCGTCCCGCTGAGACCAGCGGGCCCGGACGCGCCGCTGAGGTCACTCGGCCCCCTGGCCCGGCTCGGCCCGCTCAAGCGCCTGGGCCCCTGACCGGCCGCCCGCCCGGTTCACCCGGCCGCGCCGAGCCCGCTCCCCTCGCCGGGCTTCCTGACGCGCCGTGAGGCCGTCCGACCCGCTCAGCCGGCTCGGCTCGCTCGGCCCACGCGCCCCCTGGGCCGCCCCGTCCCCGGAGCCCCTCGGCCCACCCGGCCCCTGAGCCGCGCCGCCCCTCTGACCCCGCCCGCCCCGCCGGCCCCGCGCAGGTCACCAGGCCCGCTGGGCCGGGGCAGTCCGGCGGTGGATGATCGGGGCTGCGGACGTCACTGGTCCGAGGAGAAGCGGACCGCGCCCGCCGGGATCCGGGCGTCGCACCACACCCGTACGCCGTCCCGCAGTTCGTTGTCCGCGCCGACGACCGCGCCGTCGCCGATCACCGCGCCGGTGAGCACGGAGCGGGTGCCGATGCGGGCGCGGTCGCCGATGAGTGAGTCCGTGATGACGGCGCCGGGTTCGATGACGGCGCCGGGCAGGATCGTACTGCCGGACACGCGCGCGCCCTCGGCGACGAACGCGCCCTCGCCGACCACCGTGCCGCCGGTCAGCTTGGCGTCGGGCGCGACCACGGCCGTGGGCAGGACGAGGCGGTCGCCGCACCGGCCGGGGACCGCCGGGGACGGGGCGCGCCCCAGGACCAGGTCGGCCGAGCCGCGGACGAAGGCGGCCGGGGTGCCGAGGTCCAGCCAGTAGGTGGAGTCGACCATGCCCTGCAGATGGGCCCCGGCCGACAGCAGACCGGGGAAGGTCTCGCGCTCCACGGACACCGGGCGCCCGGGCGGGATCGTGTCGAGGACGGAGCGGTTGAAGACGTACGCCCCCGCGTTGATCTGGTCGGTGACGATCTCCTGCGGCGTCTGCGGCTTCTCCAGGAAGGCGAGGACCCGTCCGGTGTCGTCCGTGGGGACCAGGCCGTACGCACGCGGGTCCGCCACCTTCGTCAGGTGCAGGGAGACGTCCGCGCCCGTCTCCTCGTGCGTGCGCACCAGGGCGCGGATGTCCAGGCCGGTCAGGATGTCGCCGTTGAAGACGAGGACCGGCTCGTCGGGGGCGGAGTGCAGCCGCGGGGCGACGTTGCGCAGGGCGCCGCCGGTGCCGAGCGGTTCCTCCTCCGTCACGTACTCCAGGTGGAGTCCGAGGGCGGAGCCGTCACCGAAGTACGGCTCGAAGACCTCGGCCAGGTAGGAGGTGGCGAGCACGATGTGCTCGACGCCCGCCGCCCTGGCCCGCGCCAGCTGGTGGGTGAGGAACGGCACGCCGGCCGCCCGCACCATGGGCTTGGGAGTGTGCACCGTGAGCGGGCGCAGCCGGGTGCCCTTGCCGCCGACCAGGAGGATCGCTTCTGTCACCTGTCGTCTCTGCTTCCTGCCGGGACCGGCCGAGCTGTCTTTCGGCCGGCCAGTGTATGCAGACCGGTCTCAGCGGCCCTGATAGCGCGCCGCGGTCGAGCGGATCGTGCCGAGCTTGCCGTAGAGCTTCCGTCCGGGGCAGTCGGTGGCGAAGCCGTCCCGGTGGCCGGAGATCACGTTCAGATGTACGTTCTTTCCCTTTTGATAGAGGTTGCCACCGCCGGACTTCAGGTATGTCTTTCCGCGCGGATTCATGCCGTAGAGGCCCAGCTTCCAGGCGGCGAGCTTGGCGACGGCCTTGACGGCGGCCGAGGAGGGCTTGGACTTGCTGTAGGTGCCGATGACGGCGATCCCCACGCTGTTGCTGTTGAAGCCCATCGTGTGAGCGCCCAGCACCGGCTTCGCCACGCCCCCGGCGCGGCCCTCGTAGACGGTGCCGCACTTGTCGACCAGGAAGTTGTAGCCGATGTCCCGCCAGCCCATGCTCTTGACGTGGTAGCGGTAGATGCTGCGGATGACCGAGGGGGTCTGCGAGCAGCGGTACTTGTTGCCGGTCGCGGTGTGGTGGACGAACGCCGCCTTCACCTTCTTCGTGTAGACGAACCCCCGGGAGCGCAGCGACTCGTCCGCGCCCCAGCCGCGGCGGGTGACGATGCGCGGGCGCGCGCCGATGTGCGGCTCGGCCCGCTGGGCGTCGGTCAGTTCGCCGCCGCGCAGCTCCAGCAGTTCGCGTTCGGTGCCCGCGCGGTCCAGCGCCGGGATCTCGGTGGCGCCGAGGGCGGCGAGCCCGGTGTTGGCGGCGGAGGCGGCGGTCGCCGCCTCGGTCGGCTCGCCGGTGCGCGGCTGGTCGGCCTGGGAGTCCGCCGCGGACGTGTCGCCGGGGTCGACGAGTTCCAGGCGCAGGCCCGAGGGCAGCGGGGCGGGCGGATCGGCCGGGGCGCCGGCCTCCCGGTCTCCGGTGTCCGCGCGGACGCGCACGTCGACGCCGTCGCTGTCGCCCACCCACAGCGGGGCGGTGCCGCCGCGGACGTGGCCGGCGGCGCGCTCGGCGGTGCCGGGGTCGGCGCCGTGGTCGGCGTTGTGGGTGTCGACGTCCTGCCAGTCGGACCAGGCGCCGGTGGCGGCGGAGCGGGTGCGGATCTGGACGGTGCCGTGGAGTTCGGTGCCGGGGTTGTCCCAGACGACGCCGACCAGGGAGAAGTGGCGGACGTCCGCGCGGTACAGGCCCTGTTCGGGGGCGGCGGCGAGGGCCGCGCCACGGGCCCGGCCGCGGACGCGGCCCTCGGTGCGCGGGGCGAGGGGCAGGGACTGGGTGCTGCCGGGGACGGCCGCCGGCACGGTCGCCGGAACGGAGGCCGGGGCGGCGGCCGGGGCGGCGGCCGGGGCCTGGGCGGGAACGGCGGCCGGGGCGGCGGCCGGGGCGAGGTGTGCCGCCGCCCGCGGCACCGCCGCTCCCGCCGCCGTGGCCGTCGCGGCGGCCGCGGGCAGTCCGGGCGCGAGAGCGAGGCCGGCCACGCAGGTGACACCGATCGAGGACGCAAGGAATCCGTATCGACGCATGCCCCTGATCTTGGACATAGTCAGACATATATGTCCATCTACGAACTGACGGTGCGTCGGGTGTCGTTCCCCCGAACCGGTGGCCCCACGGGCCACCGGATGCCGCCGTCCCCGGGTGCGGGCGCGCGCCGCCGCGTACGCTTGCGCGGGTGAACGCCACCGAACGCACCCCTGCCGACCTGCTGCGTTCCGCGCTCGCCGCGGACCCGGGACGCCCCCTGGTGACCTTCTACGACGACGCGACGGGCGAACGCGTCGAATTGTCCGTGGCCACCTTCGGCAATTGGGTGGCCAAGACGGCGAACCTCCTCCAGGGGGACCTCGCCGCGGGGCCCGGCGACCGGGTCGCGCTGCTGCTGCCCGCGCACTGGCAGACGGCGGTGTGGCTGCTGGCGTGCGCGTCGGTGGGCGTGATCGCGGACGCCGGCGGGGACCCGGCGGCCGCCGATGTCGTCGTCAGCGGGCCGGACACGCTGGAGGCGGCGCGTGCCTGCACGGGCGAGCGGGTCGCGCTGGCGCTGAGGCCGCTGGGCGGGCGGTTCCCGCAGCCGCCCGCGGGTTTCGCCGACTACGCCGTCGAGGTGCCGGGACAGGGCGACCGGTTCGCGCCGTTCGCGCCCGTGGACCCGGAGGCGCCCGCGCTGATCGTGGCCGGTGCGGAGTACACGGCGGCCGAGGTCGTGGAACGGGCCCGCGCGGACGCGCCCGGACTGGACCTGACGGGACCGGGTTCCCGGCTGCTGTCGGGACTGCCGTACGACACCTGGGCGGGGCTGAGCGCGGGCCTGTACGCACCGCTCGCGGCCGGTGGATCCGTCGTCCTGTGCCGGAACCTGGACCGGCTGGACGAGGCCGGCCTGGCCAAGCGCATCGAGAGCGAACGGATCACGGCGACCGCGCGGTGACCTGCGTTCCGCGGGCGCGCGCGTCCGCGTGACCGTCCGTCAGCCGTGAAGACGTGAACCACCGGACGACCGGCCCGAGTTGGGCGCCACGGATCCAAGGCCCGGAAGCCGCCCGGGGCCGGCCGGCGGAGGCGGCCGGGGAGATCTCACGGGATTGCGACGCGAAGTGCGGTAATTCCGCTGCGCGGATTGCCCTTCCGGGCCGGCCGGCGTTCCCGCTTTCCCGGCCGGAGATCCCCGGCCGGGGAATCGGCTCCGCAGCCGTACGACTACGTTCAGTGCTTTTCCGCGGGCGCGCCGGGGGCGCGACCGGCCCGGTCCGCGCCCCCGGCGTGACGCCCTCACCCGCCCCTGTCCTCACCGGAATAGCGCCGCTCAGGAACCTTGCGGGTAAAACTGCGGCCAAGGGCGAACTTTTGTCCAGGGAAATGGGCGGATTGCCCAGTTGTAGGGGCGTGGAATTCGTCACCGACGTCGCTCAGGCCTCAACAGGCCGGATAGTGTGAGCGATCCGGTGCTACCGGCCGCGAGGTCACCCTGGGGTCGTGCACTGTGAACCAGACCTGAGCGCCTGGGGGGAAGGCGCCGCGTGGCCCCGACGGAGGGTTCGGACAACCGTGGACGCGCAAGGCCGTGGGCGGGCGGACAACATCGATCCCGCAGACCAGTGGGTACTCAATCCGGCCACTGGTGAATACGAACTGCGACTGAATCCTTCCCCTCCGCAGTCGGCGGTCCCGGGCCCGCGCAGATCCTCCGCCCCCGGGGCGCAGGGCGCCGCCGCGGGCCGGCGCGGTGTCCCGGCGGGCAAGGAGCAGGCGCACGAGACGGCCCCGGCGCCCACCGTGCCCGGTCCGCGCCGCCGCCGCGGCGCACCCGCCCAGGAGCCGCAGCCGCCCGGCCGGCGGGGACGCCGCCCGGAGAAGAAGAAGTCCAGGACCAAGAAGGTCCTGATGTGGACCGGCGGCACCATGGCGTTCGTCCTGGTCGGGGTCGGCACCGCGGGTTACCTGATCTTCAAGCACCTCGAGGGCAACGTCACCACCACCGACGTGGGCAGCGCGGCCAAGGACGGCTTCAGCAAGGACGAGGCCTTCAACATCCTCGTCATCGGCACCGACAAGCGGACCGGCGCGGGCAACGAGGGCTACGGCGACAAGGGCAGCGTCGGCCACGCGGACACCAACATCCTGCTGCACGTCGCCAAGGACCGTACGAACGCGACAGCGCTGAGCATCCCCCGCGACCTGATCGTCAACATCCCCGACTGCCCGACCAAGCAGCCCGACGGCAGCACCAAGGTCATCCCGGGCTCGTCGAAGGTCCGGTTCAACGAGAGCCTCGGCCAGGACGGCCGCGACCCGGGCTGCACGATGCGCACGGTCAAGGAGATCACCGGCATCTCCCCGGACCACTTCATGATGGCCGACTTCAACGCGGTGAAGACCCTGACGTCGGCGGTGGGCGGCGTCGAGGTGTGCCTCAAGCACGCCGTCAACGACAAGGACTCGCACCTGAACCTGCCCGCCGGTTCGTCCAAGATCGAGGGCGAGCAGGCGCTGGCGTTCGTCCGCACCCGGCACAGCTTCGGCAACCACGGGGACCTGGACCGGATCAAGGTGCAGCAGCAGTTCCTCAGTTCGCTGATGCGCAAGATGGCCTCCAGCGACACCCTCACCAACCCGGTCAAGCTGTACGACCTGGCCGACGCGGCCACCAAGTCGCTGACCGTCGACACCGGCATCGGCAAGGCGAGCACGCTCAAGGACGTGGCGCTGGAGCTGAGGAAGGTGCCGACGAAGAACATCACCTTCCTGACCGTGCCGGTGCTGGACAACCCCGACGACGGCCCGGTGCACAAGACGGTCATCGTCAATCAGAGCCAGGCCCCCCAGGTCTTCGACGCCATCGGCAGCGACGTCTCCTTCACCGAGGTGAAGAAAAAGCAGCAGCAGGCGAAGGACGCGCAGGCGGCCCGGCTCAAGGGGACCCGGTCGGCCGCCGCCGAGGTGCGGGTGCGCATCCTCAACGGCGGGGCCAAGGCCGGCGCCGCACAGGAGACCCTCACCTGGCTCCAGAACCAGCAGGGCGTGCTCAAGTCGGAGAACGGCAGCAACGCGCCCGAGAAGCTGGCCAGGACCACGCTGGAGTACGCGCCCGACCAGGCCGCCCAGGCCCGTGAACTGGCCGCGCTCATGGGGCTGCCGGGATCCGCGCTGAAGCCGGGCGAGAGCGTGACCAACTCCCAGGGCCTGCCCGCGATGACGCTGACCCTGGGCAAGGACTACAAGGGCGCCGGAGTGTCACTCACCGCACCCCAGAAGGCACCCACGGTGGAGGGGCAGCACACGGCGGACAAGGTTCAGTGCGCCAGTTGAGCGCACCGTGTGACCTGACGGGCCTGTCGTACGTCTAACACGGCGTACGACAGGCCTGTTCGATGACATGAGGGCGGGGAGGATGGGGAGTTGACGCAGAGCGGTCTGCGCGGGGAGGGGCCCGCGGTCGAGGACACGATGCCTCTGGCGCAGCACGAGAAGAGCGCCGGAGGCGGACACAGCCGTCGGGGCGGAAGCGGACACGGACGGGGCAACGGCGGCCGGGGCACCGGCGGCAGAGGACCCAGACGGCGCGTGCTGCGCTGGTCGGCCACGGTGCTCGCGGTGGTCATACTGGGCACGGCCGGCGCCGGATACCTCTATTACGAGCATCTCAACGGCAACATACGCAAGGGCGAGCGCGACAGCGGCGACTCCAAGGCCCAGAAGACGAAGGCCAACGCCGACGGCCAGACGCCCGTGAACATCCTGCTGATCGGCTCCGACAGCCGCAACTCCGACGCCAACGTCGCGCTCGGCGGCAGCCGGGAGAACCGCGGCAGCCCGCCGCTGGGCGACGTGCAGATGCTGATCCACCTGGCCGCGGACCGCAAGAGCGCCGAGGTCGTGAGCATCCCGCGCGACACCCGCGTGGACATCCCCAAGTGCAGGGACCCGAAGACCGGCAAGGAGTATCCGCCGGTCAACACCATCATCAACGAGTCCCTCGCGCGCGGCGGAGCCGGCTGCACGCTGGCCACCTGGCAGAACCTCACCGGTGTGTACATCGACCACTGGATGACGATCGACTTCGCGGGCGTGGTGAAGATGGCGGACGCCATCGGCGGCGTGGACGTCTGCGTGAAGCAGAACGTGTGGGACCGCTCGACAGCCGCCGCGCACGGCGGCTCCGGTCTGAAACTGACGGCCGGTACCCACAAGGTCAAGGGCGTGCAGGCCCTCCAGTGGCTGCGCACCCGGCACGCCTGGGGCAGTGACCTGCTGCGGGCCCGGGCCCAGCACATGTACCTGAACTCGATGATCCGCACGCTCAAGAGCCAGAGCATCTTCACCGACACCGGCCGGCTGCTGAACCTGACCGAGGCGGCCACGAAGTCGCTGGGGGTGTCCGAGGAGATCGGTACCCCCAAGAAGCTGTACGACCTGAGCATGCAGCTCAAGACGGTCCCCACCGACCGCATCACGATGACGACGATGCCCAACGTCCAGGACCCGCAGAACCGCGACCACGTCGTCCCCGACGGCGCCAACGCCCAGAAGGTCTGGAAGCTGATCCGGGACGACGTGGCCTTCGACTCCCACGGCAAGCCCGAGGACGCGAAGAAGAACGCCGGCAAGAGCGGTGACAAGACCCCGCCCGCCACACAGCCGGCCCACCCGGACGGCCAGATCGGCGTCGCGGTGCAGAACGGCACCGGCACCTCCACCCTCGCCGCCGTCCCGCACCGGGCGACCGCCATCAGCCAGGAGCTGGCGCAGAAAGGCTTCGGCAAGGCGGCCGCGGACAGCTCGGTGACCCCGTCCGCGTCCGAGACGGTCGTGCGCTACCCGAGTGCCGAGCTGAAGGGCGACGCCGAGCGGGTCGCCACCGCTCTCGGCATCCCGACGACGTCGGTGGAGAAGTCGACGGACGTCTCCGGTGTCACCGTCGTCGTGGGCGCGGACTGGCGCCAGGGCAGCAGCTACCCGAAGCAGAAGGCCCCCAAGGCCGGCGACATCCCGGAGAACTCCGACGCCATCAACGGCGCTGACACCACGCAGTGCATGGACGTGTACGCGCCCTACCGGTGGTAGGAGCGGGTCCATATGCGCAGGGGCCCCTCACCGCGGCGCGGTGAGGGGCCCCTCGCATGGCGGGACGGCTGTTCAGCCGGTGGTGACGACCGCGGGCCGCCGGGAGGCGATGACTCGCTTCGCCAGGGACTTCGGGCTGGTCAGGAAGCCCCAGCCCCACGACATGTGCATGGTGGCCAGGGCCACCGGTATGCGCAGGCGTGCCGCAAGGGGCAGGCCCTTCCCGGCCGGCAGCGAACCGGCGACGATGGCCGCCAGGTAGCCGCCGGGGACGACGAGGGCCCAGGGGGTCACCGCGGCGCCCACCACGATCCCGGCGGCGATGGCGCACACGGCGGTCGGCGGGGCGAGGTAGCGCAGGTTGATGGAGCCCTCGTGATAGCGGGCGACGACGTGCCGCCAGCGGCCGTAGTCCTTGTACTGCTTGGCGAGCGCCTTCACGTTCGGCCGGGGCCGGTAGGAGACCCGCAGGTCGGGCGAGAACCAGATCAGGCCGCCCGCCTCACGGATGCGGAAGTTCAGCTCCCAGTCCTGGGCGCGGATGAACTCCTCGTTGTAGCCGCCCTGTTGCTCCAGCGCCTCGCGGCGGAACACGCCCAGGTACACCGTCTCGGCCGGGCCGGCCTGACCGCCGGTGTGGAAGGCCGCGTTGCCGACACCGATCTTCGACGTCATGGCGGCGGCGACCGCGTGCTCCCACGCGTTCTCGCCCTCGGCGTGCATGATGCCGCCCACGTTCTGCGCGCCGGTCTCCTCCAGGAGCCGCACCGCCGTGGCGATGTAGTCCGGCGAGAGCATCCCGTGGCCGTCGACGCGGACCACGATCGGGTGGCGGGAGGCCTTGATCGCGGCGTTGAGCGCGGCGGGGGTGCGGCCGGTGGGGTTCGGGACCGTGTGCACGCGCGGGTCGTCGCGGACGAGCTGGGCGGCGATCTCGTCCGTGCGGTCCGTGGACGGACCCAGGGCGATCACGACCTCCATCTCGCCGTCGTACTCCTGCGCGAGGATCGCTTCGACGGCCCCGCGCAGATGCCGCTCCTCGTTGAGGACGGGCATGATCACAGAAACGGCGGGGAACCGCACGTCGGAGTTGGCGTTCATCGGTGCTCACGTTACCGCGAACGGGGGACACCGGTGCGCGCCGCGGGGTCCGCCTGGCCGGGCAGCAGATCGTATGGGCCTACGGTGCTCACGGTGTCCACCCACGCCCTATGCGGAGGTGTCCCCCATGTCCACCACGTCGCCCCGGCCGCCCCGGCCGCCCGCTCCCCCGCGGCGCGGAGCGCGGCAGCCCGCCGCCGCACCTTCGCGGGCGGCCCGCTCGCCGTACGCGCCCCTGCCGCGCCGCAGGCCGCGCTGGGCCATGCGGGCGGCGACCACGGTCTCCGTGGTGGTCCTCGCCTCCGCCGGGATCGGGCACGCGGTGGTTTCCAGCCTGGACGCCGACATCACCCGGATCGACCCGTTCAAGGACATGAAGAACCGGCCTCCGACGGGCCACGGCATGAACGTCCTGCTGGTCGGCACCGACGGCCGCGACAAGATCAGCGAGCAGGAGCGGCAGCGCTACCGGCTCGGCGGCCAGCCCTGCCACTGCACCGACACGATGATGATCGTGCACCTCTCCCAGGACCGGGAGCGGGCCAGCGTCGTCAGCCTGCCCCGGGACTCCTACGTCGACCTGCCCGCCCACCTCGACCGGAACACCGGCAAGCAGCACCCGCCGCACCCCGTCAAGCTGAACGCGGCGTACGCGGAGGGCGGCCCGGGCCTCACGGTGCGCACGGTCGAGAGCATGACCCACCTGAAGATCGACCACTACCTCGAGGTGGACTTCACCACCTTCATGCGGACCGTGGACGTCCTCGGCGGTGTCGAGATCTGCACCGCGCTGCCGATGAAGGACACCTACACCGGCCTGGACCTGCCCGCGGGCGTCCACACGCTCACCGGCGGCCAGGCGCTGCAGTACGTCCGCTCCCGGCACGTCGACGGGGCCAGCGACTTCGGCAGGATGAAGCGCCAGCAGCTCTTCCTGGCCGCGCTGATCGACCGGGCGACCTCCTCCCGGGTGCTGCTGAACCCCATGAAGTTCCGGGACGTGACCCGGGCCGTGCTCGGCTCGGTCCGCGCCGACCAGGGCTTCCACACCGACGAGCTGCTCGACCTCGGGCGGGCGATGCGCAACTTCTCGCCGTCCTCGTCCGAGTTCACCACCGTCCCCGTCGCCCAGACGTCCTTCCCGGTCAAGGGGCTCGGCTCCACCGTGAAGTGGGACCGGGCGCAGGCGGACCGGCTCTTCCGCGCACTGCGCGACGACCGTCCGCTGGCCGTGCGCAGACCGGCCCGCACGCCGGACGGCACCGCGGCCGTGGAGGTCCCTCCGCAGCGCATCCGGGTCCAGGTGGAGAACGGCACCGGGACGGCCGGACTCGCCCGGCGGGTGGACACCGCGCTGGCCGGGGCCGGGTTCAGCACCACCAAGGCGCCCGTCGACGCGAAGGAACGCGGGGTCGAGCGGACCGTCGTGCTCTACGACCCCCGCTGGGACCGCTCGGCCCGGTCGCTCGCCGCGGCGTTGCCGGGCAGCGAGCTGCGGCCCGTGCCGGGGCAGGGCGCCACGCTGCGGGTGATCGCCGGGAGCGGCTTCCGCGAGGTGCGGAAGGTGCGCGTGCGGACCACGGTCCAGGACGCCAACGAGGTGGTGCGGGGCGACCAGGTGGCGTGCGACTGAGACGCGCGGGGCCGGGACGGAACCTGCTGGACCGGCGGGGCGCCGGGACCGGGACGGAACCTGCCAGACCGGCGAGGCGCCGGGTCAGGGCAGAGCTGCCGGGACCTCGTCCGCCGCCGAGGCGGGACGCCGGGACCTGTGACACCGGCTGGGGCCGGGAACCGGCGCGGGGCCTGCGGGGCCGGGAACCGGTGCGGGGTCTCCGGTACCGCGGCGGGGCCCGCGGAACCGGCCGCGGCGGTGCCTCGGGAACCGGCCGGGCGCGTCAGGGCCGGGGCGGTGCCTCAGTCCTCGATGCCCTCCGCCGCCCGCTGCTCCCGCAGCTCCTTGATCGCGCGACGGCGGGCCAGGCGGTGGGTGCGGCGGATCTGGGCTTCCTGGTAGCGCCGCTTGTCCCGCTCGGTCTCGGGCAGCACCGGCGGCACCGCGCGGGGCTTGCCGTCCGCGTCCACGGCGGCGAAGACGAGGTAGGCGGAGCCGACCTGGGTGGCCGGGGCGGACTCGTTCCAGCGTTCGGCCAGCACCCGGACGCCCACCTCCATGGAGGTCCGGCCGGTCCAGTTGACCTGGGCCTTCACATGGACCAGGTCCCCGACGCGGACCGGTTCGAGGAACGCCATCTCGTCCATGGAGGCGGTGACGGCGGGCCCGCCGCTGTGCCGCCCGGCCACCGCACCCGCGGCGTCGTCGACCAGCTTCATGATCACCCCGCCGTGCACCGTGCCCAGCAGGTTGGTGTCGCTGTGGGTCATGATGTGGCTGAGGGTGGTCCGGGACGCCGAGGTCGGCTTGCCCGGTATCTCCGGAGTTCCGGATTCCGCGACGGTGGCCTGATCTGTCATGGGCTCCACCTTATGCCGCGTCGTCATCCGGGGAATTTGTGTCAGCTTGGCAACAGCCGTGACCTTATTTTCCGACGGCCCTTGTAAGGCACACCCCGCGGCCCGGCACACTGGGCCACATGAATGATTGGCCCGAGGGGTGGTCCGACGACAACCGCGGACCCGGTTACGGACGCGGCAGCGCCGGCGCGCAGCCGGAGGGCGCGCGGGTGATGCGCCAGGTGCGGCGCGGCGGTCCGGCGGTTCCGCCCGGGCAGCGCGGGCGCGGCGGCCCCGGCGGCCAGGGTCCCACGGCGCCGCCGTACGGCGTCCCGCAGCAGCCGTCGTACGTCGACGGCGGTGAGGGCCCCGGCTACGACGACGGCCAGGACTACGACAGCGGCTACAACACCGGACATGTCTACGGCAGGCCGGGCGGCGGTCCCGGCGGGCCGACCGGTCCGGGCGCGGGCCGCACCCGCGGGCCGCGGCCCGCGCCGAACTGGCGCCGCCGCATCAAGTGGACCGCGATCACGCTCGTCACCCTTCTCGTGGTCACCTCGGTGGGCACCTACTTCTGGGCCGACTCCAAGCTCAACCGCGAGGTCGACCTGTCGAAGGTCATCGACCGGCCGGAGGCCGGCAAGGGCACGAACTACCTGATCGTCGGCTCGGACAGCCGCGACGGCCTCTCCGCCGCGGACAAGAAGAAGCTGCACACCGGCTCCGCCGAGGGCAAGCGCACCGACTCCATGATGATCCTGCACGTCGGGGACAACGGGGACACGCTGATCTCGCTGCCGCGTGACTCCAACGTCACGATCCCGCAGTTCCGCGGCTCGGAGTCCGGCAAGATCAAGGGGCCCCTCGGGCAGAACAAGCTCAACGCGGCCTACGCCTACGACGGCCCGACCCTGCTGGTGCGCACCATCGAGTACAACACCGGTCTGCACATCGACCACTACGTGGAGATAGGCTTCGCCGGCTTCGCCAACATCGTGGACTCGGTCGGCGGCGTCGAGATGACCATCGACAAGCCCTTCAAGGACAAGTGGTCCGGCGCCGACTTCAAGGCCGGCAAGCAGACGCTGAACGGCGAGCAGGCCCTGGCCTTCGTCCGCACCCGGCACGCCTTCGCCGCCTCCGACCTGCAGCGCACCAAGAACCAGCAGAAGTTCCTCTCCGCGCTGGCCCACGAGGTCGCCACCCCGACGACGGTCCTCAACCCGTTCAAGTTCTACCCGACGATGGGCGCGGGCCTGGACTCCCTCATCGTCGACAAGGACATGAGCCTGTGGGACCTGGCGTCCATGTTCTGGGCGATGAAGGGCGTCAGCGGCGGTGACGGCACCTCCATGAACATGCCCGTCGCCGGTTTCATCGGCGGAAACGTCCGCTGGGACGAGGCGAAGGTCAAGACCCTGGTGGACGAGCTGAAGAACGACCAGAAGGTGACCGTCTCCAGCAACTGAGCCGGACCGCCGAGCCACCTGGCACTTCCGGCCGGCCGGACGCCTGACCGGCCGGACACGCCCGGCCTGACACGTCCGGCCGGACGGCGCCGGCAGCGGGGCCCCGCGGCACATGCCCGCGGGGCCCCGTCGCCGTACCGGGGGACGGATCACATCCGCGCGCTCGCCATCGACCGGCACATCTCCGCGCAGCGGCGACACGCCTCCGCGCAGCGCATCATCGTCTGGTCGTCGGGCATGGACATGCACGCCTCGGCGCACATGTCGCAGGCCTTGGCGCACATCGCGCACATCTCGGACGACATGGGCGAGCGGCGCATCATCATGTCCGCGCACATCCGGGTCGTCTCGGAGCAGTCCATGAGCGCGCGCATGATCTGCATCTGCGCCTGGCCGCCCATCTGCATGCAGGAGCTCATGGCCTCCTCGCAGATGTTGTGGCAGGTCATGCAGGCGTCGACGCAGTCCTGCATCTCCTTGCTCATGGCGGTCATGGCTCCGGGCTGGGTGTGGGTCATGGCTTCTCCTGGAGGCCGGAGGGGCCCCGGGGCGGGCCCCGTGCCCTTCCGTCGTACGCCCGCCCACCCCGGTCCGCCATTCGACGGAGGCTCAGGTTCCGCTGCCTCCGTTCGAGTGGTGCGCCGATCGGGACGTGTGACTCCGCCCGCTGTCCGCGAGCCGTCCATCACCTGGGGCACCGTCCCGTCCGGGCCGAGCACGCCGGCAGAACGAAGATCCTCACCGGCCGGCTCGTCACCACCCGCAGGACCGGACGCACCCGGCAGCAAGAAAGGAGAAGGTCGGCGATCCGATCGCGGTCGCCTGACGTACTGAGGGAGCGCTGCCACCACGTCTTCGAAGGAGCCGGGCAGCGCGGCCGGGCTGCCATCGCGGCGATGTCGACGACCGGCGCCGACGACCCGGCAGAGGCGTCGGAGGTCGCCTGATCCGGGTACGACAGCAGCCCCCGGCGTGATGCCGGGGGCTGTGTCGTTCGTACAGGCCAGTGGCTGTTTTCGGGCCGGCACCTGCCCAGGACTCCCCCGGCACGACGCCCGGGAAAGGCCCTGATCGGGCCGCAACGGGCAGAGAGCCGAGGGTGTCCCGCCGAGGCCGTCGAGACCGCCGAAACAGCCGAGACCGCCGAAACAGCCTCTGCCCTGCGAAATCCCTGTCAGGGAAGGTTCCTTGCCATCACGATCCGCTGCACTTGGTTCGTGCCCTCGTAAATCTGGGTGATCTTCGCGTCGCGCATCATGCGCTCCACCGGGTAGTCGCGGGTGTAGCCGTAGCCGCCGAGGAGCTGGACGGCGTCCGTGGTGACCTCCATGGCGATGTCCGAGGCGAAGCACTTCGCGGCGGCGCCCTGGTAGGTGAGGTCGGCGTCACCCCGCTCGGAGGCGGCGGCGGCCTGGTAGGTCAGGGCGCGGGCGGCGGAGACCTTCATGGCCATGTCGGCGAGCATGAACTGGATGCCCTGGAAGTCGGCGATCGGCTTGCCGAACTGCTTGCGCTCCTTGACGTAGCCCTTGGCGTAGTCGAGGGCGCCCTGGGCGATGCCGAGGGCCTGGGCGGCGATGGTGATGCGGGTGTGGTCGAGGGTCTTCATCGCGGTGGCGAAGCCGGTGCCCTCGGCGCCGATCATGCGGTCGGCGGGGATGCGCACGTTGTCGAGGTAGACCTCGCGGGTCGGGGAGCCCTTGATGCCGAGCTTCTTCTCCGGGGCGCCGAAGGAGACGCCCGGGTCGGACTTCTCGACGACGAAGGCGGAGATCCCCTTGGAGCGCTTCTCCGGGTCGGTGACGGCCATCACCGTGTAGAACTCGGACACGCCCGCGTTGGTGATCCAGCGCTTGACGCCGTTGAGGACCCAGTGGTCGCCGTCGCGGACGGCCCTGGTCTTCATGCCGGCCGCATCCGAGCCGGCGTCCGGCTCGGAGAGGCAGTACGAGAACATCGCGTCGCCCTTGGCGAGCGGGCCCAGGTACTTCTTCTTCAGCTCCTCGGAGCCGGAGAGGATCACCGGGAGCGAGCCCAGCTTGTTCACGGCGGGGATCAGGGAGGAGGAGGCGCAGACGCGGGCCACCTCCTCGATGACGATGACGGTCGCGAGGGCGTCCGCGCCCCCGCCGCCGTAGCTCTCCGGCACGTGCACGGCGTGCAGGTCGTTCGCGACCAGCGCGTCGAGGGCCTCCTGCGGGAAGCGGGCCTCCTCGTCCACCTGGGCGGCGTACGGCGCGATCTTCGCCTCGGCCAGCGAGCGGACGGCGTCGCGGAGCATGTCGTGCTCCTCGGACGGGCGGTACAGGTCGAAGTCAGCCGATCCGGCCAAGGTCTCTCACGCTCCAAAGACGACCAGTGATGACAGGTGATGACGGGTGTGTCAGGTGATGACGAGCGGTGGTGCCGTGTTGCGGTGCTGCTAACTACCGTTAAGTAACTCGAATTTTAGGGGCCTGCTCACGTGAGCGGTACGTGAGCTTGGCGACAGCGGGTGACAGGTGGGACATTGCCCGGCACGGGCTACGCGCACGCCCCCGATATGCTCGGGCAGCGCATTGCCATCATCCCTCCTGGAGCATCCATGAGCCTGAAGATCACCGTGATCGGCACCGGCTATCTCGGCGCGACCCACGCCGCGGCCATGGCCGAGATGGGCTTCGAGGTGCTGGGCCTGGACGTCGTCCCGGAGAAGATCGAGATGCTGCGGCGGGGCGAGGTCCCCATGTACGAGCCCGGTCTCGAGGACCTGCTGCGCCGGCACGTGGCCGGACTGGAGGGCTCCACCGGGCGGCTGCGCTTCACCCAGGACTGGGCGGAGGTGGGTGCCTTCGGCGACGTCCACTTCCTCTGCGTGAACACCCCGCAGAAGCACGGCGAGTACGCCTGCGACATGTCCTACGTCGACTCGGCGGTCGCCTCGCTCGCCCCGCACCTGACCGGGCCCGCCCTCGTCGTCGGCAAGTCCACGGTGCCCGTCGGCTCCGCGGACCGGCTGGCCCGGACGCTCGCCGCCCTGGCGCCCGCGGGCGAGGACGCCGAGCTGGCCTGGAACCCCGAGTTCCTGCGGGAGGGCTTCGCCGTCCGCGACACGCTGCACCCGGACCGGATCGTGGTCGGCGTACGCAGCGAGCGGGCCGAGAAGCTGCTGCGGGAGGTGTACGCGGCGCCGGTCGCCGAGGGCTCCCCCTTCGTCGTCACCGACTTCCCCACCGCCGAACTGGTGAAGACCTCCGCGAACTCCTTCCTGGCCACGAAGATCTCCTTCATCAACGCCATGGCGGAGGTGTGCGAGGCCGCGGACGGCGACGTCGCCAAGCTCGCCGAGGCGATCGGCTACGACGACCGGATCGGCCGGAAGTTCCTGCGCGCCGGGATCGGCTTCGGCGGCGGCTGCCTGCCCAAGGACATCCGCGCCTTCATGGCGCGCGCCGGTGAGCTGGGCGCCGACCAGGCGCTGACGTTCCTGCGCGAGATCGACTCGATCAACATGCGCCAGCGCGGGCGGATGGTCGAGCTGACCCGGCAGGCGCTGGGCGGTGGGCCGTTCCTCGGCAAGCGGATCGCGGTGCTGGGCGCCACGTTCAAGCCCGACTCGGACGACGTACGCGACTCCCCCGCGCTCAACGTGGCCGGGCAGATCCACCTCCAGGGCGGTCAGGTGACCGTCTACGACCCCAAGGGCATGGACAACGCGCGCCGCCTCTTCCCGACGCTCGGCTACGCCGGCTCGGCGCTGGAGGCGGTGCGGGGCGCCGACGCGGTCCTGCACCTCACCGAGTGGCAGGAGTTCCGCGAGCTGGACCCGGCGGAGCTGGGCGAGGCCGCGGCGGCCCGGCTGGTCCTCGACGGGCGCAACGCGCTCGACGGGGAGCTGTGGCGGCGTGCCGGGTGGACGTACCGGGCGATGGGACGCCCGACGGCGTAGCGCGGCGGGCCCGTACGGGCGACGCCGGTTCGGCCGAGGCTCAGTCGGCCGAACCGGCGTCTTCCCGCATTCTTGCACCACCGGGCCGGTGATCAGGGCTCCCTGGCGCGGTACCGGCGCATCTTCGCGCGCGCCCCGCACACCTGCATCGAGCACCAGCGGCGACGGCCGGCCGGGCTGCGGTCGTAGTACGCCCAGTGGCAGGTTCCTGCCTCGCAGGCCTTCAGGCGGGTCCAGGTGCCCGCGACCAGCGCCTCGGCGACGGCGGCGGCGACCCGGGAGAGCAGCGGCCCGCCGTCGGCGGGGGCGAGGGCGGCGCTGCCGTCCCGGTCGTCGACGGCGACCAGCAGCGGGGCCCGCGCCAGCAGGGCGCCCAGCGGCGTCACCGGGCGGTGCGGGGGGTGGCCTGCGTGCGCGAGGAGCGCCGCCCGCAGGGACTCCCGCAGCTCACGCGCCTGCGGCAGTTCCGCCTCGCCGATCCCGAGGCGGGCGCGGCCGTCCGCCGTGTCGAGCGAGTCGGCGGCCGCCTCGATGTCCAGAGTGTTGACCAGGGACTCGACCAGCGCCAGGCCGCCGGGTGCGGGCGATCTGTCACTCATGTCAGCGACGGTACCTCGCGGGACGATTGCGGCGTTACCCGCGACCGGGAAGCATGCGGTAACGGTTACTGGTTACCCGCCTCTACGGGTAACCACAGGGGTGACCCCGAACACTGGGAGGAAGTCATGGCTCTCGCCGAGCTGGGTGTCGTCGTACTGGACTGTCCCGACCCGCGCGCGCTCGCCGGTTTCTACGCCGAGGTACTGGGCGGGACCGTCGAGGGCGAGGGCGACTGGGTGGACCTGAAGGTGCCGGGCGGTGTGGCGCTCGCCTTCCAGAAGGCACCCGGGTTCGTGCCGCCGAAGTGGCCCTCCGCCGACGCCTCGCAGCAGTTCCACCTGGACCTGGACGTCGAGGACCTGGACGCGGCCGAGAAGGGCGTCCTCGCGCTCGGCGCCAAGCCGCTGGCCAACCAGGGCGCCAAGAATTTCCGGGTCTACGCCGACCCGGCCGGGCACCCGTTCTGCCTCTGCTCCGACTGACCGGCTCCGGTCGGCCGCTGTGGTGGCAGGGGGCTGTCTGAGGATCTCCCCTTGTTCTGGGAGCCGCGGACAAAAGCGGGTGCCGGTCAGCGGGCGGTGTCCGGTGCGTGCGCTCACAAGGCGCCGGAAGGTCCTGGTGGCTGAGCTGCCAGGACCTTCCGGCAACGCGGCGCCGGCGCGTGCCGGGCGCCGCCCGCCGGGGCCCGCTCCTGTCCGGAGCTCCTGCGGTCGCGCCGCCCCTCTCTCACGCGTCACCGGTGCCGCGAAGCAGTGCCGCCCAGGCACCGCTTCCCGGTACCTCTCCTCAGCCGTCCAGTTCCGCGATCGTCGCGTTCGACGGTGCCCGACCGGCCTGGAGGTCGCGGGCCACGTCCTCGGCCGCGCCCAGCACGCGCACCGCGTTCTGCCAGGTCAGCTTGGCCAGGTCGGTCTTCGACCAGCCCCGGTCGAGCAGCTCGGCGACCAGACGGGGGTAGCCGGAGACGTCGTCCAGGCCGTCCGGGGTGAAGGCCGTGCCGTCGTAGTCGCCGCCGATGCCGAGGTGGTCGACACCGGCCACCTCGCGCATGTGGTCGAGGTGGTCGGCCACCGTGGCCACGGTGGCGACAGGGCGCGGGTTCGACTCCTCGAAGGCCCGGTGGACCTTCATGCCCTCCTC
Organism: Streptomyces sp. NRRL S-340; assembly: GCF_000720185.1. Taxonomy (GTDB): domain Bacteria; phylum Actinomycetota; class Actinomycetes; order Streptomycetales; family Streptomycetaceae; genus Streptomyces. The sequence continues at coordinate 153,698 of NZ_JOIY01000006.1, read as the reverse complement.
GGTGGTGTCGAGGTGGTGCAGGCCGTGCGCGCGCATGTTCTCGTCCGCGGCGGCCGTCCAGTCGACGGCGGCCTGGAGCACGAACTTCGGCACGAACGTCACCATGGCCATGCCGCCGTTGGCGGGCAGGCGTTCGAGCACGTCGTCCGGGATGTTGCGCGGGTGGTCGCAGACCGCCCGGGCGGAGGAGTGCGAGAAGATCACCGGGGCCGCCGAGGTGTCCAGCGCGTGCCGCATGGTGGTCGCGGCCACGTGGGACAGGTCGACCAGCATGCCCAGGCGGTTCATCTCGCGGACCACCTCGCGGCCGAACGCCGACAGGCCGCCCACGCCGGGCTCGTCCGTCGCCGAGTCCGCCCACGCCACGTTGTCGTTGTGGGTGAGCGTCATGTAGCGCACGCCCAGCGCGTACAGGCTCCTGAGCGTGCCCAGGGAGTCCGCGATCGAATGGCCGCCCTCGGCGCCCATCAGGGAGGCGATACGGCCCTGCCCGCGGGCCGCCTCCATGTCGGCGGCGGTCAGGGCCGGGGCCAGGTCCGCCGGGTAGCGGGCGATCAGCTGCCGTACGCAGTCGATCTGCTCCAGCGTCGCCGGTACGGCGTCGGGCAGGTCCGAGCGGACGTACACCGACCAGTACTGCGCGCCGACGCCGCCGGCGCGCAGGCGGGGGATGTCGGTGTGCAGGTGGGCGTCCTGGCGGCCGGCGATGTCGCGGGCGCCGAGGTCGTAGCGGACCTGTTCGCGCAGCGCCCAGGGCAGGTCGTTGTGGCCGTCGACGACCGGGAACTCGCGCAGGAGCTCCCGGGCCTCCTCCGGTCGGCTCACCGTGCTCACTTCCCCGTGCCGAAGCCGAAGCCGGCCGAGCCCTCGACCTTGGCGCGCAGCCGCTTGCCCTTCTCGGTGGCCTGGTCGTTGAGGTCCTGCTGGAACTCGCGCATCCGGGCCAGCAGGTCCTCGTCGTGCGCGGCGAGGATGCGCGCCGCGAGCAGGCCCGCGTTGCGCGCGCCGCCGACCGACACCGTGGCGACCGGCACCCCGGCCGGCATCTGCACGATCGACAGCAGCGAGTCCATGCCGTCCAGGTACTTCAGCGGCACCGGCACGCCGATCACCGGCAGCGGGGTCACGGAGGCGAGCATGCCGGGCAGGTGGGCGGCGCCGCCCGCGCCCGCGATGATCGCCTTGAGCCCGCGTTCGGCGGCCTGCTCGCCGTAGGAGATCATCTCGCGCGGCATCCGGTGCGCGGAGACGACGTCGACCTCGTAGGCGATCTCGAACTCGTCGAGCGCCTTCGCGGCGGCCTCCATGACGGGCCAGTCGGAGTCCGACCCCATGACGATGCCAACAACTGGGCTCATTCGGTGATCGTGCCTCTCAGGTAGCCGGCTGCGTGACGGGCGCGCTCCAGCACGTCGTCCAGGTCCTCGCCGTAGGTGTTGACGTGTCCGACCTTCCGGCCGGGCTTCACGTCCTTGCCGTACATGTGGATCTTGAGCTGCGGGTCGCGGGCCATGCAGTGCAGGTACGCCGAGTACATGTCCGGGTAGTCGCCGCCGAGGACGTTGACCATGACCGTCCACGGCGCGCGCGGGCGCGGGTCGCCCAGCGGCAGGTCCAGGACCGCGCGGACGTGGTTGGCGAACTGCGAGGTGACCGCGCCGTCCATCGACCAGTGGCCGGAGTTGTGCGGGCGCATCGCCAGCTCGTTGACGAGGATGCGGCCGTCGCGGGTCTGGAACAGCTCGACGGCGAGGTGGCCGACGACGCCCAGCTCCTTGGCGATGCGCAGGGCCATCTCCTCGGCCCGCAGCGCCAGGTCCTCGTCCAGGCCGGGTGCCGGGGCGATCACGGTGTCGCAGACGCCGCCGACCTGCCGGGACTCCACCACCGGGTAGGCCACGGCCTGGCCGTGCGGTGAGCGCACGACGTTGGCGGCCAGCTCGCGGACGAAGTCGACCTTCTCCTCGGCGAGGACCGGAACGCCGGCGCGGAAGGGGTCGGCGGCCTCCTCGACGGAGTCCACCACCCACACGCCCTTGCCGTCGTACCCGCCGCGGACGGTCTTGAGGACGACGGGGAAGCCGTCCCCTTCGGCCGCGAAGGCCGCCACGTCGGCCGGATCGGTCACGATCCGGTGCCGGGGGCAGGGCACGCCGAGCGCGTCGAGCCGCGCGCGCATCACCCCCTTGTCCTGGGCGTGCACCAGCGCGTCGGGCCCGGGCCGGACGGGGATGCCGTCCGCCTCCAGGGCGCGCAGGTGTTCGGTGGGTACGTGTTCGTGATCGAAGGTGATCACGTCGCAGCCCCGCGCGAAGGCACGCAGCGTCTCCAGATCGCGGTAGTCGCCGATGACGACATCGCTCACGACCTGGGCCGCCGAGTCCTGGGGGGTGTCACTGAGAAGCTTGAACCTGATGCCCAGCGGGATGCCCGCCTCGTGTGTCATACGAGCGAGCTGGCCACCGCCGACCATGCCGACTACCGGGAACGTCACGCCCCTAGGGTATCGGCCGCGCCGCAGCGGCCGGATTCCGCGCCCGACGACGGCCCGCGCGGGCCGTCGTCCACCAGCCGGCCCGGCACGTTCCGCGCCGGCGGCGCGACCCGTTTCTCCGCCCTGGCCCGGTGCGCGGGCGGCACCCGCCCGCGCTGGATAGCATGGGCGGGCTGACGACACCGACCCGGACGGGGGCCTGCACGACCATGGGACGTGGTTCCTCGGGGCACCGATCGGCGCCACCGGCGCCCCCGAACCCGCTGCTGGGGCGCGTCGGACGGCTGTGGCGGGAGGTCGCCAAGTTCGGCGCGGTGGGCGGGGCGGGGCTGCTGGTCAACCTGCTCGTGTTCAACCTGGTGCGGCACACGACCGGCCTCCAGGTGGTGCGGGCGAGTGTCATCGCCACCATCGTGTCGATCGTCTTCAACTACATCGGCTTCCGCTACTTCACCTACCGGGACCGCGACAAGGGCGGGCGCACCAAGGAACTGACCCTGTTCCTGCTGTTCAGCGCGATCGGCCTGGTGATCGAGAACGGCGTCCTCTACCTGGCCACGTACGGCTTCGGCTGGGACAGCCCGCTGCAGAGCAACGTCTTCAAGTTCCTCGGCATCGGCATCGCGACCCTGTTCCGCTTCTGGTCGTACCGCTCGTGGGTCTTCCGCGCCCTGCCGGCGGCCGGTGAGGCGGCCCCGCGCACGAGCCGGACGCAGGCGGGTCACCGGGCGGAGACGAAGAAGACCCGCACCGACGCCTTCCGCTGAGCCCGACCGCCGCCCTCCGCTGAGCCCGACCGCCGCCCTCCGCTGAGCCCGACCGCCGCCTTCCGCTGAGTCCGACCGCCTCGACACGGCCGACGGCAGGCCGCGCGGGCCGCCGCCGCGCCGGGCGCCGCCGCCGCTCCGGGGGCGCGTCAGGTCCCTGGCGTCACCTGCCCGTCGCCGCCCGGAGGGCGGCCCCGCGGCGTCCGGTGCGTGCTCCCGGCGTGCCGGGCGGAAGTCGACGTACTGGGGCGTACTCGGGCTCCCTCCGGTGCGGCGAGAGGGCGTGCCAGGCCTCGCGGGGCAGCCGGGAACGTGACGACAGGGCCTAGCGCACCGTCGGCTCGTCCTCCGCCGACCTCTTCGGCGGGGGCGTGCGGGAGAGGAACAGGCCGAAGACCGGGGGCTGGGCCTGGAGCAGTTCGAGGCGGCCGCCGTCGGCCTCGGCCAGGTCACGGGCGACGGCGAGACCGATGCCGGTGGAGTTGCGGCCGCTGATGGTGCGCTCGAAGATGCGGGCGCCCAGGTCGGCGGGGACGCCGGGGCCCTCGTCGGTGACCTCGACGACCGCCTGGTTGCCGGTCACGCGGGTGCGCAGCGCCACCGTGCCGCCGCCGTGCATGAGGGAGTTCTCGATCAGTGCCGCCAGCACCTGCGCGACCGCGCCCGGCGTGCCCACGGCCCGCAGGTGCCGTTTGCCGGAGCTGACGATCGCCCGGCCCGCGCTGCGGTAGGCGGGACGCCACTCGGCGATCTGCTGCTGGATGACCTCGTCCAGGTCGAAGGAGACGGCGGAGCCGGTGCGCGGGTCGCGGGAGTTCGTCAGCAGCCGCTCCACCACGTCCGTCAGCCGCTCGACCTGGGTCAGCGCGACGTTCGCCTCCTCCTTCACCGTGTCCGGGTCGTCGGTGAGGGTGATCTCCTCCAGCCGCATGGACAGCGCGGTCAGCGGGGTGCGCAGCTGGTGGGAGGCGTCGGCGGCCAGGCGCCGCTCGGCGGTCAGCATCCGGGCGATGCGTTCGGCGGAGCCGTCCAGCACATCGGCCACCCGGTCCAGCTCGGGGACGCCGTAGCGCTTGTGCCGGGGCCGCGGATCACCGGAGCCGAGCCGCTCCGCGGTCTCCGCGAGGTCGGTCAGCGGGGAGGCGAGCCGGTTGGCCTGGCGGATGGCGAGCAGCACCGCGGCCACCACCGCGAGCAGCGCCACCAGCCCGATGATCAGCAGTGTCCGGCCGACCTCGCGGGTGACGGAGGAACGCGGCTCCTCCATCCGCACGGTCTCGCCCTGCTCGCCCGTGGCGGTGGAGTGGATGACGTCACCGGAGGGCTTGGTCCCGACCTCGATCGGCGGGTGCCCGGGGAGGCCGATCACCGCGTACTGGCCCGCGGCCACCTGTTCGGCCAGGATCCCGGCGTTGACGGTCTCGTCCCCGAGCAGTCTGCTGTCGACGATGCTGGCCAGCCGCAGCGCCTCGGAGTCGACCCGCTCCTGCGCGCTGTTGCTGATCGTGCGGGTCTCCACGATCACCAGGGAGACGCCGAAGACGGCGATCACGACGAGCACCACGGCGAGCGTGGACTGGATCAGTCGGCGGCGCATGACCTCTTACCTGACGGTGCCCGGACCCGGGGGGACCCGCACGGCGGACTCAGCTCTTCTCGAAGCGGAAGCCCACGCCCCGCACGGTGGCGATGTAGCGGGGGTTGGCCGCGTCGTCGCCGAGCTTCTTGCGCAGCCAGGAGATGTGCATGTCGAGGGTCTTGGTCGACGACCACCAGGTGGTGTCCCAGACCTCGCGCATCAGCTGGTCGCGGGTGACGACCCGGCCCGCGTCCCGCACCAGCACCCGCAGCAGGTCGAACTCCTTGGCGGTGAGCTGGAGTTCCTCGTCACCCATCCAGGCGCGGTGCGACTCCACGTCGATGCGCACGCCGTGGGTGGCGGGCGGCTGCTGCGGCTCGGCGGCGCCGCGGCGCAGCAGGGCCCGGACCCGGGCGAGGAGTTCGGCGAGCCGGAACGGCTTGGTGACGTAGTCGTCGGCGCCCGCGTCCAGGCCGACGACCGTGTCGACCTCGTCGGCGCGCGCGGTCAGGATCAGGATGGGCACGGTGTGGCCCTCGGCGCGCAGCCGGCGGGCGACCTCCAGGCCGTCCATGCCGGGCAGACCGAGGTCCAGCACGACCAGGTCGACACCGCCCTGCATTCCGGCGTCGAGCGCGGTGGGTCCGTCCTCACGCACCTCGACCTCGTAACCTTCCCGGCGCAGTGCGCGGGCCAGCGGCTCCGAGATGGACGCGTCGTCCTCGGCGAGCAGTACACGGGTCATGGGGTGATGGTAGTCCGCCCGTGGCGCGCGCTGGGGTGGCCCGCGGTGTGATCGACGTCCGGTGCTCTTACCTTCCGGGGCTATGGTCGCGGCCGCCCCCGCGTCATGGTCACGGACCTTTCACCTCGTCCGTGCCAGGCCGCTGACCTGGGACGCCATCCTTGGAAAAACTTCCAAGAGGACCCGCGCGGTTCCCTCATCGCCTGTGATCCCTGTCTCAAGTCCTTCCATATCCGGCACTGTCCTGCCGTATGGTGAGTTGAACGCCTGTAGCACGCAGCGGACCTTTGGCGCTCGTTCGACGCTGAGGGTCCCTTTTGCGTGCGGGCCGGTTCTCCCCGGCCTCGAAAGGAACGACCTAGGGCCGGGCCTCACCGGACGCATCGTCGCGTCGCGAGGCGTGGATCCCGGTGGCCGCCGTCCCTCTCCCCGCGATCCGGGGCGAACTCCCCCGGGCGTGGGGTGGACGACAGGCCTGCCGGTGCCGGCCAGCCCCCCACCGGGCGCGTACCGGCTCGCCGCGACGCGTCCCGACCAGCAAGGAACGACCATGGCGTCCAGCCTGACGAAGGACTCGGTCCGCCCGGGAACCCCCGGTTCCGAGAAAACCTTCCTCGGCCACCCCCGCGGCCTGGCCACTCTCTTCATGACCGAGATGTGGGAGCGTTTCTCCTACTACGGCATGAAGGCCCTGCTCCCGCTGTACCTGGTGGCACCGGGCGGCCTGCACATGAACGCGGCCACCGCGACCGCGATCTACTCGGTCTACCTGTCCCTGGTGTACCTGCTCGCGATGCCGGGCGGCTGGGTCGCCGACCGGATCCTCGGCCCCCGCAGGACCGTCGCGGTGGCCGGCGCCGTCATCATGCTGGGACACGTGACCCTGGCGCTGCCCTTCAGCGGCACCTTCTTCGCCGGACTCGGTCTCGTCGCCATCGGTTCGGGCCTGCTGAAGTCCAACATCTCCACGATGGTCGGCCACCTCTACAAGGGCGCCGACGACCCGCGCCGCGACGGTGGTTTCACGCTCTTCTACATCGGCATCAACCTGGGCGCCTTCTTCGCCCCGCTGTCGATCGGCACCATCGGCGAGAAGGTCAACTGGCACTTCGGCTTCGCGCTCGCCGCGCTCGGCATGGCGCTGGGCCTGGCCCAGTTCCTGCTCGGCTCACGCCACCTCAGCTCCCGCTCGGACATCGTCCCCACGCCGATGACCGCCGAGGAGAAGAGGTCCACGCTGACCAAGGCAGCCGTGTGGGCGGCCGTCGCGGTCGTCTTCTACGCGATCGTCGGCTTCTCGGGGGTCTACACCCTGAACTGGCTGATGGTCCCGCTCACGCTCGCCGGCGTGATCATCCCCGTCCTGGTCATCGCCCGCATCAAGCGGGACAAGGAACTGGACCGGGCCGAGCAGTCGAAGATGAGCGCGTACATCTGGTTCTTCGTCGCCGCGGCCGTCTTCTGGATGATCTACGACCAGGGCGGCTCGACCGTGTCGCTGTTCGCCGAGAAGTCGGCCGAGAACAGCGTCCTCGGCTGGCAGTTCCCGGTCTCCTGGTACCAGTCGGTCAACCCGGTCATGATCATGGCGCTGGCGCCGGTCTTCGCCTGGGCGTGGCTGGCGCTGGCCCGGCGGGGCAAGGAGCCGAGCACCGCGGTCAAGTTCTCCATGGGCCTCGTGCTGATCGGCGCGTCCTTCTTCCTCTTCCTCGCCCCGCTGGGCATCGCCGACGGCGGGCACAAGGCGGCGGCGCTGTGGCTGGTGGCGATCTACTTCGTCCAGACCGTCGGTGAGCTGACCCTCTCCCCGGTCGGCCTGTCGGTCACCACCAAGATGGCGCCCGCCAAGTACGCCTCGCAGATGATGGGCGTCTGGTTCCTGGCCGTCAGCGCCGGTGACGCCACGACCGGTCTGCTCTCCATCGCCAACGTCAACCTCGACAAGACGGGCATCGTCGCGCTGGAGGCCGCCCTCGCGGTCGTCGCCGGATTCGCGGTGTGGATGTACCGCAAGCGGGTCAAGGAACTCATGGGCGACGTGCGCTGACACCGGCCCGCCTGGTTCACCGAGAGCCGCCGCATCCGCAGGGGTGCGGCGGCTCTCGCGGTTTCCGCGGTCGGTGTACGCGTGGGGGTACGCGTGCGGAGGTCCGCGTACGCGGGGTTCGCGTGCGGGGGTTGCCGTACACGGGACCGGGGGTGCCGCAGCGGCGGGGCGAGAGCGGGGGCGGAGGGGCGGCGGCGGCCCCAGGGCGTGCCGGGTGACCGGGCGATGGCAGGCGGGGTCGTACGGCGGTCGGGGGCGGGGCACCACGGACGGCGCGCGGCCCCGGGTGCAGGCCCCGCGCGAACCCCCGGGGGGTTCGCGCGGGCGGGTGGCCGACGAGGACGGCCGGGGCGAGGGCACGGTCCCCGGCCGGCGCCGCCGCGTCCGCCACGCAGCGGCCAGGTCCCGTCCTGGACCTACGCCGGTGCGCCCAGCTCCGCCCACACCTTCTTGCCCGCCGTGCCCGGGACGCGGATCACGCCCCAGTCCAGGCACAGGCGCTGGACGATGAACATGCCGTGGCCGCCGGGGCGGCCGGCACGGTGCGGGGTGCGCGGCGCGGGCTGGCCCGAGCCGCGGTCCGACACCTCGATGTGGATCACCTTGTTGTCGCAGGTGATCTCCAGCCGTTCCGGACCCTCGGCGTGCAGGCAGGCGTTGGTGACCAGTTCGGAGACGACGAGGAGCACGTCCTCGGCGGCGGCGCGCCGGTCGGCGGTCGCGGCGGGCAGCCACCCCCACGCGTACAGCGCCTGACGGGCGAAGTCACGGGCCAGCGGTACGACGCCGCTCGCGCCGTCGAAGCTCAGTCTGCGGACCTGGCGGCCCCCCGACGGGGTCGCCGGCACGGCCGTCGCACCCCCTGCTGCGGAGGCGTCGTCGGCCGGCACGTCCCCCTCGGACGCCCCGGAAGCGCCGCTGGGCTCCGGGCCACGGTCGCCCGGCGAACAAGGCCGGGTGGTGCTCATCAGCGCTTCACCTCACCGATTCACCAGTTCACGATTCAAAAGTCACCACGTTCGTACAGGGCCGGTACGCCACCGGTCGATCCGTTCCAGGATGCTCCTGCCCGACCGACCCCCCGGAACACCACCTGTTTTGCGGCGCCCGGCGCCGATCCGGCCCGGCCGGCCGTCCGGACGGGTTCCGGGCGGCGTCCAGCGAAGCCGCGCGGAAGGAGCCGGAAGGAGCAAGGAGCACGGAAGGGGACACGCTGACGGCACCGCCGTCGGTTTCAGCCGGTTCCGCCGACCGGTCCGGCCGCGTCGGCCCCGCCGGCCGCGTCCGTCCCGGCGACCGGGCCGGTGTCGTCGGCCAGGGCATCCTCCAGCGTGTCGTGCACGGTGAAGACCGCGTCCGCCCCTGTGATCTCGAACACCCGCGCCACCACCGGCAGCATCCCCGCCAGGTGCACACCTCCCCCGGCCGCCTCCGCCTTCAGGCGCGCCCCCAGCAGCACGTTCAGCCCGGTGGAGTCGCAGAACTCCAGCCGGGAGCAGTCCACCACCAGGCGCGAGCGACCCTTGTCGACGCACTCCTCGAGCGGCTCACGCAGCAGGTCCGCCGTGTGGTGGTCCAGTTCGCCCGCCGGTGTCACCACGGCGCTGGAGCCCTCTTGCCGCACTTCCACCAGAAGCCGGCCCGACTGTGCACTGCCGACCGTCCCGCGGTCCATGCCGTCTCTCACTCCCGGAGTCTTGGCTGCTGACTGACGCCCTCGAACACTACGCCTTCCCTGACCGCTCCGACACCCGAACAACCGCACACAAACGGACATATGTCCACAGAACGCACTTGCGGTCGTGTCGGGAAAGCGGGTAGGGCTAGTAGGGACACGTACACCGACACGGCCGGCTTTGGAGGCGCCGCACACCGCAGTGCACGAACTGGCTTCGGCAGCCATATGCCGAGAACGATGGAGGACATCATGTCACCCCGGCTCGACGCCTCGCATACCCAGACGGCGACGTCGACACTCCCTCCGGACCGCCTCGATCCCATCGACCCTGACGACGGCGTACGCGCCGGGCGGAGCGGCCTCGCCGCCGCACCGGCAGGAGAGCCGCCCGCCGCACTGGCCGGGCTCCCTGACATCCCCCCGTACGACGAAGTGGCCCCGGACGACGCACGGGCCCTGTCCAAGACCCTCTTCGAGCGGCTGGAGTCCCTCGAGGAAGGCACGCACGCGTACGCGTACGTCCGCAACACCCTCGTCGAACTCAACCTGGCGCTGGTCAAGTTCGCCGCCTCCCGCTTCCGCTCCCGCAGCGAGCCGATGGAGGACATCATCCAGGTCGGCACCATCGGCCTGATCAAGGCGATCGACCGCTTCGAACTCTCCCGCGGCGTCGAGTTCCCCACCTTCGCGATGCCCACCATCATCGGTGAGATCAAGCGTTTCTTCCGGGACACCTCGTGGTCCGTGCGCGTGCCGCGCCGGCTGCAGGAGCTGCGGCTCGACCTGGCCAAGGCCGGTGACGAACTGGCCCAGCGCCTGGACCGCGCCCCCACGGTGGCGGAGCTGGCCCACCACCTCGGGCTGACCGAGGACGAGGTGGTGGAGGGCATGGCCGCGTCCAACGCCTACACCGCCTCGTCGCTGGACGCGCAGCCGGACGACGACGACTCCGAGGGAACCCTCGCCGACCGCATCGGCTACGAGGACCACGGGATCGAGGGCATCGAGTACGTCGAGTCGCTGAAGCCGCTGATCGCCGAACTGCCCGCGCGGGACCGGAAGATCCTCTCGCTGCGGTTCGTCGCCAACATGACCCAGTCGGAGATCGGCGACGAGCTGGGCATCTCCCAGATGCACGTCTCACGGCTGCTGTCGCGGACGCTGGTACGGCTGCGCAAGGCGCTGACGGTCGAGGAGTGACCGCCGGTCCGGCCCCCCGGGCGGGGGGCCGGTTCCCTGCTCAGACCTCGCGCACGCCGCGCCGCCACACCTGGCTCACCAGGGGCACGCCCGGACGGTAGGCCAGGTGGACGTGGCTCGGGGCGTCCAGGACGAGCAGGTCGGCGCGGGCACCGGGCGCGAGGCGGCCGACGTCGGTGCGGCGCAGGGCCGCCGCCCCGCCCGCCGTCGCCGACCACACCGCCTCGTCCGGCGTCATGCCCATGTCCCGTACGGCGAGCGCGATGCAGAACGGCACCGACGAGGTGTACGACGAGCCCGGGTTGCAGTCGGTGGACAGGGCGACCGTGGCCCCCGCGTCCAGCAGACGGCGGGCGTCGGGCCACTGGGCGCGGGTGGAGAACTCGGCGCCGGGCAGCAGCGTGGCGACGGTGTCGCTGTGCGCCAGGGCGTCGACGTCCGCGTCCGTCAGGTGGGTGCAGTGGTCGGCGCTGGCCGCGTCCAGCTCCACGGCGAGCTGCACACCGGGGCCGTAGGACAGCTGGTTGGCGTGGATGCGCGGGTGCAGTCCCTTCGCCCGGCCGGCGGTGAGGATCGCACGGGCCTGGTCGCCGTCGAAGGCGCCCTTCTCGCAGAAGACGTCGATCCAGCGGGCGTGCGGCGCGCAGGCCTCCAGCATCTCGCCGGTGACCAGTTCCACGTAGGCCGCCGGGTCCTCGGCGTAGTCCGGCGGGACGATGTGGGCGCCGAGGTAGGTGACCTCGTCGGTGTGCGCGGCGGCGATGCGCAGGGCGCGGGACTCGTCGGCGACGGTCAGACCGTAGCCGGACTTCGTCTCGAACGTGGTCGTGCCCTGCCGCAGGGCCTCGGCGAGATGACGGGTGAGGTTGGCCTCCAGTTCCCCGTCGCCGGCGGCTCGGGTGGCGGCGACCGTGGTGCGGATGCCGCCGGCGCTGTAGGCCCGGCCGGACATCCGGGCGTTGAACTCCTCGGTGCGGTCGCCCGCGAAGACCAGGTGGGAGTGGGAGTCCACGAAGCCCGGCAGCACCGCCCGGCCGCCCGCGTCGACCCGGTTGTCAGTGGCGGGTGCTTTGCTTGATTCACCGGTCCACGCGATGCGGTCGCCCTCGATGACGACGGCCGCGTCCCGGACCAGGCCGAGGGGGGACGGCGTGTCACCGAGGGAGGGGTCGTTGGTGACCAGTGTGGCGATGTTGGTGATGACGGTGCTGGTGCCGGTGCTGCTGCCGGCGTTCCTGCTGCTCATGGTGTCCTCGGGGATGACGGTGGGGTTCAGCCGCGCAGGGCTTCGACCGCGGCGGCCAGCTCTGACGGCACGTCGGGGACCAGGGCGTGCGCCCCGTCGCGTACGACATGGCGCCCGCCCACGACCGTATGGCGCACGTCCGCCGCGCTCGCGGCGAATACGGCCGTCTCGGCGCCCAGCCGCGGCAGCGGCCCCGCTGTCCTGACCGAGTCCAGCGCGATCGTCGTGAAGTCGGCGAGGGCGCCTGCGGTGAGGCTGCCCGCGTCCTCCCAGCCGAGGGCTGCGTGACCGTCCCCGGTGGCTGCGCGCAGCAGGGCGGCGGCCGTCCAGTGGCCGCGGGTGCGGCTGCGCAGGCGCTCGTTCAGCTCCATCGCGCGGGCCTCTTCGAACAGGTCGATGACGGCGTGGCTGTCGGAGCCGAGGCTGAGCGGGGAGCCGGCGCGCTGGAGGGCGGGCGCCGGGCCGATGCCGTCGGCGAGGTCCCGTTCGGTGGTCGGGCACATGCAGGTGCCGGTGCCGGTGGTGCCGAGCAGGGCGATGTCGTCCTCGGTGAGGTGGGTGTTGTGCACGCCGGTGGTGCGCGGGCCGAGGACGCCGTGGTCGGCCAGCAGCCGGGTGGGGGTGCACCCGTGGGCGTGCAGGCAGGCGTCGTTCTCCGCGGTCTGCTCGGAGAGGTGGACGTGGAGCGGGGCCCGCCGCTCCCCGGCCCAGCGCGCCACCGTGGCCAGTTCCCGCGCGGGCACCGCCCGCACCGAGTGGACGGCGGCACCGATCCGCGCGTGATCCCGTTCCTTGAGAACTGAACAGCGTTCGGCCCAGGCCTCGGCCGTCCCGTCGGAGAAGCGGGCCTGGTGCCCGTCGGGCGGCTGCCCGAAGCCGGCGGAGAGATAGCAGGTGTCGAGGAGGGTGATGCGGATGCCGGCTTCGGCGGCGGCCTCGACCAGGGCCTCGCCCATCGCGTTCGGGTCGGCGTAGCGGGCGCCGCCCGGGGCGTGGTGGACGTAGTGGAACTCGCCGACGGCGGTGATCCCCGCGAGCGCCATCTCGGCGTACACCGCGCGGGCCAGGGCCCGGTAGGTGTCCGGGGTGAGCCGGTCGGCGGTGGCGTACATGACCTCGCGCCAGGTCCAGAAGGTGCCGGAGCCGACCTGGACGGTGCCGCGCAGGGCCCGGTGGAAGGCGTGGCTGTGCGCGTTGGCCAGGCCGGGGAGCGTGAGGCCGCGCAGGGGTTCGGCGCCCGGCGGCGGGGCGGCGACCCCCGTGCGGACGGCCGCGATGCGGCCGTCGCGCACGTCGAGCGCCACGTCCGGCTCGACGTGCGTGCCGAGCCAGGCGTGCTCCAGCCAGTACGTCCGTGTCCGCTCGGTGGTGGTCACGTGCAGGCCAGTCCTTCCAGTACGTCGGCGAGGGCGCGCACCCCGGCCACGCAGTCGTCCTCGGCGGCGAACTCGGCCGGGGAGTGCGAGACACCGGTGGGGTTGCGCACGAACAGCATGGCGGTCGGGATGCTCGCGGACAGGATTCCGGCGTCGTGTCCGGCCCCCGTGCCGAGGACGGGCACCTTCAGGCCGGTGCGGTGGCCCAGGATGCGGGCGAGTTCGTCGCGCAGGGCGTGGTCGAACTCGACGACGGGCGTGAAGGACTCGCGGACCACGTCGAGGTCGATGCCGTGCGCCGCCGCGTACGCGCGGGCCGCCTTCTCCACACCGGTGACCACCGTGTCCAGGGTGGCCTGGTCGGCGGCGCGGGAGTCGAGCCAGCCGCGCACCAGGGACGGGATCGCGTTGACGCCGTTCGGCTCCACGGAGATCTTGCCGAAGGTGGCCACCGCACCGGCTAGTTCCGCCTCGCGGCGGGCGGCGAGCACCGTCTCGGCGTAGGACAGCATCGGGTCGCGCCGGTCGGCCAGCCGGGTGGTGCCGGCGTGGTTGGCCTCGCCGCGGAAGTCGAACCGCCACCGCCCGTGCGGCCAGATCGCGCTGGCCACGCCGACCGGGTCGCCGGTCAGGTCCAGGGATCGGCCCTGTTCGACGTGGAGTTCGACGAAGGCGCCGATGCGGGAGAGGCGTTCCGGGTCCGGGCCGATGGCGTCCGGGTCGTAGCCGGCGGCCTCCATGGCGCGGGGCAGGGTGGTCCCGTCGCCGTCGGTGAGCCGGTGCGCCTGCTCGACGGTGAGCTGCCCCGCGGTCAGCCGCGAGCCGACACAGGCGAGCCCGAACCGGGCACCCTCCTCGTCGCCGAAGTTGACGAGGGCCAGCGGCTTGCCGAACCGGGCTCCCCGGCGGCGCAGTTCGTCGAGCGCGGCGAACGCCGACACGACGCCGAGGGGCCCGTCGAAGGCCCCGCCGTCGGGTACGGAGTCCAGGTGCGACCCGGCCACGACGGCGTCCCCGGCGGCCGGGTCACCGAGCCAGGCCCACTGGTTCCCGTTGCGGTCCACCTCGTAGGCCAGTCCGCGCGCACGGGCCTGCTCCTCGAACCAGGCCCGGCACTCGGTGTCGGCCCCGGTCCAGGCGAAGCGCCGGTAGCCGCCGGATCCTGCGTGCCGTCCGATGGGGGCGAGGTCGCGCCACATCTCGTGGAAGGAGGCGCCCGCGCGCCCTCCGCGCCGTGCGGAGTCGTTCCGCGCCGCGCCGGGGGCCCCCACCGGGCCGGCGGGGAGGGCGGGCGCGGCCGGACCCGCGCCCGGGGGCCGGGTGCCGTGTCCCGCCGGCCGGTCGCCCTCGCGCCCGCCGTCCCGCACGGTCACGCGCCCTCACCCTCACGCATCGGCACGCGCACGCCGCGCTCGTCGGCGACGGAGTCGGCGATGTCGTACCCGGCGTCCACGTGCCGGATGACGCCCATGCCGGGGTCGTTGGTGAGGACGCGGCGGATCTTCTCCCCCGCGAGCTTCGTGCCGTCGGCGACCGTCACCTGGCCGGCGTGGATCGAGCGGCCCATGCCGACACCGCCGCCGTGGTGGATGGACACCCAGGAGGCGCCGGAGGCCACGTTGACCATGGCGTTCAGCAGCGGCCAGTCGGCGATGGCGTCGGAGCCGTCGAGCATGGCCTCGGTCTCGCGGTACGGGGAGGCGACGGAGCCGCAGTCGAGGTGGTCGCGGCCGATGACGATCGGCGCGGCCAGCTCACCGCTCGCGACCATGTCGTTGAAGCGCTCGCCGGCCTTGTCGCGCTCGCCGTAGCCGAGCCAGCAGATACGGGCGGGCAGGCCCTGGAAGTGGACGCGTTCGCCGGCCATCTTGATCCACCGGGCCAGGGACTCGTTCTCCGGGAAGAGGTCCAGGATCGCCTTGTCGGTCTTGGCGATGTCGGCGGGGTCGCCGGACAGGGCGGCCCAGCGGAAGGGGCCCTTGCCCTCGCAGAACAGCGGGCGGATGTAGGCGGGGACGAAGCCGGGGAATGCGAACGCCCGCTCGTACCCGGCCAGTTGGGCCTCACCGCGGATGGAGTTGCCGTAGTCGAAGACCTCGGCCCCGGCGTCCTGGAAGCCGACCATGGCCTCGACGTGCCTGGCCATCGACTCGCGGGCGCGGGTGGTGAAGCCGGCCGGGTCCTTGGCGGCGGCGTCGGCCATGTCCTCGAAGGCGACGCCGACGGGCAGGTAGGCCAGCGGGTCGTGGGCACTGGTCTGGTCGGTGACGATGTCGATGGGCGCGCTCATGGCGAGGAGCTGCGGGACCAGTTCGGCGGCGTTGCCGAGGACGCCGATGGACAGCGGCCTGCGCTGGTCGCGGGCCTCGGTGGCGAGCTGGAGGGCGTGCTCCAGGCTGTCGGCCCGTACGTCGAGGTAGCGGTGCTCGATGCGGCGGTCGATGGCGCGCGGGTCGCAGTCGATGCAGATGGCGACGCCGTCGTTCATCGTCACGGCGAGCGGCTGGGCGCCGCCCATGCCGCCGAGGCCGGCGGTGAGGGTGATGGTCCCGGCGAGCGTGCCGCCGAACTTCTTGGCGGCGACGGCGGCGAAGGTCTCGTAGGTGCCCTGGAGGATGCCCTGGGTACCGATGTAGATCCAGGAGCCGGCGGTCATCTGCCCGTACATGGTCAGGCCGAGGGCCTCCAGGCGGCGGAACTCCTCCCAGTTGGCCCAGTCGCCGACGAGGTTGGAGTTGGCGATCAGGACGCGCGGGGCCCACTCGTGGGTCTGCATGACGCCGACCGGGCGGCCGGACTGCACGAGCATGGTCTCGTCGGCCTTGAGGGTCTTCATGGTGCGGACCATGGCGTCGAAGGAGCGCCAGTCGCGGGCGGCCTTGCCGGTGCCGCCGTAGACGACGAGCTTGTCGGGGTGCTCGGCGACCTCGGGGTCGAGGTTGTTCTGCAGCATCCGCAGGGCGGCCTCCTGCTGCCATCCCAGGGCGCTCAGTTCCGTGCCGCGCGGTGCTCGAACGGGGCGGGGTCCTGACATGGTCTGCCTCCTGGCGGTTGCTCCCGAGGGATTGTTACGGCTTCTATTCACATCCTGAACCGTTGAATAGAACTAGTCAATACGTCGACGGGGCGACACGGAGGCGCCCTGCGGGAATCGGACGGGGCGCGGCGCGAGGGGGCGCGGGGCGGGCGAGGAGGGGAGGCGTGGGGTGTGAACGGGCGGCCCGGGGCACGGGGCCGGGTCGCGCTCGATGGAGGCGGCGTTCGGCAAGGACCCGGCCAGGTCCGGTCGTGGGGGCGGCGGGCAGGGGCTGGGCGTACTGCCGGGGAATGGCGTGCCACCGTCGGGCGGCGTACTGCCGGGGAATCGCGTGCCACCGTCGGACGGCGTACTGCCGGGGAATCGCGTGCCGCCGTCGGACGGTGCACTGCCGCAGGGGCGTGCTGGCGCGTGTGGGGGCGTACTGCCGCGTGAGGGAGGCGTGTTGCCGGGGTCAGCCGACCCACGTTAGTTCCTCGGGCGCATGTTCCACTGGAAAATGCCGTAACCCCCACCGCCCCCGCACACCCTGCGTAGCGTCTGCCTCACTCAGCCGAAACCCCAGGCGGGAGGGGAACGACCGTGCCCGGAATCGACGAGTGCCTGCTGGAAGCCATGCGGTTGCCCGGAGCGCGGGGCGCCGCGCTGGTCGACTGGACGAGCGGGCTGGCCCTGGGCGCCGTCGGGGAGCCCCCGGGCGGCGACCACGAGACCACCGCGGCGGAAGCCGCGGAACTGGCCCGGCTGGCCGCGGAACACGGCGCGTTCGCCGCCGCCGACGACCCCGAGGGAGGTGACCGCCCGCCGGTCGAGGACCTGATCGTCAGCAACCGCGACAGCTACCACCTGCTGCGCTTCGTGGACACCACCTTCGACAGCAGCGTGTTCCTGCACCTGTGGCTGACCCGAGCGGAGGGCAACCTCGCCCTCGCCCGCATACGCCTGGGCGAGATGGCGGAGCGGCTGGTGCTGGGATGACCGTGGTCGACACTCCTCCCCCGCTGCCGGTGCGGGACAGGGCGGACAGCGAGCGGGCCTGGGGCGGCGTCTCACCGATGCTGACCCGCCTGGCGGCCGAGCGGGCCACCGGCCTCCTCGTCCGTGAACGCGGCACGCTCCACCTCGACGAGGGCCGCGTGGCACACGCCGAGAGCCCGCTGGCCCCCGGACTGGACATACTCCTCACCACCCACGGCACGCTGCGCCCCGAGGTCTGGCGGGACGCCGTCTCCCGGGCCGGCGGCCCGCCGGGCGCGGCGCAGGTCCTGCTGGCCGACGGCCGCCTCACCGAGGGCGCCCTGCACCTGTGCCACCTCGGCACGCTCTACGACGCCGCCTACTTCGTCCTCGCCCCGAGCAGCACCCCGGGCCGCTTCCGTTACGGACCCGCCCACCGGCCCGGCACCGTCCCGACGGTCCCGGTCGACGCCCTGGAGCGCGCAACCCTGCGCAGGCGCGCGCTGCTGGACCGCATCTGGCCCGACGCGCGCCCGGACAGCGCCCTCCTGCTGCGGACCTCCGCCACCGCCGCACCGTGGCTGACCTCCCGTCAGCGGGCCCTGCTGGACCTGGTCGACGGCACCCGCACCGCCGCCGACCTGGCCCGGGACCTGGGGCGGCAGGCGTTCCACACCCTGGTGGACGTGCGGCGTCTGGCCGCCGCGGGCCTCCTCGCACCACAGCCGCGGCCCGACCCACCACCCGGTCCGCCCGGCCCGGGCCCGTCCGCGGCGCCACTGCCCGCCTTCCCCGGCCCCCCGGACACCCGGCTCACGGACACCGGACCGGGGGACACCGGGCCCATGGTCGCCGAGCCGTCGCCCGCCGGTCCCGCTGACCCCTGGCTCACACAGCCGGCACCCGGCACCGACCCCCACATCACGCTGCTGAAGAGGCTCAGGGATGCGCTGGAGGCCCTTTGAGAGGAGACACCGGATGGCAGCCGATCCCGAGATCCTGGAGGAACTGCGGCGGCTGAGGGCGCGCGTCCCCCAGCTCACCGGTGCGCTGGCGGCGAGCGTCGACGGGCTGGTCCTGGCCCACGACACCCCGGATGCGGAACCGGAGGGCCTGGCGGCCCTGACCGCGACCGCGCTGGGTGTGGCCGTCCGCATGGCGGACGTGACCGGCCGGGGCGGACTGCGTGAACTGCTGGTACGGGGCGTGCACGGCTACGTCGCCACCTACGCGGCGGGACGCGGCGCCGTGCTGACGCTGCTCGCCGAGGACCGCGTCAACGTCGGCCGCCTCCATCTGGAGGGCCGCCGGGCCGGGACCCGTATCGGCGAACTGGTCGACGCCGGGGCGGCGGCGGCCGTCCCCGGCAGGACCCCGGCCAGGCCGGCGAAACCGCCCGCGCGCCCCGCACCCCTGCGGACCAGGACCCCGCGCACGCCCCGCCCCACCCCGGCTGCCACGACCACCGAACCCGCCGAACCGGCCTCACCCACCGCGGGCGCCGCGCCAGGCGCCGAACCGGGCGCCGCCCCCGGCGGTCCCGGCACCCCAGGCACCCCGCCGGGCAGTCACGCGCCCGCCGGCACCGCCACCACCGAAAGCTGACGAAGGAAAAAGGAGAGACGGCCATGGCCAACACCGAGACCTGCCTGAAGGAAGCGCTCGCCTCCATCGAGGGCGCCACCGGCGTCGCGCTCGTCGACTACACCACCGGTATGGCGCTGGGCACGATGGGCGGCAGCAAGACCTTCGACCTGAACGTCGCCGCCGCCGGCAACACCGATGTCGTACGGGCCAAGATGCGCACCATGGAGCACCTCGGCCTCAAGGGGCAGATCGAGGACATCCTGATCACCCTGTCCGACCAGTACCACGTGATCCGCCTGATCAGCGGACGGGGCGGCAACGGGCTCTTCCTCTACCTCGTACTGGACGCGAAGCGGGCCAACCTGGCGATGGCCCGCCACCAGCTCAAGCGCATCGAGGAGGACCTGGAGGTCTGAGCCGCCGCACAGCGGCCCCGAGCCGCACGGCAGACCCGAGCCGCACGACTCAGAGTCGCCCCCGGCCCCGGGCCGCACGGCCGCCGGTGCCGAGAGGCCGTATCGGACGGGGCCCTGCCGGCCGGGCGAGGCCGTACTAGACGAGCGCCGCGGTGCGGCGGCGGGTTCCTCCGGGGGCCGCGTCGCCCGCCGCGATGCCCGTGCTGCGGTAGGCCCTGACCGCCTTGCCCGCCGGGCGCCCGCCGTCCCGGCCGAGCCAGTCCACCCGCACCCACAGCAGCGCGTCCCCCGCCCGTTCGCGGCGTCCGAGCCAGGCGGCCTTGAGCCGCAGCCCGGCCCCGGCGCCCGCCAGGAGCATGCCGCCGGCCGCCGGGAGGGCGAAGGAACTGCCCAGGGCGGCCGCGAACGCCAGCAGCAGCCACCAGCGGTGCCCCCGGCGCCAGGCCCGGACGCTGACCGCGCGGTCCTGGAGCACGTCGTGCCGTCCGGCGCGGGAGGCACCCTGGGCGAGCGCGAGGTAGCGGCGGCGGCGCGCGCAGGCCACGACGGCCGCGGCCACCAGGAACAGCGCGGCCCCCGACAGCACCCCGATCCGCCGCCCGGTCAGCCCCGGCGGCAGCGCTCCGGCCCCCGCCGCGACCACCCCCAGCCACCACATCGGTGCGGCCCCGGCCCGGACGACGACGGCCACCCGGGCCAGCCCCCGTCCGCCACGGTCTCCACGCTCTCCTCGGCCTCCACGGTCCCCGCGCGTTCCGCGTGCCACCTGCTGCCTCCTTCTCTCCCCGGCACCCTCCGGTCGGTCCGGGCGGGAGGCTAGCGAGCGTTCGTGAGACGAGTCTGAGAGCACCGAGCCCGCGACCACCGGACCGGGAGCACCGAGCCCGCGCACACCGAACCCGAGAGATCCGAGCCCACGCGTACCGATCCCGGGAGGACCGAGCCGCGCCCACCGGGTCGGAGAACCCCGGATCCGGGGGCACCGAGCCCCCGCGCGCACCGAGGGCCGGGCGCGGCACCGCCGACGCCGCCCCGTCCACCGCCCGGCCCACCGCTCCATTCACCGACCGGCCCGCCCCCGGTCCGTTCAGTCCTCGAACAGTCCGCGGGCCGCCGCCTTCGCGTCGAACTCCTCCAGCCGTGCCTGCGCGTCGGGCAGGTCGTCGCACATGGCCTCCAGGAGCACCCGGCCCAGCAGCATCGGCGCGCAGGCGGTGTCGAAGGCGAGCCCGGTACCGACGGCCGCGGGCAGCAGCAGGTCGGAGTGGCGGGCGACCGGGGCGAACGCCGAGTCGGCGACGGTGACGACGGCCAGACCGGCCTGCCGGGCGTAGGCGAGGGTCTCCACCACCTCACGCGGGTGGCGCGGCAGCGCGAAGCACAGCAGCGCCGACGCCCCGGCCCGTACGGCGCCGTCGATGCGGTCCTGGATCATCGTGCCGCCCTCGTCGAGCAGCCGTACGTCCGGGTGCACCTTGGCGGCGAAGTACGCGAAGCCGTACGCCTGGGAGGCCGCGGCCCGCAGGCCCAGGACCGGCAGCGGGCGCGAGGCGGCCAGGAGGCGGCCCGCCTCCTGCACCGGCCCCGGGTCGGCCAGGGCCTCGGCCAGGTGGCGGAGGTTCTCGATCTCCGCCTCGACGGCCTGCTGGTACTCGTTGGCCGAGGCGGGGCGGTCCACCGGTTCGGCGGGCGCCACCTCGCGCAGGTGCCGGCGCAGCGCCGGGTAGCCGTCGAAGCCGAGGGCGACCGCGAAGCGGGTGACCGACGGCTGGCTGACCCCGGCGAGTTCGGCCAGCTCGACGCTGGACAGGAACGGCACCTCCGCGGCGCGCCGGACCATGCTGTGCGCGATGCGCCGCTGGGTCGGCGTGAGCCGGTGCCCCTCGAAGAGCGCCTGCAGCCGTGCGGCAGGGCTGTCGGTCACGCTCATGACGTGCTCCCCCTCCAGAAGTCGTCGACGCCCCGGGAGAGTACTCCCCGACCAGTTGGTATTCAGACACCAAGAACTCTGCATGAAGTCATACAGGCCGGGCAAGGGAACCACCAAGTACCACCAAGTGTCGCCCGGCCGGCACGGTGGGTGACCGGGTGCGTGCTAATCGTGGACGGACGCGGTGCGCGCGACCCCTGCGACCGCGGACCGGCCCCGACCCGGGGCCGTTGCGACGGCCACCGCCGTCGGCGTGCCCGCCGCAGCCGCAGTCCGGGTGACGCCGACGGCGGCCGGCCCCAGGCGAGCAGGGGGGCTAGCCCCAGTGCGCGGGGCCGCCGCTCTCCCTAGCCTGGTCGGCATGACCGGAATGGACACGCGGGACACCGATCTGAAGAAGGAACTCAACGCCACCCTGCAGGCCCGCGGGGAACTGGGCGCCGAGTACGAGTCCGCGCTGGTCGACTCGTTCCTGGAGAAGGTCGACCAGCGCATCGACGGCGCCGTGGAGCGCCGCCTGCGGCGTCACCTCGCCGAGCAGCAGATGACGGCGACCCGCGGCGCCCGCTCGCCCCGGGCCACCGACTCCTTCGGCGAGCGTTTCGGCTTCGGCATCGTCTCCCTGGTGCTGGCCGTGCCGCTCTCCGCCATCGGTGCCGGCACCGCCCACCTGCCCGGCCTGATCGTGGCCTGGGCCGGGATCGTCGGCGTCAACGCCGTCCAGGCCGCCCGGACCAACCCGGGCCTCTTCGGCCGGCGCCGCCGCCCCTCCGGGAACGACGACTGGGACGACTGACACGAGGCAGGAACGGCCGGCGGCCGGCACCGGGCAGGCAGTCACGGCGGGCGGCCGGCACCAGGCAGTCAGGCACGACAGGCAGCCGGCACCGGGCAGGTAGGCGCGGCAGGCGACTGACACCGAGGCAGGCGGCCACGGCGGGCGGCCGGCACCAGGCAAGCAAACACGACAGGCAGCCGGCACCAGGCAAGCACGATGCGCGGCCGGCCCGTGCGGCGCCGCCGGAGAAGGTGCGCGGGCCCGCCACAGGAGACAGGAGAGGTGCGCGGGGACCGCCGCACCCCCAGCACTGGGGGGCGGGACGACGGCGGTCCCCGCGGGGGACGCGGGCCGGGTCAGGCCGGGCCCTGCGTCCGGGCGTCCATGGAGGTCCGGGAGCCGCTCCGGTTGTCCTTGACGCCGTATCGGGTCGCCGGCCCGGAGGAAGTGCCTTCCCGGAGCGTGCCGTGACGCCCGGGCGGTGGCCCCGCCTCCCTGCCGACGACCACCACTGTGCCGGACGCGTGTTAAGCGGGTGCTGCGGGCACGTGACACGCGCGTAGCGCTTGCGCGACCGCCCCTCGGCCGCAGGTCACCGCGCGTTCCCCCGGGCCGGGCCGCCCCCGTTCACCGGGCGTCCGCTCCTGCTCGCACCGGGCGTCTGCTACTGCTTGCCGCCCTTGGCGAGGAAGGCCAGCAGGTCCTGACGGCTGACCACACCGGTCGGCTTGCCCTCCACCAGGACGATCGCCGCGTCCGCGGTGCCGAGCACCGTCATCAGGTCGGCGACCGGCTCGCCCGAGCCGACCTGGGGCAGCGGGGCGCACAGGTGCTTCTCCAGCGGGTCCTCCAGCGAGGCCCGCTTGGTGAACAGGGCGTCCAGCAGCTCGCGTTCGACGACGGAGCCGACCACCTCGGCGGCCATGACGTCGGGGTGACCGGCGCCCGGCTTCACGATGGGCATCTGCGAGACGCCGTACTCGCGCAGCACCTCGATGGCCTGACCGACCGTCTCATCGGGGTGCATGTGGACCAGAGAGGGGATGGAACCGCCCTCCTTGTCGCTGAGCACGTCGCCGACGCGGGCGCTCGGGCCCTCGTCCTCCAGGAAGCCGTAGTCGGCCATCCACTCGTCGTTGAAGATCTTCGAGAGGTACCCGCGTCCGCTGTCCGGCAGCAGCACCACGACGACGTCGTCCGGGCCGAGCCGCCCGGCCACCTCGAGCGCCGCGACGACCGCCATGCCGCAGGAGCCGCCGACCAGCAGGCCCTCCTCCTTGGCCAGGCGGCGGGTCATCTGGAAGGAGTCCTTGTCGGAGACGGCGACGATCTCGTCGGCCACGTCCCGGTCGTAGGCGGTGGGCCAGAAGTCCTCGCCCACGCCCTCGACGAGGTACGGCCGCCCGGAGCCGCCGGAGTACACCGAGCCCTCGGGGTCGGCGCCGACGACCTTGACCCGGCCGTCGCTGACGTCCTTGAGGTAGCGGCCGGTGCCGGAGATGGTGCCGCCGGTGCCGACGCCCGCCACGAAGTGGGTGATCCTGCCCTCGGTCTGCTCCCACAGCTCGGGGCCGGTGGAGTGATAGTGCGAGAGCGGGTTGTTCGGGTTGGAGTACTGGTCGGGCTTCCAGGCGCCGGGGGTCTCACGCACGAGGCGGTCGGAGACGTTGTAGTAGGAGTCCGGGTGCTCGGGCGCCACGGCCGTCGGGCACACCACGACCTCCGCCCCGTAGGCGCGCAGCACGTTGATCTTGTCGGTGGAGACCTTGTCCGGGCAGACGAAGATGCACTTGTAGCCCTTCTGCTGGGCCACGATGGCCAGGCCGACCCCGGTGTTCCCGCTGGTCGGCTCGACGATGGTGCCGCCCGGCCGCAGCTCGCCGCTCTTCTCGGCCGCCTCGATCATGCGCAGGGCGATGCGGTCCTTCACGGAGCCGCCCGGGTTGAAGTACTCGACCTTGGCCAGGACGGTCGCCTTGATGCCCTTGGTGACGCTGTTGAGCCGTACCAGCGGGGTGTTGCCGACGAGGCTGATCATCGAGTCGTGGAATCGCACCGTTGTCTCCGGTCGCTGCAAAAGGTGTGGTCGTGGTGGTTCCGCCAGCCTAAAGGCTGGGACTCCGCCCGGGGCGGCTGTTCACTCCCTGTCGAGATTGGGCGACGGTCGGTACGGGGCAAGGACTGAGTGGACGGCTATGCGGGAGGTGGCGGCGGCATGACGAGCATGTCGAGGGCGCGGGTGGCCCGGCGGATCGCGGCCGGCGCCGCGTACGGGGGCGGCGGGCTGGGGCTGGTCGGGGCCGCCGCCGTGGGACTGCTGGTGGCCGAGGTGCAGATGGCCAGGCGCCATGTGGGCAACGGCGCGGACAACCACGTACCGGTCGCCTCCGGTCTGTACGGCCAGGGCTACGACACCCCCGGCGCACCGCCGCTGCGGCTGACCATGCTCGGTGACTCCACGGCCGCGGGGCAGGGCGTCCACCGGGCCGGGCAGACCCCGGGCGCGCTGCTGGCGTCCGGGCTGGCAGCGGTGGCCGAGCGTCCGGTGCGGCTGCGCAACGTCGCGGTGCCCGGCGCCCGCTCCGACGACCTGGACCGCCAGGTGGCCCTGGTGCTGGCCGACCCGGACCAGGTGCCGGACGTCTGCGTGATCATGATCGGCGCGAACGACGTCACCCACCGGATGCCGCCGACGCGTTCGGTGCGCCATCTGTCGGCGGCGGTACGGCGGCTGCGCACGGCCGGGGCGGAAGTGGTGGTCGGCACCTGCCCCGACCTGGGCACGATCGAGCCGGTGCAGCAGCCGCTGCGCTACCTGGCCCGGCGCGCCTCACGGCAACTGGCGGCGGCGCAGACGATCGGGGTGGTGGAGCAGGGCGGCCGTACCGTGTCGCTGGGCGATCTGCTGGGCCCGGAGTTCGCGGCCAACCCGCGCGAGCTGTTCGGCCCCGACAACTACCACCCGTCCGCCGAGGGGTACGCCACGGCGGCGATGGCGGTGCTGCCGACGGTGTGCGCGGCGCTCGGCCTGTGGCCGGCGGAGGAGGAACGGCCGGACGTGTCGCGGCGCGAGGGCTTCCTGCCGGTGGCGCGGGCGGCGGCGGAGGCGGCGTCCGAGGCGGGTACGGAGGTCGCGGCCGCGATGCCGACCGGCCCGCGCGGCCCCTGGGCCCTGCTCAAACGGCGCCGGCGCCGGCGGGTCCCGGAACCCGGCCCGGCCCAGGTCACCCCCTCGGCGTGAACGAGCCACCGCGGCCCGGCGGCCCAGCGGCGCGGCGGCCCAGCGGCGCGGCGGCCCAGCGGCGCGGCGGCGCGGCGGCGCGGCGGCACCTCGCCGATCGTCCACCCCACAGCAAAGCAAGCGCTTAGAAAACTGCGGTCAGGGTCACACCGCGATCCCCGTGACCAGGACCATACGTACGGGTAACTTCCCATCCAGCCCTGCCCGCCCTCTCCCCCTCCCGTGGAGCCGTGATGCCCGAAGCCGTCATCGTCTCGACCGCCCGCTCGCCCATCGGCCGCGCCTTCAAGGGCTCCCTCAAGGACCTGCGCCCGGACGACCTCACCGCCACGATCATCCAGGCCGCGCTCGCCAAGGTCCCCGAGCTGGACCCGCGGGACATCGACGACCTGATGCTCGGCTGCGGTCTGCCCGGCGGCGAGCAGGGCAACAACCTCGGCCGGATCGTCGCCGTGCAGATGGGCATGGACCACCTGCCCGGCTGCACGATCACCCGGTACTGCTCCTCCTCGCTGCAGACCTCCCGCATGGCACTGCACGCCATCAAGGCGGGCGAGGGCGACGTCTTCATCTCGGCCGGTGTCGAGATGGTCTCCCGCTTCACCAAGGGCAACTCCGACAGCCTGCCGGACACGCACAACCCGTTCTTCGCCGAGGCGGAGGCCCGTACCGCCGCCGTCGCCGAGCAGGAGGGCACGACCTGGCACGACCCGCGCGAGGACGGCCTGGTCCCGGACGCCTACATCGCGATGGGCCAGACCGCCGAGAACCTGGCCCGGCTCAAGGGCGTCACCCGCCAGGACATGGACGAGTTCGGCGTCCGCTCGCAGAACCTGGCCGAGCAGGCCATCAAGAACGGCTTCTGGGAGCGGGAGATCACGCCGGTGACGCTGCCCGACGGCACGGTCGTCGGCAAGGACGACGGCCCGCGCGCCGGCGTGACCATGGAGGGCGTGGCCGGGCTCAAGCCGGTCTTCCGCCCCGACGGCCTGGTCACCGCTGGCAACTGCTGTCCGCTCAACGACGGCGCCGCCGCGCTCGTCATCATGTCCGACACGAAGGCCCGCGAGCTGGGCCTGACCCCGCTCGCCCGGATCGTCTCCACCGGCGTCTCCGGCCTGTCCCCGGAGATCATGGGCCTCGGCCCGGTCGAGGCCAGCAGGCAGGCGCTGCAGCGGGCCGGTCTGACCATCGGCGACATCGACCTGGTGGAGATCA
Source organism: Streptomyces sp. NRRL S-340 (assembly GCF_000720185.1). Lineage (GTDB taxonomy): Bacteria > Actinomycetota > Actinomycetes > Streptomycetales > Streptomycetaceae > Streptomyces. Next base: position 127,402 of record NZ_JOIY01000006.1, on the reverse strand, counting down.
ACGAGGCGTTCGCCGCCCAGGTGATCCCCTCCTACCGCGACCTCGGCATCGACCTCGACAAGCTCAACGTCAACGGCGGCGCCATCGCGGTCGGCCACCCGTTCGGCATGACCGGCGCGCGGATCACCGGCACGCTGATCAACTCCCTGCAGTGGCACGACAAGCAGTTCGGCCTGGAGACGATGTGCGTCGGCGGTGGCCAGGGCATGGCGATGGTCGTCGAGCGCCTCAGCTGACCCTCCCGCCCCACCGACACCGCCACTTGATGCACCGTCAGTGGCCGCCATAGCACCCACCGTGAAGGAACGGCCCGGAATCCGGAAAACTCCCGGATTCCGGGCCGTTCTGTGATCCAATCTCCCCCAGAGTGTGACCTATCTCCCTCGGGGAGGAGATCTCCGCAGGTCAGCGATGGCCCCACAGGCGGCTCAAGCGTCCCGCGCGCCACATTCCTGTCCGTTTCGTGACGTTACGCACTGACAGCTTGATAGTCCACCCTTCAAGCTGATGTAGGAAGTCGGGGGTCGACCATGAACCCGGGAGTACGTCAGTGAGCGCCATGCCCATCGCCCTGCTGGTCACCACGGCCGCCACCGGCGCCGTGGGCGTCGCCGTCCTGCGCACCCTCTTCGCCCTGCGCCGCCAGGTCACGGCCCTGCAGAACCAGCTCGCCGAGAACCACGCCGTCACCGCACGCGCCCTGCTGCCCGCCGCCCGCGGGCACGCGGACACCGAGCAGATACGCACCGCCGTGGTCCAGGCGCTCGCGGAGGAGCGGGAGCGGGAACTGGCCGAGGCGCGCGCCTTCTGGGCCGCCCAGGAGGCCCGGGACGCCGCCGACACCCCTTCCCTGCTCGGACTGCCCGACAGCGAGCTGTTCCTGCCGCGCCAGGCGGACCTGGCCGGTCTGGAGGAGTACCTGGAGCCGGTGACCGAGTCCGGCGCGGAGGCCGACGAGTTCTCCGGTCTGGCCGGCAAGGACCCGGCCGCGGGCACCGCGGGCGACTCCCCGGAGCTGGCCGCGGCCCGCCGCCGCCACCCCTCGCACCCGGACTTCACCCCGCACCCCTCCCCGGTCGTGGGCGACCACGAGCGCACCGTCGCCACGCTGGAGGAGCTGGCCGACGCGCGGGTGGCGCTGGCCGACGTCCGCCCGGGCCCGCTGGGCACCCTCGACGTGTACGTCTTCGCCGACGGTACGACGCTGTGCATGACCCCGGGCCACCGCGAGACCGCGGAGCGGCTGGCCGCGGCGCTGCAGGCGGGCGAGTCCCCGGTGCTGCTGGGCGGCTCGGGCGTGTCGGGCGCCTACACCCTGACCTTCGCCTGCGGCGAGGAGAACGTGTACATCCTGGCGGACCGGATCATCGCCTCGCTCTGACCGGCGGACCCGGTGTGTCCTCATCGCGCGGGCGGTCACACGCCCGCGCGTTTCTGTGCCTCCTCCACCAGCCGTACCGCCTCCTCGACCTCGGCCTCGCTGGTGAGCAGGAGCGCCAGATCGTGTCCGGCGACGGTCACCTGGTCCGCCGCCGCGAACATCCCGGCGTCGGGCATCTCGCGCGGCTCGGCCCCGGGATCCTCCAGCAGTTGCGCCCGCCGGGCGAACTCCCTGGCCAGCCCCAGCGCCTCGGCGGCGCCCGCGCGCTGGAGCCGGCTCTGCGGAGCCGCCCTCAGACGGTCGGCGAAGTGATCCACTGCCCGGGTCAGAGATGTCGTGTCCACCACGCCGCGAGACTACGCGCCGCACCCGGACTGTTGCCAACGCGCCGCCGCTCGGGCACGGTGTCGTGAAGGACCGGCTTCGAAAGCGTCCGGAGGCGCCGATGTCCCAAGTCTTCTCCGAAGAGACCCACCGCAATCTGCTCGCCCGCATCCCCCAGTGCACCGGTCGTGAGGTCTCCGACTGGCTGCGCACCGTCGAAGAAGGCCCCGCCCTCTGCTTCGAGGAGCGGCTCAGCTGGCTCCGCCAGGAACACAACCTCGCGTACGGCCACGCGAAGGCGATCATCCACGAGTACGACCTGAGAAGGGCCGCGCGCAAACTGCTCTGACGGGCGCGACGGGTGAACGCGCAGGCGGTGCGCCCGTACACGCGCAAGGGCCCCGGCCGAAGCCGGGGCCCTTGCGCGTACCGTCTCCCCGCGGCGCGGCGGGTGAGGGGCTAGTCGTTGCTGTTGAGGATCGCGATGAGCCGCAGGAACTCCATGTAGATCCACACCAGCGTCAGCGTGAGGCCGAAGGCCGCGAGCCAGGCCTCCTCGCGCGGGGCGCCGTAGGCGACCCCGTCCTCGACCTGCTTGAAGTCCAGGGCGAGGAAGCAGGCGCCGAGCAGGACGCCGATGACGCCGAAGACGACACCGAGGGCGCCGCTGCGGAAGCCGAGGCCGTCACCGCCGCCGAACACCGCGAACAGGGTGTTGACCACCATCAGCAGCACGAAGCCGAGTGCGGCGGCCATCACGAAGCCGTAGAACCGGCGGTTGACGCGGATCCAGCCCGCCTTGTAGGCGACCAGGACGGCGGCGAAGACCGCCATCGTGCCGATCACGGCCTGCATGGCGGCGCCGCTGGCGATGCGGTTGTCGACGACGCTGGAGACCACGCCGAGGAACACGCCCTCGAAGGCCGCGTAGCTCAGGATCAGCGCGGGCGAGGCCTTGCGCTTGAAGGACTGGACGAAGCCCAGCACCATCGCGATCAGGGCGGCGCCGACCCCGAGGCCGTAGGAACGGCTGATGTGCGCGTCGTCGACCGGCAGCAGCGCCCAGGCGAGCGCGGCCGTGACGACCAGCACGCCGAGGGTGGACGCCGTGCGGGTGACGACGTCGTCCATCGTCATGCGGCCGGCGGCGGACGGGGCCTGCGGCGGCGCGCCGTACTGCACGTCCTGCTGGGCGTAGGGGTTCTGAGCGTAAGGGTTCTGCGCGTAGGGGTTGCCGCCCTGCGGGGCGTACGGAGCGCCCTGCGGGTACGGACCGCCCTGCGTGCCGACTGCGGGGCCCCCGGCCTGCGGCGCGGTGTTGAAGCCCGCGTAGCCGTTGTCGCGGCTGAACCCCCGTCGCGAGAAGACCGGGTTTCTGCTCCTCATCTCACTCCTCCATGGCCGCACGTCGCGGCCTTGGCTCAAGAGTAATGGAACGGCAAAGGATCGACCCTACTACCTGGGAAGGATCTTTCCCCCGTTGTGCTGCGGAACACGCTACGCGGCCGGGTGATTCCCGGCGACGGCCGGGGCCATTCATGACCGGCCCGCGACCTGTCCGGAACCAGCCGGAGACCTCCGGGCCCGGACGGCGGACCCGGCGGCGGCCGTAATCAGCCGAGAGGAAAGCCGGTGTAGCCCTCGGCGAGGTCCGCCCCGGCCGCGCGGCAGGAGGCGATCCGCTCCAGCCGTGCCAGTTGCAGGCGCTCCTCGAAGGCGGTGGCCTCCGGCCGGCGGTGCAGCATGGCCGTCATGTCGCAGCTGAACCGCTCGGCCTGCCAGACCCGCCGCAGGCAGGTCGGCGAGTAGGCGTCCAGCAGCTCGGCGGAGCCGGTCTCCCGCTCGTGCGTCAGCGCCCGCGCGAAGGTGACGACGTCGCCGACGGCGAGGTTCAGCCCCTTCGCGCCGGTCGGCGGGACGATGTGGGCGGCGTCCCCGGCGAGGAAGAGCCGGCCGTGCCGCATGGGCTCGTGGACGTAGGACCGCATGGGGGTCACCGACTTCTGGGTGACCGGTCCGCGGGCCAGCCGCCAGCCGTCACGGGTCTCGAAGCGGCGCTCCAGCTCGTCCCAGATCTCCTCGTCCGGCCAGGCCTGCGCGTCGGTGCCCGCGGGCACCTGGAGGTAGAGGCGGGAGACGGAGGGGGACCGCATGGACAGCAGGGCGAAACCGCGCTCGTGGCGGGCGTAGACGAGTTCGTCGTGGGAGGGGGCGACGTCGGCGAGGACGCCGAGCCAGCCGAAGGGGTACGTCCGCTCGAACACCTGGGAGAGCGCGGCGGGCACGGCCCTGCGCGCCACCCCCCAGTGGCCGTCGCAGCCGACGACGTAGTCGCACTCCAGGACGTCCTCGCGTCCTTCGTGCCGGAAGCGGACCACGGGACGGTCGCTCTGCGCGCCCTCCACGGCCAGCGCCTCCGCCTCGAACAGCAGCGGGCCGCCCTCGGCGAGCTGGAGGGCTACGAGGTCCTTGCAGACCTCCGTCTGGGCGTACACCATCACCGACCGGCCGCCGGTCAGGCCGGGGAAGTCGACGCGGTGGCGGCGCCCGGCGAACCGCAGCTCGATGCCGTCGTGCCGCAGCCCCTCACGGTCCATCCGCTCCCCCGCCCCGGCCGCGCGCAGCACGTCCGCGGTGCCCTGCTCCAGGATCCCGGCACGCTGGCGCTGCTCGACGTAGGCGCGGTCACGGCTCTCCAGGACGACCGAGTCGATCCCGGCGCCGTGGAGCAGCCGGGCCAGAAGCAGGCCGGCGGGACCGGCTCCGATGATGCCGACGGTGGTGCGCATCGGGCCTTCCTCTCGGCTCGTTCGCGAGGTGAAATTTCCTTCACGAAGCTGGCCCAGAGTTTCCGCCCGGACCCACTCGATGTCAACGGCCGCAGACGCGATCGGGCGGCGGGGGCGCGGCCCCCTGCGGAAGGAGAAAGGAAGGAAGGGGGGCGAAGAAGGGCGAAGGGGGGAACCAGGGGGCGCGGAGGCGTTCCCGCGCGCCGGAGCCGAGGCGTCCGCCGGAGCCGGCACCTCCGCGAGGGCCGCCGAGCCCGTCGGCCCTGACGGCACCGACGGAACCGGCACGGAGAAAACGGCACCTTGGAGACATCATGTGCGCAAGGCGCGATTGAGGAGATTGTGCCCGGAACCGGACTTGAACCGGTACGCCCGCGAGGGGCAGCGAGGTTTAAGCTCGCCGTGTCTGCATTCCACCATCCGGGCAGGCCATGGGCTCCGCGCTGAGATCCCGAGCCTATCGGGAGGCGTCCTTCGGACACCGGGCAGGCGGACCGATGTTGTCTTATTTTATTGACGTCTGAGGGTGCATCAGCACACGGAAGAGGCCATCGGCACTTGCCAACAGCCTTGCGGTCGACGGGCGGCCTTGTATGCGGAATGACGGAATTTCACCGTACGAACAAGGACGCTCCACCTGTTCCTGACCTCCCTCTTCGCGAGTGGGAGCGCCCGCGGCGTTCTCAGGGGCCGGTGTCATCCCCAGGTATGACACGGACGCCCGCGGTCCGACCGCAGTCGCCCCCAGGAACCGGAACAGCGGCTGACTTCACGGACGGGATCGGCGGGGACGATGGAGAACGTCCCGAGAACACCGTCGTCCCGACAGGAGCACCCACCCGTGACCACCTCTTCCATCGCCGGACGCGCCACCGCCGTGGCCGCGCGCGCCACGGATCTGTCGAAGATCTACGGACAGGGCGAGACCCAGGTGGTCGCCCTCGACCGGGTCTCCGTCGACTTCGCGCAGGCCGAGTTCACCGCGATCATGGGCCCTTCCGGGTCCGGCAAGTCCACGCTGATGCACTGCGTGGCCGGCCTGGACACCTTCTCCTCCGGTTCGGTGCGCATCGGCGACACCGAACTGGGCTCCCTGAAGGACAAGCAGCTCACCAAGTTGCGCCGGGACAAGATCGGGTTCATCTTCCAGGCGTTCAACCTGCTGCCGACGCTGACGGCCCTGGAGAACATCACGCTGCCGATGGACATCGCGGGCCGCAGGCCGGACAAGCAGTGGCTCGACTCGGTCATCGACATGGTGGGTCTGTCCGGGCGCCTGGGCCACCGGCCCTCGCAGCTCTCCGGCGGCCAGCAGCAGCGGGTCGCCGTCGCGCGGGCGCTGGCCTCCAAGCCGGACATCATCTTCGGTGACGAGCCCACCGGGAACCTCGACTCGCGCTCGGGTGCCGAGGTGCTGGGCTTCCTGCGCAACTCGGTGCGCCAGCTGGGCCAGACGGTGGTGATGGTGACCCACGACCCGGTGGCGGCGGCGTACGCGGACCGGGTGGTGTTCCTCGCGGACGGCAGGATCGTGGACGAGGTGTACGGGCCGACGGCGGACGCCGTCCTGGACCGCATGAAGCAGTTCGACGCCAAGGGCCGCACCAGCTGACACGGCGCCCGGCGCCGGCCGCCCCCGCCGCACCCACCCCCCACCTCGTACACCTGGACTGAGACAACCCATGTTCCGAACCGCCTTGCGCAACGTCCTCGCGCACAAGGCCCGGCTCCTCATGACCGTGCTCGCCGTGATGCTCGGCGTCGCCTTCGTGTCGGGGACCCTGGTCTTCACCAACACCATCTCCGACGCCTTCCAGAACAGCTCCGCCAAGGGCTTCGGCCACGTCGACGTGGCCGTCGAGGCCAAGCACCAGGACAGCAGGGGCGACCGGGTCGGCACGACGCCCGACCTCACCCAGGCGGTGCTGGAGAAGAGCGCCCGGGTGCCCGGCGCGGCCTCGGCGCTCGGCGTGGTCAAGGGCTTCACCGCCATCGCCGACAAGGACGGCAAGCTGATCGGCAGCGGCTTCCAGTCCGAGGGGGGCAACTACTGGGGCGCGAAGGACCCCCGGTACCCGCTGGCCTCCGGCACCGCCCCGCACGGCGAGGACCAGGTGCTCATCGACTCCGAGACCGCCCGCCGGGCCGGCTACGAGGTCGGCGACACCGTGCGCATCTCCGTCGACGGCCCCGTCCTGACCCCCACCGTCAGCGGCGTCTTCACCACCGACGACGGCAACGTCACCGCGGGCGGCAGCCTCGCCCTGTTCGACACGGCCACCGCCCAGAAGCTGTTCGGCAAGCCGGGCACGTACGACGAGATCGACGTGAAGGCGAAGCAGGGCGTCAGCCAGACGGCGCTGAAGGCCCAGCTGGACGCGGCGCTGCCCAAGGGCAGGACGGAGACCACCACCGCCCGCAAGCTCGCCGACGACCAGGCGGAGATGATCTCCTCGTCGATGAGCAGCATGAAGCAGGGCCTGCTGGTCTTCGCCGGTATCGCGCTCTTCGTCGGCACCTTCATCATCGCCAACACCTTCACCATGCTGGTCGCCCAGCGCACCAAGGAGCTGGCGCTGATGCGCGCGGTGGGCGCCTCCCGCCGCCAGGTCACCCGGTCCGTGCTGATCGAGGCGTTCGTGGTGGGCGCGGTGGCCGCCGTGACCGGTCTGCTGGCCGGTATCGGCATCGGCGCCGGGCTGAAGTCGCTGCTGGGGTCGTTCGGCGCGACCGTGCCCGACGGACCGCTGGTCGTCACGCCCGGCACGGTCGTCGCGGCCCTCGCCGTCGGCATCCTCGTGACCATGCTGGCCGCCTGGCTGCCCGGCCGCCGCGCCGCGAAGATCCCGCCGGTGGCGGCGATGAGCAGCCTGCACGCCCAGGCCACCACCAAGTCGCTGGTGCTGCGCAACACCCTCGGTGCCCTGTTCACCGCGGCCGGCGTCGCGGTGGTCCTCGCGGCGACCACGATGGACTCCGACTCGGCCCAGGCCCCCATGGGGCTCGGCGCCGTGCTGCTGATCATCGGCGTGTTCATCCTGACCCCGCTGCTGTCCCGTCCGCTGATCGCCGCCGCGGCGCCCGTGCTGCGCCTGTTCGGGGTCTCCGGCAAGCTGGCCCGGCAGAACTCGGTGCGCAACCCGCGCCGCACGGCGGCCACCGCGTCCGCGCTGATGATCGGGCTGACCCTGATCACCGGCATGACGGTGATGGCGGGCAGTCTCCAGCACGCGATCGACAAGATGGCGTCGTCCGCGATCCGCGCCGACTACGTGGTGTCGATGGCCAACGGCAACGGCCTCTCCCCGGACGTCGACAAGAAGCTGAGCGGCACGGCCGGCGTCACCGCCACCAGCCCGCTGCGCAACGCGCCCTCCCGCATCGGCGGCGAGACCGAGTACCTGACCGGCGTCAACGGCGCCGCCATCGGCAAGCTGACGGAGCTGAAGGTGCGGGACGGTTCCTTCACGGTCGGCGGCAGCCGGGTCGTGGTCGACGACAAGACCGCGAAGGACCACCACTGGACGGCGGGCTCCGGCTTCACCGTCCACTACGAGGACGGCAAGCAGCAGAAGCTCACGGTCGCCGGGGTCTACGAGGGCAACGACATGATCCAGGGCATCATGCTCGACAACGCCGTGCTCGCCCCGCACCAGAGCGACGCGACCGACATGCAGGTCATGGTCAAGACCGCCGACGGCACCTCCGACGCCGCCAAGGACAAGCTGGTCAAGGCGCTCGGTTCCAACCCGGCGATCCAGGTCCAGAGCAAGAAGGACATCTCCAACGGCATCGCCAAGGCCTTCACACTGATGCTGAACATGCTCTACGGCCTGCTCGCGATGGCGGTGATCGTGGCGGTCCTCGGCGTCATCAACACCCTGGCGATGTCGGTCTTCGAACGCTCGCAGGAGATCGGGATGCTCCGCGCGATCGGCCTGGACCGCAGGGGCATCAAGCGGATGGTCCGCCTGGAGTCCCTGGTGATCGCCCTGTTCGGCGGGGTCCTCGGGATCGGCCTGGGCGTCTTCTTCGGCTGGGCGGCCGGTGAGCTGATCGGCAGCAAGATGGCGACGTACGAACTGATCCTGCCCTGGGGGCGGATGGCCGTCTTCCTGCTGCTGGCGGCGGCGGTCGGCGTCCTCGCGGCCCTGTGGCCGGCCCGCCGCGCGGCCCGTCTGAACATGCTGCAGGCCATCAAGTCGGAGTGATCCGGCGCGCACAGACACCGAGGGGCCCGTTCCGGGTGGAACGGGCCCCTCGGCGTGTCGCGGGGGCTACGGCGCGTCCGGCGCCCCCCACGTGCGGGCCCGCAGCGGCATCCCCGAGTCACCGGATTCGGGGGTCTTCACCACGAGCACCTGGTTGACGCCGATGCGGTTGCGTTCGAAGGCGAGCGCGGAGGCCGCCATGTACAGCCGCCAGACACGGGCGCGGCCGGGGCTGGTGAGCCGTACGGCGCGGTCCCAGTCCGCCTCCAGGTTGGCGACCCAGCGGCGCAGGGTGAGCGCGTAGTGCTCGCGGATCGCCTCCACGTCGCGCACCTCGAACCCGGCGCGCTCCAGCTGGGTGACCGTGGTGCCGATCGGGGCGAGTTCGCCGTCCGGGAAGACGTAGGCGTCGATGAACTCGTCCACCCGGTAGGCCGACTCGTCGCGCTGGGGACGGCGGCCGATCTGGTGGTTCAGGAGCCGCCCGCCGGGTTTGAGGAGGGCGTACAGGTCGGTGGTGTACTCCAGGTAGCGGGCGGCGCCGACGTGCTCGGCCATCCCGATGGAGGAGATGGCGTCGTACGGCCCGTCGGACACGTCCCGGTAGTCCTGGACGCGGATCTCCACCCGGTCGGTCAGGCCTTCGTCGGCCACCCGCTTCCTCGCGTACGCCGCCTGCTCCTGGGAGAGGGTGACGCCGACGACGCTCACGCCGTGCTCGCGGGCCGCGTGGATGGCCATGGAGCCCCAGCCGCAGCCCACGTCCAGCAGGCGCTGACCGGGCTTCAGGTCCAGCTTGCGGCTGACGAGTTCGAGCTTGTCGCGCTGCGCCTCCTCCAGGGTGGCGCCGGGCTCGGGGGCCGGCCAGTAGGCACAGGAGTACACCATGGACGGGCCGAGGACGATCTCGTAGAAGTCGTTGCCGACGTCGTAGTGGTGGCTGATGGCCTGCTTGTCGCTGCGCCTGGTGTGCAGGTGGCCGGGGCGGCGGACCTCCTCGGGAGGCGGGGCGGGCGGCAGCGGGAGGCCGGCCATCTTCACCAGGCCCGCCGCCGCGGAGCGCACCGACGGGTCGCGCAGCGCCTGGGTGAGACCGCGGGCGTCCTCACCGCGCTCCCAGATCAGACCGGAGAGCAGGCCGAGGGCGGTGTAGAGGTCTCCCTCCACGGTCAGGTCGCCGGAGACCCAGGCGCGGGCCAGGCCCAACTCCCCGGGCTTGAAGAGCAACCGGCGCAGCGCGCGGCGGTTGCGTACGACGAGGACGGGCGCTGCGGGCGGTCCCGCCTCCGTACCGTCCCAGGCGCGGATGCGCACCGGGAGCGGTGTTCCCAGCACCTGTTCGAGCAGTCTCGTGAGCCGCAGCGCGGCGTCGGGCATGGTGCACACCTCCGTGACGGCGAACGCCGGATGTCATCCACCACGTAAACACCACGAGGGCCACCGCGCAGTCCCGCAAGCGGGTTACGACTGGGCAAAGCAGATGCAGCAGCCACGTATTTCGGTGTGCCGAGTCCGGCATCCGGAGCGCGGCGCCCGCGCGCGGCACCCCGGGCAGGGCTTCCCCCGCACGGCGCCCGGCGCATGCGTCCGGGCCGCGCGCGTCCGGGAACGCCGAAGGGGCCGCCCGCACCACGGATGGCGGGCGGCCCCTTCGGGGAGCGCGGCTCAGGAGCGGGACCCGGGGGTACGAGGTGGGACTCGGCACCCCGGACGGGTGACTCGCAGAGGACGGCTCAGGGGACTGCGTCGGCCCGGCGTCAGGACGCCTTGGCCTTCTCCTCGGTCTTCGGCGCGGCGGCGACCGGGGCGGGCTTGGCGGCCTCGTAGAACTCCTCGCGGGGGTTCTCCATGGCGCCCAGTGAGACGACCTCGCGCTTGAGGAACATGCCGAGGGTCCAGTCCGCGAAGACACGGATCTTGCGGTTCCAGGTCGGCATGGCCATGCCGTGGTAGCCGCGGTGCATGTACCAGGCGAGACGGCCCTTGAGCTTGATCTTCATCTTGCCCATGACGATCATCGCGACGCCCTTGTGCAGGCCGAGACCCGCGACCGCGCCCTTGTTCGCGTGGCTGTACTCCTTCTGCGGGAAGCCCCGCATGCCGGAGACCACGTTGTCGCCGAGGACCCTGGCCTGGCGCAGCGCGTGCTGGGCGTTCGGCGGGCACCAGGCGTTCTCGTTGCCCGCCTTGCGGCCGACGAGGTCCGGGACCTGGGCGTTGTCGCCCGCGGCCCAGATGTAGTCGGTGCCCTGCACCTGGAGGGTCGGCGCGCAGTCGACGTGACCGCGCGGGCCGAGGGGCAGGCCGAAGCGGGAGAGCACCGGGTTGGGCTTGACGCCGGCCGTCCACACGATGGTGTTGGAGTCGACCTCCAGGCCGTTCTTCAGCACGACGTGGCCGTCGACGCAGGAGTCCATGGACGTGGAGAGGTAGATCTCCACACCGCGGCTCTCCAGGTGCTCCTTGCCGTACTGGCCGAGCTTGGGGCCGACCTCGGGGAGGATCTTGTCCGCGGCGTCGACCAGGATGAAGCGCATGTCCTCGCGGGACACGTTGTTGTAGTACTTGGCCGCGTCCCGGGCCATGTCCTCGACCTCACCGATGGTCTCCGCGCCGGCGAAGCCACCGCCGACGAAGACGAAGGTGAGCGCCTTGCGGCGGATCTCCTCGTCGGTGGTCGAGTCGGCCTTGTCGAGCTGCTCGAGGACGTGGTTGCGCAGGCCGATGGACTCCTCGATGCCCTTCATGCCGATGCCCTGCTCGGCGAGGCCGGGGATCGGGAAGGTGCGGGAGACCGCGCCCATGGCGATGACCAGGTAGTCGAAGGGCAGCTCGTACGCCTCGCCGACCAGCGGGGCGATCGTGGCGACCTTGCGGTCCTGGTCGATGGTGGTGACCCGGCCGGTGAGGACCTCCGCCTTGGGGAGCACGCGTCGCAGCGGGACGACGACGTGACGCGGGGAGATGCTGCCGGCGGCGGCTTCGGGGAGGAAGGGCTGGTAGGTCATGTACGACCGGGGGTCGACGACCGTGACGGTCGCCTCTCCGTAGCGCATCTTCTTGAGAATGCGCCGAGCTGCGTACAGGCCTACGTACCCACCGCCTACTACGAGGATCCTGGGACGCTCCGTGGTGCTCATGGCATCGAGTATCCACCCGTCGGCGGGGGGTACCTCGTGCGCCCCTTCACAAGGTTCGCAAGTGCCTGTGCTAAACTGCGCGGCCCGCGTGACCTAGATCATGGCGGCGCGAGGGAACCAGGATCCGGTTCGAACCGTTGTCAAGGGCGCGTGAGCTGCCGCTCCGGCCCGTCGGCGGCCCGGCGAAGCGACCTCCCGCCGACCGCCCACCGCTCCCCCGGGGTGCTCCCCTGAGCACCCTCACCTCCCCGCTGAGCCCCCCTGGGGACCGCCCGCACCCCTCCGGTGAGGGTGCGCGGGGCAATTCCTTGTGAAGAACTTCACGAAGTTTTCCGACAAGGTGTCACCGCAGGGGCCGCCGGGCCCTTCCCCGCCGCTCGTACGCCGTCCGGCCTGCTCGGCCGGAGCCGCCGACAGGCGGGCGAAGGGGGTGCGGGCAGGGGGTGGTGAGGGGCTTCGCCACCGGCCGCGCGAGGGCTCGCCCCGCCGGCCGGCTACGCCACCGACCAGGCGATCCCGTCCAGGATGTCGTGCTCGCTGACCACGACCTCCTGTGCTCCGACGCGTTCCATCACGGCGAGCAGCACCAGGGCGCCCGCGCCGATGACGTCGACCCGGCCGGGGTGCATCGACGGGATCGTCGCGCGCTCGGCGTGCGTGGAGTGCAGCAGGGACGTGGTGATCTCACGGACCCGGTCACGGGAGACGCGGGAGTGGTGGATGCGCGTCGAGTCGTACTCGGGCAGTTCCTGCGCGATGGCCGACACGGTCGTCACCGACCCGGCCAGACCCACCAGCGTGTGCGCCTCGCGCAGCGGCACCGTCTCCTCGGCGAGGTCGAGGGCCGCCTCGACGTCGGCCCTTATCGCCGCGATCTGCTCCTCGGTGGGCGGGTCGCTCACCGCGCCCTCGCGGACCAGGTGACGCTCGGTCATCCGGACGCAGCCCACGTCCACCGAGCGCGCCGCCCGCACGTGCTCGTCGCCCACGACGAACTCCGTGGAGCCGCCGCCGATGTCCACCACCAGGAACGGCTTGGCGAGGTCGTCACGCCCCGTCAGTTCCTTCGTCGCACCCGTGAAGGAGAACTCGGCCTCCTGGTCGCCCGAGATCACCTCCGGCTCGACCCCGAGGATGTCCACCACGCCGCGCACGAACTCGTCCCGGTTCTCCGCGTCCCGGGAGGCGGAGGTCGCCACGAAGCGCAGCCGCTCGGCGCCGTACTCCTTGATGACCTGCGCGTACTCGCGACAGGCCGCGAACGTGCGCTCCAGCGCGTCGGGCGCGAGCCGGCCGGTGCGGTCGACGCCCTGGCCGAGCCGCACGATCGTCATGCGCCGGTCCAGGTCGACCAGTTCGCCCGTTTCCGGATTCGCGTCCGCGACGAGCAGACGGATGGAGTTCGTACCGCAGTCGATGGCCGCGACCCGCGTCACCGGTCACCCTCCTCGTGGTCCTCGGACACCGTCACGCACGGTCCCTTGCGCCACCACTCGGGCAGCATCGCGATGGCCTCGTCGCCCAGCGGGTTCACCCCCGGGCCGGCGGCCAGCGAGTGCGCCACCAGGACGTGCAGGCACTTGACCCGGTCCGGCATGCCGCCCGCGCTCGGAAAACCCGTCAGTTCCTCGATCTCGTCCCGGCGCCGGATGTAGTCCTCGTGCGCGGCCCGGTAGGCCGCCGCCAGTTCCGGGTCGGTGGCCAGCCGCTCGGTCATCTCCTTCATCACGCCGTCGGCCTCCAGCGTGCCGATCGCGGAGGACGCCCGCGGGCACGTCAGGTAGTACAGCGTCGGGAAGGGCGTGCCGTCGGGCAGCCGCGGGGCCGTCTCCACGACGTCCGGCTGCCCGCACGGGCAGCGGTGCGCGATCGCGCGCAGCCCGCGCGGCGGGCGGCCGAGCTGCTGCTTGAAGGCCTCCACGTCCGCGTCGGTCGGTGCGGTGCGCGGGGTGGGCGGCGGGGGCGTTTCCATGCCTGTCGGGATGTCTCTCTGTCGGTTCACTGGCGGGCGGCGTCGGACTTGTCGACGCCGTACCAGACATTGGTGTACCAGGGGCGGCGGGCCGTCCCCTGCTCGGCGCGGGACTGCTTGACCGGCCCCGGGTCGACCACGGTGTAACCGGTCTCGCCGGGCAGCACGTAGTGCAGCCTGCGCCGGATCTGCTGCTGGGCGTAGGCGTCGTCCTGCCAGCGCGCCTTCAGGTCGCGCAACTGCTCGACCCGCTGCTGCGCCTGCGCCTTCTGCCGCTTGAGGTCGGCGATGTCGGCGCGCTGGGCGACGTACTGCCGCATCGGGTAGGCGAGGGCGACCACCATCGAGCACACGACGAGCGCGAGCAGCGCGGCGCGCCCGGTGAGCCGGGAGCGGCGGGCCTGGCGCCGGGTCTGGGAGCGGTAGACACGGGCCGCGGTCTGCTCGCCGAGCAGCCTGAGCCTGGTCGCGGTGGAGAACCGGTCCCGGTCCTTCACGGCCATCGTCCCGCCTCCCGTCGGTCGTCTCGTACGCGCCGCACACGCGCGTACGTCCCCGGACACGGTACGGGACCGGGTACGGGGACGTACGGGCGACTGGCTGAGCCTCACTCTTCGCGGCCCGGCTCGGCCGTGGTGCGGTTCAGCCCGCGAAGCGGCTGTTCGGCCCTTGAGCCGCTGCTCAGCCCTTGAAGCGCGGGAAGGCGCTGCGGCCGGCGTAGACCGCGGCGTCGTCGAGGATCTCCTCGATGCGCAGCAGCTGGTTGTACTTGGCGACGCGCTCGGAGCGGGCCGGGGCGCCGGTCTTGATCTGGCCGCAGTTGGTGGCGACGGCGAGGTCGGCGATGGTGACGTCCTCGGTCTCGCCGGAGCGGTGCGACATCATGCACTTGAAGCCGCTGCGCTGGGCCAGCTCGACGGCGTCCAGCGTCTCGGTGAGCGAACCGATCTGGTTCACCTTCACCAGCAGGGCGTTGGCGGCGCCCTCCTCGATGCCGCGGGCCAGGCGCTCGGGGTTGGTGACGAACAGGTCGTCACCGACGAGCTGGACCTTCTCGCCGAGCTTGTCGGTGATGATCTTCCAGCCGGCCCAGTCGTCCTCGAACAGCGGGTCCTCGATGGAGACCAGCGGGTAGGCCGCGACCAGCTCCTCGTAGTACTCCGTCATCTCGGCGGCGGAGCGCTCCTTGCCCTCGAAGAGGTACTTGCCGTCCTTGTAGAACTCGGAGGCGGCGACGTCGAGCGCGAGGGCGATCTGCTCGCCGGGCGCGTAGCCGGCTTCCTTGATCGCTTCGAGGATGAGGTCGAGGGCCTCGCGGTTGGAGCCGAGGTTCGGGGCGAAGCCGCCCTCGTCGCCGAGGCCGGTGGCCAGACCCTTGCCCTTCAGGACCTTCTTGAGGGTGTGGTAGACCTCGGCGCCCCAGCGCAGGGCCTCGGAGAAGGACTCCGCGCCGATCGGGGCGATCATGAACTCCTGGATGTCCACGTTGGAGTCGGCGTGCGAGCCGCCGTTCAGGATGTTCATCATCGGCACCGGCAGCAGGTGCGCGTTCGGGCCGCCCAGGTAGCGGAAGAGCGGGAGGTCGCTGGCCTCGGAGGCGGCGTGGGCGACGGCGAGGGAGACGCCGAGGATGGCGTTGGCGCCGAGCGAGCCCTTGTTGTCGGTGGCGTCCAGGTCGAACATGGCCTGGTCGATCAGGCGCTGCTCCGTGGCGTCGTAGCCGACCAGCTCCGGGCCGATCTGCTCGATGACGGCCAGGACGGCCTTCTCGACACCCTTGCCCTGGTAGCGGTTCGGGTCGCCGTCGCGCAGCTCGATGGCCTCGAAGGCGCCGGTGGAGGCGCCGGACGGAACGGCGGCACGACCCGTGCTGCCGTCGTCGAGGCCGACCTCGACCTCGACCGTGGGGTTGCCTCGGGAGTCCAGGATTTCCCGGGCTACGACGACGTCGATGGACGGCACGAGCATCTCCTTCGTGGATGTGACGCTGAAAGTGCGGGGCGGTCTGCCTTGCGGCTGTGCCTTGCGACTAGAGCCTAACCGTCCCGGGCCGCCGACCGACCGACCGACCGTCCCGTGGACAGGGTGACGGTACACATTGTTTCAGCACGGAACAAAGGGCGGGGAGGCGGGGACGCGAACGGGAAGTGAAAAAGCCCCGCCCCGGTGCGTACGGGGGAACACGCACCGGGGCGGGGAGCCCGTGGGGACGGGGGCGGCCCCACGCGGCCTCCATCGTGGAGGCCGCGCCTGGGGAGGGCCTGGGGTCCTGCTAGCGGGCCGCTGTCACTTCAGGTGGAGCTGCTGGCCCGGGTAGATGAGGTCGGCGTCGTCGACGATGTCCTTGTTCAGCTGGAACAGCTTCTCCCAGCCGCCCCGCACGCCGTGCTCGGTGGCGATGGAGCTGAGGGTGTCGCCGGCGGCCACCTTGTACTCGCCGTCGCCCTTCTTGACCTTCTTGCCGGTCGGGGTGGTGACGGTCTTCTTCGGGGCCGGACGCGTCGCGGAGCGGTCGGCGGCCCGCTGCTCGGTCGAACGGGTCGAGGTGCTGCTCTTGGAGCTGCTGGAGCTGCTGCTCGACGAGGACGACGAGGAGGAGGAAGAGGAAGAGGAAGAAGAAGAGGAGGACGACGACGAGGAGCTGCTGCCGCCGCTGGAGGACGCGCCGGACAGGCCCTTGCCGCAGACCGGCCAGGCACCCTTGCCCTGACCCGCGAGCACCTTCTCGGCGACGGCTATCTGCTGCGACTTGCTCGCCAGGTCGGCGCGCGAGGCGTAGGCGGTGCCGCCGTACGCGGCCCAGGTGGAGTTGGTGAACTGCAGGCCGCCGTAGAAGCCGTTGCCGGTGTTGATGGACCAGTTGCCACCGGACTCGCACTGGGCGACCGCGTCCCACTCGGAGGTGGTGGCGGCGGAGGCGTTGCCGGCCGCCATCAGCGGGCCGGCGACGGCGACACCGGCGACACCGGCGAGTGCGATGGCGCGGGTGGCCTTGGACGGACGACGATGCTTGCCCTTGCCGGAAAACAGCATGGAAGGATCCCCTCACCGACGCCTGCGAGGTGAGCTGTCGGGTTCGGGCCGGTTGAGTTGCCCGGCCGTGCCTTTGGGGAGGCACGGCTTCACCCCCAGCCGCTCCGGTCAACCGACCGGCGCGGCACTTACCTTGGGTCCCCCGCTCCTGCCTTCGGCGCTCGAAGCGACGACTGTTCCCGTGCGGCCGCTGGCAGGATTCGGCGTTGCGGCAGCCGGGGCTCGCGGTGGCGAGCGGTCATGACCGTAGACAGGTGATCCGCTGGATTTCAAAGACGATCAGGGCTTCTGAGACTCATCCCACACTTTCACCGAATGGGACATTCGGCGCGAAGTGTGACGTGAACTCCGCCTACTTTTGGGCGTTTTCAGCGGGGACATCCAGGCTCTGACCGGCGACGATGTGGTCGGGGTCGGCGCCGATGGAGCCCTTGTTCGCGTCGTACAGCGCGTGCCATCCGCCGTGGACGTCAAGGGAGTCGGCGATGGACGTGAGGGAGTCGCCGGTACGGACGGTGTAGGAGGCGGCGGACGAGGTGTGGGCGGCGCCGCCCTCACGCGAGGCGTGCCGGCCGCCCGTCGCGCCCGTACGGCCCTCGGTGGCGCCTTCGTCGGCGCTGCCGCCGCGGTGGCGGCCGCCGCCGAGCGCACCGGTGTCGACGAGGGCCGAAGAGCCGACGCTCTGCCCGTAGTTGTCCGGGTGGCCGGAGCCGTCCCCGCCGCCGGCGCCGTCCGCCCACGGGGTGGCGTCGGACGCGCCCGGGCCGTGGGAGGTGCCGGACTTGGGCGGGTTGCCCGTCTTCGTGGGCGAAGAGGGGGAAGTGGAGGGCTTCGTGGAGGAGTCGCCCGGTGTGCCGCTCCCGTGGGCGGAGCCGGGCCCCTCGGGGGTGTCCGCCGAAGAGCCGGACGAACCGGACGAGTCGCCCGTAGCGCTCTGCGTGTCGTCGGGCAGACCGGGGTCGTTCACGCCGGACGGTCCCGAACCGCCCGTCCCGCTCCGCCCCTCGGAGTCGTCGGCGCCGTCGGCGGAACCGGCCGATCCGGAGGAATGCGAGGACCCGGAGGAACCGGAAGAGCCCGAGGTGCCCGAGGACCCGGTCGAGCCCGAGGAGCCCGGGGTCCCGTCCGAACCGGACTTCGAGGACGACGAGTCACCGCCCACGCCCGTGTCGACGTCCGCCGCGCCGGAACTCCTGGTGAGCCCGGAGAGCAGCCCGCAGGTGTGCCAGGCACCGGGTCCGCGGTCGGCGAGGATCTTCTCGGCCACGGCTATCTGCTGGGAGCGGCTGGCCTGGTCGGCGCTGGCCGCGTAGGAGAGACCGCCGTACTTCTCCCAGTCGTCCTGGGTCAGCAGCAGGCCGCCGTAGTAGCCGTTGCCGTTGTCGGCGCTCCAGGAGCCGCCGGTCTCGCACTGTGCCACCTTGTCCCAGGTGGTGCCGTCGGCCGCGCTCGCGCCGGAGGCGGCGACCAGGGGGATGGCGATGGCCGATCCGGTCACTCCGGCGGCGACGATGAGGGCCGGAGCCTGACGGGGGCGACGGTGACGACCGTTCCCGGAGAGCATGCGGAGACCTTTCGCACGACAGCAGTGACCGGCGTGGCGGGAGGCTGGGAGGCCCCGGCGTCACACTGATGGGTGAAAGTAGCCGGTGACGATCACTTGTCACAAGTTAATGCCGCACAGATCACGTGACGATCACATAGTTGAGCGCGTGTCACCTTCGTGGCCGTCAGTGCCGGGGTGTACGGCCCCGAAGCGCACGGGCAGGGTCCGCAGCCCCCGCATGATGAGGCCGCCGCGCCAGCGCAGGTCCGCCGGGTCGGCGTCGAGCCGCAGGTCGGGCAGCCTGGTGAGCAGGGTGGCCAGCGCGGTCTGTCCCTCCAGGCGCGCGAGCGGGGCGCCCAGGCAGTAGTGGATGCCGTGCCCGTACCCCAGGTGCTGGTTGTCGCGGCGGCCGAGGTCGAGGGTGTCGGGGTGGGCGAACCGCTCCGGATCGCGGTCGGCGGCGGCGAGGACGACCAGGACCGGGTCGCCGGCGGCGATGTCCTGCCCGCCCAGGGTGAGCGGCCGGGTGGCGAACCGCCAGGTCGCCAGCTCCACCGGCCCGTCGAAGCGCAGCAGTTCCTCCACCCCGGTCTCCAGCAGTCCCCGCTCGCCGCCGGCGAGGGAACGCTGCAGCCGTTCCCGCTCGCCCGGGTGGGTGAGCAGGGCGTACATGCCGTTGCCGATGAGGTTGACGGTCGTCTCGAAGCCGGCGAACAGGAGGATGAAGGCCATCGCGGCGGCCTCGTTCTCGGTGAGGTGCTCGCCGTGGTCAAAGGCGCGGATGAGACCGGAGATGAGGTCCTCGCCCGGGGTGGGTTCGGCGGGCAGCGCCTCGCGCTTGCGGTGGATCAGCTCGGCCAGGTAGCCGCGCATCTTCTTCACCGAACGGGCCACACCGCCCCGGGGGCCCTTGCCGTGCCGGATCATCATGCCCGCCCAGTCCCGGAAGTCGTCCTGGTCCTCGCGGGGGACGCCGAGCAGGTCGCAGATGGCGTAGATGGGCAGCGGGAAGGCGAACTCGTGGATGAGGTCGGCGGTGCCGCGCGCGGCGAAGGAGGCGATGAGGCCGTCGGCCAGTTCCTGCACGCGCGGCGCGAACTCGGCGACCCGGCGGGGCGTGAACGCCTTGCTGACCAGCCGGCGCAGCCGGGTGTGGTCCGGCGGGTCGATGTTCAGCAGGTGCGTCATCAGGTCGGCCTTGCGCTCGCCGGGGATGCCGGTCCTGCCCCGGGCGTGCGCGGGCTCGTCGTGGTGGGCGGGGTTCTTGGACAGCCGGGGGTCGGCGAGGGCCTGCCGGGCGTCGGCGTACCGGGTGACCAGCCAGGCCTCCACACCACTGGGCAGCCGCGTCCGGTGCACGGGGGCGTGCTCGCGCAGCCAGGCGTACGCGGGGTAGGGGTCGCTGGCGAATTCCCAGGTGAAGAGCGGGGGCGGGGCGGGGACGGAGGTGGGGGTGTCCGGCTGGTCGTGCATGGGGCGACAGTAGTCGCCGGGGTGGGAGGCGGCGGGGCGGGGCGGGCGGACGCCTCGGGAACCCGCCTCCCTTTCCCGGCGCTCTCAGGCGCCCTCCGTCTTCCTGATCGCGTCCCTGTAGGCGCGGGCCGCCGCCCGCAGTGCCGCCTCCGGGTCGACCCCCTCGGTCTCGGCGCGGGCGGCCAGGGCCAGGAGTTCGTAGCCGATGCCCTCGCCCCGGGGCAGAGGCACCTGGAGGCCCGCCGTGCGTGCGCGCGAGGCGAGTTTCGCCGCGAGGGCCAGGCCGGGCTGGTGGACGGGGACGCCGTCCGTGACGGAGGCGCGCCGCTTCTCCTCCGCCTTGGTGCGCAGCCAGTGCTCCTTGACGTCCTCGGGGGTCTCGGCGCTCTCCTCACCGAAGACGTGCGGATGGCGGTGGATCAGCTTGGCGACGATGCCGCCCGCGACGTCGTCGATCGAGAAGGGCTCCTCGGGGTCCTCCTCGGCGATGCGGGAGTGGAAGACGACCTGGAGCAGGACGTCCCCCAGTTCCTCGCGCAGCTCGTGCCGGTCGCCGTCCTCGATGGCCTCGACCAGCTCGTACGCCTCCTCGATGCCGTACTTCGCCAGGCCCTGGTGGGTCTGCCGGGACGACCAGGGGCATTCGGCGCGGATGCGGTCCATGACCTGCACCAGGTCGAGCAGGCGGGCGCCGGGCAGGTCGTAGGAGGCGGGGAGCAGCTCCAGCTCCGGCATGGCGAGGCGGCCGGAGCCGGCGAGCCGGGCGAGGCCGTCGGTGAGGACCGGTTCGCCCTCACCCGTGGCCACGACCACGACCGTGCGGCCGCCGGCGCAGGCAGCGACGAGGTCCTCCGCGGTCGGGGACGCCTCGGCCACGGTGACGCCCGCCTCGCGCAGGTACGGCAGCTGCGGATGCGCCCCGTCCGCGCACAGCACCCGGTCGGCCGAGCGAAGCGCCTGCCAGGCGGGCCAGGACAGCAGGCCGGGGGCGACCCGGTGGCTGGTGGTGAGCAGGACGATGCGGCCGGCGGGGGCCGTCTCGGCGGTGCGGGCGGAGGTCGTGTTCACCCTTCGAACGTAACGCACGCCACGGACACGCCGAGGAGTTGTCCACAGGCCGGGGAGACCCCCGGCCTGCGTCACCGTGCACCCGCGCCCGCCGGGCCCGACGAGGACCGGTCCGCCCCGGCCGGGCCTCCCCACGGGCCGCCCCGGCTGCGGGGCGTCAGGCCGCCGGGTGTCAGGCGCCGGGTGTCAGGCGCCGGGTGTCAGGCCGTCTGCTGGGTGGCGGCCGCCGAGACCTCCCGCAGCCACGGCGTCTTCGCCGCGACCCCGCCCTTCTGCACGTCCCAGCTCCCGTAACGCGGGTTCAGGTCGACGTGGAGCGCGCCGGAGGCGGCGGAGAGGGCGTTCCAGAAGGCCGGCCTGCTGGTGTCCGTGTTCAGCTTCGCCGCGAGCTTCTGCGCCTCGATCTGCAGACGGAGGCTGTCGTCCAGGCGCTGCGGCGCCACCCCGTACTGCTGGAGCCAGCCCGTCTCCAGCGCCTTCGCGCCGCCCGCCCGCTGTTCGAGACCGGAGCGTGCCGTCTGCACCTCGCGGCGGGTGACGGTGACGCCCGCGTCCCCGGCCGCCCGGTCCAGGACCCGGTCGAGCACCATCTGGTGCAGGGTGTCCCGGTTCAGCGTGCCGGTCCGGGCGACGACCTGCTGGTACTGCGTCTCGTCGGCCACCGCCGCCCGCTGCGCCCGGCGCACCTCGTCGACCCGGCTCTGTACTTGCGCGACGGTGATGCGCTCCCCGCCCACGACGGCCGCGGCGCCGGGGTGCGCATCGCTTCCGCAGGCGGTGAGGACGGGGGCCGCTGCGACGATCGCGGCGGACAGGACGAGCGCGGTGCGACGGCGGCGGTGCAAGTGAACCTCCCGTTGGAGATTGTGCGACGGTGCACAAAGTCTTGCGGTGATCGATGGTAGGCAGCGGCCGTGCTCCGGCCAAGCCATTGGACCAACGATTCGCCGCGACTTCGGGCACCGCCGCGTCATCCTCCGCGGCGTCCGGGACCGCCGCTCGCCGCCCCGCCGGGGTCAGCCGGTGATCGCCACCGGGGCGTCCCACGCGTCACGGTCGACGGTGAGGGTGTAGCCGCGGCGCGTCTCCTTGCTGTTCACCTGGTACTGGTGGGCGCGGCTGTGGTCGGTGTACTGGGTCCGGCCGAAGGGCCAGTCCGTGGTGGTGGTGTCCTTCTTGTCCCACAGCGCGTACCAGAGGTTGCCGGGCAGGTCGGTCCTGTTGCCCGCGGTGGCGACGGCCTTGGCGCTGGAGCTGGTGAAGCCGTAGAAGCCCGCGCGGTAGGTCTTGGCGCGCAGTTGCTTGTCGAAGGCGCGGACGTAGGCCAGTACGGCGTCGTTGCACGCCTTGTCCGTGACGGCGTACGGCTCCATGTCGAGGTAGACGGGGCTGCCGGCCTTCATGCCGAGCGCGGACGCCTTGGCCACGGCGTCCTTGGCGTCGCTGCTGCCCAGGGACGCGGCGGTCGCGGCGGTGAGCTTCTCCGGGCTGGAACTCTTCTGGCAGGGCGGCTGGGCGCCGACGTAGAGCGGGATGAGTTTCCAGCCGAGGGAGCTGACCGACTTCACCCAGGAGGCGGTGAGGTTGGGCTGGGCGCAGCCGCGGTTGCGGCCGCCGATGTAGACGGCGGCGCCGCCGTAGTAGCCGTCGGCGCGCCATGCCTTCATGGCGCTGAGCGAGGGCGCGGTGCAGGTGTCGAAGGCACGGCCGGTGAAGGTCTTCTGCGCGGGCCAGGAGGTGGCGGCCATCGAGGTCTGCGCGGCGATCCCGCCGCCCGCGACGACCGCGGCCCCTGCCACCGCCCAGGTGATGTACCTGCGCTTCTTGGACTGCCGGTGTTCGGCCATCCCCACCCCTACGTTTCGGTGCGTGCGCGTGCACTGCAGGCGCACGTGTGCTGGAGCGCGTACGGCGGTGGTCACACGACGTACGTCCGCTGGAAGTGTCTTCAGGTCCCCCCGGCGTGGCGCGCACGGTCGGCGCGCCGCCGCGTTCCCGCGCCTGAAGCGGATCGCACGGTAGCCGACGCCGCTCGTGCGAACGGGAAACAGTTCCCCTACGGTGTCACACGTTTTCCCCAAGTGACGGCAAAATCAGCCGCGTTTCCGGTGCGGCGGCGGAGGCCTCCAGCCGACTCGCCGGTCTTGACCGAGTGTTGGCCCGCTTCTGACCTGTCCATGATCTCTTGGCCCGGGGGGCGTCATAAGGTCCGGTGGCCACCCCCATGGCTCGTTCCGAAGGACTTTGATGCACCTCCCCTCCCGCGCCGCCCGCGTTCTGACGGTGGCCGCGCTCCCCCTGGTCCTGGCCGCCTGCGGCTCCTCCGGGGACACCAGGGCCACGTCGTCCTCCCAGGACACGTCGGCCGCCTCTCCGGCGTCCTCGGCCAAGGACCCCGACGCCGGACTGCTCACCGGCACGCAGCTGAAGAAGGCCCTCGCCCCGGCGTCCTTCTTCCCGTCCGGTTTCAGCTCCGACCCGTCGAGCACGCGGGACACCGGAGACACGTTCACGCCGCCGGCCACCAAGAGCCCGGCGAAGCCCGACTGCGCGCACCTGGACGGCACGGGCTGGATCGATGTCACCGGTGTCACCGGGGTGTCGTTCGCGCAGGGCGACTACGTCGACAAGGACACGTCCCAGGAGATCTCCCAGGAGATCGACGCCTACCGGGGCACCACCGCCGCGAGCGTGCTGGAGGCCGTCCGGAAGACCGCCGCCTCCTGCACCTCCTTCACCGACTCCGGCACCCACAGCACGGTGAAGGCCGCGGGCAGCACCACGACGGGACTCGGTGACGGGGCCTACACGATCACACTGACCGACAGCGCCTGGGAGAACGGCACCACCCTGATCGCCGCCCGGCAGGGCACCAACCTCGTCACCGTGCTCTCCACCGACGGCAACGACAACGGGGCGGCCACGGCGAAGAAGCTGGCGCGGCGGATCGTCGCGTCCCTGAGGACGGCTTCCTGACCGCCGGGACCGACGGGCCCCGCGCCCGTCGCCCCGTGGCTTAATCTTGCCCCCTGCTGTGTCCGCGCCCGACCGGAGCGGACCGTGGGGGGATGAGATCGACGTGGAGAAACACCTCGAAGCCGGCTGGTTCCAGCGGATCGCCTGGGTGGTCCTCGCCTGGGGCTCGCTGGGCATGCTCATGTGGGTGCCCTTCCTGTACGTGGCGATCCGCCGGGGGCGGGGCTCGGACTGGGGGGCCTTCGCCTCGTTCCTGCTCTACGAGTGCGTGACGGTGACCTGGATCGCCCTCATGCCCGACGAGGGGCAGGACGACCTGCTGTTCGGCTTCGTCATCATCGGCTGCATGCTGGTGGCCGCGCTGGTGCTGCTGTTCGCCCTGTTCGACAAGCGGTCCCCGCAAGGGGCTCCGCCCGCGTACGGGCCCCCGCGGGCCGCGGCGCCGGGGCCGTACGGGTATCCGTACGGGCGTTAGGCCGCGTTCAGTTCGCACCAGACGACCTTGCCGCGGTTGCCCTCCCTGGCCAGCGGCTGCCACCCCCACAGGTCCGCGCAGGCCTTGACCAGCGCCAGCCCGCGCCCCTCCTCCGACTCGGCGACCTTCTCCAGCGGCACCGGCGGCTCCGGCGGGGCGGGGTCCGCGTCCCAGGCACCGATCCGCAGCACGCCCGCCGCCCAGCGCACCCGCAGGGCGGCCGGCCCCTTCGTGTGCCGTACGGCGTTGGAGACCAGCTCGGTCGCGAGCAGCTCGGCCACGTCCACCAGCCGGATCAGGCCGTGCATGGTGAGGATGAGGCGGAGGGTGCGGCGGCTGACGGTGACGGCACGGAGGTCGTTGGGGAGGTAGAGGCAGTACTCCCAGGGATCGGCGGGGGCATGGCTGTTTTCGGGCATGGGGCGACTCCGTCCGTCGAGTGAGGGGTGCGGTTCCTGGATTCCGCTGCGGTGTCCGGGCGGTGGCATTGCCGCAGCCGTCATGGCAGGACGGAGCGGTGCGCTTCCGGTTCCCCGGGGTTTCGCAGGGTGCGCGTCACGTCACCGACGGTAGGTCTAAATCTAGGGACGCTGCAAGCGGGTCGCGTAATCTGACCCCCGAACGAGGCACGCCGTGAGGCACGTTGAAGGGGCCGGTCCATGGTGAAGAGGCGCGAGCCGACAGCACGTCAGTTGCGGCTGGGCACCGAACTGCGCAGGCTCCGCGAAGCGGCAGGTCTCAACGCCCGCCAAGCGGCCGCCCTGCTCGGGGTGGCCCCCGCCCAGATCACTCACATCGAGTCCGCGCTCGCGGGCGTGAGCGAGCAGCGGATCCGCCGCATGGCGTCCCACTACGCGTGCACGGACACCGAGTTCATCGACGCGCTGGTGGCGATGGCCACGGACCGGACGCGTGGCTGGTGGGAGGAGTACCGGGGACTGCTGCCCACGGCGTTCCTGGACCTCTCCGAGCTGGATCACCACAGCACGTTTCTGCGCGAGGTGTCCGTCCTGTTCGTGCCTGGCCTCTTGCAGACAGAGGACTACGCACGCGCCGTCTTCTCCTCCCGGGTGCCGGAACTCACGCCCGAGGAACTGGAGCTGCGTGTCCGTTACCGCATGGCACGCCAGGCGATCACCACACCCTACGAGGTGATTGTCCATGAGGCCGCGCTGCGCATCAGGGTGAGAGACCGTGCCACTTCGAAGGCCCAACTCAACCGGCTCCTCGATCTCTCCCAAGCGGACCACGTCACCCTGCGGGTCATCCCTTTCGATCTGGACGGCTTCTCCAGGGCCTCGAGCACCATGACGTACGCCGGGGGCCCTGTGCCCAAGCTGGACACGGTGGTACGCGACGCGCCCCACGGCTCGGTCTTCATCGACTCCGAGGCCCAACTGGACGCCTATCGAACGCGTTTCCGTAAAGTGAGGGAGGTATCACTCGAACCGGAGCGATCCCGCGACTTCATCCACGGGCTGACGAAGGAGCTCTGAGGCACCCATGGTCACTCACGACAACTGGCGAAAGTCGTCATACTCCGGCGAGGGCGACGGCAATGCCTGCGTCGAGGTCGCCACGCTCCCCACCCACACCGCCGTCCGCGACTCCAAAGCCCCCGCCCGGGCCACCCTCACCTTCCCCGCCCCCGCCTTCGGCGCCTTCCTCGCCACCTTGAAAGCGCAGGACTTGCCGTGAGGCCCGCCGGAACCAGCCCCGGCCACTGGCGGAAGTCGTCCTACTCGGGCGAGGGTGACGGCAACGAGTGCGTGGAGGTCGCCACGCTCCTCACCCACACCGCCGTCCGCGACTCCAAAGCCCCCGCCCGGGCCGTCCTCACCTTCCCCGCCCCCGCCTTCGGCGCCTTCCTCGGCGCTCTCAAGCGCCAGGGGCGCTGAGCCGGGCCGGCGGGTCAGCCGCCGCACTGCCTCAGCATCGCCTGCTTGTCCGCCGCCGTCACCGGCAGCTTGTACTTGAGCGAGACCTGGGCGAACCGCACGCTGTACGCGCACCGGATGCCCTTGTTCGGCGGCAGCCAGGTCGCCGGTCCCGAATCGCTCTTGGAGGAGTTGGCGGGGCCGTCGACCGGCAGCAGGTTGAGGGGGTCGTTGGCGATCTGCTCGCGCTTCTCCTTGGGCCAGTGCGCGGCGCCCATCTGCCAGTCGTAGGACAGCGGCATCACGTGGTCGATCTGCACGGTGGCCGCGTGCGCCTTGGTCCACTGGATCGTCTTGCCCGTGTACGGGTCGTGCAGGGTCATCGCCACGAGCACGCAGTTGGACCCCTTGCGGAAGCTGACGTCCTGTCCGTCGCGCTTGAGCACGTCGTCGCGGGTGTCGCAGCCGTTGTGCGCGAAGGGCACGCCGTTCACGGAGTCCATCCAGGCGTAGCCGAACTGGTCCCGCTTGTACCCCGTCTTGGGGCCGCGGCCCTTCGTCGCCACCGTGCCTATGAGCTTGCGGGCCGCCGCCCGGTCCGACTCGCCGGTCAGCGGCGCCAGGCCCGGCTTCGTCCCGTCCGGGTTGGCCAGCGGACTGACGGAGTGTCCGTCGGAGGACGGGGCCGGTGCGCCGCTGCGCGTGGCGGGCCCGGCGCCGTGGACGTCGTCGCCCTTGCATCCCGCGACGAGGGTGAGGGCCGCTATGACGCACACCGCCGCACCACCGCGCACGAGCGGACGCCGCACCGCGCGCCCCGGCCCCCGCTCCCCGGATTCCCGGTACCTCTCCACGCCCATGAGCCCTCCCCTTGCCTTGCCGTGCGTGGCCGCACCTGGTGCGTGCGGGCCTGTCTTACCTGTGCCCACGGTAACCAGGAAGGTGCGCGCCCCACTTGGGGGCGCACAGAGGCAAAAGGAGCGAAAAGGGCGTATCGAGTGTTACGACCCGAGCACCGACGCCAGGAACTCGCCCACCCAGCCCAGCAGTTCACGGCCGACCAGCGGCTTGCCGCCGACCTTCGCGGTCTTCGGCCGGGGGACGAGCACCTGGTGGGTGGCCGGCTTGAGCAGCGAGCCCGGGTAGAGACGCTTGAGGCGCAGCTCCTGGGACTCGCGCAGCTCCACCGGGGCGAAGCGGATGCTGGTGCCCTGGAGCACGATCTCACCGACCCCGCAGGCGCGGGCGAGCATGCGCAGCCCGGCCACCAGCAGCAGGTTCTCCACCGGCTCGGGCAACTTGCCGTAACGGTCGGTCAGTTCCTCGCGGACCGCCTTGATGTCCTCCTCGCTGTTGGCGGAGGCGATGGAGCGGTACGCCTGGAGGCGCAGCCGCTCGCCGGGCGCGTAGTCGTGCGGGACGTGCGCGTCGACGGGCAGTTCGATCTTGACCTCCAGCGGCGGCTCCTCCTCGGCCCCGCCGGTCTCCAGTTGCCGCCGGTAGTCCGCGACCGCCTCGCCGACCATGCGGACGTACAGGTCGAAGCCGACGCCCGCGATGTGGCCGGACTGCTCGCCGCCCAGCAGGTTTCCGGCGCCGCGGATCTCCAGGTCCTTCATCGCCACGTACATGCCCGCGCCCATCTCGGTGTGCTGGGCGATGGTGGCCAGGCGCTCGTGGGCCGTCTCCGTGAGCGGCTTCTCCGGCGGGTACAGGAAGTAGGCGTAGCCGCGCTCGCGGCCCCGGCCGACCCGGCCGCGCAGCTGGTGCAGCTGGGAGAGGCCGAAGTTGTCGCCGCGCTCCACGATGAGGGTGTTGGCGTTGGAGATGTCGATGCCGGACTCGACGATCGTCGTGGAGACCAGCACGTCGAACTTCTTCTCCCAGAAGTCCACGACGACCTGTTCCAGGGCCTGTTCGGACATCTGGCCGTGGGCGGTGGCGATGCGCGCCTCGGGGACGATCTCGCGCAGCCGCGCCGCCGCCCGGTCGATGGACTCCACGCGGTTGTGGATGTAGAAGACCTGGCCCTCGCGCAGCAGCTCACGGCGGACCGCCGCGCCGATCTGCTTCTCCTCGTACGGCCCGACGAAGGTGAGCACCGGGTGGCGCTCCTCGGGCGGGGTGGTGATCGTGGACATCTCGCGGATGCCCGTGACGGCCATCTCCAGGGTGCGCGGGATCGGGGTCGCGGACATCGTCAGCACGTCGACGTTGGCGCGCAGCTTCTTCAGCTGCTCCTTGTGCTCGACGCCGAAGCGCTGCTCCTCGTCGACGATGACCAGGCCCAGGTCCTTGAACTTCGTCTCGGAGGAGAACAGCCGGTGGGTGCCGATGACGACGTCCACCGAGCCCTCGCGCAGCCCTTCGAGGACGGCCTTCGCCTCGGTGTCGGTCTGGAAGCGGGAGAGCGCCTTCACGTTCACCGGGAACTGGGCGTAGCGCTCGGAGAACGTGCCGAAGTGCTGCTGCACCAGCAGCGTCGTCGGAACCAGGACCGCGACCTGCTTGCCGTCCTGGACGGCCTTGAAGGCGGCGCGCACCGCGATCTCCGTCTTGCCGTACCCCACGTCGCCGCAGATCAGACGGTCCATCGGGACCGTCTTCTCCATGTCCTCCTTGACCTCGGCGATCGTGGTCAGCTGGTCCGGGGTCTCCGCGTAGGGGAACGCGTCCTCCAGTTCGCGCTGCCAGGGCGTGTCGGCGCCGAAGGAGTGCCCGGGGGCCGCCATCCGCGCCGAGTACAGCTTGATCAGGTCGGCGGCGATCTCCTTGACCGCCTTCTTCGCGCGCGCCTTGGTCTTGGTCCAGTCGGCGCCGCCGAGGCGGTGCAGGGTGGGCGCCTCGCCGCCGACGTACTTGGTGATCTGCTCCAGCTGGTCGGTGGGGATGTACAGGCGGTCGCCGGGCTGGCCGCGCTTGGCCGGGGCGTACTCCACCACCAGGTACTCGCGGGTCGCGCCCTGCACCGTGCGCTGCACCATCTCGATGTAGCGGCCCACACCGTGCTGCTCGTGCACGATGTAGTCGCCCGCCTCCAGGGTGAGCGGGTCGATGGTCTTGCGGCGGCGGGCCGGCATGCGGGCGCCGTCCCGGCTCGCGGTGCGCTGGCCGGACAGGTCGGTCTCGGTGAGCACCGCCAGCTTCAGGGCCGCGTCGACGAAGCCGTTGTCGATGCAGCCGCACGCCACGTGCACCACCGACGGGGAGACCTCGCCGAGGTCCGCGTCCAGGCGGGCCGCGATGCCCTCGCCGCCCAGCACCTCGACGGTGCGGGCGGCCGGGCCGTGGCCCTCGGTGACGTAGACCGTGCGCCAGCCGTCGGCGAGCCAGCCCTTGGTGTCGGCGAGCGCCTTGGCGGTGTCGCCGCGGTACGTCTCGGGGGCGTGCATGCCCAGCTTGAGGGTGTCGGTGTCCTCGGCCGCCTCGTCGGCGGCGAACGGCGACACCGACCACCACATCATGTCCCGCTCGCGGGCCCGCTCCCGGACGTCCGCGATCGACCACAGGGAGGCCGCGTCGACGTCGATGGGCGCCTCGCCGCCGCCCGCGGTCGCGGCCCAGGACGCCTGCAGGAACTCCTGGGAGGTGGCCACCAGGTCGGACGCGCGCGTGCGCACCCGCTCCGGGTCGCACACCACGGCCATCGCGCCCTTGGGCAGCACGTCCAGGAGCAGCTCCATGTCGTCGACGAGGACCGGCGCCAGGGACTCCATGCCCTCCACCGCGATGCCCTCGGCGATCTTGCCCAGCAGTTCGCCCAGCTCCGGGTGCTGCTCGGCCAGGGCACGAGCGCGCGTGCGGACGTCCTCGGTGAGCAGCAGCTCGCGGCAGGGCGGGGCCCACAGGCCGTGCTCGGCGACCTCCAGGGAGCGCTGGTCGGCCACCTTGAAGTAGCGGATCTCCTCGACGTCGTCGCCCCAGAACTCGATGCGCAGGGGGTGTTCCTCGGTGGGCGGGAACACGTCGAGGATGCCGCCGCGCACGGCGAACTCGCCGCGCTTCTCCACCAGCTCCACGCGCGCGTAGGCGGCGGCCGCCAGGGCTTCGACGATGCCGTTCAGGTCGGCGGTCTGCCCGGTGCGCAGGGCGACCGGCTCCAGGTCGCCCAAACCCTTGACCTGCGGCTGGAGCACCGACCGGATGGGAGCGACGACGACGGAGACCGGGCCGGTCTCCGGGTCGTCGGGCCTGGGGTGGGCCAAGCGGCGCAGGACGGCGAGGCGGCGGCCCACGGTGTCGCTGCGCGGGCTGAGCCGCTCGTGCGGGAGCGTCTCCCAGGAGGGGTACTCCACGACGCCCTCCGGCGGCAGCAGCGAGCGCAGGGCCGCTGCCAGGTCCTCGGCCTCGCGGCCGGTCGCCGTCACCGCGAGCACCGGACGGGCGGCCTCGCGGGCCAGGGCCGCGATCGCGAAGGGACGGGCGGCGGGCGGGCCGACGAGGTCGACGTGCATCCGATTGCCGTCCGTGGCCGCGGTGATCGCTTCCGCGAGGGCGGGGTCCTTGACGACGGCGTCGAGCAGACCGTGCAGGCTCATGGAGGGGGCTTCCGTCCGGAGGTGGGCAACGCGAAGGGCCCGGCTCGGGGTGCGGGCCGGGGGTTCCTTCAGCGTACGACGCCGGGACGGGGGCGGTCGGACCTGTGGACAACGCAGGGGTATCGAACGGGCGTCCGGTGCCGGGAGGGGCTGGCCCCCGGGGTTTTCCCCCGTCCCCCTTCCCGTCCCCGGGGCCGCCGTCCCCCGGCCCCCGCTTTCGGCCCGGACGGCCCCGGCCTCGGCCCCGGACTCCCCCCGGGCTTCGTGGAGCAGCGCGGCCCCCGGGCGGACCGGGACACACGCACCCGGGGGCGGGAAGCCCCCATGGCTTCCCGCCCCCGGGCGGATTTCCCCGTGACCCCCGTTCACGAGGGGTCCGTCGCGTCGCTAGTCCGTCGCGATCGCGTTCAGTACGTTCATCCGGCCGGCGCGGAAGGCCGGGACCAGCGCGGCGAACAGGCCCACGAAGGCCGAGCCGACGAAGACGGCGGCGATCGTCGGCCACGGGATGTCCAGGACACCCAGGCCCTCCAGGGCGAGGAGCTTCTGGGCGGTGGCGCCCCAGCCCATGCCCAGACCGAGGCCGAGCAGCGCGCCGAACAGGGCGATCACCACGGACTCCATGCGGATCATGCGCCGCAGCTGCCGGCGGGAGAGGCCGATCGCCCGCATCAGGCCGATCTCCCGGGTCCGCTCGACCACCGAGAGGGCCAGCGTGTTCACCACACCGAGCACCGCCACGATGATCGCGAGGGCGAGCAGGCCGTAGACCATGTTCAGGAGCTGGCCGACCTGGTCCTTCAGTTCCTGCTTGTAGTCGGTCTGGTCACGCACCTGGTACTGCGGGTACTGCTCCAGGGACTTCTTCAGGGCCGCATACGCCTGCTTCTCCTGGCCGTCCTTGGCCTTGGCGAACATGATCACGTTCGGCGGGACGCGGTCCTGGGGGACGTACTTCTCCATGGTGGTGATGGACAGGTAGCGGGCGCCCTTGTCGATGGCCGTGTCGTCGCTGGTGACGGCGGCGACCTTCAGACGGGCCGTCCTGCCGCCCTTGAAGGCGACGGTGAGGGTGTCGCCGGCGTGGATCCCGTGCTCCTTGGCGTAGTCGGCGCCCACCGACATGGCGTCGGGGCCGTAGGCGTCCTTCAACGAGCCCTCGGTGACCGTGCGGCGTACGTCGTCGGCGTAGGACGGGTCGGCGGCGGTGACGTTGTCGTCGACGCGCTTGCCGTCCGGGGAGGTCAGGGTCGCGTCGAGCACCTTGTAGCGGGTGGTGTGGTCCAGGCCCGGCGTCTGCCGCATGGCCTGCTCGGCCTGCGGGACGATGCGCTGGTTGCCCTGGACGATGAAGTCCGCGCCGACCGTCCTGTCCAGTTCGTCGGTGGCCGAGGCCACCATCGAGGACCCGACCACCGACAGGCAGGCGACCAGGGCGAGGCCGATCATCAGGGCCGCGCCGGTGGCGCCGGTGCGGCGCGGGTTGCGCAGCGCGTTGCGCTCGGCCATGCGGCCCACCGGACCGAAGGCCCGCAGCAGCACCGCGCTGATCACCCGGACCACCCCGCCCGCCAGCAGCGGACCGATGACGACGAACCCGATCAGGGTCAGCACCACGCCGAGGCCGAGGACCGCCGAGCCGTCGCTCGCCTTGTCGGCGGTGGCCGCCGCGTACAGGGCGGCCGTGCCCGCGCCGGTCAGGACCAGGCCGATCAGGGCGCGCACCCAGCCCGCCCTGCCGTCGGCCGGCGTGCCGGCGTCGCGCAGCGCGGCCATCGGGGAGACCTTGCCGGCGCGGCGGGCCGGGAGGTAGGCGGCCAGGACGGTGACGACGACGCCGAGGACCAGACCGGCCACCGGGGTGGTCGCCTTGATCGTCAGGTCGTCGGTGGACAGGTCCATGCCCGCAGCGCTCATCAGCTTCATCAGGCCGATCGCGATGCCGACGCCCGCGCCGACCCCGAGGACGGAGCCGACGAAGCCCAGCAGCAGCGCCTCGACCAGCACCGACCGGTTGACCTGCTTGCGGGAGGAGCCGATCGCCCGCATCAGGCCGATCTCGCGGGTGCGCTGGGCGACCAGCATGCTGAAGGTGTTGATGATCAGGAAGATGCCGACCAGGAAGGCGATCCCGGCGAAGCCGAGCATGGCGTACTTGATGACGTCCATGAACGAGCCGACGCTCTTGCGGTTCTCGTCGGCGTTCTCCTTGGCCGTCTGGATCTTGTACGCGGTGGCCCGGGTCCCGGCGCCGTCCAGGGTCCGCGCCACGTTCCGCTTCAGCTGCTCGTCCGACACGCCGGGGGCCGCGGTGACCTCGACCTGGGTGAACCGGCCGGTCGCGCCGAGCAGGCCGCGCTGGGCGGTGGCGGTGTCGAAGTAGACGACGGAGGCGCCCGGGTTGGTCACCTTGAAGGCGGCGATGCCGACGATCCGGGCCCTGAGATCACCGCTCTGCGCGATGGTGCGCAGTTCGTCGCCGAGCTTCAGGCCGTGCTTGTCGGCGGTGTCGGCGTCGACCATCACCTCGCCCGCCCCGTGCGGGGCGTGGCCGGAGGTGATCTCCATCGACTTCAGTTCACCGGGGCTCCAGTTGCCGGCGATCGTCGGAGCGCCGTTGGAGGAGCCCATGTTCTTGTTGCGGCTGTCGACGACCGTCACGTTCGCCGAACTGACCCCGCCCTGGACGGACTTGACTCCCTCGGCGTGCCGGACCCGGTCCAGCGTGGCGGCCGGCAGCGTCTCGGGCACACCGCTCTGCGGGCCGTCGTCGTTCTTCGCGTCCTTCGGCGAGACGGTCACGTCGGCCGCCGTCACCGCGAACAGCTTGTCGAACGTCGTGTTCATGGTGTCGGTGAACACCAGCGTGCCGCACACGAACGCCACCGACAGCAGCACGGCGACCGCGGAGAGCGCCATGCGTCCCTTGTGCGCGAAGAAGTTGCGCAGGGAGGTTCTCAGCACGGTCATGACGTACGCCCCCGGGCGTCGAAGTCCTTCATGCGGTCCAGGACCTGGTCGGCCGTCGGCTGGTACATCTCGTCGACGATCCGGCCGTCGGCGAGGTACAGCACCCGGTCGGCGTAGGAGGCGGCCACCGGGTCGTGCGTCACCATCACGATGGTCTGGCCCAGCTCGTCCACGGAGCGGCGCAGGAAGCCCAGCACCTCGGCGCCGGCCCGCGAGTCGAGGTTGCCGGTCGGCTCGTCACCGAAGATGATCTCCGGCCTGGCGGCCAGGGCGCGGGCCACGGCGACGCGCTGCTGCTGGCCGCCGGAGAGCTGGTTGGGCCGGTGCTTGAGCCGCCCGGCCAGACCGACCGTCTCGACCACCCTCTCCAGCCAGGCACGGTCCGGCTTGCGGCCGGCGATGTCCATGGGCAGGGTGATGTTCTCGATCGCGCTCAGCGTCGGCAGCAGGTTGAACGCCTGGAATATGAAGCCGATCCGGTCCCGGCGCAGCTGCGTGAGCTTCTTGTCCTTCAGGCCGGTGATCTCGGTGTCGTCCAGGTAGATCCGGCCGCCCGTCACGGTGTCGAGACCGGCGAGGCAGTGCATCAGCGTGGACTTGCCGGACCCCGAGGGGCCCATGATCGCGGTGAACTGGCCGCGGGCGATGTCCACGTCGACGTGGTCGAGGGCGACGACCCGGGTCTCCCCGGATCCGTACGCCTTCACGACCTGCCGCGCCCGCGCGGCTACGGCCGTGGGATTTCCAGTACCCCCGTGCCTGGGAATGGTCACAGCCGATGTCACGGTAAGTCTCCTATGTCGGTCATGCTTCGAGCGGGATGCGGGGCGGTGGGCGGGTGAACAGGGTGCGGGGACGGTCCCCGCCGTGGGCGGCGCCCGGTGTGCGCGTACCGCGTGCCGCCTGTGTGCGCGCCGCGGGTGTCCGCGGGTGCGCCGTGCCGGAGCGGTGCTCCCGTCACGACGACGAGTCTGCTGTGCGCGTGCCCCCCGGCGCGCTGGTGCTCAGCGCAGTCTTCCGCTGGGGAAAACCCCACCCCCGTCGGTGCGGTCCACCGCCCCCCAGCGGCGTAAAGCCAGACTAAGGACGGTGCGCGGCCGTCTCGTCCTCCGACGGTACGAACCCTCCCCGACCCCAAGTACGGACCTCCCCCTAGGGGCTGTCCGCCGACAGGTGGAGTCCGTCTCAGGGTTGCCTCCACCCACCGGCCCACGGATCCTCCACCCTCCCGCCGCGTCAAGGTCAAGCCGAAGGCCGCGGTTCCGCCCGCCCGGCGCCTGCTCGCGCAGTGGTTCGCCCGGCCGTGGCCCGCCCGCCTCCCTCACGCATACGCCCGCCCCGCCGACGGGGAGGACCCCGGGTGCCGTGTGAGGTCCGCGCCGCGGTGCCCCGCCGCGGCCGCCCCGGCGACGGCCGGCCGCCCGGCCGGGCCGTGCGCGCCGAAGGCGGCGAGGCCCGCCTCTGCCGTGTTCCCGGCGACGCCGGTGTCCACGGGGGTCTGCCCCGCCCCCCGGTCCGCCCGGTCCGCCGGCCGCGGCAGACTCCACGGACAAAGGGGCGGGCGGGCCCCGAGTGTGGCATCGGATCGCGGACTACTCCGCCCGCGCACGCCCCGTCAGCGCCGTGATGTCGCTCTGCACGGTGTCCATCTGCGCCCGTACGTCGTCCCAGAGTTCACCGTGCTCCACCAGCACCTGCTCCGTCTCCCGGGCGATCCGCTCCGCCCGCAGCCGCGCCCCGGCCAGCACCTCCGCGGCGTACGCCCGCGCCTCCTCCGGCCCCCTGCGCGCCGCCTCCTGCGCCTGCGCGAGCGCCTGCTCCGCGGCGGCCAGCGCCCCCTCGGCGGCCGACAGCCGCCGGGCGTGGTCCGCCTCCAGCGCGGCCAGCCGCGCCCGCTCCTCCCGCTCCGCCGCCCCCAGCCGGGCGGCGTGCTCGCGGGACTGCTCCGTGAGCATCCCGCAGGTGCGCTGGCGCACCTCGCGCAGCGCGGCCAGCGCCTCGCCGCGGCGCGCCCTCACCTCGCGGCGGACCGCGATCCGCAGCGCGTCGGCCTCCGAGCGCGCCGCCAGGAGCCGCTGCCGGGCCCGCTCGTCGGCCTCGGCGCGCACCGCGTCCGCGTACGCCCGCGCCTCACGCAGCAGTCCGTCCGCGTACGCGCGCGCCGACTCCACCGTCGCGTGCGCCTCCCGGCGCGCCCGCTCGCGCACCGCACCCGCCTCCCGCCGCCCCTGCTCGTACAGCCGTCGCGCGCCCTCGCCCAGCGACTCGTAGGTCTGCTCGCCGAGGGCCGCGACGGTCTCCCGCAGGACCGCCAGCTCCGCCTCCATGTTCTTGGCCAGCACGGTCAGCCGCGCGGCCCGCTCCCAGGCCGCGTCCCGGTCCGCGAAGAGCGCGGCCGCGCAGGCGTCCACCTGTTCGGGCCGGTAGCCGCGCCCCCGGACGACCGCGAAGCGGTGGAGCGAGACCGATGACGCCGTGCTGCCCATCCTGAACCCCTCTCCGTCGTGCACCGCCGGACACCGCCGAATGGATGCGACACGATGACTGCGGGCACATCCTCAGCTATAGGGACGAAATGTTCATAACGCGACACTCCGGATGCACATCCGGCCGACGGTGCGCAGAAGAGGGGACAGAAAAAGGCCGGGCCCGGTCACTCGACCGGGCCCGGCCTCCCTGCGCCGGACGCTCACCGGGTCACAGCAGTCCGTCCCACATCTGCTCCAGCAGCACCGACCACCAGCTCTCCGGCGAGCCGAGCGCCGCCGGGTCGAGCGAGGCGAGCTGGGCCTGGAAGTCGACGGTCCAGCGGCCCGCCTGCTCCTGGTTCAGGCCGTAGCGCAGCCGCCACATCCGGCCGAGCAGGGCCAGGCAGCGCGCGAACTCCGGCAGCCCGGTGTTCACGAACTGCGGCGGCACCGACGTACCGCCGGGGCCCGCCTCCACCGGCACGGCCACGATGTTCGCCGTGCCGTACTGCACACAGAGCGCCTTGCCGAAGTCGCTGCCCATGACGAGGTACGAGCCCGCGTCCGGCGCCGGCTGCACCCCGCGCTCGGCCGCCAGCTCCGCCAGCGTCGGCACCGGGCGCCCCGGCTGAGCCTGCGCCCAGAAGAACGGGCCCATGTCCAGCGGCAGGCCCGCCGCCACCAGCGTGTGCGCCACGACCGGCGGCACGCCCTGGCGCGAGACCGCCGCCTGCTCGAACCGGAACACGCCGGGCCCGAAGGCCGCCGCCAGCTCCTGGGCGACGCCCTCCGGCGGAAGGGGCGGCACGGGCTGCACCGGCGGCAGCGGCGCCCGCACCGGCGCCGGGCGGGCGGGCCCGTCGGCCACCTGGTGCAGCTCACCCTGGTGCGCCAGGAGTTGCGCCATGCCCTGCTGACGGCTCGCGTGGTCGGTGCCGTACGGCGCGATCGACGTGATCCGCGCCTGCGGCCACTGCTCCCGGATCATCCGAGCGCAGTACGCGCCCGGCAACTGGCACGACTCCAGCTCCGTGTGCAGCTCCAGCACCTGGTCCGGCGGCACGTTCATCGCACGCAGCTCGTGGAAGATCTGCCACTCCGGGTGCGGCGTGCCCGGCGCCGAACGCCGGATCAGCTGCTGCTCGGAGCCGTCCTGCGCCCGGTAGCGCAGCACGGCCTGGTAGCCCGGACCGACCGTCGGCAGCGCCTGCGGCGGGTAACCGTAGGCGGGAGGCTGCTGACCGGGCACGGGCTGCCCCGCAACGGGCGGCGAAGGCACGCCGGGACCGCCGGACGGGGGCGGGGCCAGCATGGTCGCCGCCTGGTGCACACCGCCCTGCCCCGCACCCGGAGCGCCCGGAGCACCGGGCGGCTGCGGCGGGCCGGGAACGCCAGGGGTGCCGCCCGGGGCGCCGGGCGGTCCCGGCGGCGGCGGAGCGCCACCCGCCCGCCCGGGGTCGGCGAGCATCGTGGCCGCATGGTGGACACCACCCGGAGGCGTACCTCCGGGAGTGCCCGGAGCGCCAGGGGCCGCCGGGCCGGGGGGTGTTCCGGGGGCCTGCGGGGCGCCGGGGCCCTCGGGGCCGTCCGGACCCAGCGAGGAGACGAGCCGCGTCGGCACGTACCCGCCCGCGCCACCCGGCGCGCCCGGAGCGGCGGGCGGCGGGGCCGCGGGGGCCGGCCGGGCTCCCGGGGTGCCGGGCGCGCCCGGCGGCGGGGGCATGGGCGCGGCGCCCCGCCCACGGCTCGGCGCAGGCGGCGCCTTGCTCGTCGCGGCGTCGGCGATGTCACCCGCGTGCGGGGGAAGCGGCTGCCCGGAACCGACCGGGCCGCCGGGGGCGGGCGGGTAGGGCGCGCCCGGCGCGCCACCGGCGGACGCAGCTGCGGGGCCGCCCTGCGCGCCGGGCGCCTGCGGATAGCCGTACGGCGCCCCGGCCGGGGGCGGGGGCGGAGCGCCCGGAGCCGGTGTGCTGCCCGGCGGAGGCGGGACGCTGCCCGGCGCGGGCGGCGGCGTCGCACCGGGCGGGGGCGCGGGCGTGCCGCCCCGGGGCGCGCCGGGAGCGCCCGCCGGGGCGGGCGTGCCGGGGGCGGCGGTTCCGTCGAGCGCCGGTGCCACCGCCGTACGGGGGAGGCGGCTGCCGCCCGCCATCAGCGCGGTCTTGGCGTCCGGCGCGGTGGCCGGCGGCGCGCCGTCGTCGGACTCGCTCAGCGGCGGCGCGAACACCGTCGCGGGAAGCGGTACGGAACGGTCCTCCCCCCCGTCCGCGTTGGTGTCGGTCCCGGCCCACGGGGTCGCTCCCACGGGCGTGCTCGGCGTACTGGGCGCGCCGGGCGTGCTCGGCGTACCGGGCGTACTCGGCCCGGCGGGGCCGCCCGCCGGGCCCGTCCCGCTCGCCGGCACCCCGGCCTGCGTCAAAGGCAGCGACCCGTCGGGCGCCGGACCGGCACCGGACCCGCCGGCGGCACCCGCACCGGGCCCGCCCGCGAACCCCGCACCCGTGGCGCCGGCACCACCGGCCGCGCCGCTCGCCGTACCCGCTCCGGCGCCCGTGGCACCCGTGGCGCCACCCGCCGTGCCGCCACCCTGGGAGCGGCGGTCCGGGATGCCCATCCGGTCCGCCGCCTCCTGCAGCCACTCCGGCGGACTGAGCAGGAACGACGTCTGGTTCAGGTCCACCCGGGCCGGCGGCGCCGCGTCCGCGTCCGCGGCCGGCTCCGGACGGCCGTACTCCTCCTCGTACCGGCGGATCACCTCGCCCACCGGCAACGCGGGCCACAAGGTGGCCTCACCACTGTCCCGGGCGAGGACCAGCCGCTGCCTGCCGCCGTCCGAACGCGGGCCCTCCGCACGGTCCTCGGCCCACACCACGAAGCCGAGTTCGAACTCCCGTACCCGCACCTCCCGGTGCTGGTACGCCGGCACGTCACCGTTGATCCACTCCTCGGCGCGCTCCTGCGCCTGCGCGAACGTCACCATCGCCGACTTCACTCCCCCACCGC
Organism: Streptomyces sp. NRRL S-340; assembly: GCF_000720185.1. Classification (GTDB taxonomy): domain Bacteria; phylum Actinomycetota; class Actinomycetes; order Streptomycetales; family Streptomycetaceae; genus Streptomyces. The sequence goes on along the minus strand of NZ_JOIY01000006.1, from coordinate 88,161 downwards.
GGACACGGAAGAAACCGGGACGGCCTGCGCGAACCCGCCGTCCACCATCAGGTTCGCCACCGTCTCCAGCTCCGGCGGCGAACCCGCCAGCCGGGACAGGAACGCGTCGAAGTCCTCACCGCACGGCAGCAGCAACCGCTCCACGCGCTCCGCCTGCGGCCACGCCGGATCCACGTCGCGCACGTCGTCGTACGCGCAGAACCAGACCGAGCCCAGCCGCTCGCCCTTCACCTTCACCGCGAGCAGACCGCCCTGCACGAAACCGACACCCAGGTAGTCCTTGGTGAGGTGGTCGCGCAGGCACTTGTTGACGTAGACCAGGTCGTTGACCGCCGCCTCCTCACGGACCGTGAAGAAGGGCTGGTCGACCAGGAGTCCCAGCTCCGCGTCGAGCGCCGTGCCCACCGGGGCGCAGCCGCCCGCCGCCTTCAGGAAGGAGCGGTAGGCGCCCGGCAGCCGGTAGCCCAGGTCCTCCTCGACGCCCTGCACCTGCTGCTCCGTCACCGCCGGCCCCGACTTGGGCAGTCCGAAATGAGCCGGCCGGGTCTCCTGCAACGGGCGTGTGCCGCGCTTGGCCTGGTCGACGTTCGCGGTCGCGATCCCGCCGTGGTGGCGCAACAGCGCCTTCACCTCCACCGGGACCAGTTCCAGACGCCGGGTGCCCGCCACGTGGTGCCACGTCCAGCCGTGCGGCGTCGCCACGCTCGGCACCGTGTCCCACAGGTCGTGGCCGGTCGCCGCCAGCGCCGCGTTCGCCGACACGTAGTCCGTCAGCCGAAGTTCGTCCACGCCGAAGCCCTCCGGCGGATCCGCGATCTGCGCCGCCGCGCGCGCGTACGGCGAGAAGTCGGGGTAACCGCGCTCGTCGACCCGCACACCCCTGGGGTGACGGGCCGCCCGGACCGGGTCCGGGAAGTGCACGGTCTGCCCGGCGTAGGCCGCGTTCGGCGGTGCGGCCTGCCCTCCGGCCTGGCGGCCGGGTGGTACCCCCAGCCCGAGCCGACCTGTCGTCATGGCGGTTGCCCCCTGCGGCACTCTGTACGACCCGCGGCCGGCGGCTTCCTGCTCCGCTCACCGAGACCCGTATCGACTACTTCTCTCCAACGCGTCGACCGCGCGAGCGCGGCGTGCCGACAGCCTATGCGGTACGACGACACCGGTCACCGGGCCACCGCCCACCGCCCGCACCCGGTCCGGCCGGCGTCCGGCCACCGGTTCACCCGTGACCGTGACCGGACGTCACCCCGCGGTGACACACCGCCCAGAACCGGGCGTGTCGCACCGCCCCAGCTTCCCCACGGGCCACGCGATTTGGCACTCTGTGTCCTTCGGGGGGATGCTCGGGAGGGGACGATGATCATGAACGCGACGCAGACGGGACCGCACACCAGCGCTTCCGGCGACCCGCGGATCGGCTGGAGCAGCAGCGAGGCGCCGCACGCGCCCGTCCTCCGTCACCGCCGCGACGGCATACTCCCCACCATCGCCGCCGCCCTCTCCGTGCGCGGCGCCACCCTCACCGGCACGGCCGCGCGCAGCGAGGAACCCCCCGCACTGCATCCGCTCGTCCAGGACTTCCTGGACACCCTCACCAGCGCCCAGCGCGACCGCTTCACCGGCCGCTGCGCCGAGACCATCCTCATCTCCCGGCACATCAGCGCCGTCGACGCCACCCGCAGCAAACGCGCCTCCCGCAAACCCATGACCAACGGCGAAGCCCGCAAAGCCCTCAAACAGGCCAAACTCACCGCCCGCCGCATCCGCGAGGACGGCGACCCGCTGCACGGCAGCTTCGCCGCCCCGTGCCGCGCCTGCACCGCGCTCAGCGCCCACTTCGGCGTCTACATCGTCGACCCCGCCGGCGGCAAGGCCTGACGGACGCCCACCCCCCGGCCGCACCCCGACACCCGCACGAGACGACAGGACGAACGAAGGGCCGATGCAAGCCGACCGCCGCGCCTTTGCCAAGCGCTCCGCCAACCCCTCGGTGAAGCCCGCACCCCCGGCCGGACCCGAGGGACCCCCCGCCCGCTTCGCCGCCCCCGTCGACGCCACCCTGCGCGCCGCCGGCTGGCAGCCCGGACGCTGGGACATAAAGCAGGCGGAGATCTGGGCCGACACCCTGCGCGAGCACGCCTCCCCGGCCGGCCACCGGCACACCGTCTTCCCCGCCGCCGTCGAGGCCTGGGCCGAATTCGGCGGCCTGCAGATCACCCCCACGGGCCCGGGCCGCCAGATCGCCCCGGCCACGCTCGACCTCGACCCGCTGCACGGCCTCCACATGGCCCGCACCCTCGGCGACCTCGGCCGCGCCCTCGACACCGACGTGTGCCCCCTCGGCGCCGAGAGCGACACCCAGACCCTGCTCGCCATCGACACCGCGGGCCGCGTCTACGCCCTCGACCACACCGGTGACTGGTACCTCGGCCCGGACATCGACCACGCCCTGTCGGCCCTGCTCTCCGGCCTGGCACCGGTACGCCTGACCGCCGGCTGACCCCACCCCCCCGGCCACCGGGACGGCACCGCCGCGACGCACACGGGCGGGAGAGGGAAGCGATCCCTGGCGCGGTCCCTGGTGCTGTGGCCGGTACGCGCCGGGCGGCGGACGACCGGCGGGAGACGAACTCACAGGGCACCAGGCGGCAGACGACCGCGCGGCTCGCCTTGAGGCACCGGGCGGCAGGCGGCACCCACCGGGAAGGCACCGGCCGGCAGGCGGCACCCGCCGAGGAGGCACCGGACGGCCGGCGGCAGCCCCGAGGGAGCGGCACCGGCCGATGGGCGGGCGACCCCTCAGCCCCCTTAGAGCTGCGAACAAAAGGGGCGCCCGGCTCCCGACGCCCGGCACGCACGCTCGGACTCCCCTTTTGTTCGCAGCTCTTACGCCGGAATCACCGCCGACACCCGGAAACCCCCCGCCTCCGTCGGCCCCGACACGAACACCCCGCCCAGCGCCACGACCCGTTCCTTCATGCCGACCAGGCCGTTGCCGCCGGACGGCAGCCGCGCCGCCGCCGCCGAACCCGGCTCCGGCGGCGGCCCGTTCTCCACCTGCATCGCGATCTCCGAGCCCCGGTGCGCGAGCCGCACCCGCGTCTTCGCGCCCGCCGCGTGCTTGTGGACGTTCGTCAGCGCCTCCTGCACCACCCGGTACGCGGTCTGCTCGATCTCCGCCCCGTACGGACGCGCCTCGCCCTCGACCGACAGATCCACCACCATGCCCGCCGCGGCCGACTGCCCGACCAGCTCCTCCAGCTCCGCCAGACACGGCCCCTCCGCACCGGCCCCCGGCTCATCCACCGCACGGGACGCCGCCGCGGCCGCCGCGACCCCCACCGCGACCAGCGGCACGGCGGCCGGCCCACGCGCCGGCGGCACGGGCCCCGGCCCCTCCCCGCTGCGCAGCACGCCCAGCATCTCCCGCAGCTCCGTCAGCGCCTGGCGCCCCATGTCCCCGACCAGCGCCGCGTTCTTCACGGCCTTCTCGGGATCCTTGCGGGCCACCGCCTGCAACGCCGCCGCATGCACCACCATCAGACTCACCCGGTGCGCGACGACGTCGTGCATCTCACGGGCGATCCGGGTGCGTTCCTCGCCACGCGCCCACTCGGCACGTTCCTCCGCCCGCTCCGCGAGCAGCTGCAACTCCCGCTCCAGGCTGTCCGCCCGCTCCCGCAGCGACTCCATCAGCCGCCGCCGGGCGCCGACATAGAGACCGAGCAGCAGCGGAGGCGCGGTGAGACCGAGCGACGTGGTGACAGCGGCGAACGGAACGAACCAGTCACCCAGGGTGAAATCACCCCGCGCCATGTCCTGCCGCACCCGGACGAACGTCACGATCATCGTGCCGACGAGCGACATCCCGGCCAGCGCCCCGATGATCCGGCGCGGCAGCTCGCAGGTGGCGAGCGTGTAGAGCCCGACGATCCCCATCAGGAAACCCATCTGGGCCGGCGTGACCGCGATCGCGACCAGCACGACCGCGATCGGCCACCGCCGCCGCACCAGCAGCACCGTCCCGCACAGCAGCCCGAAGACGACACCGGCGGCCACCGGGATCCCGGCGTCCCGCGCGAACGGCACCCCCTCCGCCGCGCACTCGGCCGCCGACGCCAGCGCCAGACTCCCGTCGAACAGCGCACCGCGCCACCGCGCCCACCACCACGGCCCGGTCACAGCCGTGGCGCGCGCTTCCCCCGTCGTGGTCATGCGTCCAGCCTACGGGCGCCCGTCGGGGCTTTTCCGGCGAGTTTCACCTACAGGCCTTGATCACGAACGGTGACCGAAGAGTATCGAAACAAGTCGATTTCCCTCGAACTGGTGAACATTGATCGTTCGAGCGCGGAACGCGGCATTCCGGCCGGACGGTATGCACATGGCACATCCACACGGCAAATACGCCGACTTCGAGAGCCTGCGGAAGCAGGCTGTCGCGCTGCGGCGCGGGGGGTACAGCCTCCGGCAGATCCGGGACAGGCTGCAGATCTACAACAAGGAGACGCTTCAACGCCTCGTCGAGGGCGAGCCCCCTGCGGATTGGACGAAGCGCCCGCGCGCCCAGGACGACGTACGCGAACGGGCACGCGAGCTGCGAAGGCAGGGATGGACGTACAACCAGATCCAGGCAGAGCTGGGGTGCTCCAAGAGCTCCGTCTCACTCTGGGTGCGGGACCTGCCGAAGCCGGAGCCTCACTGCACGCCCGAAGAGCAGCGAGCGCGCATGAACGCCGGGCTGGCACGACTGCGAGCATCGCAAAACCGCGAGCGCGAGGAGGCCAAGCAGGCGGCAGCCGCAGCAGTGGGCGAGCTCTCCGACCGCGAGCTGTTTCTCCTGGGCGTCGGCCTGTACTGGGCCGAGGGCACCAAGGACAAACCGCACGCTCGCCGCGAAGGCGTGGAGTTCGTCAACAGTGACCCCGGCATGATCAGAGTCTTCCTCGCCTGGCTGGACCTCCTCGGCGTGCATCGCGACAGGCTGCACTGCCGCGTCATGATCCACGAAACCGCCGATGTCGATGCGGCTGAGCAGTACTGGGCCGATCTTGTCGGCGTAGACCGGGCACTCCTGGGCAAGACAGTCCTGAAGAGGCACAAGCCGGCGACCGTACGCAAGAACACAGGCGACACGTACCGTGGCTGTTTCGCCATCAAGGCGCGACAGAGCGCCGAACTGTACCGTCGCATTGAGGGCGCCTGGTACGGCATAGTAGGAGGCGCCACTCGGCAACCTGACTGAATGTCCGGTTTAGCCGATATGGTCCCCCGTGGTGTAATTGGCAGCACTGTGGCTTTTGGTGCCATCTGTCCGGGTTCGAGTCCTGGCGGGGGAGCACACTCGGTTCGGGTCCTGGCTGCACAAGCCGGGACCCGCTCTCGTCTCCCCCCTCAACGGCCCCGGTATCCTGCGGATGTCCACCCCACCCAAGAGCCGAAGGGCATCCCGTGAGCGCCATTCGCCCGGCAGCCGTCGTCGTCCTCGCAGCGGGTGAGGGCACCCGTATGAAGTCGGCCACTCCGAAGGTCCTGCATGAGATCTGCGGCCGTTCCCTGGTCGGTCATGTGCTGGCCGCCGCGCGTGAGTTGAAGCCGGAGAACCTGGTCGTCGTGGTCGGCCACGCGCGCGAGAAGGTGACCGCGCACCTCGCCGAGGCCGACGCCCAGGCGCGTACCGCCGTGCAGGAGAAGCAGAAGGGCACCGGGCACGCGGTCCGGATGGGCCTGGAGGAGCTGGGCGGTGCCGTCGAGGGGACCGTGATCGTGGTCTGCGGGGACACCCCTCTGCTGACCGGTGACACCCTCGCGAGCCTGGCCGCCGCGCACACCGCGGACGGCAACGCCGTGACCGTGCTGACCGCCGAGGTCCCGGACGCCACCGGGTACGGCCGGATCGTGCGCGACGGCGGCGGCGCGGTGACCGCGATCGTGGAGCACAAGGACGCGAGCGAGGAGCAGCGGGCGATCCGGGAGATCAACTCCGGGGTCTTCGCGTTCGACGGGCGGCTGCTCGCCGAGGCGCTGGGTCAGGTGCGCACGGACAACAGCCAGGGCGAGGAGTACCTGACGGACGTGCTCGGGATCCTGCGGGCGGCCGGTCACCGGGTCGGCGCGTGTGTGGCCGGGGACCACCGGGAGATCGCGGGGATCAACAACCGGGTGCAGCTGGCCGAGGCGCGCCGGATCCTGAACGAGCGGCTGCTGACGGCCGCGATGCTGTCGGGTGTGACCGTGGTGGATCCGGCGACGACGTGGGTGGATGTGACGGTGACGTTCGAGCAGGACGTGGTCGTGCATCCGGGGACGCAGCTGCACGGGGCGACGCATCTGGCGCAGGGTTCGGAGGTCGGGCCGAACAGCCGGCTGACCGACACCCGGGTGGGTGCGGGGGCGCGGGTGGACAACACGGTGTCGGTGGGGGCCGTGGTGGGCCCGGAGGCGACGGTGGGTCCGTACGCCTATCTGCGGCCGGGGACGCGCCTGGGGCTGAAGTCCAAGGTGGGTACGTATGTGGAGACGAAGAACGCGCGGATCGGTGAGGGCACGAAGGTGCCGCACCTGTCCTACGTGGGGGACGCGACGATCGGTGAGCACTCGAACATCGGTGCGGCGAGCGTGTTCGTGAACTACGACGGCCAGGACAAGCACCACACCACGGTGGGTTCGCACTGCCGTACGGGTTCGGACAACATGTTTGTGGCTCCTGTCACGATCGGGGACGGTGCCTACACGGCCGCCGGCTCGGTGATCACGCGGGACGTGCCGCCCGGTTCGCTGGCCGTGGCCCGTGGCCAGCAGCGGAATATCGAGGGTTGGGTGGCGCGCAAGCGGCCCGGGAGCGCGGCCGCGAAGGCGGCCGAGGCGGCCTCACCGAAGACGGAGAGCGAAGACTGACCGGAAACAGGCGCGCCGAACACGGCGTACCGTGATAAGTGCACACCCGCACCCCACCAGCTGAGACGGCCTCTCGCGCACGGTTGCACGGTTGACGAGGTCTTCTCGACACCCAGCTGCGTACACCCTCTGAGGAGACAGTGCTGTGACCGGGATCAAGACGACCGGCGAGAAGAAGATGATGTTCTTCTCCGGCCGCGCCCACCCCGAGCTTGCCGAGGAAATCGCCCACCAGCTGGGGATCGGGGTCGTCCCGACCAAGGCGTTCGATTTCGCGAACGGTGAGATCTACGTCCGCTACCAGGAGTCGGCCCGTGGCGCGGACTGCTTCCTGATCCAGAGCCACACCGCTCCGATCAACAAGTGGATCATGGAGCAGCTGATCATGATCGACGCGTTGAAGCGTGCGTCGGCCCGTTCGATCACGGTCATCGTGCCGTTCTACGGTTATGCGCGGCAGGACAAGAAGCACCGCGGGCGTGAACCGATCTCGGCGCGTCTGGTGGCGGATCTGATGAAGACCGCGGGTGCGGACCGGATCCTCGCCGTGGACCTGCACACGGACCAGATCCAGGGCTTCTTCGACGGTCCGGTGGACCACCTGTTCGCGCTGCCGCTGCTCGCGGACTACGTGGGCAGCAAGGTGGACCGCAACAAGCTGACGGTGGTCTCCCCTGACGCCGGCCGGGTGCGGGTGGCGGACCGCTGGTGCGACCGGCTGGGCGCGCCGCTGGCGATCGTGCACAAGCGTCGCGACAAGGACGTGGCGAACCAGGTCACCGTGCATGAGGTCGTGGGTGACGTGAAGGGCCGGATCTGCGTCCTGGTGGACGACATGATCGACACCGGTGGCACGATCTGCGCCGCGGCGGACGCGCTGTTCGCGCACGGCGCGGAGGACGTCATCGTGACGGCGACGCACGGTGTGCTGTCGGGTCCGGCGGCGGACCGTCTGAAGAACTCGAAGGTGAGCGAGTTCGTGTTCACGAACACGCTGCCGACCCCGAGTGAGCTGGAGCTGGACAAGATCACGGTGCTGTCGATCGCGCCGACGATCGCGAGCGCGGTGCGTGAGGTGTTCGAGGACGGTTCGGTGACGAGCCTGTTCGACGAGCAGTGACGCTCGCTGCGCGGTGACGCTCGCCGTGCCGTGACGTTCACGGCACCGTGACGTTCACCGTGCCGTGAACTCACCGCGCAGTAACGATCATTCTGTCGGCTCCGCCGACCGCTGGAGATCGTTTTGGGTTCGGCCTCCCCTGCCGAGTAGACTGCTGCAGTTGCTCGGCGAGGGAGGCCGTAGCCGTTCTCGGACGGATACGGCGGTCCGTTATCGACGCGCTCTTCGTAGCAGGCCGTTCGTGTGGCCGGGTGACCACTGTCCCCTACTTCTACGAGGAGTGAAGAGCATGTCCGAGGTGAAGATCTCCGCCGAGACCCGCAGCGAGTTCGGCAAGGGCGCCGCCCGCCGTGTCCGCCGTGAGAACAAGGTTCCCGGTGTGCTGTACGGCCACGGTGCCGAGCCGCTGCACCTGACGCTGCCGGGCCACGAGCTGCTGCTCGCCCTGCGTACCCCGAACGTCCTGATCTCGCTGGACATCGACGGCAAGACCAACGAGCTGGCGATCCCGAAGGCCGTGCAGCGCGACCCGCTGAAGGGCTTCCTGGAGCACGTCGACCTGCTGCTGGTCAAGCGCGGCGAGAAGGTCACGGTCGAGATCCCGGTGCACACCGAGGGCGAGCTGGCCCCGGGCGGCAACCTGCTGGAGCACGTCCTGTCCGCTCTGCCGGTCGAGGCCGAGGCCACGCACATCCCGGAGCAGGTCACCGTGTCCGTCGAGGGCCTGGAGGCCGGTGCCTCCATCCACGCCAAGGACATCGCGCTGCCGAACGGCGTGACCCTGGCCGTCGAGGAGGACGCCGTCGTCCTCCAGGTCCTGGCCGCGCAGGCCGAGGAGTCCGCCGAGGGCGAGGAAGCGGGCGAAGAGGCCGCGGAGGCCTGATCCCTCACCCCCGCGCAGTTCGCCGGCCGCCGCTTCCTCTGGGGGGCGGCGGCCGGTGCGTATCAAGGAGAGATGGACGTGACCACCCCGGCGACTTCCGCGAGCGCGCCCTGGCTGATCGTGGGCCTCGGCAATCCCGGACCGGAGTACGCCATGAACCGGCACAACGTCGGTTTCATGGTGGTGGATCTGCTGGCCGGCCGCATCGGCGGCCGGTTCAAGCGGGCGAGCAAGGCGCAGGCGCAGGTGGTGGAGGGGCGGATCGGTCCGCCGGGGCCGGGCAGCCGCCGGGTGATCCTGGTGAAGCCGATGTCCTTCATGAACCTGTCGGGCGGCCCGGTCAACGCGCTGCGGGACTTCTACAAGGTGCCGCTCGGCAACATCGTGGCGGTCCACGACGAGCTGGACATCGACTACGGCACGCTGCGGCTGAAGCTGGGCGGCGGCGACAACGGGCACAACGGTCTGAAGTCGATGACGAAGGCGATGGGCGCGGACTACCACCGGGTGCGGTTCGGGATCGGACGCCCGCCGGGCCGGATGCAGGTGGCGGACTACGTGCTGAAGGACTTCGCCTCGGCCGAGCGCAAGGAGCTGGACTACTTCGTGGACCGGGCGGCGGACTCGGTGGAGTGTCTGCTGGCGGAGGGTCTGGAGCGGGCGCAAAGCGCGTACAACTCCTGACTTGTCCCGCGCCCGCGGGCCCGGGAGTTGACCGCGCGCAGGCACATGGCCAATGATCCCGGCCATGCCTGCCGCCGCCAGTGCCCCCCGTTCCCGTCAGGCCCGCGCCTCCCGCCAGGCCCGTCAGGCCTCCCGGGCCGCGCTGCGCTTCGGGCGGGTGGCCTCGATGGGGGCGGTCGCGGTGCTGATCCTGGTCGCCGGCGTGTGGGCGTCCTGGAGCAGCGCGCCGTACGTGATGCTGACCAAGGGGCGCGAGCGCGGGACGGTGGAGGTCACGCGGTGCGGGGACGACAGGTGCAGCGGCCCGTACACGCCCGCCTCGGCGGGGTCGGCGGCCCGCCGGGTGGAGATCGCGCACACGGTGGCGGTGCGCAGGGGGCAGACGTACGACGTCGTCGTGAAGCCGGGCACGGACGAGGTGCTGCGTGCGGGTACGGCGGGGATCCTGTACGCGTGGGCGCCGCTGGGCGGGGCCCTACTGCTGGCCTCGGTGGTGGTGGCCGGCGGGCTGCGGCGGGTGCGGGCCGCGTGGGTGCTGGCGGGGGCGGGGATCGCCCTGCTGACGGCGGCGTTCGTGGCGCTGTGAGCCGCGGGCCCGTGCGGACATGGAGGTGCCCCCGGCCCGTGCGGGCCGGGGGCACTCTCGCGTGCGGGGCGGTCAGCCGGTGTTGCGCAGGCCGGCCGCCACGCCGTTGACCGTCAGGAGCAGGGCCCGCGAGAGCAGCGGGTCGGCGTCCTGGTCCGCCGCCGCCGCGTCGCGCTGCCGCTTGAGCAGGGCGACCTGGAGGTAGGAGATCGGGTCGAGGTAGGCGTCGCGGATGGCGAAGGTCTGCTTCAGGACGGGCTGGGCGTCGAGGAGTTCACGCTCGCCGGTGACGCGCAGGACCTCGGCCACGGTCAGTTCGTGCTCGGCCCTGATGACGTCGAAGACGTGCTTCAGCTCGTCGGGGACGAGGGTGTCGACGTAGTGCTGGGCGATGCGCAGGTCGGTCTTGGCGAGCGTCATCTCGACGTTGGAGATGAAGTTGCGGAAGAAGTGCCAGCGTTCGTGCATCTCCTCCAGCACGCTCTCGCCCTCCTGCCGTACGCCCGCCTCGCGCAGCGCCTTCAGGCCCGAGCCGACGCCGAACCAGCCGGGGACGATCTGCCGGGACTGGGTCCAGCCGAACACCCACGGGATGGCGCGCAGGCCGTCCAGTCCGGCTCCGGAGTCGGGGCGGCGCGAGGGCCGGGAGCCGATGTGCAGGTCGGCGAGCTGGTCCACGGGGGTGGAGGCGAAGAAGTAGGCGGGCAGGTCGGGGTCCTCGACGAGCCTGCGGTAGGCGGCGTGGGCGGCGTCGGAGACGACGTCCATGGCCGCGTCCCAGCGGGCGAGGGCCTCGTCGGACTGGCGGGGCGCGGTGTGCAGGGCGGAGGCCTGGAGGCTGGCGGCGACGGTCAGTTCCAGGTTCTCCCGGGCCAGCGAGGGGATGAGGTACTTGTCGGAGATGACCTCGCCCTGCTCGGTGACCTTGATCTCGCCCTCCAGGGTGCCCCAGGGCTGGGCGAGGATGGCGTCGTGGGTGGGGCCGCCGCCGCGGCCGACGGTGCCGCCGCGGCCGTGGAAGAGGCGCAGCCGTACGCCGTAGCGGTGGGCGACGTCGCGCAGCCGGCGCTGGGCGCGGTGGATCTCCCACTGGCTGGTGGTGATGCCGCCGAACTTGGAGGAGTCGGAGTAGCCGAGCATGACCTCTTGGACGTCGCCGCGCAGCGCGACCAGGCGCCGGTAGGACGGGTCGGAGAGCATGTCCTCCAGGATGGTGTCGGCGGCCTTCAGCTCGTCGGTGGTCTCCAGGAGCGGCACGATGCCGATCTTGGCCCAGCCGGCGTGCAGGTCGAGCAGGCCGGCCTCGCGGGCGAGGACGGCGGCGGCGAAGACGTCGTCGGCGCCCTGGCACATGGAGATGATGTAGGACTCGACGACTTCGGGGCCGAAGACGTCCAGGGCGCGCTTGACCGTCTCGAACACGCCGAGGGTCTTGGCGCCGGCCTCGTCGACGGGGGCGGGGGTCGGGGCGAGCGGCCTTCTGGACCTGAGTTCCTTGGCGAGCAGCTTGGTGCGGTACTCGCGGGGCATGTCGGCGTAGCGCCAGGACTCCTCGCCGAGCCGGTCGAAGAGCTGGCCGAGGGCGTGGTGGTGGGCGTCGGCGTGTTCGCGGACGTCCATGGTGGCGAGCTGGAGGCCGAAGGCGGCCAGGGTGCGGATGGTGCGGCCGAGGCGGCCGTCGGCGAAGAGGGCGCCGCGGTGCTCGCGCAGCGAGTCCTGGATCAGGCGCAGGTCGGCGAGGAGTTCGGCGGTGCCGAGGTAGTCGCGGCCTGCGACGTGCGGGGTGCCCTTGGCCAGGCGCTGCTTGGTGTTGACGAGCTTCTGCCGGATGCAGGTGGCCTTGAGCCGGTAGGGCTCCTCGGCGTTGAGCCGCTTGTAGCGGGGGCTGATCTCGGGCAGGTTCTCCAGGTCCGCCTGGAGGGACTGGAGCAGTTCCTCGGTGGCGCCGCTGTAGCGGATGGAGTTGGACAGGAAGGCGCGCAGCTCGTCGATGGTGTCGAGGGCGTCGTTGATGCCGTGCTCGTGCTGGAGGATCAGCACGTCCCAGGTGACGGCGGGGGTGACGTTGGGGTTGCCGTCGCGGTCGCCGCCGATCCAGGTGCCGAAGGAGAGGGGGCGGGCTTCGTCGGGGAGCTTGACGCCGACGCGCTCCAGTTCGGCGGTGAGGTCCTCCAGGACGTCGCCGACGGCGCCGGCGTGGAGTTCGTCCAGGTAGTAGATGGCGTTGCGGGCCTCGTCGGTGGGTTCGGGGCGTACGACGCGCAGTTCGTCGGTCTGCCAGACGAGGTCGATGTTCTCGGCGAGGCGGGTGTCCAGGCGGCGGCGGTCGGACTCGGCGACCGGGGTCTCCAGGAGGGCGCCGATGCGCCGGAGCTTGTTGAGGACCGAGCGGCGGGCCGCCTCGGTGGGGTGGGCGGTGAACACCGGCCGCACGTTGAGGTGCTGGACGGTCTGGCGCAGGTGCTCGGGGTCGGCGTCCTTGAGCTGGTCGGCGGTACGGGCCAGCAGGCCGCCCTCGGCGGCGCGGCGGGCGCGCAGCTCGCGGCCGCGGTGCACCTGCTCGGTGACGTTGGCGAGGTGGAAGTAGGTGGAGAAGGCGCGGACCAGCTTGGCCGCGGTCTCCAGTTCGGTGCCGCGCAGCAGCTCGGCGGCGGCTTCGCCGTCCTCACGGGTGAGGCGGCGCACCTTCTCCACCAGGTCGAGAAGCTCGGGGCCCTCCTGCCTCACCAGGGTCTCCCCCAGGAGGTCACCCAGTCGGCGGATGTCGGCGCGCAGCTCGCTGCTGGTCGTCGTCTGGTCGTCGGCACTGCTCACAGGTGCGGCTCCTTGCAGTGTGGAAGCTCTTCTGAGAGGGAACCCGGACGGGTGCCGCGCGGCGGGTGCCGCATACGGGCCGGGCATCCGGGAAGGAATCTTCTTCAGCGGACCGCGCTGTCCGACCGGGACCAAGTCTAGGTGCCGGGTGGGACGCGCAGGCCAGGGGCTCTTGCCGCGCGGCGACGCACTGCCATACTTACGTCGCCGTAGGTTACGGAACCGTAGGGAGCTGAACGGTTGCGAAGCCCCCGGCACCTGTCTCGACCCTCGACCCCACAGGGGACGCCCATGACCTCAAGCTCCTCCGATGTGATCGACGACGCCCCGGAGGCGGCCGTCGGCGCGCCGTCCTCCGCCACCCTGGGAGGCGAGCAGAAGCGTTCGATCGAGCAGATCACGCTGCTGCTGTTCATCACCGTCCCGTTCCTCGCGCTGCTGGCGGCCGTGCCGCTGGCGTGGGGGTGGGGGGTGAGCTGGCTGGACCTCGGTCTGCTGGTCTTCTTCTACTTCCTCGGCTGCCACGGCATCACGATCGGCTTCCACCGGCACTTCACGCACGGGTCCTTCAAGGCCAAGCGGCCGTTGAAGATCGCGCTGGCCATCGCCGGCTCGATGGCGGTGGAGGGCCCGCTGGTGCGGTGGGTGGCCGACCACCGCAGGCACCACAAGTTCTCCGACCACGAGGGCGACCCGCATTCGCCGTGGCGGTACGGGGAGACGGTCCCGGCGCTGATGAAGGGCCTGTGGTGGGCCCACGTGGGCTGGATGTTCGACGAGGAGCAGACCCCGCAGGAGAAGTACGCGCCGGACCTGGTCAAGGACCCCGCGATGCGGCGGATCTCCCGCCAGTTCGTGCTGTGGACGGTCGTGTCGCTGGGGCTGCCGCCACTCATCGGCGGTGTGGTGACCATGTCGTGGTGGGGCGCGTTCACCGGGCTCTTCTGGGGTTCACTCGTCCGGGTGGCCCTGCTGCACCACGTGACGTGGTCGATCAACTCGATCTGCCACGCGGTGGGCAAGCGGCCGTTCAAGTCGCGGGACCGCTCGGGCAACGTGTGGTGGCTGGCGATCCTGTCCTGCGGCGAGTCCTGGCACAACCTGCACCACGCCGACCCGACCTCCGCCCGGCACGGCGTGGAGCGCGGCCAGCTCGACTCCTCGGCGCGGATCATCCGCTGGTGCGAGCGGCTGGGCTGGGCGTACGACGTGCGCTGGCCGTCACGCTCGCGTATCGATTCCCGGCGCAACACCGGCGAAGGCGGCTCCCGGCGCCGGAAGGAAACCGCCGAGGCGGCATGATTGACGCCGTGGCGACCGACTCCAGCACCCCCAGCAATGACAAGCCGCGGCGTGCGCGTCGCACCCGGATGACCGGTGCCGAGCGCCGCCAGCAGCTGCTGGAGATCGGTCGCACGCTGTTCGCGGCGAAGGGCTTCGAGGGCACGTCGGTGGAGGAGATCGCGGCGAAGGCCGGGGTGTCCAAGCCGGTGGTGTACGAGCACTTCGGCGGCAAGGAGGGCCTGTACGCGGTGGTGGTGGACCGCGAGATGCGGCGGCTGCTGGACATGGTGACCGGCTCGCTGACGGCCGGCCACCCGCGGGAGCTGTGCGAGCAGGCGGCCTTCGCCCTCCTGGACTACATCGAGGAGTACACGGACGGCTTCCGCATCCTCGTCCGTGACTCGCCCATCCCGCAGTCCACGGGTTCCTTCGCGTCCCTCATCTCGGACATCGCCACCCAGGTGGAGGACATCCTGGGCCGTGAGTTCAAGTCCCGCGGCTTCGACCCGAAACTGGCGCCGCTGTACGCGCAGGCCCTGGTCGGCATGGTCGCGCTGACCGGCCAGTGGTGGCTGGACGTGCGCCGCCCGAAGAAGGCGGAGGTCGCCGCCCACCTGGTGAACCTGGCCTGGCACGGCCTGGACGGCCTGGAGCCGAAGCCGCGGCTGATAGGGCACCGCAAGAGCTGAGCCGGCGGCCGGCCCGTCCCCGGCGGGTGGCCGGGAACGCGGGGCGCCGGCGCTCAGCCGGCCGGTTCCAGGAACTCCAGCCGGTTGCCCGCCGGGTCCTCGGAGTAGAAGCGCTTGTGGCCCGGCAGGTTGTCGTCCCAGGTGACCGGGGCGCCGCGGGCTGCCAGGCGGGCGGCGTACGCCTCGATGCCCGTGACCCGCAGGCCCGGGTGGGCCTTCTTCGCGGGCCGGAAGTCCTCTTCGACGCCCAGGTGGAGCTGGACGGTGCCGGCCTGGAACCAGCAGCCGCCCCGGGCGGCCAGGACGGGCGGCTTGGGGATCTCGGTCATGCCGAGGACACCGGCGTAGTACGCCCGCAGTGCGTCCTCGTGGCCGGGCGGGGCGGCGAGCTGGACGTGGTCGATCGCGGCGAGCACGGTTCACGCCTCCTTGGTGGCGACGGCGAAGATGCGGCGGAAGGGGAACGGGGTGCCGTGCGCACCGGCCGGGTAGGCCTCGCGCAGGGCGGTCCGGTACTCGGCGAGGAAGGCGTCGCGGGCCTCGGGGTCGTCGGCGAGCGCGGTGAGGACGGGGCGCAGGCCGGTCCCCTTCACCCAGTCCAGGACCGGGTCCGGCCCGTGCAGCAGGTGCAGGTACGTCGTCTCCCACACGTCCGCCGTGCACCCGAGGCCGGTCAGCTGCGCCAGGTACGCGGCGGGTTCTCGCACGGCGTCCTCGTGCCGCAGGACGTCGCCGAGGCGGTCGCGCCAGCGGGGGGCCCGGGCGAGGGCGCGCATCAGCCGGTGGCTGGGGGCCGAGAAGTTGCCGGGGACCTGGAAGGCGAAGGTGCCGCCGGGCCGCAGTGCCGCGATCCAGTCGGCGAAGCGGCCGGTGTGGCCGGGCACCCACTGGAGGGTGGCGTTGCTGACGATCAGGTCGAAGGGCTCCTGGGGCGTCCAGGTCCGGGCGTCGGCGCGGACGAAGTCGAGCTGGCCCCCGCCCGGGGTGGGGCCCGCGTGTTCCACCGTCGCCCTGTCCAGCATCTCGGGCGCGTTGTCGTAGCCGGTGATGCGGGCGGCGGGCCAGCGGGCGGCGAGGAGCACGGTGACGTTGCCGGGGCCGCAGCCGAGGTCGGCGATGCGGGGCACGCCCCCCGGCGGCCGCGCCGGCAGGTCCGGGATCCGGGCGAGCAGGTCGGTGAAGGGGCGGGCGCGGTGGTCGGCGTGGCGCAGGTACTGGGCGGGGTCCCAGGTGGGGCTGTGGATGTCGTGGGCGTGGTCGGCGGGCATGGCGGCCTCCTTGACGTCACGGGAGCCGGAGCCCCGTGACCCGCACGGCGAATCTCTCTCGATTCCAAGATAGTTGATATCAAGAGACTTCACGTCGACACAACCACTACACTGATCGCATGGAGGACGAGGTCGATCGGCTGGTCGCAGCGTGGCGCCGGGAGCGCCCGGACCTCGACGTGGAACCGCTCGAGGTGCTGAGCCGCGTGAGCAGGCTGGCCCGGCACCTGGACCGCGCCCGCCGGCTGGCCTTCTCCGAGCACAGTCTGGAGCCCTGGGAGTTCGACGTGCTGACCGCGCTGCGCCGCGCGGGCGCGCCGTACCAGCTCTCGCCCGGGCAATTGCTCACCCAGACCCTGGTCACCTCGGGCACGATGACCAACCGCATCGACCGGCTCGCGAAGAAGGGTCTGGTCGAGCGTCTGCCCGACCCCAGCGACCGGCGGGGCGTCCTGGTCCGCCTCACGGACGAGGGCCGCGACCGCGCCGACCAGTCCCTGGCCGGCCTGCTGGACCAGGAGCGCGCGATCCTCGGCGAGCTGTCCGCCGCCCAGCGCTCCGAACTGGCGGCGCTGCTACGCCAGTTGACCGCCCCGTTCGACAACATCCCCGGCTGATCCCAGATCCGCGGGACCCACACCGGCCCGGCGGGCCAGTGCGACGGCGGCCAGCGTGGAGTGCACGCCGAGCTTTCCCAGCACGTTCTGCATGTGGGTACGGACGGTGTGCGGGGACAGGTAGAGCCGTTCGGCGACGGCCTTGCGTCCGAGCCCGGCGACCATGCAGCGCAGCACCTCCCGCTCGCGCGGGGTCAGCGACTCCACCAGGCGTTCGCTCTCGGTGCGGTGCTTGCGGGCGGCGGTCAGCTCGCGCAGCACGCCGGTGAGCAGGGCGGGCGGCAGGTGCGTCTCGTCGCGCAGCACCCCTCGGATGACGGTGAGCAGCCGCGACAGCGAGCAGTCCTTGGCGACCCAGCCGCAGGCGCCGGCCTGCAGGGCGAGCGCCGCCCGCCGGGGGTCGTCCTTCTCGGCGAGGACGACGGTCCGTACGCCGGGCTGGCTGCCGCGCACCCCGGCCACCAGGGAGATCCCGTCCACCAGGCCGTCGGCGTTGCCCTCCTGGACGGGGACGGGCGCCCGCCCGCCGGGCACGCTGCCGCCGAGGTCCGCGTCGACGAGCAGCACGTCGAAGCGGCGGCCCTCGGCGGCGGCCCGCTCCAGGCAGCGCAGCGCGGCCGGTCCGGAGCCGGCCGCGGACACGTCGACGTCCGGCTCGGCGGCCAGGGCGGCGGCCAGGGACTCGGCGAAAATACGGTGGTCGTCGACGACCAGGACGCGGACTCGAACCACTGAAACCCCCTTCCCCGGGCTCCTTCACGAAGCAGGGGATTCCCGTCACCCAGGACGACGGCCGGCCCTGCCGAGGAGGCCGGCGGCGCGGGCACGGCGCCCGGGGCCGCTGGACCGCAGGGCCGCCGCCATGCGGAAGTGCTACCCCCACTTCGGGCGCCGTACCCGGCTGTCTCGCCCCCTGATCGGCACCGGCCCCCACCGGTACCGCTCCTCAGAGTACGACCGGGGGCCGGGAGGGGAAGGAATTTCACAGAACTGACCGACGAGCGCGTCTAGGGTGTGCCGCATGTTTCGTATCGAGGCGAAAGTAGACAAAGAGCGCCGCGATCTGCTCCGCTCCCGCCTCCGTGACACCAACACGGCGGCCTCCCCCGTCCTGGCCGCCCTGCGCGGGACCCCCGCCGAACGAGAGATCCCCCTGCACGTGTGGGCGCTGGACGAGTCGGGCGCGCTGGCCGGCGGTCTGGTGGGGCACACCTGGGCGACCTGGCTGCACGTCGCGCACCTGTGGGTCGACGGCCGCCACCGCGGCGCGGGCCTCGGCTCCCGCCTGCTGGCCCGCGCCGAACGCATGGCCCGCACCCAACGCGACTGCCACGGCGCCCGCCTGGAGACCTGGGACTTCCAGGCCCCGGAGTTCTACCGCAAACACGGCTACAAGGTGGTCTGCGCGATCCCCGACTATCCCCCGGGAACGACGGAGTACACGCTGATCAAGCCGCTGGGGTGAGCCGGTGGACGAGCGGGGCCGACGCTACGACGGCACCTCGTCCGGCCCCATGTCCTCGTCCTTGGTGCCGGGTCATCGGATCCTCCCGGCTCCGGTGTGACGGAACCGGTCTGCCGACGGGCACGATGCCGCATCACCCGGCCGACACCGCCTCCCCCACCGCCCGGTGCACCGCCCGGGCCAGTCGGGCGCCCCACAGCGAGCGGGGGCCCGCGAAGGGCTGGGGATCCTCGCCGGGCACCGGGGTGCGGGCGGCGATGCAGACCGCGTCCGTGGGGGTGCCGGAGCAGTCGTGGCCGGTTTCCAGAAGGGCCTGGACCTTGGCCTCGGTGGCGGTCGCGACCGCGTTGACCAGGGCCGCGTCGGTCAGGGCCACGGGGAGGGCGGCGATGATGTTGATGGTGCCCGGCCGGGCGGGCAGGGCGGTGCCCTCGGCGGGCGAGGCGGCCCAGCCGCGTACGTCGATGCCCGCCGTGACCAGTGCCTGCGCGCCGGCGTCCGCCGCGCGGGCGTGGCGGGAGACGTCGGCCGCCGTCATCAGGCCGACGCCCTCTCCCCTCAGTCCGGCGCCGGCGGCCAGTCCGGCCAGGTGGCGGTCCGGTTCGGTGCGCCGGTAGCCGTGCGCCACCTGGGCGTTGAGGACCCAGCCGCGCGGACCGACACCGCCGCCGAGCACCGCGCTGCTGACCATCCGCCACCCCGGGCCCGCCCGCCACAGCAGCGCGTGCAGCCGCTCACCGTCCTCGGTGCGGGTCAGCAGGCGCGCCGCGCACGGGCCGGCGGTCGGGGCGGCGGGCGCGGACGCCGGGTGGGTGGTGGTCACCGGGGGTGGCTCCTTGCGGTGGGGAACCGGCCGATCGTACGGGGGAGCGTGACCGCGGGAGCCGGCCGCCCCGGGCGCGGGCGGCCCCCGTCCCCGCCTTGCGCAGGGGCCCCGGCCCCGGACCTCGCCCCCACCTCACCTCACGCGCAGGCAACTGCAACCCCCACCTCACGCACAGGCCGCCCCGGACCCCGCCTCACACGCGGGGGGCTGCCTGCCCCGCCGCGAGCCCGCGCGGGGCGTGTCCGCCTCGCGGGGCCCGGCCGGCCCCGGCCTGCTCACGCCGTCCGCCTCGCGCACGGCGGCGCGGGCAGTCGCACCCCGTGCCGCCGCGTCCGTCCGCTGGGCGCCGCGTCAGATCAGGCGCCGCGCCCCCGCCGAGGGCACCGCCTCGAACACGCGCGGGGAGGTGAAGCCGGCCCCCGCGAAGGCCTCCTCGACCGCCTTGGTGACCGAAGGGACGGCGGTCTCCTCGGCGAGGACGATCGCCGAGCCGCCGAAGCCGCCGCCCGTCATCCGGGCGCCCAGCGCGCCGGCGGCCAGGGCCGTGTCGACGACCAGGTCCAACTCGGGGCAGGAGATGCGGAAGTCGTCGCGCAGCGAGACGTGGCCCTCGGTCAGGACCGGGCCGATCGCGCGGGCGCCGGTGGATCCGAGGAGGGCGATGACGCGTTCGACCCGGGCGTCCTCCGTCACGACGTGGCGCACCAGGCGGCGGATCTCCTCCTCGTCGCCGAGCCGTTCCAGGGCCGCGTCCAGGCCGTCGTAGGGCACGTCCCGCAGGGCGTCGACGCCGAGCAGGGCCGCGCCCTTCTCGCAGCCGGCCCGGCGCTTGCCGTACTCGCCGTCGCTGTGCGCGTGCTTGACGCGGGTGTCGACGACGAGCAGGCGCAGTCCCTCGCCGGCCAGGTCGAAGGGGACCTGGCGCTGGGACAGGTCGCGGGTGTCGAGGAAGAGGGCGTGGCCCTGCGTGCAGCAGGCCGAGGCCGTCTGGTCCATGATGCCGGTGGGGGCACCGACGTAGACGTTCTCGGCGCGCTGGCACAGGCGGGCCAGCTGCCAGGGCTTCAGGCCCAGTCCGTACAGGTCGTTCAGGGCCAGGGCGACGACGACCTCCAGGGCCGCCGACGAGGACAGGCCGGCGCCCGAGGGCACCGTCGAGGTCAGGTGCACGTCCGCGCCCAGCACCTCGTGTCCGGCCTCGCGCAGCGCCCAGACCACGCCCGCCGGGTAGGCGGTCCAGTCCTTGTCGGACTCGGGCGCCAGGTCGGCCACGCGCAGTTCGACGGGGTCGCCCGGGACGTCCGCCGAGTGCAGCCGCAGGACACCGTCGGCACGGCGGGAGACCGCCGCGATCGTGTCGTGCGGCAGGGCGAACGGCATCACGAAGCCGTCGTTGTAGTCGGTGTGCTCACCGATGAGGTTGACGCGGCCGGGTGCCGCCCACACTCCCTGCGGGCCGGTGCCGTACAGCGCGGCGAAACCGTCCCGGACCTGCTGTGCCCCCACTACTGCTCCCTCGTGGTGTGCTGCGCGAACTCCCAGGCGTCCGCGACGATCCCCGCGAGGTCCGCGCGGGACGGGTTCCAGCCGAGCTTCTCGCGGGCGGTGCCGGCCGAGGCGACCAGGACGGCCGGGTCGCCGGCCCGGCGCGGGGCCACGACCTCCGGGATCGGGTGGCCGGTGACCTGCCGGACCGTCTCGATCACCTCGCGGACCGAGAAGCCGTTGCCGTTGCCGAGGTTGCAGATCAGGTGTTCGCCGGCGGTGGCGGCGTCCAGCGCGAGCAGGTGGGCGTCGGCCAGGTCCGCCACGTGGATGTAGTCGCGCACACAGGTGCCGTCCGGCGTCGGGTAGTCGTCGCCGAAGACGTTGATCGCCTCGCGGCGGCCCTGGGCGACCTGGAGCACCAGCGGGATCAGGTGCGACTCGGGGTCGTGGCGCTCGCCGTACGCGCCGTAGGCGCCGGCCACGTTGAAGTAGCGCAGGGAGACCGCGCCCAGGCCGTGGGCCGCCGCCTCACCGGTGATCATGTGGTCGACGGCGAGCTTGGAGGCGCCGTAGGGGTTGGTGGGCTTCGTCGGGGCCGTCTCGACGATCGGCGTCCGCTCCGGCTCGCCGTACGTCGCCGCGGTGGAGGAGAAGACCAGCTTGCGCACCCCGGCCTCGCGCATCGCGGCGAGCAGCGCCATGGTGCCGCCGACGTTGTTCTCCCAGTACTTCTCCGGCTTCACCACCGACTCGCCGACCTGCGAGAACGCGGCGAAGTGCAGCACCGCGTCGAAGGAGGGGTCCAGCCACTTGGCGGCGTCGCGGATGTCGCCCTCGACGAAGGAGGCGCCGGCGGGCACGCCCTCGCGGAAGCCCGTCGAGAGGTTGTCGAGCACGACGACCTCGTGGCCGGCCTCCAGCAGATGCTGGGCGACCACGCTCCCGACGTAACCCGCGCCGCCCGTCACCAGGTACTTCCCGCTCATGAACTCGCTACCTCTCGCAATCGCTGGGCCGCGCGCTCCGGGGGCACGTCGTTGATGAAGACGTTCATGCCGGACTCGGAGCCCGCGAGGAACTTCAGCTTGCCGGAAGTACGGCGGATGGTGAAAAGCTCGAGGTGGAGGGCGAAGTCCTCGCGGACGACCCCGTCGAACTCCTCCAGCGCGCCGAACGGCGCCTGGTGCCAGGCCGCGATGTACGGCGTCGGCGGTTCACCTTCCCCGAAGATCCGGTCGAAGCGCCTCAAGAGTTCCAGATAGACCTGGGGGAACTCTGTGCGGGCCGCCTCGTCGAGCGCGAGCAGGTCGGGGACGCGGCGCTTGGGGTAGAGGTGGACCTCGTAGGGCCAGTGCGCCGCGTAGGGCACGAAGGCCGCCCAGTGATCCGTCTCCAGGACGACCCGCTCACCGGCCAGTTCCCGCTCCAGTACGGCGTCGAAGAGGTTCTCGCCGCCGGTGGCGTCCTTGTGGGCGGCCAGCGAGCGCAGCATCAGCGCGGTGCGCGGGGTGGTGAACGGATAGGCGTAGATCTGCCCGTGCGGGTGGCCCAGCGTCACGCCGATCTCGGCGCCGCGGTTCTCGAAGCAGAACACCTGCTCCACCGAGGGCAGGTGCGACAGCTCGAAGGTGCGGTCGGTCCAGGCCTCCAGGACGAGCCGTGCCTGTTCCTCGCTCAGCGCGGCGAAGGACGCGTCGTGGTCGGAGGTGAAGCAGACGACCTCGCAGCGGCCCGAGTCGCCGGCCAGCGACGGGAAGCGGTTCTCGAAGACCGCCACGTCGTAGGAGGAGTCCGGGATCTCGGTGAGCTTGTCACCCCGGGTCGGGCACAGCGGGCACTCGTCGGCCGGCGGGTGGTAGGTGCGGCCCTGGCGGTGGGAGGCCACGGCGACCGCGTCGCCGAGCAGCACGTCCGGGCGGATCTCCGAGGTGGTGACGGTCGGCTCCAGCGGGCGCCGGTCGACGGCGTCCCGCACGGTGTCGTCCCGCAGGTCGTAGTAGATCAGCTCACGACCGTCGGCCAGCCGGGTCGAGGTCTTCTTCACTGCGGACTCCCTGTTCGTCCAGGCCCGGGCCGCACCCGATCACTGTGTCACCCAACACAATCGAACATAACACATCACAACTCACCAAGGGAGGCTACCGACAGCCCGTAAGGAGGCGCCACGGCCCGCACATCACAATCAAACAAAGACAACCAACAAAAGTGTTCAATTCATGAACGCGAAGGCGTAGGTTCCCCGCTGGATCCGTTCGTGCAACGAAGCGAGTACTTATGCAAACCCCCACATCCCCCGGCTACGCACCCGCGTATCTGGCGGCGGAGCTGCGGCTGCCGACCAACGCCCTGGACTACACGATCCTCGCCATCTACTTCGTCGTGGTCCTCGGCATCGGCTTCGCCGCCCGGCGCTCGGTCAGGACCAGCCTCGACTTCTTCCTCTCCGGACGCTCCCTGCCCGCGTGGATCACCGGTCTGGCGTTCATCTCCGCCAACCTGGCCGCGACCGAGATCCTCGGCATGGCCGCCAACAGCGCCCAGTACGGCGCCTACACCGTGCACTGGTACTGGATCGGCGCCATTCCCGCCATGGTCTTCCTCGGCCTGGTGATGATGCCCTTCTACTACGGCTCCAAGGTGCGCTCGGTCCCCGAGTTCCTGCTGCTGCGCTTCGACAGGGGCGCGCACCTGCTCAGTTCGATCCTGTTCGCCTTCGCCGCCATCCTGATCGCCGGCGTCAACCTCTACGCCCTCGCGATCGTCGTCGAGGCGCTGCTCGGCTGGCCGCAGTGGGTCGCGATCGTCGTCGCCGGCTTCTTCGTCCTCGCCTACATCACCCTCGGCGGACTGTCCTCCGCGATCTACAACGAGGTGCTGCAGTTCTTCGTGATCCTCGCGGCCCTCATCCCGCTCGTGGTCCTCAGCCTGAAGAAGGTCGGCGGCTGGGACGGCCTGACCCACAAGCTCACCGAGACGCACGGCGCGGACTTCACCACCGCCTGGGGCGGCACCGGCATCGGCCACGCCAACCCGCTCGGCGCCAACTGGCTGACCATCGTCCTCGGTCTCGGCTTCGTGCTCTCCTTCGGCTACTGGACGACCAACTTCGCCGAGGTGCAGCGCGCCCTGTCCGCGAAGAACCTCTCCGCCGCGCAGCGCACCCCGCTGATCGCCGCGTTCCCGAAGATCTTCATCGTCTTCCTCGTGATGATCCCGGGCCTGGTCGCCGCCGCCGTCGTCCCGAAGATCGGCACCTCCGCCTCCGGGCTCCAGTACAACGACGCGATCCCCTACCTGATGCAGGAACTGCTCCCCAACGGCGTCCTCGGCATCGCGGTCACCGGTCTGCTCGCCGCCTTCATGGCCGGCATGGCCGCCAACGTGTCGTCCTTCAACACCGTGTTCACCAACGACATCTGGGCCAAGTACGTCGTCAAGGGCCGCGAGGACTCCTACTACGTGCGGTTCGGCCGGCTCATCACCGCCATCGGCGTGCTCGCCTCGGTCGGCACCGCGTTCCTGGCGTCGTCGTTCTCGAACATCATGAGCTACCTGCAGACGCTGTTCTCCTTCTTCAACGTGCCGATGTTCGTGGTGTTCATCGTCGGCATGTTCTGGAAGCGCGCGTCCGTGAAGTCCGGCTTCTGGGGCCTGCTCGCGGGCACCACCGCGGCGATGGTGAACTACTTCGTCCTCTACAAGAAGGACATCATCCACATCCCCACCGACCAGGGCGCCAACTTCGTCTCCGCCATCGCCGGGTTCGTCGCCGGCGCGGTGGTCATGGTGGCCGTCACCCTCTTCACCGAGCCCAAGCCGGAAGCGGCCCTGCAGGGGCTCGTCTACGGCACCCGGTCCCCGGGCATGGCGGAAGCGCCCGCCCCCGGCGACGAGGCCTGGTACCGCAAGCCCGCGCTGCTCGGCTGGGGCGCCGTCGTCCTCGCCGCCGCCTGCTACATCCCGTTCTCGTTCTGATCGCGGGAGGATTGAGAGACCATGTCACAGTCTGAGAACCCCGGCCGGTCCGAGCACCAGGACCCGCACTCCGGTTACTCCGAGCAGGACGTACAGCGCGAGGTCACCGACCTGGAGGGCAAGTCCGCGACCGCCGCGCGCATCTTCGACCTGCGGCGCATCATCGGCGGACTGTTCGTCCTCTACGGCGTCATCGTCACGATCACCGGGATCACCGACTCGCAGGCCGCCATCGACAAGGCGCAGGGCGTCAACATCAACCTGTGGACCGGCATCGGCATGCTGGCCCTCGGCGTGTTCTTCCTGGTGTGGCTCAAGCTCCGGCCGGCCGCGCCCCCGGTGCCCGAGGCGGAGGAGCCGGAGGCCGAGTAGGCCCGCACGGCGACAGCCCGGGCGGCGCGGCTGCTACGTGCGGCCCGCGCGGGCCAGCAGACCCGTGCGGGCCGCCAGGGCCGCCGCCTCCAGGCGGGAGCCCACGCCCAGTTTCATCAGGACCCGCTGCACATGGGTGCGGGCGGTGCTCGGGGCGATCCCCATCCCGGCCGCGATCAGCCGTGTGTCCTCCCCCTCGGCCACCCGCACCAGGACCTCCACCTCCCGGGGGGTGAGCAGCCGCAGCAGCCGCTGGCCCTCGTCGTCCGGCTGGGCGGCCGGGTTCAGCAGCTCACCGAACGCCTCCTGGAGCAGTTGCGGAGCCACCGCCGCCTCCCCCGCGCGCGCCTTCAGGATCGCCCGCTCCACGCCCTCTATGCGCTCGTCGTGCCGCACATAGCCCGAGGCACCCGCGGCGAACGCCGCCGCGATGCCCCGGGGGGAGGGCACCGGCCCCAGCACGACCACCGCCACCTGCGGGCGTTCCTGCTTGATCCGCGCCACCGGGTCGAACGCGCCCGGCCCGGCCGGTGCCGCCGTGCCCAGCAGGCACACCTCCGGCGCACGGCTGATCACCAGCTCCGCCGCGCCCGCCGCCGGCGCCGCCGCGGCCAGCACCCGGTGGCCCCGCAGCTTCAGCGCCGAGGCCAGCGCCTCGGCGAGCAGTCGGTGGTCGTCGACCACCATGAGCCGGACTCCCATCGGCAACCCCCCAGTTCCCTCCCGGAAGCTACACGCTCACCCGGTGCCGCGCTGCCCCTCCCGGCCAGAAGTGCCCCGGATCGCCGAAAACACCCGGCGCGCGGAAGCACCCCGCACCGCGACGCGCGACGGCCGGGTCAGCCGCCCGCGCCGAAGACCAGCGCCAGGTACTCCTTGCCGAAGGCCGACGACCGCTGCTTGTGGGCGTAGACCGCCGACATGTAGAGACGGCCCTGCCCGAAGAGGAACTCCGCGTAGTCCGGGGACATGCCGGTCTCCGCGGCCCGTACGTCGCGCGTGGCCGGGTTCTCCAGCAGCACGGTCTCCTTGAAGCTGTTGCCGTCGATGCTCACCACCTGGCCGCCCTTGTCGTAGGGCGGGCGCTTGTAGGCGAGCAGGTTCCCGCCGTCCATGCGCAGCGGGTAGATCTGGTAGCCGTCACCCGCGTCCCCGCGCTGGCCGGTCTGCCGGCCGGTGGCCAGGTCGAACGCGACGATCTCGTTGGTCTGGCCGTGCTCGCCGCTGCCGTCGTGCTGCTCGGTCGGCAGGTACAGCCGGTCGTTGCCGGCCACGATGCCCGCGCAGTACTCGATCCGGGTGATCGCGTCGCAGCGGCCCGCGTACTGCTCGCCGGGCGCGCTGATGTGGGAGCGCAGCTTGCCGGTCGCGCTGTCGACGGCGAAGAAGTCGGAGATGCCGTGGTCTCCGCCGAGGTCGGCCGCGACGACCAGCGGGTCGGTCGAGACGATCCCCGCGTACTCGATGCCCTTGGCCAGCTTGTACTCCGAGAGCACCTTCCCGGAGGCCGGGTCGATGGTCTGGATGAGCAGCTGGCGCCGGCCGTACGCGCCGCACTTGCGCACGGCGACCAGCTTCTCGCCGCCGCCGTACCCGGCGTCGTAGCAGGTGTCGCCGGGCTTGGGGCTCCACAGCGGCTTGCCGTCCGCGACGCTGAAGGCGGCGCCGCCCGCGGTGCCGCCGACGGCCACGGTGCTCCGGCCGATGGTGACGTTGTTCAGGTTGACCGTCTCGTCGCCGGCCTTCACCACCCGCGTCCACAGCTTCCTGCCCGCCGTGAGGTCGATCACCGCGACCTGGCTGCAGCCGTGCGAGGGCTTGGTCTTGGTGGGCATGGCCGGTTCGTACACGATCGCCGTCCGGCCGTCCGCCGTGACGTGGCGGGTGGCCTGGCAGACCGGGCCGGGCAGCTTGAGCGTCCACAGCCTGGTGCCCTTGACCGGGTCGTAGCCGCCGATCTCGGCGTTGCCGGTCTTGGCGTACACCTTGTCGGTGAGCCAGGAGCCGGTGGTCGCCGTCGTGTCGTCGACGGCGGGCATCGGGAGCCGGTACAGGACCTTGGCGGCGGGGTCGGAGGGCGCCTTCTCCTTGCCGCCCGTCGAGGTGCCGCCGGAACCGGACTCGCCGCCGGTCGCACCGCCGGAGGACGCGGTGTCCTTCTTGCCGCTGTCACCGGACGAACTCGCGTACCAGACGCCGCCGCCGATGATCAGCGCGATGGCGGCGACGGCCGCGACGATGATCAGCAGTTGCCTGTTGTCCCTGCGGCCCGGGCCGCCGCCGGGCCCACCGGTGTGCGGCTGCGCCGGGACCGGGGGCTGCCCGGGGTAGCCGTACCCGGGCTGCCCCGGGTGACCGTAGCCCGGCTGACCGTAAACCGGCTGAGCGGGCTGGCCCGGCTGACCGTAACCCGGGTGACCGGGCTGGCCCGGCTGACCGTAACCCGGCTGGGCGGGCTGGCCCGGCTGACCGTAACCCGGCTGGGCGCCGTACGGGCTCGGGGCGGGTGCCTGCGGACCGCCGGGATAGCCGTGACCCGCGGGAGGCTGGGGCGACTGGGGCGCTTGAGGGGCCTGGGGGTAGCCGTAGCCGGGCTGGGGCTGCTGAGGGGGCTGCGGGTGGCCGTACCCCGGTGCCGGCTGCGGGGGCGGTGCCTGCGGCGGCACGCCCGGCTGTCCGGGCTGCTGGTCCTGGGGCTGCCCGCCGGGGGGCGGGCCGAACCCGCCCTGGTGCGGCGGCTGCTGGGGCGGCGGGGGCGGCGGCTGGGTCATGGGCGGATGCACCTCTGGGCGACGGGGGCGGCTCCGGGGCCGGGTTCGGACACGGGCCCCGGGACGGAACCGGGACCTGGCACGGGTCCGAGGACGGGACCGGGGGCCGGGGACGGAAAAGGACGGTGAAGGAGATGAAGCCGGCAGGCCGGGGACGGCGCCGTGGCGCACGGACCGTCCTGCCGGTGGCCGGGCCGCCTCACTTGCCGAAGGCGAGCATCAGCTTCTCCTTCGACTTGTCGTTGCCGTTCAGCCGGCTGGTGGAGATGTAGAACCGTCCGTCGACCCAGTCGACGTCCCGGGAGAAGAAGCCGTTCTCGATCTCCGCGGTGCCCTGCGGGTTCTGGAGCAGCTTCACCGGGGCGTGGTCCGCGCCCCCCGCCGCCAGGGACACGATCTGCCCGCCCTGGTCGTACGACGGCTCGACGTACGCGATGAGCTGCCCGTTCTCCACCTTCAGCGGCATCATCGAGGTGTCCGAGGGGGACTTGGCCCGCCACTTCTCCTTGCCGGTGGAGAGGTTGACCGCGACGATCTCGTTCGGCCCGGTGGTCTGCTTGGTGGGCAGGTAGAGGGTGTCGGCGTCGGCCGCCACGCCCTGGCAGCCCTGGAGGTCGCGGTTGAGGATGGCCCAGCCGCAGTCAGGGGCGAAGGTGCCCTTCACGTCGGCCTGCGAACGCACGGAGCCGTCGCTGTTCAGCGTCGACAGGTTCCAGTGCTTCTTGTCCTCGTCGGTGGAGTACAGCACCAGCGGGTCGACGGAGTAGGTGCGCTGGACCGACCAGCCCTTGGGGATCTTCCGGGTCCACCTGACCCTGCCGGTGGCGGGGTCGAGTTCCTGCACCTCGTCGTGGGCGTCGGCGCCGCCGGCCCCGCAGGAGGCGACCAGGACGAGCCGGGCGCCGCCCGCGAACGCGGTCGGGAAGCAGGCCTGGCCGTACCGCGTCTTCTCGTACATCTTGGCGCCGGTGTCGACGTTGTACGCGATGCCCGACTGCGAGCGGCCCACCATCAGCGTCTTGCCGGTGAGGGACAGTTCGACGGTGAGCGCGCTGTCGAAGAGCGCTCCGTCGGCGACCGTCGCCGTCCAGCCCTTCTTGCCGGTGTTCAGGTCGATCTGCTGGAGCTGGTTGCACTTGGCGCGGTCGCTGGTGCCGCTCATGTACGCCACGACGACCTTGTCGTCGGCCGTCTTCTGACCGGTCACCGCGCAGATCTTCTGCGGGAAGGCGACCGGCGCCCAGGTGGGCCTGCCGTCAGCGACGTCGTACGCGAAGAGCTGCTTGTAGGCGGCCTTCACCGCGGTCTTGCCGGTGATCCACATCCCGGGGGCGTCGGCGCCGCTGCCGGGGGCGTCCGGGGCCTCCTTGTACCAGAGGACCCGGGCCTCGCCGGGCTTGCGGCCCGCGTTGAGGTCACTGGAGCCCTTGTCGCCGTCGCCGCTGCCGTCCCCCGGGTTGACCGGCGCGTCGGACGCGCCGGCCGAGCCCGACGCCACGGCGTCGCCGCTCTTCTCGGCGACCGGCTTCTTGTCGCCGCCGTCGCGGCCGGTGACGGCCCACACCGTGCCGCCGACCACGAGCAGCGCGGCCACCGCCGCGCCGATGACGACGGCGGGCCTGCCCTTGAAGGGGCTGCGCGAGCCGCCGCCGGCCGGCGGGGTGCCGGGCGCGCCGGGGAACTGCGGCTGCGGGTGTCCGTATCCGGGCTGCTGCCCGTACGGCCCCGGCTGCTGCGGCGGCCCGTAGGGGCCGGGTGCGGGGGCACCCGGTGCGGGAGTGCCGTAGGGGCCCGGCTGGGCGTAGGGGCCCGGCTGGGCGTACGGGCCGGACTGGCCGTGCGGGCCGGGCTGCTGCGGGTAGCCGTAACCCGGCTGCGGCTGCTGCGGATAGCCGTACCCGGGCTGGGGCTGCGGCGGGCCGGACGGCGGAGCCGACGGGGCCGGCGGAGCGTCCTGGGGCGGCTGGGCCGGGGGCGGGGGCGGCGCCTGCCGGGGGTCCCCGGGAGCGCCGAACGCGCCCGGCTGCGCTGGTTGCGGCTGCGAAGGCCCGTCCTGTGGCGGCGGTGCTCCGAAGCCACCCTGCGGCGGCTGACTGGGCGGCTGAGTCATCAGCGCGTTCCCCCCTCGTTCACTGATTTTTAGCCACGCCCTGAGATCCGTGGTGGACGCAGAGTCGTACGCGGACGGTTCCGGGCAGGGCCCGGACGGCCCTTTCTATCACTGGCCGCCGACCAGTCACCGCGCCCCGACCGCCCCTGTTCCCAAGGGAGAACCGGCCCGTGATGGCCTCGTTACGCGCGCCTGTCCAGACCTTCACGCGTCTTCCACACGGCGCGCCCCGTCGTGCGCGCCGTGGTCCCCCGCTACGCGTCCTCGGCGAGTTCGAGCCAGCGCAGCTCCAGTTCCTCGCGCTCCGCCGCCAGATCCCGCAGTTCGGCGTCGAGTTCGGCCACCTTCGCGAAATCGGTGGCGTTCTCCGCGATCCGGGCGTGCAGGGCGCCCTCCTTGTCGGAGATCCGGTCCAACTGCCGTTCGATCTTCTGGAGTTCCTTCTTCGCCGCGCGCAGTTCGGCGGCGCTCCTGTCGGGTGCGGAGTTCTCCGCGGCCGGGGCCGCGGCCGAGGCGGCGGCCGCCGCCTGCTCCTCCATGCGCCGGCGCCGCTCCAGGTACTCGTCGATGCCGCGCGGCAGCATCCGCAGGGTGCCGTCGCCCAGCAGCGCCTGCACCGTGTCGGTGGTGCGCTCGATGAAGAACCGGTCGTGGGAGATGACGATCATCGAGCCGGGCCAGCCGTCGAGCAGGTCCTCCAGCTGGGTCAGGGTCTCGATGTCGAGGTCGTTGGTGGGCTCGTCGAGGAAGAGGACGTTGGGCTCGTCCATCAGCAGGCGCAGCAGTTGCAGCCGCCGGCGCTCACCGCCGGACAGGTCACCGACCGGCGTCCACTGCTTCTCCTTGCCGAAGCCGAACGTCTCGCACAGCTGCCCGGCGGTCATCTCCCGGCCCTTGCCCAGGTCGACGCGCTCGCGCACCCGCTGCACGGCCTCCAGGACCCGCCAGGTGGGGTCGAGTTCGGCGACCTCCTGGGACAGGTAGGCCAGCTTGACGGTCCGGCCGACGGCGATCCGGCCGCCCGCGGGCTGCGTCTCGCCCCCGGTGCGCGCCGCCTGCTCCATGGCCCGCAGCAGGGAGGTCTTGCCCGCGCCGTTGACCCCGACCAGGCCGATGCGGTCGCCGGGGCCGAGCTGCCAGGTGACGTGCTCCAGCAGCACCTTGGGCCCGGCCTGGACGGTCACGTCCTCCAGGTCGAAGACGGTCTTGCCCAGCCGCGAGGAGGCGAACTTCATCAGCTCGCTCCTGTCCCGGGGCGGGGGGACGTCGGCGATCAGCTCGTTGGCGGCCTCGATGCGGAAGCGGGGCTTGGAGGTCCGGGCGGGGGCGCCGCGCCGCAGCCAGGCCAGCTCCTTGCGGACCAGGTTCTGCCGCTTGGTCTCCTCGGTGGCGGCGATGCGCTCGCGTTCGGCGCGGGCGAAGACGTAGTCGGAGTAGCCGCCCTCGTACTCGTAGACGGTGCCGCGCTGCACGTCCCACATGCGGGTGCAGACCTGGTCGAGGAACCAGCGGTCGTGGGTGACGCAGACGAGCGCGGAGCGGCGCTCGCGCAGGTGCCCGGCGAGCCAGGCGATGCCCTCGACGTCGAGGTGGTTGGTGGGCTCGTCCAGGACGAGCAGGTCCTGCTCCTCGATGAGCAGCTTGGCCAGCGCGATGCGGCGCCGCTCGCCGCCGGAGAGCGGGCCGATCACGGTGTCCAGGCCCTTGGGGAAGCCCGGCAGGTCGAGCCCGCCGAACAGTCCGGTCAGCACGTCGCGGATCTTGGCGTTGCCCGCCCACTCGTGATCGGCCAGGTCACCGATGACCTCGTGGCGGACGGTCGCCTCCGGGTCGAGCGAGTCGTGCTGGGTGAGCACGCCGAGCCGCAGGCCGCCCGAGTGGGTGACCCGCCCGCTGTCGGCCTCCTCCGCCTTGGCCAGCATCCGGATCAGGGTCGTCTTGCCGTCGCCGTTGCGCCCGACGACACCGATCCGGTCACCCTCGGACACGCCGAGCGACACACCGTCGAGCAGGGCACGCGTGCCGTACACCTTGCTGACGTTCTCGACATTGACCAGGTTGACGGCCATTTCACTCCTGCCCGGGGGGATGGATCGGCTTTCAAGCGTAGGGCCTGCGGGAGGGGGGTCCGGGCGTGGGAGTGTCATCACTCCCCGTGATGACGTGATCGGAAAGGCGTGGCTCCAGTGGAGAGGCGGGCGGCGGGATCGCGTCAGCGCGACCGGCGGGCCGCAACACGGCGCCCGCAGCTCACACGACCGCCGCCCCGGCTGCCGGAGCCGCCGCGGTCCGGGCGGCCCGGCACGTCCCCGAGGCCAGCAGTGCCTCGGCCACCCGCGCGCCCGTCTCCTCGTCGGGGACCAGGAACGCCGTCGTCGGCCCCGACCCCGAGACCAGCCCCGCCAGCGCGCCCGCCGCACGCCCCGCCGCGAGGGTGTCCGCCAGGGACGGGCGCAGGGACAGGGCCGCGGGCTGGAGGTCGTTGGTGAGGGTGGCGGCCAGCGCGTGGGCGTCGCCCTTCGCCAGCGCGGCCAGCAGGTCCGCCGAGGCCACCGGGCCGGGAATCTCCCGCCCCCGCGCCAGCCGGTCGAACTCGCCGTACACCGCGGGCGTGGACAGCCCGCCGTCGGCGACCGCGAACACCCAGTGGAAGGTGCCGCCGACCTCCAGCGGCGTCAGCCTCTCGCCGCGTCCGGTGCCCAGCGCCGCACCGCCCACCAGGGAGAACGGCACATCGCTGCCCAGCCCGGCGCAGATCTCCAGCAGTTCGTCACGGGACGCCCCGGTCCCCCACAGCGCGTCGCAGGCCACCAGCGCGCCCGCGCCGTCCGCGCTGCCGCCCGCCATGCCGCCGGCGACGGGGATGTCCTTGGCGATGTGGACGTGCACGGCGGGGGCGCGGCCGTGCCGCTCGGCGAGCGCGAGGACCGCGCGGGCGGCGAGGTTCGTACGGTCCAGGGGGACCTCGGCGGCGTCCGGGCCCTCGCAGGTGACGCGCAGCTCGTCGGCCTCGGTGACGGTGACCTCGTCGTACAGTCCGACGGCGAGGAAGACGTTGGCCAGGTCGTGGAAGCCGTCGGGGCGGGCGGCGCCCACCGCGAGCTGGACGTTGACCTTGGCGGGGACGCGGACGGTGACGCTCACTGGGCTTCGGGCTCCTCGGGTCAGGCGGCGCGGTGCTCGGCGATCCGCGCGAACTCTTCCACGGTCAGCGACTCGCCGCGCGCCTGCGGGGAGACACCGGCGGCCACCAGCGCCGCCTCGGCCGCCGCCGCCGATCCGGCCCAGCCGGACAGCGCGGCCCGCAGGGTCTTGCGGCGCTGGGCGAAGGCCGCGTCGACGACCGCGAAGACCTCGCGCCTGGTGGCGGTGGTCTTCGGCGGCTCGCCGCGGCGGACCAGGGACACCAGGCCGCTGTCGACGTTCGGAGCGGGCCAGAACACGTTGCGGCCGATGGCTCCGGCGCGCTTGACCTCGGCGTACCAGTTCGCCTTGACCGACGGGACGCCGTACACCTTCGAGCCGGGGGCGGCGGCCAGCCGGTCGGCGACCTCCGCCTGCACCATGACGAGGGTGCGCTCGATGCTCGGGAAGGCTTCGAGCATGTGCAGCAGCACCGGGACGGCGACGTTGTACGGCAGGTTCGCCACCAGCGCGGTCGGGGCGGGGCCCGGCAACTCGGTGACGTGCATGGCGTCGGAGTGGACCAGCGCGAACCGGTCGGCGCGCCCGGGCATGCGCGCGGCGATCGTGGCGGGCAGCGCGGCGGCCAGCACGTCGTCGATCTCCACGGCGGTGACCCGGTCGGCGGCCTCCAGCAGGGCGAGGGTGAGGGAGCCGAGCCCCGGCCCGACCTCGACGACCACGTCCTCGGGGGTGACGCCGGCGGTGCGGACGATACGGCGGACCGTGTTCGCGTCGATCACGAAGTTCTGGCCGCGCTGTTTGGTGGGGCGGACGCCGAGGGCCGCCGCCAGCTCGCGGACGTCGGCGGGGCCCAGCAGGGCGTCGGGGATGGGGCTGCTCACGGCACAAGGGTACGGGGCGCCGGCGCCCGCCCCGCCCGAGCGTGCTGTGCCGCCCGCCCCGGCGGGCAGGTCCTGCCGCCCGGCCCGCCGGCGGGGCTTCCCCTGTCCCAGGAGCGCGGGCGGCCGCCTGTCCCAGGAGCGCGGGGACCCGCCTGTCCTATGAGCGCAGGCGGTCGCCGCAGTGCGGCCAGGGAGCGGCGCCCCGGCGGACGTAGAGCTTCTTCGCCCGGTACGTCTGCTCCTCGGCCGGGGCGTCCTGGGGGCGGCCGGTGCCGCCGAGGCTGTGCCAGGTGCCCTGGTCGAACTGGTAGAGGCCGCCGTAGGTGCCGGACGGGTCCTGGGCGTCGGGCCTGCCGCCGGACTCGCACTGCGCCAGCCCCTGCCAGTTCAGGTGGTCGGTGCCGCGCACCGACGGCGGATGCGGCCGGGTGCCGACCTTCACGATCTGCGTGCGGGGCGCGCGCACCACCACGGACTCCACGCGCCGCGGCCGCTGCCGCACGCCGTTGACGGTGCGCAGCGAGTACGTGACCCGGCGCACCCCGGGCCGTCCGGTCTGCTCGACGACCTCGGTACCGCGGAACAGGGTGGGATCGGCGGTGCGCCGGGTGAGGAACGGGATCGCCTCCTCGCGCACCTCGCGGCCCCCGGTGATCCGCAGCACGGTGACCGTCTGCCCGTCGCGCGGGAAGCTGTCCGGCGGGACGGAGGTGGTGTCCTGGCCCCGCAGGGTGACCCCGGCCTGCTCGACCGCCTCCCGCACGGTCGCCGCGTTGGTGCGGACGGTGCGCGGACGGCCGTCCGCCATGACCGTGACGGCGCGCTCGGTGCGGACGTCGAGCGTGAGTCCGGCGCGTCCGATGGGCCGGGAGCGCGCGGTCGAGAGATACGCGCCCTCCGCGCGCACCCCCCACTCCCTGAGCGCTCCCTCCACCGTGCGCGCCGTCGTCCACACCTCGCGCCGGTGCCCGTCGAGTGTGAGCCGTACCGGACGCCCGTAGCGCACCACGACCTCTTCGCCGCTGGTGAGCGCCGCGCCCGGGGCCGGGGCCACCGTGTCGTGCTCCCCGACGCGCACGCCCTCGTCGGCGAGCAGTTCCGAGACGTCGTCGGCGAAGGTGTGCAGGCTGCGCGGACTGCCGTCGACGCTGAGGTCGACCGCCTTGTCGTCGGCGACGAACGCGGTGGTGCCGCCCGCCAGGAAGGCGACCACCAGGGCCTGCGGCAACAGCCGCCGCACGCCCGCCTCCGGCAGGTACGCGGGGCGCGGACCGCGCCGCCGCGCACGCCGGCGCCCGCCCCGGCCGCCCGTCTGCCGCGGCACCACCGGGGCGGCGACGGGCGGCCGGGCTGGGACGGCCGCTGACGGCCGGGCGGCGAGGGACCGAGCGGCGGCTTCGTAGGCGGGCCGGTAGGTGTCCTGGTAGGGAGGTGCCGGCGCGGGGTACGGCCCCGGGAGGTGACCGGGCGGCGGCTCCTGCACCGGCGCGGACGGCTCGTACGCCCCCGCCGCCTCACCGGTCCCCCGCGCCTCGGCCGCGTAGGTCTCGCGCGTCCGGTACGCCGGTCCCTGCGGCTCGTACGCCGTCCCGTGGGGCCCCTGCGGCGGGTACGGCGGAGACGGTGCGTGGCGTTCGTACGGCGTGGGCCGCTCATACGCGCCGTGGCGTTCGTACGCCTCGTACGTCTCGTACGGCGTGCTGCTCAACCGACACACTCCCGGGACCGAGATCAGGGTCCCCAGAACCTAGCGGAGCCGCCGTCACTCTCCAAAGCGGCACCACTACGCTCCGTGTCCACCCGGACCGGACGCCGGCGGTGTCAGTAGCCGAAGGCGCGTGCGGTGTTGGCGGCGAGGGCCGTGGCCAGCGCGTCCTCGCCGATGCCCCGCACCGCGGCCATCGCGCGCACCGTCACCGGCACGAGATAGGGGGCGTTGGGCCGTCCGCGGTAGGGCGCCGGGGTGAGGAAGGGCGCGTCGGTCTCCACCAGGACCAGCTCCAGCGGGGCCACCGCGAGCGCGTCCCGCAGGTTCTGGGCGTTCTTGAAGGTGACGTTGCCGGCGAAGGACATGAAGTAGCCCGCCCGGGCGCACACCTCGGCCATCTCCGCGTCGCCGGAGTAGCAGTGGAACACCGTCCGCTCGGGCGCGCCCTCCTCCTTGAGGACGCGCAGCACGTCGGCGTGGGCGTCGCGGTCGTGGATGACGAGCGCCTTGCCGTGCCGTTTGGCGATCTCGATGTGGGCGCGGAAGGACCGCTCCTGGGCCGCCATGCCCTCCGGCCCGGTGCGGAAGCGGTCGAGGCCGGTCTCGCCCACGCCCTTGACGTGGTCCAGGGCGGCCAGGCGGTCGATCTCGGCGAGCGCGTCGTCCAGGGCCGCGTCCCCGCCCGGCCGCCGGTCGCCCTGCCGCGACCAGCCGTCGGGGTCCCCGAGGACGATGCGCGGCGCCTCGTTGGGGTGCAGGGCGACCGCCGCGTGCACGCTGTCGTGGGCGGCGGCCGTCTCGGCGGCCCACTGCGAGCCGCGCACGTCGCAGCCGACCTGGACGACCGTGGTCACGCCCACCGAGGCGGCCTTGGCGAGGCCCTCCTCCACCGTGCCGGACTGCATGTCGAGGTGGGTGTGGGAGTCGGCGACCGGTATCCGCAGCGGCTCGGGGAGCGGGGGCGCCGCGTTCTTGTCGGCCTTGTCGGCGTTCGAGGGCATGCCCCGATCCTACGGAAGGGGCATGCCCGGCCGGGTCCCGCAGGTTCCCCGGCGCCAGGCTCCCGGCGCCGTCACCCCTCCTTGCGGTGGAACGGGTGCAACAGGTCGGACAGGTGCCAGTGGTGCTCCTCCGGCTTCCGGGCCGCCGCCTCCTCCCCGGGCGCGGACTCGGACAGTGGGTCCGTCACCGGTCCCGCGGGCGCCTGCCGCCGGTGGCGGGCCTGTTCGTGCTCGTGCAGATGGCTCTGCGCCGAGGAGACCCGGCCGGCCCGCATGATGCGCACGACGTGGCCGTCGCAGTTCTTGCAGCTGGGCCTCGACAGCGGCGACGGCACGATGCGGCCGTCCGCCACGTACAGCACGAACTCGTTGCCGTCGGCGTCCGTGTGGTGCTCTATCTCGTAGGACTGCTCCCATCCGTGCCCGCAGCGCATGCAGGCGAAGGAGTACGACTCGTTGACGACGGCGGTGGCCGAACCGCGGAGGGCGGCCTGCCCTGCGATCTCACTCATGCCAGCTCCTCGTGTCCGCTGGACGAAGGGACGGGTGCGTCCCTTCCCCCAGTGGACGCCTCCACCCGGCGTGAACGCACCGGTCCTGCCGAGTGTTGGACCCGATTTGGGCGGCGCTTGCCCAAGCGTCCCCTGAACGGCAGGTGTCGCTTTGCTTTCCCGAAACGTCGCTTTACTCCCGCATGGGGCGCGCGCTCATGGGAGATACGCCCTGCTCAGCGGGGGTGTGAGCGAGGTCTCCCGGCGCGGCGCGGCCCGCCGTCCGTCAAGACGCGTACTGACGGCGTCACCCGGAGTGCGGGGCGGTCGCGCCACCGCCGGCGCGGGGCGAGAGCGCCACGGCCGGCGTGAGGCGAGAGCGTGCCGGCGTGCCCGGGGTGCCGGGGCACGGGCGTGCCCGGCGCGGGGGCCCGAGCGTCCCCAGGGGGCCGGGCGCCGGGTCACCCCGAGTGCTTGGCCGCCACCACCGCGTCGAACACCTCGCGCTTGGGCAGGCCGGCCTCGGCGGCGACCGCCGCGATGGCCTCCTTGCGCCGCTCGCCCGCCTCCTCCCGGACGCGCACCCGCCGCACCAGCTCCTCGGCGCCGATCTCCTCGGGCCCCTTGTCCGGGGCGCCCTCGACCACGACCGTGATCTCGCCGCGCACCCCGTTCGCCTCCGCCCACGCGGCCAGGTCGCCGAGCCCGCCGCGCCTGACCTCCTCGTAGGTCTTGGTCAGCTCGCGGCACACGGCGGCCCGCCGGTCGGCGCCGAACACCGAGGCCATCGCCGCGAGCGTCTCCTCGATGCGGTGCGTGGACTCGAAGAAGACGAGCGTGCGCCGCTCGCCCTCGACCTCCCGCAGCCGCGCGAGCCGCTCGCCGGTCTTGCGGGGCAGGAACCCCTCGAAGCAGAACCGGTCGACCGGCAGCCCGGACAGCGCCAGCGCGGTCAGCACGGCGGACGGCCCGGGGACGGCGGTGACCCGCACGTCCTTCTCGACGGCCGCCGCGACCAGCCGGTAGCCGGGGTCGGACACGGACGGCATGCCCGCGTCCGTGACCAGCAGCACCCGCGCCCCGCCCAGCAGCTCCTCGACCAGCTCCGGGGTGCGGGCGGACTCGTTGCCCTCGAAGTAGGACAGGACGCGCCCGCGCGGGGTGACGCCGAGCGCCTGCGTGAGGCGGCGCAGCCGCCGGGTGTCCTCGGCGGCGATCACGTCCGCGTCCGCCAGCTCGGCGGCGAGCCGGGGCGGCGCGTCCTGGACGTCGCCGATGGGAGTACCTGCCAGAACAAGGGTTCCTGTCACGTCCCCCATCCTCTCAAGCACGGGCGGCGGCGGACGCGCCCCCACCCGGTCACGCCCATGCACGGGACTCGCACAGCGCCGTTCCCTACGATGGCGCGGTGACCAGTACCGCGTCCTCCACGGACTCCCGGCAGGACCCGGCCCCGCACGACCGGCGGCCGGCGTGGCAGCAGCGGCTGCGCCGTTTCGGCCACACGGTGCGGCCCGCGGGGCCCGCGGCCGGCGTGCGCGAGCGCCTGGTGCCGCCGTTCTCGCGGCCGGGCCCGCGGCTGTGGGCGGCCCTGGGCCTTTCGCCGGCCTTCGGCGCGCGCGTGGCCCGCTGGTCGGACTGGGGCGGCCCGCTGCTGGTGACGCTGTTCGCGGGCGTGCTGCGGTTCTGGCACCTGGGCAGCCCGAAGGCGGTGATATTCGACGAGACGTACTACGCCAAGGACGCGTGGGCGATCGTCCACCGCGGTTTCGAGGTCAACTGGGACAAGAACGCCAACGACCTGATCCTCAGCACCGGCGGCCACGTCGCCGTGCCCACCGACGCGTCGTACGTCGTGCACCCGCCGGTCGGCAAGTACGTGATCGGACTGGGCGAGCTGATGTTCGGGTTCGACCCGTTCGGCTGGCGCTTCATGACCGCGCTGCTGGGCACGCTCTCGGTCCTGCTGCTGTGCCGGATCGGCCGCAGGCTCTTCCGGTCCACCTTCCTCGGCTGCCTGGCGGGCACGCTGATGGCGGTGGACGGCCTGCACTTCGTGATGAGCCGCACCTCGCTGCTCGACGGGGTGCTGATGTTCTTCGTCCTCGCGGCCTTCGGCTGCCTGCTGGCCGACCGCGACCGGGCCAGAGCGAGACTCGCCGCCGCCCTGCCCGCCGGCGCGGACGGCCGGATCCGGCCCGACGCGCACACGGCGGACACCCTGCGCCTGGGCCTGCGTCCCTGGCGCTGGGCGGCCGGTCTGATGATGGGCCTGGCGATCGGCACCAAGTGGAACGGCCTGTACATCCTGGTCGCGTTCTGCGTGATGACGGTCCTGTGGGACGTCGGCGCCCGCCGGGTGGCCGGTGCCCGGCGCCCGTACCTGGCGGTGGTCCGCCACGACCTGGGCTGGGCGTTCCTGGCCACGGTCCCGGTCGCCGTCGTCACCTACGTCTGGTCGTGGGCCGGCTGGATCCTCTCCCCCACCGACGGCACCGGCGGCTACTTCCGCAACTGGGCGGCGACGGACGGCCGCGGCAGCTCCTGGTCGTGGCTCTTCCCGGACTGGTGGCGCAGCCTGTGGCACTACGAGTCGGAGGTCTACAAGTTCCACGTCGGCCTGTCCTCGCCGCACACCTACCAGTCCAACCCGTGGAGCTGGATCGTCGACGGCCGCCCGGTGTCGTACTTCTACGAGTCGCCCTCGCCCGGTACGGCGGGCTGTCCGTCCGGCGCCGGTGACAAGTGCGCCCGCGAGGTGCTCGCGCTGGGCACTCCGGTGCTGTGGTGGGCGGCGTGCGCCGCGCTCGTGTACGTGCTGTGGCGCTGGTTCTTCCGCCGCGACTGGCGGGCGGGAGCGATCGCCTGCGGTGTCGCGGCCGGCTACCTGCCCTGGTTCCTGTACCAGGAGCGCACGATCTTCTTCTTCTACGCCGTCGTCTTCGTGCCGTTCCTCTGCCTGGCCGTCACCATGCTGGCCGGCGCCCTGCTCGGCCCGCCCGGCGCCCCGGACACCCGCCGCGTGGCCGGCGCCACCGGCGCGGGGGTCCTGGTCCTGCTGGTCGTCTGGAACTTCATCTACTTCTGGCCCCTGTACACGGGCACCGCCATCCCCATCGACGACTGGCGGGCGCGTATGTGGCTGGATACGTGGGTCTGACACGGATCGGTCGATCTCTCTTCGGACACCATCCGGCAACAGCCGCCACCGGCGCCCCGGTTTCGCCTACAGTGCGAGACACGCAGCGTCTTTGAACGCGTTCAACGAACCCGCGCGGGCGAAGGCACCAGGGAGGGACCGGGGAGGAGCGCGCTGATGCGCAAGGGCACCAAGGCCGCCGTCGTGGGTGGTGTCGTCGTCGTGCTGGCCGGCGGAGCGGTGTACGGCGGGTACAACTTCGTCTCCGCGCTGGAGGGGGACACGACCGCCGGTGCGCCGGCGCCGGCCAGGACCGGGCCGCCGAGCCGGGACGAGGTCGAGGAGACCACGTCGAAGTTCTTCGCGGCCTGGGAGCAGGGGGACGCCGCGAAGGCCGCGACGTACACGAACTTCCCGCAGGACGCGCAGCAGTTGCTGTCCTCCTACGGGCACGAGGCGCACATCACCGGGGTGAAGATCTCCCCCGGGGCCGCCGCCGGCACCACCGTGCCCTTCTCGGTCAGGGCGACCGTCTCCTACGGCGGCAAGTCCGCGCCGCTCGCCTACAGCAGCAGGCTGACCGTGGTGCGCGGGGAGACCAGCCACCGGGCGCTCGTCGACTGGCAGCCGGCCCTCGTGCACCCGCGGCTGAAGAAGGGCGACACGCTCGTCACCGGCGACTCGGCCGCCCCGCCGATCGAGGCCGTCGACCGGCACGGCACCGTCCTGACCAAGGACGAGTACCCCTCCCTCGGCCCGATCCTGGACGAACTGCGCGACAAGTACGGCGACAAGGCGGGCGGCACCCCGTCCGTCGAGCTGAGCGTCCACCACGCGGACGCGGAGGCCGCCGAGACCCCGCTCCTCACCCTCGCCAAGGGCCGCCCCGGCAAGCTCCGTACGACCCTCAGCGCGAGCGCGCAGGCGGCGGCCGAGAAGGCGGTGACCAAGTTCGCCGAGTCCTCCGTCGTGGCCGTCAAGGCCTCCACCGGCGAGGTGCTGGCGGTCGCCAACCACCGCGACGACGCCTTCAACGCGGCGTTCCTGGGCAGACTGGCGCCGGGGTCCACGATGAAGATCATCAGCGCCGCGACGCTCATCGACAACGGCATCACCACCGCCTCCGGCCCGGCGCCCTGCCCCGACAGGG
Source organism: Streptomyces sp. NRRL S-340 (assembly GCF_000720185.1). GTDB lineage: Bacteria > Actinomycetota > Actinomycetes > Streptomycetales > Streptomycetaceae > Streptomyces. The sequence continues at coordinate 46,801 of NZ_JOIY01000006.1, read as the reverse complement.
CGGTCTGGCAGAGCCAGACGTTCCACAACCTCCAGGGCATGACGCCGAACGAACACGCCACCCTCTCCGAGAGTTTCGCGCGCTCGTGCAACACGGCGTTCGTGAAGTACGCCGACGAGGTCAAGACGGACTCCCTCACCAAGGAGGCCCAGGACCGGTTCGGGCTGGGCCGGGACAACTGGAAGACCGGCATCCCGTCCTTCGACGGCTCGGTCCCCGCCTCCGGCGGCCCGGACACCGCCGCCAACCTGATCGGCCAGGGCCAGGTGCAGATGAGCCCGCTGAACATGGCCTCGGTGACGGCGACCGCGATGACGGGCGGCTTCCGGCAGCCCGTCCTGGTCCCGGCCGGCCTCGACGACCGCACCCTGGCGACGGCCAAGGGCCTGCCGGCGGGCACCGTCGCCCAGTTGCGGCAGATGATGCACCGCACCGCCACGACCGGCACCGCGGCCGCCGCCATGTCCGGGCTGAGCGGCAGCATCGGCGCGAAGACCGGCTCCGCCGAGGTGGACGGGCAGGCCAAGTCGAACAGCTGGTTCACCGGGTACCGCAACGACGTGGCGGCGGCGGCCATGACCCAGGAGGGCGGCCACGGCGGCGACGCGGCCGGCCCGATCGTGGCGGCGGTACTGCGCGCGGCCGGCTGAGCACGCCGCGCGGGCAGGCACGCGGTGGGCCGGGCGCGGGAGCCGTGAGGACGGGTGCGGCCCGGGGGCGCGGCACGAGGAGCCGAGATGTGGGGCCTTGGCGCATGGCGGGCCGGCGGAGGGCCGCGCCCGTGGATGCCGCGTCGCAAGCCGAGGGGGGCGCGCACGCTCCCGACGACGAGCGCCCCGTGCCGCCGCGCGCCTGCGGGCCGGGGTGTGCAGAGCCCGCGCGCTGCGGGCCGGGGCGTGGGGAGCCTCCGCGTCCGGCGCCCCGGCGGAGGCCCGCGCCCGGCGCCCCGGCGGAGGCCCGCGCCCGCGGGTGCCGCGCCGCGAGCCGCAGGGGGGCGTGCACGCTCCCGACGGCGCGAGTGCCGGCGTGCCGCCCGGCGTGCCCCGGCGCGTGTCCGCCGCCGCGCCCGCCCTTGAGCCACCCGGCCCCGCCGGGCGTGCGCCGTCGCGCCGTTTGTCGCAGGTTGGCTACGGACGGCTCGCGGCGGCCGTCCCCCGGGGGCGTGACCCTAGGGTGGTGGGCGTCGTCGCGTCCGCGCGGCACAAGGGCCGCGCGGGACCGCGCGGGACGCCGGTGCGGACGAGGACGACGGCAGCGGGGGCTCCGGGGGCCCGGAATCGCGGAGGACGGACGGCAGTGGGCAAGAGAAGGCGCGTCGCCGAGCGACGGAGGACGGGTCCCGCCGTGGTCGGCGGGGTGATCGCCGTGGTCGTGGGCGGTGTCGCGGTCGGCGCCTACACGCTGTCCGGCGGCGGTGCCGAGGCCGAGGGCCGGACCGCGGCCGGCGCGCACAAGAAGGTGAAGACCGGCCCGGTGACGGCCCTGGAGACGCAGACCACCGCGGGACGGTTCCTGACGGCCTGGCAGCAGGGCAGGCCGTCCCGGGCCGCGGCCGCCACCAGCGACGCCGCGGCGGCCGGTGCGCTGCTGGCCGGCTACGCCAAGGACGCGCACCTGGAGAACGTCACGCTCACCCAGGGCACCCCGAGCGGCGGCAAGGTCCCCTTCTCCGTGAAGGCGACGGTCGCGTACAAGGGCGTGAGCAAGCCGCTGAGGTACGACAGCGCGCTGACCGTCGTGCGCCGCGCGGCCGACGGCGCCCCGGTCGTCGACTGGCACGCGGCGGTCGTCCACCCCGACCTGAAGGACGGCGACACCCTGGTCACCGGCGAGTCGGGCACCCCGCCGGTCAAGGCTCTCGACCGGGACGGCGGCGCGATCACCACCGCGGCCTACCCGTCGCTGGGCTCGGTCCTGGACGGGCTGCGCGAGAAGTACGGCAGGACGGCCGGCGGCAGGGCGGGCGTCGAGCTGCGGGTGGTGCGCGGCAAGGCGTCGAAGAAGGCCGGGCTCTCGGACAAGACCCTCGCCGAACTGAGCGAGGGCACCCCGGGCACGGTGCGCACGACGCTGAGCCCGTCGCTCCAGTCGGCCGCCGAGCGGGAGGTGTCCCGGCGCGACCGCGCCTCCGTCGTGGTGGTGCGCCCCTCCACCGGGGAGATCCTCGCCGTGGCCAACAGCGGCCACGGCTTCGACACCGCCCTGCAGGGCTCCCTGGCACCCGGCTCCACGATGAAGGTCATCACCGCTTCACTGCTGATCGACAAGGGGCTGGCGTCCGCGGACAAGGAACACCCGTGCCCCAAGACGTTCACCTACGGCGGCTGGAAGTTCCACAACGACGACGACTTCGAGATCAAGGGCGGCACGTTCAAGGCGAGTTTCGCCCGCTCCTGCAACACCGCCTTCATCAGCCAGGCGGGCAAGCTGAAGGACGACGACCTGACCCGGCAGGCCCAGGACGTGTTCGGCCTGGCGCGGGACGACTGGGCGATCGGGGTGCCGTCCTTCGACGGCGCGGTGCCGGTGCAGTCGGCCGCCCAGAAGGCGGCCTCGCTCATCGGCCAGGGCGGGGTCCGGATGAACCCGCTGAACATGGCGTCGGTGGCCGCGACGGTCCGCTCGGGCACCTTCCGCCAGCCGTACCTGGTCTCCCCGGACACCGACCACCGCAAGCGGGCCACGGCCTCGCGCACGCTGTCCGCGTCCACGCTGGCCCAGCTGCGGGAGCTGATGGCGTACACGGCCTCCTCGGGCACCGCCGCCCAGGCCATGGCCGGGCTCGGCCCGGACTACGGCGCGAAGACGGGCTCCGCCGAGGTCGACGGGCAGAAGAAGCCGAACGGCTGGTTCACCGCCTACCGCGGTGATCTCGCGGCGGCGGGCGTCGTGCAGGCGGGCGGCCACGGCGGCGACACCGCGGGCCCGATCGTGGCGGCCCTGCTGAAGAAGGGCGGCTGACCGCCGCGACGGCCGCGGACCCTACCGGTGGACCATCTCCGTCGCCGCCGCGCTGTAGGTCCGCCGCAGGAACCTGAACAGCGTCTTCGTCTCGAACTGCACCACCGAGACGCCGCGCGCCGAGTGGAACTCGACCACGGCCTGCACCCGGCCGCACGGCCACACCCGCACCTCACCGGTGCCCGTCGGCGCGCGCAGCCCCTGTTCGAGCAGCGACCGGGGGAACGTCCACTCATGCGCGCCGGGCAGTGCGATCCGGACCGCGCGCGGGTCGTCCCGCGGGTCGTAGCGCAGGAGGACCGGGACGGCGCAGTGCTCCTCGGACTCGTCGTCCTCGGTGACGATACGGGCTCGCGCGTACTGTTCGACCACAGCCATCGGACGACCCCTCACACTCAGTGACCTCACCAGGAGGCACTTTTCGGTTCCCTTACCAATGTCCCATATATATCGATTTATTCCTTTTTCGTCCGATGCGCCGCCCCCCGGCCGCAGATGCACAGCCCCTCGCTCTTGCAAGAGGTTCGCAACAGGCCACTATCATCGAACGGTGCATGTGCCTGACGGATTCATCAACGCCCCCACCTCCGCCGTCACGGGGGTGATCGCCGCCGGTGCCGTCGCGGTCAGCCTGCGGGGCGCCCGCCGGGAACTCGACGAGCGGACCGCGCCGCTGGCGGGCCTGGTCGCCGCGTTCATCTTCGCGGTGCAGATGCTCAACTTCCCGGTCGCGGCCGGCACCAGCGGCCACCTGCTCGGCGGAGCGCTCGCGGCGATCCTCGTGGGCCCCTTCACGGGGGTCCTGTGCGTCTCGGTCGTCCTGCTCATGCAGGGCATCCTCTTCGCGGACGGCGGGCTGACCGCGCTCGGCGTCAACATCACCGACATGGCGATCGTCACCACGGTCGTGGCGTACGCCGTCTTCCGCGGCCTGGTGAAGGTGCTGCCGCGCCGGCGCCGCACCGTCACCGTCGCCTCCTTCGTGGCCGCGCTGGTCTCGGTCCCGGCCGCCGCCGTCGCCTTCACCCTGATCTACGCCGTGGGCGGCACCACCGACGTGGCGATCGGCAAGGTCGCCACCGCGATGATCGGCGTGCACGTCCTCATCGGCATCGGCGAGGCCGCGATCACCGCGCTCACCGTCGGCGCCGTCATCGCCGTACGCCCGGACCTGGTGTACGGGGCGCGCGGACTGGAGCAGCGCCTGAAGCTGCGGGTGAACGGCGAACTGGTCGACGCCCCGGCCGCCGCGCCGGTCCCGGCCCCCGCCGCCGCGGGGTCCCACCGCAAGCTGTGGATCACCGGCCTGGTCACCTCGCTGGTCCTCGCCGGGTTCGTCAGCTTCTACGCCTCCGCCAGCCCCGACGGCCTGGAGAAGGTCGCCCACGACAAGGGCATCGACAAGAAGGAGGAGCCGCACGCCTCCGCGGACTCCCCGCTCGCCGACTACGGCGTCAAGGACGTCTCGGACGCCCGGCTGTCCGGCGGCCTCGCGGGCGTGATCGGCGTCGGCGTCACCGTCGCCGTCGGCAGCGGCGTCTTCTGGGTCGTCCGCAGGCGCCGTACGTCGGACGCCGAGCCCTCCTCGCGGGCCGCGGCCTGATGGGCGCCGGACACGCCCACCGGCTCTACCGGCCGGGGAACTCGCCGGTGCACGCGCTGCCGCCGCACACCAAGCTCGCCGCCGCCTTCGCGTTCGTGGTCGTCGTGGTGTCGACCCCGCGCGAGGCCCTGTGGGCGTTCGCCCTGTACGCCGTGCTGCTCGGCGCCACCGCCGCCGTGGCCCGCGTGCCCGCCGGTTTCCTGCTCGGCCGGCTGCTGATCGAGGTCCCGTTCGTCGCGTTCGCGGTGCTGATGCCGTTCGTGGCCGAGGGCGAGCGGGTGCACGTCCTCGGGCTCTCGCTGAGCGTGAACGGCCTGTGGGGCGCCTGGAACGTGCTCGCCAAGGGCACCCTCGGCGTCGCCGCGTCCGTCCTGCTGGCGAGCACGACGGAGCTGCGGGAACTGCTGCTGGGCCTGCAACGCCTCAAGCTCCCGCCGCTGCTGGTGCAGATCGCCTCCTTCATGATCCGCTACGGCGACGTGATCACCGACGAGATGCGGCGCATGCGCATCGCCCGCGCCTCCCGCGGCTTCGAGGCGCGCGGCGTGCGGCACTGGGGCGTGCTCGCCAAGTCCGCGGGCGCCCTGTTCATCCGCTCCTACGAGCGCGGCGAGCGCGTCCACCTGGCCATGGTGAGCCGCGGCTACACCGGCTCCATGCCGGTCATCGACGAGGTGACCGCCTCCCGGGCCCAGTGGTCGTCCGCGCTGGCCCTGCCCGCGGCGGCACTCGTCGTCTGCCTGCTGGGATGGATGGTGTGAGATGGACGCCGTGACTGTGAACTCCCCGGCTTCCCCGGCCGCGCCCTCCCTCGAGGTCTGCGGCCTCGCCTTCGCCTACCCCGACGGACACCAGGCCCTGTTCGGCGTGGACTTCTCGATCGCGCGCGGGGAGCGGGTGGCACTGCTCGGCCCGAACGGCGCCGGCAAGACCACGCTCGTGCTGCACCTCAACGGCATCCTGGGCGGCGGCGCCGGCTCGGTGAAGGTGGCCGGGCTGCCCGTCGGCAAGAAGCACATGGCCGAGATCCGGCAGAAGGTCGGGATCGTCTTCCAGGACCCGGACGACCAGTTGTTCATGCCGACCGTGCGCGAGGACGTGGCGTTCGGTCCGGCGGCGGCCGGCCTGAAGGGGCCCGCGCTGGAGCAGCGGGTGCGCACGGCCCTGGAACGGGTCGGCATGGCCGGTTTCGCCGACCGCCCCCCGCACCACCTCTCCTTCGGCCAGCGCCGCCGGGTCGCCGTGGCGACGGTGCTCGCCATGGAACCGGAGATCCTGGTCCTGGACGAGCCGTCCTCCAACCTCGACCCGGCCTCCCGCCGTGAACTGGCCGACGTGCTGCGCTCGTTGGACGTCACCGTCCTCATGGTCACGCACGACCTGCCGTACGCCCTCGAACTGTGCCCGCGCGCGCTGGTCCTCAGCGACGGGGTGATCGCGGCGGACGACGCGACCGGCACCCTGCTCCGCGACGAGGCGCTGATGCGCGCCCACCGCCTGGAACTCCCCTTCGGATTCGACCCGCGCTCGGTGACGACGGACGCCTGACCCCGAGGAATCGCAGGCGTAGCGCCCGTGTTGCACTCACTGTCGCAGGCGGTCGGCGGATACGAGTGATGAGTGACGGGAGTGCGGACGTGGGCGTGGACGTGAGCGGCGCGGTGGCCGAGGGCTTCGAGCCGGTCAGGCGGGCCTTCGCCGAGAACTTCACCGCGCGCGGCGAGCGGGGCGCGGCCCTCGCGGTGTACCGGGACGGGCACAAGGTCGTCGACCTGTGGGCCGGGACCCGGGACGTCGACGCCGCGCCCGGTGCGGGCGAGCCCCCAGCTCCCTGGGAGCAGGGCACCGCGCAGGTCGTGCGCTCGGCCACCAAGGGCATCGCCGCGGCCGTGCTCCTGCTGCTGCACCAGCGCGGGGAGCTGGACCTGGACGCGCCGGTCGGGGCGTACTGGCCCGAGTTCAAGGCGGCGGGCAAGGAGCGCACGCTGGTGTGGCACCTGCTCGCCCACCGGGCGGGCGTACCGGTCCTGGACCGCCCGCTCACGCCCGCCGAGGCCGCCGATCCGGCGCTCGGCGCCCGTGCGGTGGCGGCCCAGGCGCCGGTGTGGGAGCCGGGCACGGACCACGGCTACCACGCGCAGACGTACAGCTGGCTGACCGGCGAGCTGGTGCGGCGGGTGACGGGCGAGCCGATCGGCGCGTGGATAGCGCGCGAGATCGCCGCACCGGCGGGGGCGCGGCTGTGGGTCGGGCTGCCCGGGCACGAGGCCGGACGCGTGGGCCGGGTCGGACCGGTCGAGGCGCCCGAGTCCGCGGGCGGTCCGCGGCTGCGGCCCAAGCCGGCGGTGGCCGAGGCGTACGCCGATCCCAGGTCGCTGACCCGCCGCGCCTTCGCGGCGATCACCCCGCTGCCCGACGAGAACGGCGACGCCTTCCGCGCGGCGCTCCTGCCCGCCTCCAACGGCATCGCCACCGCCGACGGCCTGGCCCGCTTCTACGCGGCGCTGATCGGCGAGGTGGACGGCGGCAGGCGCCTGTTCGCACCGGAGACGACCGAACTGGCCCGCGCCGAACGGTCGGCGGGCCCCGACCGGGTGCTGGTCGTGGGCACCCGGTTCGGCCTCGGGTACATGCTGCACGGCAGCGCGTCCCCGCTGCTCGGCCCCGGCTCCTTCGGTCACCCGGGCCGCGGCGGCGCCCTCGGCTTCGCCGACCCGGACTCGGGCATCGCCTTCGGCTACGTCACCAACGGCTTCCGTACGAGCGTGACGGCGGACCCCCGGGCCCAGGCGCTGGTACGGGCGGTGCGCACGGCGACGGCGCGCCCGGCCTGACCGCCCCGCGCCCGGCCGCCCGGCAGTCCCGCACCCGGCCCGCCCCCGTCAGACGTGGATGGGCGAGGACGTACGACCCGACGCGCTGTCGATCTCTTCGTGCGCCTTGGTGAGCAGTTCCATGGCGAGCTCGTTGAGGGCGCGGGCGCCGGCGATCTCCTCGCCCACGCGCGGCTGGTCGGAGTCGGTGCGGTGCCGGCTGGCCCGGCCGTGCGCCCGGACCTCGCTGCCGTCGGGCAGACGGACCATCGCCACCGCCCGCGTGTGCTGGCCGTCCTCCTCGAACTCCAGCTCCACGTGCCATCCCACGGCCGTCTTCATCATGACCATCACCTCCACGAACACCTCCTTCCAGGGTGCTCCCTTCCCGACCGGCGTGCAGCACCACTCCTGGCGGGGGCGAAGGCCTAACCGGCGTGCAGCACCACTCCTGGCGGGGGCGAAGGCCTAACCGGCGTGCAGCATCAGGCCGATGCCGACGACCAGCAGACCGGCCGCGGCGATCCGCGGCGCGCCGAAGCGCTCCTTGAAGAAGACGGCGCCGATGGCCGCGCCGACCAGGATGGAGGACTCGCGCAGCGCCGAGACGGGTGCCAGGTCGGCACGGGTCTGCGCCCACAGGACCAGGCCGTACGCCGTGACGGACAGGGCGGCGCCGAGCAGGCCGAGGGCGGCGTGGGGGCGCAGCAGGGCGGCGGTCCGGCGGCGCCGGCGGGTGACGGCGTACGCCGGGATCACCACGCCCTGGATCATCATGAGCCAGGCGATGTAGCCGAGGGAGGACCCGGAGGCCCGGACGCCCAGGCCGTCGACGACCGTGTACGCGGCGATGGACAGGCCGGTCGCCAGCGCGGCGCCGACCGCCGTCCAGTCCGGGCGGCGCCCGCGCAGCCCCCACAGCGCGACGCCGGTCAGGCCCGCGCAGGACAGCGCGATGCCCGCGCTCCCCCAGAGGTTCGGCACCTCGTGGGCGAAGACGGCGGCCAGGACCGTGACGACGAGCGGTGCCGTGCCCCGCGCGATGGGGTAGGCCTGTCCGAAGTCACCGAGCCGGAAGGACGTCATCAGCAGCGCGTAGTAGACGATGTGCAGGGCCGCCGACGCGCCGAGGTACGGCCAGGCGGCCGCCGCCGGTACGGCGGTGAACGGCGCGAGCGCGGCGCCGATGAGCAGCCCGCCGCCGGAGATCAGGGTGAAGCCGACGAGCTTGTCGGGGATGCGGTGGGCGAGCGCGTTCCAGCAGGCGTGGGTGACGGCGGCGAGCAGGACGGCCGCGGTGACCAGCGGGGTCACGAAGCGCGCTCGCGCACGTCCACGAGGACGGCCCCGGCCCGCGTCACCAGCGCGCCGGGCTCCATCGGGAAGACGGTGTGCGGGGTGCCGGCGGCGGCCCGGACGACGTCGTGCTCCAGCAGCGAACGGTCGGCCAGGACCCTGGTCCGCGTGCGGTGCCCGAAGGGCGGGACCCCGCCGATGGCGTACCCGGTGGTCTCCCGTACGACGTCGGCCTTCGCGCGGGTGACCTTGTCCGCGCCCAGTTCCTGCCGGACCCGCTCCACGTCGACCCTGGAGGCCCCGTCCACCAGCACGAGCACCGGGGCGCCCGCCCCCGGCTCCCGGCCGGGCCCGGGGAGGGGGGACTCCCGGGCCTGGAAGACCAGCGACTTGCAGATCTGGCTCAGCTCGCAGCCGACGGCGGCGGCCGCCTCGGCGGCGGTCCGGGTGGCGTCGGGGAACCGGCGGATCCCGGTCACCAGCTCGCCGAGCCCCAGTTGACGCAGGGCCTCGGCGAAGCGGGGGTGGGCGGCCGGTCGCCCGGCACCGCCGGGGCCGGCTGTCGTCGTCATGACGAGCACGCTACGACATGGCCCGCGCCCGCTCACCGGGATTTCCCCCGCTCTCGGCCGTCCTGGTGACAGGGCCGGAAGACCGGTGAGGGTGCGCCGTCCCCGCGGGACCCTCACCGGCCGGCCGGCGGGCGGCTCCCGGCCGGGAGCCGCCCGGTCAGGCCAGGGCGGGTTCCCGCTCCTCGTCCGGGTCCGTGCGCCGGGAGTCGTGGGCGCGCAGGCCCTCGCCCTCCACGTCGACGTTGGGCAGGGCGCGGTCCAGCCACCTCGGCAGCCACCAGGCCCTGCGGCCCAGCAGGGCGAGGACGGCCGGCACGATGGCCATGCGCACGATGAACGCGTCGAAGAACACCGCGATCGCCAGCCCGAAACCGATCATCTTGATCATCGATTCGCTGGAGCCGATGAACCCGGAGAAGACGGCGATCATGATGACCGCGGCGGCGGTGACGACCCGTGCGCCGTGCCGGAAGCCGGTGACGACGGCCTGGCTCGGCTTCTCGCCGTGGACGTACGCCTCGCGCATCCGGGTCACCAGGAACACCTCGTAGTCCATCGCGAGGCCGAAGACGACGCCCACCATGAAGATCGGCATCATCGACATGACCGGGCCGGTCTCCTCCACGCCCATCAGGCCGGACAGCCACCCCCACTGGAAGACCGCGACGACCGCGCCGAGCGCCGCCATCACCGACAGCAGGAAGCCGAGCGCCGCCTTCAGCGGGACCAGGACCGAGCGGAACACCACGATCAGCAGCAGGAAGGCCAGGCCGACGACCAGCGCCAGGTAGGGGAACAGGGCGTCGTTCAGCTTCTGCGAGACGTCGATGTTCATCGCCGTGGAGCCGGTGACCAGCACCTCGGCGTCCGTCTTGGCCTTGATGCCGCTGCCCGCGTCGCGGATGGCGTGCACCAGGTCCTCGGTGGTGGTGGAGGACGGCTTGGAGTTCGGGACGACGGTGATGGTCGCGGTGTCACCGGCCTTGTTGGGCTGGGCCGGGGTGACCGTCACGACGTCATCGAGGCCCTTGATCTCGTCGGTCACCTGGCTGAAGGCGGCCTTCGCGTCGTGGCTGCCCTTGGCGTCGACGACGACCATCAGCGGGCCGTTGAAGCCGGGGCCGAAGCCCTCCGAGAGGAGGTCGTAGGCGCGGCGCTGGGTGGTGGAGACGGGCTGGGAGCCGTCGTCCGGGAGGCCCAGTTCGAGGGAGGCGGCCGGTACGGCGGCGGCGCCGAGGCCGACCACGCCGAGCAGCAGCACGGCGACGGGACGGCGGACCACGAAGCTCGCCCAGCGGGTGCCCATGTTCGCCCGGGCCGGCTTCTTCGCGGCCCGCCCGCCGCCCAGCAGCCTGCTCTTCTCCCCGGCCGGCTTCACCCTGCGGCCGGCGTAGCCGAGCAGCGCGGGGATCATCGTCAGGGCGATGAGGACGGCGATGACGACCGTGCCGGCCGCGGCGACGCCCATCTTCGTCAGCATCGGGATGTTGACGACGGACAGGCCGACCAGGGCGATCACGACGGTGAGTCCGGCGAAGACCACCGCGGAGCCCGCGGTGCCGGTGGCCCGGCCCGCCGCCTCCTCACGCGAGTGGCCCTCGGCCAGTTCGCCCCGGTAGCGGGAGACGATGAACAGCGCGTAGTCGATGCCGACGGCGAGGCCGATCATCGAGGCCAGGGTGGAGGTGGTGGTGCCCAGGTCGAGGGCGCCGGCGAGCGCGGTGACGGTGGAGACCCCGATGCCGACGCCGATGATCGCGGTCAGCAGTGGCAGGCCGGCGGCCAGCAGCGAGCCGAAGGTGATGACGAGGACGACGGCGGCGATGGCGATGCCGATGACCTCGGTGGCACCGGTCTCGGGAGCTGCGTTGAGCGCGTCACCGCCGATCTCCACGGTCAGCCCGGCGTCCCGCGCGTGCTGCGCCGCGTCCTCCAGGGCGGTGCGCGAGGAGTCCTCCAGCTCCATGCCGGAGACCTTGTACTTCACCGAGGTGTAGGCGACGGTGCCGTCCTTGCTGACGGCGTGGCCGGTGTAGGGGTCGGCGACGGAGGCGACCTCGGAGCCGTCGGACAGCTCCTTGACGGTCTTCTCGACGGTCGCCTTGTTCCCGGCCTCCGTCATCTTCTGCCCGCCGGGTGCCTTGAAGACCACCCGCGCGGTCGCCCCGTCGGCGCTCGCGCCGGGGAAGCGCTGTTCCAGCAGGTCGAAGGCCTTCTGGGCCTCGGTGCCCGGAATGGAGAAGGAGGTGTTGCCCGCGGGGGGCGCGGAGGCGGCGCCGACACCGGCGAGTGTCAGCAGCGCCACCCATATCAGCGCGACGAAGTGCCGTCGCCTGAAGGCGAGGCGTCCTAGTTTGTACAGGAACGTGGCCACGTGGGCGTACTCCCGGTCAGGTCGTGGGGTGGATCAGGGCAGGGGTCATCAGCCCGACGACGTGAGCGGTGACGTCAGAGGGTGGGCTTGCCGGGGACAGCGGGCCCGCCGGGGAGGCGGGCGCGGGGAGGGGGTGTCAGGAGGTGGTGGGCGCGCCGAGGGCGGGGAGCACCACGGCGTCGATGTACGAACGCAGGAAGGCCTGGGTCGGCGGCTGGTTCTCGATCAGTGCCCGGACGACGAAGCCACCGGCCAGCATGTGCACGACGAAGTCGAGCGCCGGGCAGTCCGGGCGGACCTCGCCCCGGTCCACGGCGCGCTGCACCAGCTTGCGGAACTCGGCCATCTCCGGTTCGACGAGCTGTTCCCGGAAGGCCTGTCTGAGGTCGGGGTTGGAGTGCACCGCCATGGCCAGGCCGCGCATCAGCGCGGAGTTCTGCTCCATGGTGCAGTCGTCCTCACGGCTCATCAGTTCGTGCAGGTCGCCGCGGAGCGATCCGGTGTCGGTGCCCTCCAGTTTCCCGGGTTTGCCGTGCCGGACGGCCCGGACGACCAGTTCGGCCTTGCCGCCCCACTGGCGGTAGAGCGTGGCCTTGCTGGAGCGGGTGCGGGCGGCCACGGCGTCCATGGTGAGGGCGTCGTAACCGACCTCGCGGAGCAGGTCGAGCACGGCCGCGTACAGCTCGGCCTCGCGTTCGGGCGTGATCCGGCTGCGGCGCCCCGGTGCAGGCACCGGTTCCGGCGGAGCGGCTGCCGCCGCGCCCTTGGCCGCCTCGGTCATCCCGTCCGCCTCCCGATCCGCACGACGCGGTCCCGCTGTCCCGCGGTCCCGCCGTCGTTCTCGTACGACACGAATGTAGCGCACCCTCTCATCGAAACGAAACGGTTTCGTACGTGCGCTCGGTCACTCCTGTCGGGTCCGCATAAGCGCTTTCGTCCAGGGCTCCCGGGTGCTCCGGTTGCTGCGGCCGGTCCCCGGGCGAAGCATTGAGGAGGTGAGCTATCTGCGCCTGCCGCACCTCAGCGGCGATCTGCTGTGCTTCGTGGCCGAGGACGACCTCTGGCTCGCGCCGCTCGACGGAGCGGGCCGGGCCTGGCGGCTCACCGTGGACCGCACCAAGACCGGCCACCCGCGCTTCTCCCCCGACGGCCGCCACATCGCCTGCACCAGCTGGCGCAGCCTCGCGCCGGAGATCCACCTCGTCCCGGTGGACGGCGGACCGGGCCGCCAGCTGACGTACTGGGGCAGCTCCGACACGCAGGTGTGCGGCTGGTCCCCGCCCGAGGAGGACGGACACAGCGAGATCCTCGCCGTCACCTCGCACGGCGAACCGTTCTCCTACTTCACCTGGGCCTACAAGGTCGCCACCGACGGCTCCCCGGGCCGCAAACTGCCCTGGGGCCCGGTCTCCGACCTCCAGGCCCGTGAGATCGACGGCGAGCGCAGGAGCCTGCTGCTGACCGGCACCCCGCCGCACGAACCCGCCTCCTGGAAGCGCTACCGGGGCGGTGCCACGGGCAGGCTCTGGCTGCACGGGCAGCGGCTGCTCCCCGACATCGGCGGCCACCTGGCCTGCCCCATGTTCGTCGGCGACCGCATCGCCTTCCTCTCCGACCACGAGGGCGTGGGCAACCTGTACTCCTGTGCGTACGACGGCTCCGGCCTGCGCCGGCACACTGACCACGACGCCTTCTACGCCCGCCACGCCTCCAGCGACGGCGCCCGGGTGGTGTACCAGTGCGCGGGCGACCTGTGGATGGTGGACGACCTGTCCCCGGACTCGGTCCCGCACCGGCTCGACGTCCGGCTCAGCGGGCCGCGCGCGGGCCGCCGCCGCTACCCGGTGCCCGCCGCCCAGAACCTGGACGGCCTCTCGGTCGACGAGACCGGGCGGGCCAGCGCGGTCGTCGTGCGCGGCTCGCTGTACTGGCTCACCCACCGCGACGGCCCCGCGCGCACCCTCACCGACACCCCCGGGGTCCGCGTGCGGCTCCCGGAGATGCTCGGCGAGAGCGGCCGGATCGCCTACGTCACCGACGCCGACGGCGCCGACGCCGTGGAGATCGCCCACCTGCCCCGCGCCTCCGGCGCCCGCCCGCCCCGCCGGCTCGCCACCGGCGAACTGGGCCGGGTGCTGGAGATGGTCTCCGACCCGGAGGGCGAACGGCTCGCCCTGGCCTCGCACGACGGCCGGCTGCTGCTGCTCGACGTCCGGGAGGAGGACGGACCGCAGGAGGCGGCGCCCGCGACGACGGCGGAGCAGACCGAACCGGCCACCGGGGGAACCCCGGGAGAAACCACGCGGGACGCCGGAACCGCGGAGGCCGGAACCCCGGAGGCCGGGCCCCAGGCGGCCGGGACGGCGGACGGGGGAACCCCGGGAGAAACCACCCGGGACGCCGGACCCGCGGAGGGCGGAACCCCGGAGGCCGGGCCCCAGGCGGCCGGGACGGCGGACGGCGGGCCCGCGGAGGCCGGGACCCCAACAGCCGGGACGGCGGACGGCGGGACCCCTGGGGCCGGGACTCCTGGGGCCGGGAGCGCCGCCGGGGCCGCAGGGGCGTCCGCGGGCACCGGCGGCCCCGCCGCCGTGGCCGGGCCGGTCACCGAACTCGTGCGGTCCGCCAACGGACCCGTGCGCGACCTGGCCTTCTCGCCGGACGGCGCCTGGCTGACCTGGTCCCATCCCGGGATCGGCCGGACGCTGCGGCAGATCAAGATGGCCCGGATCAAGGACCGGCTGGTCGTCGACGTCACCAACGGCCGTTTCGAGGACGAGAACCCGGTCTTCACCCGGGACGGCCGCTACCTGGCGTTCCTGTCCTGGCGCGGCTTCGACCCGGTGTACGACGTGCACACCGGCGACCTGTCCTTCCCGCTGGGCTGCAAGCCCTATCTGGTCCCGCTCTCCTCCGCGACCCCCTCCCCCTTCGCGCTCAACCCCGAGGGCCGGCCGGCCGCGGGCGGCCTGGACCCCGTGGAGGACGAGGAGGGCGGCGAGCCCGGCGCCGTCACGGTGGAGGTGGCGGGCCTGGAGAACCGGGTCACGCCGTTCCCGGTCATCGCCTCCAAGTACTCGGCGCTCGCCCCGGTCGCCGGCGGCGGCCTGGTCTGGCTGCGCTGGCCGATCTCCGGCGCGCTCGGGGAGACGTTCGCCAACCCGGACGACATGACGGGCAGGCCCACCCTGGAGTACTTCACCATCAGCAAGGCGAAGAAGTCCGAACTCGTCGGCCACCTCGACTGGTTCGCGGTCAGCGGCGACGGCACCCGGCTCGTCGTGGTCGACGAGGGCGACCTGCGCGCCGTCCCCTCCACCGAGCTGGGCGACAGCGACACCACCACCTGGATCGACGTACGCCGGATCATGCACGTCGTCGACCCGGGCGCGGAGTGGCGCCAGGCGTACGAGGAGGCGGGGCGGCTGATCCGCGCCTACTTCTGGGAGCCGCGGATGTGCGGCATCGACTGGGACGGTGTCCTCGCCCAGTACCGCCCGCTGGTCGAACGGGTCGCCTCCCCCGACGAGTTCGCCGACCTGCTGCGCGAGGTCCTCGGCGAGCTGGGCACCTCCCACGCCTACGTCGCCGCCGCCCGCCGCAACGAGGGCCCCGCGCACTACCAGCGCTGGCAGGGGCTGCTCGGCGCCGACCTGGTGCGCCGCGACGCCGGCTGGGTGGTCCGGCGGATCCTGCCCGGCGACTCCTCCGACTCGCGCGCCCGCTCGCCGCTGGCCGGCACCGGCATCCGCGAGGGCTCCGTGCTGACCCACGTGGACGGCCGCCCGGTCGACCCGGTGACCGGGCCCTACCCGCTGCTGGCCGGGTCCGGCGGCACGACCGTGGAGCTGACCTTCGCGCCCGCGCAGGGCACGGGCCCCGCGCGCCGGGTCGCGCTCGTCCCGCTGATCGACGACCGGCCGCTGCGCTACCAGGACTGGGTGGCCAAACGCCGCGCCGTGACCCGCGAGTTGAGCGACGGCAAGTGCGGCTACCTGCACATCCCGGACCTGGGCGGCTCCGGCTGGGCGCAGTTCAACCGGGACGTGCGCATGGAGATGTCCCGGCCCGCGCTCATCGTCGACGTGCGCGGCAACGCGGGCGGCAACATCAGCGAACTGGTCATCGAGAAGCTGACCCGGACCATCCTGGGCTGGGACCTGACGCGGGACGCCGAGCCGGTGTCGTACACCTCCAACGCGCCGCGGGGCCCCATCGTGGCCCTCGCCGACGAGGCGACCTCCTCCGACGGCGACATGATCACCGCCGCCTTCAAACTGCTCGGACTCGGACCGGTGGTGGGCCAGCGCACCTGGGGCGGCGTGGTCGGCATGACCGGCAGGCACCGCCTCGGCGACGGCACGGTCATCACGGTGCCGATGAACGCGGCCTGGTTCGACGCGTACGGCTGGTCCGTGGAGAACCACGGCGTCACTCCCGACGTCGAGGCCCTGCGCACCCCGCTGGACTGGGCCGAGGGCCGGCACGTCGGGATGGACGACGCCATCGAACTGGCCCTGCGGCTCCTGGACTCCCACCCGGCCGCGACCCCGCCCGACTACGGCGACGTCCCCGACCTGGGCCGTCCGAAGCTGCCCCCGCGCCCCGGCTGACGTACCCGCGGGGCCGTCCGGTCGTCGACGTGGGGTGCCCCGGCACACGGGGCACCCCACGTCTCAGCAACGGCTTCCGGTGGCCCGTCGGCTACCGGTCGTAGTCCTCGTTGAGACGGTCCTCCATCTCGTCGTGCGCGTCCTCGATGCCCTGACGCCCACGCTCACCGCCCTGGCGGCCCTGCTCACGCTGCTGGCCCGCACGCTGGCCGGCCTTCTCGCGGCCCTCCTGCATGCGCTCCTTGCCCTGCTGCTTCCACTGCTCGGGCTGGTCCTGGAACTTGTCCTTCATACCCATGCTGTTTCACTCCCGTGTGAGGGGGATCCCCAAGTGGGTGAGGGGATCGGCCTCGACCAGATTCACACGGGCGGTGACCCTGTGCATGTCGATCAGTGACGGCGTGTGACCGAGGTCGTCCGGTGCTGTTCGTCGGCCGCTCCGCCCGCCCCGACCAGCCCCGTCCGCATGCCTGTGAGCCGGTCGGCGAACCGCCGCATCTCCCGCTGCCCCACGGTCCCGATGACCCCGGGCAGATACCCGCGCACCCCCTGCATCCCGCGCAGCCACCACTGCCCGTACACGTGGCTGGAGCGGCGCTCGATGCCGTCCACGATCCGGTCCACGGCCGGGCCCAGCGGATACGTCTTGTTCGACGGCCACGGCAGCCGCTGCCTCAACTCCCGCATGACGTCGTCCTGGTCGGCGCCGCGCACCATGTCGGTGTCGGTCCACGACAGGTACGCCACGCCCACGCGCACGCCCCGGTGGCCGACTTCGGCGCGCAGGCTGTGCGCGTACGCCTCCACACCGGACTTGGAGGCGCAGTACGCCGTCATCATCGGCGCCGGGGTGATCGCGGCCAGCGAGGCGATCTGGAGCAGATACCCCCGGCTTTCGGTCAGCGCGGGCAGGAACGCCCGCCCGGTGACCGCCGATCCGACGAGGTTGACCTCGATCACGCGGCGCCAGGACTCCGGGTCGGAGTCGGCGAACGGTCCGCCGGTCGCCACACCGGCGTTGGCGACCGCGATGTCGACCCGGCCGAACCGTTCCTTCACCTCGGCCGCGACCCGGGCCATCGCCTCGTGGTCGGTGACGTCGGCGTACCAGTGGGCGCTCTCGCCGTGCAGCCGCTCCGCGACCTGCTTGAGCGCGTCCGGTTCCAGTCCGACGAGCGCGACCTTCGCGCCGCGTGCGGACAGCTTGCGGGCGAGCAGTTCACCGACGCCCCGTGCGGCGCCCGTGACGACCGCGACCTGTCCCTCCAGGCTGACCTTGCTCATGCGCCCTCTCCGATCCGTGCGGCCTCGTTGTCGTCGTCGTTGTCGTGCCCGCGTGCGCGCAGGTGCGCGTCCACGAGGTCCCGGATCGTCGCGGTGACCTGCTCGGGCGCTTCCATGGGGGTCATGTGCCCGATGCCGGGCAGTTCGGTCAGGCCCGCGCACCGCGGCAGCGCGGCGGCCAGCGCCCGCGCGTGCACCGGCGGCGTCAGCCGGTCGGCCGTGCCCACGACGACCGCGGCCGGCACCCTCAACTGCCGTACGCCGTCCCCGAGATCGAGCCCGTCGAAGATCCGCGACCAGGCGTGGCGCACCCGGGCCGGGCAGGCGTGCACGATCCGCGCGCACGCCTGCGTCACGTGGGCCGCCGAACCGGGGCCGAGCGTCCCGTACTTGAGGATCCGCAGGGCGAGCGGTGTGACGGGGCCGAGCGGGGCCCGGGAGCCGAGGATCCCCCGGGTCAGCCGGGTGCGCAGCCGGCCCGGCCGGATCGGGACGACGGTCGCCTCCTCGACCAGCCGTGAACTGCCGGTGCTGCACAGCACGACGGCCGCGGCGTGCTCCCGGAATCCGGGCCGGCCGGCCGCCGCCATGACCGTCATCCCGCCCATGGAGTGGCCCGCGACCACGGCCTTCTCCCCGGGTGCGAGGGTGGCGGCGAGCACGGCCTCCAGATCGTCGGCGAGCGCCCGCGTGGTGCACACCGGGCTCGCCGGGCTGCGTCCGTGGCCGCGCTGGTCGTAGGTGACGACCCGGTGAGCGGCGGCGAGTTCGCGGATCTGGGCGGCCCAGAAGGCGGTGGAGCAGGTCCAGCCGTGGGCGAGGACGACCGCGGGGGCGCCCTCGGCCCCGTGCACCTCGACGTGCAGCCGGGCGCCGTCGGCGGAGACGACGGTGAGTTCACGGTCGGGGACGGGCGGGGCGTAGGGACCGAAGGGGGCGCGCGCGGGACGGCTCACGCGTCCACCTCCGCGGGCCGGGGGGCGGCAGCCGCGGGGGCGGCCGCGGGCCGGGGCTGCCGGACGACCTCGTACTCCGCGAGGTCCACGCGCCGCGTGGCGCGCCGGAACTCGGTGGTCGTGCCCGGCCAGACCGTGGTGTTGCGGCCATGGGCGTCCAGGTACCAGCTGGTGCACCCGCCGGTGTTCCACACGGTGCGCTTCATGCGCTCCTGCACCGTGCGGTTCCAGGAGTCCACGGCGCTCTGCCGGGCGTCCAGGGCGGCCCTGCCGCCGAGGACGTGGAGCTGGCGCAGGTAGTCGGCCATGTAGTTCAGCTGGGACTCGATCATGAGGATCATCGAGGAGTTGCCGAGGCCGGTGTTGGGGCCGATGATCGTCATCCAGTTCGGGAAGCCTGCGGCGGTGGCGCCGCGCAGCGCGGCCATGCCGTCCTTCCAGGTCTCGGCCAGGGTGCGGCCGTCCGCCCCGACGACGCGCTCGGCGATCGGCATGTCCGTGACGTGGAAGCCGGTGCCGAAGATGATCGCGTCGGCCTCGGCCTCGGTGCCGTCGGCGGCGACCAGGGTGGCGCCGCGGATCTCGCTGAGGCCGCCGGCCACCACGTCCACGTTGTCCTGCGCGAGCGCCGGGTAATAGGTGCTGGACAGCAGGATCCGCTTGCAGCCGATGCGGTAGTCAGGGGTGAGCCTGGCGCGCAGCGCCGGGTCCTTGATGGAGCGGGCCATGTTGCGCTTGGCGATCTGCTCGACGAAGCCGAGCTCGTCGGGCCGTTTGGTGAAGGCCTGCACCTGGAGTTCGCGGATGCCCCACAGCAGTCCGCGGCGCAGCCGGGTGGTGACCGGCACCGCCCGGTGCACGGAGCGCTCCAGGCCGCTGATGGCGCGGTCGACGCGGGGCATCACCCAGGGCGGCGTGCGCTGGAAGAGGGTGAGACGGGCCACCTCGGGCTGGATGGCGGGCACGATCTGGATGGCCGAGGCGCCGGTGCCGATCATGGCGACCCGCTTGCCCGCCAGGTCGTAGTCGTGGTCCCAGCGGGCGGAGTGGAAGACCTTGCCGGGGAAGCCGTCCAGGCCCGGGATGTCGGGGATCTTGGGGTCGGACAGCGGGCCGGTCGCGGAGACCACGACGTCGGCGGAGAGGTTCCCGCTGCTGGTCTCGATGTCCCAGCACAGCCGCTCGGTGTTCCAGGCCGCCTTCTTGACCTCGGAGCCGAAGCGCAGGTGCGGGCGCAGGCCGAAGGTGTCGGCGACGTGCTCCAGGTAGGCGCGGATGTGCCGCTGGCCGGAGAAGGTGCGCGGCCACAGCGGGTTCGGGGCGAAGGAGAAGGAGTAGAGGTGGGAGGGCACGTCGCAGGCGCACCCCGGGTAGCTGTTGTCCCGCCAGGTGCCGCCGACGCTGTCGGCGCGCTCCAGCACGACGAAGTCGGTGATCCCCTCCCGGCGCAGTCGCACCGCGGCGCCCAGTCCGCCGAACCCGGACCCGATCACCGCCACCCGCACGTGCTCGTAGTCGGCCATTGAGCGCCCCTCCATGTCTCGCCAGCAATACCGCCAGTGAACACTGGCACAATCGGGAGGGTAGAGGAGAGACGTACCGATCGGTAGGGGTCGGCCCACGAAAGTTACCGGCGGTACAACATAGGCTTCCGGTGTGGCAGAAGACGCTGGACGGCAGGACGGACAGGGCGGCGGCCCGCGCGAGTACCGCATGGAGGAGCTGGCCCGGCTGGCCGGCATCACCGTGCGCACCCTGCGCTTCTACCGCGAGCGCAAGCTGATACCGCCGCCCCGCCGCGAGGGCCGGATCGCCTGGTACGACGACCACCACCTCTCCCGCCTGCGCACCATCTCGGCCCTCCTCGAACGCGGCCACACGCTCAGCGGCATCGCCGAACTCGCCGAGGCCTTCGACCACGGCCGCGACGTGGGCGACCTGCTGGGCCTGGGCGCCCCCACCGAGGAGGTCCCGGTCCGCCTCACCCCGGAGGAACTCGCCGACCGCTTCGCGGGCGAGGTCACCGCCGAGAACCTGGCCGCCGCCATGGAGCTGGGCTACCTCGGCACCGACGGCGACGAGATCGTCCACATCAGCCGCCGGCTGCTGGACGTCTCCGCCGCACTGGTCCGCGAGGGCATCCCGCTCGCCGAGGTGCTGGACGCCGGCCACCGCGTCCGCCGACACGCCGAGGCACTGGCCGGCCTGTTCACCGACCTGATCACCCGCCACGCCTCCGAGGAGGACCTCCAGCGGCTGCGCCCGCTGGCCAGGAGCGTGGTGGACGCGGAGCTGTCGATGGCACTGGACCGGCGGCTGCGCAAGAAGCCGTAGACCCGGCCGGCCGCCGCGGCCGGGCAGACCTGCCGGCCGGACCGCTCTGGGGCGTGTTTCGAAAGTGGCGCCGTCCGCCCGGAGGGCGGGCCCCGCGGCGCCTGGTGCGTGTGATCGCAAGGCGGAGGGTCGTCCTCGTACCGGGCATACGTGGACGATCCCGACAACGCGGCGAGCGCGCGCGCCAGGCGCCGCGGGGCAGGCGGGACTTTCGAAACGCGCCCTAGAGGTCGTACACGACCGTCACGGGCGCGTGGTCCGACCAGCGCTCGGCGTGCGTGGCCGCGCGCTCCACGAAACCCTTGACGGCCCGGCCCGCGAGCCCGGGCGTGGCCACGTGGTAGTCGATGCGCCAGCCCGAGTCGTTGTCGAAGGCCCGCCCCCGGTAGGACCACCAGCTGTACGGCCCCTCGGCGTCCGGGTGCAGGGCGCGCACGACGTCGACGTACCCGCCGTCCGCCGCGTCCAGGACCCAGCTCAGCCACTCCCGCTCCTCGGGCAGGAAGCCGGAGTTCTTCTGGTTGGCGCGCCAGTTCTTCAGGTCGGCCTGCCGGTGGGCGATGTTCCAGTCGCCGCAGACCAGGACCTCGCGCCCGTCCGCGGCGGCGCGCTCGCGCAGCTCCTTCAGATAGGCGTGGAACTCGCCCATGAAGCGGAGCTTCTCGTCCTGCCGCTCGGTGCCCACCTCTCCGGAGGGCAGGTAGAGGGAGGCGACCGTCACGCCCGGCAGGTCGGCCTCGACGTACCGTCCGCTGCCGTCGAACTCCGCCGACCCGAAGCCGACGCGGACCCGGTCCGGCTCCCGGCGGGTGTAGAGGGAGACACCGGCGCGGCCCTTGGCGGCGGCTGGCGCGTGCACGGCGTGCCAGCCGTCCGGCGTGCGCACGTGCTCGGGCAGCTGCTGCGGCTCGGCGCGCACCTCCTGGAGGCACAGCACATCGGCGCCGGTCCCGGCGAGCCACTCGACGAAGCCCTTCCTGGCGGCGGCACGCAGTCCGTTGACGTTGGCGGAGGTCACAGTGAGCACCCGGGCACTTTACCGGCACACTGGACGGGGTCCCGTAAGAGACCCGGTCCAGCCTCTCCGTTCTCACTGCATTGATATACGGTACATAACATGCTTATTCGTCCGGTCGCCTTCGACCACCCCGACGCCGTCAAGCTCAACGACGAGGTCCAGGCCGAGTACCACGTGCGCTACGGCGACGGCGGCGACGCCACCCACCTCGACCCGGCCGACTTCCGGCCGCCGAACGGGGTGTACCTCATCGCCTACGACGAGGACGGCACCCCCGTCGCCACGGGCGGCTGGCGCAGCCAGGACAAGAACGAGGAGGGCAACGAGGACGGCGACGCCGAACTGAAGCGGATGTTCGTCATCGAGCCGATGCGCGGCCGGGGCCTGGCCCGCCGCATCCTCGCCGCCCTGGAGGACGACGCCCGCGCCGCCGGCCGCGTCCGCATGGTCCTGGAGACCGGCGACCAGCAGCCGGAGGCCATCGCCCTGTACACCTCCAGCGGCTACGAGCCGTGCGCCAAGTTCGGCTACTACCGGGAGTACGAGTCGAGCCTGTGCTACGCCAAGCCCCTGCGGTGACGGCGGGACGCCCGGCGGGAGGGAGCCGCTCCGCTTCCCTCCCGCCACGCTCTGAAGGGCTCTCCGGATCTACGGCTCCCTGAGTCTCCGGAGCGACGGATCAGCGGCTCACCGGATGAAGGGCCGACCCTGGAAACGACGAGATCCCGATCCGACGGTGACCGTCTGATCGGGATCTCGTGCTGCGTGGACCTGAGGGGATTTGAACCCCTGGCCCCCTCGATGCGAACGAGGTGCGCTACCGGACTGCGCCACAGGCCCTTGCAACGAGTGAAACTCTAGCATCCTCATCCGGGTGGTTGGAAATCCGTTCCCGGGCTGGTCAGCGGCGGCGGTCCCGCACGGCGTCTGAGAGGGCGTCACGCCGTGCCGGAGCCCGGCTCGCGGGTTACTCGTTGGCCGCGCGCGGCCGGTCGCCGTCCTCGTACTGGTCGAAGAGCGGAGTACGGCCCCGCTCGCGGGACCGGCGGGCCGAGGCGGCGCGGCGGGCGTCGCTGCGGCCGTCGGCGGCGGGACGGTCCTCCGCGTCCGCCGCGGGAGCCTGCGGCTCCTCGGCCGCGGGGGCGGCCTCCTGCTCGGGCACGGCGGCGGACGAACGCGCCGAACTCCAGGTGTCCGGGGCGCCCAGGTCCACGTCGGAGGTGGCCCGCGGGGCGACCGGCGCGGTCACGTACGTCGGCAGCGGCACGGGTACCGGGTCCCAGCTGTCCCCGCGGCCGGGGCGCCGCCGGCGCTCACGCTGCTGCTGGTCCAGCCACTCCGCGTGGTCCGTCTGCTCCACCAGGGCGCGCCGGTCCGCGGCGAGCGCCGACAGGCCGGGGTCCGTCTCCGGCTCGGGGCCCGCGTCGGGCTCCTCCGTGTCCGCCGCCCCGGCCCCGCCCAGGGCCGCGCGCCGGCGCGGCTGGCGGCGGCTCTCCCGCAGCCGCTGCGCCGCGGCCTCGGCGCGGCGGCGGTCCATCTGGTAGGCGAAGCGGCGCCGCTCCTGGGTGCGCAGGTAGCCGATGTACGCGCTGAGCAGCACGGCGGGCACGGCGGGCACCCACAGGAAGGCGAGCCCGCCGACGGCGGCGACGATCGCGCCCAGGGTGAAGGCGAGGAAGAGCACGACGGTGGTGCGCCTGCGGCGCGCGAGCACCTTCGAGCGCCGTGCGCGTGCTGCCGCCGCCTCCGCGCCGGGCGCGCGCCGGGCCGCGGGGATCCGTCCCCGCGCGGGGACGGCCTCGTCGGTCCGGGCGGCCTCCGGCTCGGGGCCGGGTTCCGGCGCGGACTGCGCCACCGGTGCCGTGGTCCGCGCCGGGGACGCCGGCGACGCCGCGGGGCGGGGGGTCCGCCCGGCCTCGGCTCCGGGCGCGGGAACCTCCGCACGGTCCGGGGGCAGGGCGAAGGACCGGACGTCCACCGAATCGGTGACGGCGTCCGGTTCCACGGCGCTGGACTCCCCCTCGTCGGCGGAGCGCGCCCGGAGGTCCCTGGCGTAACGGCGTTCCATGCCCGCCCGTCCGGACAGCAGCCGGATGGCGGTGCTGAAGCGTTCCGTCGGACGGGCCTCGTTCAGCTCGTCCTGCCTACGGAGCCACATCGGCACCAAGTAGGCGGCCCAGGCCCCGACGATGACTGCGTAGATGAGGCCGCTGCTGCTCACGCCTCACACGGTAGAGGGGTTCACGTGAGGCCATCGGCCAATTGGGCCGGTGTGTCGCACGATCTGGCTGATATTTCGAACTTTTTTTGCGACCGATGCGATCAGCGGATCATCAAGCCGGGGAATTCCCCGGCCCGAGCCGGTCCAAGTCCGATCAGTTCCTGAATAAATTCGAACACTTATTCAATTACCTCTGCTCCGCTCGCCCGGGTGCCACGGAACGAGGCGACGGCGGGCGCCGGGGCGCTGCGGCGAGGGCCCGCAGGGGGCAGGGCACTGGGCCGAGAGGCGGGGCGGGGACCGGGCAGGAGGAGGGTCAGGCCGGGTTTCCCCTGGGGGTGCGGTCGGCGCGGGTGCGCCGCCAGCGGCTCAGCAGCCCGTCGGGCACCTCTTCCGCGGTCAGCGCGAAGACCAGGTGGTCCCGCCAGGCCCCGTCGATGTGCAGATATCGCGGCCGCAGCCCCTCCTCGCGGAATCCGAGTTTCTCCACGACCCGGCGGCTCGGCCCGTTCTCGGGGCGAATGCAGACCTCCAGGCGGTGCAGGCCCACGGTGCGGAAACAGTGGTCCGCGACGAGCGCCACGGCCGTCGGCATCACCCCGCGGCCCGCCACCGCCTCGTCCACCCAGTAGCCGACGTGCCCCGAGCACATCGAACCCCAGGTGATCCCGGCCACCGTCAACTGCCCCACCAGCCGCCCCTGGTACTCGATGACGAACGGCAGCATCCGGCCCGCCCTGGCCTCCGCGCGCAGGTGCCGCACCATCTGGCGGTAGGTCGGCCGGTGGGTGACCGGGCCGCTGGGCGTGGGCGGCGGGATGGTCGCCTCCCAGGGCCTGAGCCAGTTCCGGTTGCGCCGGTTCACCTCGCGCCAGAGCCGCTGGTCGCGCAGCTTTATCGGCCGCAGGACGACATCGCCCTCCGCGAGCACCACGGGCCAGGAGGCGGTGTTCAGCTCGCACCCCCGGGGTCTGCCGCTGCTCTGGGATGGTCACCGCCGCGCAGTTGGTCAACGGCGTGCGTCAACAGGGGCTCCAGGACGGCCAGTCCGTCCTTCACCCCGCCGGTGGAGCCCGGCAGGTTGACGATCAGCGTGCGGCCGGCCACTCCGGCCAGTCCCCGCGAGAGCACCGCGGTCGGCACCTTCTCCCGGCCGTACGCCCGGATGGCCTCCGCGATGCCGGGCACCTCGTGGTCGATCACCTCGCGGGTCGCCTCGGGGGTGCGGTCGGTGGGCGAGATGCCGGTGCCGCCGGTGGTGACCACGACGTCGTACCCGGCCTCGACGGCGGCGCGCAGCGCGGCCCGGACCGGGTCGCCGTCGGGGACGACCCGCGGCCCGTCGACGGCGAAACCGAACCGCTCCAGGCCGTCGGCGATCAGCGGGCCGCCCCTGTCCTCGTAGACCCCGGCGGCGGCCCGGTTGGAGGCGGTGACCACGAGCGCGCGGTAGGGCGCGGACGGGGCGCCGCCGGCCGGCGCCTCGGAGGTCATGCCCGGCTCCAGTCGCCGGACTTGCCGCCCGTCTTCTCCTCGATCCTGACGTCCGTGATGACCGCCCCCTTGTCGACAGCCTTGACCATGTCGATCACGGTGAGCGCGGCGACGGAGACCGCGGTGAGCGCCTCCATCTCCACGCCCGTGCGGTCCGTCGTCTTCACGGTGGCCGTGATCTCCACGGCGTCGTCCGCGACCGACAGGTCCAGTTTCACACCCGACACCGACAACGGGTGGCACAGCGGGACGAGGTCCGGGGTGCGCTTGGCACCCATGATCCCGGCGATCCGCGCGGTGGCGAGGGCGTCGCCCTTGGGCACTCCCCCGCCGCGCAGCAGTTCCACCACGCGGGGCGAGACGAGGACGCGGCCACTGGCGCGGGCGGTGCGCGCGGTCACGTCCTTGCCGGACACGTCGACCATCCGGGCGGCGCCCGCGTCGTCGATGTGGGTCAGCCGGTCCTGCGCGCTGTCCTGCGGGTGCCGCGGGTGCTGCGCGTCCTGCACTCGGTCCTGCACGGGTCCGGGGGTCTCCCCCCGGGAAGGTGTGGTCATGCTCTGTGGCGCTCCCGGTCCGGGCCCGGCGCGGTGCGGCGCGCGGGCCTGCTGTGCGCGACACGCTACCGCCAACCGGGGGCGGTCAGCCGAGCAGGACCACCTCGACCTCGGTGCCGGGCTCGACGGACTCGGTGTCCTCGGGGACGACGATCAGGGCGTCGGCCTGCGCGAGCGCCGCGATCAGGTGCGAACCGGTGCCGCCGACGGGGGTCACCTCGCCGTCGGCGTACGTACCGCGCAGGAACTGCCTGCGGCCGCGCGGCGACGTCAGCGCCTTGTCCGCCGCCAGCTTCGCGCGCGCCGTCGGCCGGTGCACGTCCGCCAGGCCCATGAGGGTGCGGATCGCCGGGCGGACGAACAGCTCGAAGGAGACGTAGGAGGAGACCGGGTTGCCGGGCAGCGCCAGCAGCGGGACGTGGTCGGGGCCGACGGTGCCGAAGCCCTGGGGCTTGCCGGGCTGCATGGCCAGCTTGCGGAACTCCACCCCGCCGCCCGGCTCGTCCTCGTCCCCGACGTGCGACAGAGCCTCCTTGACCACGTCGTACGCGCCGACGCTCACCCCGCCGGTGGTGACCATCAGGTCGGCGCGGACGAGCTGGTCCTCGATGGTGGAGCGCAGGGTGTCGGCGTCGTCGGCGACGGCGCCCACCCGGTAGCCGATGGCGCCGGCGTCCCGGGCCGCGGCGGTCAGCGCGAAGCTGTTGGAGTCGTGGATCTGGCCGCCCGCCAGCTGCTCGCCGGGCTGGACGAGTTCACTGCCGGTGGAGAGCACCACCACGCGCGGGCGCGGGCGCACCCGTACCGTGCCGCGGCCGATCGCGGCGAGCAGCCCGATCTGCGGCGGCCCGAGGACCGTACCGGCCTTCAGGGCGCACTCGCCCGCCTGCACGTCGCTGCCCCGCGCGCGCACGTGCGCGCGTGCCTGCGCGGGCCGGTACACGCGCACCTGCCCGGCGGCGCCCTCCGGCGCCAGGCTGCGGGCGCGCATCCCGCTGACCGGTCCCTCACCGAGCCCGCCGTCGGTCCACTCCACGGGGACGACGGTCTCGGCGCCGGGCGGCAGCGGGGCGCCGGTCATGATCCGGGCGGCCTGGCCGGGGCCGATCCTCACCGGGTCGGCCGCGCCCGCGGCGACGTCCCCGACGACCTCCAGGGCTGCCGGGAACTCCTCGCTCGCGCCGGCGACGTCCGCGACCCGGACCGCGTACCCGTCCATGGAGCTGTTGTCGAACGGGGGCAGCGACAGCGGCACCATGACGTCCTCGACCAGGACGCACCCCTGGGCGTCGAGCAGTTGCAGCTCGATGGGTTCGAGCGGGCGGACGGTGGTGAGGACGTCCTCCAGGTGCTCGTCCACCGACCACAGGCGGTCCGGGTCTGCGTTGTGGTGCGCGGCGCTGCTCAACGTCGTTACATCTCCTCGGCTACGTACCGCTGAAGCCAGGCCCTGAAGTCGGGGCCCAGGTCTTCACGTTCGCACGCGAGTCTGACAATGGCACGGAGGTAGTCGCCGCGGTCGCCGGTGTCATAGCGGCGGCCCTTGAAGACCACGCCGTGCACCGGGCCGCCGACGGTCTCCTCCTGGGCGAGGCGCTGCAGGGCGTCGGTGAGCTGGATCTCGCCGCCGCGGCCGGGCTCCGTCTTGCGCAGTATCTCGAAGATGTGCGGGTCGAGGACGTAGCGGCCGATGATCGCGTAGTTGGACGGGGCGTCGGCCGGCTCGGGCTTCTCCACCAGGCCGGTCACCTGGACGACGTCGCTGTCGCCGGTGGCCTCGACGGCGGCGCACCCGTAGAGGTGGATCTGCTCGGGCGCGACCTCCATCAGGGCGACGACGCTGCCGCCGTACTGCGCCTGGACCTCGATCATCCGCTGCAGCAGCGGGTCGCGGGGGTCGATCAGGTCGTCACCGAGCAGCACCGCGAAGGGCTCCTCGCCCACGTGCGGGGCCGCGCAGAGCACCGCGTGCCCCAGGCCCTTCGGGTCGCCCTGGCGGACGTAGTGGATCATCGCCAGGTCGCTGGACTCCTGCACCTTGGCGAGCCGTTCGGTGTCGCCCTTCTTCTCCAGGGCCGACTCCAGCTCGTAGTTGCGGTCGAAGTGGTCCTCCAGCGGGCGCTTGTTGCGGCCCGTCACCATGAGGACGTCGTCGAGACCGGCGGACACGGCCTCCTCGACCACGTACTGGATCGCCGGCTTGTCCACGACCGGCAGCATCTCCTTGGGAGTGGCCTTGGTGGCCGGCAGGAACCGGGTGCCGAGGCCTGCCGCGGGAATGACAGCCTTGCTGATCCTGGGGTGCGCGTGACTCATGGCGGCCACCTTAACCGCTGCGTTTGTAGGGTTCCGCGCCTCCGGTTCATTAGATCGCATATGAGCACATTTACTGTTCGAGGAAGGGCACGGGAGCGACCTTGAGTCACATCGGACGGACAGCGGGGCCCGGCAAGCAGACCCTGCGCCGGGAGGTCCTCGCCGCGCGCGACCGGCTGACCGTGGACGACGTGCGGGAGGCCGCCGACGCGCTGGCCCGGCGCGCGCTGGAGCTGCCCGAGCTGGCGGGGGCGCGCACGGTGGCCGCATACGTCTCCGTGGGCGCCGAGCCGGGCACCCTCGCGCTGCTCGACGCGCTGCGCGCGCGGGGTGCACGGGTCCTGCTGCCCGTACTGCTGCCGGACAACGACCTGGACTGGGGTGCCTACGCCGGTGAGGGCTCCCTCGCGCGCGTGCGCCGCGGCGGGCGGATGGCGCTGTTCGAACCGGTCGGCCGGCGGCTCGGCCCGGACGCCGTGACGGCCGCCGACGTCGTCCTGCTGCCCGGCCTGGCCGCCGACTCGCGCGGAATGCGGCTGGGGCGCGGCGGCGGTTCCTACGACCGTGTCCTGGCGCGTCTGGAGCGGGCGGACGCGCACCCCGCGCTCGTCGTCCTGCTCTACGACCGCGAGGTCGTCTGGCACGTCCCGGCCGAACCGCACGACCGGCCGGTGCAGGCGGTGGTCACGCCGTCGGCGGTCCGGCGCTTCACCTGACCTGCCCCGCCCGTCCTCGAAGGAGAGCCCGGGTACGACGACGGCCCTCCACGCGCGCGTGGAGGGCCGTCGCCCGGTGCGGTGCCGTGCCGCCGGTCAGCGGCTCACGGCTTGAGCACCAGCGTGTCGCTCGTGCTCTTGCCGACGGCGCCGGCCGAGTAGGACCAGGGCAGCAGCTCGCCCTTGGCCCACTTGTCCGTCTGGTCGGTGTAGTGGGCGCTGAAGGCGTGCCCGGAGGCGCCGGTGAGGTTGATCCACTTCGACTTGTCGAGGTCGGCGAGGTTGACCACCATCCGCATGGACGGCACCCACACCACCCCGTAGCCGCCGGCGGCGTTCCACCCGGAGGCGTTGACCGCGGCCTCGCCGCCGCTGAGCTTCCAGGGGCCCCGGTTGAGGACGTACTTCAGGAAGCCGGGTCCCTCGGTGCCCAGGGTCTGGTTCTTCAGGAACAGGCGGTGCAGCCGGCCCCAGTTCCAGGTGTCGATGTCCTTGCCGAGCTTCGAGGTCAGCTCCCAGCGGGCGTCGATCAGGGCCCGCTCGAAGAGCTGGTCGCGGTTGTCGGCCTTGGGGCGGGTGCCGGAGGCCGGCGTCTTCCACCAGTCGCTGTCCGGCTGGTTCACGAGGGTGCGGACCACCTCGAACCAGCGGTCGCCGCCGTCCGGCTGGGCCTGGTCGGCCGACCGCTCGCCGCACTCGCGGACCTTGGTGTTCTCGTCGACCGGCCCGGTGTTGCCGGTCGGCTCCACCCACAGGCACTGGCCCTTGACCCGCAGCTCCTTGGGCAGCTTGTTGCCGAAGGCCAGCTTGAGGATGTTGCGCCACACCGCGTTGAAGTACGCGGCCGCCGCCGAGTCGGCGTCCTGGGTGTAGTCCCAGCCCTCCAGCAGCTTCTGTGCCTGCCGGACGTCCTTGTCGCGGATGTCGATCTTCAGCAGCATGGGCACGAGCAGCTTGGCGATCTCGCTGCTGTTGTCCATCTGCATCTGGCGCATGTCGTCGGTGGAGATCTTGCCGCCGCCGTCGATCTTCGACTGGATCAGGTCGGCGATGCGCTGGCTGCGCGTGCCGTACCCCCAGTCCGTGGTGAGCGTGTACGGGTACTTGTCCGGGGAGACCACGGCCTGGTTGGCGGTGACGATGTAGCCCCGCTTCGGGTTGTACTCGTAGGGCAGCTCGGCCTGCTTGATGTAGCCCTTCCAGTCGTACTTCGAGTCCCAGCCGGGCGCGGGCACCGAGCCGTCGTCGTTCTTCGCGCGCTCGGGGATGCGGCCCGGCAGCGTGTAGCCGATGTTGTTGCCGGTGTCGGCGTAGACCAGGTTCTGCGAGGGCACGTCGAACAGCGCGGCGGCCGAGCGGAAGTCGCTCCAGTCCTTGGCCTTGTCGAGGGCGAAGACGGCGTCCATGGTGGTGCCCGCGTCCAGCGCGGTCCACCGCAGGGCGATGGCGTACCCGTCACCGCGGTCCGGTGCGGCGGTGGTGACCTGGGCCTTCTTGCCCACCTGAACCAGCTCGTCGTCGCGGTCGGACAGCAGCGGCCCGTTCTCGGTCTCGCGCACGACGATCGTCTTGGAGGCGCCCCCGGCGACCTTGATGGTCTCCTGGCGGGTCCGGAACGGCACCGTCTTGTCGTCGCGCAGGTAGCCGTCGCCGCTGAGCTTCTCCAGGTAGAGGTCGGTGACGTCGACGCCGGAGTTGGTCATGCCCCAGGCGATGTCCTGGTTGTGGCCGATGACGACGCCGGGCATGCCCGCGAAGGTGTAGCCGGTGACGTCGTAGGGGCATTTGCCGGACACGGCGCGGCAGTGCAGGCCCATCTGGTACCAGACGGACGGCAGCGCGGCGCCCAGGTGCGGGTCGTTGGCGAGCAGCGGCTTGCCGGTGATGGTGTACTTCCCGGCCACGACCCAGGAGTTGGAACCGATGCCGTCGCCGTTCACGCCGACGGCCGTGGGCAGGTTCTGCATGACGTCGCGCAGGCCCATGAGCTGGCTCTGCACGCCCGACCCGCCGGAGGCACTGTCCGAGCCGCCGCCCGCTGTGGTACCGGCGGTGAGACCGCTCGACGTTCCAGTGCCGGTGCCGGTGCCCGCACCCGTCCCTGTACCGGTGCCCGTCCCTGTGCCGGTTCCGCTGCCGCTGATCCCCGAGGTGCCGGAACCGCCGAGCGGGCTGCCGGAGCCACCGGACGCGCCGGAGCCACCGGACCCGCTCGCACCGCCTTCGAACGCCTGCGCGAGTTCGTCGTACTGGCCCCGCGTGACGATCGGCTTGTTCCGGCTGTACGGGTAGTCCGGGTACAGGTCCTTGATCTGCTTGGGACCCAGACGGCTGGTCATCAGGGCGCGGTCGATCTCGTCCTGCATGTTGCCGCGCAGGTCCCAGGCCATCGCCTTCAGCCAGGAGACCGAGTCGACGGGGGTCCACGGAGCGGGCTTGTAGTCGTTGGTGAAGCCGAGCGCCGCGTACTCCAGGGAGATGTCCTTGGCGTCGCGGCCCTTGAGGTAGGCGTTGACACCCTGGGCGTAGGCCTGGAGGTACTTCTTGGTGGTGGCCGACAGCTTCTTGTCGTACTCCTGCTCGGCGACCCGGTCCCAGCCCAGGGTGCGCAGGAACTCGTCGTTCTGGACCTGCCCCTTGCCGAACATCTCCGACAGGCGCCCGGAGGTCATGTGCCGGCGCACGTCCATCTCGTAGAACCGGTCCTGCGCCTGGACGTAGCCCTGCGCCATGAAGAGGTCCTGCGGGGACGAGGCGTAGACCTGCGGGATGCCGTAGCCGTCCCGCTTCACGTCGACGGGACCCGACAGGCCCTGGAGCGTGACCGAACCCTTGGTCTGCGGGAAGGAGGCGCGGACGGTGCTGACGGACCAGTAGGCCCCGTAGGCGATGCCTCCGATGATGGCCAGCACCAGGACAAGCACGATCAGTCGGGCTTTTCGCCCCTTCTTCCTGCCGGACTTGCCGGGCTTGTCACCCGTTGTGGCGGTGGTGTTGGGGGGCATCGCTGTCCTTGCTGTCCTAACGCGAGCGGCAGGCGGTACTGGAGTGCTGGAGCAACCATAGGCGCAGGACCCTGTGCCCCTTGACGCGGAGTCGGGTCCAGGCAGGCACGGGCGTTCGATCAGGCCGCCGGAAGCGTCAAGAAAGCGTCAAGAGTTAGGTAAGGTAACGAAGTAACCGGAGAACGCGGAGAACTCGGGGAAGGAACCGCCACTGACTGTCCAGCACCTCAACCAGCTCCTGCTCGCCTGCTCCCTCGTCCTGCTCGTCGCGGTCGCGGCGGTACGGATCTCCTCGCGCAGCGGGCTCCCCAGCCTGCTCGTCTACCTGGGGATCGGCATCCTCATGGGGCAGGACGGCCTCGGTCACGTCCACTTCAGCAACGCCGAGATGACCCAGGTCATCGGATACGCGGCCCTCGTCGTGATCCTCGCCGAGGGCGGTCTCGGCACGAAGTGGAAGGAGATCCGGCCGGTTCTCCCGTCCGCCTCCGTGCTGGCTCTGGTCGGGGTCGCGGTCAGCGTCGGCGTCACGGCCGCCGGCGCCCACTACCTGACCGGGCTGGAGTGGCGCCAGGCCCTCATCATCGGTGCGGTCGTCTCCTCGACGGACGCGGCGGCCGTCTTCTCGGTCCTGCGGCGCGTCCCCCTGCCCGCGCGCGTGACGGGCACCCTGGAGGCCGAGTCCGGCTTCAACGACGCCCCGGTCGTCATCCTCGTCGTCGCCTTCTCCACGGCCGGCCCCGTCGAGCACTGGTACGTCCTGGTGGGCGAGATAGCTCTGGAGCTGGCCATCGGCGCCGCGATCGGTCTCGCGGTGGGCTGGCTCGGCTCCTGGGGGCTCAAGCACGTCGCCCTGCCCGCCTCCGGCCTCTACCCGATCGCCGTGATGGCGATCGCGGTCACCGCCTACGCCGCCGGAGCGCTGACCCACGGCAGCGGCTTCCTCGCCGTCTACCTGGCGTCCATGGTCCTCGGCAACGCCAAGCTGCCGCACTGGCCCGCCACCCGCGGCTTCGCCGAGGGGCTCGGCTGGATCGCCCAGATCGGCATGTTCGTCCTGCTGGGTCTTCTGGTCACGCCGCACGAACTGCTCGACGACTTCGTGCCCGCCCTGCTCATCGGCCTGATCCTGACCATGGTCGCGCGGCCGCTGAGCGTGCTGCTGAGCCTGCTGCCGTTCCGGGTGCCCTGGCCGGAGCAGGCCCTGATGTCCTGGGCCGGACTGCGCGGCGCCGTCCCCATCATCCTGGCCACCATCCCCATGGTGAACGGCGTCGACGCCAGCGGCCGCATCTTCAACATCGTCTTCGTGCTCGTCGTGGTCTACACCCTGGTGCAGGGCCCGACGCTGCCCTGGCTGGCCCGCAAGCTCCGGCTCGGCCAGGGCCAGGAGGCCGCCGACCTCGGCATCGAGTCGGCGCCCCTGGAGCGGCTGCGCGGCCACCTGCTGTCCGTCGCCATCCCGGAGGGCTCGCGGATGCACGGCGTGGAGGTGGCCGAGCTGCGGCTGCCCGCCGGATCCGCGGTCACCCTGGTCGTCCGCGAGGGAAAATCGTTTGTCCCGCTGCCGACGACCGTCCTGCGGCGGGGCGACGAACTCCTCGTGGTCGCCACCGACCCGGTCCGCGAGGCGGCGGAACGGCGGCTGCGCGCGGTCGGCCGGGGCGGCAAGCTGGCGAGCTGGCTGGGCGCGAACGGCGCCACGGCGAGCGGGGGGTCGTGAGGGGCCTGGAGGTGCACGGGCCGCAGGGTTCGTGAGAACTCTGGGGCCCGGGGCTCCGGACGCTCTGGAGTTCCTGGGGCCGCCGGGGTGGCGGTGCGCCGGGGTCGTGGGGCCGGGTCCGTGGGGATCCCTCACCCCGGTTCCTCCCCTGTGCCGAACGCAGGGCAGGGCGCCCGTGGTGCTCGCTTTCACAGGGGCACAAGCCTTCCGTCCCTGTAGGATGAAGGCGCACCCTGATCGAACCAACTCTGCCTGACGCAGAGCTGGCGCGACCGTATGGCGGTCGGGACGCTCCGAGTGGGCGCCGGCATCTACCGCAGTCCGCGCAAGAGGACAGCTCTCGGCGCGCCCGCACCCAAGGGCCCGCGCTACCAGGCGGCAGAAAGGCACGGGCCGTGGGATCCGCGGTCACCACCACCGACCCCGCGAAGACCTCGACGGCTACCTCCCGACCCGGATACGGGCAACTGCTGCGCACCCGCGGTGCCTGGACGTTCCTGCTCCCCGGTTTCGCCGCGCGCCAGCCGTTCGCGATGCTCACCATCTCCATCGTGCTGCTCGTGCAGCACACCACCGGCTCCTACGGCGCGGCGGGCGCCACCGCGGCCGTCACCGGCGTCTCCATGGCGCTGTTCGCGCCCTACAGCGGACGCCTCGCCGACCGTTACGGGCAGCGCGCCGTCCTGCTGCCCGGTGTACTGGTCCACACCGCGGCGGGCCTGACGCTGACCGCGCTCGCGCTGGCGCACGCCCCCCTGTGGGCACTGTTCGTGGCAGCCGTGCCGACCGGTGCCTCGGTGCCGCAGGTCGGGCCCATGGTGCGCGCCCGCTGGGGCGTGACGCTCAAGGACTCACCGCTGATGACCACGGCGGCGGCCTTCGAATCGGTCACCGACGAGCTGACCTTCGTCTTCGGCCCGCTGCTCGCCACCGCCCTGTGCACGGCCCTCGCCCCGGCGGCCGGCCTGTTCACGGAGTCCGCGCTGACCCTGGTCGGCGGTCTGCTCTTCGCCGCGCAGAAGCGCACCCAGCCGCCCGTCTCCGGCGGCGGGCACGCGCGCGTGCGGCACGCCTCGGCCCTCAGCATCCCCGGTGTGCGGGTGCTGATCGTGACCTTCCTGGGCATCGGCTCCGTCTTCGGCGGCATGCAGGTCTCGCTGGCCGCCTTCACGGAGTCGATCGGCGAGCCCGGCCTCAACGGCGTCCTGTACGGGACCTTCGCCGCCGGCAACATGCTCTCCGGCATCGTCTGCGGCGCCATCGCCTGGAAGGTGGCCCCGCAGCGCCGCCTGGTCGTCGGCTACACCGCCCTGGCGCTGGCCGCGTCCGCGCTGTGGACCGCGCACTCGGTGCTGCTGCTCGCCGCACTCGGCCTGCTGGTCGGCATGTGCATCGCGCCCGCGCTGATCACCGGCTACACGCTGGTCGAGGGCCTGGTCCCGGCAGGCGCCAGGACCGAGGCGTTCACCTGGCTCACCGGCGCGGTCGCGCTCGGCCAGGCCGCCGCGGTCACCGTGGCCGGACAACTGGAGGACCGCCTGTGGGGCGGCGCCGGATTCCTGGTCCCGATGGCCGGTACGGTGCTCGCGCTGCTGACCCTGGTCACCCTGCGGTCGCGGCTCACCGAGCGGGCCGACAGCCGCCTGGTGGCACGTGGCGTCGGTCACCGCGAACCCGTCGCAGTGGACTGACGCCGAGGAATACGTCACTATGGATCGTCGTTAGCACTCATCGAGTGAGAGTGCCAGGAGGAAGACAGTGCCCACCTATCAGTACCAGTGCACCGAGTGCGGCGAGGGCCTCGAGGCGGTGCAGAAGTTCACCGACGACGCACTCACCGAGTGCCCCAACTGCGGTGGCCGCCTGAAGAAGGTGTTCTCCGCGGTCGGCATTGTCTTCAAGGGGTC
This sequence comes from Streptomyces sp. NRRL S-340, assembly GCF_000720185.1. GTDB lineage: Bacteria > Actinomycetota > Actinomycetes > Streptomycetales > Streptomycetaceae > Streptomyces. The sequence continues at coordinate 11,038 of NZ_JOIY01000006.1, read as the reverse complement.
CGGCTTCTACCGCAACGACAGCCGCGGCTCCTCGTCGAGCAGCAGCCCCGCGTCGTCGTCGAAGTCGTCGGCCACGTCGTCCTCGGGGTCCTCCGACTCCTCGTCCTCGTCCTCGTCGGGTTCCTCGTCGTCCGGCTCCGGTTCGTCGGCGTCCTCGTCGTCCACGAGTTCCGCGGGCAGCTCCGCCGCCTGACGCACCGCTTCCAGGACCCTGCCGTCACCGGACGGCGGGGTCTTCGGTGTCTCCTCCGCCGCCCCACTGCCGCGGCCGGCTCCCGCGTCTTCGCCCTGGCGGCCGGTGTTCCGGGCGGGCGGCCGGTGTCCCGGGGGGCCGGTGTTCCGGGGGGCCGCTGAGGTCGCGGACAGGTCGCTGAGGTACCGGGCAGGCTACCGAGGTCGCGCCCCGACGGCTGAGGTCACGGGCGGGCGGCCGGTGTTCCGGGCGGGCGGCTAGTGTGCGGTGCATGGTGAACGCAGAGATCGGTGTCATCGGCGGTTCCGGCTTCTACTCGTTCCTGGACGAGGTGACCGAGGTCCGCGTCGACACGCCGTACGGCGCGCCCAGCGACTCCCTCTTCCTCGGCGAGATCGCCGGGCGGCGGGTCGCTTTCCTGCCCCGCCACGGCCGCAGCCACCATCTTCCCCCGCACCGCATCAACTACCGGGCCAACCTGTGGGCGCTGCGCTCCGTCGGCGTGCGCCAGGTGCTCGGCCCGTGCGCGGTGGGCGGTCTGCGCCCGGAGTACGGTCCGGGCACGCTCCTCGTGCCGGACCAGTTCGCCGACCGTACGAAGTCCCGGGAGCAGACGTACTTCGACGGACTGCCGCTGCCCGACGGCACCCTCCCCAACGTGGTGCACGTCTCGCTCGCCGACCCCTACTGCCCCGCGGGCCGGGCCGCCGCGCTGAAGGCGGCGCACGGGCGGAACTGGGAGGCCGTCGACGGCGGCACCCTCGTCGTCGTGGAGGGCCCGCGCTTCTCGACCCGCGCCGAGTCGCTGTGGCACCAGGCGCAGGGCTGGTCGGTGGTGGGCATGACCGGACACCCCGAGGCCGCGCTCGCCCGGGAACTGGAGCTGTGTTACACCTCGCTGACCCTCGTCACGGATCTCGACGCGGGCGCGGCGAGCGGTGAGGGCGTCTCCCACGAGGAGGTGCTGCGGGTGTTCGCCGCCAACGTGGAACGGCTGCGCGGGGTGCTGTTCGACACGGTGGCCGCGCTGCCGCCGACCGGGGAGCGCGACTGCCTGTGCGCGAACGCCCTGGGCGGGATGGACCCGGGCTTCGCGCTGCCGTAGCGAAGGTGTGCACCGCCCCTGCTCCGGACGGCCGCCCCCGTCCGAAGCAGGCGGAACCTCTCCTTCGGGTGAGGGAGTTGTCCACAACCAGCGAGTAACGCACGGGCTGCGGCGGCGCACGGCGCGAGGCCTCATCGTGGCATCGCAAGCCGGTTCCACGCCGGTGTCCCGAGCGCAGGTGGTGACTCCCATGTCCCTCTCGTCCACGCCCTTCCCGGCCTCGTCCGCGTTCCCCTCGTCCGCGTTCCTCTCGTCCTCGTCCGCGTCTCTCTCCTCGACCCGCCCGTCGTCCCTTTCGGCGGCCGCGGACAGCCCGCCGGCCACATACCGCGCTACGGCAGCGGACCCCTCTGCGTCCCCCGCCGTCGGCCGCCCGGCGCCCGAAGACCACGTGACGACCGGTGACCAGCTGGCGACCGCTGACCGATTCGCGGCCGCTGACCGCTTTCCCACCTGCCGGCCGTCCTCCTGCCCGCCCGGCACGGAAGCCCCGGAGCCGTGCGAGGTGCCGCACTTCGCCCCCGTGCGCGTGCGGGGCGGCCGGTACCGGCTGCGCCGGCTGCTGCGGCAGCGCGGACGGGCCGTGGCGGCCGCTCTGGCGGTCACGGCCGCCGCGCTGGTGGCCGCGGGCCCGCGGCTGACACCGGACGCGGACGCCGCACGCGGCGCCCCCGCCCGCGGACACCCACGGCCGTCGGCCGGCCCGGCCGCCTCCGTCCACGGCGCCCGCGCCGCGGACACGGACCGGACGGTGACCGTGCCCGTGCGCGTCGCCGACGCGGCGACGGTCCGGCTGCTGCGCCCCGGCGACCGGGTGGACGTGATCGCCGTCCCCGACCCGGCCGCGGGCGGCCGGGCCCGGGTGGTGGCCTCCGGAGCACGGGTGAGCAGGGCCCCGGAGCCCCTCGGCGGTCCCGGCGCGGCCGGGCACATGGGTTCGGTCATGGGCACCGGCGAGGGGACCGCCGGCGGAAGCGGCACGGACAATGCCCTGGTCACGCTGGCTGTGCCGCGTTCCACGGCGGCGCAACTGGCCGGGGCGGGCGCGACGGCCCGATTGGCGGTGACCCTCTGGTGAGCCATAGGTTGCTGAGCTGTTTGTTGTACAACCTGCATGCCCGAGGAGAGTCCCGAGGTGAGTACGAAGAGGGACCCGAGCGTCTGGCAGGGCTTCAAGGCCTTCCTGATGCGCGGGAACGTCGTCGATCTGGCAGTCGCGGTGGTCGTCGGCGCCGCCTTCAGCAACATCGTCAATTCCGTGGTGAAGGGCGTGATCAACCCGGTCGTCGGGGCGATCGGCACCAAGAACCTCGACCACTACAGCTCGTGCCTGAGTTCCACCTGCAAGGGCGACCAGGGCATCCAGATCATGTGGGGCTCGGTGCTCGGCGCCACCCTGCAGTTCGTGATCACCGCGGCGGTGGTCTACTTCATGATGGTCCTGCCCATGGCCAAGTTCCTGGCCCGCCAGGAGGCCCGGAAGAAGGCCAAGGAGAGCGTGCAGGGGACGCCGGCCATCGAGGTGACCGAGCTGCAGGTCCTCAAGGAGATCCGCGACGAACTGGTCGCGCAGCGCGGCGGCGAGCACGAGCGGGTGTAGCGGTCACGGGCGGACCGGACCGGCGGGATGGACCGCACCGGCCGGATGGCCCGCCCCGGCGGAGCCGACCGGGCCGGTGGAGCCGACCGGGCCGGTGGGGTCTCGGTTCCAGGTGCTTCGGCGGCCCCCGGTGGCGCAGGCGGTGCGGCGGCCCGCGGGATCACAGGTGGTGCGGCGGCTTCTCGTCGAGGAAGCGCTTGAGGTCGGCGGTGGCGTCGCCGTCCGGACGCTCGCCCCAGCCCCGGTCGGTGTCGTCGGTGGACTGCTGGTTCAGCGGATCGTCGAAGACCAGCGCGCTCTTCGGGTCACGCGGCTCGGGGGCAGTGCTCATGCCTCCAGGGTACGGTCCCCGGCGAACGCGCCTCCCGCGGGATTTTCCGGCGGCCGTCTGGTGTGCTGGGTGCCATGACGTCCAGTTCCGCTTCCGCTCGGGGATCCGGCTCCCCGGAACCCGCCCGCATCCCCCGGCCGCTGCGCCCGCTGACCGCGCGCGGGCGACACGAGTCCCACCGGGTCTCCTCACCGCTGGAGCTCTTCTTCGACCTGTGCTTCGTCGTGGCGATCGCGCAGGCGGGCGTCGAGCTGGTCCACGCCGTGGCGGAGGGCCATGCCGGGCAGGGCATCCTGAACTACGCGATGGCGTTCTTCGCCATCTGGTGGGCCTGGATGAACTTCACGTGGTTCGCCTCGGCGTACGACAACGACGACGTGCTCTACCGGGTCGTCACCCTGGTGCAGATCGCGGGTGTGCTGGTGCTGGCGGCGGGCATCTCCCGCGCCTTCTCCCAGCACGACTTCTTCCTGGTGTGGCTCGGCTACGTGATCATGCGGGTGGCGATGGCCTCCCAGTGGCTGCGCGCGGCCCGGTGCGCCGAGGGCGCGGAGCGCCGCATGGCGGTCCGGTACGCGACCGGCGTGCTGCTGTGCCAGATCGGCTGGGCGGGCCTGGTGCTCCTGCCGGAACCGGGCAGGCCGTGGGTGTTCCTGGTGATGGTGTTCGCGGAGCTGTCGGTGCCGGTGTACGCGGAGAGGGCGCACGCCACCTCCTGGCATCCCCACCACATCGCCGAACGGTACGGACTGTTCACGATCATCGTGCTGGGCGAGACGGTCTCGGCGGCCACGGTCGCGGTGAAGTCGGCCGCGGACGAGCACTTCGCGCTGGGCGAGCTGCTGCCGATCGCGGCGGGCGGCCTGCTGATCGTCTTCTCCGCCTGGTGGATCTACTTCGTGGTGCCGATCCACGGCCATCTGCGCTCCAACCACGAGTCGTTCCTGTGGGGATACGGCCACTACCTGATCTTCGCCTCGGCGGCGGCGATCGGCGCGGGACTGGAGGTGGCGGTGGAGCAGGCCGCCGGCAAGAGCCACCTGTCGGCTCTGGAGGCGTCCGCCGCCGTGACCCTGCCGAGTGCGCTGTACCTGATCACCGTCTGGGCGCTGCACGCCCGGCACTTCAAGGTGGGCATCGCCCAGCAGCTCGTCCTGCCGACCACCGCCCTGCTGGTGATCTGCTGCACCTTCCTGGGCCGGTGGGCGGTGCTCGCGGCAGGTCTCGTCTCCGCCCTCGCCGTGACGGCCGGTGTCGTCCTGACCGCGCGGATGACCGCCGGGCCGGGCGGCGCCGGGCCGGGCGGGGACCGGGCGGAGCACCAGGCGGCCTGACGTTCTCGGCGGTCCCCGGGGCTTCGCGCCCGCGACCGGGCCGGGCGCCGGGGAGACTGACGCGCATGACAGTGGACGCTTTGACGGATGTCGCCGGGATGCGGGTGGGCCACGCGACCCGCACGGGCGGCGGGTGGCTCACCGGGACGACGGTCGTGCTGGCCCCGGAGGGCGGTGCCGTCGCCGCCGTGGACGTGCGCGGCGGGGGACCCGGCACCAAGGAGACCGACGCCCTGGACCCCCGCAATCTGGTGCGGACGGTGGAGGCGGTCGTTCTGACCGGCGGCAGCGCGTACGGGCTGGACGCCGCATCGGGGGTGATGGCCTGGCTGGAGGAGCGCGGGCGCGGGGTGCGGGTGGGGCCCGGCCCCTCCCACGTGGTGCCGGTGGTGCCCGCGGCCTGTGTGTTCGACCTGGGGCGGGGAGGCGACTTCCGGGCCCGGCCGGACGCGGCCACCGGACGTGCCGCGGTCGAGGCCGCCGCCGCGAGCGCGCCGGGCTCCCCGGTGGCACAGGGGTGCGTCGGTGCGGGGACAGGAGCGGCCGTGGGGCCGGTCAAGGGCGGGGTGGGCAGCGCGAGCACGGTGCTCGCCTCGGGTGTCACGGTGGCGGCGCTCGTCGTGGCCAACGCGGCGGGATCGGCCGTGGACCCCGAAACCGGGGTGCTGTACGGCGAGTTGTTCCAGGGGCGGGTGGAGTATCCCGACGCGCGGGTGCACGAGGCGGCGCGTCGGCGGCTCGCCGAAGCCGTCGCCCGCAGTGCTCCGCCCCCGCTGAACACGACGCTCGCGGTGGTCGCGACCGACGCCGACCTGACGAAGGCACAGGCGCAGAAACTCGCCGGCACCGCGCACGACGGCATCGCACGCGCCGTCCGGCCGGTGCACCTTCTCAACGACGGGGACACGGTGTTCGCGCTGGCCACCGGCGCGCGCCCGCTCGCCCCTGACCCCGGCTCACCCGAACGCCACTCACCCGGCCCCGGCTCACCCGGCCCCGCCTCGCCCCGTACCGCCCCGCCCGCACCCGGTTCGTCCGGCTCGCTCGTCCGCGGAGGGCCCCTCGCCCTGAACGACGTGCTCGCCGCCGGAGCGGACGTCGTGACCCGCGCGATCGTACGCGCGGTGCGCGCCGCCGAGTCGGTGGACGGACCCGGCGGAACATGGCCGGCCTATCAGGAGTTGTACGGGAGGCAGTGATCCGGGCGCGGTGAGACGGGCCCGGCGACAAGGGGGGACAGTGCGGGACATACAGGGCAACTACGCCTGCCGGGCGGGCCGTCGGGCCGGCCGGAGATCTCATGGGGGCGTCGATTGTCCCGGTTCTGTCACGTGACGGTCTTTCGGCCGGACCAGCGGGAACCCCGCGAGGGGTCGGCCGCCTCTCTATCCACGCACTGCAGCCAACCACTCACTTCACACGACCTGGAGCAGCCCGTGACAACGCCGGACATAGCAGCGCGGCGCATACTGGGGGCCTGTGCCGCCCTGATGGTCGGCACCCTCACCCTCACCGGATGCGGCGGCGACGCCAAGGCCGACGACGACGGCAAGGGCGGCGGCGGCAAGGACACCGTCAAGACGTCCACGGCCAAGATCGACATCTCGGCCAAGGACGGTTCGACCGGAGCGTCGATCAACGCGACCGGCGTGAAGGTCAGCGACGGGAAGCTGACCGAGGTGAAGATGACCGTCGCCGGTTCGGGCAAGGACGTGCCGGGGTCGATCTCGTCCGACGGTTCCACCTGGAAGCCGAAGGAGCAGTTGGACCGCGGGACGAAGTACCGGATCTCGGCGACGGCGAAGGACGACGGCGGCCGCGTCGCCGCCGCGAACTCCATCTTCACGACGGTCACCACGAAGAACAGCTTCATCGGGACGTACACGCCGGACAACGGCACGACGGTGGGCGTCGGCATGCCGGTGTCGTTCAACTTCGACAAGGTGATCACCGACAAGAAGGCCGTGCAGTCGCACATCACGGTGACCTCCAGCAGCGGCCAGCAGGTGGTCGGCCACTGGTTCGGCGCCCAGCGGCTCGACTTCCGCCCCCAGGACTACTGGAAGGCCGGCTCCAAGGTCACGATGAAGATCGACCTGGACGGCGTGCAGGGCGCGAACGGCGTCTACGGCGTGCAGAAGAAGACGGTGAACTTCACGATCGGCCGCTCCCAGGTCTCCACGGTCGACGTCAACACGCAGACCATGACGGTCGTCCGCGACGGACAGACCGTCAAGTCGATCCCGGTCTCCACGGGCAGCCCCGAGCACACCACCTACAACGGGCAGATGGTGATCTCGGAGAAGTTCATCCAGACCCGCATGAACAGCCAGACGGTCGGCCTGGGCGGCGAGTACGACATCCCGGACGTGCCGCACGCGATGCGTCTGACGACGTCCGGCACCTTCATCCACGGCAACTACTGGTACAACCCGGGCAACCCGCCCTTCGGCAACTCCGGCACCAGCCACGGCTGCGTCGGCCTGCGGGACGCGCGAGGCGCGCAGGGCGACACCCCCGCCAAGTGGTTCTACGACAGCTCGCTCATCGGCGACGTCGTGATCGTGAAGCACTCCCCCGACAAGACGGTCGCCCCGGACAACGGCCTCAACGGCTGGAACATGTCGTGGAGCGAGTGGACCGCCGGAAGCGCCGCCTGACCGCTCCCGCCCCGTGACGGGCCCAGCAGGGCCCACCGGACGCTGGTCCGGCAAGGCGCCGCCGAGTGCACCAACGGGCCGCTGAGCAGCGGATTTCGACGAAATGCCGGGCCGTACGGGAACTCCTCGTGCGGCCCGGCCGTTTTTCCGCCGTACGTTTTCTCGGTTCCCGGACATGATGTCCTGCCGAGGGGCTACGGTATGCACCCACAAGGTGACATGCAGCAACGCCGGGAGAAACCTTGAGCGTTCCGTACGAGACGACCGCGTACGAACCACACCGGTCGCCCGAGTCTCCGGAGGAGCAGCTCGCGCGGCTCCTCGGTCGCGCGCTGAACTCCTTCGAGCTGCCCGACGAGACGATCCGCGCACTGGACTGCGCGCTGGCGTACGACGGCTCGCTGCACTCCGCGCACCACAGCGCGGGCCTGCACCGCGAGACGTACCGGCACACCTGGCTGCTCGCCGACGGATCGGCGCTCACCCTCTGGGAGCTGGTGCACAACACCGCCCCCGGCGGCGAGCCGCAGCACGAGGTGTACCTCGACGAGGAGGAGCTGGGCACGGCCACCGGGCGGCTGCCGCTGCCGCCGGACTCCCCGCGGTTCGAGCAGCCGGTGCTGGTGCAGCTCTCGGCCCTGCCCGAGGCCCGGCACGCGTACGCTCCCGGCGACGCGGCCGACCACGCCCGACGGCTCCTGCGGCGCGCGGAGAACGCGGACCGGCCCGGCGAGGAGACCGCCGCACTGCTGGAGACGGCGTGCGGACACCGGATCACGCAGGCCTTCGGCCGTCCCTGCCGCGCGGGGCGTACCGGCCTCGGCTACTCGCTGTACGAACACGCCTTCCTGCTGCGTGACGGCGTGGAGGTCTCGCTGTGGGAGGTGGAGCACACGGCGACGCCCGACGGCCGTCACATGTGCGAGGTGTACACCACGCAGAAAGCGGCGCGGGACGCCATGGAGCGGCGGGCGGCCCAGGTCTCCTGAGCGGCCGGACGGCACGGCCCGGCCGACGGCGGCGGGCCACACGACGCAGACGGCGGCGGGCGGCGCGGACGACGGCGGCGCGGTCGCCCTGGGCGCCACGCGGTCGGCCGGTCGCCGCGCGGTCGGCCGGTCGGCGGCCGTCAGCGGCCGTCGCTGAGCCGGCGTACCAGGCCGGCGAAGGCGTCCCGCTCCGCCGGGGTCAGTTCGACGTACTCCCGGTGGGGGCCGGAGGCTCGCTGGGCGGGCAGGGCGCGCAGAGCGGCCGGGTGCGGTCTGCGGCGGATCTCGAACCGGAGACCGAAGCGGTAACCGGCGAGGCCGACGGCGCACAGGAGGATCAGCACGGCGGGCAGGACCACACCGAACCAGACCAGGAACGGGACGTGCTCAGGCATGTCTCAAGTGAACACCACGGTCCGGGACGTTGGCCCCGGACCGTGACGTATCTCGCAGGTGACGTGAACTACTCACAGCACCTCAAACAGGCAGGATGCGGTCGGTGCGGTCAGGCCGCCACCGGCTGCTTGCCGTGTGCCGACGCGGTCCGCCCGCCCTCGTCGTCGCCGTCCGCCGCGCCCGCACCGCCCTGCCGGGACGCCCCCAGCGTCTTCAGGGCCACCACCAGCGCGGTGGTGGCGCAGACGCCGGCCGCGACGGCGATCAGGTAGAAGAACGGGTTGCCGATCAGCGGGACGACGAAGATGCCGCCGTGCGGGGCGCGCAGCGTGGCGCCGAAGGTCATCGACAGGGCGCCGGTGAGCGCGCCGCCGACCATCGAGGCGGGGATCACGCGCAGCGGGTCGGCCGCCGCGAACGGGATGGCGCCCTCGGAGATGAAGGAGGCGCCCAGCACCCAGGCGGCCTTGCCGTTCTCGCGTTCGGTGTGCGTGAAGAGCCGGCCGCGCACGGTCGTGGCCAGGGCCATCGCCAGCGGCGGCACCATGCCCGCCGCCATCACCGCCGCCATGATCTTCATCGCGGAGTCGCTCGGGTCCGAGACCGCGATCCCGGCGGTGGCGAAGGTGTAGGCGACCTTGTTGACCGGACCGCCGAGGTCGAAGCACATCATCAGGCCCAGCAGCGCGCCGAGCAGGACGGCGTTGCTGCCGGTGAGGCCGTTGAGCCAGTCGGTCATGCCCTTCTGCGCGGTGGCGATGGGTTTGCCGATGACCACGAACATCAGGAACCCGACGACCGCCGAGGAGATCAGCGGGATCACCACCACCGGCATGATGCCGCGCAGCGCCGCCGGGATGCGGACCTTCTGGACGGCCATCACCACGCCGCCCGAGATCAGACCGGCCGCCAGGCCGCCCAGGAAACCCGCGTTGATCGTGAGGGCGATCGAGCCGCCGACGAAGCCCGGGACCAGGCCGGGCCGGTCGGCCATGCCGTAGGCGATGTAGCCGGCCAGGACCGGGACGAGGAAGGCGAAGGCCACCCCTCCGATCTGGAACAGCAGTGCCGCCCAGCTGTCGGACTGGGTCCAGACGAAGTGGTCCATGACCGACGGCGCCTTGTTGATCCTGTACCCGCCGATCGCGAAGCCGAGAGCGATCAGCAGGCCGCCCGCCGCGACGAAGGGGACCATGTAACTGACACCGGACATCAGCCACTTGCGCAGCTTGGTGCCGTAGCCCTCCCCCGCCTCACCGGCCCGCTCGACGGGCGTGCCGCCGGGTGCCGCCGCCGCGCTCACCTCGCCCCGCGCGGCCTTGCCGCGCACCTCCCCGATCAGCTCGCCGGGCCGGTTGATGCCCGCCTTGACGCCGACGTCGACGGTCGGCTTCCCGGCGAAGCGGTGCTTGTCCCGTACGGGGACGTCGTGGGCGAAGATCACGCCGTCGGCCGCCGCGATCACGGCCGGGTCGAGCCGGGTGAACCCGGCCGAGCCCTGCGTCTCGACGACCAGTTCGACGCCTGCCTCGCGGCCGGCGTTCTCCAGCGACTCGGCCGCCATGTAGGTGTGCGCGATACCGGTGGGGCAGGAGGTGACGGCGACGATCCGGAACGGGGGCGCGGACAGGGGCGCGGGTTCCGCCCCGGGGGCGGACGGGCTGGCGGAGGTGCCCGTCGCGGCGCCGGCGGAGGCCGCCGCCGGCGCCGCGACGGAGTCCCTGGTGCCCCCGGAGGTCCCGGAGGTCCCGGGGGTCCCGGAGTGCTGCGGCTTCTCCGAGACCTCCGGCTGCTGCGAGTTCTCCGGGTTCGCCGGGTTCTCCGGGTTCTCCGGGTTCTCCGGGTTCTCCGGGTCGGTGGTACGGCTCTCGGCAGCCGTACGGCTCTGCGCGCTCACGCCTGTCCCGGCGCCGACCGCCGGGCTCTCGTCGCCGCGGATCAGCGCCGCCGCCGTCGCCGCGTCGCCCGCCGACCGCAGCGCGTCGGTGAACCCGGTGTTCATCAGCTGCCGGGCCAGCGAGGACAGGATGGTCAGATGGGCGTCGTCGGCGCCCGCGGGAGCGGCGATCAGGAAGATCAGGTCGGCGGGACCGTCCGGTGCGCCGAAGTCGATCCCGGCGGCGCTGCGTCCGAAGGCGAGCGTCGGCTCGGTGACGTGCGCGCTGCGGCAGTGCGGGATGCCGATGCCGCCGTCGAGGCCGGTCGGCATCTGCGCCTCGCGGGCGGCGACGTCCGCGAGGAAGCCGTCCAGGTCGGTCACCCGGCCCTGGGCCACCATGCGTTCGGCGAGGGCGCGCGCCGCCGCCTCCTTGGTGTCGGCGGACAGGTCGAGGTCGACCAGGTCCGCGGTGATCATGTCACTCATCGCGGGCTCCTTAGCGCGCGTATCGCCCGGGCGGGGGGACGGGGGCGGAGGGAAGTGGGAACGGG